>JAZKHD010000012.1:0-234531 GCA_040385565.1 Bacteroidota bacterium | reverse complement strand
TATAAGTCAAAATATATTTGGTTTTGAAGACAGTACCTTCGTACCTCGCAATGACTGCCTTCGCAATCATCAATCTCAACTAATTTGCAAACAATGCAGCAAGCTTCTGGTTTAGTTTTTCACCTACCAGATGGGCGCCAACTATCTTGCCGTCAGGGCTAATTAAAAAGTTAGCCGGCACACCAGAAATGCCGTACACTTTACGCGCATCACTTTCCCAGCCTTTCAAGTCAGACACCTGTGTCCAGGTTAATCCGTCTTTTTTAATCGCTTCCAGCCATTTCGCCTTATCGCTATCTACGGATACACCCAGAATCTCGAAGCCTTTATCTTTATAGGCAGCATATTGCTTTAACAGATTCGGACTCTCCGCACGGCATGGCGAACACCAGCTTGCCCAGAACTCTACCAACACATATTTACCCTTGTAATCAGTTAGCGAAACCGGCTTTCCATTTACATCTTTCTGTGTAAAGTTAGGTGCAACCGCACCAATGCCTGCAACAGTATTGGCATTCAGCATTTTGTACAAACCCTGGCCAGTGTACGACAAACGCAATGGCTCACTCATTGTATTGAAGAGCGCCAGCATCTTTGGAGCGTTAGCTGCACCTCCTCCCCAGCCTTCCTGCAGCGACTGCATTGCAAACCAGGAATTCGGGTTAGCCTTTGCAAATTCAATAATCTTCAATTTGCGGGATGCCTGCATTCCCATTACCACTTTGTTCAGCGCCTTAAAATACAGCGTATCTGCTTTCTGCTCAGGCGTAGCCCGCTCAAGTGTAGCGTTGGCATTGTGGTGAATGGTCATCACCGGCGGACCAACCACCTTAATAAATGCCTGTAATTCATCATATACTTTAGATCCTGTCCATTTTGCATTGTAAAGTGAATCAGCAGAATTGATCTGTATGTTCTCCTTACCGAAAGATGGATAAATCACATCACCTGTTCCTTTACCATAAATTTCTTTGTCCTTGATGCCATCGCGAGACAACGTTATTCTTGAGGAAGTATTCCCGGCGATGTAGCCGGAAAATTTAAATACCCCATCAACCAATTCGCAGGAATCAGAAGCCCCCTGTCCGTCAGACATATAATCCAGATAGATTTTAGCAGGCTTATTCAAATTGCCGATCTTACCAGTCATCGTAAAATTAGGCGCAGGCTTCTGTGCAGCTACTGCCAACGGGGCCATTAAGGCCAGAATTAAATATTTTAGTTTCATGTGTTTGTTCTTAATTTGTTCTTATCAATACATCAACCGGCGATCCTGGAATACCGTTAATCGTTTTGGTTGTAACAATGCTCCCATTCTTACCTGTAGTGACATCAAGCGTGTATAAAGCACCTTCAACCCCAACAGTAAGGGTGTTATTGTCAGCACTGATCTTTAGCATCGAAACTTTCTTTCCGCTAAAAGTCGCGTCCAGCGCGCGTACCTCTTCATTGATCGGGTTGTACCTGTAAATCTTATCATTAGAAGAGAAGTAAAATACATTGATCGAATTTCTAACCCATTTTGAATCGGGCATTACCAGCGCAGAACCTGTAAACAGTCGCTTGGATTGTGGAAAAATTGCCCGGGGAATTGAATTAAAACTAATGGTGAATGTGTATTCATAGGTGCCGGTTTCATCCCTGAAGAAGGCATAAGTGGTCTGCCCATTGACAGCCTTCATAAACATCAGGTTACTCATACCTATATTTTTAGGATCGAACGGTGCAAAACCTGCGCTATAAGTTGTACCGAAATAAGTCCCGCCACCGTCAAATCCAACAAAGGCTTTGCTCTTGGTATCAAAACCAAATATGTATCCACCTTCCTTGCTAAAATACGGAGACAATGAATAATCACCCTGCAATTCATTTGCATATTTCCCATAATCAGGCGCAAATGGCGCCGTTGTGGCCACACCTGTATAATACTTGCCGTTAAGGACCCCACGCGATAATGTGCCCATGTCTGTTTCCAGGTATCCCGGCACTACAACAGGTGGTGGCAGGAAAAACTGCGATTTAAAATCATCTTTACGCAGCAGCGTGCTTGGGTTCACAATAACGCTTCCCCCAACAGGGTCATTGCACATAATCCAGTATTCTTCCTTACTCAGCAATTGATAAGGTAAAGGTTTAGAGTAATACAATTGAACAGGATTGTTAGGCAAAGATTTCCCGGGCTGCAAACTTTCGTAGATATTGGCGAGAATAGAATTATCTGGTTTAGCAAAGGAAAGTTTCGCCTTCCCCCCATCATTACTTAATATTAAAGTCCCGTTAGAAAACTGGGTCGTACCTGTAATCTTAAATTTGTATTTGTAGATCAGTCCGTTTCTTTTATCAGTTACGATCAAAGTAGCCGCTCTTTCACCGGTTCCCAGGTTAAACAACATTTTAAAAGGATAGCCTGTAATACTTAGCTCACGCAATTCCTCTAGTAAAAGAATCCTCCATTCAAAGTTTAAATCTTTTAACGGGTCTGCCCCGGCCAAACTTACTTTAGGTTTGATGATTAAAGAGTCTCCAATCAGTGCGGGAATGTTCGCATCCGCTATTCCTTCTACCACAGGTTCAGATGGTGGTGAATATTTATAGTTCCCCAAATCCTTTTTGCAGGACGTATAGCAAATCGCAAGAAGCGACAGTATGTATATAAATCTTAATTTCATGGTCTGCTGTTTAGTTGATGATGATTTGAGCGCCATTCTCATTGATGAAAAAATAAGCGTTCACCTGTGCAAAATATTTAAGCTGTATTTTCACAAGTGGCGCAGATGACTGGTAAAAATCATAGTCCTGCGTGCCATCGGTTCTTTTGGTTAGCACATATCCTTTTTCAGGAAACCTGGCCACCCAGGTAAACGGGTCTTTCACAAAGTTTTTAGCATTCTCAATGTAATAGAGTGTTCTTGGTATCCCCAGATAACCGTTCGGGGCTGCCGGATTGGTTAAATCCTGTCCTCCTGATATAAGGAACAAACGATGTGTTGTTCTGCTATAAGGCCCCAGATTGCCCTGCCAGTACATCCACCAGGATGGCTGCTCGAGACGGTTTGAAAACAGAAAGCTTTTTGTTCTGATCATGAGGGGCAGGTCTCCTTTAAAATCTCCTCCTGTTCCTATCCTTAACGTAACCTTCTTGGTTGCACTCGCCAACTCAGGGTCTGTGTTTTTAATGATAAAAGGCACACGTACTTTACCGGAATCTGCCGGCATATTATATGACGGTTTCAGTGCTTCGTAGTGCGTACCTACTTTACCAATAGTTAGTGAATCCACAACAGTCAGCATAAAACTGCGGTTTCTGTTAACACGTTTTCCGGCAATACTTACCGGTATCCAAATGGTATCGCTCACCAAGCCCGGCTTAGTAGCAAAAGAGTAAGTTACAGACGAGGTGTCCTTACTCCCATCAGTATTCAAGTAACGGAAATAAATATTATCGGTCTCGCTTTCGTATTGATAAACATCATTTTTCTTGCAGGCAAACAATAGTAAGGCCAGCAAAAATGTATATGGAATAAATCTTTTCATGGTTTTCTTCTTTAGTTTCTATAACCTATTTCGTCCAGTGGAAGCGGGAACACAAAAATCTTGTCACTCGCAGGGTAAATCATCCCATTGGTATTGATGATGTCGCGGTTCAACCTTTTATGCATGTAAAATATCTGGCTCTCTCCGTAAAACTCCTTACGTGCTTCTTCCACCAACTTTTTAATGAAATCTGGCCTGTTAATCGTTTTAGGGATAACGGTTCCTATGCCACGGTGAAAGCGCACGCTATCTACGTAGGCAGTTGCTTTTACCGGATCGCTGTCGAAGCTTGATTCGGCCGCGATGTAATACATCTCAGATAAACGCATGGCGGGAGCCAGCAAAGGATGCATATTGCGATACGGTGTACCATTCCAGGTATACTTTAAGAATAGCGATCGCCCCGCTGATGTACTGGATGGCATATCTAAAAACCAGTTTCTAAACCTCCAGTCGTCTGCACCCACACTACCTTTTTCATAAATTATATCCTTCTGCGTTATTGTTGGGGCATAATCCGGAGCTTCTCTCCAAAACAACGCCCTTACTAAATCTTGTGATTTAGGCACGAACCAACCTGAAATAATTTCAGGATAAAATGATTTATCTCTTTGTTCTGCGTCTAAGTTGAAAAAGTCTGCCTGGGTAGTCCATGGAAATTTTTTCGAATCAATCACCTCTTTCGCGCTGGCTAAACTGTTTACCTGATCGTTCTTATACAGATAAACCCTTGCCAGTTCACCACACACAGTATAGTAATTCATCCTGTGCCTGCGGTTTTGCAGAAACAAGGAACCGCTTTTGGTTTCGGTCGACTTCCTGTTCTCCGGAAAACCACCGGGATAAGTTTTTTCAGGATACCCAACCACATAGCTCGATGCCAAAATAGGATCTGCCTGCTTCAACAATTGCTTTGCTTCGGTTAAGTCTGCAATAATCTTGTCCAGCACTTGCGTCACGTTAGAAAAAGGAGTGCTTTTGATGGTAACTGTAGTTACATAGGGAATTGCCGTGCCTGTAGGTTTACTGGCAAAAGATGGCGCAAACATACGAAGCAAATCAAAATGTAAGTACGCCCTCAAGGTTAATGCTTCTCCTTTAATCAGCTCATAATTGTTATCATACAACACTGATTTGTTTTTCTCTGCGTTTTCCAGAATGGTATTTACATTAGCTATGGTGCTGTATGCCGCAGCCCATATCTCATCATTTCTTCTGATGAAACTGGCATCCGTATAACTGAACGACTGTATCAGCCTGTTCTCCAAACTGGTAAATTCATAATTTTGGGCCATGATGTCCAGGTTACTGAAGGTAAGGTTGCCACCATATAGCTTTTGCTCGGCAGCTAAATTATAAACACCGTTCAAGGCCTCTTTAAATCCTTCTTCTGTTTTAAACAGATCTTCCTTTGTCACGTCCGATTCCGGTTGTACGTCCAGAAACTTCTTGCAGGACGAGAACGTAATAATGATCAGTAAGAAATAAATATAATTTTTCATGTGTTATCAGTTTAAAATGATGCCTGTAAAGAGAAAGTCGCACTTCTGGCAAATGGTGAATTGATACCCCGCTCAATTTTAATGGATGATGATCGGAATAGGTCGTTGGCCGTAACGGATGCCCTGATGTTCTGAAATCCTATTCGGCGAACTACTTCACGTTTAATGTCGTATGAAAGGTTTAACGATTGCAGGTCAATTAAACTTTCAGTCTGTACAAATCTCGAGCTGGCACGTGTAGGTGTCAAATCAGTAATGTTTTTGTACAAAGCATTGTCGCCGGGTTGCGTCCACCTTAAAGTCATCGCTCTCCTGTCAACATTAAATCGCGGATCCGCATTCTCAATCCTGTCTACCAAAGTCTGGTTATAGATGTCGGCATTCAGCCTGAACCAAAAATTCACGCTCAACACAAACCCTTTATAGGCAATCGTACTCCCAATGTTTCCTTCGGCCATTGCCTCAGTGTTACCCATAGGCTGCTGGTCCCTCACATCATAATCATAACTTAGTGAACCGTCCAGCTTCTGAAAAATCTCTTTCCCATTTTCCGGATCGATACCCATAGATTTTACGCCATATAATGTGTTTAGCGACTGCCCTTCATTGTAACGCAGCAAAGGTGTAGCATACAAATTATTGCCTAAATTATTTTGTATATCGTCAATTTGACTGTTAAATGCTTTTAACGAATTGGAGATCTTTACAATGGTATTTTTATTCTGTGCAATGTTTCCGGTAATGTTGATGTATCCGTCAGGGCGACTATATACATTAGCCCTTAAGTAAATTTCATACCCTTTATTGCTCATGTCGCCAAGGTTCTCTTTATAGGTTGTAAAACCGGTTGATGGCGCCAGGTTGATGTCGGTAATCAAGCCCCTGGTCAACTTATAATAATAACGTGGGGAGATCATGAAGCGGTCTTTAAAGAAGCCAACATCAACACCCACATCATAAGTTTTAGTTTGCTGCCATTCCAGATTGGTATTGCCATAGTTCTGTGAAGCTGCACCGATACCTGTTGAGTACCAGTTGTCGTTGTAGTAGTTGTAAATCGATCGCGACATATATGGAGGGAAACCAATAGATCCCAAAATTCCGGAACTCGCTTTCAGTTTTACCTGACTGATCACCTCGTTATTTTTGAGGAACTCTTCGTTGTGTACATTCCATCCCAATCCTACCGACCAAAACGGCGCAAAGCGTCTGTCAGATCCAAATGCAGAAGATCCGTCAACCCTGAATGTAGCATCTAACAAATATTTATTCTGGTAAGAATAGTTACCGGAGAAGAAAGCGCCGAGTGTCCTGCTAATGAGTACATTTCCATCAGGAGATGAATTTTCTCTGTAAATTCTCGCAAACCCAACATTGGTAAACCTGTCGTTAGAAAAACCTTGAGCAGAAAAGCTCTTAAAGTCAGATTTGGACGACAGGATGTTTGATCCCAAAACCATATTAAAGGAGTGCTCTTCCAACTGTTTAAAATAGCTTAGGGAAAAAGTACCGTCAACTTTTAAGGAGTTAGTACCGTCAGAATCATATCTGCCACGCTTATTTAAATCATTTGTAGGCGTCCCATAAAATTCTCTGCTCAGTGGCGAAAGGAATTTATCTGCTTTGCTGGTGGTATTGTTTAAACTTACCAATGCCCTCAGGCGCAGACTTTCTAAAATTTTGTAGTCTACAGATAAGGCATCAATCATCTCGAAATAAGATTCTTTGCTAAAGCTGCTTAAACTTGCTTCATATAATGGATTGAATACATACCTGTCGATATATTGGAACTGATCCAGTTCAGGCCTGTTGTCTCTAAACGTATTAACCCTCCAGGTAGCCAATTCTTGTATCAGCCTGCCTTGTGCATCCTTAATTGGATAATAGGGGTTCATGTCGGCATAAGTAGAAAAGTTGCCATATAGGGAATTCACACCATTTGTCTGGTTCACAGAAAGATCGTTTCTGATGAGCAAACGCGGCGAAGGATTATAGTTAAAATTCATACCCCCGCTAAAGGCATCTCTGGTTGCTCCTTTCATTACGCCCGGATTCGTCTGGTACCGCAAATCAACACCGTATCTAAAAGCCTGATCGCCACCCTGGGCGGCAAGCGTATGTTTCTGTCCGTATGTATTTCTTAGGGGTTGCGACAACCAATAGGTATTCACGCCACTGGCCACATTTTTTAGGCGACTAAATAACTGTGCATCCAGGTTGTCCTGTGTATCATCACCCACGCCAGGTGTTAAGTTCTTAAATAATCCTGCCATCTGCTCGTAGGCCACCTTTTCTTTTGCGTTTAATACATCGTAACCTGACAGATCAGGTGCCGTTACCCGCAATTCAGAGTTATAGAACACCTGCAATTTCCCTGCAATCGGCGCTTTGGTCGTAATCACCATTACCCCATTCGCCGCGCGTGATCCATAAATGGCTGCCGCAGGTGCATCTTTTAAAAGTGTTACAGATTCAATCCTGTTGATGTCTAAATCCACTACCTTTTGTAAACTCACCTCAAACCCATCAAGTATAAAGGCCGGAAGGTTAAACTGGGCAGATATATTTTCCCTGTTGGCTAAATCAGCAGCATTGGTTGGTATGGCAGGAAGCGCAGTTGCACCACGCACATTGATTCTTGGCATGGCGTTCGGATCAGATCCTGCCAGGTTATTGTCCAGTAACCTAAAAGATGGGTCAAAGCTTTGCACCGCTTTTAACAAATTTTGCGGATTGGAACGTTTCAGGTCTTCTCCTTTTATGGTAATCGCATTACCTGTATAGTTGTCCTTTTTAATGACCTGATAACCCGTTACCACAACCTGATCAATGGTATTCACCTGATCTTCCAGGGTAATGGTAAGTGGCTTTCCATCGGTTACTTTAACTTCAGCTGGTTTGTAACCTACATAGGTAAATACTAGGATATCTCCCGGCTGTGCAGTAACCTTAAATTCACCATTGGCATTTGTTTGGGCAATGAGTGACTTACTATTTTTAAAGGAGATGTTAACACCCGGCATGCCTGCGTTAGTGGTCTTGTCCAGTACTTTTCCGGTCAGTTCCAACCGGCGGTTTATAATATCCTGAAGTACACTCCCCGGGATACTGGTTTTAGCATTAGTAACCACTACGGTGCGGTCTACAATTTTGTAATCCAGGTTTAATTGCTTTAGAACAGCGTCGAGTGCTTCGTTAAGGGGGGCCGACTGCAGTTCTACATTAAGCAATTTATTTTCCGTATCCAGCTTACCGCTGTAAAAGAAAATGTAACCGGTTTGTTTTTTAATATCTTTGAAAATGGTCTCCAGGGAGGCGTACTTTCGGGAAATGGTGACGCTTTGCGAGTAGCCCGCGGCTGCGAGGTGCATAGTGCCAACCAATAGAAATATAGCAGTTAACTTCATCACTACTAAAAGAAATTTAAATTTCATATTTTTGATATAGAATCAGGTTAATAAAATCGCAGACCCGAGGGGTTCAATCAAAGGTCTGCCTTGCCTATTTGCCGGGAGTGGTGAGACACTTCCGGTTTTTTATGAAGTAGCGGCGCTAGGTTGGGAGTAGTTGTTTTGTCATTGGTTTGGTTTAGGTGGTTTAAAGATTAGTTGATTTGAGAGACGGTAATGGTTTTATTCCTGACTTCGAAATGAAGACCATTAATTTCTAAAATGTTAAGTACGGTTGAAAGTTTAGAGCTTCTGAACAGTTCCCCGGAGAAAACACCAGACACAGCTCCATCGTAAATAATATCTACATCATACCAGCGACCAATTTGGCGCAGTACAGATTTGACATCATCATTAGCAAAAGAGAAATAGCCATTTGTCCAGGCCACATATTTATCGACATTCACGGTGCGTTTGGTTAGTGCCATCGTTCCTGTTTTCTGTGCGGCAGATTGTTGTCCAGGCTGCAGCAACTCGTTGTGGTTATCGGCACTTACGCGCACAGCGCCCTCCAGCAACGTAGTTTTTATACTGGCTTCGTCACTGTAAGCATTCACGTTAAAGTGCGTACCCAGCACTTCCACACTATGCGATCCTGAGATTACCCTAAATGGCCTTGCTGCATCTTTAGCTACCATAAAGAAAGCTTCTCCTGTAAGCTGTACCTCTCTTAACCCTGCAGCGAACGCAGCAGGAAAAGTTAAAGAAGATTCCGCATTTAACTGGACCTGACTGCCATCCGGCAAAACAACTTTATATTGTCCGCCTTTAGGGGTGCTGATGGTATTCATGGCAACTTCAGCAGCTTTAGATCCTCTTTCAACATGATCACCAGCTAAATAAGTGATTAGTCCTTCCGCAGATTTTTTAATCGAAACACTGCCCTGTGCAGCAATGTTGCCATTTTGCGAGTCGTTTAGAATAATCTGCTTACCGTTAGCTAGCGTCAATACCGCATTGTTGCCACCAGGTTTGATTTGCTGATCAACTTTTGCTGCAAATTCAGTTGAGTCTGGCTCATTGTTAAAAAAGAACACAGAAAACCCAATCAATACCATCGCGGCGGCTACACCCGCATAGCGAACCCATAATTTCATATTAGTAACCGGAGGGGCAATGTTGCTATTTGCCTTAATCCTGTTCCTAACACTACTGTTAATACCGGATTTAATATCGGCTTTGAGTTGGGTGAATTCCGCCTCGTTCTCCGAAGTGATAAGGTCATCCTCAGCTTCAAACAGGTCGTAAAATTTTTCGAGAAAACGTTTATTTAAATTATTCTTCATGATACTATATAGATAAAGAGTCTAAAAATTTGAAATAGCCCACGCTAAGAGAAAATATTTTTAAATAAATGACAGAATCAGCGCCGAGAAAAGAAAAAGTAGTGAAGAGCGAAGGGCAGAAAGGGCTTTACCCAGTTGATTTCTCACTGTTTTGGGAGATATTTGCAGATTTTCAGCAATTTGAGCGCTGGAAAGTTCCTCTTCAAACTTTAATTTGAAGATAATTTTCTGTTGAGGGGGCAATGTGTCTACTAATTTCTCAAATGATGCAATAAACTCGCGATTGCGAATACCTGCATCTGCGTCTGCTTTTGAATCAGGTACATCAAGAGCCGCATCATCAGTAAATACGATCCGGCCCGACCTTTCCAAATGTTTAAAAACTGCATTCCTGACAGAAATAAGGAGATATGCGGGAATATTTTCGACAGGAGCGCTTTCCTGCCTGGTAAACAATTGTACAAAAACGTCCTGAGTAATGTCCTTTGCAATTTCTAAATCGCCCAACCTTTTATAGGCGGCATTGAATACGAGCTTCCAGTACTTGTTGTATAAATCCTCGAAATCCTCCATGTAGTATCCCCACTGCAATATCGGAAATAAATTCAAACAAAAAGAGCCCCGCAAATGCAGGGCTCTTCATTGTATCCATTAAAATTATCTAGTAACGATATCGATTATTACTGTTCTGTTGTAGAAACGCTCTTCCGGAAACTTGTTATCAAATGGCGCGTGACTTAACTCTTCACCAAATCCTGCGGTCTCGATTTTCACACCCGTTTTGCCGGCTTGTGCCAGGGCAGCTTCTAAAATCTGCTGGGCTTGTTTAGCGCGTTCTATAGATAGTTTTTCATTGTAAACATCAGCACCGATGATGTCAGTATGGCCATGTATAACTACCGTCGATCCGCTGGTTACTAACGGTGCCACCACATCAGTTAAGAATTGCTGATATGTTGCTACAGTAGTAGCCTTATTAAAGTTAAACAGAATGCTGTACCTCAAACCAGTTTCAGTAACTTCAGGTTGCGACTGCAAATGCAGTGTACTCTCTTTTCTGGTTATAGCACCTCCGTTTGTAGTACCCGTCATCACAACCTTGTAATCAGCAGATGGATTAGCACCTAACACCGCTGCTCCTGAAACACTTTCCTGATCCTTGGTAAACGGACCAAAGGTTTGAACAGTTCCCGCCGCATCAGTTAATGCGATTGTATATGATTTTAACAAAGTGCTCGCTCCTGCAACATTAAACAAAATTCGGCTGTCCATGTCATTTGCTTGCGTAGTATTAATCTGTACGGGCCTCATCATTCCACCACCAACTTCCATCATCAAGTCTTTAGAACTGCTTTGTATATCAACCCGTCGGTCGCCTTCTCTTAACAATACAAGCTCTTTTTTGCCACCCGGTTGTTCAGATGGGTTAACTGGTTTTGTACGTCCATTAACCGCAATTCTGTCGCTGCCAATGCCAAATACATCTGTCAGGTAACTTTTTATCGCAGTCGCGAATAGTTTCCCTTCAGCTGGGCCGCCTTTAGACGCACCACTTAAAGTGATATTGATATTAGCGTTTGTCCTCATACGGTCGCCAATAATATTAAGCACATTATAGTATACGTTCATTTGTCTTGCAGAACGGCCGGTTAAATCACCATTAGCTGAATTCTGCAATTGCGCTTCCCTAAAATCAGCAGCATTGCTTTTCGAAAGCAATGCATAGCGCGAAGGAATCTCCGTGCTGCCTTCATCAAAGAACACGTAATTTAGCAAAGGAAGTGTTTCGCTTACTAAGCGTTTTAACATTAGGTCTTTCGGTGCACGTACCGCAAATGTAACCTCCGGAACTGCTGCTGGTGGTACTGCAGGCTGTTCTGCAACAACCTGCTTTTTACCCTTACCTATTTTTAGCGCTATACCCGCACGGATAGTAGAGACAGACCAACTTTCAATCGTACGAACATCCTGACCGAAGTATGGATGGTAAGAAACAAAAGGTGAGATCACAAACTGAGTTGCGCTTGCAGCGGATGATACCGGAATATCATATCCCATACCAACTTGTCCTGATACCAGCGTTTTACGCATGGCCGAGAATTCTGCATCCGTATTTGGTTGCTTAAGCTGGGTGTAAGAAAAGTCTTTCTGCAGGTTCATCGCTACGCGGGGGCCCGCAAAAAGATAGAAGTTGCCACCACCCGGACTAAACCTTAACGAAGGCTCTATGGTGAGGTAGCTGGTATTGGTTTTTAAAGTTGCCGGGCAATCGCAAGGTGCGATCACACCATCAAATTTACCGCCACGGCCGTCATAACCCAGGTTTAGCATTCCTCCCCAGACATTTCCGGGGCGGTATTCAATTAAGAATGAACCAAAAGGGCGCACACCGTTTCCTTTATGAAAGGCTGTGGGTACGATCAGCGCATCGTTTAACCGTTGGGTAGTTCCGGTATACTTGCTGATGTTTGCCGCTCCTGACAAACCAAACCACCATGTTGGTGCAGTGGTTTGGGCGTTTGCTGCAGACTGGGCCAGGATAAGCATTGAACTGCAGAGGATAATTTTTCTAATGATCTTATTTATGGGTAACATAATTTTCTTTTATGAGTTGAATAATAGACTAAGGGGTAACTACAACATTTGCGTCCATCGTAACCGAAGTTTGTGCAAGCAGCCTTCCGGTTACCTTTGCTCCAGTACCTAATGAGATTAGCGTTTTACTTAATATGTTTCCGCTAAAGTCTGCGCTGGTAAGCAGATTGGCTTGTCCGCTAACTATCCAGAAAACGTTCTTGGCTTGTGCGCCTCCGGTCAACGTAATTTTTGCATTCGTACTCACGATAAGGTCCTGAGCAATCTGGAACACCCATGTATCATTCGCACCACCGGCTAAAGTTACGCCGACACTTGATACCGATACACTTGTAGACCACTTATATAATCCCGGAGGAAGTATTCTTCCGCTTATATCACCAGCATAAATGTTGACAATTGGTGCAGGTGTCACCAGGTTGTTTGCCGTGGTAAATGCCGTTTCCATATCACTAACAGCAGTAGTCAGGTTACCAGGTGTTGGTGCGGCATAATCTGCAGCATACACACCGCCTGTTACAATTGGTGTATGGGAAGACTGTCCACCAGAATCCATAATCAACCCAAAGCCGGTCATAGAAGTAGCTGCAGCCGGACTAACACCTATATTTCCGGTGATTGAAGTTGAGCCGATATTGGTTATTCCTGCTTTCGTCAATATAACGAAGGCTCCGGCAGCTCCTAGATTAATAGGCCCAGGACCAATTGCAACAACAGGTATCAGTAGGAAATTGGCTACGAAAGTACGATTGGCTAATAAAGGAAACGTGTATGACGCACTGTTAGAAATCACTAATCCAGTAGCTTTATCTGTCCAGCTGCTAAAAGTATAACCCGTATTCGGCGCCGCAGTAATCGTTACTGATGTGCCTGAAGCAAAAGATCCGCCGCCATTAGTTGTCCCGCCCGCTATCGGGTTTGAAGAAAGTGCGACTACAAACTGTGAAGCAGGAACTACTCTGAAATTAGCTACCAGCGTCCTGTTGCCCGTTATAATAAACTGATAACTGGGACTTATCGAAATGACAGTTGCCCCATCTGTCCAGTTTACGAAAGCATAACCGGCATTTGCAGTGGCAGTGATCGCCACATTTGACCCTGCGGTATAAGAACCGGTGCCTGTAGTTGCGCCTCCTGCAACCGGAGCTGCACTAAGGTTAACTGCAAAACTTCCTATTGGTACCGGTGTAAAGTTGGCAACCAATACCCTGTTTCCAGCCATTGTAAACTGATAACTTGAACTGTTAGAAACAACTGAACCATTCTCGGTCCAGGATGTAAAGGTGTACCCGGCCGCTGCGGTTGCAGCAACGGTAGCAGACGATCCCTGTGCAAATGTGCCGGCGCCTGTTACTGTTCCGCCTGCAACAGGTAATGCGGTAAGCGTTATCTGAGGAATAGCGGTAAAGGTCCAGGTGTAGTTTGCAACCATTGCGGTTTTAAACCTGTCTGTAGCACCTGTAGTTACCGTTCCTGTGTAAACCGCAAATGGCGTTAAGGGCAGGGTAGGCTTAAAAGTAAAGATTTTCGGGTTAGGTGTAGTAGCCCAGGTACCGGCAACTTTAGTAGTACCCTGGTTAATAATAAAAGTCTGACTGTTGATACTGGTTGAATCCATCTCGGTATTAAAAGTTACGGAGATCAGTTTATTGAGCGCCACATCCACAGCTTTGTCCAACGGATCAGTAGCAACAACTACCGGGCAAAGACCGGAAACTTCACCTTCGTAATCGTCTTTCTTACAACCATTAATGGTCATCGCTAACAACACCGTAACGGAGAGCAGAGCGAGGTAATATTTAGTAATCTGTTTTTTCATTATGTTTTAATTATTTGTGAGTTATTGAGATAGTTTGCGGGTAAGGCAAAGCAAATGCCTTCTTATTGCAAGAATATTATCGTTTGGTGAAATTTATAAATACTGAAGTATCTATAATTAAATACGTTACTCCACTAGTGATAATTAATAATAAAAAATAGCCTGTAGGTTTAATTTTATCTTAATTAGAAATATCGAGTCTTATTAATAACAATATTAAATTAGAAATAAAAATATCATTGCTCTTAATAAAGGACATATTAATATTTTGTATCTTGAAATATGCTATATAAAGTAATTGTTAGTGCCCTGCTAATCTGTTTTTTCAATCCCGCATTGGCTTTAAAACTTTATGTCTCACCGCAAGGAGATGACCGCAATCCCGGTTCGATACAAAAGCCTTTTGCTTCGCTAAGCGGTGCAAGAGATTATATCCGGAAACTTCGAAAAGACAAAAAACTAAATGAAACCATAACAGTCATTGTACGCGGAGGAAACTATACCTTAAGCGAGCCTGTTTATTTCAGTGCCGAAGATTCCGGCACAGCACTTTATCCAATAACATATCAATCCGAAAAGGGTGCCGTCCCAGTTTTTAGCGGAGGGATCAAACTACCATCCTTTAAAATATTGACAAACGGACGCTGGAGCCTGCAACTGCACGGTAAATACAAAAAAGAGAATAGCCCCGAACAGTTATTCATCAATGGGAAAAGAGCGATAGCAACGCGATATCCAAACCAAGGTTACTTTTCTCCTAAAGCTGTCAAAGAAATCGCGGTTGCATTGCCAGGTAATCCAAATGCCGACACGGCCATAATTCAAATTAAACTGGAGAAAGCGCAACTGGATTACTTTGACGTTTTATCTGAGGCAAATCTTAAACAGGCCGTCGTAACTTTTCATCACAATTGGGACATCACGCGAAAAAAGATATTTAAATATGTAAAGGCTGATTCATCGTTTTACGTGACTAGCCACAAAATGAAGTCATGGAACCCACTCAACACACAAACAACGATTTGTATCGAAGGGGTAGCTAAGGATTTGGACCAGCCGGGCGAATGGGCCATTGACCAGAGTGGCAATATAAATTATTGGCCCATGGCAGGGGAAACACTTTCAAATAGTACATCTTATATACCTGGTATCCAACAACTCATCATCATTCAGGGAACTGAAACCGAAAAAGTCAGTTACATCAACTTTAAGGGATTAAAATTCGAAATGACCAAGTATGCCATGCCTCCAGGGGGTATCGAGCCTGTGCAGGCGGCAGCAACCAGCACCGCAGCCATTGAAATTAATTATGCATCAAACATTGTTTTCGACAACTGTAGTATTGCGCATACTGCACAGGGAGCCATTTGGTTTAAGAGAGGAGTTAGTGATTCAAAGGCCGACCATTGCCTGTTTACAGATCTGGGAGCCAATGCTGTCAAAATTGGCGAGCCATCAATCAGCCATAAACCTGAACACGCCACGCAGCACATCACTGTTAACAATTGCATCATGCAGTCCGGTGGAAGGGTATTTACTTCTGCAGCGGCGATGATCATTTTTCAGTCGCCTAACAATACCATTACCCATAACGACATTTCCGACTTCTACTATACCGGAATTTCAGTAGGCTGGACCTGGGGATATGGCGTGAGTTTAGCCAGGAACAATAACATTTCCTTTAACCACATACATCATTTGGGTTGGGGCGTATTGAGCGACATGGGAGGTATTTACAGTCTGGGAAAATCAGATGGCACAGTACTGGGCAATAATGTAATCCACGACATCTTCTCTAAGGGCTATGGTGGCTGGGGCCTTTATACAGACGAAGGATCGTCCGGTATGCTGCTCGAAAACAATTTGGTTTACAATTGCAAAAGCGCAGCCTTTCATCAACACTATGGAAAAGACAATATTATCAAAAATAACATTTTTTATAACCAACAGCTGGCACAGCTGGAAGCAAGCCGGGTAGAGCCCCATGTCGGGTTCACATTCACCAACAACATTATCGTCTACAGCACAGGAGAGTTAGCCGGGATCAACTGGAAGACCGCCAATTTTGTGTCCGACTACAACCTATACTGGAACACCAATAATAAAGGGATCGCCATACAAGGCATTTCTTTTGATCAATGGCAAAAAAATAAGGATGTAAATTCTATTGTAGCAGATCCGGTTTTTGCCAATCCCAGCTCAGGTAATTTCCGCATTAAAAAAATCCCCGCTACGGAAAAGATAAAATTCAACGCCTTCGATTACACACAAGCAGGCGTTTATGGCAGCCTGGCCTGGAAGAAAATATCGGCTAACGCTGTGCACTAATTATAATTATAACTTTTGCCATATTCGCTAATTATTATAAGTGTAAAAAAGAATTGCCTGATTTTATTAAAAAGAAGGTAAAAGATTTTACTTCAAAATAATCAAATCTAATCTTTCATTCGATAAAATGTAACACACATCACTTATTCGTACGAATAAATGTAACACGACACACTTATTTGTCTGAATAAGTGCAGACAAATTTGATATTTCAGTATCTATCCGAACATCCATGTCAGATTTTAGAAAAGAAGATTGGCTCACCAATCTCCCACTATACGCAATTAGTGAGATTTATACTATTTAACTGATTTTCTATCTTTTATATTACAGTATGAAAGTAATTTCAGAGTTTACTCTGTCAGAAGAGCAGCAAGTCGCAAACGATGCATTGAATGCTCAAGAACTTATAAGGGCGGTTAACAGCTATGCAAAATAAGCTTCGAAATAGGAGTTGGAAGAAGTTATCGGCACAATATAACCTCTAAAAAATTGTATGTGCCTGAACGACATGCGGATCTTAATTCTAGATCCGAGGAGAGAAGGTGCATGCAATTTTTTTCCAGAATCAACTTCCTAAACTTATCTTTATTGCAATGGTCAACTTCAAAACCCTCCTTCATTGGTTCCTTCCGGCAAGGCTCAGAAATAACCCTATGGATGCGCAGTTCGATGAAGTACATACACTCATTACAGGCGCCGCAGTTAGCACGATTATACTGCCGATTGCCTATTTCATTATCCGTGCGATAGGGTTTGAAGTAAATGCCCTGCTCTATAACGCATTGATGAGCTTTGCCTTACTTTTTTTCATAAGAAACAACTTTATTCGGGTTCCTACATACATAATGGGCATCCTTACCTATGCCGTATACTACCCATACATCGCAAATTCCGGTGGAATCTACTCCCCAATGGCAGGCTTCCTTTACTTATATCTTGTCGGCGCGTATTGGGGCGATCGCAACTCAGGAGCTATGGCGACTGCATTGAATATATTAATCCTGGTGTTGTTATACATTAATACGCCTGAAAAAGCAGACCTCTCCGGCATCATCATCAACCCGGTAACCACGCTAATTATCCACGTAATCGGTACCTCATTATTAGGCGCACTGTTGTGGATTGTACAGGTGAGGCAGGACAAAGCCCGGGAAGAAATCAAGCAGCTGCAGAACCAGCGTATAGAGCACCTCGATCTGGAAGTAACCAAACGTACAGAACAGCTCCGCAATGTACGCCAATCGCTTGCGACGGATTTTCATGATGAAACCGGCAACCTGCTTTCCGCAATAACCATGCAGGCCAGTATGCTAAAATTACGTCTCCGGGATGACGATGATTCGATGCCTATGGTCAACAGTATCATTAAAAACAGCAATGAATTATATGCCTCAAGCAAGCACTTCCTCTGGAATTTGAACCACAACAGCCAGGATCCCTCCGAACTCTTTGAGTATTTAACAGGCTTCGGACAGGCTTTTTATAACCAGTTCGACATCTCATTTTCCGCAAAGAACAACTGTCAGGAGCCCTTTTCCATCGATCAGTTTATTTCATTAAGCCTGATCTTTATTTTTAAAGAGGCGATGAACAATGTGGTCAAGCATTCCGGTGCTACGGAAGTAGAGCTTGAAATGAGCTGTCCGGATAACGCATTAAAGTTTACACTGGTTGACAATGGCACATGGAAAACACAGGAAGCCGGGACAAGCCATTACGGATTAGAAAACATGAAGAAACGCAGTGAAAAATACAACCTGATTTTAAATATTTCTTCTGATGATACAGGAACGAAAGTTAGTCTCACTGTGCCGGTAAATGTCCAAACAGGAAATTAAATGGCAACTATAAAAACAAATATTGTTATCGTAGAAGACAATCCTTTAATCCTTGAAGGGTTCGCAGCTGTTCTGGAAAGCACGGGAAAGTACCGGATCACCGGAAGCTATACCAACTGTGAAGAAGCCATAAAAAAACTAGCGGTCGACCGCCCTGATGTGGTTTTAATGGACATCGACTTACCGGGGATGAACGGCATTGAAGGGACATCACTCATTAAAAAACTGCTTCCAACATGTATCGTAATCATCATTACTGTTGTAGAAGAAAGCGAAAAAGTATTCCAGTCTTTATGTGCCGGGGCAGGCGGATACATCATTAAAAACGCTGACCTCAGTGAGATTGTAAAGACCATCAATGAAGCGCTCTCCGGTGGAGCCCCGATGAGCTTGTCTATCGCAAAAATGGTCGTGCAGTCTTTTCAGAAACTACCGGATTCACCCCTATCGACCCGCGAAACCGAAGTACTGGAAGCAGTTGCTTCAGGAAAGAGCTATTCAAAAATTGCGGCAGACCTGTTCGTGAGCAAGGAAACAATAAGGAGCCACATTAAGAACATCTACACCAAACTGGCAGTAAACAGCAAGGCCGATGCACTAAAAGTGGCTAGTGAAAAAAAATGGATCAACGGGCTTGGCTTTAAAAATAACTAAGGGCATGCCGCAAGGCCATCCACACCGTCTTGCTGTGTTTTACGCGAGCCATTATTACCCAGGGTTAGCGCCGCAACCTTCACCGTTTTAACGTTATTGGTTTTCATGGTGTTAAGGCCCGAGATTGCCTTATAAGTAAAAAAGATGTCAGGCTTTTGAACCAATGGTTTTAACACATACTTCAAAGGGCACAGGTCATTCAAAACTGTATTTCCATTGATATAGGCTACAGAAAGGTTTTTTAATCCCTTCAACGCGTCTATGGATGCCAGACTTACGTTGGCAGACAAATATAATCCGCCAAGTCTCCTTGAAAGATCTGAGAAATAGTCACCCGGCAATACTGTAGCCTCCGCAAAAACCGTCAGTTTCTCCAGACCATTGAGTGAAACAAGCGCAGGGCAATTGGTGATGCTTAAGGAACCGATCTGTTGTAAAGCATTCATTCCGTTCATATCAGTAATATTAATTGTCCTCAATCTTACTTTACCGGAAACCGAGGAAAGCGCAGGGTAATCAAACCTGGTCAGCTTCATACTATATTCTGCTACTAAATCGCCTGTAACAGACTTAAGTCCTTTAAAACTTACCTGATTCAGATTTGTGTTTGATGTGATCGTCACCGAGCCGTTAACAGCAGATAGTTCATCCATTGTAACCGATTCAACTCCCAACTGACTGATCGTAAGACTTGCAGCAGTATTGGTATGCTTTAAAAAAGAAAGATCTGAAAGCGATGGGCAGTAAGATATATTTACTGCACCTAAAGCTGTTGAGAGCCCGGCAATGCGTACGCTATTCAGCTTCGCCATACTGTATATCGTGAGGTTACCGGAAAAGTTTTTTAAGTTATCGAGTTCAATATTTGTAACAGTCAAGCCGGCCAAATAGATGTTGCCCGCACTTGTTAGCGGTTTCAGAAACTGTAAATCAGTATCCGAAGCATTAATCACAAGACCGCCCGTTACCGACTTAATTTCCGGGAAGTTAGCCAGAGATGCATTTACCGCATATATATTGCAGTCGCCCACAATCTCTAATTGTCGGCCTTTATTGGCCAACGCAAAGGCATTGATCATGTCTGGGGAACTAAGATTCACACTGCCACTTACATAAGGTGTATTCAGCGCAGCGGCCGCTGCAGGCTCCAAATAACTAAATAGCGGGCCATTGACCATACTGTTCAGCTTTTTATTTAACAGCATCACAGGAGCTGTTTGTCCGGAAGGAACTATGGCGACAATTTTTGTAGCACTTACAGATTTGATCTCCCCTGCAACCGAACCAAAAGTTAACGTAAGCGCTTCAGCATTATTTCCGAATCCACTACCTGATATCGTCACTTCAGTCCCCTCAGCACCAAATGCAGGCGATATGCCGGAAATCACAATATTCCCCGGCTCTTCTACCGGTTCAGGAGTTGGCTCAATGATAGACTTATTCTTTTTACAGGACTCCGCGATTAAAACAAGCAACAACAGCAGCAAAGGGAAAAATTTCTTCATGCACAAAACTACCTCATAAAGAAATCCATGTCAATCCCGCAAACGGGGGGATTTATAAATTCGAATTTTTCCGGACAACCCCCAGGAAGCTATTTCGCTCTAAAAAAATTGGTTGTTCTTGAAACCACATTCGAATTCTTCCGGACAACACCTAGGAAGCTGGTTCGCTCTAAAAAATTGGTTGTTCCTGAAACGACATGCGGATCTTATTTCTAGATCCGAGGAGAGAAGGAATAACCAATTTTTTTACTTAATCAGCTTCAACAAATACTGACCATATCCACTCTTCACAAGCGGCGTAGCCACCGCTCTCAACCCTTCCGCATCAATGAATCCCATACGGTAAGCAACCTCTTCAATCGAGCCGATCTTCATACCCTGACGTTCTTCAATCACCTGAACAAATTGTCCGGCCTGCATTAAAGAATTAAAAGTGCCGGTATCCAGCCAGGCAGTACCGCGGCTAAGCACGCCAACTTTAAGTTTGCCATGCTCAAGGTATACTTTGTTCACATCAGTGATCTCATATTCTCCACGAGGGGAAGGTTTGATGTTTTTGGCAATTTCAACTACAGAGTTGTCATAGAAATACAAACCGGGAACAGCATAATCAGACTTAGGTTCAACAGGCTTTTCTTCAATGGAGATTGCCTTTTTGTTGGCGTCGAACTCGACAACACCATAGCGTTCCGGATCAGAAACCTGGTAAGCGAAAACAACCCCGCCATCAGGGTCAGAACTTTGTTGTAAAAGCTTAGACATGCCTTCACCATAAAATATATTATCACCCAGTACCAGGGCGACTTTGTCTGTACCGATAAAATCAGCACCAATTACAAAAGCCTGGGCCAGCCCGTTAGGTTCAGCTTGTACAGCATAGGAAAACTTACAACCCAGTTTCGTACCGTCTCCAAGCAATTTCTCAAAGTTTGGAAGATCATGGGGAGTAGAAATAATAAGGATCTCACTGATGCCGGCAAGCATTAAAGTGGACAAGGGGTAATAGATCATCGGTTTATCGTAAACAGGCATCATTTGCTTGCTCATCACCAAAGTAAGGGGATGTAATCTTGTTCCGCTGCCACCAGCTAGTATAATTCCTTTCATATTATTTCTTAAGTTCGTTAATACACTTTACTAAACTATCTCTCCAATACGGCACTTCAATACCAAAAGTAGTTTTTATTTTACTTTTATCCATAACAGAGAACTTCGGGCGACTCGCCTTGGTAGGGTAAGCAGAAGTAGGGATCGGGTTAACCTTTACCTTTGTTTCACTGATATCAAATATTGCTTTTGCAAAATCAAACCAGGAAATTGACCCTTCGTTACTGTAATGGTAAACTCCATAAGCAGTGCTGCCTGATTCGATAATGTCCAACACAGCACCGGCAAGATCAATCGCATACGTAGGAGAACCGATTTGATCTGCAATAATGCTTAGTTCATCACGTTCCGCACCCAGTTTCAACATGGTTTTCACAAAGTTATTGGCAAACTCAGAATACAACCAGCTTGTGCGTAAAATAAAATGCGCTGGTAAAGTTTTGATTACGTCTTCCTCGCCTTCAAGCTTGGTTAAACCATAAACGCTAATAGGCTCAGCTAAATCGTCCTCTTTTAACAATTCTACGATATCGCCTTCAAAAACAAAGTCAGTAGAAATATGAACTAGTGCAGCATCATATTGTTTACACAGCAAAGCAATGTTCAGCGCACCTTGTTTATTCACCAAACGGGCAAGGTCAAGCTCGTCCTCGGCTTTGTCAACTGCAGTGTAAGCAGCGCAATTAATTACATATGAAGGCTTGCTGCTTTCAAACAAGGCAGTTAGTTTTTCAACATCCAGTATATTACCGGAGTTCTCGTCAGGAAAATTTAAAAAGTCTATCCCTCTTTTAGCGGCCACGGCTTTTAAGCACTGTCCTAACTGACCTGAAGCGCCAAGTACTAATGTTTTCATATTTTGTTCTATTAGCTTTATGCGATCGAATGCGGGTTAATGTATCTCAGTGCGGTAATTTTTAGAAAATCCTTATCATTATCAGCAATAAGAGTTAAGTTATTTAAAAGAGCCGTCGCAGCAATCAATGCGTCAGGAAGCTTTACATTATGTTCTTTCCTTATTCTTATCGTCTCCTGAATTATTTGATCACTAATTCCGAACACGAATGAACTTGAAATAAATTGTTTATAAGTCACAAGATCATCAGGGTTTTTTGGCGACCAAACTTGTAATTCAATTTCTGAAATAAAAGAGATGAGACTTTCTTTATCAACCACACCGTCAATAAAAGCTATTCCTTCAGGAGTAAAAGTTTCGTTTAAATACTTAATCACGGCCGAGGTATCAATCAAATATCTCTCGGCCATTCCCCTCGCAAATTTTTAACTTGATTATTAATATCGTCGTCCGTCATTCTCGTCTTAATTTTTTTTCTAAGATCGGATAACTTGACAGGATTTTTGATAACACGAATAATCTGGAGATCTTCCAAATCTTGAATAAGCTTATGAGCTTTATCATTGGTCAATTCAATTGTAAGTGTTGTCATAAACAAATTTAATCAAATTCTATTAAACGCCTGCAAACAAAGGTGAATTCAAATCCTTGTCACTTAAGCTTTGTTTCTCTGCCGGGATGCGCCAGTCGATGGCTAATGTTGGGTCGTTAAATAAAATACTTCCTTCAGAAGCTTTGTTGTAAGTATTGTCGCATTTATAAGCAAAAACAGCAGTCTCGCTTAAAACAGAAAACCCATGAGCAAAGCCACGGGGTACGTACAACTGTACATTATTCTCGCCTGTAAGTTCAACAGCAACCCATTGACCGTAAGTTTCAGAACCTTCACGAATGTCAACCGCAACATCAAGTACCGCACCCTCAATCGCCCTAACCAGTTTCGCCTGCGCGTGCTCCCCTTTTTGGAAATGCAGCCCGCGGATAACACCATAAGTAGAAGCACTCTGGTTGTCCTGAACAAAGTTCCCTTGCTGACCAGTTAGCGCTTCAAATTTCGGTTGATTAAAGCTTTCAAAGAAATATCCCCTGCTGTCTTTAAAAACAGCCGGTTCAATAATAAAGCAGCCTTTAAGCTTGGTTTCAGTGGCTTTCATTTATCTGTCAGCGTATTGGTTATTGTAATACGACTGATAATTACCCGAAGTTACATTATTTAACCATTCCTCATTCTCCAGATACCAGTCTACCGTTTTAGCTAAACCTTCTTCAAACTGCAGGCTCGGCACCCATTCCAGTTTCTCCTGTAATTTGGTCGAATCAATTGCATAACGCAAGTCATGGCCGGCACGGTCGGTTACGTAAGTAATCAGTTTTGCAGATGAACCGGGTTCACGACCCAATTTCTCGTCCATAATGCCGCAAAGCAAATTGATTAGGTCAATGTTTTTCCATTCGTTGTGCCCACCAATGTTGTAAGTTTCACCGGTTTTAGCTTCGTGGAAAATCACATCAATGGCACGGGCATGGTCTTCCACCCAAAGCCAGTCGCGCACATTCTCTCCTTTACCATAAACAGGCACCGGTTTATTATTTTTAATGTTATTTATCGCTAATGGAATCAGTTTCTCGGGAAAATGATGAGAACCATAATTGTTAGAACAGTTAGATATCACCACATCAATTCCATACGTATCATGATAGGCGCGCACAAAATGATCTGAACTCGCTTTCGAAGCAGAGTAAGGACTGTGCGGATCATAAGCAGTAGTTTCGGTAAACATCCCTGTTTCCCCTAAAGCACCATAAACCTCATCGGTAGAAACATGGTAGAAACGCTTTTTGTCGTAATCACCTTTCCAATATTCACGCGCAGCATTCAGTAGATTAACTGTGCCTATCACGTTAGTCATTACGAAAGCAGTAGGATCCACAATTGAACGGTCTACATGAGATTCAGCAGCCAGGTGAACAACCGCGTCGAAGTTCTCCGCTTTAAACAGTTCATTAATTGCAACCGCGTCAGTAATGTCGGCTTTTACAAAAGCGTAGTTCGGCTTATTTTCAATATCAGAAAGATTGGCCAGGTTACCTGCATAGGTTAACGCATCCAGGTTCACGATTTGATAATCGGGATATTTGGTTACAAACCGGCGCACTACATGCGAGCCAATAAAACCTGCACCACCTGTTATAAGGATTTTCTTCATGTTTTTATTTATTGTAATTCTGGAAATCTTTATGGTCTTTGGCAAACAATACCGATTCAGGTAAAGACTTGAAATAATCGTAAGTAATTTTTAAGCCTTCTGCCCTGCTCACCTTAGGTTCCCAGCCCAATAAAGCTTTAGCCTTGGTAATATCCGGTCTTCTTTGTTTGGGATCGTCAACAGGCAAATCTTTCAAAACCAATTTTTGAGAGGTTCCGGTAAGTTTGATAATTTCCTCACCAAATTGTTTGATGGTGATCTCATCAGGATTACCAATATTCACAGGTTGTGCATAATCGCTTAGCAACAAACGGTAGATACCTTCTATCAAATCATCAACGTAGCAAAATGCACGCGTTTGAGAACCATCACCGAAAACGGTTAAGTCTTCACCGCGCAATGCCTGACCAATAAAAGCAGGTAAAACACGACCGTCATTCAGACGCATTCTTGGTCCGTAGGTATTAAAGATCCTTACAATACGGGTTTCAACACCGTGGAAAGTATGGTATGCCATGGTAATGGCTTCCTGGAAACGCTTAGCTTCATCATAAACCCCTCTCGGGCCAACAGGATTTACATTACCCCAATATTCTTCAGGCTGAGGATTCACATTAGGATCTCCATAAACTTCAGACGTAGAAGCAATAAGCATTCTCGCACCTTTAGCTTTAGCCAATCCCAATAAATTATGCGTACCCAATGAACCAACTTTTAAGGTTTGGATCGGGATTTTCAAATAATCAATCGGACTTGCAGGGGAAGCAAAATGAAGAATGTAATCCAGGTTACCCGCTACATATACATATTGTGAAACATCATGATGAGCGAACTCAAAATTCTCTAAGGGAAATAAATGTTCAATATTTTGAAGATCGCCCGTGATCAGGTTGTCCATACCAATAACATGGTAACCTTCTTTAATAAAACGATCACATAGGTGAGAACCTAAAAAACCTGCTGCACCAGTGATTAAAACTCTTTTACGTGGCTCCATTATCTTCCTATTGATTGTACTTTGAAACCAATTGCAGTTAATTTTTCAACATCCAGGATGTTACGACCGTCAAATATTTTAGCAGGCTTTAACATGCTATCGTAAATGCGCTGCCAGTCGTATTCCTTAAACTCATCCCATTCAGTAAGGATCGCAATCGCATGCGAGTTCTCACAGGCACGATATGGGTCATCGAAAACCTTTACAAATTCTTTGTTGGCTTCCGGTTTACGTGTAGCTAAATAATCTAAATCCCCAAGGATTTGCACTTCACCAACCTTTGGATCATATACCCTGATCTTCGCTTGTTCATTTAACAACTCATCAGCAACATAAATCGCTGCCGACTCCCGTGTATCATTGGTATCTTTTTTGAACGCCCAGCCAAGGAAAGTAATTTTTTTACCGGAAACTGTATTGTATAAACTCTTAACAATATTTAAAGCAAAACGCTTTTTCTGGTGATCATTCATAATGATTACCTGTTCCCAGTAATCAGCAACTTCCTGCAAGCCAAAAGAGCGTGAAATATATACTAAGTTTAAAATATCCTTTTGAAAACAAGAACCACCAAATCCAACAGAAGCTTTTAAGAATTTAGAACCTATACGGCTATCTGTGCCAATTGCTCTTGATACTTCATTAACATCAGCTTCAGTTTTCTCGCACAGTTCAGAGATTGCATTGATAGAAGAAATTCTTTGTGCCAGGTATGCATTGGCAACCAATTTAGAAAGCTCTGAAGACCATACATTGGTAGTTAGAATACGTTCTCTTGGAATCCAGTTGTTATAGACATCAACTAAAGCTTGTACCGCTTCTTTACCGGATTCTGTAGAATCACCACCGATCAACACACGGTCAGGAGCCAACAAATCTTCAACTGCGGTACCTTCTGCTAAAAACTCAGGGTTCGACAATACTTCAAACTTCACACCGCTACCGGAGTTGTGCAAAATATCACGAACAGCTTCCGCAGTTCTAACAGGCAATGTAGATTTCTCTACAATAATTTTATCAGAAGTAGAAACCCGTGCAATCTGGCGCGCGCACAATTCAATCCATTTCAAATCTGCACCCATACCCTTACCTGCACCATAAGTTTTGGTCGGTGTATTTACAGAGATAAAAATCATTTCTGCTTCAGCAATAGCTTTATCCACATCTGTAGAGAAAAATAAATTCCTGCCGCGAGCTTCAGCAACAACCTCACTCAAACCCGGCTCATAAACCGGTATATTATTCACATCTTCATCATTCCAGGCAGCAATACGGGCTTCATTTAAATCTACAATAGTTACCTTAATATGCGGGCATTGTTTAGCTACAACAGCCATGGTCGGTCCTCCCACATACCCTGCGCCGATACAGCAAATGTTAGTGATGTTTTTCATGTTTAATTATTGTTTGAGATTATTGTTTATTGCAAATATAGTTATGTGACTGTTAATTTTTTACGGAAAAAAGTTATTATTATTCAGCCTTAGTGTAAAATATACACAAATATAGATAATTAACTACAAATGAATATATTTGCTGTCAAGAAAGCATTATATATTTAGAATCTCAAATTAAAAATCAAATATCAATGAAAAAAGCTCTGATAACAGGTATCACAGGTCAGGATGGCGCTTATTTAGCGGATCTATTGTTAAAAAAAGGATACGAAGTCCATGGCATAAAACGCCGCAGTTCTTTGTTCAATACAGACCGTATCGACCACCTTTATCAGGATCCCCATGAAAGCAATGTGAAATTTGTGTTGCATTATGGCGATTTAAGTGATTCAACCAATTTGATTCGTATCATTCAGCAAGTTCAGCCTGATGAAATCTATAATCTGGGTGCAATGAGCCACGTGCAGGTAAGTTTCGAGACACCCGAATACACTGCCAATGCAGATGGAATTGGTACTTTAAGAATACTTGAAGCAATCCGTATCCTGGGCTTAGTTGAAAAAACAAAAGTTTACCAGGCTTCAACTTCAGAATTATATGGTTTGGTACAAGCTGTTCCTCAATCAGAAACTACCCCCTTCTATCCGCGTTCACCATACGCAGTAGCAAAAATGTATGCGTACTGGATCACAGTAAACTATCGTGAAGCATATGGAATCTTTGCTTGTAACGGCATCTTGTTTAACCATGAGAGCCCGCTAAGGGGAGAAACTTTTGTTACCCGTAAAATTACCCGTGCAACTGCTAAGATTGCTCTGGGAATGCAGGACAAATTGTTCCTTGGAAACCTGGATGCGCGCAGAGATTGGGGACATGCAAAAGATTACGTTGAAGCAATGTGGTTGATCCTGCAACAAGATAAACCGGAAGATTTTGTAATCGCCACAGGAGTAACAACTACTGTTCGTGATTTTATCAAAATGGCGTTTTCAGAAGTGGGAATAACTTTAGAATTTAAAGGAGAAGGTGCAGATGAAAAAGGATATGTTGTTTCCTGCAGCAATGAAAAATATAAGGTAGAAGTAGGCAAGGAAGTAGTAGCAGTGGATAAGAAATATTTCCGCCCAACTGAGGTTGATTTGCTCATTGGCGATCCAACAAAATGTAAGGAGAAGCTTAACTGGAAACCTAAATATGACCTGGCAGGTTTGGTTAACGACATGATGAATTCAGATGTACAGCATTTTGAAAAAGAGTTGATGTTGAAAGCAGCAGGATATACAGTTAAAAATCAATTTGAATAATGGAGAAATCTGCCAAGATATATGTAGCGGGACACAACGGAATGGTTGGTTCTGCTATTGTAAGAAAATTAAAAGCTGAGGGCTTTAATAACATCATTACAAAAACCTCACGGGAAGTTAACTTGACCCAACAAATAAATACTTCAGGTTTTTTTAGAGACGAGAAACCGGAATATGTATTTCTAGCTGCAGCAAAAGTAGGCGGCATTCTTGCTAATAATATTTACCGTGCTGAATTCCTGTATGACAATTTGATGATTCAGAACAATGTGATTCACGCGGCTTACAAAAATGGGGTTAAAAAGCTGATGTTCCTTGGATCATCTTGTATCTATCCTAAGTTGGCGCCACAACCGTTAAAGGAAGATTACTTATTAACAGGAGAATTAGAGCCTACTAACGAACCTTATGCAATTGCAAAAATTGCCGGAATCAAGCTATGTGACGCCTATCGTTCACAATACGGCTGTAACTACATTTCGGTAATGCCAACTAATCTGTATGGCCCTAACGACAATTATGACCTTAACAATTCTCACGTATTACCTGCCTTAATTAGAAAAGTAATTACAGCAAAAAATAATGGTGAGAAAACAGTTACGATATGGGGAACAGGAACACCAAAAAGAGAATTCTTATATGTAGATGATCTGGCTGATGCGTGTTTCTATCTAATGCAAAATTATAATGAGGCCGGACTGGTAAACGTTGGAGTTGGTGAAGATGTATCCATTTTGGAACTAGCGCAATTGGTTACAAAAATAGTAGGTTTTGAAGGCGAAATAATAACTGATACTACTAAACCTGATGGAACACCTCGCAAACTTATGGATGTAAGCAAATTACACGCCCAAGGCTGGAAAGCTAAAATTTCTTTGGAAGAAGGAATCAACAAAGTATACAACGAAGTCAAAGACCTCAACTGGAACTAACCGCTTGTCATTGCGAGGAACGAAGCAATCCTCTATCCAGTCATTCCGAAGCGAAGGTCATTGCGAGGTACGAAGCAATCTTAACACACTACTATGAACAATAACAACTACGTTTTAATAATGGCTGGTGGCATCGGAAGCCGCTTCTGGCCAAAAAGCCGGAACAACTTTCCTAAACAGTTCTTAGATATCCTTGGCATCGGCGAATCCTTACTTCAACTAACCTACAAAAGGTTTTTAAAACTCTGCCCCCCGGAAAATATCTTCATCGTAACCAATAGCCAATACGAAGACATCATATTGCATCAGCTAGAAGGAATAACTTCTGCACAACTCATCTGTGAGCCTAGCAGAAACAATACAGCACCCTGTATAGCTTATGCTTCCTTTAAACTACGAGGATTGAACCCAGAAGCCAATATTGTTGTTGCCCCTTCAGATCATTTCATTTTATATGAAGATGTATTTATTAAGAAGATAGAACAGGCTCTAGGGTTTACCGACAAAAATGAAGCATTAGTTACCTTAGGTATTGCACCTACCCGTCCTGACACTGGTTATGGTTATATTAAATATGATAGCAAAGAAGAGTCCGGTGTTCATAAAGTTGTTCAATTTAGAGAAAAACCAACTTTAGAAAAAGCCAAAGAGTTTTTAGCGGAAGGAAACTTTGTGTGGAACGCAGGAATCTTTATTTGGAAAGTCGGCTCAATCCTCTCTGCACTACAAAAACATGCTGAAGATATTCATACTTTATTCGATAAAGGCAGTTCCATATACAATACCAATGATGAACGCGGATTTATTGATGAGCATTATCCAACGTCGCCTAACATTTCAATTGACTATGCCATAATGGAACAGGCAGACAATGTCTTTACAATTCCTGCAGAATTCGGTTGGTCTGATCTTGGGACCTGGGCTTCTCTTTACGAAGCCGCTCCGAAGGATGAAAACAACAATGTTATCTCAGCTAGGCAAGTTAATATATCGACGACGACAAATAGCATTATCCACATTAGTAACGATAAACTTGCAGTGATTAGAGGATTAGACAACTTTATTGTTGTAGACGAAGGAAATGCTTTGTTGATTTACCCTAAGTCAGAAGAACAAGCAATCAAAGCGACTGTCGCAGATATGAATAAGGAGTTTGGGGAGAAATTCGTTTAGTTATAATTTGAATTAAGATCAAAAAAATCAATTGTTTTGCGCCGCGGAATTCCGTTTGTCGACATCTACTAAAAATCTTCTAACATGACTATTATCAAATATTTTAGAAGTTACTAAAGTCGCCCCATAATTAGTCAAGTGGTCTTGATCGTACATGTACGGCACTTCTTTATTGATGGTCGGTAAATTAATTTCATTAATGATGTTTATATAATAGTTTTTAAGATTTTCAGATAAGAAAGTATTTATTTCATATGCCCTAGCATTCAGATAGTTTTTAGCAATCGATTTTTTATAATTGTATTGGTGTTGCTTTCCAATAATAGAAGGAAACGGTATCGTGTAAGATTCATTCTGTCCCAGGATTACAACAGGAATTTGTTGGTTTCTTAGGTAATCAATAGTACTGTTCAAGTCTTTTAACAATTCACTCTTATTGTTATTGACTAAATTAATCCATTGTGCACTAATAATTACACCGTCTATTTCACGCTTATTAACGATCAAAAAATCTCTGTAAATGTAGTCGATTATTTCAAAACAGCCTTTTGCGCCATTTGGGTTGATTAGAGGAAAACATCCTGATGTATTAGCCTCCAATAAATTAACACCTAGTTTCTGGAGCGAACTTTTCAAAGCAGTAGATAAGTGAGCACCATGGCTATCGCCAATGAGTATCACATTCTTTTTGTACTTGTCAATTTTTAAGCAAATATCCTTTCTATATTGCTTCATATCACCATAAACAAAACAACATCCGATGCTGAATTGCCTTTCCTTATCCCTCATATGTTCATTGCCGTAATTTGCCATCTTGATTGCATATGGTTTGAAAACCCAGGTATTTGTATTATGCAACATTAATAAAGCCAGGAAAGCACATAAACTAGCATCAAATATCAAAATCAACCAGTTTGAACTGAATTTGAAGGATTCAATGTGCCTAAATGACAGAAAGCCTAAGATGATAGAAATAAGTGCGACTATCAATATTGAAAGTGATTGCATAGAAAACCCCATGTATATCGCAACTAGATAGACGGGCCAGTGCCACAGATAAAGAGAGTAAGAAATTCTACCAAAAAATTGAATTGGAAAACTCTTAAGTATATACAAGTTGTTGTAATTTGCTACAATAATTATGAACGTGCCTAGAACGGGTAGAATGGTAAATACTCCCGGCCAAGGCATGCTTGGGGACATCAATATTATTCCAACAATAAGCATTGAGTACCCTAGAAAAGCTAAATATTTTCTCTTTGTCATACTAAGCTGGGTGCCAGAAACGAGATAAGCCACACCGCCAACGATCATCTCCCACGATCTTGTCGGCAGTAGATAGAACGAAGCGGAGGGTGCGATGGATGTGATGTATATTGAAAATAAACATAATATTAGTGATGTTGTAATGAAGATCATTGTCAGTAAACGAGTGCTTCGAAATATTTTGTTCAATATAACAAGTAACACAGGATAGAGCATGTAAAACTGCCATTCTACAGACAGCGACCATGTGTGTAAAAACACATTCGTATCCGATGCCATATCAAAATAATTGGAATGCTTATAGTACCAAATATTAGAAAGGAACAACAAACTGGACAAAGCATTTTTAGAATTTACTTTAAAGTCCTCCGGGAAGTATATGAAAAACCCAATTAATGTGATGACGATTATCATTACCGCTAATGCGGGTACAATTCTTTTAAGTCTTCTGGAATAAAATTCGAAAAATGAAAAGCGTTCACTTGTTAATGCTCCTAAGATAATTTGACTCATTAGAAATCCTGACACGACAAAGAAAATGTCAACGCCGGAAAAGCCACCGGAAAAACCAGGAACCTTGTAATGAAAGAGCAGTACCCCTATCACTGCAAGAGCTCTCAAAGCATTTATATCATATCTAAAATTTTTATTAATCTCTGCTTTCATAAATAAAATTTAACTGTAAATTCTTTTAGGAAATTATTACAATAATTAATGGTCTTGACGATTAGATAGTAGTCATAGAGTTATAAGTAATTTAAATTAAAGCATCAGTTTTTTTTAACCTGAAATTCTTTAATTTCAAAAACGGTCGTTCTATAAAAAAGTAAGAGGTACAGGCGACTATGAAAATAAAAAATAACAGTGTTAAAAAATTAAATTGATGCAAAAACACAGTATCGCCAGTAAAGAGTTGCTGCCATAGGTAAAGGCTATAAGATAGCTTTCCAACAAAATCGAAAATCGGAATATTAAGAAACTTGTACCACACAGTTTGAAAGCTTATTGAATACATTATTATAAAACCAACCAACAAATTAGTCACTAAGCCTTTCTGCCCAAAAAAACTATATACAAATGCAAGTAACACATCAAAGCTTTTCAAATTTCCTGAAAGCCCTGCACTTCTTAAATGGTACAAGTATGTATAACTTACTACTGATACAGCAAGAAAAGGGAATATCAGCCACAAATATGATTTCCATTTTGTCATCCATGATAAAATTTTGTCATGCTTTATGGCAAAAAAACATCCAATTAAAAGAGAATCACCTGATGTTAAAATATTTGTACCTAAATCCGGTGATGGATACTTGTAAGCATAAAATCGCATGAACGTACAAAAACCGACGAATAACAATGTGAATGATATGCGAAAACGCTTAAAAAAAATAAATATAGCTGGCCAAATTAAGTAAAATATTTCTTCGACAGATAGTGACCATAAGTGGGCAGTCTCAAAACTCCCACTAATAAAAAATTGACGGGTATATGTAATGCTTGAAAACCAGTCAATATTATTTAGATGCAAAAAACCTGCCTTGGAAAGAAAAAAGTAGACTAGCAGCAAAAAATAATATGCCGGGAAAATCCGCACTGTTCTCCTGAAATAGAATGATTTTAAAGATATTTTTCCAAGATGAGTTTCTTCTCTAATTAAAAGTGTAGTTATTAAATAGCCACTTATTGTAAAGAAAATATGAACCCCTAAGGGGCCGTTAAAACAAATAGTGGATATACTTTTTAATATGGGGTTTTGAGAAAGGAATCCATGCATATGAAAATGGCTGAAGATAACCATTAAAATACTTATTGCTCTCAATCCATTCAGACTTGGAATATGGAATTTCATTAATTATTAATTGAATACAAATATAAATACTTAAATTTTAACTACCATGTTATAGTCAGTCGTAAATGGCTTAACAATTAAATTTTGAATGGTATGTCATAACCTTTTTGAAATTATTAGAGAAAAACCAAGGCTATTATTAAGGAAATGACCTTGATCGACTGCTAGCTCACTACCAATTAAATAATTAGTATTTGGAATTCTTTTAAATACTTGGAGGAAACTTGAAAATTGCGTAACAGGTTTAAATTTCTTTAATGGATCTATATTAGTTTTTACCCTAACTCCATTAAACCATTGCTCATCAGGCCCGCTGGTGCGATAATCCCCAAAATTTCTGGAAAAAGTGCTTTTAAAATTAATGTTAAAACTAGATAGCTCCAATGAAGCCGCTAAATGAAACCCTATGACTCTATTACTAATGAAATAATTCATTGGACTTGATATTTGCCCCAACCTTGCATAGCTAGCTGGAGATATAAGTGAATTTCCGAGACCGAGTCCTTTGTACGAAAACCCTTCGAAATAAACTGCATGATTATAATAGTACTCGGGTCCTGATGGAGTGAATTTTGCATTATTCTGTCCTGCCTGATCATTACTATAAAAAAACTCAAACAAGACCTTCTTAAAATTTACAGTTTGTCTGTCAGTATCATTATTTGATAATGCGATCCCTGTCAATCCATCTTTAACATTTGCTAAGTATCCAAGTGCACCCTTATCATAGAAAAACTGATGGTAAAGGCTGGCTGTCATAGCATTAAATCTATACTTTATACCAAAATCTACTGACCCGAGATGATTTCCAATTTTTGATATATCACTTGCTCCTAAATATTTTTTACCAGTAAAGACATAGTATAGTGCACCGATCTTTGACAAATGATATTGATCTCCAAATATCAGCTTGTCTCCTCCATAGACAACGTCGTGATTTATAGAAGTAAAAAGTTGAAGACGCCAGCTTGGTCGGCCTAGTCTGCCATAGAATGACAAATGATGATTGTACGTTTTAACACTAAAAATCCCGTTTCCCCCATAATTTATTGGAACTTTCCCCATATATCCAAATTCCGCGTCCCCCTTAAACGCAAGAATGTCATTGAGAAATGGTACTGACAAATATTCTGGAATACCTAATTGAACTTGTGGAATACCTAATGCATTTCCCGATTGACTAAATGATCCAGTAGATAGTGCGGAGTCAACAAGTCCGCTATAAGCACGAAATCGACCAATTTTTAATTGCAGAAATGCCAGTTTGGCTTTAGCATATCCCTCCACCAAAATTGCTTCAACTCTTTTTCCACCGTTTACTCTTCCGTCAATCCCAAATCCCCAATCTAATAATGGTTTTTCTTCAGTATCGTAATCCCGATAAAATTTCCCTTGTACTGATGTGGATAATCCTTCAAGAGGAATACTACCATAGTTCATACTCCGCATCCAAAAAGGAACTGTGCCGCCAGTGGTTATCGTGGGGGAAAAAGAAACCTCTGCGCGGTAAGGATACTGTAAAATAGAAGGATATCTCTCTCCATCTGAGGATCGCATATATTTCTGAATCTGACCATGCGTAGTGAAACATTCAAGAATTAATACAAGTGTTAATAAAAACTTATTCATATTAAATCTTTAGTTCTAATAATTGACTTTCAAAATCCTTCATTATTTCCTCTTTGGCAAGGAATCTTTCTGCATACATTCTTGCGTTTCCTTGCTTTCCAGCATAGTCAGTTGTGCAACAATCTAAAATTGTACTCTTAAGTAATTCTTCATCCTCAGGTTTAATTACTATACCCATTTGATGTTCTTGTATTACCTCAAACAGCGTGGTTCCTGGGTTGGCAGTTACCAATGCGAGACCTCCAACAGACAAAATCGTCGTTAGTTTAGATGGCATTACTAGATCACTGGCATCACCTTTCTGTAGTACCAAATGAACATCTGCTACATTTAAAAATTCGTTGAATAATTCATTCGGTTGAAGGGGAAAAAATAAGACATTCCTAAGTCCTTCAGCTTCTGCCATTTTCATTAAGGTTTCTTTAAAGGGGCCTGTACCACAAATCACAAATTTAATAAAGGATTGTGTTTTTAATTGACCAGCAATCCTAATTAAACTATCTAAACCCTGCTTTTCGCCAATACTACCAGAATAGAGTACTACCTTATCATCCTTATCGAAACCCCATTTGGTTTTAAGCAAGTGTCTGTCGTTTAATGGGAAATACAGTTCTGTGCTAACCCAGTTCGGAAAAAAAATAAGACTATTATCTGTCTTGATTTTTACTTTCTCCAACATACCCTCTGAAATGGTACTTACCAAATCCACTTTACGCAGTATGAACCGTTCAAATGCGAACAAGATGGAAAAGATACCATCAGGGAGCATCTTCAATTCCTTTGCAGCATCTATTTGAAGATCCTGAATATGATATACTACTGGAGCGCGTTTAAATAGGCGATAAGTTAATGCTAAAAAGCCAAGATGAAAAGGCGGGGCGATGCATACTGTTAAGTCAAATCTTTGTTTAAAAACTAACCGAATCAGCACGAAGAACGCTGATAAAAAGAACGATGCTTCATGAATTAACCTTTTGATTCCGGTAGGTTTAGCCGGCACATACATCGGACACCTATAAAGGGTTAACTTCCCGTCATTGGTAATCTCCTTTTTGTAAAAATTACCAGAGTAAGGGGACTGCACTTTCCATTGAGGATAGTATGGGAAAGATGTAATCATTGTCACTTCATGGCCCTGATCAACCAACCAGGTGATCATATCTCCGGTATAACGACCAATACCGGTTAATTCAGGTAAACTATTTATTCCTATAACTAGGATTCGCTTTTTTTCTCTGCCCATCTTTCTTTTATAAACTCTGCAGGGTTTCCTTTATAAATTCCATTAGCATCCAAATTTCTTGTCACAATAGATCCGGCAGATATTATAGTATCTACTCCTACGGTTACATTGGGGCCGATAAAACAGTTTGCGCCGACCCAACAACCGTCACTTAAATAAATTGGCCCATTCCTGTATGGCATTGAAGGGTTTCTGTAATCATGATTACCTCCACACAAAAATGCCCGTTGCGAAACGCAAACCTGCTTACCAATAAAAAGTGGCTCAAAGTTCAAAATGAAAACTTCCTCTCCTATCCAAACATGATCTGAAATAGTAAGTTTCCAGGGCATATGAATATTCACACGAGGTTTAATTATAACGCCCACACCAACTTTGGCACCGAATATTTGAAGCAGCTTTTTTTTAAATCCGTTTGGATATGGCAAAGCAGACAGAAAGATGATCACTTTAACCAGATACCAAAGCAGTTCCTTAATTTTGGAAGCCCCTCTGTCGAGGCCAATGGATGAGTCAAAATGATCTAATCGTACTTTTGAATTTTCAATCACAGTTTTTTTTTCAAACAAACTCCTGTAGCACGCTTAGCAAAGCTTTCGCTGCACCAATCGGAGAAAAATACTTCATATAAATAAACTTTGCACGATCACCAAATTTTCTTTTTTCATGATCATGCAATAATAACCATTCGCTAAGCATCTTATTAACTCCTGCCTGGTTATCTTCACAAATCAGTCCGGCATTGCCGACCTGAATTTCTCTATAAATATTTATTTGGTTAGTTATTAAAACAGGTTTACCGCATGCCATTGCTTCAACAACAGAAATGCCAAAATTCTCCTGATGGCTTGGTAATATAAAAGCTTCGCAACCATAAAATGCTCCCCATTTCTCATTGCCGGTTAGCATATCAACAAAAATAATGTTTTTTTCCGGCTTTGCCAACTCAACCATGTGTCTGCCAAAGCTTGTATTCAAGCCTGGGCCAGCAATTACTAGTTTACGGGCATCCTTTTCATTATCAGGCAGCCCTATGTAAGCATTAATTAACAAGTCGACACCTTTTTTGGGGTGTATTCGGCTTAAAAAAAGTAAGAAATTGTAGTCTTTGATTTGAGGACACTTCTTATGCCATGCCGTATCCATTAAGATATCATGTAATGGCGGCTCCTCTACGCCTAAACCTACAACAAATTGTTTTTTCGGATGGTAGGACCTGAAGGGTATCTGTGCAAGTTGCTTTTCCTCTTCGCAAGTAAAAAGCATGCCTTCCACCGTATTCACTAAAGGTTTTTCGAAACATTCCCAAAACAATAAATTTCGAATCGCTTTAAATCTTCTACCCTTGGCCCTTTGAAAATATGGATCGAGCATTCCATGTGGCATCGCGTAAAGTTTCCCTTTTAGACTGCTTCTCAACTTCTTCCATGAAGATTGTACAGCATAGGTTTGATACTGCCACATCCCATGCACAATCACACTGTCATACAAGGGAAGGAACTCACATAACCAGGGTTTCAATTCACTGTTATAGTTCCAGGCTGTCTCACCTTTACCCAATGCATGCAAAATAAACTCTTCATTCTTTAAATATGCTGAATCAGGATGGTCAAGACAGACCACTTCATGCTTAACGCTTTCAGTTGTTGCATGCTTAATTATTGTCCGAACAGCCTGGCAAACACCACCCGCTACTGGATCCATTGTAGGTATCACATGAAGAATTTTCATGTTAAATACTGCTAATCACTTTTTGTAAATTGAGAACCATTTTAATGTAAACTGAAATCTTGTACTTAAAAATTTACGCGCAATTAACCAAGGGGGAGATAACTGGTTGCTGGCATAGAAGAGGGGTTCTTATCCGCAATAAAGATAGAATTAACTATCGGAATACGCTACAACTAATTTGGGAATCATAGCTTTTATTAAGATTGGTTGATGACTTTTTTATATTCCCTGACGTATTTATCAACAAGTTTTCCAGGTGAGAAATTATCATCTATAATTGCTCTCCCTTCCTGCTGTATCCGGTTTCTTTTGTCCGAATCCTGATACGCAGCAGTTATCTGCTCACAAATTTCATTGATTTCTAAATTAGTTACCCATCCCATGTCATTTTGCATAACAAATTCAGACAAGGCCACACCATAAGAGACCAGGACAGGGGTTCCTACATGTAGTGACTCTATGACTACATTGGCAAAATTCTCATTATATGAAGCCAAAACAAAAAGATCAGCATTTGTTAAAGCTAGAAACTTATCCTCTCTTTCAACCCAGCCCAACCATTCCACTTGATCTGCTATTTTCAATGATACTACAAGTTCTTTTAGCTGTGTAATGTAAGCAGCTTCTCCATCCCCTGCTATCCGTAACCTCACCTTGAAGGAAAGCTCACTTATGGCCCTCAGCAGTAGCTCGATACCTTTCTTTGGATGAATCCTTGACATGAAAATTAACGTAAAGACGGCATTCTCATTCTTTAAAATTTTAATTTCAGGTAATGAGATGATGTTAGGCAAAACAAACCCATTCCATCCGGGGATTATCTCCTTGCACTCCCGATATTCCGATCTCGCCGTAGCATGAAAAGTAGTTTTTGAAAGGATAAACCTTCCAATGGTATTATGAATAATTTTTTTAGCTAATACCTGCCCAGAGTTAATGATATAAGTACTCAACATACCGCGTGGTGAAGTAACCATCTTTACTTTGTTTCTATAGCATATCCATGCTGATACAATTGCCAACAGATTCCACCAGGTTTGTATGTGTACAACATCATAGGATTTTACAGTTCTACTAAGCTGCCGCCATAAGACCGGGGAAGAAAATGCATTTCCTTTTCCTGATCTCTTAAAATAAGATACATTGACACCATCAACTAAAACAGGGATTCCTGATGGAAAATCCAACTCATCGTCTCCATTTGCCAGCGTAGTATATACATCTACTAAATGTCCCTGTGCCGCTAGCCCCTCACACATTTTAGAAACAGATTCGATAGGCCCTCCGTAGATGTATGCCGGTTTATAATAAGGAACAATGTGAAGAATCTTCATATATATTGAGGAGCTCTGCAATTTATTACTTTTAAGGGGTAAAATCAATGGCTTTCCTTAATAACCTGTAAATAGATAGCTTCAATTTTGTTTAATGCTTCTTCAAGATTAAATTTTTTGACATTCTTAATGCCCTTTTCAACAAACATTTTCCTTTCAATGGGCAAAAGCGAAACCGCCTCTTCTAAAACCAAAGCAGATTTTTTAGCCCAAATTAATTGGGCATCCATATCGCTGGGTTTTTTGTCAATTAAAAAAGCAGCGTCGCCGGCAACTTCTAACATAGGTGCCTCATTGGTAGTTAATACCAAAGTTCCTGAGGCCATTGCTTCAGCAATCGGCCAACCAAATCCTTCAGCAAGAGACGGAAAAAGGAATACAGTTGCTCCAGAGTAAGCATATTTTACAATATCATCATCTACATCTGAAAAAAAATAAACGTCATTCCTAACCAACGATTTGCTATGCATCTCGTGAAGTTGGTAATCTGGCTTTTGGCCAACAAATATTAACGGTAAGCTATTTTTCGAAATTTTACGCCATTGTTCATAAATAGAAAGTATTCCAGTTCTGTTTTTATACCATTGATTTCCTCCAACATGAAGAAAATATCCATTGCTCAAAGATAACCCGAAGACAGCACCGACTTTTGCTCTTGCAGTCTGAATGTCATGTACTTTAAATTCAGGATTTAAACCATTATATACCATTTCGGACGTAGTTGGACAATCGGGAAGGAATGCTTCCAAATCATATCTGGTTTTTTCAGATACAGAAATGAAATTGTTTCCCTGAATGTAGCCATTACGTATAAACTGCTGATACTTTTTGCCAGTTCTGGAGGTTATATTTTCAGGTATTTTTCCAAGAGCAGAGTTTTGTGCAAGAAAATCATGGCAATGAATAATATGAGGCTTATTTTTTACTAGCGGCACATAAGGGCCAAGGGCATTATCAGTAATTACGTAAAGCGTTTCACCTACATTTCCCCTTATTTTCCACTTAGTAAGAAGCGAAAAAAATATATATTGATCAATGTAACCCATCCATTTTTTAAGTTTCTTTATTGGAAATTTATTAAAAAACGGCTCAGGTCTCCAAATTTCAACTTTATGGCCTCTCTTAATCATTCCATCGGCAAGCATATTTGTAAAACGAGGCATACTTTGAGAACCGAGAAATAGAGGATGGGATATAAAAATTATTCTCACTAAGATTGGGCTAATTGATTGAATATTGACTCTGAACTTGTGTCAATTGAATAAGGTATTAATAATTCATCAGCCCAGTTTAGACTCCTTGGAAACAAACTTAAGGAAGTTACTTGATTAGCTAAATCCTGTGGGTCATCATCTTTAAAAACTCGGAATCTCGGAAAATCCTTGAAATTTTCTGAACTGCCGACTACGTTACTCGCAACTACACCACAACCAGCCTGCATAGCTTCATTTACTACAAGTCCCCAAGTCTCTCCCATCTTCCTAGACGGTAATACCAGAATGTCCATTGCCAGATAGTGGTTCCCTATCTCCGATTGATTTACAAAACCGGAAAAAAAAGTGCTAACCCTAAAATCATCAAAAGCCTCAGCTGCCTTTTCTTTAAGCACAGGCTCTAACTCTCCACTGCCAACAAAATATAAAACTATACCTGCTAGTAAGTTTTCATCTATCCTCTTTAGCATATCAAACAATATTGCGGGATTTTTCTTATCGATGAACTTCCCTGAGAATCCAATTACAAATTTCGACTGGCTAATTGCTGCCTTTTTACGGGTCGAATCCCTCCTGCTTAACTTTTCCTCAATAGATAAACCTTGGTATCTATTAACCGTCCCATATAGAGCTGGATATAACTTTTCTGGAGGAACACCATGTTTAAGATAATGTAATCTATTTAGTTCACCTATGTAAAATATTTTGTCGAAAAACTTATATGCAATAGCATAAATTAAACCTCTTACATACGATTTAATTTTAGATCTTTTTATGGCGTAGTCTTGAGTTTCGCATCTAAGCCAGACAGGTATACCTTTTCTCTTAGCTTCAAATAAAGCTATTAAATCAAACCTATAATTTAACCCAGTTAAAAGTACAGTACTGGGCTTAAGTGTTGCTAATGCTTCAGCAATGCCCTTTCCCGACAATGAATTCCATCCAGATAGGGCTACACCATTTTCACAATTTAAAACAGTAGATTCATAACCTGACAACATAGGATCGTCCCAGGCGAATGTTTGTCCAAATCCCGAATCTGCATGACCTTTTACAGAACAATCTGAAGCATAAACTACATGAAGACTTTTAGGCTCAATCGAATTTATCTGTCTCCATAACGGAGCTCTATACTGTACTGGATGAGAGTCAAAAACTAATAGTAAGTTCATAATTTATTTTCTAATGATTTTTGTTGATAATCAAGATCGAAACCCCTTAATGCTATCATCGTCCCAACCATAAGCCACCACCATATTGCCAATGGAGGTTGCAAAGACAATGTTCCGATTATTCCATTTATCAAAATGAAACCAAAAATGAAAGCCCCCGCAGAACGAAATTTATTATTTCTAAGAGATGTCCATAGTTTGAAGGTGAATAATATTATGTAAACTCTGAACGAATACCAGATAACTAGAAGATATGCACCACCTTCCCATGCTGTTGTTGGAGCATCCGATTCAGTCCAGAACCCATCCGAACGGACTCTTTCCGCATAACTACTTATTTTCTGTGATCCATTGGCCATAACTCCCAGTCCATTGCCTAGAAAAATTGATGCTATATCCTGATCACCATACCAATCAAGCCAGTTGAACATTCCATCAGCAAGTCGTCCAGAAATTTTGTCTGTTTGGGATTCATCACCAGAATCTGCCGACCGAGTTTCATAAGCTGCAAAATACTCTGGTTTGATTTCTCGACCAACAAGATAAATTGTGGCTAAAAAGCCGACTCCCACCACCCCATTGATTATAAACTTAGGGTTTTTGTATATTAAAAGGCAAACTCCAATAAATATGCATGCTCCACAACCGAGCACAGCAGTCCTGCCACCTGTAATAAAGGCTCCGATTACAAGCATAGTGCCCAGTATTAATGGCAATGCACGTTTAATGATTTTGAATTGGGAGTTAATATTAATTGGAGGAATATAGAGTCTAATTGCAAAAAATGCGCAAGATGCTATTAAAAAAAACGAATACTGACCAGTAAATGAAAAGGTTGAACTTACTCTAAGATAACCACCGGCTGAGAAGTCAGCTAAAGAGGATCCATCTACACTCAGATTTAACCAATGGGTTGCAGGTAAAAAATTCTGCAGAATAGCTACCATTGAAGTAGGTATAACTAGAACAGCTGCATAACCAAAAAAGTTTTTAAATTCTTCAAGTCTATGAGCTGGAAACGCAACTGGGACTACAATCGCTACTACGACATAAAGCAAATATTGCTTTGCTCCGAAAACAACAAGTACAGGATCCAAGAAAGCAGTATAGAGTAACAAGGGCAAAAATGCCAAAGCTATTTGTTTCCACAATAAATTGATCTGAAATACATTCTTATATTTTATGTCACTAACCAAATACATGGCCCATATACATAGTATGTCCTTTAAGAAAAAAAGCGGAATATTCAAAGGAGGCACTAATTTTCGCAAAAAACCCTCGAATACTAAAAGAGATACGATTATATATAAGAATTTTCTGCACTTCTTATCAATTGGATTCCTGTTCTGGAAATTATTCATCTTCTAAATATTTCTTTCATAAACTGAAATTAGTTTATTAGAAAGCAATTCCCCTGTTTCTGCCCATCCTGCTAAATTAACTGCCTTGTTATAGCAAGCATGCTTCATTCTCTCCCTAATATGCTTGTCATCTGCCAGAAGCTGCAATTTAGCACAAATACTTCTAGAATCTTGAGGTGGAACAATAAATCCCTCAATACCATCTGTGATAATATCTAAAGCTCCAGTATTTGAGGTAGAAATCATTGGAACGCCATATGACAATGCTTCACCAAGAACCAATCCAAATCCTTCCTCAATTGACGGAAGGCAAAATACGCTAGCCGCCATGTAGAATTTTTCAAGCTCATTACCTTTCAACGCACCTGTAAAAATTATATCTGCAGTCAATGATATGTCGTCCAATCCGCTTGGATTTGCAATAGGCCCTACTAAAACTAATTTCTTTTTATGGTGATTCAACTTTTTAAACGCCTCAATTAAATATCTTATTCCTTTTCTAACAGATATAGTTCCAACATAAAGGACTAAAAATTCATCCGAAGATATCTTCAGTTCGCTTCTAAGATTTTCAACCGTTTCCTGGGAGATAGATTTAAAACCATAGGGTACCTTAATCAGTTTTTCTTTCAAAAATCCCTTTTCGAGAAAACTTTTTTTAGAAAACTCCGACGGTACGAGAATAAAATCAGCTTGTGAATATTCCTCCATCCGTCTTGCCTTTTCTTTTTTATGGAATGGAATCCAGGGTAGCTTTAATTTATCGTATTCATCTTTTAAAATATCTTCTTGAAACTCAACGTGAGAATTGACCGCTTCCACTATTCCAATACCCCCATTTTTCTGAATTACCTTACAACTATTCAACCCACTTCCATTGTAAAACAAAAAAATGTCGGCGTTCGACATAAAGCGGCGACACGCAAAATCCTGCTCTAATTTTGCTAAGTAAGCAAGTTCATCTGAGATTACAGTTGGGAGCTTGAACTTGTTGCTTGCTAGATAAAAATTTTGAATAAAATCTGCTCTATATATCTTATTGCCTAATTCTTCAGACTTAGATAACACGTTAAATCTCGACAAGCCACTAACAAACTTGTAAAGAATTTTAGCTTTATGAAGTGCTAATGCATATGGATAGTGGTGTGCTCTATTGGGAGCTGTATAAACAACATTCATCTCTTGATTAATTATTTTAGCCAATAATCCAGGCGCGATTTGCGGCAATCATCTCACAAGGATTATATGTTAAATTCTCCGTTCTCTTCTTACTAATTGGTTTAGCTGGATTACCGATTACGATTTCTCCCTCATGCACCTCTTTTGTAACCACAGCACCCGCTCCTACGACCGCTCCCCGACCAATTCTTACACCCGGTAAAATTATTGCGTCTGTTGCAATCCATGCGTAATCATCTATTATAATAGGTTTTTTGATGTGACGCCATAACGGATCAGATATATCGTGCGACCCAGTGAGTAAACGCACGCCATCGTTTATACATACAAAATTCCCTATCGAGATTTGTTCATGCAATGCAAGTTCTGCTCTACCTACGAAAGAAAATGCGCCTATCGTTAAGTTAGCCTTATTACCATCTGCAATTACATCTCCAATTTCAGCGCAAGGGTGTATTTGCGCACCTTTATTTACAAGCCGCCATCTAATAAGATTTCTACTTATAAGACTATGCAATGACAATATTCTTTTACCCCAAGCTCTAACAAAGGCTTTAGAACCAATGGGAAATTGAGCCCGATTCTTCCATAAATAACCTACTTCTGCCATAGCTCTTATTATAAGTTTTTTTCAAATTCTTTTGCAACTTTAACCAATGAAGAATGATCTGGTAATGGATTCTTCAATTTAATTAAAGCACTCAAATTTCCTTTTTCAAATTTTTTAAGATGTTCACTGCCATAAGGATGTTGAAAACCTTCAACATTCCAAGATCTTCCTAAACAAATAATTATCAGCCCATGCTCTCTCATCGACGCTACAGACCCACTCTTGTCTGTTAATATATATGGTGTTGTTGTGACACCAAATGTTGACCCTAAAAATATTTTAGATATGTTGTAAATTGATTGTTCTCCCATATCCACGAAGTTGATTTTAGCATTCTCCAAAACATTAATCCAATCCTCTTTCTGAAAGCCATTTCTTCCTACGAAAATTACTTCTACCTTAAGTTGCGTAATTAGCGAAATTTCTTGTAATTCTTTCGCAAAAGATATTATATCCGAACCATGATGGATCCCGCCAAAAATCACGAACGAAAGATTTTTTTCTGTTAAACTTTCCTCTTCATTTATAACTGGAATGTTTCCAAAAAGTGGCAACAAGTTCGGCTCAAGACCAAGACTTTTGAGTTGACTTAAATATAGTAAACTCTGAGTGTATATGGCTTTAACATTTAATTTACGAACCAAAGATCTTATTAGAGTTTTCTGAACACAGCCCCAAATAATATGCTTCATTGATGCGCCGATCTCCATGCCTAGCCACAACTCGTGGAACATTATAAGCCAAGCTCTATCACTTGCTATGGCTTTTAGCTTCGAAGCCAGAAAAAATGGTATACCCCGCTTATTGAAAGAAAATGGAACATACTCTAAACATAATCTATCAGGATTGAAAACATTCAAATAATCTTTAGCTAATTCAATGCGTAATTCCCATTTTAAAATCGAAGGGAGTCTTAATACATTTATAACCTTACCATCAATCTTCTGAACACCATTGATTGATAATTTTATTAATCGATCATGAATTGCGATTATCCGAACTTCATGACCTAACTTAATCAATTCAGATGCTAACCTTCTCGTGTAGTCGCCCACACCATCCTTCCCTTCCTCTAGCGAACCACAAATAAATATCAGCTTCATCTTATTTATCTATTTCCTATTTTACGAGCAGGAACACCACCCCAAATTTCATTAATTGATATGTTCTTGGTGACAACAGCGCCCGCCGCGACGATTGCTCCATCATCAATAAGCACACCCTTTAACACAACTACGTTACACCCTATCCAAACATTTTTACCTATCAAAATTTCGCTTTCTGGCCCCTCCTGATTTCTAATTAACTCATTTAAAGCAATCCCATGATCATGATCGATAAAGCGACAGCCCGAAGCAATTAAAGAGTTATTACCAACTTTAATACCTTTTCGTATGTTAAATTCGCAATAGGAACCAACGAACACATTATCGCCAATTTCTATCGAGGGATTCTCACTCCAAATCCCATCGTGTTTGAAGTACACATCATTTTCTATTTTACAGAATTTCCCGATTGTAACTTTGTGAGGCCAAGTAACATTGATTCTGGGTAAATAAGTACCAGAACCTATCTTCATACCCATTAATGATAAGCAGAAATTTCGTAATCCGCCAATAAAAACATCTACATATCGAAACCTTGCTTGAAAAAATACGGTCTGAAAAAGTTTATTCATCTTGGTGAGTTAATGAAGTATTTTCGATAATACGTCCTCTAAATTTTTAGTATAATTTTTCCAAGTGAGATCTCTCACTCGATAGTGAGCCATATTGCTCATATTTATTCTAAGAGAAGATGACTTAATTAATTTTCTCAACGCAACTAAAATATTATTATGGTTAGGAATATCTAGAACAATTGCTTCCGAGTTATTTTCAAGGCTAGCAGCAATTCCCGTCGGACCTGTTACTACACAGCATTTACAAAACATAGCTTCAGCTACAACTAATCCAAAGCTTTCGCAAAAAGATGGGAAAAGAAAGATTTCTGCATCAAGATATAAATTTATTAATTCTTGTTTGCTATTAACAAATGGGTAAATTTCAATTTGATTTAAAACATTGGCAGGGAAGTGATCTTCTTTCCTGAAATCATTTCCAACTCCAATGAGCCTAAATTTGTATTCTGGATTTTCTTTTAAAATTTCCGGTATTGCACTTTTAATCGGTTCCGTACCTTTTCTGACAATCCAAGTTCCACAAAATACAATAAGTTTATTTTTTACTGGAAACGCCTGATTATCAAAATAAATTTCAGGAAGGGCCGGTTCTAATGTGAAAATTTTATTTGAATCGATTTTTAAAGACTCTATAGCAAAGTCTCGGTCATAGTTGGAAAGGGTAATGATAGCGTTAACATTATTATAACAATATTTAAAAAGTTTTGAAGAGTCAAAGTGGTACCATTTTTTAATTACTTTTGGCAAATACTCCTTAAATTCTGTCAATTTAAAATCAACATGAACTTCCAACCCGTTGGAGTGGAGAATTATAGGCGTTGAAAAATTAAAAATGCGCTTCAATAGATATAATGCTAAATAACTCTCTCCTCCGTAATAGAATATAAGATCATAATTCTTTAGCCGCTGACGGTTACCAAGCACCCAGTTCCCCATCCCTAAAGCCATGCGGTATATATTAGCTGTACCTTCCAATTTAGGAAGAATTATCATTTCTTCCCTTGTAACTACATCAACTTTATGACCTAATCTCTCCAACGATTTTATAGTATTTGAAATTATATATCCAGACCCCTGCGACTCTACGATTGGGCAATTGCTGAAAACCAGTATTTTCATATTGTTTGTTTTGTAATTTATTTGGTAATAGTTGATTTTACTTCAAATTGTCTAAGGTTAAATCCTGGAGACTTCTTTGGAAAAAATCTAGTTAAGTGTGCTTTTAGTAATTTTGTAATTTTTGAATGCACTTACTAATGCTTTCAATGTTAACCCTCCAATGATAAGGTCTTTTATTATTTGATAAATTGCTAAAAACTTATTACCTAAGGTTGGTTTATAAATCAAACACATACACAACACAGAATGAATTCTAGCTTCAATTAAAACCGAATTTGTTACGAGTACTGCAGATGTTTGAATATCATCATGAAATATATAAGTGGTATCTAATACTTTGATTGTATAACCTAAATATTTTAATCTGGCACCATATTCTAAAAATACTGTTCCAAATTTATAATATTCGACATTTAGAATTTTATTTTGAAAAACAATAGCTGGATATATTGACGCCCCACAAGATATCCCATAATACTCATCCCCGGATTTTTCAGGAATAAAAGCATAACCTTTGGGATGTAATTGTCCAGGTTTAGGATATGGCTTTATTCGAGGAACGTTATGTTTAGGCGAATATTCACCAATCGTCCAAATAGTTTCTGGTTCCAAATCGATCGCATCTAAACACGCTTTTATATGGCCTTCTGGAAAAATATGATCATCATCCATCGACCTAATGTGAGTTCCTTTACAAGCTAAAGCAACAAAGTTTCTATTTGCGTACAAACCCTTTTGCGGTCCCTTGATGTATTTGCAATTGTAAAAATCAGCTATTTTCCTGTTTTCATGGATTGCACTTTCCTCAGATGAGTCATCAGAAACTATAACTTCATAGAAATTTACATATTGACTATACAGACTCTTAAGAGTTGCTGCAAGACTTGAGGGTCGATTCCTAGTAACAATCCCTATTGATAACTTGACATGAGAATTACTGATATTTTGCTTCACCATTTCATTATGAAAATTTAAAAATTTGCTAGATAACGAATATTATTCTTTAAATACCTAAACTTAGATTTTTGTAAAGGTGCTAGTGAAAGAACCAATCTTAAAATTGCAAAACCAATTGTAATCCTTTGCTTCTTTTTCAAGTAATCTGCTGATTCATAAAGATGCCTGAAATAAAATAACTTCAACGCCAACTTTACTTTTTCACTCAGACTATCTTCCATTATATTTAAGTAAAGTGTCTTTGCTGAATAATAATAACGCAGTGATCGTTTCCTTTTGTTCTCAAATTGTTCTTTGCCTTCAGAATACGATCTTAAGTGTCGTCGAAAAATCGACAGCACCCTGTCTAGCTGCACAACTTTACCATGTTGCGCGATCTTCAAAAAAAGAAAGTAATCAATATACATATCAACACCATCTGGAATTTCAATTTTTTTTAAGATCATTGTACGACATGCAAAAGTGGAGCCCAAACCAATATTGTAGTCGTAGAAGAGGTTTTTATAAATCATCTCCAAACCATCAAAAGGCCTATTAATTAAGGTATGATTACAAGTCTGACGCGTGTATTTCCCTGTTTCTTCATCGAGTCGGCTTGCCAAGTGACTGACTTGCACTATAGATGCATCCATTTCAAAATATTCTACAACTTCGCGTAAACAAGTCTTTTCGTAATAATCATCTGCATCTAGAACAAATAAATACTTTCCTTTAGCAATTGACACACCTAACTTAGTCGCAGCTGCCTTTCCCATATTTTCCTGAAAAATATATTTACAGTCAATTTTATCGAAATATTCCGAAACTACCTCCTTAGTGTTGTCAGTCGAGCCATCATCAACAATTATAACTTCTATGCTATCAGAAGAATAGTCCTGCGCGATAATACTTTCAATTGCATATCTTATGTACAATTCGTAGTTGTACGTAGCTATTAAAACTGTAACTGTCGGATTTACTTTCAATTTAAATCGATCTTAAATATGTCTACTTTAATATTAGGTGTGTCTTGTTGCCAAATTCTTGAGGCTTAACAGATCTTCATCTGAAAAACTTCTACCAAATAAATCAATCCTAGTTCTAAGCAATTGAAGTTCTATATCCCACCACTTTAGATCCAATAAATCTCTAATTATATTTTCTTCAAATCGATACCGAATTATTCTGGCAGGTACCCCTCCAACAATTGCGTAATCAGCAACATCTTTCGTTACAACAGAGCCAGCTCCGATTACCGCTCCATTTCCGATGGTCACACCCTCCGAAATGAAAACGTTCGCCCCTATCCACACATCATTTTTAATAATAGTTTTTTTGTATTCCTCAAAAGAACTATTGTTTGTTAATTGGACGCCAAAGCAATTAAATTGGCTGTAGAATAAGGGATTTGAACTTATGAATGACGTTGGATGCGTACCAAGTCCAACTTTGAAATTGGGACCAATCGAACAATACTTACCAATAATAGCATTGTTAATAGAATTAAAATTCCCAGTGTAAGTAAAGTTATCTAATGTTGAATTGGAAATGGAACTGAACTTGCCTATCCTATTATGCCCTAACAACTGACTATTGAATATGCCATTAGCTTCATCAATGATAACGTCCTTCCCAATTACCGAATTAATCATAAACAAATTCTTATATAATAAAACACCACTTTCATTAATTGAAGAATTCTTGATTATAACATTTATGCCCTTTATACTTCGCCAATGCTTTACAAATGACGTTAAAATATTAGCATGCTTTTTTAGAAAAGATATCATAGTCTAGACCTCCTAATTTTATAAAATGCGTACCAAGTATTTGAAAAATACAAGAATGAAGCTGTTAATATATTAAATGCTAATACACCCTTCAACGTTGACACAGGAAACAAGAAAACGCCTATTATAATTACAAAAATATCTATTCCTATTGACAGAAAAGGATTAATCATCCACCCTCTAGAGTTATATAGCGTGAAAGAAACTCCTGCTAAAAAACTAATGCATGCACCAATCATACTTAATAGAAGCTCAATATCAAGAGACGCATAGTTCTTCCCTAAAACGTAAAGGAGTTGGGATGAAAAAATCCAAGTCAATAAAATTATAATTAAACAAGAAAATATGACAAGTACTTGGACATTCAAAAAAAAATTCAATAACCTTTGTCTAACTTCCTCCAACCTGGAAAATCTCGGCACCACCAAGGCTCCAAACATTGCAGACAATACTCCAATTACCATCGTTAACCTACTAATAGCCCCAATTTCTGCAAGTGAGTTTGTGTTTCCGAAAATAGAAATTAACCAAACTGTAATCTGCCCTGAAAAACAATAATAAATAGAAGTAGGCAAAACTCTCTTAACGATGCGGAGAATTTCCTTTTCTATTACAGGGTTTGCTGCTTGATTTGGGATCGTAAATTTAGCTGCAATTTTTTTTAGTTGAAAGTTTCCATAAATCCTGGTTAGACCATTTATAAAAATCGCCAAAAACGAAAATGGAAAAAAGAAAAGTAAAAAAGCGCTAAGAAGAGTCCTGGTTAGACTTACGGACACTTGATTTTTTTGTAATGGTCCTATATCTTGATGTAATTTAGGCACGATTTCCAGTAGAGAATCCGAAAGAATTGCGAAAAAAGCAGGTACAAGCGCGCCGACAATCAGAATGACAGACCAGAAACCGGCTCCATGGTGATAAAGAAGATAGGATAATATTGGTATGATTATGATCAAAGTCACCAACGCGAACTTCCTTCGAAGATTTAGGCCAGTTGCTAATACTTCACCCAATTTAACCTTGTCTCTCCAAACCTTACCACCTTGCGCCATTACTCCTGACGATATACCACCATCAGATAGTACACTTAAGGTACCGAGCATAGTATTAGCCAAAGTATATAGAGCGTACTCTTTGGTAGGAAGCAATCTAATTATAATGATCCCACTTATTAAGGCTGTAGCCTGTACAACTAATTGCGCCCCTCCCGTAATCGTTATCAGCCTAAACCACTCACAGATTTTTTCATAATGGGGATGCGCTGTTAATTTTCTCACAAAACCAATTATTTTCCGAAAACTCTTTTGACCCAACTAGACTTTGCTACCTCGTTACCATAGGTTCCATAACCATAGCCATAACCATAGCCATATCCGTATCCATAGCCATAACCATAACTTGCGTCATTCTTAACATCATTAACCAAAATTGATATCTGTTTCATCTTTTGGCCCTCGTAGATTTCCTGAGCAATATTCAACTGTTGCTTAAAAGTATAACCTTGTCTTACGACATATAGAGTTAGATCAGCATATTTGCTCAGCAATTGAGCGTCTGTTACTAGACCTACCGGGGGTGCATCAATTATGATAAAATCAAACTTTCCTCTCAAATCATTCATTAAAATATCAGTTCTTTTATTCAAAATGATTTCAGCAGGATTTGGGGGAATATTTCCAGAACTTATAAGGAAAAGATTGTCATGAGTACCAGATGGCTTTATTATTTGCTCGGTTGTAAGATTTTCATTTACAATATAATTGGTAAAGCCGGTATCTGTCTGCAAATTAAGCTTATTAGATAGGTTGGGTTTTCTCAAATCCATCTCCATTACGACAACTTTTTTACCAGATATCGCCAATACGGCTGCAAGGTTTATTGATATAAATGACTTTCCTTCTCCAGACATACTTGACGTTAGTAAAATTGTCTTTTCCGAATCCTTCAAGAAGAAGGATAAATTAGTCCTCAGTGCTCGAAATTGTTCGGATATAGCAGTTCGTGCTCCCTGAGTAACGACTAAACTACTTGAACCACTTGAACTGTTCCCTATCTCACCTATGATTGGCGCTTGTGTTAAGTTTAGAATTTGATCTTTTGATATCAATCTTGTATTCAGCTTACTCCTAACGAAAATAATTAGGAATGGTATCAAAAATCCAAATATTGTTCCATAGCCGTATATTTTGGACCTTATAGGGCTGATTGCTCCCGAAGAAATAGGAGGCTCAATCACTTTGCAATTTGAAATATTCGACGTTTTCGAAATGGCCGTTTCCTCCCGTTTTTGCATTAAGAAAACATACAATTCTTGTTTAATTTGTTGTTGCCTTGCTAAGTCTAAATATGTCCTTTCCACAGCTGGGACTTCCCTGACCTTACCAGCGATAGATGAGGATTTAGCTTGGAGCCGACTTTTAGAAATTGTCAATGTTCTTTTCAAGTTTTGAAGACCCGCTAACATATCAGTCTTAGCACTCAATATTTGTGAATTAAGATTCTGAATATAGGGATTACCCTCAGTCTGAGTCAAACTACTCCTTTCTTTCTCTAATACCACTGAATTATACCTTTCCACTAAACCCGAGAAGCTTGGATCATCTAGTAATACTCCACTTGGAACCACCCGTTCACTATCTTTTGCATTATTTACATATCTCTCAATTGACGCTAAGACACTTAGCTGAGTTTCAACTCTGGACAGTTCATCAGTCGTCACACCGGTAGATGTAATCAACTGGGATGATTGCGCAGTAATATCAGCAAGCTTATTAGTTTGCTTAAATGATTGAACGTTTCCTTCAATATCCCCAAGTTCCCTCCCCACATACAAAAGTCTCTCCTCAATAAATGCAATTGTACTGTCGGCAATTCTATTTTTGTCTTGTAGATTTCCCGCAACATAAGCTTCAATCAAATTATTCAATATATCTTCTGAATTCGCCGGAACCTCACTGATATAATCCAACGTAATAATATCGACTTGCTTGTTAAATATTGTTGCCTGAAGTCTACCAGTTAACGCGCTTATGGTTTGTGGAATAGTTGAGACCTTAACTAAATACGTTGATTCTGGATCTAAGTTACCTATCCCCTTTTCTATTTGAATTTTGCCCAATCCAGCAATAAATACAGGTTGATAAAAATTAGCTTTTGTTACAACATCCCCATTTTTTAATATAATGCGGTTATCCTTTAGTTGAACCTCCAAGCTTATTCTTGACACACTATCGACAGATTCAAGAAGCCGCAACTTAAAAGGAGATTTCTTATACATCTCAATAGTCCTAAACTGCCCCTTATGATAATAAGATATGTATGACTCAAGCTGCCTAACAACTTGCTCCATTAAATGTCTGGTTTTAAGTATTTCCAGTTCTCCTTCTACGCTGCTTGAGGTGCTGAATTGACCTCCGAGTGCCTTAGCTAATTCACCTTCCCCTGAACCACCACTCTTGTCGCTTGTGATTAATACTCTGGCAGTCGTTTTGTAAATAGGAGCGGTATATCTTAAGTACATGTATGCTATAAACAAGCATAATATTATTGATATCGCGAACCAATACCAATTACGAAGCATCTTATCAATCAGTAATTTGAAATCAACTAGCTTTTTTTCACCGAAAACATCCTCTTGAATGGAATTATTATTCATGTAATCCTATTAAACTTATCTAAAAACATTTACAAGCGTCAACAAAAATGAAGCAGCGGTAATTCCAACAGTTATGAGTTGTGTATTCCTAGCGTTACTATTTGCAACCTTAATTTTCGTTGGTTCTACATACAGAACATCATTTTGCCTTAAATAAAAATAAGGGGAATTAACTAATTCAGTAGAATTCAAGTTTAGTCGAACAACTTCTTTCTTATTTCCATTATCTCGCATTAATAGGATATTGTTCCTTTTACCTGTTATCGTCAGATCACCAGCTAGAGAAATAGCATCCAATACAGTTACTTTCTCGGATGGCACAGTAAAACTTGAAGGATGCCCAACTTCTCCCAAAACGGTAATCCTAAAATTAGCAAATCGAACTTGAACTGTAGGATCTTTATAATATTTAGCAGCCGCAGTTCTGATAACTTCAATAGCCTGGCTCGTTGTCAATCCTGCCAGTTTAATCACTCCCAACATTGGCATTTCGATGGTTCCAGCTTTGCTAACTAAAAATCCACTACCGGCTGCCGTGAGTTGCGAAGCCGCGCCAGTAGTTGATGTCGAGGACGCAAATGCATTCTGCCCCATGGTTTGGACATTTACATCCAAAATATCATCTGTTTGTATTAATGGCTCCTTGAATTCAGCTAAACTAATTTGATTAGTCTTTAATGAATCTAGGTTGGAAAAATAGGTCGCATTTTCAGTAGTTTTACAAGAAGTAAAAACCGATCCAATGAACAAAAATACAATTAAGTAAAATGTATTTTTCGAGTTTAATTTATTCATAGTTATAGATATAGCGCAAATTTAACCTTTTTTAATCACAAAAACAGTTCTTTATTTTTAAAGGGATACGCTCCAATTTTGCTATATAATGAGCCATCTTGAACTGCTGTTGTTAATGCATGTAAATGTTTATCGTGGTGCAGATCTGATGATGCCAAATCATAAAACTTCTTCTCTAATAAGTAATCAGCGATCCGCTTCACTTCTTTCCCATAATATCCGGTCACCGAAAGCAGGTTCAATTGGAAACATACTCCCATGTCCTTGAACCGCTCAAACCTGGCTTTTTCAAAATGATAAAAAAGGTATCGTTCAGGATGAGCGAGTATAATCCTATAGCCTCTGATTTGCAGGTCAAATACTACCTGTTCAATATTTGGTGTCTCATTTAAATAAGACATCTCTATAAGAATGTAATTCCCAGGATGGGTCATTAATCCATCAGCAACTTTAAAAGTATCGTCCACCATGTATTCCGCAGCAGCGCCAACAGCTACATTGATATTAGCCTCTCTAAGGGCAATCTCAGTTGCTTTTAATGCTGGCAAAATAGTTTCAGGGGAATTGGGGTACAGCTCAGTAAAAATATGTGGTGTACAAAGGAACTTACTATAACCTAGCTCATTTAAACTTTTAATTAATTTAACTGATTGCTCTACATCAGGAGAACCATCATCTAACCCAGGCAATAGATGAGAATGCATGTCTACACCGAGCCATTCGATATCTGATACATGATTTTTTTTCTTAAAAATTGAAAACATTATTAGTTTGAAGGTTTAAAAATTAAAATGCTCCTATAACCTGGGGGTTTCATAAAAAAGGTTTCATTCTTTGTCACAAAAATATAAAAAAGTCGGAGCATTTCTAATTAGTAAACCAGTTTTTTTGCCTTGGTTTGCTGGTAATTATCAAAAACTGACTGTATTAATCAATTAAGTGTACTTTTTACACTAAGAATAGTTTTATGCCTCAATAATTTAACACTATATTTTGGATTTCTTAATATAAAATTTGCACTTTTACATAGCCAAATGTATTGTTAAGTATGAACGAGTGGTTTACCGGAAAATGGTATAAACTAATTTAAGAATTTATTAACCAATACAATGATGACTATACCTCAAGATCAAAGCTGGCTAGAAAAACCATCAGTCTATCATAAGTGCCCAAAATGCCCCTCAGGATATCTAACTTCCCGTGTGCCAAGAGGAGCTGTTGTTAAGTTTTTAGGATTAAATCTTCGCAGATACAAATGCAATTCCTGTGAGGCTAAAGTATACCTTAAAATTCCGACATCCCAGGAAGAAGCAGTTAAATAATCTTTCCTAACATGTGTTTCACCATGTCGTTCGAACAATCCTGAATGATAGTATGATGAGTTACATTAAAGCTCTCAAAATTGAATTCTCTACCGAAATTTGACTGCCACCCCCTGCCGTAATCCTTGTCCCTCCTGCTTGCCTGAAAAAAGATGCATATCGCTTCGGCTTTATCTTCCTTTAGTTCGGCTAACATTGACTCTACCCCCGCAAAAAACTGTTCATCTTTCCAGACTTTCTTCTTTTCTTTAATCCAGTTGTATTTCTCAGTCAGTAAGAACAGTGGATAGAGAATATCCCGATTTTTAACTACATGCCAATGCAAGCTTTTCATGCGGGATACTATATCAAGTTTTCGTTTGTATTTTTCGCGTTCAAAATAGTGATATGTATCTATCAGCACACAATGTGTAACCTGCTTATGCAGCGCAGCTAGCTGATGTGCGAGGTAACCACTAAAACTATATCCAACTAAAATCACTTCCTGGTGATGACTAATAATATTTTCAATCTGTTGCATAATCAGCGCCACTTTGTCTGACTGTTCACTTTTAATATCGTAATACAAAAGCTTCAAATTAAACGTTTCAGACAATGCACTATTAATTAACGGATCGTATACCCTGTCTGGAAGATTATGTAAAAAGTAAAGGTTATTTCTATTCACCTGGAATCCATTTAACTCAATTACTTCGATTAAAGAATCATCAACATGTGCCGTTAACAAATAGTCGCTCAATTTACGCGGACTGGAATGATTGATAAATGCAAAAGTACTTAGAGTAAGCTTTAATTGCTTCTCAATATCCGCAGCACATATCAATGCAGCGAGTGAATCGCCTCCGGCTTGAAAGAAATCTGTATCCGCATCAACATTCTTTGTTTCAAGCGCGGCTTTAAAACAGTTAATGATAATTTGAATCCTGTTAGAAGTTGTTATTTCCCTTTTTAGACCATTACTAGCAGATCTATTCACATCACACTGTTCTAGTATCCGCCGGTCGATTTTACCTGTATGTGTCAAGGGAATTTCCTGCATTTTTACATAGAATTGAGGCCAATGGTTAGCAGGGAATTTTGCTTCAATAAGTTCCCTAATTTCTATCTCTTTAAAATTTCCCTGATAAAAACACACAAGCTTTGAGGAGTCTTCATTTAGCGTATTAACAACAACTGCAACCTTTATAATTTCCGCTAAGTCTTCGACGCTCTCCTCAATCGCGCTGAAATTAATCTTTACCCCATTTAACTTGTTTTCTGTTGCTGACCTTCCCAAATAAAACAAGTAGCCTTCTTCATTAAAATAACCTAGATCACCAGTTGAAAACCAGTCATCCTCACCCTCCCAACGAACCATGATCTCTACATCTATTTTAACTTCCTTCCCACTTACTACCCTTCCAATAGAATTCGTAAAAAGGTTTTCCCGACCGTCATTATAAACTTTAAGCTCAGAAATCGTTCGCGTTTCTGTGGCTGCATAGGCAATTTGCAAAACGGTATTCTCTGGAAAGCGCGACTGAAACATTGATATGGTCGTTTCCTTAACAGGCTCTGCGCTTATGGATATAAATCTTAAAGCATTTACATGCTTTAAGGTAGAATTTGCTTTACAAACACCATGGAATGAAGATACAGATAGTGTAGAAAATGTAATCCTTTTCAGATCCCAAAACTCTGCCAACCTGAGCAAGCCCTCCTTCTTGATGTCGAAAATCGCCAGCTCTGCACCAGACATTAATGCAGGAAAGATGCATGCTAATGAGGCACTGAAACTCAAGGAAAACAACAAATCAATTTTATCTTCTTTCGTAATCTCATTATCTTGAATCTGCCTGATAGTGTCTGAATAAATGTTTCCGACCGTATGTTTTACCAGTTTCGATTTTCCAGTGCTCCCTGAAGTAAAGAAAGCGCACAAGAGCTTATCTACTGCAAGTGGTGGGAGAAAATAGATTACCGGTGCTTCCGGATCCATAGCCTCTGCCAACATTGCTTCTGTAACCACTTCACTGTAATGAAAGGTAGTATCTTGATCTACAAAAATTCTGTTTTCGGCAGTCAGCGAAAGGTAGTGATTGCCAGAAAGTAGCACCCCTACAATTGCAACAATATGTTTCGATATATTTGGTATATCAATGGCAATACATCTGTTATTCTCTTTTCCTTTTCCAATCAAATGAGCAGCTAGTGCTACTGCTTGTTGTTCAAGATCATCATAGGTGAGGTATTGATCTCCTTCACTGATAGCAACCCGCGCCCGGAACTGATTAAATGACTGAAGTATACTACTAGCTATCATATTCGTAGACCATAAATTCTTCCCCAAAGTCCATTCCCAGCTTAATCATGTTGTTATAGCTTACGCCATCTTTATAAGTCCAGGACATTACATTTCTCACTTCTGGTTTCCGTAATGCATGTTGGATTCTATAGGATAATCCTTTTTTATGATAACCGTTATTTCGAAATTCTTTCAATACTGCGCCACCCGCGAGTAAACTCTCCGTTCCAGAATTGTAGAGCACATTTATGCCTACATATTCGTTCTGGTATTTGAGTAAATACAGTTCAACCGCCTTATTGGAAAGCAGTGTTCTAAAGTTTTTGGCGACTTTCTTTGCATCTCGGCCCTCAGCCTCAAATCCGTTTAAATAAATTTCTGTATAGGTTTCAATATTGCTATCATCAACCTTGGTTAAACTGACGCCTTGCTCCTGAATTTGGTTTACAATCCGTCCCGATGGAAAAACCGTTTTAGCTATAATCCCTGTTTGGGTGTAATTATTGTCACTACTGATAATGCGGTTGCTTTCCGCAGATCGAGCTGGCACGAGAAATTTATGTGTCAAAATATTCCGTTCCAAATAGAATTTCTTAATGTTAGCAACAGACTCTACGGTGAAAGGTGCTGATGACGTTTGAAAAGCATAATTAAAATAACCTACCTCAGGAAAACAAAATGCGTAAAAGAAATTTCCATCAAATATTTCAATGTTATTTTCATGGTTAACAGAGTATGATTTTAGTCGGTCTAAATCATACTGAAACATTATCTGCATTTAATCCGGTGTGTTGGTTTGGTTCTGGCTAAAGTATAAAAATTACTTAGAAATTTTACACACAACAAGTGTGATCGACTGTCAATTTATACTTGATAATTGTTCGGTCTTTTTATGGGGTTGCTTAAGGGTTGCTTAACCCTTGCTTAACCCTTGGTTAACCCTTGATTAACCCATAGCTTAAGCAACCCTTTAGAAACAGTTAAGCAACCCTTAAGCAAATATTTGACAGTGTGCACTGGAGATCGAATAGATAATTGTGAAGGAAGCCCTGTCATTGCCAAGTAAGCCCCGTCATTGCGGAGTAAATCCCGTCATTGCGAAGTATGAAGCAATCTTACTTGAGATTAATCATATCATTGTGAGGTCAAGAATGCCATTGCGAAGTAGGACCCGTCATTGTGAGGTTATTCATGTCATTGCGAGGTACGAAGCAATCTTACATAACGGATTGCTTCGTACCTCGCAATGACATAAGAAATTAAAATTTGCCATAGTTTTCCCCCGTAGCTTTTGCATGAAAGCACGGGGTTTTTTATTAGGGAAGTAACGCTTCTATTTCCTGCAAGCTTATTTTGCCATAGTTATCGTACAGGTGTGCGGCAATCTGCTCTTTTAATTTCTTAGCGTCGAAGCCCGCGCTGTTTAATTTAATCACCCTTACCTGCTCAATAACTTCCTCTTTGCTAACAAGAATCGGGGTGAAGCTTGCCAGCATACTCGACCGTGCAGTGCCCGAACTCTTATCCTGATAACACAACATTACTTTATCAACAGAGGTTGGAAAAACCCCATCAGCAAACACGATTCCCTTGCTATCCTGCTGCAATTTTTTGGTTTGCGTTTTGCCATTCTCGGTATATTGAACAAAGAAAAAACTGCTCTCCGTAATTGGATATGCAGCGTTGATTTGCACAGGAAGGTCCTTGAGCAATAAGATGCGGTTGCCTGTCTCGGCCGACTGGAAATAGCTCTTTGGCTCGTATCCTTCAAAAGCTAAAGAACGTGTACTGAGCCTGTACGAACTTGTGGAAGGCACCAGGTTGTTTTTAAGCACTGCGAGCAATTCCGATCCGCCACCACTTTTTAAACTTCCGGCATTGATGTCAAACCTGCCCTTACCCGGACTGATGCAGGAAACTTTACCGGTTGCATCTTTAAAAACCAGTGCATCTGTAGGGGAAAGCACATCGCCCACTTTAAGCGCCTTGCCGGTTTTCTTTACTGTTACAGCGCCCTTAATGAAGGTCACATAATATTTTTCGGCTTGCACAAAAGCAAGACTAATAACGATCAATAGTCCTAAACTGAGTTTCTGTAGCATATTATTTGAAATTAAAATAACTTTCCCTGAATTCCAAAAACCATTCTTTGAACTGGGACTTTTTCCATTTCTTTTTCCTGTTGCGAATTATAAACCGCAGCAAGTTAATGTAAAGGGTAACGATAAGTACCTGTAAATGTTGGTTGAAGAGCAAATAGGAAATGATGGAAAATAGGGCTAAATAGCCTGCGCTACCCAGCAACGGACCGACCCAGGCGGGCCTGGTTTCTTCTTCCTCATCTGGTTTGGGGAACAACATTAATCTGGAAAAGATGGAATATCCAATTAAGAGGTATAGCACCCACCAAATACTGATTTTGTGCTGTCCATCTACCAGGCTTAGATAAATATTAAGCAAAATAAGTGTACCTGGGGTAGAACCAAATACGGTTTCATGAACATCTGTATTGAAATCGCCCATCACAATAAACCTTCCTTTAAGGAATTCGTTTACCAATATTTCTTCCGGCAACAACAAAAGTTCTGATAGCGTGACTACCGGATATTCGCCCTGCTCAAAAACTTCATGCGCCCGTATCTGGTAATCGATAATCATAGAATTCAACGGTGCATTTACTTTTTTCCCCTGAAGCTTTTCATACAGATATACCGGCACCGTAGGTAGGCTATCGCTTTGAAAAAGCTTAAATTTCATAAAACCGCTGCTGACCATGCGGTAGTCGGCAATGGCCGCCGGAACATGAATATCCAATTGATCCAAATAATTATTATCGTCCAGATGGGTAGGAAAAAGAATATTCGGTATCCCAGTCACTGCATACTGCAGACTGCTGTCACTGGCTGACTTCCCTTTCAAAAACACATCGCAAAAGGTAAATTTGATTTCCTTTTGATGGCGTTTAACAATCTGGAAGAACTGCGCTAACTTATCACGATCGGTAATCACTTCATTCCCCAGTCCATCTTCACGCGGAATCAGCGCTTTTTCGTAAGCAAGGTTGATAAAAAGGTAGTCTTTTTTTGGCGGGTCTTCATCAATTTGGAACACTACCCGTTTTACAATAGACGACCATTTAATAATCAGTTGCTCATCTCCATAAGTGAAGCCGGTATTCATCCACCAGGCCGTGAAGCCGAGGAAGACAAATGCGTGGGCTATGCTAATAAGCCATTTAACTGATGGTTTCATGTTATGCTTATCATTTTTTAATAAATACAAACTGCCCGCCTTCATCACCAACATTCTTAATGGCGGCGAACTGCGGAAGCGTTTCAGAATTGTTTAATACCGCTTCATAAAAACTATCAAACAGGGTTTTGGCAGTCATGTACTTTTCCTGGTTTTTAGTTAAATTCTGTTTAAGGTATTTTAGGAATACGCTGTTATCCGGCACTGGCTCCATATTTCCGCTGGCCATAATTTTCCGGCTAGGCGAATCGTATTGTCTTTGAATCGTTCCAGGTGCAGCAGTCATGGATCTGGTAAAAGCTCCGCTAAAACAGGCATCGGCAATGACCAGAATGTGCCTGGCCTCACTTCGTTTTAATGCTTTATTAATGTCATCCGCAGAGATATAACTTGCATTGACGCCTTTGGTAGCTGACGATGGAATCCAATAGCCGTCTACATCCCCAAACTTATCCTTCTCTGCAGTGCCATGCCCGGCATAAAAAATTATCAGGTTATCATTCGCTCCCATTGCACTGCTTTTCTGGACGATGGCCTGCATAATATCTTCCCTGCTTTTATTGTACAAAGTGATGAAATTTTCTTTGTCAAAAGTGTAATTGGTTTGAAGGATGGCTTCCAGTCCTTTGGCATCTGCAACAGGATTAACAAGGTCTTGTATACCGGAATCTTCGTAGTCATTTGCTGCGATAAGTATGGCATGAAAAACCGGCTTTGCTTCTGCTACAGGAACTATAGCAACCGGAGCTACTGTTGTGCCCAATACACTGAAAGTCTGGGTTGCTGTATTCCCCTTTTTATCTATCGCAACTATGCTGATGGTGTTTGCACCCGGCTTTAAAACTAGTGAAGTGACGAACAAACCATCCTCTTCAATTTTAGCTATAGCTACGCCATTGATGGTAACTGACGCAATACCTGATGCATCTTTTGCTTTACCTATGACATCGGATTTACTGCCTGCTGCCACTACTTGCAGGCCACGGGAAGGTTGCGGACTAATCAATTGAATTTCCGGTGCAGAAACGTCATTGGCCGCAACGGTGATTTGCATATCTGCTAACATGGAAAGTGCTAATTTCACATCAGGCTGGGAAGGGTTTATCAACAAAGCCTGTTCGTAAAGCGCTTTCGCCTGGCCATAATTGCCAAGCTTCTCCATAATGTAGGCCTTGAGAAACAATACGTCTGTATAACGGAACCTTTGATCATATTCATCCAGGTTTAGTGTTGAAAACTCACGGTCTGCAAGATCAAGTTTTCCCAAAGCTTCCTTATACTTTTTGGCCGGAAGATCAGTACGAACTACATCTATAAAGTACCTCATCGGGTTTTCCCGTATATACCTGAAAATATTTTCTTCATACACGAGCGAGGCATATTTTTGAGCCTCCTCCCACCTTTCTGCCCTTACAAGAGGGGAAACTAAATTGATTGTGGTCAGGAATGCAGTAACAAACTCTCCGGTGTCTACTTTTAAACTCTGCAGATAGTCGTTGATAGCCGCACTGTAAGCCCCTGCTGCACGGTAAACGTCAGCCCTGCCGCGAAGGTTGAATGGACTACCAGGTTTGATTGCGATTGCTTTGGTCATATCTGCAATAGCCAGATTATACTGTTGCTTGCGATAATGAAAACTACCCCTCAAGTAGTACGGCCTATCGCTATCAGGCCGCAGCAAAACGCATTTGTCATAGTCCTGAAGGGCCAGTTTATTTTCTTTAATATTTTCATAAAAATTGGCGCGTCTCCCATAGTGGTATTCAGAAGGCTCCAACTCAATAACTTTATTTAAATCTGCAAGGGCAAGCGCCCTTTGATCCGTTTTGATATATGCTTCTGATCGGTACAGGTAATAATCAGTATCTTCTTCCAGGTCTATTGCCTTTGTATAATCCTTTATTGCGTCGGCATAGCGTTCCATGTACTTGTATAGTCGTGCGCGACTATAATAACCATGCGCTCTATTTGGCTCTAAGCGGATTACCGTATTAAAATCTGCGATCGCTTTCTGATATTCTTTAAAATTAAGATAATAAACAAGGCCCCTGCTGCTATACGCTAATGCAAGGGTTGAATCCAGGCTAATCGCTTCAGTAAATTTGGCAAGGGCCTTGTCCGGCTCCTTATTGTTCATATGCGATTGTCCTTCATAAAGTTTTTCCCTAGCGGCAGCCTGATCCTGTGCGTAAGAAAGGATCGGAAAAAGTAAAAGGATAAAAATGATATTGAGGTTTTTCATCATAATTTACTTTTTGATAAATACAAACTGCCCGCCTTCATCGCCAACATTCTTAATGGCGGCGAACTGTGGAAGTGTTTCAGAATTGTTTAACACGGCTTCATAAAAGCTATCAAACAGGCTTTTTGCTGTCAGGTATTTCTCCTGATTTTTGTTTAAATTCTGTTTAAGGTACTTTAAGAAAATACTATTATCAGGTACGGGTTCCATGTTTCCGCTGGCCATAATTTTCCGACTGGGAGAATCATATTGCCGTTGGATACTGGCGGGTGCAGCTGTAAGGGAACGTGTAAATGCCCCACTGAAACATGCATCTGCAATTACTAAAATGTGCCTGGAGTTACTTCGCTTTAGTGCCCTGTTGAGGTCTTCCGTTGAAATATAGGTAGCCATGTTCCCTTTTTTAGCTGAAGTAGGAATCCAGTAGCCATCAACATTGCCAAACTTATCTTTCTCGGCTATGCCATGACCAGCGTAAAAAATCACAAGGTTGTCATTGTCGCCCAAAGCATTGCATTTCTGTATCAAAGTCTGCAAAATCTCTTCCCTGCTTTTGTTGTAAAGCGTATCTACATCCTCTGTGTTGAATGAATATTTTCCAATTAGGATGTTGCGCAAATCGCGGGCATCTTTCACCGGGTTTGCGAGGTCATCTATACCCGGATCTATATAGTCTTTCTCAGCAATTAACAGTGCGTGAAAACGAGGAGGAACATCAGTTACGGCGACAATCGTTTCAGCTGGCGGCTGTACTTTAACAAGTGTCGCCGGAACAGTTACCGGAAATGTTTTAGTGGCCTTATTGCCGCGAACATCTGTAGCGGTAATGAGTAACTGATTTAGACCGGCCTTTAAGATTACCGACGTCGTAAATAAACCATCTTCTTCTGGTTTAACGGCTTTTCCATTTATGGTAACAGCACTCAAGCCGGATGGGTCTACAGCCCGGCCGATTACCTGTGTGGCAGTCCCGTTCGCTACTATGCCGAGGCCACGGGATGGCGTGGGACTAATCAGCTCAATAGCAGGCGGAAGGTTATCTGCCAAAACGACCACGCTCATTTTTTTCTCCAATAATGCGAGTTCCTGTTTTACTTCGGGTAAGTTTTTATCAATGGTTAAAGCTTGTATATATAGTGCTTTTGCGTCTTCATTATGATTTAGTTTTTCTAGGACATAAGCCTTAAGCGAGAGTATACTGGTGAACTTGGAATCAGCCTTCTCCAACAAATCGTACGCTTTTTGGTAGTCTTTTTTAAGAATTTGCTCCGCAGCATAAACGGTAGCCAGCTCTGTATGATTGTCTTTTTTCTTGTTGGCCTGGAAGGTTGCATTCGCCTTTATGATGGCGTCGAAAGACCGTAAGTTTGACAATACATTAATCAGGCTGCCGACATAAAAATTATCAGACGGCTCCAATGAAACAGCTTTGTTAAAATCACTCAACGCTTTTGCGTAACGGTTGTCGGCGAAATAAATATATCCCCTTTGCATGTAACTCCAGGCATCAGGTTCCAGATTGATGACAGCGGTATAGTCAGCTTCACTACTTACATAATCGGCCAGCATGCGGTAGGCATATGCCCTGCCTCTTAATGCTTTTACAGATGCAGGCCGCAATTTCAGCACCTCTGTGTAGAACTGGGCTGAGAGTTTATAGTCTTGCCTTTCCGCATAAAATTCGCTTTTATAAAAATAGGCGTTCGGACTAGAAGGATCTAGTTTAATCGCCAGATCATAACTTTTCAATGCAGCCTCTATCTGTCCTGTTTTATCCTGCACATAGCCCATTGCGGCATGAGCCCGGGCACTATTGGGCACCAATCTAATTGCCTCGCTTAGTAATGATTTTGCCGCAGAAAATTGAGAATAGGATATCTTACTGTAGGCGCTATCAATTAACTTTTCTTGCAGGGACTGAGCTTTTACAGAACCAATGCAAGCTGTTAACAGTATTGCCACGCATATAAATTTGAGGTTACTCCCTGTCATCTTTTTCGGGGATGGTGAAGGAGAATGGAATGGTATAGGAAACTCTCACGTTGCGTCCATTTTGCACACCGGGTGTCCATTTCGGACTTAATTTCAACACCCTTATGGCTTCCTTTGTACAATCCGGACATTCTTTTGGATCAGTTTTAACCTTTACTTCGGTAACGGAGCCATCACGCTCAATCACAAATGATAGCTCTACTTTATACTTTCCTACTGGCGGGTCATTTTTGTATAAGGCTTCAAAATTAATGGTATCACGCAGAAACTTCCCCCATTTCAACATACCACCAGGAAAAGCGGGTTCAACTTCAACTTCTTTATAAACAATTTTATCAAAATCATCCTGTGCCTTCGTCGTAGCAGCGGCAAAAAACAATAGTGCAATTAGTAGTAATTTTTTCATGGTTTAGGATTTACAGGATTAAAATAGGACTTACTTTTTAATAAATACGAATTGACCGCCTTCATCACCGACATTTCTAATTGCGGCGAACTGCGGTGAGGTATCAGAATTGTTCAGAATTGCTTCATAAAAGCTATCGAACAATTTTTTAGCTGTCAGGTACCTTTCTGTATTGGCCGTGAGGTTTTTCTTCAAATAAAAGATGAATTTGCTGTTGTCGGGAACCGGCTCCATATTGCCGCTCGCCATAATTTTGCGACTGGGAACGTTATATTGTTTCTGGATACCAATATTCGCGTCTGACAAAGACCGGGTAAATGCACCGCTAAAACAAGCATCGGCTATAACCAGGACGTGCCTTGCTTCGCTCCGCTTCAGGGCCTTATTGATGTCTTCCGAAGAAATGTAAGTAGAATTTACGCCTTTTTTCGCTGATGATGGAATCCAGTAACCATCTACATCACCAAATTTATCCTTCTCGGCCGTGCCGTGGCCTGCATAGAAAATTAGCAAATTATCATTAGCACCCATAGAGCTGCTTTTTTGGATCAAAGCCTGCATGATCTCATCGCGGCTTTTGTTATAGAGCGTTGTAACATGCTCCTTTTCAAAAGTGTATGTTGTTTGTAATATCGCTTCCAGTTCAGTCGCATCTTTTACGGGATTCTGCAAATCCTGAATCGCAGGATCTTCATAATCATTTGTGGCGATTAGTATGGCATGAAAAACAGGTTGCTTTTCTGTCACAACAGGCATGATGACTTCAACTTCCTTTTTTTGCGCGATTACCACTGGTGTTGCCGCGGTGCCTGTTACTGTAAATTTCTTGATGGCTACATTTCCTTTATTATCCGTAGCAGTGATTTCTATGGCATTTGATCCGGGCTTCAACACAAGTGCAGAGACAAATACCCCATCATCTTCAATTTTGGTCACTGGAACTCCATTAACCTTTACGGACGCGATGCCTGAAGAATCGCTGGCCTTACCTATTATTTCTGTATTGGTTCCGATTGCAACCACTTGCAGACCCCGGGAAGCTTGCGGACTGATCAGCTGTATTTCAGGTGATAAAATATCATTTGCTAATACTGTAATAACTGTTTCCTTTAACTTAGCCAGCGCATCTTTAACATCAGGCTGTGTCGGATTAATTAACAGACCTTGCTCATAAACTTCTTTTGCTTGTGCATAGCGACCAAGCTTTTCTAAGACATATCCTTTTAATACCAGTATATCAGAATAACGAAATTTCCTAATATCTTCATCGATTTTTGAGCTTCCAAATTCGCTGTTCGCCAAGTCAAGTTTTGCAAGGGCTGATAAGTATTGTTTCGAGGGCAGGTCAATCCTTACCACATCAATAAAATGCTTTATCGGATTATTTTCAATGTAGCGGATAACGTTTGGGTCAAATGCCAACTCAGCATATTTTCTGGCTTCCTCAAACTTACCTGTCCTTACCAATGGGGAAATGATACTTCCATATGCTGCATACTTGGCAACAAACCTCCCGGTATCAACTTGAATGCTCGTCTCATAGTCGGCAATAGCGGCTGCGTAGTTTCCTGCTGCTGTATAAATATCGCCCCTGCCTCGGTAGAGTGCTGCTTTGCCCGGTTCAACAGCCATTGCCTTGCTGAAGTCTTTTACCGCCAGATCATATTGTTGTTTTTTATAGTAGAATTGACCGCGAAAGTAATAAGGGCTGGAAGTTTTGGGTTCCAAAGCAATACACTTATTGAAATCTTTAAGGGCAAGCTCGTTCTCTTTTATTTTCTCGTAAAACACTGCCCGCTTCCAATAGGCATATTCTGTGGGCTCCAGCGCTATATATTTATTAAAGTCTGCCAGGGCGAGGTCACGCTGGTTGGCCTTTACATAGACCTCTGCACGGTCGACGTAGTGGGTGTCATGGTCTGGCTTTAACCTAATAGCCTCCGTATAATCATTGGCAGCGTCAGTGTATCGCTCCATTGCATTGTAAAGTCTTGCACGGTCGCTATAACTATATGATTGATTTGGCGTAAGTTTGATCAGCATGTTATAATCTGCAAGTGCTTTGGAATAATCCTTTATGTATAAATAATAAACAAACCCACGGCTTCTATAAGGATCAGGATAGCTGGGCTCCAGCATAATCGCTTCAGTATAACTGGCTATTGCTTCATCATACTTTTTCTGCTTTTGTAATGCCACGCCTTTTTCCTGAGCGCTTTTTGCCGCTTCGCTCTGTGCCACCTGTGCAAATGTTGCCAGTGGTGAAGCAAAGCATATCAAAAGGATTATTATAAAATATTTCATAGTATTGTTTGGTATCGGCTGGTTACTTTTTAATAAATACGAATTGACCGCCTTCATCGCCGACATTTTTAATGGCTGCATATTGTGGCGATGTATCTGAATTGTTTAATATGGCTTCATAAAAACTGTCGAACAGCTTTTTAGCAGTGAGGTAACGGGCAGTGTTTGATTTAAGGTTCTTTTTGAGGTAGAATATGAATTTACTGTTGTCCGGAACAGGTTCCATATTTCCGCTTGCCATAATTTTACGGCTCGGAACACTGTATTGCTTCTGAATTCCTATTGATGCATCGGACATAGAACGTGTAAATGCCCCGCTAAAACAAGCATCTGCAATCACCAAAATATGTTTCGCATCGCTGCGCTTTAATGCTTTATTAATATCATCTGCAGAAATGTAACTGGCATTCAACCCTTTTTTTGCTGATGATGGAATCCAGTAACCATCTACATCACCGAACTTATCTTTTTCGGCAATGCCATGACCGGCGTAAAATATCAGGAGGTTATCGTTCTCGCCCATTGAACTGCTTTTCTGCACTAAGGCCTGCATGATCTCTTCCCTGCTCTTGTTATAGAGCGTTTCGATGTGGTCCTTTTGAAAGGTGTAGCTGGTTTCCAAAATACCTTCCAGCTCTTTCGCATCTTTAATTGGATTTTCTAAATCCTGAATGGAGGCATCTTCATAATCATTGGCCGCAATAAGTACCGCATGGTAAACAGGCTGCTTATCCTTGGCGACCGGCATGATGATCTCTACCTCTTTTTTCTGTGCGATAACCGCCGGTGTTTCTACATTGCCGGTTACCGGGAAGCTTTTGGTTGCGATATTTCCTTTTTTGTCGGTAGCCACAATAATTATTGTATTGAGGCCGGGCTTTAGAACTGCAGAAGAAACAAACATCCCGTCGTCTTCAATCTTGGCTACAGAAATGCCATTAATGTTGACAGAGGCGATGCCTGAAGGATCTTTAGCCCTACCAATTATCTCAGTTTTGCTGCCCGTAGTAACAACTTGTAATCCGCGGGATGTTTGTGGACTAATTAATTGAATAGTTGGCGGCAGCTTGTCTGCACTTGCAATTACATTGGTTTTAGTTTGAAGACTTAGGATAGCTGCTTTAACATCAGGCTGAAGAGGATTGATTAACAAGGCTTGTTCGTATACTTGTTTAGCTTCAGCGTTTCGACCCATTTTAGCGAACACATAACCTTTCAAAGCGAGCAAATCAAGATATTCTGACTGGGTATCAGTTTCTTTATCTAATTCACTTTGCTCCTTCAAGCCTTTATCTATCTTGATCAAAGCTTCAGTATATTTCCGTTCCGGAATTTCGAAGGCGATTACCTCTACATAATTTTTGTAAAAAGGAAAAGATATAAATTCCTTTTTGAGTACTTGCCTTGCATATTCTGTAGCTTTATCAACCATACCTAGTCGAAAATAGGGTGATACGTACTCGACTGCAATCCCTTTTTTCTGAGGATCAAGCTTGACTACCCGGTCTTCAAAATCTATTGCCGACTGATAATTTCCAGACTCCTTGGCAACCCAGAAATGGGTATCAAAAACAACGCTGGAATTAGGGCTTATTGCCTCAGCCTTTTCAAGATCTGCAATGGCCAAAGTATATTGATGTTTTCTTCTGTAGAAATGGGCACGTTGTAAATAACCATAAGTGCTTTTTTGATTCATATTGATTCCAGTTTCAAAATCTTTTAAAGCCAGGTCATTTTCTTTAAGCTTTTCATAAAACTGCGCTCTGTTTCGATAGCTGGTTACAGTTGGTGCCAAACTGATCATCTCATCATAATCCTTTATAGCTAGATCCCGCTCTCCCATTTGCCTGTATATTTCTCCCCGCTTTGAATAATAGGAAGCCATCTTCGGATTGAGGCGAACAAGTTCATTTGCATCCGCAAGCGCTAAAACAAAAAGCTTTTGATTGACATAAGCCGTTGACCTACTACTTAACGCCGATGTATTGGATGGTTCTACCTTTAAAAATTTAGAATATTCTGCCGCAGCCTTCTCGAAGTTACGCTGAGCAGCGTAAACACTCGCCCGATTAGAATAACCACTATAAATTTTTGGATCTAGTCTAACCAATTCATTGAATGTATTGAGGGCCAACTCATATTGTTCTCTATTTTTGTAAATGTTTCCTAGTTTTTCGTAGGCTGCACGGTAAGTTGGTTCTAAGAGAATCAGATCCTGATACTGCTTAATGGCGTCATCAATATCATTTTTCAACACTGAAATATTTGCGAGGTTATTATAGGCAGCCAGGAATTTTGTGCTTAATGAGATGGCCTTTTTTAGATCTGCCGTAGCGATATCGTATTCTTCCATCTTGGTATACACAAATCCCCGCCAATTATAGGTAAGTGAATCTGTGGGAGAAATTTTAATTGCTTCAGTAAAACTTCCGATTGAGTTGGTATAATCTTCATTATAGTAATAAGAAACGCCCAAATTATAATGTGCATTTCCATATTTAGGATCCAATTTTATGGCTTGATTGAGATCCGCGATCGACTTTACATACTCTTTATTTATATAATAATAATAGCCTCTGTAATTATAAGCAGATGCATAGTCTGGATATAGTCTGATTGCCTCAGTGAAACTAGCTATAGCTTTATCATATTCTCCTTTATTGGATAGCGCTTTGCCCTCATCTAATGCTTTTTTTGCTTCCTCGCTTTGGGCGAAAGACAAAATGGGTAAGCATAAAATGGAGAACGCGATTAGTAAATGTTTAATTTTATTTTTCATGGGGTATGTCTTTGGCTGTGGCTACTTCTTAGTAAATATAAAATCGCCGCCCACGTGTCCCGCTAATTCCAGCGTTCCATATCTAGGTTCGGTTTTGGATTCGGTCATAACCGCTTCCAGAATTTGGGTGATAAACATCTTTTGAGCGGTTAAGTATGGTTCTTTATTTTGGCTCAAGGCTTTTATTAAGTATTTCATGAACACACTTTCATCCGGTACTTCGGTATCGTTACCGGAAGTAATGGCAACACGCGTGATTTTATTGTCGAGCTCTTTTATTGCTGTCGGCGCTTTGTCACTAATTCCACGGGTTTTAAATACTGATCCGGAAAAGCAGGCGTCGGTAATGAGCAGCGTATGACGGGTAGGAAGTTTTGCTATCAGGTCCAGCACCACTTTGTTTGGTAGCCATGTGCCAACATCTTTATATTCCGCATCTATCATCAACCAATAACCTTTCTTTTCCTTTTCAACCCAAATTCCATGTCCTGCATAAAAAATAATCAGGTTGTCTTCTGGTTTAAGTTTTATGGATATCTCCAATAACTGTCGTTTTATATCTGTTGATGTGGGATTAAATAACGATATGATATTCTCCGAAGAAAAGCCATAATTTTCCCTCAGCACTTTTTTCAATTTTATGGCGTCGCCGATCGGTTTATCAAGGGAGGGTATTGCGCTGTCCTGATAATTTTGGGCTGCAATAAGCAGGCAGTAATTTTCTCCTTTATAGTCATTTACAGCTATGATATCATTAGAAGGTGTACTCGTTAATGTACCTTGTATTTCAAAAACTTTTTCACCTGTATTTCCTGCCAAATCAGTACTCTGAATCTTTAAAACATTTCCTCCACTTTTCATAGGCACATCGCCCCAGAATTCGCCGGTTGGCTGTACAAACATTTTTACGCCATTTACCAATACTTCTTTAATGCCTGAAATATCTGTAGCTGTCCCTTTAATCATGAAGTTAGCACCGGCTGCAACCACTTTAATGCCCCGGGATGGGGCGGGTTCCGTCAATACAATGATTGGTGCAGTTTTGTCTAGACTTGTTTCGCGGGCTGTCATCTGCTCCATTGCTGCCAGCGCTTTAATAACCTTATCATTCTCCGGATAATATAATAACGAGAGCGAATAGTAATCTCTCGCTTTATTAAACTGCTTTAAACCAGTATATGCATCACCATAAGCCCTATAATGATCCCAAAGTGGTGTAGCATCATCAACCCAAGAGAATGAACTATCAGATTTAAGATTTTCAGACTTATCTAAACTTTTAATTGCCATCTCATAGTCTTCCCTTTTAAGGTAGAACAAGGCAATATCATAATAGGCCTCAGTATTTGCTTGAGAAAGTCCGAGGTCTCTTTTTGTTTTTGAGTGTATAAATGGTAATGTACTCTCCTCTTCCCACTTGTTCAATATTTCCAAAGCTTTTTGATCTCCTGTCCTTGCGTATAATTTAAATCGCCTTCCATTATCGCGTGCGTCGTATTTCCTGCTGTTCAAAAATTCCAGGGCTTGTTGATATTCCTCCCTCAAAATAAGAATTCTGAGTTGAACGTTCTCCATGGGGCTTCCCGCTTTTCTTGCAAGCTCCTTATATAGTGTATAATTTTCTTCAAATTCAGCAGCAGCAAGCTTATTTTCCTCCTGGTAAGAATACGCGGGAGTATATTTCCTTCCTACTTGCTTTTGTACAGGAAGGTCGTTTAATACATTCAAACTATTAATTATGTAAGAACGGCCTGCATACATTCTGTTTATCTGCGTACACCAATGATGATAAACATATAACCCATTGTTTTTATCCTGGAGCACAATTTCGGGACGGTATTTCCAAGTTGCGTCTCTAGGTGCAAGTATCACTTTATCAGGCATGCTGAGTATTTTATTTCTAAGCACTTCCATGAGGTTATTGGCTCCTGCAATGTCTGGGAGTTGCGCCATAGCTTTCAGATAATCAATTACCGCAAAGGAGGGATAGACGTTAATTGACGTCCTTATTAGTGAGTCCGCGGAACTTACGTTGCCTGCGTTTAATTCTTTCAAGGCTTTCCTAGCGATTGCCTCCCCATTTCTATACAAATCGTCCTGTGCACTTGCCGCAACTACTGCAATGGGTAAATCACTTTCCTGTTTTTTCTTAATCTCGAAAGTCTGTATGCTTACATTTCCGCTTACATCGGTTGCCTGAATCGTCACTTTGTTCATACCCGAGGTTAATGCAACTGAACCCCAAAATGCACCTCCATTTTGAGAATAAACGCTTTTTCCATTTATAAGGACTTCTTTTAATCCCCCGGGATCGTTCGCTGTTCCTTTAACCATAACCTCTTCAGAAGCGGAAGTAATAACAAATCCCCTGGTAACAGCAGGTTCGGTCAGTGCTATTACCGGTCCGGTTTTATCTGTTTTACCCTCCGCATTCATCTTTTTGTCAATATCAACCAGTCCTTGTATCGCAGGCTGATATTGCGGGTCATATGATAAGACGGCTTCAAAATCGGCTTTTGCCTTATCATTTTCTTTTAAATTACGGTAAGATTGGGCGCGTCCAAACCGGGCCCTTGTGGATTGTGGATTCCGTCGAATCACTTCAGAATAATCAGTTATCGCTTTTTCATATTGTTTTAAAAAAAAGTATGAATGGCCACGAGCCTCAAAAGTCCTGCTATCAGCAGTGAAACGCAACGCTTCCGAAAAATCAATTATCGCTTTTTCAAATTGCTTTAAGGTATAGTAACAACCACCACGCATAAGCCAGGGCTCTGCATGGCCAGAGTATAAACGTATCGACTGAGAATAGTCAGCTATCGCTTTATCATATTGCTTTAATTCAAAATATGAATTGCCACGACCAATAAACTTCCTATACTGCCCCCAAGCCTTAGGTTCGATGCGAATTGATTCCGAGTAATCCAGTATCGCTTTTTCATACTGTTTTAATTCATAATATAATTCAGCACGGACATCAACATAGCTAGGATTGATACGAATCGCTTCTGTGTAATCATTTATCGCTTTATCATATTGCTTTAATTCATTATAGCAACGAGCACGCATCCCCCATGCATTTCCATATCTAGGATAGATTTTAATCGCCTGTGAAAACCGTTCAATGGCCAAATCATACTTTCTGCTCACATAATAAGCTTCCCCTTCTTCATTGTACTTCTTTGCGGCATTCGATTGTGAAAATGCTGGCGAAGTGAGATAGCTTAAAATAGATACTAATACTAATGTTAAGAGATTTAATTTTGCTCTCATTGTTTATATTGCTATTGTTAATTTTAAGTTTACTATTCTTATCGGTGAAAAGTTTGTTAACCATTTGATGTTTATTTCCTACTAAAGATAAAATCACCGCCTACGTGGCCAGCTAATTCCAATGTTCCGTACCTCGGTTCTGTTTTAGACTCTGCCATTACTGCTTCGATTATTTGATTAATGAACATCTTTTGAGCTGTTAAATATTGTTCTTTGTTTTGGCTCAAAGCTTTAATTAGGTATTTCATAAATATGCTTTCATCCGGCACTTCAGTATCGTTACCCGAGGTAATGGCAACACGCGTAATCTTGTTATCAAGTTCTTTAATTGCTGTTGGTGCCTTGTCACTAATCCCACGGGTTTTAAATACTGATCCGGAAAAACAGGCATCGGTAATTAACAGGGTATGGCGAGATGGAAGCTTAGCCACCAAGTCGAGCACAACCTTGTTAGGTAGCCAGGTGTTGATGTCTTTGTATTGCGCATCTGTCATTAGCCAATATCCTTTCTTTTCCTTCTCTACCCAAATCCCGTGACCAGCGTAAAAGATTACAAGGTTATCTTCCGGTTGTATCGTATTACCGAGTTCGAGCAACTTTCTTTTAATATCGTTGTTTGTAGGGTTGAATAGAGAGATTATGTTTTCTTCTGGATAATTGTAATTACTCTTTAAAATCAGCTTTAATTTAACTGCATCAGCAATAGGATTTGCCAAAGTTGGAATACTTCTGTCTGAATAATTTTGAGAGGCGATGAGCAAACAGTAGTTTTTAGCTACCTTCTCAATAACTGGTGCAACCTCATTTGAAACGATTACAGGATTAGCTTGCTTTTCTATTTCAAATGTCTTTTCAGCTTTGTTACCGGCAAGATCTGTGGCTGTTACTGTAATCTTGTTGATACCGTTTACCATTAGTACATCTGCCCAAAAGTCTCCTGAAGCTTGTGAATAAGTGACTTTGCCATTGATGGAAACTTCTTTGATCCCTGATAGGTCAGCAGCGTTCCCCTTAACCATCACGTTGCTTCCTACCGCAGTAACCTTTAGTCCGCGATTCGGTGCAGGCTCGGTTATCACAATTACTGGAGGTGTTTTATCAGTTGCCGTTTCCTGTCCGACTATAGTTTCCAGTTCAGCCACAGCAGCTAGCGCTTCCTTATACTCCGGATCATAATACAAAGCAATACTCAGATTATCTTTTGCTTTTACATAATCCTTTAAACCTGTGTAGGTTTTGCCAAGTAACATATAATATTCCCATCTGGTTGCGTCACTTGAATAAATTGAAAAGAGGGGGTGTCCTAGCCTTTCGAAAGCTTTTTGATAGTTTTTTTGGAGCATATCAAAGTGGACAAGATTTACACATGAATTATAAGTTATTTCGGGATCCTTGTCTAATTTTTCATAATATAACGCAGCCTCTTTCAGATCTCCCTTTAGCACATATAATCTAAATAAATAATCTTCAGGTCTCCTCCTTTTTTTATCATTTTTGATGTATAGGATTGCCTCATCATACCTGCCAGCTTGAACTAAAATATTGTAGATATAAATATTCAATGATTTGTATTTGCGGGCATATTTAAGCGCTTCGTCCCATCGCTTTTCCTCCCGCATTTTTTCAAATTCTGTTTTAGGGTAGTCTTTGCTTGGGAAGGCTCGCTCGCTTGCTTTCCGATAATCAGCCTTTTTTCCCAACTGATGGTTTAACTCGACAGCTGCCATATACATCTCTTGGATAGCTTCATATTTATAAAGAGAAACTGTATCACTCCTAACGATTATTAGAATTTTCTCATCATTTATCATTTGGGCCCTTGCTATAACCCTATCCATAATTAAATTGGCACCGACAATGTCTGAGAGTCTGGCTAATTTACTTGCATAATTAAAAACGTACATTGTAGGATATACTTTAATGGAGATTTTAATTAACGAATCTGCAGTTTTTATGTCTCCTGCATTCATGCTTTTGGATGCCATAGCATAATATTCCCTTGCTTTTTCATGGAGTTTGCTCTGTGCCCAGGATTGGGTTGAACAGATTAAACATAACAGTACAGATATTATGAATTTTTGGAATGTGGTCGTGGCTTTCATAAAAATTTATTGCTATTTCTTGCTAAATATAAAATCACCACCTATATGACCAGCCAGTTCTAAGGTGCCATATCGAGGTTCTGTCTTGGTTTCTGTCATTACCGCTTCCATAATCTGATTGATGAACATCTTTTGGGCAGTGAGGTATTTGTCTTTATTTTCTGTGAGCGCTTTTACCAGGTATTTCATGAACACACTCTCATCAGGAACTTCAGAATCGTTACCTGAGGTAATCGCCACCCTGCTGATCTTCTGATCAAGCTCTTTGAGTTGTGGCGGTGCATCGGCACCCAAGCTTCGTGTTTTAAATACCGATCCTGAGAAACAGGCATCAGTGATTAATAGCGTGTGACGGGCCGGAAGTTTCGAGATCATCTCCAACACATTCTTGTTTGGCAACCAGGTATTTTGGTCGTTGCGGACAGCGTCTGTTAGTAACCAAAACCCCTTCTTCTCTTTCTCTACCCAGATACCGTGACCTGCATAAAATATAACCAGGTTGTCTTCCGGCTGGATCATCTCATTCAATTCAATAAACTTCTTTTTAAAGTCGGAGATGTTTGGATTGTATAATGTGATCACATTGCTATCCGGGAAATTGTATAATGTCTTTAAGGCGATTTTAAGTTTAACGGCATCTTGTATTGGGTTCTCCAGACTCGGGATTGTAGTATCTGTATAATTCTGACTCGCAATTAACACCGCAAAGTTACGCCCTGGCTTTTCTGCAATGGCCTTAATTTCATTGTTTGCGGTAACGGCGACTGGCGCATCGTTTCTTTCAATTTCGAATACTTGCTCACCCTTGTTACCGGCAAAGTCGGTAGCCACAATAGTTACTTTATTTATGCCAATTGTGAGTGGCACATTGCCCCAGAAGTTTCCATTTTCTTGGGTGTAGACTGCTATTCCATTTATCTTTACTGATTTCAATCCGGCTGGATCAGAAGCAAGTCCCTTAATCATGACATCTTTGTTTGACGCTGTGATTCTTAAACCCCTGCTCAATGAAGGTTCTGTAACTGCAATCACCGGAGCAGTTTTGTCTGTTACTCTTTCAGTTTCTTGTTTGGCTTCCAGTTTAGCTAAACCATCAATCGCTGGTTGGTAGCCTGGCATATAAACTAATGCGGATTCATAGTCCTGCTTAGCACGCACGAAATCTTTAATGCCTACGTAAGCCTCTGCACGAAAACTAAAGAGCTTAAATTTAGCTGCATTGCTTTTATTAAAGAACAAGTAATTATCATAGGTAATAGATTCAGAAAATAGGGAAATGGCTTTTGAATAATCTTTGTCGTTCAAAAACAGTAAGCCCTTATAAATTAATATTTCTTTATAACGCTCTCCATATGTGCTGTTTAAGAGTTCTGTTCTTACAGCCATATTTTGAAAATCTCCCTTTAGGTAGTAGATGTATGGGAAAAGAAATCCTGAGTAAACGCGAGCTCCTAAAAATTCCGGTTTAGCTCTTTCAGTTTCTAACAGTATGCCTATAGCCTCATCATATTTTCGCTGTACAATCAAAGTATATAGGTTTGCCAAAAACACAGATTTTTCAAATTTTAATTGTCCGGCAGCATCACCAAATGCATTGATGCCACTTAAATTTCCCAGATTAAAACTGTACTCAAGGCCTGTTTCTATAATATCTTTTGTGTAAACGGATGTCTTGATAATGGGAATTTCCTTTAAATATTGTAGGGAAACCTCTATCCCTGTCTTGAAGTCATGATTTTTAAAGTTGGCATTGATCTGTGCTGCATATATGTAATGCAGATGTTCATTGATAACAAGGTTACTCAACTTCCTATTCTGTAAACCATGCCTCTTTAGGCTTTTTATCCATGCGTTCCACAATATATTTGCTCCCATTAAATCTCCTTCAGCTAATTTCTGGTTGGCGATTGTCGAAGTGCTAATTGCAGGATATATTTCATTTGCGGCTAACAATTTTTGGTCGGCAGCGACTATGCTCCCTGTTTTCCTCAATTGATTCGACTCGACCACCATCTGAAGCATACGATTTTCAGCACTTTGCGCAAGCAAGATGTGCGGAATCAAAACCAATACTAACAAGGCGAACTTTCTCATTTTATGCGGCTAATACTATTTCTTGCTAAATATAAAATCACCGCCGATATGGCCTGCTAGTTCCAGCGTACCATACCGAGGTTCTGTCTTCGTTTCCATCATTACTGCTTCTATGATCTGATTGATGAACATTTTTTGTGCAGTAAGGTATTTCTCCTTATTTTCTGTTAGCGCCTTAACCAGGTATTTCATGAACACACTCTCATCAGGAACTTCAGAATCGTTGCCTGAAGTAATAGCAACCCTGCTGATCTTTTGATCCAACTCCTTGAGTTGTGACGGTGCATCGGCACCTAAGCTTCGTGTTTTAAATACTGAGCCGGAGAAACAAGCATCGGTAATTAGCAATGTGTGACGTGCGGGAAGTTTGGAAATCATTTCCAGAACATTCTTGTTCGGCAGCCAGGTATTTTGGTCGTTGCGGATAGCGTCCGTTAGTAACCAGAACCCCTTCTTTTCCTTCTCTACCCAGATACCATGCCCAGCATAAAATATAACCAGGTTGTCTTCCGGCTGGATCATCTCATTCAATTCTATAAACTTCTTTTTAAAGTCGGAGATGTTTGGATTGTACAGTGTGATCACATTGCTATCCGGGAAATTGTATAATGTCTTTAAGGCGATTTTAAGTTTAACGGCATCTTGTATTGGGTTCTCCAGACTCGGGATTGTAGTATCTGTATAATTCTGACTCGCAATTAACACCGCAAAGTTACGCCCTGGCTTTTCTGCTATGGCTTTAATTTCATTGTTTGCGGTGACAGTGGCTGGTGCATCGTTTCTTTCAATCTCGAAGATTTGCTCACCCTTGTTACCTGCAAAGTCCGTAGCTACAATGGTTACTTTATTACTGCCAACTGTGAGTGGCACATTGCCCCAGAAGTTGCCATTTTCTTGGGTATAAACAGCTATTCCATTAATGGTTACAGATTTTAATCCCGATGGATCAGAAGCCAGACCTTTTACCATAACATCTTTATTGGATGCAGTAATTTTTAAACCTCTGCTCAATGATGGTTCAGTAACTGCGATCACCGGAGCAGCTTTATCAGTTACACGTTCTGTTTCCTGTTTAGCTTCCAGTCTAGCTAAACCGTCAATCGCTGGTTGGTAGCCTGGCATGTAAACTAATGCGGATTCATAGTCCTGCTTAGCACGCACGAAATCTTTAAGACCAATGTATGCTTCAGCACGCTTGTAGTAGGTATGGTGTTTTGACACTTCATTTATTACTTCGATGCTTGCAAACGATGCATCTAAATACTGTCTAGGGCCCCGAACATAATTCAAGCTCCTGGTAAACGAGTTCATAGCGTTGGTATAATCGTTTTGCTTCAAGGCAATTAAGCCTGTTAAATATAAATAGTCGCTACTTCTTTTGGTTACATCTTTCACATTTGATTCCGCGGCAGCTAAGTTCCCGAGGAAGATATTGGCTTCAGCTGCAACATTAGGATCGGCTGATTTAATAAGGGGCGTTAACTCTTCTGCATTTGGCTTGACCTTACCCATTTCCATTTCATAAAGCTTGAAGCGAAGTTTGAGGTTACTCGGTTTAGCTACGTCGCGTCCTTTTAAGGGAGCTTTCAATTGCGAAAGCTTTTTTGTAAGAGCCTGCAAATGTATTTCGGCAGCTTTGAAATTTCCCATCGCAATGGCATAAGATCCTAACGTGTAATCCATAGTCCATGAGGAGTTGTCAGACAAAAAGGCAAAAGATTCGTTGTATGCGATGCTTAAATTACCGCTCAAAAAAGCATACGTAGATTTTTGTGATTTAGCAGCAATAAGATAGATAGATGAAATCTTTTCATATTTAAAAGATTTTCCATAAAGAGAATCCCATACTCCTAGTATTGGTTTTCCCTCAAGCTTTGTTAAGGAGGAAATATAAGAATCCAAAAGCGATAGCGCCTCCTTATTGTCCCACCTTTTGATTTCATCCATACAATGAATTATCATTTGAGTAGGTAACGGATAGATTTTCTGAGATTGGATCATCAGTTGTTGTGCTTCATCTGGATTCCTTTTAAAAAGTTTAACCCCTTTTATCCAAAGTGTAAAGGAAGAATCTGCTTTCAACTTATCAGCTTCTTTATCTTGAGCAACTAATTTGACGGTAGTTAAGGCAAGGGTTAAGAGTATCAGTAATGATGTTATACAATGTTTGTTTTTCATGGTGGGATTTGAAAGTAGTGTTCTTGTATTACTTATGCGCCATTTCTACAATCATAGGAATGATCGTTTTCCCTTTACTGAAGCCCTGGAAAGCAATTTTATCTTTTGAAAACTGGATGTTGGACGGGGCAACAAGTTTCTGTTCCAGCACTTTAAAAATGCGTGCGCTAAAGCTTCCCTCCTGGCCCTGGATTTTTTTGATCAGGTCGTTCAGATCAATTTCATCCCTGCTGTAAAGTACGCATAACAGGTCTTTGCCCGGCTTATTGTCGAACTCAATGAAATGGTCTTCATCGGGTATAGAAACATCGTTCTTTTTATCGGTCAATGCCGCGCTGATCCCGTCTTCAAATGGGAATATCTTGGTGATCTCGTTGCTTAAGTCGGTACTTATTGCATATACATATGCTGGCTCATTGTTAGAAATTAAAATCCTGAACCTGGTGCCTGAAGTATATTCCGTATTGGTTTGGTAAACTGACAATGGTCCCGGTGCTTGCTTTGCGGGAACTACTTTTAATCCCCTTGTAGAAGTTAGCAAGCCCACAGGCATGTCTTTCCCATCGGCAAGTGTTAAACGAATGCTGCCTGATAAATCAGCCTCTTCAGCCTTCGCTTCCGGCAGGTCTACAAACTCGTAGGCGTATTTGGTGAAACGGGCGTAATCTGCATACTTGATCCAGGTGTAACCGCCTAAACCCCAGTTAGTGCCCCAGCTATTTTGTATTTCGAAAGCACCGCCGAATTTCTGGTCGTCGTACCCCACCACACACATGGCATGGCCGCCCATACTTGAGCTTGGTTCCTCTTTGGGTGTCCAAAGTTCTTTGGCTGCATTGAATGAATCCGGACAAAGCATTCCAAACACGACAGGTTTTTGTTCAGATATTGATTTTTTTACCGCCTGAATTTTGGTCGCCTCATCTGCACCCAGATCAAATATCCTGATGTAATCTTTAATCTTTCCCTCTGGCGCCATAGCCAATTGGGTTTCTGACAACACAGGGGTGCATATGGTAGATAGGTCGCTGAAATGGATCAAGCCCGTCCCTTTCATTAATTCAAAAGCATTGGAGATGGATGTTCCCTTAGCACAGTTGGTATCTTCCGGACTCAATAGCCGAAATAAAAATGCAGGGGAATAAGCGCCTGCGGTTATTGCTGCTTTATCTGTGAGGTTATGTTTTATTGCCTCAACTATGGTTTTCCCGCAATACGCGGATGCCCAGGCAACGCAGGTGCTGTAAGCGCCCTGACTTTTGGGCGTTGGTGCATATTGTTTAATGGAGGCGGCTTCGGGAAGTGAGGTAAGCCCACGGGTTAGTGATGCTTTCTTTTTTACTATGGTATAATCCGCATCGTCGAAGACCATGCCAGTCGCATATTTTTGTTGCGCTGTGCCGACCTGAATGCCTAAAAAAAGAAGCGTAAACGCGGTTAGTAGCTGTTTTTTCATGTAGATAGTTTGGAGCTCAACATGCAGAAAATAAACCTATTACACAATACCTAGAATTAGGTATTTTTGAGAACAGTACAACTAACGGCTATACAATATCAAGCATAAAAAAGAATGTAGAACCTTTACCTGGCTCACTTTGTACTTCGATCCTGCTGCCATGGATCCTCAGCACTTCCGCTACTAAATAGAGGCCAATTCCGAAGCCAGATACTGTTTTCAGCTTTTCACTTTTTACCCTGTAAAAGCGCTCAAACAAACGTTCTTTGTCGGCCGCGCTAATGCCAACACCCTGGTCTGTTACGAAAATTTTCACCTGATTGCCCAGCTTTTCACAGCCGATGGAAATATCACCCCCGTTTGGCGAATATTTTACTGCATTACTCAGTAAGTTCGTTAGCACCTGACCGATTTTATCACGATCTGCATTTACTTTAATGTCCACGCAATCTACCAGTTGAATGTTGTGCTTTGCAGTCGCAAATTGCACGTCGTCTGCTATTTCTTCTGTAAGCGGGTGGAGTTCAAAAATGCTCTTGTTTACAGGAATTTTGCCTTCTTCCAGCCTTGCGAGGCTTAAGAAATCATGGATCATTGCCGTCATCTTTTTCACCTGCACTTCGGTACGCGTAAGTGCATTGATCCTGAAGGCCGCCGATTCACCTTCTTTTTTCGCCTGGTTTAATAAGATCTGAACGTATGAATTAATGGTAGTTAATGGAGTTTTCAGCTCATGGCTAACCATGGCTACGAAATCATTTTTACGTTGCTCTTCCATTTTCTGCGCGGTTATGTCCCTCGCAATTTTAGAAAGGCCGATGATTTTGCCACCCTTATCTTTTACCGGTGATACGGTTAGCGACACATCCAGCAATCTGCCATCCTTTGTAAGCCTTTTGGTTTCAAAATGCTCTACACGCTCTCCCTTATGTAACCTGGCGAGTATTCTGGGTTCCTCTTCTTTTCGATCTTCAGGAATGAGTTTATAAATCGACTCTCCGATCATTTCTTCGGAATTGTAGCCAAACATGCGCTCTGCGGAATCGTTCCAGCTGGTGATGACGCTTTCCAATGTTTTGCTGATAATGCCATCATCTGAAGAATCAATGATTGCGGCCAGTCTAGCGCTTTTCTCTTCCCCTTTTTTTATCTCAGAGATGTCCAGTGCAATCATTAAACCGGCATCTACATCCCCAGCCTCATTCTTAAGCGGCACCATATGTACCATAAAAGTTTCTCCGGCAGCACTAATTCGTTCTTCAGAAAAACGTTCACCGGCAAGTACACGCTCATATAGGTGTTTCGTGGCCTCGTAACGCTCTGGCGGTGCTACTTCTGTTGGGTGTTTGCCCGCATAGTCCATTCCCTTATAACCCATCTTTTCCATGATATCTCCTTCAATGGTGATGAAGCGATGGTTTTTATCGATCATGATGATCAGGGAGTTTGGAATATTTAGTGCGATAGATTTAAATAGTTTTTCGCTGCGCTCCAGATCGTCTTTAGTCCGGCCCAACTCTTCATTGATGGTTATGTATTCTTCGTTTGCCGCAGCGAGCTCTTCATTTGCAGCAGCCAGTTCTTCGTTAGCCTCGGCGAGACTTCCTTTTAAATCATGTTGCGTCTCCGCAGCATTGCTATTGTTCCCGGATTGGCCGACAGTTTGAATGACAATATTTATGGCCTGCCTAAGCTCGTCCGACCAGGTTTCAGGCCTGCCCAATGGAGTGGCCGACCAGTCGGTCGATCGTATGATCTCGCCCAACGCCCCGCCTCCGCTAAAGTGCGTGTCTGTATCAGGCTTACCAGGACTTAAACTCATAAAATTGTCGCATTAATTAAGGGTTTTTATAAAAGTATACAAAGAACAGCAATTCTGAAAATAACTTTTAGCTATCTTTTGTAACTTAGCAATAGTAATGATATTCCTCCACACCCTCCTTTTTTCTGTCACGTTACTTGTAAGGCAACCATCGGACACCGCCCAGGTTAACCGCCTTAACGAAAAGGCCAGCCATTTGATGACGGCGGTTTCTGACAGCACATTTATTGTCGCTGAAAAGGCACTAAACATGGCATCGAAGCTGAACTACCAGCGCGGAAGGGCCACGGCATATGCAACCATAGGAAAAATGCACTACAAACTAGGCAATTATGATCTGTCACTAAAAGCAGCTTACGCTTCATTAAACATTAGCAACGAATTAAATGATGTTGCCGGGAAAGCCAATGCCTACAACGTACTGGGGCTAAATTACCTGGCACAGGAAAAAATAGAAACTGGACTAAAGGAGTTCAAGCGGGCAGCGGCAATTAACCTGTCTATGGGGAATAAGGCCCGACTAGCGGCCAACTATTTCAACTTTGGGCTGAGCTTTTTGGAGATGGGTAGACTCGATAGCGCAAGTCATTATTTTAAGCAATGTATGCTATTGAGTGAGCAGGTACCTGATGCAAATTTAATTGCCATGGCAGCCAACAGGATTGGTGATATCCATTTTAAAAAAGGAAATACCAAATCAGCTATAAGCTTCTACCACCGTGTGATTGACAATAAAGCCTATCAAAATGATTGGGAAAACACCTTTGCTTACAGCGGACTGGCTGAATGTTACCTTAAATTAAGAACCTACGACCTTGCTATACAGCAGGGTTTGAAGGGGTTAGCACTGGCACAGAAAATTGAGGCCAAGTGGGACATCAGGCGGGCTGCAAGCATACTCCATCAGGCATATGCCGCAAAAAAAGATTTTGCAAACGGTTATTTCTATCAGGGTATAGATGCACGTTACACCGATAGCCTGTACAATGATGATCAGGATAAGGAAGTAAATGCCATGCATTTGAAGAGCCAGGTTTCAGAGAATGAAATCCTGCTTAAAAAGAACCAACTGAACGAACAGCAGAATAAGCTAAACAGGCTGACTTTGTTTTTCGCAGGTACGCTGTTGGTGTTTCTCATTGCAATTGTATTTGTTATTTACCGGAACAGCAGAAAAGTAAAGCGATTAAATTTACAGCTACAGGACCTTATCCTTACTAAAGACCAGCTTTTTTCTATTATTGGCCATGACCTGCGAAGTCCGATGAGTACGATAGTAGCAAGCCTGGATTTACTTAAGTCGGGCACATTTACCGAAGAAGAGACGAGGGAAATATTTGGCAAATTTTCTCAGCAGGTTACCGCAACCTCCTTTATGCTAGACAACCTGCTGCACTGGGCTGGCGATCAACAGAAAGGTGTTAGAACGCATTTTACCGAGGTGACATTGCCGGAAATCACTGTTATGGTATTGGATGTGTTTCAGCTAATGGCCGATGACAAGGAAATAGCAATTGTTCATGATGCGGATCCAAACGCTGTAATTTTTGCCGATAAGGACCAGGTGCGTATTATTATCCAGAATATTGTGGCGAACGCGATTAAGTTTACGCCATGGAAAGGCAGGATTGATATTGCCTACAGGCGGGATAGTGACCATGTTAGTATAATTATAAAGGATTCAGGCCTCGGAATAGCTGCAAGTAAACTGGAAGCGCTTTTTGTAAAATCGGGCACAGAAATTTCAACGTATGGAACGAGCAACGAAAAGGGTGTTGGCCTGGGGCTGATGCTGGTGAAAAAGTTTGTTGACCAGAACAACGGGAAGTTAACTGTGCGCAGTGTAGAAGGCGAAGGGACGGAGTTTGTTATTGAATTTGCGGCGTTGCAATGACGATTAATTTACGAGGATTTCGTCGACAAATAATACGGCCGGGTTGCCTTTACCGGGGTGCCATGCCGGGAGTTTCTTTACATTCCTGGTTAGGATTTTAATGCAGGAGAGTTGTTGTGGTTTAAAGTTCACTTCCATGGTAACAATTAATGGAGGATCATCTTTTTTTGCAGCGGCTGGGCGGTTGGTGCCTAATAGTTTTAAGTGCTTTGGATCCTTACCTCCCCATACTTCGACTACATGTGGCAAGAGCGCATTGGCACCGAGGTGCAGGATGGCATTGAGCGCTACCGAGCTAACCAGTACCGGTTGCTTGTAAAGCATTATCGTGGAAAAATCATTCTTAATGTAACCGGCCCACCTGCCCTGGAAAATATCAATGCTGCCGAATTGCCCATCTATCAGAGCCGGTGCGCGGCCACCGTTCAGGTTCTCTTCAGGCAGTAAAATTGTTGCAATACTATCCGGTTTATAGGTGTTTCTGTATAAGGGAATGCTGAGCAGATCACTGCTGATCCATCCTTTTTTGAAGGCCCTTGTTTTTAACAACGTATTCTTTTGGATTGGAATTCCTGTTTTATACAATGGCGAGTTTAGGCTGTCGGGTTCTGTGCCATCTAACGTATACCTGATCTGTACACCGCGTATTACATGTTTAAGTTCCAGGCTGAACGCTTGTTTGAACAAATTGCCCTCTACATTTAACTTAGGCTGGTTCAGCTTTGCTGAAACCTTTCCGTCATCATTAAACCCTCCTTCAAAGCTGATGTTCCTGAATTGCTTTTGAAGCTGTTTCAGCTGTGCAGTATTAACCTGCGTTTCCCAGAGACTGAGTCGCTGTAGGTTGCTTGATTTGACAAACTCGTTAACCAATTGGTAGTTTACGCTGGTACCCGACAGTGTTAACGCCTTTAGGTTTTTAAGGTCTTGTAAGTATTTTAAGCCCTGCCCTCTAACCAATGTATAGTTGAGGTTTAATTTACGCAGGTTTTTGAACCTTGCAACTATTTTAAGCATCTCGTCGGTTACCGGCATGCCACTCAAAGTCAACGAGACGATCTGCTTTTTGATAGGATCAAGTTCTTTTAAAACATCCGCCTTAAAGGTGGCCTTATTGTAGATGTTCACGCCCAGTGCCGGGGAGTTTTTGGCATAAGGATAAATGACGCGGTAATTGTTGTTTAGTTTTTTAATATCAGTTTCACTGGCAGCACTAAAGTCGAAATCCTCTTCTTCGGCAACAGCTGTGGGTGTAAGGTATACCGCAGCCAAAATCCGTAATGAATCCTGTTCCGGCAATTCAACAACCTTCTTTTTCATTTCTGCATTCTGTTTTACCCACAGGTTTATCAGGGCCAGTTCATCATCTGTTAGCTGAGCCTCATCTTTAGGTGGCATGTGTTTCTTTTCTGTTGCGGGCAAGTGTATGCGCTGCAGGAGGAGACTGATTTCAGGCTGTCCGGGCACAAACAACGCACCGCTCTTTCCACCCTTGAGCATGGATTTACCGTCGACCATGACCAGTCCGCCTTTTGCCTTATCCAAATTATGGCAGTTGAGACATTTTTGGGAAAAGATAGGCATGATCACATCCTGGAACACCAGCGCATCTGCGATTGGTACTTTGGGAACGGCTTTGACGGGAGTGACCGGCTCGAGCACAAAATTATCGCCATGCGTAAGCGTAGCACCGTAATGACCAGTTAGAACAAGGCCAAAGGTAATGAGCAATGCGCCCAACCTGGCAGCAGGGGCTCTGTACCAGCCGGCATTTCTTTTCCAATAAATGAGGGAAGCTAAGAACACAATACTAACACCCGTCCATTTATGCCAGTCTAACACTGAGCCTGCATAGCCCTGCTCTTTGGACAGGAACAAACCCATAATTACAGTGACGGCTGCAAGTAAGGAACCCACCAGCAACAGGCCTGTGGTAAAAGTTTGGTAAAGGCTCTCTTTCTGGTAAATCGCTTTAAAGCGGAAAGACTCTAACACCATGGCCAGCATAAGGATTACAATAGGGAAATGGAGCAGCAAAGGATGCATACGGCCCACTGGCATGAGCCAGGTAGCGACTGCAATCTTGCTGCCGAACACCAGCAGGAAAACAATAAATACGTTTAGCGCGAATAGCAGGTTCTCTGCGAATCCCTTTGGTGTAACCTTCATATTTTAGCTATACGCGCGTAAATTTGTAAGGGTAGACTTTGCCTGAAGCCCATTGTGCGACATAGATGTTCTCGTCATTGTCTACACATACATCATGCGGATTGGCGAATATCTTATCGGCCTGTGCCATAGGCTGCAGTTTTCCGTCTTTGTACTCGGGTGCAGTGCCACCAATGTTTGAAACGACTTTGTTGTTCTTATCCAGGATGGTAACAAAACCACTGTTTTCTTTTCCAAGATCTGGCGAACGCAATACTGCGGCATAGAGGTGGTCTTTGTGAATAACCGGGCGACAAACGCAGGCACCGGGCAGCTCAATAATTTCCAATAGATTGCCCTGCATGTCAAAACGCTTAAAGCAATTTCGGGTACGGTCTGTAACCAATAAGGTAGCTTTGCCCTTACGTTTGTCAATACAAACTCCATGCGCATTGTCGAGGTTTTTGGTGTCTGGCCCCCTACCGCCGAAATGACTGATCAGTTTACCCTGTGGACTATAATGAAATACGTGCTGTTGCCCGTAGCCATCTGCGATGAAGAAGCTACCATCATCGGCAACTGCGGTTTCTGTAGGCACGAACTCATCGATTTTTTTGTACAAGCCGGTTTCCATTGGGCAGTCGATCGTCATTAAAACTTTGCCATCGAGTGTGGTTTTGTAAACCTGATGCTTGCTCGTATCTGTGATAAAAAGGTATTCGCTACCGTTTTCCTTAGCCAGCGTTAAACCATGTGCGCCGGGAAAATCATGGCCCCAGGAATTGAGGAGCTTGCCTGATTTATTATAGATGAGCACGTTATTTTTGGTTTCATTGGTTAACAGGATGATGCGGCCTTTGGCATCCTGCACCATTTCATGGCAGTCGTTAACCGGGTTGACTGCAGGATTGAGCTGGCCCCATTTGCTGTCCATGCTGTAAAGCATTTTGTTGTGACCATACACCGGGCCTTTTGGTTTGGCGAGCATGTCTTTAGCGATAAAAAAGCTGGCAGATACGACTGCGGTATGTTTAATAAAAGTTCTTCTTTCCATGTTAAATTAAAATATCGTTGATGACTTTGCCCGAAACATCGGTTAGCCGGTATCGTCTTCCTAAATGTTTGAATATAAGTTTTTCGTGGTTTAAACCCAACTGGTGTAATACTGTGGCCTGGAAATCATGTACATGTACCGGATCTTTAATGATGTTGTAGCCGAACTCGTCGGTTTCACCATAAACGCCAGGCTTGATGCCTCCGCCGGCCATCCAGATGCTAAAACAGCGCGGATGGTGATCGCGGCCATAGTTGTCTTTCGTCATGGTACCTTGTCCGTAGTTGGTGCGACCGAATTCACCACCCCAGATTACCAGCGTTTCATCCAGCAGGCCACGCTGCTTTAAATCTGTTATCAGGGCAGCAGACGCCTGGTCTACATCTTTGGCCTGACCAGCCATCTCATTTGGCAGGTTGCCATGCTGGTCCCAGCCCTGGTGGTAGAGCTGCACAAAGCGTACGCCGTTTTCGCTCAGCTTTCTAGCCAGCAGACAATTGGCGGCAAAGGTGCCGGGCACGAGGCAGTCTGCACCGTACATTTTAACAATATCATCAGGTTCCTTAGATAGGTCTGTAATTTCGGGAACAGCCGTTTGCATGCGGTAGGCCATTTCATATTGCTGCACCTTGGCATTGATTTCCGGATCGCCAAATTCCTGATAAGACATGCTGTTGAGCTCTGCCAGTTTATCCAGCATTTTGCGGCGCTCAAAGCGGTTCATTCCTTCAGGATCTTTGAGGTAAAGTACAGGGTCTTCACCCGCGCTAAACTGCACGCCCTGGTGGGTGGAATCCAGGAAGCCGTTGGTCCACAGTTTAGAATATACACCCTGACCATTTCCTTTTCCCCGCGATAACAATACGGTAAATGCAGGCAGGTTTTTGTTTTCGCTACCCAGACCATAGCTGAGCCATGCCCCCATGCTTGGCCGGTTGCCCTGTTGTGCCCCGGTTTGAAAAAAGGTTAAAGCAGGATCGTGGTTGATGGCTTCGGTATGCATGGAGCGGATGATACAGATGTCGTCCACCACCTTTGCCGTGTGTGGAAACAAGTCGCTGATCCATGCCCGCGATTCGCCATATTGTTTAAAATCGTAAAAAGAGCCTACCAATGGAAAAGAAGTTTGGTTGGCCGTCATGCCGGTAAGGCGCTGACCGCCGCGGATGGACGCCGGAAGCTCTTGTCCCATCATTTCCCTTAACTTGGGCTTATAATCAAAAGTCTCCAACTGTGAAGGTGCGCCATTTTGAAACAGGTAAATGACCCGCTTTGCTTTAGGGGCAAAATCAGGAATGCCGGGTGTTAAGGCCGACTCGTCCATGGCGCTGGTAAAGAGGTCAGGTATCATCAAAGATCCCAGGGCAACGCTGCCCAGGCCGAGGCTCAGTTTTGATAAAAAGCGCCTGCGGTTAAAATTTAGTCCGTGTTCTAAAAAATCCTTTTCCATTTTAAGATCTTGTGATGGTTTCTTCAAGGTTGTAGATGGCGCTGATTACCTCCATCATGGCAGCCATAGCCGTTTTATCTACATTTGCAGCCATTGGGTATTCGCCAACGGCAAGTACTTTCTCTGCAGCCTTTTTATCGCGGAATACTTTAAGCTGATCTGCAAAGTAGTTGCTGAGCACCTGCTGTTCCTTTGCAGTAGGTTTGCGGCAAACAATAAGGCGAAATGCTTTATTAATCTTTGCACCATTATTACCCTTTTCCTGCAGGAGCCTGCCTGCCAATACGCGGGAAGCTTCCAGCACTGTAGGGTCGTTAAGCATAACCAAAGCTTGTAGCGGCGTGTTTGTAGTTAACCTGCGCACTTCACACTGATCGCGGTTACTGGCATCAAAAATACCCATTGCAGGCGGCGGAACTGTACGTTTAATGAAGGTATACATGCCCCTGCGGTAGAGGCTTTCGCCATGGTCTTGTATGTAAGTAGCCAGAATTCCCCTGCCGGAAGTAGCGCCCTCCCAAAGCCCGGCGGGCTGGTAAGCCTTCACACTTGGGCCGCCTACAGTTTTAACCAGCAGGCCGCTGCTGGCCAGCACCACATCTTTTACCAGTTCGGCAGAAACACGGTATCTGGAAGAGCGTGCGAACAGGATGTTTTCGGGATCTGCTTTTAGTTTTTCAGGACTAACGATGGCCGACTGCCTGTAGGTGGCCGACAGCATGATCTGTTTCATCAGCCGTTTTACATTCCAGCCATGGTTCATAAAATCTACAGCAAGCCAATCCAGGAGTTCCGGATGAGATGGCAATTCGCCCTGCATACCGAAATCGCCGGAGGTTTTAACGATACCGCGACCAAAGATTTCCTGCCATATCTGGTTAACATAAACCCTGGAGGTTAGTGGATTCTGCTTATCGAACAGCCATTGGGTTAGTCCGAGCCGGTTTTTCGGGTATTTATCAGAAAAAGACAACAGCGACTTTGGTGTACCGGCCTGCACTTCATCCCCATGGGCATCATACGTGCCACGATTTAAGATATAGGTTTTTCTGAGTGTGTCCTGATCGCCCATTACGGAAACGATCAGTTTATTGGTGTCTTGTTTGTTGATGAAAGTAAGGATGTTTTTAACATCAGCATTGCTGATTTCCATTAATGGCTTTTTGGCGTACGTTTCCGGTCCGCCTACGGTGGCCTCTATACCAACTTCTTTAACGTTGTTGAAAAAGGCATAAACCTGGTAGTATTCCTTTTGAGAGAAAGGGTCGTATTTATGGTCGTGACAATGCGCGCATTCCAGTGTTACTCCTATGATGGCTTTGCCGAAGGTATTGGTGCGATCGGTAACATATTCTACCCGGTATTCTTCATCCACTACCCCTCCTTCTTCGGTGATTTTATGGTTGCGGTTGAAGCCGGTTGCCAGCAACTGTTCTTTGGTAGCGTTCGGCATAAGATCGCCAGCCAGTTGCCAGGTGATAAACTTATCATAAGGCATGTTCTGATTAAAGGCGTGGATGACCCAGTCCCGCCATGGCCATTGCGAGCGGTAGTTATCGTCCTGATAACCATGGGAGTCTGCGAAACGTGCGATATCCAGCCAGTGGAGGGCCATTTTTTCTCCATAAGCCGGACTGTTCATCAACTGGTCTACCATTTTTTCATAGGCATTGCTGCTGTTATCCGCCAGGAATTTATCCATCATTTCCAGTGTAGGCGGCAAACCGTTAAGGTCGAAACTTAGTCGTTTGAGCAAGCGTTCTTTGTCGGCCTCGGCATTGGGCGCGAGCTGATTTTGCTCCAGCTTTTTTAGTATAAAACGGTCGATCTCTGTTTTAGCCCATGCTTTATTGGCAACTATTGGGATTGTCGGTGATTTTGGTGGAGTGAATGCCCAGTGCTTTTCATATTTGGCGCCCTGCTTTATCCACTTTTCCAGCACAGCAATTTCGTAGGGGTTTAATTTGAGGTTAGAAGATTTTGGCGGCATAATGGCGGCGGAATCAGTAGAAGAAATCCGTAAAAATACCTCAGAAGCATCAGGTTTGTAGGGTACCAAAGCATGAGCGGATGGATTGTCTTTCAATGCTTTAAAAGCTTCGTTGGGAAGATCAAGGCGCAGACCGGCTTCCCGCTTATTGGCATCCGGACCATGGCAGGCAAAGCATTTATCAGATAAAATAGGCCTTACATGGAAATTATAGCTAACGGTATCGGGCAGCACTTCTGTGGCAGCCTGATCTGTGGACGATCGGTTACATGCCTGTATGGCATATACGATAGTCAACAACGTCAGCATTAAATAAACAAGCCTCCGGTTCATACACTAAAAATATTTGGTTTCATTTTAAATGTACGTACATACATCTTTTATAAAATTAGCATAATCCTGCTAATATCACAATGAAATATTTTTAAGCCGGAAGTGTAATGAAGAATGTAGTGCCCTGATTTTCCGTGCTTTCGCAACGGATACTTGCCTGATGCCAGTCCAATATCGTTTTTACTATGGATAGACCCAGACCAAACGTCGGTTCACCATTTAGGCCAAGTCTTCTGGCGGCGGTAAACTGGTCGAAGATCAATGGCAATAAATTTTGGGGAATGCCAATGCCATCGTCAGAAAATGTGATGAGTACATTGCCTGGCTGCTCTTCTATGCTGATGGCTATAGAACCACCCGGAACGGTAAATTTCATTGCATTGGTTACCAAATTGTTTACCACCTGCATAAATTTCGCCTCGTCAATGTCTGTAATGATTTGATTTTTAGATACTGTAAGACTAAAATTCCGCTCAGTAAGGTGGGCAGAACGCCGGCACTCCTCAATGTATTCGTTGAACTTTTGTACAAGGTCTACACGTTTTTTTACCAGCACAACCCCAACGGTGTCCAGAAACTCCCTGTCGGTAAGGTCTACAATAAGGTTGATGGAATCCTGTATAATTTCTGAAAGATAACCCGTTTTCGCCTGAACGGCTTCATCGACTGTATCGTTATTAAGCACTTTGATGAGCGACTTAGCAATAGATAATGGTCCGCGAAGCTCATGGGCGAGCATGATGAGGATGGAGTTCTTTTTGTGGGTATATTTAGCTATTGCCTCATTATTGAGTTCTTCAGGCGTAACATCGCTTACATTACCCAGTAGTACTTTCCCTTCATCTCCATCGGTTAAAAAAGGAGTGATGTTTAACCAAATGTCTTTATCACCATTACGCAGGCGAACTTTTGCACATCCTTTAAAGGTTCCATTAGCTGCTTGTTCAAAAAATCCTTGCAACAGGGAACGATCATCCTCATAGATTTTACTGGTAAGGTGCTCAACTGTGAAACCGGCAACCGGTATACCCAGCAACTGAAGCAGGTTTTCATCTATGGAAAGAAATTTATGGCTTTCCAGACCATAAGCAAACTGAATGTTAGAGAAAGATTTTTCTAAAGCTGGCATTTGATTTCCTGGTTATCAAGGCCCTCAAGTTACAACTATTTTTATTTTACTAAGCCATGTTTCATTGAGAACTTAATGAGCGCTGAAGAGTTCCTTACACCTGTTTTATCGATAAGACTTTGCCGGTGACCTTCGATGGTACGTTTGCTGAGGAAGAGGGTGTCTGACATTTCAGCATTGGTAAAACCATCGGCCACCATCTGCAATACCTCCATTTCCCTGGATGTAAAGTCGATATTTAAGTCGCTTTTCGATTGAGAAGCTTCGGGAGATAGGCTGCTCAACGCCTGAAGTGCTTGAATGGCCACCGCTGCACAGATGTATTTTTCGCCCGTCTGTACAAACTTTAGTGCGAAAATCAGCTCTTCAGCAGTTACTGTTTTAACCAGGTAACCATCTGCACCTTCATCCATAGATTTGGTAACATAGCTTCTATCGCCATGCATGGAAAGCATGATTACTTTAATATTAGGATATGAGCTTTTCAAGATGCTGATCAGGCTGATGCCGTCAACCCCCTGCATGTCGATATCAGTAACAACGATGTCGACATCCGGTGTTTTGGCGAGTAATTCCAATACCTGGTTTCCATTCTCAGCCTCTGCCGCAATGAAAACTTCTTTATCAGTTTCGAGCAGCATGCGCACTCCGTTTCGTATTAATTTGTGGTCGTCTGCAAGTAAGATCCGCAGCATAATTTATTATGAGTTATTAAAGGTTTCTATTTGGTTTTACAGGCAAACTGAACCAAAACGATGATCCTTTGCCCACTTCACTGTTTACGCCAATGTTTCCGTGGTGCTTTTTAATAATTTCGGAGCAGATGAAAAGGCCGAGGCCAAGACCAGGCAACTTTTGAACAGAGTCATCATCTACCCGGTAGAACTGCTCAAAAATATGAGATTGCTTTTCAGTAGGAATGCCATTTCCATTATCTGTAACTGTTACCTTAAACTCATCGTTTAGCACCTCAGATTTAATATTAATGATCTTGTTTGACGGAGAATACTTTATGGCATTGTTGATGAAATTATCAATAACCTGCTCCAATCGCTCCCTGTCTCCACTCACTATAGGATTGCCGGGAGTGAGCTGACAGCTTACATTATAGGAAGGATGTGCTGCCTTTACATTCTCAAAACAACTGCTAACAGACTGATTGAGGTCTACATCATTCATCAGGCAATAAAGTGAGTCTGAACTGAAGCGTGCAGTATCCAGCAAATCGGCAATCATATGAACGATTTTATCCAGCTGACCACTCATTTTTTCTACGGTGGGCACATATTTTTGCTGGCCGTCTTTAGCAAACTGCATCAAGAGCATTTGACTGTATGCTTTTAGGACCGTTACCGGCGTTTTAACCTCATGAGCCGCGATATTCAGAAAGTTGTCATTAACCTTAACCCTTTCCTTAAGCTCTAATACTTCCTGCTCCAGCTCTGAAATTCTGGAATGCAAGAGGTAATCATCAGGCCTGAAACCGGTGTTTGTGGTGGACATAATTTGTTGGCAATTGCTGTTACAAATGTAAATATGATCAAATTAGTAGCAACAGTAGTTATACGTGAAATGTATGTGTTTTTTACGTATAGTTTGTGCGTACCAGGAAAGCCCACATTAAAGATAAGCTAAATAATGTAACAGTTAGAAAATATTAATGCAAGCGAACGGCAGACTGGGTTACCGGCGCTTTATAAACTGCTGCCGTTCTGCGTGGTTCATTGTTGCATTTGCCGAGAAGTGTGTAGATCAAGATAAAGATGATGATGGTTGAAAGGCAGCCACCACCCAACTTTTTAGCGCCCCAGGCAGCTATTAATCCCCTGAAAAAATTGTTCATAGTTTTGCTTTTGAGGATTTAACAGATTTTATACGGAAAGGTTTTACGTGTTGTTTCGGTAGCGTCTACAGTATACTAAATTATAAAGGCGAGCCTGAGCTCGCCTTTATAATAAGCAGGTAGGTGCAGGGTTTTGGTTATTCTTTGTCTACAGGCTTTTGTTGCTCATACATATTGCTGGCAACAACGCTATCCGGCATAAGATTGCTCATGCCTACCTGAAGTTTATTTTTGAAACCGGAAATGACCTTATCTTTCCCGGCCATTAATGCTTCATAGCCATCTTTGGCAACATCAGCAGGGTCCGAAAGGGATTCTTTATCCTGTACTGCTTTACTATCTTCCATATCTGCTTTATTGAAAAAGTCTGTATCCGTTGCGCCAGGCATTAATGCGGTTATGGTAATATCAAAATCTTTTAACTCGGTGCGAATGGCTTCACTAAAGGACAGCACAAAGGCTTTGGTACCATGGTATACTGCCTGCCACGGGCCGGGAATTTTACTGGCTACAGAAGCAAGATTAAGTATTTTACCGGAGTTACGGATGGTCATGTCTTTTAAAAACAGCTTGGTAAGGATAATCAATGAAGAGATATTGAGGTTGATGATGTCAAGCTCACGATCAATATCTGTATCCTTAAACTCGCCGTATACACCCTGACCGGCATCGTTAACTAAAACATCTACATGGAGGCCAAGTCTCTTAACATCGTCATATAAGCTAAAGGCTTCATCTTTTTCAAACAAGTCTTTGGCAATGGTTACGACCTGGATGCCTGACTCTTTCAATTCAGCGGCTTTTAGCTCCAGTTCTTCTTTGTCCCTGGATACAATGATCAGGTTATATTTGTCTTTAGCAAACAATTTTGCAAGTTCAAAGCCGATTCCGCTGGTTGCGCCGGTTATTAGGGCATATTGATTTGAAGTACTCATAATGATTATATTTTATAGTGATGAATGGATTATAAGGAAATTTTAAGGAGGTCTGCACGTGGAGGACCGGTTATAACTTTGCCACTGGTATCAAACCTGCCGCCGTGGCATGGGCAGTCCCAGCTTTTCTCTGCATCGTTGAATACTACCGTGCAACCGGCATGCGTACAAGTTGGGTTTAATGCAGTTACGGTTCCGCCGGCATCTTTATAAACCGCAGCCTTTGTACCGTTGATTTCTGCAAGCACTCCCTGTTCGGGTTGCAGGTCGGCAAAGGATTCGAGTTCTTCTGCTGAAAAGCGGTCGGCCACAAAATGCCAGGCCACATCTGCATTTTCTTTAACAAACTCTGAAAAGCCGGCGATAGGCTTCATCCTGGACGGACTGTATAGCTCTGCATTTTGATTTTCTACACCAAGGATCAGATCACTTATAATTTTGCCAGAAAGGGTACCAAACATCATTCCGTTACCATTGAATCCTGTCGCCATATAGGTTTTATCTGCTGCTCCCGGAAGTTCACCGATATATGGAAGGCCGTCAACAGGAATGTAATATTGGGAAGACCATTTGTAATCTACCGATTCCACACGATAATATTTATGGGCATAAGCTTCCAGGTTTTTAAATGCCTGAACAGGATCTTCATGCCCGGTTTTATGATCTTCACCCCCAATGATTAAATACTTTTGTCCCCTGATTTCATGTGTGCGGAAATAGTGATAAGGTTCCTGCATATCATATGCAAGGCCCGTTGGATAAGCATCATTTTTTAACTTTACTGCAAGTACATAACTGCGGTATGGCGCACAACGAAAACTAAATGGCGTAATGCCTGGCGGGACGTGTGTAGCGTAAACAAGGTTAATGCCCTTGAAGCTGGACTGCCCTGCTTCAACCGTATGCACATCGTTTTCATAGCTGCTGTTATTTACAAAAGTATTTTCTAGCAGTGCGCCACCAAGATTTACAAACTCATCTGCCAGTGCGGCGACATATTTAAGCGGATGAAATTGGCCCTGGTCTATGAAATGAATAGCTATTTGAAAGGGCACCGGAACACCATTGTCCTGGTATTCGACAACCTCGATTCCTGCATTTCTAGATGCTTCAAGGATTTCTATCAGCTGTTTAGTTTCCTTTTCGGTCTCAGAAAAAAGGTAAGCACCTTTATATTCAAAATCGCAATCAATGTGGTATTGGTCGATGAATTCTTTTATGAGCGACAAAGCCTCCTTACCTGAATCCGCTACCTGTTTGGCCGTATCTTTTCCGAAGTCACTTTCAATCTCCGGATAAGTAGCGTCGAAGAAGGTGTTCAGGTGCGCACTCGTTCCACCGGTTGTGCCAGAGCCGACGGTTTCTGCATCTATAACCAAACATTGCTGCCCGGCTTTTTGAAGCAAAAGTGCTGTAGTGATTCCGGTAATGCCAGCGCCTACGATGATGGTATCAAATACCCGCGACAAGCTTTCCGGAATATCAGCCATGACTGGTGGCGTTCCCGATCGCCATAAACTTTCTGTTGTTTCCATTTTCATAAGTAGATGTCCGTTGAACACCGCTGTTGCGAAAAAGGTTTCATTAAATTGAAAACGTAAATAAAATTAGCATAGTACAGCAGATTTTCAGGTGTTTAACCCTAGCAAATGTGTTAAATACGTGTTTTAATATGCGCTAAACAAAATGAAGATGACATAGGTTATAAGGGCAAAACAGAACCCTTTATAAAAACAATATTATGGCAACTACAACAAAAACCAGCAGCAAGAAACCTGCTGCTACAACAAAAGCACCGACCAAGGCAACAAGCAAAACAGGAAAGATGGAAGACTCAGAATTTCATGAATTTTTTGTAGATGAATTGAAAGATATTTACTGGGCAGAGAAACATTTAGCTAAAGCATTGCCTAAAATGAAAAAGGCAGCAACCAGTCCGGAATTGGCTGCAGCTTTTGAAAAACATACAGAAGAAACTAAAACGCACATTGCAACTTTAGAGCAGGTTTTTGCTTTATTGGATGAGAAAGCGCAAGCTAAGAAATGTGACGCAATGGAAGGACTACTTGCTGAAGCGGATGGTATTATTGAAGATACTGACGCAGGAACACTGGTTAGAGATGCAGGATTGATCCTTGCTGCTCAAAAAGTGGAGCACTATGAAATTGCGACTTATGGTACATTAAGGGTATTTGCTGCAAACATGGGCCACACTGACGTGGAAGCATTGTTGAGCCAAACCCTTGAAAATGAGAAAGCGACAGATGTTGCTTTGACAGGTATAGCAGAAGGCTTTGTAAATGAGCAGGCTGCGGCAGAATAGTTAATATTACAGACCTAAGTATAAAAGGCTTAAACCGAATATGGTTTAAGCCTTTTTTTTGCCTTTAATATCTTCCGTATAACCGGGCAAGCTGCAGTAGCCTGCGCTGGGTATCGCTATCAAAATCAGAATTTCTAAGTCTCCACATCCAATTGCCATCAACAGAAGCAGGGGTATTCATCCGCGCTCCGGAATCTTTATTAAGAATGTCCTGGATAGGTATGATTGCTATATTGGCAACTGAGGAGTAAGCTGCTCTGATCAGATTCTTAACAACATTCTTATTGTTAAGCTTTGTGTTAAGATAATTTGCCACACGCTGTTTTGTGGCTGCATCAGCCTCATCTTCATACCAGCCGAGAGTAGTATTGTTATCATGTGTTCCGGTATACACCAGACAATCTGCACTTTTAAAATTGTGGGGAGCATGAACCGAAGTAGACAGATCTTCTCCAAAGGCGAATTGTAACACCTTCATGCCGGGCAAGTTAAACTGGTCGCGGAGTTCAATCACATCGGGGGTGATTTCGCCAAGGTCTTCTGCTATAAGCGGAAGCCGGGTGCCAAAATGTTTGGTCAAGGCCTGGAAAAAGCGTGTGCCCGGACCAGCAATCCAAGTTCCGGCTTTGGCGCTATCGCTGTCAGCGGGAACTTCCCAATAGGCGGCGAACGCCCTAAAGTGATCCAAACGAATCAAATCATACATTTCTATATTTTTCGCGATCCTTTTAATCCACCATTGGTATTTTTGCCTTCCCATTTCTTTCCATTTGTATACCGGCATACCCCACAACTGCCCATCAGCATTGAAGTAATCCGGCGGAACGCCGGCAATTCCAAGTACTTTGCCATCACCATCGATGTTAAAAAGCCGGGGATTTGCCCATACATCCGCAGAATCTAATGCGGCATAGAAAGGCAGGTCGCCGATGATTTGGATATTCTGTACCGCAGCCTGTTGCCGCAATGATTTCCATTGCTTAAAAAACACAAACTGTTGCCATTTAACTTCATCTATTTCAGCCTGATATTTAACCTGGAAAGTTTTTAGTTGGGTTGCAGATCGCTGTCTGAGCGCTTTTGGCCATTCAAACCAGGGCGTACCAGTATGTAGATTTTTTAACACCACATAGGCAGAATAGTCGTTGAGCCACTGGGCTTCCGTATCACAAAAAAGCTTAAATGCGGATTGATCTGAGCTTTTCCTGAAGTTTTTGTAAGCCGTGGAGAGAAGCTCTAGTTTTAGAAGCTCTACTTTTTCAAAGCTCACTTTCCTTTTCGTTTTACGGGTATGGGCATCCAGATCGCCTTGCGATAACAAACCTTCCTGGTAAAGCAAATCCGGACTGATGAGCAGCACATTACCTGCCATTACAGAAGTGGCACTATAGGGTGAAAAGGATTGTTGTTTAGCCAGAGGGTTCATTGGTAAAACCTGCCAGTATTTTTGGCCGCTTGCTGCGAGGAAGGAAATGAAGGAAGAGGCGGAAGGACCGAAGTCGCCGATGCCATATCCGGAAGGCAGCGAGGATACATGCATTAAAACTCCTGCCCCCCTGGTCTGTTCAGGCAATTTTGCATGCAGGACGGCAAATGGCAGTGATTTAAATAGATCATTAAGCAGAAGACCGTCACTCACAGCAATTTTGCTTTCCCTAAGCTGGTCTGCATAGGTTGTGTTGAGGTGTTCAGGTAAAATGATACGGGTATCTTGCCAGTCTTCAATACCAATTTTTGTATGCTCTGATTCCAGGACTTCAGTAACGTTTATTGGTACCGCAAAAATAAGACAGTCATTCTTATAACGCCTTACAAAGGCAACTACGTTGGCTGCGAACTTACCTTCAATGGACAATGGCGTATAGCTGCCTTTGGCGAAAACATCTGGATATTGCTTTCTAAGCTGGAGCAGTCTGGAAAGGAAACAGAGCTTTATTTTACCTGTTGCGGAGGTTCGCCAAAGTTCGGGCAGTTCAAGAATGTCTTTTTCAAGTTCATTTAACAAAGCTATGCGGGCATGGTAATCTACAGGGCGCCGGTTATCCGGATCAACCATACTAAGATCCCAAAATTCCGTTCCCTGGTAGGTATCAGGAACACCCGGACAGGCATGCTTTAATATTAATGCGGCAAGGGAATTTATTTTGCCCAAAGCAGAAACTTTTTCATGAAAGCGCAGGAAGGTTTGCCAGAATTCCCTTTTTTGATCTAGCAGGGATGCAATAAATTGCTTGCAATCTGCTTCGTAACGCTCATCAGGCTCTTCCCAGTTGGATCTGGTCTTCGCTTCCCTCAGTGCTTTTTCTATGTATTCCGTTAAGCGCTCCAGGTAAGTTATTTGTTCCTCAGCTGTATCAGGATAGGTAGCAATTAAAGTTTGATAAATAAAATACTCGTCGTTGTTATCAGGATGGCCGGACTTTTTGATATCCAGATTGGCCTTTTGCCAGGCAGTAACTTCAAGGAGCCATTCATTTTTAAGATCTGTAAGTACGTTTAACCTGGCGCGGGCATCTTCTCCTCTTTTTGTATCGTGAGTGGCAGTGGTGTTCATCGCAAGCGGCCATAGCGTTTGCCGTTCTTTTATTTGGTCATGGAAGTCGGCCGCGGTAATACCGAACAGTTCTGGAGAATCGCCCACCTCATTATTACCAATAAAACGGCTGAAGGTATACATAAGGGTATCCTCAACACCTTTAGCCATGAGCGGGCCTGTAAACTGCATGAGCCTCAAAAAAAACTGGCCGCCGGAATGGAACAGATTAGCGCGGAAATATGGCACCAATGCGCTAACTGCAGGCAGCATATTTATAGACTCGAAAATATCATTTAGAATAGCTGATTCTGTTTCGCTTAGTGGCAGTGAACTTTCATAAAAACGGTAAACCGGACATGCGATAAGGAATTCGGAAATTAGCTGTTTCCAAAGGGCGCTTTGCACAATTGGTCTTTTTGGATCTTCTGGTAATAAAAAAAGATCGGTTAGGTTTTGCAGTTCGCCCTGCATGTAGTTGTTAAGGAAATCCCTCTTTTTACGCTGGATTTGTAGGGTAACAGGCCTATTGAAATGACCCAGGTTGCTATAAAACTTATTGAATTTCTTTTCTGCCTTTTGATTGGTAAAGAGCTGATTGGCCAAACCCAGGTAATCGTAACCTGTAGTGCCTTGTACAGGCCAGTTTGCAGGCAAGGTTTCACCCGGTTCCAGAATTTTTTCTACCACGATGTAAACCTCAGTACCGCACAGCTGACGTAGCTTATTAAGGTATGCTGAAGGGTCAAAAATACCATCAACATGGTCTATCCTCAATCCTTGTATCAGTCCCTGGTCTAATAACTCTTTTGTAAGCTGATGGTATTGCTCAAATACAACATCGTTGTTGATGTTAATGCAGATTAAACTGTTTACCGTGAAAAACCTTCGGTAATTGATTTGGCGATGGCTTTCCTTATAATGGCAAAGCCGATAGTATTGCTGGTTAACAATTTCTTTAAGGGGTAAACTGAGGTTTGTTCCGTTTCTAAGCGGCCAAAGGCTGTCGTGGTATTTAAGAAAATCTTCTGAATCCTTTTTAACCAGACTGAGTTCCTTATTTTCTATCACGCTATCAAGTTCAGCACCGAGGAAAGGCGCCATGAGCGGGTCAGCCTCCAGGTCTTTAGAAATAATGTCGAAATGATTTCTGTATACCGATTTTTCTCCGTTCCTGAGTACATCCATAAGCCAGGTATTTAGGTGATGAAAACCCATATGGTTAGGCACAATGTCCTGGATCCATGAGATGCCTGCTTCCTTTAGCTTTTTAGCTATGCGTTTCAAGTCATTTAAAGTGCCAAGTTCAGGGTTGATCCTATTGGGGTCTACTCCATCATAGCCATGCATGCTACCGGGAACAGACATGAAAATTGGAGAGGCATAGATAGCCCCGATGCCAAGTTGCCGAAGATAGGGTACGATTTCTTCAAGCTCTTTGAAAGTAAAATTTGAGTGAAACTGGATCCTATAGGTAGATTGTGGGTTAAGCATATGTGGCAGAATAGGCGATAAAAGAAGTTGGGGTAATGAGCAATTGATGACCCTCAAGCTGCGGCGCCTGCGTTTCTGAACCGTAATATTGGTTAGAGGCCGATTGCAGCAGCAGTTGCAGACCAGTTAGTCCGGCAGGTATTGGAAGACTTTGGCTTTTAGCGGAAAAATTAAGAAACCCCAGGATTACCTGATCACTTCCGGTTAGTCCGCGTTCAATTACAAGGCAGTTTTGTTCTTTATATAAATGTATTTTTAGGGAATCACGGTCGCACATTTTTAAAACCAGATTGGATTTACGCAGCGTGATCAAGGCCTTATAATACTTTATAAGTGCCTGACTCCTGGGTTCCTGAATGAGGTTCCAGTTGAGCTTTGAGTTTAAAAAGGTGTCTTCTGATTGAGGATCAGGCGCGTCACCCTGGTGCATGGCCGAAAATTCTTCACTGCGCCCTTTCCTAACCAATGCTACCAGTTCTGGATCTGTATGGCTTACAAAATATTGAAAAGGGTTTGTTTCTGCCCATTCCTCGCCCATAAAAAGCATTTGAAGAAAGGGGGATATAAATACTGCAGAGGCGAACAGTTTCAGCATTTCAAAACTAAACAGCTGACTGCTGCGCTCGCCCAGCATGCGGTTACCTACCTGATCATGGTTTTGTGAAAAGACCACAAACTGCTTTCCCTCACAGTCCGGGGCAGATTTTCCAAAAATCCGGTTTCGTTCCGGAGAGAACAGCTCTGTATACACGTAAGCTTCCTGATATGACTTGGCCAGGTGCTCAATGCCGGAGAAATCTGAGTAGTAACCAAGTTTTTCCTCACCTGCGGTTACCCTTAGGGCATGGTGAAATTCATCTGCCCATTGGGCGTTCATGCCCATGCCATTGGCCGACACTGCTGTGATGTAGCGGGGATCGTTGAGGTCAGACTCTGCAATAAGGTAGTGTACCCTGCCGGTTTGCGCCATAAGTATTGCTGTGCGGGTGCTGATCTCTTGCAGCAGGTGTACCGCGCTAAAATCCTTTATCGCATGTACCGCATCCAGCCTCAAGGCATCTATATGAAAATCACGGAACCACATGAGTGCATTCTCTATAAAAAACTCCCGTGCGCCGTAGCTGCCATTGTCGTCGAAATTTACAGCGTCGCCCCATGGCGTTTTATACTTATCAGTAAAATAAGGACCGAACTGTGGAAGATAATTACCCTCCGGACCGATATGGTTGTATACAACATCCAGGATTACCGCTATTCCGTTCTGGTGGCAAGCTTCTACCAGTTTTCTGAGGCCCTCATAACCGCCGTAAGAATGTTGAACGGCATAAGGGAAAACACCATCATAACCCCAGTTTCGGGAACCCGGAAAAGCGGCAACGGGCATGAGCTCGATCGCAGTAATGCCGAGACCTACAAGGTGTTCTATATGTTTTGCGATGCCGTCAAAATCCCCCTCATTAGAAAAAGTGCCGGTATGGATCTCATAAATAATGTACTCATTAAGGGGATGATTTACCCAATTTAGATCGTGCCAGGTATCGTTATGAAAATCGATTGCCTGTGAGGGACCATGAACACCAAGGGGCTGCGCTAACGAAGCTGGATCCGGGAGTTGCTGGTCATCTAGCAGTAGCCAATAATAGTCGCCATGCTGAATTTCATTTGTAGTTAGCGTCCAATAGCCAAGATCATCTTTTATCAGCGGAAGCGTAAGGCCATTTACCGAGATATTTAAGGTTTTTGCCAACGGTGCCCATACCCTTATGGTTGCCAGGCCTTCCCTATTGAAATTGAGGCCGATATTTCGTTCAGGCAAATGCATTAGTTGTTGCTTGATTTTAGGACTATTACTGTTCGGCCGGGAACATGAACTTCATCTGAAGGTCCGTACTTTTCGCTTTGCTGCACTGAAGAAAATTCGGTATTCAGGAGCACTTCCCATTGAGCACCATATTTTATACCAGGCAATTTATAATTGAGCCCCTCATGATAAGCATTGAACATGACGTAGAAATTGTCGTCAATGACTTTTCGGCCATTGATATCCCTGCTTTTAATACCTCTTCCGTTTAAATAGACAGCAAGAGATTTTGCAAAATCTTCTTCCCAGTTGTGGTCCTGCATTTCAAAACCTTCTGGAAGGAACCAGGCAATGTCCCCCACACCAGAGCCTTTGATCTGCTGGCCCTGAAACCATCTTCGCCTGCAAAATGCGGGATGAGATTTTCTAATCAGGATAAGCTGCCTTGTGTATTCCAGGAGATCTTTATCAGCCTCTTGCCAGTTTATCCAGGAGATTTCATTGTCCTGGCAATAGGCATTATTATTTCCTTGTTGCGTGCGGCCCATTTCATCGCCCGCCACCATCATTGGGACACCCTGCGACAAAAACATAGTGGCCAAAAGGTTACGCTTCTGCTTTTCTCTGAGCAGGTTTATTGCCTCATCATCCGTTTCGCCCTCAACGCCATAATTACAGGAACGGTTGTGTTCTTCGCCATCGTTATTATCTTCACCGTTCGCTTCATTGTGCTTATGGTTATAGGAAACCAAGTCGTGGAGCGTAAAACCGTCATGCGCAGTAATGAAATTTATACTGGCCGTTGGCCGCCTGTTGTCGTCCTGATAAAGATCAGGACTGCCTGTAAACCGGGAAGCAAACTCACCAAGCATGCTGTTTTCACCCCTCCAATAATCGCGGATACTGTCCCGGTACTTCCCATTCCATTCAGCCCATCCGGGAGGGAAATTACCAACCTGGTAGCCACCATGTCCGACATCCCAGGGTTCGGCGATAAGCTTGACCTGCGAAATTACGGGATCCTGGTGTATGACACTAAAAAATGCACCCAGCATGTTCACCTCATCCAGGCCGCGGGCAAGTGTAGCAGCCAGGTCAAACCTGAAGCCATCTACATGCATTTCCATAACCCAATACCTGAGGCTGTCCATCATAAGCCGGAGTACGCTTGGAAAGTGGGCATTGAGTGTATTACCCGTTCCGGTATAATCCATATAATAACGCTTATTTTCTGTGAGGCGGTAATATTCCGCGTTATCTATCCCCTTAAAAGAAAGGGTTGGGCCAAGCTGATTACCTTCAGCAGTATGATTGTAGACAACATCTAATATCACTTCGATACCTGCTTTGTGCAGGGCTTTGACCATGTCTTTAAATTCAGTGACTTGTCCGCCCAGCGTTCCTCTGGAAGAGTATTTGGTATCGGGCGAGAAAAATCCGATGGTATTGTAGCCCCAGTAGTTACTGAGCCCTTTTTCTACAAGAGAGTTATCATTAATGAACTGATGAATAGGCATTAATTCTATTGCTGTAATGCCGAGCGACTGCAGGTGTTGTATAATAACAGGATGGGCGATTGCAGAGTAGGTGCCCCTGATTTCTTCAGGTATATCCGGATGAAGTTTGGTAAGCCCTTTTACATGAGCTTCATAAATGATGCTTTCATGGTAACTTATGGCTGGCGATTTTACGTCTTCCCAATCGTAGGAGGAATCAATTACCACACTTTTAGGCATAAATGTAGCACTGTCAAGATCGCTAAAGGTTAAATCATCTCCTCCCTTTGTGTATCCGTATAAGGATTCGTGCCAATTAACTGATCCTGATATCGCTTTCGCATAAGGATCCAGTAAAAGTTTGTTTGGGTTGTAACGGTGGCCCCTCAATGGATCGAAAGGGCCATAAACCCTGTAACCATAACACTGGCCCGGAACGATACCAGGAATATATACATGCCAGATTTGACTGCTTCGTTCGAATAAGTTGATCGTAAGGTGGTTTTCGCCGCAATTTTCTTCGAACAGACACAGCTCTACAGCTGTGGCATGACTGGCATAAATTGAGAAATTTACCCCTTTACCATCCCATGTGGGGCCAAGGGGATAAGGACTACCCGGGTGCAGTTCCAATTCAACGGTATTAGGCATTAACGTAATTTGAGAAGTTAAAATCAGTTGTCATTGATGTACTAGGAACACTATGGCAACTCAAATTGTTCTCGACTGACCGGAATTGTTGCGCTACCGAAATTTGTTGTGCATCCTATCCCACCAGGGCATGGCATGCTCAGCACCAAATTTCCTGAATCTGGCGGCGCTTTTTTTGGATACAATATAAGTTGTGTTGAACGGCTCCTTAAGGGTGACCTGAAGCGCAATACCAGCTCTAGAAACCCTGTCAATTACATCGCCACGAACTATGACCTCCCGGCGAATCCTGAAATATTGATCTTTAGGAAGGGCTTCAACAGAGGTGATTACAGTAGTGTAAGGCCAGGGGATGGCCTGATTTGCCCGATTATAAGCGATGGTGCATTTATCTTTAATGATAATCAACGAAACATCAGCCAGAAGGATGCCTGCGTGAGTCTCAAATACGGGTTGTATTTTCTTTCTCGCGGGGCGGGTTTGGGCAGTGTGGGTTCGCTTTGCTTTTGCATAGAAACCTGCGATCAATTTTCTGTTCCAATAAATGGTTGCCACGAATACGACAAGCACGATAAGGTTCAGAATATCTTGTTGCGATAGGGTTTGAAAGTTAAACATGTTTCAAGCCTCCATAGTTTTTTTGGACAAATACCAGTTTCTCAATAAATATTCCCCTTAGATTATTATTTCCTCCCTTTAAAAAATAATGTTGGCCCCTTTAGTGAAATCGCAAAACTTCAAGTTGTACCTCGAGCTATCACCCGCTTATACTTGCAGCAACCGCGCTTGCAGATGAACTGCAGGGCTTAAAACCAAATTACATGCAAAATTACGCACTAGTTGAAAATGGAAAACCATTTACACAAAATGGAGCTGAAGAATTACTGAAAACAAATAGTAAGTTGTCGGAATATGAACTTCAGCTGGAGACAGCTGCCTTGAGGGCAGATTTCAGAGAATATGTTGCAACGCGATTCGCGATGAAGGACAGTCAGCGAAATTTCCTGAACAATCTGGACGACCAAACTGTAGCTCATGCAGCAACTGTATGCAGCATTGCAATGGCAAACAGATTGCCTATTTTTATTGAGAAGCCTGTTAGCAAAAGACATGATGAAATTCCACCTTTTAAAACACTTTCAATAGTTTCGAACCTAAGAACCGAGTCGGCAAATGACGGAAGTTCAGCAGCGAGCGGCTACGTAACAGTGGTAATCAGCTACGCTGAATAAGCAATGGGGCCGGCAGAACAAATAGGTGAATGCCGGCCTTGCTTTCCAATTATTTCAGTAAAAAAGCAGGTTTAATGGCAGAATATTTGTAAATTTCTTATAAATAAGCGAATCCAAATATAAGCTGATGAATACCTTCCCTGTACCGGACAATGAAAAAGAGCGGCTTAAATTTCTTCAGGATTATGAAGTAGTTGATACTGAGGATGAATACAAGTTTGACCGCATCACGGAACTTGCTTCGATCATTTGTGGAACACCCATTTCTTTAATTTCCCTTTTAGATGAAAAAAGGCAATGGTTTAAATCCAAAGTCGGACTGGGGGTATCAGAAACACCTAGAGAATTGTCGTTTTGCCAGTATGCCATTATGGACAACGCCTATTTTGAAGTGAGGGATGCAAAACAGGACGCACGTTTTACAGACAATGAACTGGTAAACAGTGATCCAAATATTAGGTTCTATGCAGGTTATCCGCTAATAGACCCTAACGGTTACGCACTCGGAACGTTATGCGTTATTGATGACAAGCCCGGCCATCTGACTGAACAGCAAAAGAGGGCATTAAAATTACTTACAGAAGAAGCCATTGCCCTCATTGTAGAACACAGGCAGAAAAAGGAACTGGCAAACTTTGACAAGTTGTTCGAGATCTCCAATGACCTGATCTGTATTGCAGGTACAGACGGATTCTTCAAAAAAGTGAATCCTATGTTTGAGCATTTGCTTGGATGGGACAAAGAAGACTTAAAGACCCGATCGCTTTATGACCTGGTTCATCCAGAGGACCTTAAACTTACCCGACGAGAAATTATGAAGCTGGGCAAGGGCGTGCGGACAATTGCTCTGGAACACCGCATGAATGCCAAAAATGGTGATTATAAAGTTCTTCAATGGGTTGCAACCCAGGAGCCGAATACACAGAACGTATTTGGTATAGCACGGGACATTACCGAAGAAAAGGCCAGGGAAGCACAGTTGGTTATCAATGAAAAAAGATTGCGTGCATTTTTTGAAAATTCGCAGGGATTGATGTGCACCCATGATGTTAAGGGAACTTTTTTATCTGTAAACTATGCAGGGGCTGCGATATTGGGTTATTCTACGAAGGACATAGTAGGATCGAGCCTATACGATATTACACCTCCAGCCAGGCACGCGCATGTGGATGCTTACCTAAAACAAATTACGGAAACCGGTAGTGCAGAGGGGCAAATGTTAACGACCCATAAAGACGGATCTGCAAGAATCTGGATGTTTAAAAATGTGCTTGAACTTGTGCCTGATGGTGAGCCTTATGTAATTGGTAATGCTATAGACATAACTGAAAGGCACCGGTTGGAACGCGACCTCGAACATACTAAGCAATTTTTGGACGATGTACTGCATGCGGCATCTGAAGTAAGCATCATAGCCACCGATGAGAACGGAATTATAACCGTATTTAATACTGGAGCTGAAAAATTACTGGGATACACTGCAGATGAGATGATTGGCAAGCGGACACCTTACGACATTCATTCACCAGAAGAAGTAATTGCGAAGGGACAGGAACTAAGTATAGAATATGGAAGGGAGATAACCGGACTACCAATCTTCATTAAAAACGCTGTAAGGTACGGTTCAGAATTGGGTGAGTGGACCTACATTAGAAAAGACGGCCAAACCAGAAAGGTATCAGTAGCTGTTACCCCTATAAAAAATAAGCAACAAAAAATTACGGGATACCTAGGTATCGGATTGGATATTACTTCTCTTAACAATCAAAGAGAGGAACTAAAAATAGCTAAAGTTAAGGCAGAGGATGCCAATGTAGCGAAATCTGAATTCCTGGCAAATATGAGTCACGAGATCCGTACCCCTTTAAATGGTGTTATCGGGTTTACTGACCTGGTGCTCAAAACGAATTTGAATGAAACACAGCAGCAGTATTTATCGATCGTTAACCAATCGGCCAATGCGCTATTAAGTATCATTAACGATATTCTTGACTTTTCAAAGATTGAGGCCGGAAAGCTGGAACTCGCAATTGAGCGCTGTGACTTGTATGAGATGAGTGCACAGGCTACGGATATTATTACGTATCAGATTCAAACAAAGGGTTTAGAAATGCTGCTGAATATTCCTTATGACCTGCCGAGATTTATATGGGCAGATCCGGTGCGACTGAAGCAGATATTGATAAACCTGCTTAGCAACGCGTCGAAATTTACTGAGCAGGGTGAGATTGAACTAAAAATTGAGATCCTCGAAGAAAGGGAGGAAAATAAAACGGTTAGGTTTAGTGTGCGAGATACTGGTATAGGGATTAAGGCAGACAAACAACATAAGATTTTTGAAGCATTTTCTCAGGAAGATGGGACTACAACCAAAAAGTATGGCGGCACTGGGCTAGGGCTTACCATATCGAACAAGTTGTTGGGTTTGATGGGAAGCAAGCTGGAGCTAACAAGCATAGCGGGAAAAGGAAGCACATTTTATTTCGATCTAATATTAAAAGCTGAAGATGGTGAGCCTATTGAATGGAAAGATGTAGACCATATTAAGAAAGTGCTTATTGTTGATGACAATGAGAACAACCGGTTGATATTAAACCAGATGTTATTGCTGAAACAAATTAAGACCGATGAAGCAAAGAACGGATTTGAAGCCCTGCAATTTCTAGCTAAGGGAGCGCAGTATGATGCCATAATTATGGACTATCATATGCCTTATATGGATGGACTGGAGACGATTAGAAAAATACGCGCAAATTTTGAGGTAGGCGAAAGGGAGCAGCAGATTATCTTGCTTCACAGTTCATCTGACGATGAATTATTACAAGCCGCCTGCAAGGAACTGAATGTGGTACACCGCATGGTTAAACCTATTAAAACGGAAGATATTTACACCGTATTATCCAGGTTATATAAGGAGGAAAGCCTCCCTGTAGCAGTAGTTAAACCAGCCGGAACTACTCCACTTGAAGCTAAGGTGAATATTTTGATCGCGGAAGACAATGCGATTAATATGCTGCTTGCGAAGACAATTATCAAACGAATTGCACCCAATGCTATCATATTTGAAGCTGCAAACGGTTTGGATGCCCTTAATTATTGCCGAAACACAGTGCCGGACCTGATTTTAATGGATGTACAGATGCCTGAGATGAATGGTTATGAAGCCACAAGGTTAATTAGACTACTTGACCCTCCACTGAACGTTCCGATAGTAGCACTTACCGCAGGGAACGTTAAAAGCGAGAAAGAAAAATGTTTGGAAGCGGGAATGGACGATTTTATTTTAAAACCGATAGTTGAGAGTACCCTTGCACTTGCCTTTGAAAAGTGGCTTCACTTTTACGATGTAAAGCAAGCGGCACATTTGCATTTCGACAGGGTACAGATTACAAAAAACATTGGTAACGATGAAAATTTGTTGAGTGAAATCATCAACTTAACCAGAACCGAACTGCTGCAATCTGCAGTAGCCATTGAAGCGATGGTGGTTGAAAAAAACGTTGCCGAGCTGGTTGCAATCGGACATAAGCTATATGGTACAGCAATGACTTCGGGACTAAAATTGTTGTGTGGCCTGGCAAACGAATTGACGAACCTGGAAACTACCACCAATGAAGGACTGGCCCTATTAAACAACAAAATTCAAACTGAAATCAAGATTTGCCTGAAATTGCTGAATTAAAGCCGTGCATCGGCAAGGTTGCGATCGATAAATGATTTAATATCAAATATTACTGCGCCCTGATCTTTGTAGATTTTATAATCTATTTTAAGAAATTCATTGTGAGCGACTGCTACAATTACTGCTTTGTAATTGGTGTTTGACAACTCAGGTAAGAGGGAAATATCATATTCTGATTTTACGGCATCTGGATTTGCCCAGGGATCATAGACTTCAGGTTGCAAACCAAACTGGCTCAATTCCCTGTAGATGTCAATTACCCTCGTATTTCGAATATCAGGACAGTTCTCCTTAAATGCAAAACCCAGGATAAGCACTTTTTCTCCTTTTAGTTTATCGCCTTTGGCCAAAATAAGTTTAACAACTTTATTGGCGATGAAGATTCCCATGTCTTCATTTATCTTGCGCCCGGACAGGATCACCTGCGGAACATAACCTAAGGCGTTCGACTTGTATGCCAGGTAGTACGGATCTACACCGATACAATGGCCACCAACCAGACCGGGTTTATATTTAAGAAAGTTCCATTTAGTTCCTGCTGCCTCGAGGACATCAGCAGTATCGATATTAAGTTTATCAAAAATTAGCGCCAGCTCGTTTACGAAAGAGATATTAACATCCCGCTGGGCATTTTCTATTGCTTTGGAAGCTTCCGCTACTTTGATGCTTGGTGCGAGGTGCGTTCCGGCTGTAATGATTTCCGCATATAAATTATCGATGATTTTAGCGATTTCGGGCGTAGAACCGGAAGTCACTTTTTTGATCTTAGTGAGCGTATTTATCTTGTCACCCGGGTTAATACGTTCAGGAGAATATCCACAGAAGAAATCCTGATTGTATTTAAGTCCGGAATGCTTTTCCAGCACAGGCACACAATCCTCCTCTGTACAGCCGGGATAGACGGTGGACTCATAAATCACAATGTCGTCCTTCTTTAATACCTCTGCCAACATTTCTGTGGCTTTAAGAAGTGGTCGGAGATCAGGGTTTTTAGAGGCGTCGACAGGTGTCGGGACAGTAACAATATAGATATTGCAGCTTTTTAATAATGCTTTTTCAGCAGACAAAATTAAACCTGCAAACGTAGAATTTGTGGAAAGCACTTCTTTAAGGGTGATTAAATCTGCTTCTTTTGTACTGTCTGCTCCGAGCAGCAATTCCTTAACCCTAGATTGATTTATGTCGAACCCAAGCACCGGGTACTTCTTTGCGAATTCTATTGCAAGCGGCAAACCAACATAGCCTAAACCGATAATCGCAATTTTTTTATTCTGTGCTGATGACATCCTGTAAATCTACTAATTTTACTAAATTTGGTAACATATGCGCCAAATTTTATACCTGCTGTCTTTGCTCCTGCTCTCTTCCATAGGAGTTTCTGCCCAGGTAATTACAATGGATAGCCATTTGGAATACAAAAACTTAGGCAAGCAAATCCATTACTTTGAAGACAAGACTGCAGGACTAACTTTGGACGAGGTAATTGCTATTGAAAAGCAAGGAAGATTTACAAAAGGAAAAGAAAACATATTTAATTTTGGCAATACAAAATCTGCGTTTTGGCTTAAGCTTGATTATCAAAGCAAGGGCACTTCTCAGGACTTTCTGGTTATCGGCTCACCCAATATAGATCACATTGACTGTTATACGATTTTAGCAAATGGGAAGCGATCGCACGGTGCTGCAGGCTCGGCTGTGCCAGAGCAGAAGGGTGTAATTACGACCAATAGTTACACGTTTGATTTACCATTCCAATATGGGAGTTCTCCCGCTGCAACCATTTGGATTAGGGTGCAGACGAACAACATTCTTATTGTACCAATGAAACTTGCCACTACAAATAGCTTCCTGCCAGGCTCATCCATGAGGTATAGTGTTGAAACAATTTACATAGGGGTATTGCTCACGTTGCTTCTTTTTAATTTGTTCCTGTTTATTAGTTTAAAAGACAACACCTACTTATACTACAGCATCTATGTGCTATGCTTGTCTGTTTACGTTTTGGTCTTTATGAGGGGATATGGATTTGTGTGTGGTGATGAATTTAGAATATTCATTAACAGGTACCCACATAGTTTTCTAGGATATTCTATTATAGCATCTATACTATTTTCATGGAAATTCTTAAACATAAGAGAGGTTTTGCCAAAGCTGGTGTTGCCTATGTATCTCCTTTTGGGTGCGAGCATTTTAATGATTATTACCAGCATTCTGGGATATAAAAGCATTGCATCTACTATGGCCCAGGCAACTGCAATGGTTGGCTCAACAATGTTGTGGATTACCGGATTACTTACCTATCTGAAAGGGCATAAACCGGCAAAATATTTTATCCTTGCATGGACGTTTATCACGATTACTGTCGTGATAGTTGTGCTTAGTTTGGCAGGGGTAATTGCATACACTGACATGACCTCAGAATTGGTCCCGATAGGTTCTACACTTGAACTGTTGCTATTGTCATTTGCATTGGGCGACAGGTACCGTACGCTAATAGAAAATGAAAAGAGGGTTCGTGAAGAGAACTTACAGTTGATAGAACATCAAAAACAGAGGTTGAAGGCATTAGTAGATGGAAAGACCATTAAGTTAAAGCGGACAATAGCCGAATTGGAAGCATCTAATGCTGTTAAAAACAAACTGTTCTCTATTATTGCCCACGACTTAAAAAGCCCCTTCAACAGTCTGATCAGCATATTCTCCTTGAAAGACATGGACTTGCTCGATTTTGAGGAACTAAAGATGTTGCTTAATGAGAACAGGAGAAATATTGAGAGCATTCAAAATACATTAATTAACTTATTGTACTGGGCGAAAAGCCAGATGGATGAAATAAAAGCACAGCCGACTGTGTTTGATCTGAAGGCAAAGGCAGAATCGCTGATGATGGTTTATCAACCGCTTATTTTGAAAAAGGGCATTTTGGCTCACACAAATTTTAATGGAGCCTTCATGGTTAAGGCGGACGAGAATCAGGTAGAATTGATTTTAAGGAACCTGATTGATAACGCAATTAAGTTTACGCAGAAAGGGGCATCACTAGGCTTGGTATTAGAGCGATCTGAAACTGTTGTGGAAGTATGCGTTAATAATACTGTAGAAGATAACTCGGCAGTAGACCTCGAAATGATTACAACCCACAATTTGCTGACTGGTAGTTATGGCACTGCAGGAGAGAAAGGTATTGGGCTAGGACTACATTTGTGCAGAGAGTACATTAAAGAAAACGGTGGAGCGCTTGATGTGAAGGTAAATGGGAATCTGGTTTCGTTTTGCTTTACGCTGCCATCTGCTTAAAAATCCTGATATAGGTTTCTAATACATTTTATAAATAAGTTGGGTTTATGATGCACAAAAAAGCAGCTTACCGGTTCGGACAAGCTGCTATATTATAGGTTTCTAATTATTAATTATTTACAATGAAAAAGAAGATTTAACTTGATCTACAAAATCTAGTTTTTCCCAGGTAAACAATTCGACAGTAACAGTTTTCTCTTCACCGTTTGGAGTTCTGAAAGTTTTGGTAACTGTTTCAGACTTACGGCCCATGTGCCCATAAGCTGCAGTTTCGCTATAAATAGGGTTTCTTAGTTTCAATCGCTGTTCAATGAAGTAAGGACGCATGTCGAACAAACCTTCAACAATCTTTGCAATCTCGCCATCTGTTTTATCTACTTTGCCAGTACCATAAGTATTAATATAAATACCCATTGGTTTAGCTACACCGATGGCATAACTTACTTGTACCAAGATTTCTTCTGCAACACCTGCAGCCACAAGGTTCTTGGCGATGTGACGGGTAGCATACGCAGCACTTCTATCTACTTTACTTGGGTCTTTGCCAGAAAAAGCACCTCCACCGTGCGCACCTTTACCGCCGTAGGTATCAACAATGATCTTGCGACCAGTTAATCCTGTATCGCCATGCGGACCCCCAATAACAAATTTACCGGTTGGGTTAATGTGATATTCTATCTGATCATTGAACAGGTGTGCGTATTGAGGATATTTTGCGATGATTCTTGGTATAAGGATGTCTACCAGGTCCTTTTTGATTTTAGCAAGCATCGTTGCTTCTTCATCAAAATCATCATGCTGTGTAGAGATTACAATAGCATCGATACGAACCGGCTTGTTGTTGTCATTGTATTCAAGGGTTACCTGCGATTTTGCATCCGGGCGTAAATAAGTGATTTCGCTGTTCTCACGACGTAAGGCTGCAAGTTCTTGCAGTAATTTATGAGATAAGTCTAATGCCAATGGCATGTAGTCTTCAGTTTCGTTGGTTGCGTACCCAAACATCATTCCCTGGTCACCCGCTCCCTGTTCTTCCTTGCTGCTTCTGTCTACACCCTGGTTAATGTCTTGCGACTGCTCATGGATGGCAGATAGTATACCGCAAGAATTGGCTTCGAACATGTATTCGCTTTTGGTATAACCGATTTTACGGATTACATCACGTGCAATTTGCTGCACATCAAGATAGGTTTTAGATTTAACTTCACCTGCTAAAATAACCTGACCGGTTGTTACCAGGGTTTCACAAGCAACTTTTGACTCTGCGTCAAATGCTAAAAAGTTATCAATAAGTGCATCTGAGATTTGATCTGCAATTTTATCAGGGTGACCTTCAGAAACTGATTCGGATGTAAAAAGATATGACATTTATATAATTTATTATTTAGTTTAAAACTGATTTAGAAGTCTTGATAAAGGTTTCTAAAAGTGCTTCTTAAGCCGAAGGTGATTAACTGAGTATTTTTAGCACCAGTATTTTCGCGAGCTTCTTTTCTGTACACTCCACCTACCTCTAATCTGAGGTTATATTTAGGATTTAGCAGGTAAGAAGCTTTAAGCTCGCCGAAATAAAGATTGGTCTTGATACCTTGACCGACATGATTGCCATAAAAATTCACGAATGTTTCGTAAGACAAGTTGATGTTCTTACCATAATTTAAGCCTTGCGTATCAGAACCATATCTTGCATAAGTACCTTGTGCCTGAAAATCAAAACGTTTATAGCTATAGTTTAAGATTCCCAATAGCTCTCTAAAGTTTGCACCCAACGGGTGAGCTAAAGGTTGATTCATTCCAGAATAATTGGTAATTCTTTGATAATGTGCATATGTATAAGGTCTGGCAGTATTAAACTCTACTAAATAATTTAAGTCTTCGACTTTAGCTAAATCGGAACCGCGGAAGCCAATTTGAGCAGCCCACTTGTTAGCCCAGTAACCATTACCTCCAAAAACCTCCTTAGCCGTAAATTCATCAAACATGAATTGGCCATATACCGTCGTCTTCTCTAAAAGTTCATAATGCGTATTTAAACCCATGCGAAGCTTATCAGGTGAAGAGACATTAGCACCCTCTACTGATCGGACGAAAATAAATGGATGTATGTAATTGAAATCAAACCCTCTCTTCCCTTCGGGTTCAGCATCTGCCCAAGTAATTGCTTGAAAAAACCCAATAGATAATCTGTTATTAACATTCCAGTCAATATAATGCATTGCATTCCACTTACCTCTGTCACCTAGTCTTCTATCTGTCGTAAATTTAGGGGCACCAGGATCGAGCATGTAAGAGAATATAGTTTGGTATTGGACATTACCTAAACTTGTTCTTAAACGCAAAAATGAATAGTTAGCTGCAACGTCAGACAAAAGCATAGAGCGATAACCATCACCAATAAAATTCTTATCATAACCTAAGGCTATGTTAATGTACTTGCTTGGAGTAAAAGATACCAAGGCAGTCGCGTAAGACCAATCCTTTGTCTTACCGGCCAGTTTACCAGACATTTCACTAGGAATAACCTGATTGCTATCTATGAATTCTGTAAGGTAATTAGCAAATATGCCTTGGTTTTCAAACGCATTGGTATAAAATGAAAACTTTTTACCAATGGTACCTCCTATTTGAAAACCCCTGGTGTTTTTCCACGTAGTTTTAGACTCATCGAATTCCCGGCCTATCTGAAAGTCAGGCAAAAAGTCTGCATACACTGAATAGTCTGAATCTGCATATTGCAACAAATGTTCTTCTGTAACTTTTCTTCTTAACCAAGATCTTCTATTTAACGAGTCTGTTCCTAATCCCATTAATTCCGAGTATTTGGCGCTAAGATGGTAATCATCAGCATAAAATCCTTTTATTGAGCTATGTATCTTGGAATTACGGTCGTAAACTTGCTTATTCAGTTTTTGATAGAACAAATAGGAATATGGGATATTTTGATTTGGTGTTGCATCTTGCGCATTTGCTCTAACGGTAATCAGTTGGAGTAGGCATGCAAATAAGAATAGTTTTCTCATTTAATAGCTTTAAGAATTAAAGTTTGGAATCAATTGTGTCCAATTCTTCAAATTTAGAATTCTGGCTTTTGTACTCTTGTACTAAAGCTTTCATTTTTGTAACAACTTGACGGTCTTCACTATTTTTTGCTGAAGCGATCAATGAATAGATAGCTGTTTCAACTTCGGAGAATACATATTCTCTTACCTTACCTATCATTATTTTTTCGTGGTGAGTAGGCATAGTATTTTCATTGTCGTTAAGGAGTTCTTCAAAAAGTTTCTCTCCCGGACGAAGACCGGAGTATTCAATTTTAATATCCTGATTTGGGATAAGGCCAGCTAGGCGAATCATTTTTTTTGCTAAGTCAACTATTTTTACCGACTTACCCATATCGAATACAAAGATTTCTCCACCTTTCCCCATGCAGCCAGCTTCAAGCACTAATCTGCATGCTTCGGGTATAGTCATGAAAAATCTGGTGATATCTGGATGGGTAACTGTTAGTGGACCGCCCTTCTCGATTTGCTGTTTGAACCGAGGAATAACCGAACCATTTGACCCTAAAACATTCCCAAATCTGGTAGTGATAAATCTAGTAATTGGCTTAACGTTCAAGTCATTAATATAGCTTAAGCCATTCTGAAAAATATGGCTATCTGCACTAAGAGAATTATTTAGCGATTGTACATAGATTTCAGCAATACGTTTTGAAGCACCCATTACATTTGTAGGATTAACCGCTTTGTCGGTCGAAATCATTACGAACTTTTGAACACCATGTTTAACTGATTTATCCGCGATGGTTTTGGTGCCGAAAACATTAGTTTTAATTGCTTCACAAGGATTATCTTCCATCAAAGGCACATGCTTGTACGCAGCAGCGTGATAAACATAATGGGGTTTATAGCTAACAAACAAATCTTCCATACGCTTTTCGTCACGTACATCGCCAATATATGCATGGAAATTCTGGTCCTTATAGGTTTCAGACAACTCAAGGTAGAGCTCATGTAATGCACTTTCAGACTGATCATTTAGTATTATGAGTCCGACTTCAAACTTAAGCAATTGGCGAACTACTTCGCTGCCTATAGATCCTGCAGCCCCAGTTATAAGCACACGCTTATTTCGTAACTCCTTACCAATACTGTCCGTATCAATGTGGATAGACTTCCGATCAAGAAGATCCTCAATATTCAAATTTTGAATCTGGGCCGTTTTAAGCTCCCCATTTATCCATACGTCGGGAGGTGGGATATTTAATACCTGAATCCCATTTTCTAAACAAACATCAACGATTTGATTTTTCTTCTCTAGGGGAATAGTATAAGAGGCAAAAATGATCTCATCTAGTTCATGTTCGATGATAAGGCTAATTAAATCCTTAGCATCAAGTATTTTGACACCGTCAATAGTCTTACCAACTTTCCTATCATCATCGTCGACAAATGCGATGATATTCTTATTAACACGATTATCATGATCAAAAGTTCTTTTTGTTGCAACACCTGCCTCGCCAGCACCATAAATCATCACCCTAACTTTATCAAGTTTCAAATTCTTGATATACATAAAGAAAAATTTAACAAGGACTCTGTAAGTGATCAACAATAGGAAACTAGCCAACCCATTTACCACCAATGTACTACTGGAAATATATTGATGTCGCCCGAAGGAGACAATTATCATATTTACGAAGAAAAATATACCATTACCAATGAGTACCGAGAAGAGTATACGAATACTGTCCTGTGCACTAGTATATCTAATAATTCCTGAATAGGTCTTAACATTGAAAAATACAATACTATTAATTGCCGTAACAAAAACAATATTTCTGCTAAATTCAATGAAGTCTAAACTTGAAAGGTCAAAATTGTATTTGATCAAATACGCCAAAGACAAGGACACCATGCATATTAGCAGATCCAGGCAAAAGATGATCCAGCGAGGGACTATATTGAGTTGAGTAAACAATTTTGCAATTTATGTAACAAAGTTAAACAAATTTCATGCTATTCACATAAATGATGATAATGAGGGGATGCCTAACTATACTGTATTAAATTTAGAACAATAAATGTAGCTCTGCAATCCTGAAGCTACCCTAATAGCCGCTCCCTTCCCTCTGTATAAAATCTTATTCCGATAAATATCAAACCAAGTATTGCAGTGAAAAAAATCGTAAAGATAAATGATCCCTTAAAAACAAGAATAAAAAGCACGTTAACTATCAGCTGAATAACGCCGTAGCTAATAGCAACATAAAGCTGGGGCACATTTCTTTCATTAGAAAGATACTGATAAAAGTGACTTCGATGAGCTTCAAAAATATTCTCACCTCGAATTAATCGAAATATAATTGTTGTTACCGTATCGAGTCCATAGATTAAAAGCAATATGAGAAAAGTTGGATTTTTTGATAAAAGTATTAATTGCAAAAGTAAAAAAACTAAAATGAATGCAATACCAACACTTCCAACATCTCCAGCAAAACATTTGGCCTTGGTTCTGAAATTAAAAAATCCAAAAACTGAAACTGCTAAAATTACAGTGACTATTAAATTAACTTCAGTGAAATCAATTAAGAATTTGTCTACATACAATAGACTACATAGCGCAACAAGCGCGTATATGCCCGTTATTCCATTAATCCCATCCATGAAATTAACGGCATTAATAATACCGATCACTATAAATAAGGCAATGGCGATTATATAAATCGGATAGATATAAAACCCTATCTGGTAAAACATTAATCCTACCGAAACAAGATGAAATAAAATTCTAACTCTATTATTAATAGAAGTGAGGTCATCTATAAAACTCACGGTGGCAATAATAACTAATCCAATGAGAAAAAATTGAAATTGATTACCAAAGATAAATGAGTATAAAAGTATTGAAAGCGTGAAAACAATGCCTCCTCCCCTAATTGTGGATTTGTTATGAGAACTACGATGATTGGGCTTATCAAAGATATTAAAATGATTAGCTATTTTAAAGTATATAAGCTCTATAAGTATTATCAAAGGCAAAATAAGAATCTGAGTTTGGTTTGGCATAAATGATTATTCAATTTTAAAATCAGCTAAAACAGGTGTTGGATTCCACCCAAAAGACTTACGGGCTACCGAGTCACTAAACGTAAGATCAGAAGTTATTTTTTTAAGTTTTTGGGTATTTATTGGCGATTTAGCACCAAGAAAATCTCCGATGACAGCTAATAATCGCGCGATGATCATTGGCATATTTAGAGGATTCGATTTAAATAATTGCGTCGAAATATGCTGCGCTAGTTCTTTAAAAGATGGATGATGTCCATCAGTTAAGTTATATATTCCTCCAATAGATGAGGCTCGAAGAATTATTTCAGCAACATCTCTCGCCAAAACGATACTTTTTCTTGCTCGCCCACCATCAATATTAAAATAATATCCATTACTTATTCCCTTAATCATTGTAGCCAAATTTCCTTTCGGGTTTGCTCCTGCCACTAATGGAAGCCTAAGAATAGTACATATTACATTATGCTTAATACACCATTCGGAAACAATCTTCTCAGCCTCAATTTTACTTTTCCCATACGGATCTAGTGCAGCCAAAGGATTGTCTTCACTAATATTACATCCTTTGTCTAAACCGTAGACAGCAACAGTGCTTACTAGAACAAAATTCTTGGGGATCGCTGTGGCAAATTCAAGCCCCTTCAAGAGATTAGCTGTTCCTTGCACATTTACATCAAAAAACACTTTCCCTTCTTTAATATTTTTGGGCACAGAATGCGCTTTCCCTGCCGTATGGATAACCAAATCAGCAGGCTCTAACTGCGGTATCTCATTAGCTAAATCACATATAATATTTCCGCTAGTTCTACCTAGCACAGTTATGTCTTCCCGTTTGAAATGCTCGACAATTACCTTCCCAAGGAACCCATTTCCGGTCAAAATTACTTTCATAAGCTCTCTATTTTAGATACTTTCTCAAACCACTAAAACTGTAACAAACAAAATAATATGCAGATTTAAAAACGGTAAAACCCTCAATTTTCCTGTAAATATTCCACGTAAACTTAGCTGCTTTAAATTTATCTGAAGAGATTGAATTTGCACTTATACGATAGTACATAAGTGGTTCATTCAGTCCATACGCCATTGAAATATGTTTTAAAGCTGCGAGCCAAAACACGAAGTCTTCATGTCCCACCTTCAGAAATCTATGATTTAGCAATTTGCTTCTACGAAGCATAGAAGATGAAAATGGTATCACGTTTTCATGTAAAAGGTCATTATAACTTACTTTTTCTGCAACAGATATCATAGATTTGACCACCCCATTCTCATCAATTTTTTTATAAGCTGTATATGAAATATCGCACCTTAAATTTTGCATGAACCGCAATTGTTTCTCTAACTTTTCAGTACTCCAAATATCATCACTGTCGAGAAAAGCAACAAATTCGCCATTAACGTTATCCAAACCGACATTTCTCGCATTGGCTACACCATTATTTTCGGTTAAGGAGATTATGCTGGTCTGTTTTTCCATACTTTTTATAGCACTACGGATAACATCCATGCTGTTGTCTGTTGAGCAGTCATCCACAATAATTATCTCCCAGTCTAAATAACTTTGCTTCAAGACCGATTCCAAAGTTTCCTTTATACTACTCTCAGCATTAAAAACGGGTATAATAACAGAAATTAAGCCTATTGTCATGTAAATATTTCTTTAATCATTCCGAAAAATTGCTTAGGAAAATTCGTAAATAGTTTAAACTTTTTTAACGAATAGATTAAAACCATAATAAACCCTATAGGTTTATTATAAAGTCTCGCAAATAATGCCCCCTTACCTTTAAAGGTATATTCTTTTTTTGCCCAGTTTGGAACTGGATGAAAAACGATTATTTCTGGAAAATAATCTATAATATAATTTTCACGAACTAAATCAAATAAGAAGATATTCTCTTCACCAGAAGGGTTAGTTGTACCTAATCCAAAGTTTTCATCAAATTTTACCCCTTTTTTTATGATATTTATGGGCACAAAAATTTCTATCGAAGATATTCTCAATAAATCTCTCCGAGTCATTTTTTCAATGGGGTTGTTGCCATAATCCTTATAATATTGTTCCTTTTCGGGGTCAAATATTTGAAAGCAGACACATTTATTACTTGCCATATTTAATGAAGCGATCCTCTCAACCATAGAAATGGGATACCAACAATCGTCATCAGAAAATGTGATATAGTTTGATGATTCGTCTATATATTGCAAAGCCAAATTTCTAGCTGCAGAAAGTCCTTTTTTGTTAGACAGGCATACCACTATTTGAAAAGTATATTGAGTTAGAACAGATTCTACTAACTCATGATTACCCTGTATTACAAGAATTACATTAAACTTCTTATTCGTCTGATTATCCAAACTATCTAATAGCCTGCTTAATTCGATCAATCTATCCCCTAATGTTGGAATTATTATTGTTAACATGCTTCATTCTCCTTAATAACTATGCTTATTTCATTCAAGTACAACAGCATAAATGCGAGAATGATCTGTCCTGGCAAGGTAAATACGCCACCGTAATGAAAGGCTCCAACTAGGAAGACTAATATTGGCAATATATTATAACGGTTAAATTTATTTACTAAAAAAGAGAGATACATTAGTGGCCCTAAGATACCAAAACATTGTATAAAATCATTCCAAGCAAAATCACTCTGAATTATAATTTCAGACTTTTCATTAAATGCCTGCCCTATCCATAAAGAGTTTTTTGGATCTTTCAGAACTAAAATTACATCGTGAACTTGATCTATCTTAAAATCAAATAGATATTCCATATAGGCTGCTGATACTTTTTGGAAAATACTATCTTCAGCAAAAAAGCCAATAATTTTATCATACCCTGAGATAACAATAGCTAATATAACAAACAATATTATGACTCTCTTAAAAGTTATCAGCTGCATTCTATACAACAAATAAAAAAAACATAAGCTTAGACCCACGCCAGATGCAAATAATATGATTGTTGCCAGTCCATAGATTTCTACTTTTTTTTGGGGTTCTATTATTTTATGTTGGATTTGTGTTGCTCGATACATTAGTAAACCGCAAGCAATTGTTGACGATGTGCTAGCATTCATGCCAACACTGTAGGGACGTTGGTAAAAGCCCATGAATTTTGTGTAATGACTAGTTAGGTTGAAATCAAAAACAGACCTGGGATAGTTCGGTAAGTATTGAAATGGATTTATTAAAGTATTAATGATAATAGCCTCAAATAAAACAGCCCAAAATAAAATCGAAATTAACCTTTCTATATTAAGATTCGCCTTATTTACTTTAATAAATAGAAACACTATAATTACCCCGAAATAATATCTAACTAAAGCGTCCCAAACTGCGAAATTGACTTGAAAAAGTTTAACGCAAAAAAAAATACCTAAAATTAGAAAAATTCCATAATCATAAAGCGTTAGTTTGATTCGTTGGATTTGGAGTAAAACACCAATAAGCATTATACCATATGCAAAAGGTACAAGTCCTAGATATGGACTTAGGAAAAATAGAAACATTAAAACTGAGGACAATCTAGATAAGTTTATACTTTCAAATTTCATCAACATCTGTTTAATGAATAATAGATATAAAATATTAAGGATTTAAATTTCTGTCTTGCATTATGGCTTAGCATAGAACTTCTTAAGTAGCGAAATGCCAGCTTTCTGTTGCCAAGCAAATTATAATATCTTCCTAATTTATATCTTAAAACTGCTCTTGCTTCCAGGAAGTCTCTCTCTGTTAAGTTGGATCGATATTTTTGAAAGATGGTGATTTCTTTTGAAATACGTTCATCTGATATTTTAGATATATTGGTATCACTATTCCAATTATATATTCCTAATGGCTCAGGTATAAACTTAAATTTCTTCGTAACGAAGGCAACCTTCAACCACAAATCATAATCCTCCATTGAAATTAGCTTTTTATTTTCACTGACCAATCCAACTTTGATTAAAATTTCTTTTCTAACGAGGGCACCGGAATTTGGAACTACATTTCCGTTAACTATTAAGTCTCTTAAAACATCCTCCGCAACCTCACTACCTATTTTTTTCTTTCCAACTATATTTGTTCTTTCATTTTGTACAGCCAAACAATGATATATCACATCATAATCTTCTATAAATTTTATACACTTTTCAAGTTTATCTGGTCGCCACCAATCATCGGAATCTAAAAAACAAATCCATTCACCTCGGCTGTTCTGGATCCCTATATTTCTCGGCCGCGCTGGACCTCCCCAATTTTCTGACCAAAAGTAGCTAATATCTAATTTATGTCTATACGCTTTTACAACATCTTCAGTATTATCTTTAGAACCATCATCACACACCAATACCTCAAAATCCTTAAAAGTTTGTGATGCCAGCGAATCTAAAGTTTTTTTCAGACGATCGCCCCTATTAAAAGTTGGAATAATGACAGAAAACAACATAACAAGATGTTACTTTAGGATAATAGCACTAACTTTCTTTAAAGTGCCTTTAATTAAAAAATATGGCATCATTTTGTTATCCAAGGTATACTTATAAAGCGACCTTATTAATGATGATGCCACTGGCAATGGTGCTTCCAAAAAATAATTACACCAAACATTCCCAAATCCGGTTAATAAATCATTTTTCGACCTCCCCTTTAAATTATATTTTGAGATATGTTCATTAAATACCGCGTATATTTCTTTTAATTGTTTGTCGATTTTGGTCTTACTCCTTATTGTCGCACTATGCTGTCTAAAGTTATTTAGCGGTTTGGATATGTAATAAAAATTGGTTATTTTGGAAAGGTCTAGCCAAAACAGCCAATCCGCTGCCATAAGGTATTTTTCTGAAAGCAATACTCTCTTATAAAGTTCGGTTCTAAGGATTGCCGCACTCAAGTTTGGCAAAATACAAGAGTAAGAAAGAAAATAGCTTACCTCTGCAGATGAAAGCTTAGTATCTTTTTTAAATCTACGCTTAAACACTCTATCTCTGATAGTATAATCATCACTTATAAAATTGGAATCTTCGTCAATTAAATTACTTCTGCAAAAGGCAACTCCCACATTTTCATCATTTTCTAGCGCCTTAATTAGTGTATCAAACTGAGTCAACTCGGCGTAGTCATCACATTGAGCGAAAATCAAATACCTACCTCTTGCACCTTGAGCCCCGTAGTTACTTGCTTTCACATAGCTCCCTGTATTCTCAGCTAGTAAATGTAATTTGACATAGTCTATTTTACTATATCTTTTTAAAATTTCTGCGCTACTATCAGTAGAAGCATCATCTACGATAATAAGCTCAAAATCTTTAAATGTTTGATTTAAAATCGCCTCGACTGCCTGTTGCAAATACTTTTCATGATTATAGCTGGTGAAAACTACACTCAGAAGTGGGGTTATTTCTTTATCCATTTAGTAACCCCTTTTGTTTTAATTCTTTTAAAGATCTTTTATAGTCATCATTAGTAGGTGGAATGTCTTCTTGTTTACTTACCCAGTCTAAAAATTGAGAGATTCCTTCTTTAAAACTCCATTGTGGATGGAAATTTAAAATTTTTTTAGCTATTGTCAAATCCGCATAATTATGTCTAATATCTCCCTCTCTAAAAACCCCTGACACCTCTATTTCGGACGTGCTTTTCAAATAAGATGTAATCTCTTTTGCGACTTCCAACACAGATGTTGGAACTCCACTTCCTATATTTATAGCATACTGACCCTCATAAATTGTTGTTAAACAACTAGCCGTAGCATTTACTACATCATCTATATATACAAAATCTCTAGTTTCAAGTCCATCTTCGAAAATATTTATTGGTTCATTTTGAAGAGCCAACCGAGAAAAAATAGATAAAATGCCTGTATACGGATTTTTCAATGATTGGCCTGGACCATAAACATTCTGGTATCTTAATGCAAATGCATTAATTGCCTTTAACTTACATGCAAGTAGGATCATTTGCTCCTGGACTTGCTTCGTAATACCGTAAAAAGATGACGGATGAATAATTGAATCTTCATCTGTTGCAACGAGTTTAAGATTAAAACTTCCAGATTTAGGGCATTCTACTTCAAATGAGTGTTTAGCTTTATCGTATGTTCTGGCGTTTGGATAAACGTAACCGTGAGTTTCTGATTTATATTTCCCCTCCCCGTAGATAGATCTTGATGAAGCCACAATAACAGTTTTAATATCGTGTTCGTTGTTAACTAGATAGTCGCACAAGTTGGCAGTTGCTTGGATATTTATGTTAGAGTAATGTCCGATGTCATACATGGATTGACCGGTACCAGTTTCCGCTGCATAGTGAATAACCGCATCTTGACCATCTAAAGCTTCATATAGCAACTTCTTATCTGCTACACTTCCCTTAAGCAATTTAACAAATCCTGTTAAATCATCTGACAGAAAATCTTTGTCACCATGAATTTGAGATGAAAAATTATCAACAATTGTAACCTGATAGCCGTCCTTAACTAATTTTCTACTCAACTCAGAGCCTACAAATCCAGCGCCTCCAGTTATCAGTATCTTCTTTATATTTTTTCCCATCGGTTATTAATAAAATTAAACTTCTTTATTACTTTGGCAGGCGCTCCGACAGCAATACAATAGTCGGGTATAGATTCATTTACAACAGAATTTGCTCCTATCACACAATGCTTTCCAATACTTGCTCCAATTATACAAACATTTTCACCTATCCAGCTACCTTCTCCAATGTATACTTCATTTAATTGTTTAACAGGCTGGTCTAATATTGCTTCATCGATATTCTCATAAATGTGCCTGTTGTCAGCTATATAAACCTTGTCTGCTGTCAAAACATTTTCACCAAACACAATTCTATATGTTGCGTATATATGGTTAAAATGACCAATTTGACACCCGTTGCCTATTTCTAATCTACAATCTTCATGATTAGTTAGAGGAAGTGCGGCAAGCCATGTAAACTTTTGAATTATAACCTTATTACCTATATAAATATTTTCCCTGCCATCGAGACGCAATAATGACTGGACAACTGCATTTCTAGCTAAGAAACCAAATTTTTTTCGATTGCAAAAATAATAAAAATGCCTAAAAATATAATTTTTAATCCTCTTCACAATTGTCAATATATGTAATAAACTTCGCGTTATCTATCATTAATGAATGATTTTGTTGAAACCACTCATCAGTGTAATCCCACCACTTACTCTTTTCAATACGCAATATTGTTTTTTCATCAAAACGATATTTAATATGCTTTGCAGGAACCCCCCCCACAATTGAGTAAGGTTCAACATCCTTGGTTACTATTGCGCCAGCAGCTATTATTGCGCCATTACCAATTTTTACTCCATCTACAATAACTGCCTTATCACCAATCCAAACATCATGACCAATTGAAGTATGTTTTATTGGGACATATAGATCTTCATTTACAAAGGTTTTTAACAATGGTGTGTTCTTTAAAAAAAAAGATGGATGTGTACTTACACTGTCAATTTTATGAGATCCAGTCCCAAGTGTCACATTTGAGGCTATTGAGCAAAACTTGCCTATTTTCGCATTTAACACTATCGAGTTCTTCTGAATGTAAGAATGTGACATAACCTCACAATTCATTATTACTACGTTTTGGAATAAAACATTAAATCCCTCAAAATTAGAGTTACTGACATCTACTCCAGGATAGAATTTACACGAGGGATTACCTAATTGATACCTAGTTAGATTGTTCGTTTTAATTGCTATTGAAAACACGTGTTGGAATAAATTTTCTAAAAGCTTAATAATATGCTTAATACTCTTCACCATGGTGTTAAATAGAAGGTTTATACTTACCCAAAAAATTGGACATTATTCCATTAACAAACTCTTTGAAAACCGGTGATGTGAAATAATAACATAGCATTGCCATTAAGACAATTAGTCCATTTGAAAAAAAATATAAAATTAAATAAGCTTTGCTATGCACTAAAGGTAGAAATCCTTTAAAAACAATTGCTAGAAAAATTACTATACCAACCGGCAATACTCCTGGTAATACAATTTTTTTAAAAAAGGAACTAAAACTCAATTCTAAAAATCCCAAAATTATGTACAAATAAACAATTGCCTCTAAAAAAAAAGCAAAAAACTTAAAGTAAGCAAAAGATTGAAGGCCAAGCGTGGAAAATGTAAAAAAAATACCGCCCCAATAAATAACAGGCTGTAAGGCACTTGTAAAATATAGCGCTCTAATACGTTCATAACCCATTACTAATATGCTGGCCGGCGAATTAATAAATGAAAAAACAAAACTCATTACCAAAATTCCTGCAATGGGAATGGATTCAGAGTAGTTAGCACCTACCCAAGTGAGGATAAAATTTTTCATTGTCAATGAAATACTTATAATTGGAAATACAGTTGCCGGAAAGAAAATAATAAATACTCTAATTAAAAAGATCTGAAGTCCATCTCTATCGTTCAATCCAATAAAATGGTTAAATCTAGCAATAAATGGGGTGAATAATATTCCGAATAATGTTCGAAAATATCCCGCGATACTTAATGCAATTGCATATGTTGCAACATAACTAACACCTAACGTCTTGCCTATAACAAAAGCGTCAAGTTCGTAATAAATTATCCAACATATAGTTAAAAAAACGGAGGTAAATGCTAGCTTCCTAGTTTTGTTATATAATTTTTTTGAAAATCTAAACGACTTTAACAATAATAGCAGGTCAAAGTCTAGGTTTTTATTGATAAAATACAAACCAACTATAACAGCTATAAGATTACAGATCTGAGAAAATAAGAAATACTCTGTAAGGAGGTATTGATCGTTGCCGAAAAAAAATATTGCTGAAAGCAACTTGACAATATTTGAAATGATCAGTACACGTTGAAAAACATAATCCCTCAATCTGACACCATAGATAATTTGGATAATTCGTTGGACTACAAAAACAGGGCTGAATACGGCGAGTATAATTAGAAGATTTGTTGCAATATGCATTTCTTCACTCGTTGAAATTCCTTTAACTAATAATAATGGATTAAAAGATAGAATCAACATAGATGCAGCAAACACTAATACGAAGCAAAAAAATATAATTCCAGCGAATCCCAATACCTCAATTTCTTCTTTCTTATTATTCTGGGCATAACTTTCACTTGCATACTTCATACCTGAGCTAAGGAACCCGAAATCGGCATATGAAATAAATAAGTATGCTGAAACAATTATAGAATAAATCCCATATAGGATATGATTGGAAGAAATATAAGGAGTTGTAATAAAAATTGCCCCGAAATTACATACTAAAGAGACGACTTGCCATAAATAAATTTTAATATAGTTATTCAATTTAGAGTTCTATTTCTTACAAATAAAATGTTTCAATGTTCTTCCCTTTTTACTATTCAATGTAGACATATTTGAATCAAATAAATTCTCTAACTTAAATCCAGCGGCCTTTATAGCGCTTTTCCAGTACCAATTAGGGTAGTCGATATCTCCCAAGTATGGATCATATAAAATTCCACCTGCAGAAATTTTTGGAACAAATGGTGAATATTTCTGATTAAGTATCAACAACATCATTTTAACGAACTGCTTTGAAACATTTTTCACATATTGAAAATTTCCAGAAGGAGTTTCGTTAACAATCATTAGATAAGAATTAGGTTTGAGAACTTTATAAAAATCATTTAAAACGTGGGCTATTCCATCTGCATGATGAATTGCGGATGAGATAACTATCATATCAACACTATCGTTGTCCAAAAGAATGGGGCTAAATAGGCCCTGAACTGTTTCTATTTTTGTAATATCACCCCCAAGCTCATTAACGACTGTCGGCAAGAAATTATCTAAATAATTGGCACTGGAATCGACTGCAATTATTTTTTTGATTTTATTGCTTTTCGACAGAAATCCAGATAGCCAGCCACCACCACAACCTATATCTAATACTGTAGCATTCTCAGGGAGATAATTATTCCACTCAATCAATTTGATTGCATTTAAATAATTGCAGGTTTCTGTTAAGTGAGCTAGATATACAGATGGAGTAGCCATCCATACCTTACTTTCAGGATAAAATGTAGTTAAACTTTGATCCCATTGTTCCGTATTATTCAATACCTGCGAAGGTAGCCAGTTTTTATCCATATTTGGTTTTATTTTGATTTACTAATCTAAACGGTATCGTTAATAATTTGGTTAATAAAGTCTATGTTTCTGGTCAAATTCTTACCATCGAGAGGACCAATGTAACTTTCAATAACTGATTTTTGCATAAATGTATGGAAATCATTATTATTCGCATAAAACTTCCTTATGTTTCTAGTTAGTGTCTCAATGGTGTCAGCTGTAATAAGTTCACTTTCTCCATCAAATGGTCTAAAAAAAGACTGTGTATCCTTTCTATAATAAATCGTCGGAATCCCTAGACAAGCAGCCTCGAACTGAGTTTGAGAATATATACTAATGTATAGGTCAGCAGCTTTTATAATTTCATAAAAAGGAGTGCTTTGATGAATCTGAATGGTTAACTTTGGGAAATATTCATCTACAAAATCCTGATATTGCTTAATATAACCATTTGCCCTAACTTTTAAAACAACGCTATTGCGGTATCCTTCTTTTCTTAATACACTTATGCTTTCCAAAATATCATATAGAAAGTCAAACTCATATGCTAAATAAGAATTGATATCAGTGACATCATAACCCGCAGCGCCAATAATAATCGTTGGATTTGTCCTGTTAATTTCTTTTGGCTTGATATTCGAATATTTATCCATTCTAGGGTCTCCCAAGGCATAAACATTTTCTGCACCGCCGAAAAAATCATCTTTACACGAAGAACTATAGCAATTAACGTATTTGCTATCTTTGCCTTCCCTAGAAAAAGAATTATTTAGCAACCCGTTCATAATAAAATAAACTGGAATGTTTTTAGAATGACAGTAATTCATGATCAATCTGTTTTCCATCCAAAGATCAGTTACGGGTATCATTAAGTCTAAACCATTTTTATCAAAATAATCCCTTATACTCAAAGCTACTGAAATCGCTTCATCGATATGTCTATATACGACTTCATCTACGTATTTGGATAAATATTGAACCATATTATGGTTTTCAAATGCCCAAACTGAGCTTATTCCATAACGATAATCTTTGAGCACGGCGCTTTTAACCCAGTCTGCTACTTTTTTTTTCTTAAATCGAGTGACTCTTTGGTTTGTAAAAGGCAGGGCTTTGTCTTTTAGGGTAAAATTATCGAGAAATAGCTTGAATTTTTGATCTAAAATCAATGCTTTAATAATGGGAAGAGTTGGATGGTATACTTGGAAATAGATTTTTTTACAGTATTTCGCTGAAAAAAAATCTCTTAAAGACCAACCGTACTCTAACAATTTTATAAATGCCTGTTTAATTTTTTTCATGAAAGTTTCTTTTCCCGTCGCCTCATTCATCCATTGATTTATAGGAAAAGAATAAACTTTTTCTCCATCGTGCCCGCTTAATGTAATATTATTAAAATTCAATTGAAGTAATGATAAAATTTCGTGAATGGATTTTTCTTTTGTTGCTACGTAGATTGCCTCGTATTCTATCGCCTTTAGTCCATAGATATTGAAGAAGAAATGACAGAAATATGTGACATTATTTATCAAATACAACAAAAAAGAATTTCCTAACTCGATACCTTCGACATTCAATATATCTTCACCTTCCGGATTATTATGCCAATTATATAAAAAGTGATGCATATCAGCGTTAACTTTGCTCAACACATCTTCCTTCACTAAATGATCAAGAAATTGAACACAATATCCCTGCTGAGATAAGTCTATCTTTAATCCAAGGTCTATGCACAGTACCAGATCGGTCGCGCTGTTGCAAAGTCTAGCGCAGTCCTTCCATTCATTTCTGTTACCTACAATAAAAATATTGTGATATGAAAATACATCGAGTCGTAAAGAAGATTTGTTAATCATTGCGTCTACTAAAATAAAAATCGTAATTATCTAATTGTGAATCTATATCTTCCATCCGTATATAAAGAATGAGGTATTATGAGACGCTCGGCAGAAATATCCTAAAATTTGCCATTAATAGTCCTTGCTTTATTTCACAGATTTAGCTAATTGCATCTTTTTATCTAGAAGTTTTATCACTTTTGCGGGATTGCCAACTGCTAATGCAAAATCAGGAATAGATCTTGTAACAACGGAGCCAGCGCCAACTACAGAATTTATTCCAATGGTAACCCCAGGAAGAATGATGGTATTCGCGCCTACCCAACATCCTTTTTTCAATATTATCTTTTTTGCTGGATAGTGGCCTTGTTCGATTAACGGTATGCTAGTATCATCAAATCGGTGATTCTCAACATATATATGAACCCCAGAACCTATCATTACATCGTCTTCGATAAGAATAGATTCATTTAATGTTGATGTTTCACCATGAAGCATACATCCTGGCCTAATAATGACTCGTTCTCCAATCGAGATTTGAGAACAACCAATTACATATGCACCTGGTCTCAACTCAGCAGATTCTGCAAAATTCTTAAACTTTTTTTTACATAAAGTTAGCATAGTGGATTTCAGAAAAATCCGCCAATAGGTACTTAAAATATCTGGACCTAAACGATCTGTAGTTCTCCAGAATTTTCGTTTCTGCAAAATCTCTGTCAACATCTTTTAATCATATAAGCCAGTACCAGCAACGTTGTGTCTTAATTTCCATTGACCATTTTCGTCTTTACCCCATAAATGTGGGGATCTGAATTTATCACACAATTCGTGGAAAAACTCTGGCTCCATATTTAGGTATTTCATTACCTCTTCAAAGTAACGATCTGGAAATTCACCATCAAACCTATTCACCAATGCAATACCTTCTTCTCTTGTTATGTGCTTATTTCTAATCTCTTGAGATGCATCGTAAGTTGCTCTGCCAATACCAAATTTAATAAAAGTGGTATAGAAGTGTAGATCATCGATTTTATCATCGATCCCACTATACTTACTATAAGTTCCTTGTGTTCTGTGAGGTCTCGCTTTAAATCCCGTGTTTTCCACAGCATAATAATAAACTTCTTGCGGAGTCCATTTCAAATAGTAGCCTAAATAGTGAACTTCGATATTTGCCCTTTCAAGGTCAGCCGCCGTTGGAGGAAGATAGGCCATTAAATCACTTAATCTAACATCATGTTTCTCCATCAGTTCTTTAACAGAAACGCCAGCCAAATAAATCTCATCCAAATGTTCAAAACTATAATATGATTTATCACGTAATGAACTGGTATTATCCGCTAAAGGATTACCGTATTCAGCCTCATTTTCGCCATAAAAAATCAAATTTATTTCGTGTGCTGCTGCAATTTTCGGAGCTAGATTTTTTTGTCCAAGGATAAATGTCTGAAAAGGGTGCATTAAATTTTCAATAGAAAGCTTTGTTAATAATTTCATTACCTTTCCGTTTCTGTAAAACGAAATATTATCGAAGCCACTATCTAGCCAATTTCTCCAATTACTTAATCCGTATTCTGTATATAAAATAGGTGGCCAAGTACAAGTCAGTGGATTCATCCCATATTTATATTTCAAAACATGTGCCTGATATGCACTATCTTTACCACCGCTTCCTGGCACTAAACAATCATAGGAACCGTCATTTTTTCTATGCTTATCAAGGAGTTTGATTAACTCTTCCTCTCGCATACCCCAATTGATATTATCTTTTATCTCTGCGGTTCTACACGCATCGCAAACACCATGCTCATCAAAGTTCATGGTTGTTTTTTTACTATCTTTCGTATGCTTAAACTCTATCGTTGATGTAGGTCTTTGATTTGACATGACGCAAATTTTACAAAATTTTACTTCTGTAGGCAAGCCATAATAAGCTTCCAGTTCTTGTTTTTCACTCATCATATTAAGTTATGTTTTTTAGCCCAATTTTTATATATCGACAACCCTTTTTCACCGCTTTTCTCTGGATGGTATTGTGTAGCAAATAGATTATTTTCTGAAATTGCCGAGCAAAATTCTATTCCATCATAGTTCGTATTTGTTAATATACAGCTTCCATTATCTGGCTTAACATAGTAAGAATGAATAAAATACATAAATTCACCGTCTTTTAACTCCTTCAATGCTGTTTTATCCCAGTTCTGTTTGGCACCATATATTTTATTCCAGGCTATCTGAGGTACTTTTATTTTTCTGCCGTTTAGTTCTTCTGGAAACCTTTTAATAACTCCAGAAATTAAATCTAAACCATTTCCAGCCCCAAACTCTTCACTCTCAGTGAAAAATAATTGTTGCCCTAAACAGATTCCGAAGATTGGTGTGCCACTTTTCACTTTGTCTTTTATGACTTCGATCAGATCAAGGGATTTAAGGTTATTCATAGCCTCGATAAAGGCACCAACGCCTGGTAAAATAAGTGCATCCGAAAGAAGAATATCCTCCTGTAATGAGCTTATCTGTGCATTAATACCAACTGTATCGCAAGCCTGTTTAACACTAAATAGATTACCCAACTGGTAATCTATTATGGTTACTTTCTTCTTAGTACTTTCCATTACTATATTCTACATTCAATTTGATGATCAACTAATTCTTGTTTTAATTCCTGAATATTGCAGGGTTCAAACGTATGAAAGTTTCTCTTTTGTTTTAAAAATTCAACGTTACCTTCCACGGTGGAAACTGTAGATTGATTTTCCTTAATAAAATCATAATGCAATAAAGAAGAAATCATTACAGCGTCTGCACTTGCTTGTTTCAGTACATCAACAACATGACCCGGCTTTCCCGCCCCACCATGAGCTACTATCGGACAACTTACCAAACTGCTAACTTTGGAAACCAGCTCTAGGTCAAATCCTTGTCCGGTACCTTCCTTATCTACAGAGGTTATTACAATTTCCCCCGCTCCAAGCTCATCTACTTTTTGCGCCCATTCGAAAACATCCACACCTGTATATTCTCTGCCATTATCAGTATATGCTAAGTATTTACCTCCAGATTCCTTAATGGCTTCTATGGCAATTACAATTGTGGATGAACCAAACATCCTTGAAGCTTCTTTAATTAAGCTGGGATTTTTAATAACAGCTGTATTTAGGCAAACCTTATCGGCACCCGCCCTCAGCACCTCCTTAATATCCGAAATCGTTCTCAGCCCCCCACCTACAGTTATTGGTATAAATATTTTTTTTGCGGTTTCTGAAATGATATCGTGAAGACTATTGCGTTCGTACAATGATGCTACAACATCCATAAACATCAATTCATCCGCTCCCTGTTCATAATAAAACTTAGCGAAATCCGAAGGTTTCCCCAGCACCCTTAATCCTTCGAGATGAATGCCCTTAACTAAATTCGGTCCTTTTATGTCAAGGCGAGGAATTATTCTAATAGTTTTCATTTATTTATGTTTTGCTCCTAATGAGATTGTATTAAATTTATTTAAATTGAAGTCCAACCACCATCAATAGCGATATTCTGACCAGTAATATATCTTGCCTCATCTGATAATAAGAATACAATTGCCGGAGATATATCTTCAGGCAATCCCATTCGTCGCATTGGCACTTTGGCAGTATAATTTTCCACAAAAATAGGATTTTGATTATCAAATATTCCACCAGGTGAGATTGCATTCACCCTGACGTTGTTTGGCCCTAAATAAGCGGCTAGATATCTTGTAAAATTAACCAGCCCACCTTTTATAGCTGAATAGGCAGCAGGCATAGTCATCATTGTCCCATTATAAACAGTAAAATCTGGTCCTACTATCCCATATACAGAAGACATTGTAACGATTGATCCTTTTTCCTGGCTAATCATTAATTTGGAAATTTGCTGTGTAAATAGGAAATAACTGTTCAACTGCCAGTCAACATTCTTTTGCCAAGATTGATAATTTATATCTTCAAATTTATCTCCCCAGTCCTCTGTCCTTGGGTAGGCGTTGTTTACCAATCCATCGATTCTGCGGTATTTAGAAATAATTGTTTCAATGCATTTCAGCACAGAAACTTCTTCAGTGATGTCGCATTTTATGCGCGATAAGTCTGTCGTTGTTTCATGACTAATATCAACATTTATGCAAAAGCCACCTTCCGCAGTAACTTTGTCTATAATGTCTTTACCCAGAAGGCCATTCCCCCCTGTCACAATAATAATCTTGTCCTTTAATCTATTCATCAGACAAACAAGTTTTAAGCGTTTCCAAAGATTCTGTAAAAGTATTCATTGGCACCTGATTATTTGCTAAGCAATCAATAAAATATTCCATCTGAGCTTTATATGTATCACCAACCACAAAGTCATCGTCGGCTGAGAAAATCGTCTTACCAGTGCTGCTGAAGATAACATTTTTCAGCAAATCTACATTCCAGGTTTCATTTTCAAACAGGATCTCTATGTTGCGTTTTGGATCTTTCCGAAAATAATTTAGGACGACGTTAGCCGTAAAATCAATATAATTTAAAATATAGTTAGCGTAATCAACAGCACTTATGTTCAATGATGATTTACTGGACTTCACGCAGCGAACAGAGGCTGGACGACCAAAAATCCAGTGCGTGTAATCCAGTTCATGAAATAAATCAAGATGTACTCCTCCGCCCATTTCAGCATTTGCACTATAAACATTTTTAAAATCAAGCCCCGGTCTCCAGTCAGGTAAGTAAGAGCCACAATATATATTCACTTCATTGACGCGCCAATCTGAATTTTCGGAGACAAATTGTTTCAAAAACGCTATGCAAGGATGAAAACGAAGGTTACACGCCACATAAGTCATTATGCCATTATCAATAACTTTCATTTTCAATTGTTCTGAACTCCATAATTCAGCCAGGGGTGGCTTTTCAATAAAAAGGGGAATTTTCCTTTCAGCTAGGCAATCAATATATTGGCCATGCAGATTCGTGGGGTTTGAAACGATTGCAAAATCAATTAATGAGGGTAAGTCATCTAAACTGTAAATACTCTTAACATCTTCCCATTCCGCTGCTTCCGAGCCCGAGCGTAAGGCGTAAATATTCAAATTAAAATCTAATGATTTCAGGGCAGCAATATGTTTCTTTGCAATAGACCCTAATCCAATGATCAAAATAGTCATCATAAAATATCTATTTTTCCTTCCCTGATTAAGTATTCAAGAAACTCAAAATCAATAGAATGATCCAGATCAAAACAAATATGTTCCATTTCGTAGATTAAAGACTTATGCGTAATCGGTGATTTTAAATTCAGTTCAAAAAATGATCTCTTGTACCAATAGAATGAGGCATTTAAATCATAGACAGCGGGAGCCTTCTGCCTGCTCATCACCGAACCATCTGACGACTTTTTAATCAGGTCATAATATCCTGTCCCCTTATCTTCAACCATATTGAAATATGGATTTCTTGCCGCCGGATTAACAGAGAATAAGGTTAAGGCATCTGAATCCTGATTAATGATCCTGAATGCGGCCTCAAGATCCTCAAACGTTCTTAAAGGCGAGGTTAAATCCAAATCTAACACAAAATCATACTTATTATTTATAATTGACTCCTCGTAATATAATAAATCCCTAATAGTATCTATTTTACCGGCTGTATCAGATGAGAGTTCAAACGGTCTACTGTATTTCGTATGGAGTCCTTTAATTTCGGCTGCAGCTTTTATCATAACATCATCTGTAGATAGGGCTATATGGCATCCATATTGCTCAGCAAAGCTGTTTGCGATGTCAATTGTGTAATCAATAAGTGGTTTGCCCGCAAGCGGTTTAATATTCTTACCAGGGATCCCCTTTGATCCCCCTCTGGCACAAAGTGTAATTAAAATTTTCAATTTTTACAGTTTTATGTGTTTAATATCTTCCTGTGCTTTAATTAAATCATTGTGTTTTCCAATGTCTAGCCAATAACCCAATAATGGATAATGAACCAGTGAACTTTGTGTATCTGCAATAATGTTGTCCATTAAATCCGTTGCATTAAAAAATTCTCCGGATTCAAAAGAATTTTTCAGGTGAAACTTCATTAGATAAATCCCACCATTCGAGTAGTAAGTATAACTGGGCTTTTCACAGAAAGATGAAATTAAGTGCCCTGAAGTTTCTAAAACTGCATAGGGTATATTTACATGATAAGGCACACTAGCCAATGCCATGGTAGCACCACTTAACTTATAAAAATTATAGAAATCTTCAAAATCAATATTGGTTAATATGTCTGAATTCATCACCAGGATGTCTTCATATGCGATGTCACTGATCAAACCTAATGAACCTATAGTACCCAATGGTTCTTCCTCTTCGATATAGGAAATATGAATACCTTTTGCTGTTCCATCGCCAAAATAATCCATTATCTGATCTTTCAGATATTTGACACTAATAAATATCTCTGTAATCCCGTAGCTGATCAGGCGATCAATATTATGTTCAATTATCGGCTTATCCCCCACCCTTAACATCGGTTTCGGCGTAACCTCGGTTAGAGGTCTTAAACGTTCCCCACGCCCACCGGCCATAACCAAGGCCGCTAAGGGAAGCTTAGTTCTCAACTTCTTCAAATCCAGCACATCCAGCAAATGATAGTCATCATCAATCAGCGGAATCAGATTTATCTCAGCACGTCTGTATGACCTGATTAACTCCAGGTTGTCATCAGAATTTTTTAGGAACTTAAAGTTCGTGTTCATGTAAGATCCTATCGGATCTGATATCTCCAGACCGCTTAGCAGGCCCCTTCTGATATCACCATCCGTTAAAGATCCGACCAGCCTGTTTGCATTATCAACAACAAATAAAGTTCGGCTTACATTATCTCCTAAAACATCCAGTGCTTTTAAGGCGATTCTGGCTTGATGACCATAATTGACAATATGTTGAGTTCTATTTTGCACGTGAAGGTATTTGTTTTAACACTTTTATAAGTTCGTTGGCGGAATTGTCCCTGAAATATATATTATCGCCATCATAATCTCCTTTGACTTCAATTTCTTCGATTGTCTTCTGTATTTCATCTACATCTAAAGGAACTTGGACTACATTGCTCCCAGCTGCCCTTCCCTTCTGCCTATCACCTAAATTAATCACATATTTACCAAATGTAGCAGCTTCAATAATTCCGCTTGACGTATTTCCCATCAAAAAAGAGGAGTACTTCATGGCTGTAAAATAACCTTGCGAACCTAAATTTTCAATTAAAAAAACCCTATCATTTTTGGCTAATTTATTAATAAGTATGTTCCGTACCGAATTGCCAGCTGTGTCAGCATTTGGCATTGTAATCAAAAACTGGTATTTGGGATTTCTTTCAATAACGTCAACTAACATCAGTGTATACTCAGCGTTCCTGTCTGCATCAACAGTCTCAGGATGGAAAGTCGTAAGTATCGTATCGATACCCAGGTCAATACCCCATCTTTGATGAAATTCAGGTATACTTAAAAGATCTAGGTCAGCAATATTCTCAAGACTTAAAGCTCCTATTGCATAAATGTACCGCGTTGACCCTAATATCGCCGCTACTCGCGCCGAATATTCCTCCGTAGCTACAAAGTGATAGCGAGAGGCCAGCGTAATGGAATGTCTAAATATATTATCAATTGCACCAAGCGTTGTTTCTCCACCATGGAGATGAGCAAAAGAAATATTAAATGGGATCCCGGCTGTTACAGCTGCAAACATTTCATAACGATCTCCAAGGCATAATACCAAGTCAAAATCTTCTGCATATTGTGCCCAGAACCCTGCAAATTTTATCGTAGTCAAACCCATTGCAGTAGATATTGATTCGGCACTATCCGTTATAAGCATCGACTCAATTTTATATTTGACATCAAACCCTTCCTTTAAAATTTGTTGAATTGTTTCTCCGTGAAAAGAAGAAAGATGGGTGCCGAAAGCAATGATATTCAATTCAAAAAAATCATCTCCCTTGAATCTTTTTAACAAAGGAAGGTAAATACCGAAATCAGCCCTTGAACTCGTCAGAACACCAATTCTCATATAAGCAGATCGTTTAGTGCCAACTTATGTCCGACCGACAAATCTTTGGCGACCGCCCTCCCGATAAAGTCATCCATTTTCATTGGCGAAATACCATCACCTGGCCGTAACATTTCCAAATCTGCTTCCTGCAAAATATCTCCGGCTCTTTTTTCTCTACTCAAATGTATGCTCTTACGGGCAATAGAAGAGTTCTTCATTTCGGAATTTGAAGGTTCCTTTAAACCAGATCCTGAAATAGCAATTTCGATATTCCTTATGCTATCAACCATCGCTTTTAACTCGGTCGGTTCTATTGACGCAATATGATCTGGTCCAGGCAAATTCCTGTCTAAAGTATAATGCTTTTCTATGACAGTCGCCCCTAAGGCCACTGCAGCAATAGGCACTTCAGTTCCAAGAGTATGATCCGAATAACCAATAGCGGTCCCAAAAATCTGTTCAATATGAAGCATTGCCTTTAAATTCACATCAGTCATTGGTGTAGGGTATTCTGTGTTGCAATGTAATATGGAAATATTTTTCTTTTCAATACCTGCTTTTGTAAAAACCTCAAGAGCCGCACTGATGTCATCCAGCGTACACATTCCAGTTGATAAAATGACTTTAGGGAATAATTCCGAAGCCTTACGTAAATAGGGCAGGTTTGTGATTTCTCCCGACGGAATTTTAACCATGTCCAATCCTATTTCCGAAAGATAAACTAACGAATCAAGGTCAAATGCGGTAGAGAAAAACCTAATATTTTTAGACTTACAATAAGCTATTAGCTGCTCATGGTCTTCGTTTGAGAGTTCCAGCTTTCTAAGCATTTCCAACTGGGACTCTTTATTATCCTGAGTATTTTCTATTTGGTAGTCAGCCTTTTTGGCATTTACAGAAACAAGTTTATCAGCCTTAAATGTTTGAAACTTCACATAATCAACTCCAGCGGCAACGGCAGCGTCAATTAATTTAAATGCATTTTTTAAATCACCGTTGTGATTTACACCTGCTTCTGCAATAATGATTGTATGTCTCATTAATAATTTATTTTTTTTGCAGGATTCCCGGCATAAATTCCTTTTTCTTCAATAGACTTTACAACAACTGTTCCAGCTCCAATAATCGTATTTTCTGAAATTTTCATCTGACTGGAAATCGTCGCATTGCTCCCGATAAATCCCTCATCTCCAACTTCACAGTTACCATTTATAGTAGCAAATGTTGAAACATGTACATGATTACCAATTAGCGTATCATGCTCAATGTTACAACCTGTATTTAGTATACAATTCGTTCCGATTCTAGCCGCTGCATTTATAGTGACGTTGTGCATAACGATTGTGCCGGGTCCAACTTCTGCGTATCTCGAAACGTAAGCACGTGGAGAAATTACTGTGGCTATGTCCGCCTTACAATCTATTAAGCAGTTAAAAAGCCTTTTCCTGATTTCGGCCGATTTAATTTGGCCTATTGTTATTAGAAAACTGTATCCCAATCCAACGTATTTAGGGATATCTGCATCAGCACCAATTACCAGATAATCTAGCACTGAGTGCCCAATAGAGCTAGTCTCGTCTAAAATACCAATGATCTCAAAATTATCGGATTGCTCAATTACATCAATACAGGCCTTACAATGTCCTCCTCCTCCTAATAAGATCAGTTTCTTTTTCATAAACCTATACCCTAAACCCGCTGGGAATATTGACCAATCTATCTGCAATCCAAACACTATTCGTTAAGTCATCTGTCTGACAATGCTGAAACATTTTTAGCCTGTTCATCAACTCCCAAATAGGTCTCGTCATTACCCCGTTTTCATTAGAGTAATTCAGGAAAGCATCACGTTCGTCACGATCATTAAACAACACTGCATTCAACCAATAATTAGCTTTTGCCTCAGGAAGTTCAGTGATAAAGGCTATTCCCTGCGTTTCAAGAAAAATCTTGTAAGAAGCCGCCAAAACTCTCTTATTCTCTATAAAGCGTTCCAATTGCTCTAATTGAGCACATGCTAAAGCCGCGTTCAAGTTAGGCATCCTATAATTATATCCTATCTCATCATGTACAAATTCCCACTTGTGCGGGATTTTTGCTTGAGTAGTTAAATGTTTGGCCCTTTTGGCAACAGCTTCATCATCAGTAATCAGAGCACCACCACCACCGCTGGTAACGGTCTTATTCCCATTAAAACTAAATACACCAATCTTCCCAAAAACACCTGTATGTTTTCCCTTATAATAGCTTCCTAATGATTCAGCGGCATCTTCTACTAAATAGATGTTCCATTCTTCACAGATTGCAGCAACTTCATCAATCCGACAGGGAAACCCAAAAGTATGCATAGGCACACATGCAGCGATTTTTTTCCCCGTAGCCTTATTATATGTCCCGTCCTCTTTTTTCTCCGCATTTTTAGATAAAAAAGTATTTAAAGCAGAAGCCGACATGCCTAAAGTATCACGGTCAACATCTATAAAAACCGGCTGTGCACCAATATAGCTGATTGCATTTGCAGTAGCAATGAAGGTCAAGGCTTGCGACAGCACCTCATCTGCTCTTTGTACACCAGCCAGAATTAGTGCCATATGTAGTGCATTCGTGCCATTTACCATCGCAACGGCATAATTGGCTCCTGTAATCTTTGTCATCATTTCCTCAAAACGGTTTACATACGTACCTACGGAAGAAACGTAGGTTGAGTCAATCGCATCTCTTACATATTCCCGCTCATTACCAATAAATACTGGCTCGTGTAATCCAACAAAGTCTTTATCTGGGTATTTTGCTTTTATAAAATCTGTTGTTTTCTGAAACCTACTTACTATTTCCATTACATTTTTGCATCTAAATATTTACCGGTCTCTTTATGACCGAAATCCGGAATCATATAGTGAAATAATTTCATAATATCTTCTTTAGACCAAGACTTACTCCTCTTCAAAGAGGCAATTGAATCAGTAAAATAATTTAGTTTATCCTGATCATAAACTAAATTGTTCTTAATCACGCCAAGGTTTTCAAAGCGATCCATATCAAGAATTTCATTTTCAGTAAAAAATTCTTCAAAATCTTTTTCTCCTGTAGTATCACTTGAAGTAAATAAACATGGCCATTTACCTTGTTGGGGAAGGGTTTCTGTTAAAGACCTAGCTTCATCTTCCGTTTCACACAAATAAGCTTTATAACCAAGTTCTTTAAGATATTTCTCGGCTATTTCGGAAAAAGTAATCAGATGAAGGTGTTCATTCAATTTCGGAAAAAAAACATCTCCGTTTTCACCAAAAATACAAGACATCAGGCAAAGTTCTCCTGACTCTTTTGGTATCACAAAATATCTTTTGATGTCCTTCGGGGCTACGATAGGCTGGTATTTTTGAATCCTTTGGTTAAAACCGTGCAACAATGATCCGTCAGAAAATGCGACGTTAGCAAAGCGCGCTGTTGAAATATCAATTTCTTTGCTTTTAGGAATCAGGAACATTTCCATTATTCGTTTTGATGCGCCCATCATATTAACAGGATTTGCGGCCTTATCTGTAGATACACAGAAGTATTTTTTTACTCCGTTAGCTATTGATTGATCTATAGTTTTTTCTGTATTAAAAACATTTACATCAATCATTCGCATTAAAGTAAATGGATCCTTTTCGCTTCTGACATGTTTAAGGGCAGATAAATTCAGCACGTAATCATATTTCCCATCAGATTCAATGAACGCATCGTATTCAATAGAACCAATGTCCAAAGCAAAGGTTTGAAAATCTCCGTTAATGTATCCAAACGAACTTCTGATATCCCGGACGAGCTCAACCATATTGTTTTCGCTAATATCTACAACATGTAGCTTTAAGGGGTTTCTTTTGAAAATTTCTTTAGTAACTGCCTGGCCAATTGAGCCAGCCCCTCCTAAAACTAAAAACGAAGATTGTTCAACAATTTTGATTAGTTCAGATTCATGATTATCGATATCACCTTCAAACAATGCGGAAGTTCGCCCAATTAATCCTAGTATATTCATACAACCCTTTATAATATAAAACTACTATACAGACGTCTAAGAAGAAGAAAGATTGAAATCAAAGCCCCACCGAGAAAACCGCCAATAATTAAGCTTTTAAGTTTACTAACTTTGACGATTTTTAAAGGGAAGACTGGCTCATCTATAACTTGAATTAGCGGGGTTTCCTTTCTTAAAGTAATTTTTGATAACTCCAAATTTTTAACCAACTCACTTAAAAGGGATTTGTTGGCTTCAGCGCTGAATTGCGAGCGTTGTACAGGTACATTTCTCTGCGACTGCCTAGTTGGATTCAAATTAGGAGTTGCATCAGTGACCTCAGCAGCTAAGTAAATAGCTCCATTCATAACATGCATAACAGAATCAACTTTTTGTTGTAATATGTTAACATTATCCAGAGATTTTCTTATTTTAGTTTGAATATAATAATCACTTACGTTTTTAACGATCTGTCTATTAAATTCCATTGCAAAAAATTCATCATCAGATTTAACATCCGCACTTATGATACTTAACTTTTTGTCTGGCTTTCCAACAGATAAAATATTTGACTTTATGTCCTCAATTATAATATTAATTACACTGTCTTGTAACCGGGTAAAACTTAAATTTCTATCAACATTAACTAATCTGGATCCAAAAATTTTTTCCCAACTTTTTCTTAACCCGTTGAAATCAATATACCTGTTAAGGAGCAACTGCTTTTTTCCATTATAGTTAACTTCTGTAATTAAGGTTTTTTTGATTATACTTCTTGATTTATAGAGCTCAACTATATTATCTCCTTGAAATATACCACCACCACTACCTCCAAAATCAAGGCCTACTATCGAGGCTAAGCCACCCAAATTAGAAAGTGAATTAGAGCTGCTAGCCTCTTCCAAAACAAACGTAGTTGAAGCAGTATAACTGGGCTTTTTAGAATACGCATAACCAAATCCTATAATGCCTCCTAAAGCAGCAAAAAGCAAAATAATAATCCACTTTGATAATAAATACTTTACTATCGAATGACCTTTTAAAACGATTTCTTTCAAAGAGAGCTCATCACTAGTATACAAGCTCGCTTTTGATTGATTTAATCCCATAATACTACCTCAATAAACTAACAACAATAGCTGCCAGTGAGGCAACCGCCGTTCCAATACCAATCCAACCTTGAACCGTCAACGGTTCTCGTTCCGCTTTCATAGGTACTAAAATTTCCGCACCGGGCAATACCTTCGGATAATTATTAAAGAATAAAAACTTACTTGCTGCCTGCACAGATCCATTAGCATATTTAATATGAGCCCCTTTCTTATAGGCATTAAAAGTAAAACCGCCTGCCCCATTGACGTATTGTTTAAACGTTTTTCGAGGAGAAAATACAATACTGTTCGGACTTAAAACCTCTCCAGTAACCTTAACCGTTTGAAGCTGCTTTGGTACTCTTAAAACATCTCCCTCTTCCATTAATAAGTCATATCTGCCACCTGGCTTTTCCATTATCCTTTTTAAATCTATTCCGACCAGATCTGAGCTAATAATTTTTTGAATAGCTTCAGTTGACAAAGTATCTTGCGCCCCGCTTTGTTGCAATCTCCTTAAGTTAAGTAACTTCCTTTCTTCTTCTTCCTTTTTATCTATTGCGTTCTTATCATTTGAACCAACATTTTCTGGCCCAGGCCTTTTTAACGATGCGCCTTCCATATACGCTGAGGGCGTTAAACCTCCTGCGCGCTTTATTAAATCAGACAACCTTTCATTCTTCGAACTAATTGTATACACGCCGGGATATAAAACTTCTCCCTCTACTTTTACCTGCTTCTGTATTTCATATCCAGTAGAGTTCCTTACTGAAACAATATCAAATGGCTTTAACATAAATGTATCACCCAACAGCTTCAAGTTCGGATCAACATTAACCGTAAATAATTCTGCAGTCAAAGCAGATTTGGACAACGCATCGCTGTTCTTTACCCTTCTGGAAATCTCAATTCTATTTGGTGTAGCTCCTTCTTTAAAGCCGCCCGCCATTTGTATCAAGGCTTCCAAGCTCATGTTATCGCCATACTCAAAAGTACCGGGAACTCGTACTTCTCCCTGAATGCTTACTTTATACTCATCCCTCAAATCAAAAATGGACGAGATAGTGATCTTATCTTCTCGTTGTAACGAAATATCAGCTTCAGTTCCAGCTAAGATTTTAGCAACATCAAAAGAGATTAATGACGCAGAGTTATCAGCATTTAACCTATTGATGTAACCCCTGTTTAAAAAGGCATCCTCGGTCAATCCGTCGGCCTTAGTAATTAAACCTTTTAACGATAATCCTTTATCTAATTCAAATTGCCCGGGCCTAAAAACTGCACCAGAAATTTCCACCCGGTTGGCAAATCGGTCTAATATTCTTTCTACTACATATTTATCCCCATTTAATGGGCCATATGTATTGAAACTCTCGGCAGGAACATCTGTAATGCTCCTTTCTTTATTTGTATTCTGCAGTACTTTAATTTGGGCGGTATAAGCCTTATCGCTAAACCCACCAGCAAACCTGATTACATCTGTTAAATTCTCTGTGCTTAAGACCTCGAATAAAGCAGGACGCTTTACCTCTCCGGATATTTCTACACGACTCTGGTAAACAGGTATATTAATGACATCCTGATCCTGTAAACGTACATTACCTTTTTGTATACCATTTAACAGAAAATCATATACATCTATCGTCGAAACAATTTTATTATTTCTTATAACCTGAATTTTTCTAAATGATCCATTTGAATTTGGACCGCCTGATGCATTCAACGCATTAAAAACGGTCGATAGAGAAGATAAGGTGTAGGAACCAGGTTTCACAACTTCGCCTAACAGGGTTACTTTAATACTTCTGATGTTTCCCAAATTTACTGAAACACTCGTACGACCATTTCGTAATGAAGGATAGGTGGCGGCCAAACTGCTTCTGATCTTAGCAGTAGCCTGCTCTACTGATAATCCTCCAACAGCAACTGGGCCTACGTATTGTAATCGTATCGTTCCATCAGGACTAACCTTCAGGTTATAATTAACATCATTATCTCCACTTAAGTCAATTAATAATTGATCATCCGGACCGATAATATAGCTTCTTGGAGTTGCCATTCTCACATTAGGCTCAAAAGAAATGTTACTATTTGCAAAAAGTTCAGCTCCAAAAATCCGGGGTCTAAGATCACCTAAAACATCTACTGTAACTGGAGACCGCTGCTTATCCACATCTGCTGATACCCTCTCAGAATTCAAATCAGAATCTACTGAACTAGGGGATGCGCTTGCGCTTGAACTAGCCCTCAACTTTGCCACTCTCGCACGCAATTTGACGACCTCTTCTTGCTTCATACCCTGTGCCGCAACCATTTGCTCCAACTGCGCATCATTATAACCGACTGATTCTGCACGCTGCATCATCTCTCTGATCTTGGCGTCAGACAATTCATCAACTTTCACATCCGAATAATTGGTCTGCGCAAAAGCCACTTGTGAAAATAGTATTGCGAAAAAGAATAGAAAGCCGGTTAATGCTTTTTTGAATTTCATATTTAGTTGTAGAGGCGTAATATTATTAAAATTAAGAAGCGTATCGTACAAATTTAAAGGTGTAAAGTTATTCAAAATAATTAAGTGTTTTAAACCCAACCAATTTTAAATGTTCGTCTTTTTTCATCAGGTTTAAATCTGCCTGAATCATATCCTGCACCAATGCAGGTAAATCATATTTTGGCTCCCAATCCAATTGGGTTTTCGACTTAGTGGGATCTCCTAGCAGCAGTTCCACTTCTGTCGGACGGAAATATTTCTCATCCACCTGAACCACAATAGTTCCTGGCTTTAAATTCTCGTCATTTAATTCAAGCCGAGCTACCATTTCCTCATCTACATCGATAATCACACCACGCTCATGCTGATCCTTTCCGCTAAACTCAACTTCTATGCCGAGTTCTGCAAAACTCATTTTCACAAAGTCTCTCACTGTTGTAGTAACACCTGTCGCAATCACAAAATCCTCTGGAACATCCTGCTGTAAAATCAGCCACATGGCTTCAACATAATCTTTTGCGTGCCCCCAGTCGCGTTGCGCTGATAGATTTCCTAGGTATAAACAACTTTGCAAACCCAAAGCAATCTTACATGCAGCACGGGTTATTTTGCGGGTAACAAAAGTTTCCCCTCTTAACGGACTCTCATGATTAAATAAAATCCCATTGCACGCATATATGCCGTAAGCCTCTCTATAGTTTACTGTGATCCAGTAAGCATACATCTTAGCGACTGCATAAGGAGAGCGCGGATAAAATGGTGTAGTTTCGCTTTGGGGTACAGCTTGCACCAAGCCATATAACTCTGATGTTGAGGCCTGGTAAATTCTTGTTTTCTTTTCTAAGCCCAGAATCCGGATGGCTTCTAACAACCTTAAAGTTCCAATCCCATCGGCATTGGCAGTGTATTCCGGCATTTCAAAGCTCACTTGTACGTGGCTCATTGCCGCTAGATTATAAATTTCGTCGGGTTGTGTTTCCTGAATGATCCGGATTAAATTGGTTGAATCTGTAAGATCCCCAAAGTGCAATTTAAAGTTAACACCCTGTTCGTGTTGATCTTGATATAGGTGATCAATACGATCGGTATTGAACAAAGATGAGCGTCTTTTTAATCCATGCACGAAATAACCCTTCTTCAGCAAAAACTCGGCTAAATAAGCTCCGTCCTGTCCTGTGACACCTGTTATTAATGCAACCTTCATGAGATAAATTAAAAATATACCGCCGCAAACATACGTAAATTATAGCTTGATTTAAAGTTGAGGACCCAGCTTAGTTACCGCCTAAGTGAACCTGAATACCCAGTGATACTGGGTTAAACAGAAATTCAGATTTATGGTATTTGTTAAGCGTACGTGTATTATTTATATCCTGGGCAACAATATCCTGACGCTCGTAAGAATAGAAAAAGTCAAGGTTGGCCTCTGCAAAAAAAGAAACCTGATCAATCACATTAATTTTAAAGCCGAACACTGGCGATAATACCAAACCCGTCTTTGTAGCTTCAACATCCTGCATTTGCGATCCAGATGCAGCAGCCATCGCTTTTAACGAATTTCTATTTTCCAGTGTACCTTTAAACTGGTTTGAGCGATAGCCGAGGTCCATTCCAAAGTATGGCTGTATACGGGAGTAGTTGAAGTTCTTTTCAAATCCAATCTTGAAAGTATAATCAACCTGCTTTCCATCTGCTATATCGCAGGTCTCACAGTTGTTATAAAAACTTTTTGATTTGTTGAAATAGGACCCATTTAAACGATAACTTATTTGATTGTCGTTGAATTTGAACATGAATCCATTTAACGGCGCACTGATCAGACTATATGCATCAGATTCATTTAAAATTTTAGGCATTTGAGCCAATGTGTATGCTCTTGCTGCAATGGAGTAATTATAGTCGCCCCCCATTTGAGAAAAAACAGGCACAGAGAAACAAAATAGGATAATTACAAGTAAAGTTTTTTTCATAGTTTATTTGATACAGATAAAGTCATGAAAGCGTTATCCTAAGCAAATATATTAGTAATAATATTTTGTTTAACTAATCAAAAAATGTTCCGAAATATCAATACCTACTTTTTTCTTTTTTCTTAATCCAAACATATCTGTCAGCGGTGCATTTCGGGCACCAATATATTCGGATAGGCAGAAACCCTAATAAATGCTTCAGTACAAAACCCCGAGGGACCTGATAGTGGAAATCCGTATTGCACTTTTTACATTTGTAATCTTGATAGCTCATTAACTTATAGCAGTATTAGTTTGTATTTGGTAATGCAATAATATAGGAATTATTATTCAAAGATACTATTCCATTAAGTTGTACTTACGGCAAAAAATCAGCCACGGTTTCTATCGCAATGTTAATTCATTATATCAAAAGTTTAACAAACTTGTAATCAGGACATTAAAAATAAATTGTATTACAATAAAGACAAAATTAATGCGTTGTGAGATTGCTTGTAAATTACAACAGTAAGAAAAAACATTCCCATTTTGCAAAACAATCAGAAACAATTCCTAAGTGGTACTCCCAATTTAGAAGGGATTGACACCAAAGGCTTTGTCATTCATTAAAAAACTTTTTATCCTTACGCCCATAATTCATCTTCTTGCTAGTGAATTGCAGAATTTATTTAGGTGGCTTAAGGAAAAATCTGTGTATTCTCTGTGTTTGCTCTGTGTTTGCTCTGTCTTTGCTCTGTGTCGGCTCTGTGTATTCACAGAGAACATACCCCTTAAAGGCCGATTATTGTCAGAAAACGGCCTTCTCAGTATCGAAACCGTATAACGGAAAATCCATTTTGGAGCAGAACATCACTTGGTCGCATAGATTGGGAGCAATCACCAACTCTGTCCCGAATTTCATAACTTTGCTTTAAGCACGCTTACATAGAACATATGACTTATCCAGAAAAACTAGCCGCTATTCGTGAGCAAATGAAAGCTGACCATGTTTCCGCTTATATCATCCCCTCGGCCGACCCGCATATTAGCGAATACCTTCCTCATCATTACAAGTGTATTCCCTTTGCTTCTGGCTTTACAGGCTCGGCAGGAACGCTGGTGATCACACATGATTTTGCCGGACTCTGGACCGACTTCCGGTATTTTGAACAGGCGACAGAACAGCTGGCAAACAGCGGATTTGAACTGGTTAAGCAAAAAGTGCAACACGCTCCGGAATACATTGAATGGTTAACAGATCAATTGCCCGCTGGAAGTACTATCGCTAGTAATGAAAAATTATTGTCTATCCTCTTAGGCGAACTATTTACTCAGCAATTTTCTCTAAAGGGAATCAACTTGGCTGATAAAGACTATCTAGGTTCGATTTGGTCAGACAGACCCGCGCTTCCAAATGAAATGGCTTATCTGGTTGATGATGAATTTACCGGTCAATCGGTAAGCAGCAAGTTAAGCCATATACGGGAAGCACTCACCAAAGCAGGGGCCGACATTCACCTTGTGTCTTCTTTAGACGACATGGCATGGATCTTTAATATCCGGGGAAAGGATGTTAGCTATAACCCGGTTGTTTTGAGTTTTGCGTTGATTGATCAGGATCATGCGAAGGTTTTTATTGAACCTGAAAAACTAAGCATCGAAGAAAAAGAGACATTGCTTAAAAGCGGCGTGGAGATTTTCCCTTATGAAGAAATCGAAGCTGCATTAGCAAACATCCATAAAAATATCACCATACTCATTGACCCTAAAAGAAATTGCTTTGCGTATTTGAAATTGCTGCCTCCTTCTGTAAGGGTAGTTAAGGAAACCAACCCGTCCACTAACCTTAAGACTTTAAAGAACGATACGGAACTAAATAATACCCGTTCGGCCATGTTAAAGGACGGTGTGGCTATTACAGGTTTCTTAAAATGGCTTTCAGAAAATATCGGGAAAACCAACATTACAGAACTTTCCGCAGCAGCCGAGCTTCGGAAATTCAGAGCCGCACAGGATGGATTTATTGGCGATAGCTTTACCACCATTAGCGCCTATAAAGCGCATGGCGCATTGCCGCATTACGGACCAACTAAAGAAAGTGATGTTGAAATAAAGCCTGAAGGGTTGTTTCTTGTCGATTCGGGTGGCCAGTATTTTTATGGGACTACCGACATCACCAGAACCATCCCTATGGGAAACAATACAGATGAGGAAAGTACCGACTATACGCTTGTTCTAAAAGGAATGATTGATGGCTGTAAAACTCGTTTCCCAAAAGGGACTTGCGGCTATCAAATAGATGCCATCACACGTAAACCACTTTGGGATTATGCATTAAACTACGGCCATGGAACAGGTCACGGTGTAGGTTATTTTCTAAACGTGCATGAAGGTCCGCAGGTTTTCAACCCTACACCAACTCCAGTCGCAGTAGAGTTAGGAATGATTACTTCCATTGAACCTGGCTTATATCGTCCCGGAAAACACGGCATTAGGTTAGAAAATCTGGTGAATACGATTAAGGACGTTACCAATGAGTTTAACGAATTCTATGCATTTGAATGTTTAACCATCGCACCAATCAGCACAAAAATTGTTAAATCGGAATTGCTGGAAGCGGGACAAATCAAATGGCTTAACGACTATAACGCTACTGTATTGGAAAAATTAAGTCCGTTACTGGAAGCCGATGAAATTGCCTGGTTAAAAGAGGAAACAAAAGCTATATAAAGTTTATAGATTCCTCCTTCGTCGGAATGATGTCCGGTATAGTAAAATCAGGTTTTCTATACGCTCGGTATATTTAGGATCAGGCTAACTAATAGCCCGGTCTAAGTGTACATATCCGCCGTCGACATAGACCAGCTGACCGGTAGTGTGACTGGAAACTTCTGATAAAAGAAACACTACTGCGTTGGCAATTTCCTCTGCAGTGGTCATTCTTTTACCTAAGGGGATCTTAGAAACTATATCTGCCAGTTTCTCTTCCGAGTTGGATATAGAGTTGATCCAGGTTTGATATAGTGGTGTAAAACACTCTGCTACAATCACCGCATTTACCCGGATACCCTGAGGCAATAGTTCCAATGCCCATTCGCGTGTTAATGCATTTCTAGCCCCATTGGATGCCGCGTATGCGGATGTTCCACCCTGACCGGTATCTGCTACCTTGGAGCCAATATTTACGATTGATCCTTTTGATGCTATTAGGTACGGCAATGCTTTTTGTGCCATCAGGTAATAATGGATCACGTTCTTATGCAGACTCGCTACAAAGCCTTCATAAGTTCCGTTTTGCAGTCCCACCCCGTCATTAACACCGGCATTATTTACCAAACCGTCTATTCTCCCAAACTCGGCGACTACAGCTGCTATCGCTTTTTCTGCTGCAGAGGGGTCAGATAATTCTGCAACCACCTGGAAACAGTTTGCTCCGGTAGCTTTAATTTTATCTACGGCTTTTTGGTTGTCGGCTTCATTTCTTCCAACAATTACCGGTATTGCGCCTTCCTTTGCCAAAACGGCAACAATGCCTTCACCAATACCTTTTGCACCGCCTGTAACGATGACTACTTTATCTTTCAATTGCAAATCCATCGATCGCTAGTTTAAGTTGTAAAATTTTACTGCATTCCCACCCCAGAAAAGCTCCTGCTCATTTAGGCTAAGGTTAGAAATATATGTTTCAAGAATGGTATTGACTTCAGCATATGATGCGGCGACTAAACACACGGGCCAGTCTGATCCAAACATCACCCTATCGGCGCCAAAAGTCTCAAAAATCACATCCAAATATGGGATAAAATCTTCTTGCTTCCAGTTCTTCCAGTCCGCTTCGGTAACCATGCCCGATACTTTGCAATACAAGTTATCAAAGCCTTTAAGGTCTTCGAGACGCACTTTCCAATCCCCTATACTATTGTTCTTTATATCGGGTTTAGCGATATGATCCAATACGAACGGTTGCCCGGGGTTTGCTTTGAGCATACCCAGTAGGTACTGTAATTGGTCGGGATAGATCAAAACATCATAGGTAAATCCATGCTTTTTTAACTCCCCAATTCCTCTTAAAAAATCAGGCTGCAGCATTAAAGCACGGTCTTCTTCTCCCTGCAAGATATGGCGGAAACCTTTTAGTTTTTTATGCCGACTTAATTCCGATAGTTGCTCTGATAGATCTTCTGCACGGAGATCTACCCAGCCAACTACGCCCATTATAAAGTCGTTATCTTCTGCATGTTTTAATAGAAAATTGTTTTCCTCCGGCGATTGGTCGGCCTGCACAGCCACACAACCATCAAAACCAGATTGCATTAATAAAGGCCGCAAATCTTCAGGCATAAAATCATTCCTCAAAACAGCCATCTCATCATTGATCCAGCTATCCATATCGGATGTATAGTTCCAGAAATGCTGATGAGAATCGATCTTAAGCATAGTTTTTTAAATGCTGTTTTGACGTACCTAATCCGTCAATACCCAACTCTACCACATCTCCTTCTTTCAAATAAATAGGTGGCTTAAAGCCTAAACCTACTCCTGCAGGTGTTCCTGTAGAAATCACGTCGCCAGGCAACAAGGTCATAAACTGACTTACATACGAGATCACAAAAGGCACGTTAAAAATAAAGTTAGATGTATTGCCATCTTGCATCAGTTTACCGTTTACAGTAAGCCAAAGGCGAAGGTTATCTACATCTGCAATCTCATCTTTAGTAGCCAGGAACGGGCCCAGCGGAGCAAAAGTATCGCAACCCTTTCCTTTATCCCAGGTACCGTTTCTCTCTATCTGAAATTCGCGTTCAGAGACATCATTGTGCAAAACATATCCGGCTACGTAATCTAAGGCATCTGCTTCATCAACATAGCTGGCTTTTTTGCCAATAACTACTGCCAATTCTACTTCCCAATCTGTCTTTACGGAATTTTTAGGAATGATGATGTCATCGAAAGGGCCGACTAAAGCGGTGGTCGACTTCATAAATACCACAGGCTCTGGCGGCAATGGTGCATTGGTTTCCTTAGCATGGTCTGCATAATTCAAACCTATACAAACAATTTTTGATGGTCTGGCCACAGGCGAACCTAACCTGGTATCCTGCGAAATCTCATTCAAACTACCTTCGTTTTCTTTAACAAATGCAGCCAAACGTTTTAAGCCATTATCATTAAAAAACTTTTCATTAAAATCTTCGCCGAAGGCAGATGTGTCGTACCAAAGGTCATTGATGATTACCCCTGTTTTCTCCTGATCTGCAGATCCCCATCTAATTAATTTCATCGTTATTAGTTATTAAGTTTTACAAAACCTCCGTCTACCGGATAGTCGTTACCTGTAATAAAATTTGCCTCGTCAGAACATAGGTATAAGGCCATGCTGGCCACTTCTTCAGGCTGTCCCATTCTGCCTATTGGCTGACTTTTAGATAACTTTTCAAATATTTCCTTTTCTTGCCCCGCATAGTTTTTGGCAATGAAGCCATCTACAAATGGGGTATGCACACGTGCCGGCGAAATGCTGTTACACCTGATGTTATCTGCCATGTAATCACGCGCAACCGACAATGTCATTGCAGCAATGGCGCCCTTGCTCATGGAGTAGGCAAAACGATCAGTAATGCCCACAATTGCAGCGATTGAAGCCATATTTAGTATCACACCGCCTCCATTCTTCTTCATCAAGGGTATCGCCGCATACAGGCAGTTGTAAGCGCCTTTGACGTTTACATTAAATACTTTAGTAAAGTCCTCTTCACTTGTGGTATCGGCTCTGCCAATGTGTGCTATACCTGCGTTGTTAATCAAAATATCTACTGTGCCGATGTTATTGAATACGTCCATAACAGCTTGCTGACTAGTCACATCACATGCGTGAATTTCACCTTCTCCGCCTGCTTGTTCAATTTCCTCTAAACTTTCCTTCGCGGCGTCTGCATTTACTTCAAGGATGTGAACTTTTGCACCTTGTTTGGCAAACAATACAGCAATGGCTCTTCCAATTCCACTTCCGGCACCGGTAACAACAGCCGTTTTCTCTTTTAAACTAAACATAAGCTAATTATAATGAAACGCCTCTCTTCCACGGAATGAAGTCGTCTTGATTTAACAAAACTGCTTTAGGTATAACTTCGCCACTGGCGGCTTTAATACAATATTCTAAAATTTCTGTTCCCATTTCCGCAATGGTTTTTTCGCCTCGTATAATAGCCCCGGTGTCAATATCTATGATATCTCCCATTCTTGTGGCCAAAGCCGTATTGGTGGCTACTTTGATGACCGGACAAACAGGGTTTCCCGTAGGAGTTCCTAGCCCTGTAGTAAACAGTATTAGTGTTGCGCCACTTGCCGCTTTGCCTGTCGTTGCCTCTACATCATTTCCGGGTGTACAAACCAGGCTTAATCCGTCTTTCGTTACGGGCTCAGTATAATCCAATACATCAACCACTGGTGATGTTCCCGCTTTTTTAGCCGCTCCAGTACTTTTTATGGCATCGGTAATCAGACCGTCTTTAATATTACCTGGCGATGGGTTCATGTGAAAGCCAGAACCTACAGCATGGGCTTGTGCGTCATATTCCCGCATTAAGCGGATAAATTTCTCGGCAGTGGGTTGGTCGACACAGCGGTCGACAATATTCTGCTCTGCACCGCACAGCTCCGGAAACTCGGCCAGCAAAACTTTTGCGCCAAGGGCCACAAGTAAGTCAGAGGTGTATCCCACAGCGGGGTTAGCAGAGATCCCACTAAAGCCGTCGCTACCGCCACATTTAACGCCAACTGTAAGTTTGCTTAATGGTGCAGGTGTCCTTTCTATTTTGTTTATTTCTTGAAGCTCGACAAATGTTTTGAGAATGGCGTCTTTGATCAACTGGTCTTCACTCTGACTTAGTTGCTGCTCAAATATGATTACCTTCTTTTTGAAATTAGGGTTCCGTTTAGCCAGGTCGTCCAGAAACTCCTGGGTCTGCAAATGCTGACAACCTAAACTAAGGACCGTAATGCCGGCCACATTAGGATGGTCTGCATAGGCGGCCAACAAATTGCTCAATAGAGAAGCATCTTGTCTGGTACCACCGCAACCGCCCTGGTGATTTAAAAATTTAATACCATCTACATTTTTAAATACCCTGTTTTTAGGCATCCCTGCAAAAGCAATTTCATCAATTTTAAAATCGGCAATGTTTTGTCCGGACTGACTAGCCTCCAGTAATTGTTCCGTAAATTGCTTGTATTTATCGGTAACGTTGTACCCAAGGGTATTGTGCAAGGCTTCCTTAATTACATCCAGGTTTCTGTTTTCACAGAATACCGTCGGTATAAAAAGCCAGTAATTTGCAGTACCCACTCTGCCATCATCCCTCAAATAACCGTTAAATGTTCTATTGGCAAACGCTGATACATCTGGCTTGTGCCATTCATAATTCACTTGCCTGTAAGCATAATCCTGGGAAGCATGAGCTACGTTGCCGGTTGTCATTAATCCGCCACGTGCAATTGGTGTGGTAGCTTTACCTACCAAAACACCATACATAATTACTTCTTCTCCAATTACTAAAGGATCAATAAAGAACTTGTGTTTAGCATGTATATCGTCCTGCAGTATAATAGTCTGATCATTCCACGCAATTGTATCCCCTTTAAAGAGATCCTGAAGTGCAACCAACACATTATCTGCGGGATGTATTTGTAAAAAGCTTTTTCTTAAATGGTTTGACATCAGGCGTTCAATTCAAATATTTTATCCATAATAACCCATTTTTCGCCAGGATTGGCACCTGGAATAGCTTGCTGGTACTTCCACATCAACTGTTCCCATTCCTGTACCTTTTCGTTCTCGGTATCCATGGCCGATTTTTTTGCGAACGAGAAACTGTCATTCACTTCCATAATCATAAATAGCCTGTTGCCAAAACGGTAAATCTCCATCAAATCTATACCGGCGCTGGTAATGCTGGCTTGTATTTCAGGCCATACTGATCTGTGCATTTCCTCGTAACCTGAAATCAGTTCCGAATCATCTACCAGATCTAAAGCGAGGCAATATCTTTCCATCTCTATAAATTTAAACTGTTTTGATCACTTTGTGACCTTTTACTGCAAACAATAGAACCATTACAAAGCAAATTAGCGGCACAAAATAGCCCATCTGGATGGTTCCGGTTAAATCTGTTATGTATCCCATTATTGGAGGCAAAATTGCGCCACCTACAATAGACATAATAATCAAGCTACTACCAAATTTAGTGTCTTTCCCTAGATCTTTAATACCCAATGAGAATATTGTAGGAAACATGATAGACATAAAGAAGGCTATCCCAATTACGGAAAACAAGGCTACCATGCCGCTTGCCGTTATAGCTACTATGCAAAGTGCGATGCTAATAACTGAATAAATTGCCAGTAACATTACAGGCTTAAAAAATCGCATTAAAAAGGTTCCAATAACCCTGCCTATCAAAAATGCAAGTCCTGCACCACCTAAATAATCGGCTGCAGTCTTTTGATTGATCCCGGTTACTTTAGTTGCATATAAAAGGAACAAACTGAATACACATACCTGCGCTCCTACATAAAAGAATTGAGCAACAACAGCCCAGGTTAAGTGGTTGTGTTTAAATGCCTCTAAAACCCCTATTTTTTCGCCCGCAACTTCTTCTTGTTCTTTAATTTCGGGAAGCTTAATGAATATGAAAATGATGGTGATCAATAAGATGATACCCCCTAAGATTAAGTAAGGCGTTTTCACAGATGATGCTTCTGAAGCTAGGGCTAATTCCCTTGCCGAGGCACTCATCGTACTAAGTTGGTCGTCTGATAAGCCTTCAATCAAAATTACTCTTGCCCCAATAACAGGAGCCAAAGATGCAGCTAACCCATTGAACATCTGAGCAAAATTTAGACGAAAAGTAGCAGTTTCAGGGGGGCCTAATAATGAGGCGTAAGGATTAGCAGCTGTTTCTAATATGGTTAAACCACACGCAATAATGAATAATGCGCCAAGAAAAAAAACATATAGTTGTGTATTTGCTGCCGGAATAAACAGAAAAGACCCTACCGCAAAGAAGCTTAGGCCGACGATAATCCCCGTTTTATAGCCATACTTTTTTAGTAAAAACCCCGCTGGCAATGCCATTACAAAGTATGCAATAAAGACTGCAGAATCTACAAGTGTAGCCTGCAGAGTATTTAAACTAAATGAGCGTTTTAAATGCGGTATTAATACCGGATCGAGATTATGCACGAAACCCCACATAAAAAACAGCGAGGTAATCATGATAAAAGGGAATAAATAGTTATTCTTAGTCATTAGTTTAGTATTTGGTTAATCAAAGAAAAGCATTTATCCCCTTATATATTTCGTCATATTGACCAATCATTAAGTTATTTTGGCCGTGTACCTTAACTACTTAACAATGGGCTTTAGCACTAAACTTACGTTTGGAATGCCTAAGGTTGTATGTGGCGACAATGGATTGTGTAATTGCCAGCTAATAGGATAATATTTACCCTTTTCAACAGTTAGGGATTTGAGTTCTTTGTGGTACCAAACCTGATTCACATCAGTATCAATACTAATCCTGCTACTCTTTTTAAAGCCGTTGTAGTATTTAACAATAAGTTGGTTTTTGCCTTTTTTTAAGTGCAGGAGAATGATGTCTTTCATTTCCTTTTCTTTAAAAGGGTTGTTATGCTCAGCAAGTATCTGTCCGTTTAAGGATATGGTTACAGCATCGCCACTGGTGATACCTACAAGATAGGGCTGATCTGTCTCTGAAGTGATCTCCTGCAATAAATAAGTAGCGGTGTTTCTATCCATTTCTACCTCATGCACTTCATTATTTTTCCATCCAGCTAATTGCCATGGTTTATTATCACTGCCCGGCCAAGGTTTAGTTACGTCAACATCTTTTAGATTGCCATGGACACCACCCGGACCAGAGTAATACTTACCCGATTGGTATAATGGTCCCCATGTAATGTTCGCAGGGTTATTGGCCAGCTTTTCTGAATCTCCTCCGTTTAGTGAAACAACAGTTGTTTTACCATCAATACCCAGATCGAGACTTTTGCCTTTCTCATTGTCTGTAAAATAAATGACAGGGCCAAGCGTCTGGTTCAACTGCGGACTCAATGTCCATGATTCCATAACTGTACTTTGATACCTGTTGCTGTAGTCTATACCAGAACTGCTGTAATGTTTAAAGGCATTGTGTCCGTTAAGTTCCAACAGCCCGTTTGCTGCAATGATATTTGAAGGTGGTACCTGATAACCATTTGTAAATTCGATCGCAATCACTTTAAATTCTTTATTTACATCCAATGAAGCAGGTACAGTGATCTTTACACCTGCAGCATTTTGGGTATATTTTGGCTTACTGCTTTCACCCAATACGCTAACAGATTTTATTTTTCCGGTTAGTCCGGGTAAAGTAATTAGCCCGCCTTCAGGAGTTCTCAGCAAATGCAAATAGAACTTATTTGGCCTGCTGGTCAAACTTCCCCATTTAAATGAAATATGAAAAGGATCAGGGTTAGTACCATATATGGCTTCCTTATTTTTTTCTATCCATTTACCCATGGTGAGCAATACATCCTTTTCAAAGTCGACTACAGATCCATCTCCCTTCGGACCGATATTAAGCAGAAAGTTTCCTCCCCTGCTAGCAACTTGTATAAGGCTGGTTAATTTTTCGCGGATTTTATCTTCTTCTTTTCCTCTTTTTTGGAACGAGCGATAGCCCCAGGTTTCATCAAAAAATGACGCTGGAGACTGCCAAGGTACACCAATTACATAGTCGGGCTCCTGATTATCACCCATTACATTGAAATCACCCATATCGTTACCAATCCGACTGCCAATCATACAATCAGGTTGCAGTTTATGAACCAAATCTCTCAACTCCTTACTTTCTTTTGCGCTTTGCGATCCCATGTCGAACCAAAGTTCTGATACGGGCCCGTAATTGCTTAAAAGCTCGGTGATCTGCTTTTTATTGTACTCCACATGCTCCGGCGTAATATAGTCTGAATTACTTCCTGATATTGGTGAAGCCTGCGGAAAGTGCCAGTCAATCAATGAAAAGTACAATCCAAACCTCAATCCACCGCGTTTGCAGGCTTCTGAAAGTTCTTTTAATACGTCCCTTTTGTAGGGAGTAGCTTCCATGATGTTAAAATCTGTAGTGCTCGTTTTGAACATGCAAAAACCGTCATGGTGCTTGGAAGTAATTACGATAGAACGCATGCCTGCTTTCTTGGCCAGCGATACGATGGAATCTGCATTCCATTTTTCCGGATTAAATCTTTTGGCTACTTGTTCATAGTCGTCAGAATAAATCCCGGCATGCGCCTGGATTTGCTCACTTACATTTCGTGTAGCCGGCTTGCCATCCCATACGCCCCCAAGCACTGAATAAACACCAAAGTGAATAAACATAGAGTACTTTTGGTCTTGCCAATCTTTAAGTGCCTTCGGGTCATGTTGCCCAAATGCCAGAGAATTAACAAATAATAAAAATAATGCTAAGAAGTGTTTCTGGTTCATACCCGGTTTTGCTATTGGTTAGCTTTATCCACTTGTCATGTAAATTAAAGCTATTCTCAAAGAAAAACTAATTCGGGCGTTTAATATTTGGAACTATTGCCAAAACAATAAGCAATTTTGGCCAAGGTTAGTGAGAGGCCAAATTTAAGGCTGGTTAACTGTTTAGAGCTCTTACGCTTTCTTCCAGTTCGGTATACCACTCTTCCCCATATTTTCTTACTAATGGTCCTCTCAGGAATTGGTAAACAGGCACTTTTAATTCGCGACCGAAGGTGCAGGCATCGTGACAAATGTGCCACCTGTCGTAATTCAAAACCTCAAATTCCGGATACTGGGTTATTCGAATGGGATAAAGGTGGCAGGAGATTGGCTTCTGCCAGTCTACCAAGCCCTGTTCGTAGCCTTTTTCAATACCACATTTGGTAATCCCATTTTCGAAAGTAACATATGCGCATTCTTTATTTCCATCAACACAAGGTGTGGTTAAGTCGCCATCTGCATCTATTACAGATGTACCTTGTTCCTCGATGGCTTGTATGCCTTTGGGCTCCAGTAAATGTTTTATTTTGGGATAAATATCTCTGAGAATTGCTGTTTCAGCTACGTCTAAAGGTGCTCCAGCATCTCCCTCTACGCAACAGATACCCTTGCATTTATTCAAATTGCACACAAAACTTTCTGTAATTAAGTCTTCATGCAACAACGTATTTTGTACTTCTATCATTTTTATTTTACTATTGCCAGTGAATATTTTAATCCGCCTGCCGATTTGATCTCCATCACGACAGATCCAACTAAAATTTCCACTTCTGCCTTAACGGGCACCCTGTTTCCATCATCAGTAATCCAAAGGTAAAGTCGACTGTCTTTTCTAAAAATCCTTCCCGGTTTAATGGACGGACTAAATTTCAAGCACCTTATTTTGCCAAGCTTTGTTTTTATCACTTCCTTGCCTACATACTGTATTTCCAGTTGACTTACTTCATCACCTAAAAAATAATTAAGCTTTACAAAGTCCCCCTGTTTCATTTTTGAAACATCAAGGCTCCGGGCAAAGTAATAAGAAGATACCAGGTCAAATGTTTGTTTAGTTGGCGTGGTAAAAGTACCCTTATTTGCCACTACCTTCTTTTCGTCCTGATTAAACCGAGCTTTGTCTTGTCTTCTATAACTGCCTTCCCTTATATTCTCTTGGTAAAAATAGGGCTTCAGGTTTTCTTGATCAATGTAAGAATCGTAATGATCGCGTATTTTATAAAAAACGTCGAAGGTACCCGAGGTAACGCCATCAACACTTAATCTATATGTAGGCTTGCCATCAAACTTCAAGTCGGATTGCACTACCTTCAACGTGCCTTCTGCCGCAGTAATGAAGCCGTATTTAAGTTTATACTCTAAAACTTCACCGGGCTGGAATACAGGTTCTTTAACAAACGGAAGCTCCTGGGCGATTGACTGCAGGCTTAATAAAGCAAAAAAGATTAAAAACATTAACTTTCTCATACCCAGGCTAAACAAAAAGTAATCCAAACTAATCTTTACGCTTATAAATCGGAACTGTAGAGCACGGTTCCCCATACATAATACTCTTCACAACAGGTGTAAGCAAGCTAGTAATTTCAACGTAAGCCGCCACGGGGACTTCAATATCTGCACAACCTTTTATAACTATACGTTCATCTCTGAATTTATCGATATCAATCTTAGCCAAAGCTTTAGTGAATAGCACTGCTTCCAGAGTTTCAAGATTACCAAATACTACTTCGTTGGCGTAAGGTTTCATTTTGTTTACAAGCAGCATATATGCCCAGGTTGGCACAATTGCATCTGCACTGCAGGTAATTGCTACATTCTTACCAGAATAGGTTGTCCAGTCGTGCGTTTTAATGAACTCTCTAAAATCCTTCTCTCTTAACATTAAGCCATGAAAAAGGTTATCTTTTATGTCATACACCAAGCGCTCGCCCTGATGGAAATATTCTTCAAGGTTAAACGTGATCAACCCGCTTGCTGCGACCTTATTAACAAAATTTTCCTGAATTTCCATATTCCTAAAATAAAAAACCGCGCCGGCTAATCGCCGGCACGGTTACAAAATTACGTAAAATAAGATTAATAGAATTTCACCCTATTGTCTTTTATGTCTGCTTTGTCCTGCAATGCCTGAAAAGCCATACCTAGAGACCGTTGACCAGTCAGCTGCATCATTGCTTCCTTTTGTTTATATGTATTGGCAAGTGGAGCAGGATTAGCAAAACCGTCAACAACAAATGCATATACGCCTGCCTCGCCGACAACCGATTTTGAAAGTTTACCTGGCTGAGAACCAAATACAGTTCCAACCAATTTATTTTCCTGAGCTGCACCTGGAATAACAGGGTTTGCCATTACCATATTTTGTATAGGAAGTACATTTTTACCAGTCTTTTGAGCAACCTGATTGAGGTTTCCAGCACCAGTTAAAGCCTTATCCATCTTTTCCTTAAGCATTTTTCCCTTTACCGCAATGCGAACCATTGGCTCAATTTCTTTTTTTACTGCATCAAGTGAAAGTTGGCCTTTTGCGCGAACATCAGTCAATTTTGCAATAACCCATGCGTTATCCATTTGATAAACCTGATCAAGTGTTTCGCCTTTATCTGCTTCATAAGCATCACGAATCAATTGACGAGGATTATCTAACCCAGGAGCATAGCCTTGAGTTGGTGTAATTTTATCTGCAACGCCAACGGTATAACCTTTCTTTTGCGCGATATCAGCAAAACTACCTTCCTTAGCTTCATTTAAGAACGCGGTTGCCTTTTTATAAGCTAAATCTCTTGTTTTATTACTGGCTGCAAGGCTTTTCTCAACGTAGGCCACTTTTGCTACCTTAGATGAACCTACCTGTTTTTCAATTTTGATCAAATGAACACCAAATTGAGTAGTTAACACTTTAAGTTCTCCAGAAGTTCCATTAAAAACTGCTTCATCAAATTCAGGGATCATCTGTCCTCTTGCAAACGTACCTAGGTCGCCGCCTTTATCCTTTGATCCATCTGTACCGTACTGCAATGCTAGAGAAGCAAAACTCGCACCCTTTTGAATAAGTGCTTTTAATGAATCAGCCATCTTAACTGCCTTATCTACACCCCCAAGTTGAGTTGGATTAAGCAATATGTGAGCTGCTTTTACTGAATCAGGTGAAAAACGTGTATCAATAACCTTTACCAGTTTATAAGAGTTACCTGAAAATTTAGGCCCATAGAAAGATCCAGCCGGAAGACTGAAAACAACAGAGTCAACAGATGGATCCAACTTGCCTTTGGTTAAATAGGTGTAAGGAATCTTAACGTCTGAGTTAAGCGCAGCAAATAGTGAATCGTTAGCTGCAGTTTTAAAGTCTGCTGCAAGTTTTTCAACCTGACCTTTAACTGCCGCAGTATCTTCTTTTGTAGGATTTACACTGAAAGATACATATTCAATTGTTCTTGTTTCAGTTGGATTTTCGAAACGCTTTTTGTTTGCGTCATAATATTCTGAATAATCACCGTCCGTTAGTTTTAGACTTGCATCGGCAACAGCAGCATAATCCAAACTCACATATTTAAAGTTTGCAATTTTATTGCGGTTCATATATTCATCATTTGCTTCCAGAGTTGAAACATATGTAGAGTTGTTGATCAGCTTTGAATATTTTTGTTGAAGTGCCTGTCTTTCAATCTCTAACTCAAGTGCTTGAAGCTGAGGTCTCACTTTCTCATCTTTATAACCTTGTTTAAATGTATTTAGTACCTGGGCACGGTCTACCTGACCAGTTTGAGGATTTCCAAAGTATTGTACAATAAGCGGACTTGGATTACTGCCCTGAATTAGGTCATTTAATTCATCCGAGGAAACAGTTAAACCCAAACGGCTATACTCTTTGCCAAGCAACACATTGGCTACTTCACCTTGCCAAACATTATCGACGGCCATGGCTTGCATTTGGGCATTACCTGAACCGCCATATTGTTGTTTAAACTGAGCAAGACTTTGCTCAACCTTAGGACTAAACTGCTCTATATTGATATCCTCGCCATCTATCGATCCTACCACTTTTTGTGACTCTGCCCAAAATGGCTTACCCACGTTAATTGCATCACCAACCAAAAATGCAACAATTGCAAAACCGATAGCTCCAATTAAAATGTAGCCTGCACGGTTGCGCAAAAATGTCATTAACCCCATATTGTTTTTTATTTATTAATTTTTTTTAAGAGGGCGCAAGATACAACTTTTGAGAAAAAAAGAAAATATATTCCAAAACATATTTACTGCCCGTAATTATCAGGAACATAGACCTGTCCGGTTCCATTTTCCCATGTAATCGTATTAAAATCTTCCGTTGCGCTAAAGTTAACGGCAGTCAGCACCGTGCCATCCGGCTTCGTTATTACGCCTTTAGGAGAGAAGAACATTTTCTTGTTTTGATCCCAGACTAGTTCTTCTGTATTATAAGTAAGTTTTTCATTAATAACAATTACATTACGCTGGAAAGTAGCCGTTTTCTCCAAATCCTTCATGATTGCATAATCTGAAGTAATAGATCCTCGGATTTGAGCTTCGAGATTTAGAAAATTGATTTTGATGCCTTTGTCCATTTCCTGATAGCTCGCACCACTCATTGGCACTACCTTAACAAGGATGGGCGCAAAACCCTGTGCTTTAACTTTTGCAGAGTCGCTATATATGATATCTACGCGGCGGGTAGTATCTGTACTTAGATTTACTTTACCTGTAAGTTTCCCGGCGGTTTTCAAATCATCTTCGCCGCACGAAGAGAGCAAAAAGATATTAGCAACTAAAAGTACAACAACAGCGCTATATATTATACTTTGTGATTTCATTAGTCCAGACGATATCTTCTAAACCAACTGTCGTTCAATGTAAAACCTAAATGAATTTTAAAGTATTTTTCCTGAATGCTGCCATTATCTAGCGAGCCCATTTTACCAAGCTCAGCAGTTAAATTCATTTTATAAAATGACGTTCTCAATACGTTAGGTGCCAATGGAAGTCCTAAACCGAAAGAAACACCCATTTGCTTGATGTCGTCACCGTTGGCAAGCCTGATATATGTTTTATCGTAACGGACTCCAAATCGATAGTCTACCCTTTTAAAATAGTTCCCTACGGAAGTGGCGTCCGGTGTAATTTGACCGCCTAAAGAAGCTCCCCAACTGTCCTGCAAGTTTTGTTGATTGGCTGTAGCACCATCCAAACTATAGCCAGACCATTTACCTACTCTAAAATCAGCACCAACCATCCACTTATCATCTCTTTGAATGGATACACCAAAATTATGAATCAATGGCAACTTGAGTTTTGCCGAATTATTTTCAATAAATGCTACAGTATCCAGCGCATTCTGTTCTTCCCCTGCGGCATTGTTTAGATATTGTGTAACGACAAAACTCTTCTTTGAGTTAATTGTGGAAGAAGACGACCCCGAATAACCTAAAGTTATCCTGCTTCTTGTAGAAAGTGGAATCTCATACTGTGCACCATAAGAAAAACTTACTCCACCAATACTATTTTTATTCTGTACCCGAGAGTTAAGAGATGGCACACTCTCCAATTCAGTAGAAACAGTTTCCAGCAGGTTACCAAAGAGGTACTCTACATTTGCTCCTATCCTAAAGTAGTCACCAAATTGATGCCCCAAACCCATGTAAGCCTTATTAAGGCCTCCTTCACCGGAATGCGGGTAGTTTACAGTATTGGTATCTATTTTACCTGTAGTGTTAAATTTATATCCCAGTTCAGTGTAGGGGTGCAATCCAAAACTTAATCCTGTTTTGCCTTTTACAATCGGAAAAGCTAAAGCAATGTGACTTAGCGTAGCGTTAAAACTTTTCTCATTAGCACTTCCTTGTTTCAACTGCGTAAAGCTGCCTGTTATGGCTATATCTGCTGTAGCCAGGTTGATACCTGAAAAAGTAGCTGGATTCTGTATGTTAATGTTGTTGTCACCTGCAGGTTTAAATACCCCGGTAGAAATTCCACCCATTGCGCGGTACTGAGGTAACAACGACCCCTTGAAATTACCGAGGCCATATGCAGAATAGGGCGACTGAGAGGTAACTTGGGCATTAACAGAAATACTGGTAAGCAATACAAGTGCTGCTGCTATATATTTAATCTTTTTGTACATATTCAAATGCAATAACTTCATTTAATCCTTTTAAAACCAGATATGGGTCGTGAATAATTTGAGGCGCAAAGATGCTGTTTTTTAATTGCTCTAACAAAAAAGTAGCATCGCCGCCCGTTATTAACACTTTCAGCTGTTTATTTTTATCATTTTCTATGTGGATATTCCCCACAATTTCGTTTAACACCCCCTGTAATACCCCATTTCTTATGGCCGAATTGGTATCTATGCCTTGAGGAATTGTTAAGTCGTTTAAGTTCCACTTCAATAAAGGAAGTCTCTTCGTATAGTGGTTCAACGCTTCAAACCGCATTCCAATGCCGGGACTTATACTTCCCCCGTAATATTCTGCCTCAGCGTTTAACAAATCAAAAGTGATACAAGTGCCGGAATCAATTATAAAGCAATTCTCAGCGGGGAAACTATGTTTTGCAGCCAACACCTTCGCCCACCTGTCTAATCCTAAACTCAATGGGGTCGCATAATTGTTTTTCACACCTGCATTCAAAGAAGTTGAAAACGGCAAATATTGTGTTTGCTTTTGTAAAATTCCAACTAGTTCATCATGCTGCTCGCCTACGCTCGACATTACCGATTTAACAACCTGGTACTTTCCTATCAACTCTCTCAAAAGTTGAGCAGAGATTGCCTCTTCCTTTTGGTAATGAACTAAATCCCTGCCATTAAAAATTGCCAGCTTTTGATTTGTATTACCAATATCAATAACCAGGTTATGCATCAAGAAAGGCTAAGTCCATGGTCACAAAGCTATTAATCTTTAGCTAGTTTAAAGGATTGCATTTGTTAAAAATAGTTAAACAAACAAAAAGTACTGAATGGCAAAAACCAATATCAGAAACAAACTTTCATAGAACCAGCGTTTCTTTGCATTAGAAAAATAATAGGCCAGCAACACAGAACCCGGTGGAACACAAAGTAAAAAATGGTAAATCCTAAAATCAGGCTTGGTGTAAAAACTCAGTATGCTAACAATGAACATAAAAAAAAGCATCTGAAACGCTTTACGCGTGCTAATAAAACTTCTAAAGAAATTCTCTCTTAGTTGCAAAGAAGCCAAAATGATCATTAATGTCACTGGAACCAGCACCAGGTAATCATTATAATTTATTTTAAAAACTGAAGGGAACTTATTACCCAGTGGAAGCCATATTTTATAAAACAATAGTATGCTCCCATTCCAATAGTAATATACTCCCAAAAAAAAGAAAATAGTTAAGAAGCCTACCAATCCAGATGTCCATTCCCTCCAGCTAAATGAGCGATAAAGCAATAGTGATAGCCAAAGCATAATCAGCATAACAATGAAAGGAAAGTAGATCAATGCTCCTACAGCTATGATCATTCCGATATCGAACATGATCATGATCGCGTTTGGGGATTTACCGATCTTCAGGAATTTGTCCATAATCAGAATCAGCAGAAAATTACAGATTAATGTAGGACTTAAAACAAAAAATGGCATAAACAGACTAGCCGCCGTAATATATAACAATGCAGGTAAGTAACCAGGTTTATTAAGCAAGCCATGGTTATTTATTATCCTGTTAAAAAGAATAGACTGAACGAAAATAAGAATCCCTGCCAATACCACATTAGAGACAGGTGAAATGCTGCCGGCAGGAATGCTTATCAGAAACTTAGCGTAAGATTCCAGAAACTCAAACTGCAAAACAGAGGGCAAATCCGCAAATATGGCCATACGCATAAAAAAGGTATACGCAAAAAGCAATAAAAGGTTAAGCGGGTTTAAAGTTCTGAATTGATTGATCATGCCATTTAACTATCGGCAAAGTAAAGCAAATTATCTGGCAAAGCGATTGACAACGTCTGCAATAACTTGGGCTGTTTCATCTGGAAAATGGAACCTGTGTTCCTGCGGATTATCTACCCAGTTCTGAATAACAGGCAACCAGTTTTTGTTACTACCCCATATTACAGGCAAACCAAACTGCTTCAGCGCATAAGCATTGCACTGTTGCTCATACTGGAACTTCATGGGCACCACAAGCAGCTTTTTGCCCATATATAAAGCTTCTGCGGGTCCTTCAAACCCCCCACCCGTAAGCAAACCTGCACATGAAGCCAGGCTTTTATTAAAAAGCTCGTTGTTTACTTTGCAAACCTTCACATTTCCCGATTCATAATCTGAATGGCAATGTTTGGAAAACACCTGCCATTGTACCTGCGGGATTTTATTAAGTATTGGCACCAGCATTTTATCATCAATAGCCGGGAGATAAACCGTGTAGTGCCCCATATTAGAAACCAACATATCCCTAATTTCCCTTCTAATAACCGGAGTATGAATAAAATCATCATAGGTATCGAAATGGAAACCCACGTAATGTGTAGCAGGTGCATAATACTTCATAACCAGCTGCGCCCAGTCGATGCTTTTTGGCTTCGGAACTTTGGCGGACTGAAAAGATGCCTGGTGACTCAGTCCTACGCTCTCAATACCCTTCGTTTTACAAGCCCACGCTGTTACGGGCTCAAAGTCATTCAATATAAGATTATAGTCTTTTAGCGGAATATTCCTCATGTCTTTTACAAACGTGGGGATGTCCATGGTTTTCCAGGTCTCATAGTGATTAACGCCACCCTTTTTACCGAATATGAAACTGAAGCCATGCAGCTGGAATCTGATGTCATGACTTAATTTTACATCTGCTTGTGTACCGCTGATCAGCAAATCCACATCTCCATATTGCTGCAGGATGGGTACAATCTCCCGGGCGCGACTAACGTGCCCATTCCCCGTACCTTGTATGGAATATAAAATTTTCATCGGCATCGAATATCTGTAAATTTTGCGCTTTACACAATTTCTAGCTTTATCTTTTGCAAAAGGGTATTGATATCCAGTTTGTCATGCAGGTCTTCACTGTCCGATAATAAACCCTCCTCTACTTCATCCATCTCGAAATCTTTCGGATCATACTTAAATATTTTCCAGGTTTTGTTGTTGTATTCCAGCGCAGTTAGGTTTTCCACCCAGTCGCCACTATTTAAATACATAACAGCGCCGTTTTCGATTGTTATATTTCGCATTTCAGGCTGATGGATGTGACCGCAAACAACATATCCATATCCATTTTCTATAGCCAGCTCTGCAGCGGTATCTTCAAATTTATTGATGAATTTTACGGCATCTTTAAATTGAGCCTTTATTTTTTTTGAGAAACTCATCTTCTCACGACCAAAAACAGTAAGCACCCAGTTGGTCATGCTATTAATCAGAATTAAAGTATCGTAACCTACGGCGCCTAATTTAGCCAGCCATTTGGAATGCTGCATAGTCACATCAAAAATATCACCATGAAAAAACCATGCTTTTTTACCATCCAGTTCAAGGATAAGCTTATTTTGCAGGTTAAAAGCACCCATATGGAGGTCGGCAAATTTCCTTAACAACTCATCATGATTGCCTGTGAGGTAATGCACAGGAATGCCCTCTACCACAAACTTCATCAGTTTACGCAACACCTTCATGTGTGTTTCTGGCCAATACCTTTTGCTAAACTGCCATATATCAATTATATCACCGTTTAGTATTACCATTTTCGGCTTTATGCTTTTCAGGTATTTTAAAAGTTCTTTGGCATGGCAGCCATAGGTACCTAAATGCACATCAGATATCACAACCAGATCTACTTCTCTTTTAGACATCGTCTTCCTCCATTGAAAGCTCGAATGGTCCAAAGAAAAATACCAGAATGGCAATCAGGCAAACGAATAAGAATAGTTCAGCCATAGGTCACAGTTTATTTTACAAAACTGCAACCTAAAGATTAACAACACATTAATTAATTGTTATGAGTTAAGCAACCAGCTTAGCTTTCCTATCACTATAGAACGCAAAGCCAAGTGCTGCCAGTAATAAGATAGTTCCAACAAGTGATATCTTCTCACCCAGGTAATAGGATGTGGGTTCAAATTTAAATTCTACTTTATGGTTTCCGGCTTCCAATTGAGCGGCCCTAAGCACATAATCTGCACGGAAATAAGGCTTTTTCACATCATCAACATACATATTCCAACCCTTGTCATAGTAAATTTCAGAAAATACAGCGATGACGTCACGCGGAGCGCTATAAGAATACACCATATGATCTGGGTGATAACTATCCAGCTTAATAAATGCCGTAGGATCGGCACCCACATTCTTACTATTGATCAGGCCTTTATATCTTTCATCAACAATCGCCTCTACTTTAGGGTCAAAACTGCTAATGGCTTTCATTTCCTCATCAGCATCTCTTACAAACTGTACCTGCTGCACAATCCATGCATTACCCGCAGCAGTATTATTGCGGTTCACGCTGTAGGAACCTGTTTGGGGGTTCTGCGTAATAATATATCTTGTATTGAGCATATCCAGTACATCCTGATTTACACTTTTGGTCAACTGGTTTTCAATTAGCTCCTGATAACGCTTTAACTTAGCCGCATGGTACCCTCCAATTGTTTTATGGAACTGTGATGTACTCGCATCCTGAAACGTACTAATGCTTAAATCCAGCACACGGTAATCAGGATCTTTGTCCGATGAAATCATATTGTCTACGTCGCGCTGCTGAAAATGGTTATTTAAATCGCTTTTACTTGCAAAATTGGTGTTGTTTAAATACCGCCTGTCAACCTGCCACATGTCAATCAGCACTGCAAGGCCAAGGAGGATTATCGCCACTTGCGTATTGATTTTATTTGTAATTAACGCCCATACTAATCCATAGCCAATCGCAATGAACAACAATGACCTCAACGCATCTGCGCGGGCAAGATCTGCCCGGTCTGAAACTACAGCAGCAAGAATACTTTGGGCAACGCCTGCATTGTTTTCCAGCATCTGAGTTAAAGCCTGCAACACTTGCTGATGATTTGCGGTAGTAAAACTGAAGAATGCAGTAGGCATAATGGCCACTATCAAAGTGAAACCACCCGTTATCCCTCCGGCAATTGTTAACTTTTTAATGAGTGTCTTTTGATCATAAGCACCATCCTGTGCCTCCTTAATAGCAAGAAATCCAAGCAGGGGAACCATAAGGCCAACCATCGCTAATATAGATTCCACCGCCCTAAACTTATTGTACATTGGGAAGTAAGTAAAAAACAGATCTGAGACTACCGGGAAATTCTTGCCAAACGACAGCAGCATGAAAAGTATAGTAGTACCCAATATCCACCACTTTAATCTACTTCTTACAACTAACAGTCCGAATACAAACAAGAAGCAAACAATGGCCCCAAAGTAATAAGGACCAGATGTGCCGGGCTTCTCGCCCCAATATTGCTGTAAACCCAGCTGACCAGCCAGTTGCTGTATAGCACCAGTTGGATCACCGCCGGTTACGCCTTGAAGTGTTTTATAGGTATGGCTTTCCGGATTGATTAACGCATCTATACTGGTTGCTCCCCCATAGAGGTTTGGAATGATAAAAGTAAAACTCTCACCCATACCCTGACTCCAGCCGTAGGCAACTTCTTTAGAGAGTCCGTCTTTTTCCTCAACAGCGCTGGTCGTTAAATTAGAAGGCCCCCTGTTAGATTCTTTTCCGTATTCATAGGTAGTCCACAATTTACCGGCATTTACCATAAAAGCAAGCAGCATTGCTACTACTAAGAAAGCAACAGCTTTTCCAAATTCACTGAGTTTTTTTGTTTTTACAGCGTGATAAACCTCTATGCCAATAAAGATCAGCAATGCGATCATCAGGTAATAGGTCATCTGGATATGGTTGGCCCTGATTTCTAAAGCAAGAAATAAAGCCGTTAAACTTCCGCCCAGCCAGTACTTGCCCCGCAGGGTTAGAATCACCCCGGCAATAATTGGGGCACAAAAAGCAATGGCAAATGCCTTATTACTGTGGCCAGCGGCAATGATGATAAAATTATATGAGGTAAATGCGAACGCTATGGCACCGGCCGCAGCAAGCCAGGGATTAATACGCAATACACAGAACAATAAATAAGCACCTAACAGGTAAAGCAATACCACGCCAACCGGATCAGGAAACACCGCCGTAATTAAATTAATCACATAGGTAGCGCCGTTATACGGGTGTTGTACCCATATTTGGTAAGCCGGCATACCACCAAACATTTGGTTAGTCCAAAGCGGGCCTTTACCATCTTTGTCTTTATATTCTATAATCTCTTTCGCAGTAGCTTTAGCTTGAAGCACATCGCTTTGCGCAGGAGCTTTTCCTTGTAAAACAGGACTGAAATACACGAAACAGATGACAACGAAGAATCCAATGATGGCCAAGTGGATGCCATTCGCTTTTAACCAATTATTCATTAAGGTTTGTTTAAGATTAAATAGCCCCAAACTTATATAAAATTGATTTAATAAAAAAGCTGTAATTTTGCCGCTGTATGGATGGAAAAAACAGAAAAGACATTTATCCCGGACTGGAAGTTGAGGTGATTCTCAAAAAAGATCAGCGGAGCGGAAAGCTAACTGAAGGTATTGTAGCAAAACTTCTTACTTCGGCGCCTTATCATTCAAGAGGTATAAAAGTCATGCTGGAAGACGGCCAGGTTGGCCGGGTTGCTAATGTAATAGCACTGCCATAATCCTTAGACTTTTGTAATAAATAAAATCCTTATCCGTCTATATTTGTAATAAAGAAATAGTCATCACTATGGCAGCACTAATAAAATTTATATTTATCTCCTTTTTGGTTATTTACCTCATTCGTGTAATTCTGCGCCTCATCTTTCCTGTGGTCATAAAAAATATGTTTAGCAAAGTTCAGCAGCAAGCACAATATCAAAGTCAAAAACAACAAGCTTACGAAAACAATCAGCGCGAAGGCGATATCTCTATAGAATACATGCCACCGCAGCCTAAAAAGGGAAATGCAGATAAGCTCGGCGATTTTGTAGACTACGAAGAAATCAAGTAGGGGTTAACAACTTATTTAAAGCGCTCTTCAAAAACCTTTTCCATCGCAAACATTTCATCGCGCAACCGGGCCGCCAATAAGAAATCCATATCTTTTGCCGCCTTTGCCATTTCCTTTCGTGTTTTATCAATGGATTTTTGCATCTCAGGTTTGGTCATATACTGTACAATAGGATCTGCGGCCATACTCACCTCATCTACTTCAATATAAGGTTTCGCCCGCTTGTTCTCACCGGAAGAGAAGTCGAGCACAGAGGTTTGCTCAATGATTGCCTCGCGACTCTTACCTACCGTTTTAGGTGTTATGCCATGTTCCAGATTATAAGCTATTTGCCTGTCTCTTCTTCGGTTTGTCTCGTCTATCGTTTTTTCCATAGAGTCTGTCACACTATCCGCATACATAATCACACGTCCCCGGTCATTACGCGCAGCGCGACCAATCGTTTGTATCAGCGACCTCTCCGATCTTAAAAACCCTTCTTTATCCGCATCCAGAATAGCCACCAAAGAAACTTCTGGTAAATCTAAACCCTCTCTAAGCAAGTTAATCCCAATCAACACATCAAATTCACCCAGCCTCAACCCTCTTAATATTTCCACACGCTCCAAGGTTTTAACTTCGGAGTGAATGTAGCGTACTTTAATATTGAGCCTGTCCATATACTTGGTCAGTTCTTCCGCCATACGCTTTGTTAAGGTGGTCACCAAAACACGGTCGCCCAGCTTAATGGTTTTATCGATTTCATCCAGTAAATCATCTACCTGGTTTATGGCCGGCCTAACTTCTATCAATGGGTCAAGCAATCCAGTAGGCCTAATTACCTGCTCAATAACAATACCTTCAGATTTTTGCAGCTCATAATCTGCAGGGGTAGCACTCACATAAATGGTCTGCGGCGCCAGTCGCTCAAACTCTTCAAAATTTAACGGGCGGTTGTCCAATGCTGATGGCAAGCGGAAACCATATTCTACTAACGACATCTTGCGCGACCTGTCTCCCCCATACATTGCCCTTATTTGGGGCACAGTTACGTGGCTTTCATCAATCACCATTAAATAATCGTCAGGAAAATAATCGAGCAAACAGAATGGCCGCATGCCTGGCGACCTGCCATCAAAGAATCTGGAATAGTTCTCAATTCCTGAGCAATAACCCAGCTCCTTCATCATCTCTATATCAAAGTTAACCCTTTCTTCAAGTCGCTTCGCCTCCAAGAGTTGGCGGTCGTCAATCAGTTGGTTCTTTCTAATCTCCAGTTCCTCCTGTATTCCCCAAATGGACGAGTTAAACCTGTCCTTCGGGGTAACAAACAAGTTGGCAGGGTAAATTGCCATGTCCTCGATCTTTTCCAGTGTCTTGCCCGTTACGGGATCAATTACACTCAGCTCCTCCACATCATCACCAAAAAAAGAAACGCGGTAAGCACTATCCAGGTAGGCTGGAAAAATATCTACTGTATCACCTTTTACCCTAAACGTACCTCGCTTAAAGTCATTGGTGGTCCGGGCATATAAAATCTCCACAAGACTATGTAAGAAAGTATTTCTGGAAATTCTGGTGCCGACAGCAAACCGGAATACAGAACGGGAAAAATCTTCAGGGTTACCCATACCATAAATACAGGAGATAGAAGAGACAACAATCACGTCACGGCGCCCAGACATCAAAGCTGAAGTGGTACGCAACCTTAACTTCTCTATCTCCTCATTGATGCTTAAATCCTTCTCTATATAAGTATTGGTGCTGGGCATAAAGGCCTCAGGCTGGTAATAATCGTAGTACGATACAAAATAGTTCACTGCATTTTCTGGAAAAAACTGCTTAAACTCACCATATAATTGGGCAGCCAAAGTTTTGTTATGGCTCAATATTAGCGTTGGCTTTTGTGTTTGCTCAATTACATTAGCCACCGTAAAGGTTTTACCAGAGCCGGTAACCCCCAGCAATGTCTGGTAATGCTCATCTGCATTTACCCCTTGTACTAACTGTTGAATGGCATTAGGCTGATCGCCGGTGGGTTTATAATCTGAGACGATTTTGAACTTCATAGTATTCCAAATTTAATCAAAAAAACAGGATTTTATTACCAATTGCAGGTCATAAAAGCTATATTTAGGTATGGTATTCGACCTTACTAAAACAAATTCTATCGCAAATGTTTTTGTGGCTGAACTCAGAGATGAACTGATTCAGAAAGATGCGATGCGTTTTAGACGGAACATGGAACGGTTGGGCGAATTCTTCGCTTACGAGATTAGTAAAACCCTGCCCTATAGCAAAACAGAAACGCAAACCCCTCTTGGAATTGCTGCTACAGTACAGTTAAGCCACCAGCCTGTGCTGGCCACCATTTTAAGGGCCGGGCTACCTCTGCATCAGGGCATGTTAAACGTGTTTGACCGTGCAGACGCTGCGTTCATCGCGGCCTACCGCAGGAACCATAAGAGCGGCAGCTTTGAAATTCAAATGGAATATATTTCGGCGCCAGATCTTACCGACAGGATCGTTGTTATGGCTGACCCTATGCTGGCTACTGGAATGAGCATGGTACTTTGCTGCAAGGAGCTGGTCAGCAAATACAAGATCAAAGAATTGCATATCGTATCTGCCATTGCAAGCGCAGAAGGTGTGCGCCACGTAAGGGCCAATTTCCCAAAGGCGAAGCTATGGCTCGGCGCCATTGATGAAGAAATGACAAGTAAGGCTTATATTGTGCCCGGATTAGGCGATGCAGGAGACCTCGCCTACGGATCTAAGCTATGATTAAACACTTATTTTTTGACCTCGACCATACCATTTGGGATTTTGACAGAAATGCACAGGAAACTTTGCAGGAGCTATACAGCCAATATCAATTAGAACAACTTGGCTGTTCATCTGCAGAGCAGTTCATTACTTTGTATACAGAAAATAACCACCAACTCTGGAGAGAATATCACCTGGGCAACATCACCAAAGAAACGTTGAGGGCCGAAAGGTTTCACCGCACTTTTGTACAGCTGGGTATAGAACCAGAAAAAGTGCCCCATCAGTTTGAGGATGACTATGTAAGGATCACACCTACTAAAACCAACCTTTTCTCCGGCTCTGAAAAAGTGTTAGGCTACCTTCAAAAAAAATATACCCTTCATATCATTTCCAATGGTTTCAAAGAATCCACATTAATGAAGATGTCGGTGTCCAACCTCAACCCTTATTTCTCCAATGTCATCATTTCTGAAGATGTGGGTGTCAACAAACCCAATAAGGCCATTTTTGAATACGCATTAGAAAAAGCGGGCGCCACAAAATCGGAAAGCATCATGATAGGCGATAGTGTAGAGGCAGATATAAGGGGGGCGCAGGACTTCGGCATGAAAGCCATTTATTTCAATCCAATGAACCTGGAGAAACCGCATGATGTAGACTGGCAAATTAACCGCCTGGAAGAACTCCTGCAACACTTTTAGCAACCAAACCAAATGAGTATCGAAAGAGATTACAATACAATTTTAAAAACAGTGAGTACTTACCGGAAAAAGCTGGCTTCTTTTAGTGAGGATCAATGGCAGTTAACGCCACCCATTGGGGGATGGTCTTACAGCGAAGTCTACTTTCATATTTTTGATGCCAGTATCCTAACGCTGGAAACTCTTGCAGATGCAGCTAAAGGAAACGGCAAGGAGAAGAGAACCTCTTTCATTGCCAAAGTGATCTTGTTTTTTGCCGGACTGCCGCCGGGAAAGAAGTTTCAGGCCCCACAAAGACTCACAGAACGATTGAAAAAAATTAGCCGGGAAGAAGCTGTTGCGTTAATTGATCAATTTGTAGCTCAACTGGATGCGGAAATGCCAAAGATCAAAACAGCGAGCAGATTTTTAAAAACCAGGCATCCCAAACTGGGCTACTTTAATGCCTTCCAATGGCTTCGCTTCACCCACATCCATTTGAGTCACCATTTAAAGCAGCTAGACCGGATTGAGAAGAGTTTTTAAATTCACATCTTTGCATTAAAATGAAAATCCCTGCCATAAAAGGTTTTGACGAAGAAGCTTTCCAAAAGTATGTAAAAAATACAGGCTGGCTGATGTTTGGCAAGGTGCTTAGCATGCTGATCAGTGTGCTTGTTGCAAGGCATCTTAAACCGGATCTGTTTGGTGACCTCAACTTTGCGCAAGCCATGACGTTCATCGTTGCAGCAATCGGCACATTGGGCTTAGATACCTTCATCATCAGGGAGATTATTAATGAACCCTCTAAAAAAGATGAAATCCTGGGGACGTCCCTTTTATTGAGAATAGGGGTAAACTCCATTTTACTGCCGCTAAGCGTATTAACTTACATAACTTTTCATCATTTCTCCAAACAGCCGGGCAATTCCCTAACCTGGATCATTTTCTTCTTCGCCGCAGCATCTTTTTTTAAGTCTTTCAATATCATCGATGCCTACTTTCAATCTCAGGTCCAGTCCAAATATGTGGTACATGTCCAAAATATTCAGATCATTTTTACTACGGCTTTTAAAGGCTTGCTTGTATGGCTTAATGCCGATCTCATCTGGTTTGCAGTTGCCATAACACTCGACGCTGTTTTCCTTGCGGCTGGTTTGGTCATGATGTATCACAGACAAGGCTTTAAATTGAGAAACTGGACCTTTAGCTTAGACAGGGCAAAAATGCTCATTAAGCAATCCTATCCGCTAATGTTTTCGGCTGTGATGGTTTCCATCTATATGAAAATTGATCAGGTAATGCTCAAAACTGCAGGTAGCGAAGCAGTAGGTATATACAGTGCTGCTTCAACCATTAGCGAAGCCTGGTTATTTATTCCTATAGCCATAGTTACTTCAGTATTCCCAGCCATTATAAATGCACGTAAAACGGACTTGGAGCGATATCATAAGCGTATAATTAACTTGTACGATCTATTGGTATACATCAGTCTGCCAACCGCAATTTTTATTAGCTTTTTTGGTAACGACATCATACACCTTCTTTATGGAAACAAATTCGAGGGCGCCGGACAAATGTTATCTATCCATATCTGGTCGGGCATTTTCGTTTTTTTGGGCAGTGCAAGCTCACAATATTTACTTGCAGAGGGTTATAATGGTTTAGCACTACAGCGGACTATAGCAGGTGCCGTTGTAAACATTCTGCTTAACCTGTGGCTTATTCCCTTATATGGAGGCATCGGCACGTCAGTAGCTACACTTATCGCCTATTTTGTTTCTACGTTTTACATCCTCCTCATTCCTAAAACGCGACAACAAGGTATTTTGATGTTAAAATCACTTTTCTTAATCCACTTATTTCAAAAAATAACTGCCAGAGGGAATGCACGATAGCACGATTCTATTAACTTTGGTACCGAAACCATTAGAAAATTCATGAAATCCTTAAGAAAGGCGGTACGGGCAATACTTTATACCCCAATATATATACTGGACAAGATCAAGCTTAAATCTGCTATTAAAAACAGCACAGGTAATATTCAAATCATCATCGGTGCGCACAATACAGACTATAAGAACTGGCTGCCTACCAATATTGAAAGCCTAAACCTGCTGCAATTAGACTCCTTTAAGGATTTGTTTGGAGATAAAAAAGCGAGCCGTTTCCTTGCTGAGCATGTTTTTGAGCACATCAGTTATGATGATGCCCTCATTGCACTAAAGAATTGCTACCAATATCTTGAAAAAGGAGGCGCAGTAAGAATCGCAGTTCCTGATGGCTTTCACCCAAATCCTGAATACATCAATATGGTGAAACCCGGAGGCTTTGGCGAAGGTGCGCACGACCATAAATTATTATACGATTACCAGAAACTATCTGCGGTTTTTACTGAGGCCGGATTTAACCCGCGACTCCTGGAATACTACGATGAAAACGGCCAGTTCCATTTTAATGAATGGGACAGTAAAGATGGTCACGTGATCCGCTCTAAGCGATACGATAAACGTTTCAACGAGCCATTGGGTTATTCTTCATTAATCATAGACGGCATTAAAGATTAAGCATTGTGAAAAGTAAACTATCTAAATCAACCCTGCTAGAACCAGGAAAACTAAAAGTGCTGCTTTCACTAGGCTTTAAAGGCTACCTGGCCGACAAAGGCTGGTTTGGTGCCTTCAAAACCAAATCTGCCATTGACGAAAACGGAAATGCCATCCCATGGGTAACTTATTCTTTTATTGATTTTATTAAAGACCGCATCACCAAAGCACACGATATTTTTGAGTTCGGCTCAGGAAATTCTACCATATTCTACGCAAAACTCGCAGGTTCTGTTTATTCTGTTGAGCACGATAAGGATTGGTTTGATAAAAGTTCAAAGATCGACCTGCCTAATGTTAACATGATTCAGTGTGACTTGGAACCTGGTGGCGACTATTGCAAAAGTGCAGCACCAACGGGTAAAAAGTTTCATGTGATTATTGTGGACGGTCGCGATAGGGTTAACTGCTGCAAACAAGCAATCGCATCTTTAACAGAAGATGGTGTTGTGGTTTTAGACGATTCTGAACGTGCAGAATATGCAGAAGCACATGCCTTTTTTAAAGGCAATGGCTTTAAGTATCTTCCTTTCTCAGGTATGGCACCTGGCGTAATCATTTCTAAATACACTTCCATTTTTTACAAAAGCAATAACTGCTTAGGAATTTAATATCAGTACCCTCCATGGCACTTGTAACCGATAATATCGCCGATGCTTATAACGACTTCTACACCGGCAACGAAGTAGAATGGCGCATGCTGGGCGCAAAATCTAAAGCTAAAAACATCATAGAAGTCTGCAAATCCATTAAACCATCCAAAGTACTGGAAGTGGGTGCCGGAGATGGCAGCATTTTACATTACCTCAATGAGTGGGGATTTGGAGATGAGTTATACGCCTTAGAAATTGCCGAAAGCGGGGTTTCTATTATCGAAGGCAGAAAGCTTAGCAAAGTAAAAGAAGTTAAGTGTTTTGATGGGTATACTATCCCTTATGCAGATAATACTTTCGATCTGGTCATCCTTGCCCATGTGCTGGAACATGTAGAGCATGAGCGTGTACTTATAAGAGAATTAAAACGCGTAGCCAAATTTATTGTAATAGAGGTTCCGTTAGATTATCGGTTTGGTGTGGATAACCGGATGAAACATTTCCTGGATTATGGCCACATCAACATGTACACGCCTACCCTTATTCGCTTCCTACTACAAAGCGAAGGCTTAGAGGTGAAGGCAGATAAAACTTCATTGACACCTGTAGAGACCATTAAATTCTGTGAATTTAACGTCCTTAAAAAACAGAGGTCGCTGGTCAAAGTGCTTAAAATTGAATTGGAGTACCACATCAAAAAGATAGTTGGCAATTTGCTGGGTAAAAACAAAACCGAGCAATTTGGAAACGCTTATACCGTTCTAACTGAGAAATCTGACCAGAACCTGCAAATATTTTAACCATGCAAACCTTTGCGCCGATTGCCTTATTTGTTTACAACAGACCGCAGCATACTGCCCGCACCATCAAGTTCTTGCAACAAAATGCATTGGCTGCGGAAAGCAGACTGTTTATTTTCTCTGATGGCGCAAGAACAACGGCCGACGAGAAGGATGTTACAGAAGTGCGCGACCTGATCAAAAATGTAGATGGCTTTAAATCTGTAGAGATCATTACCCGCAATGAAAACATGGGCCTGGCCCAATCTATCATTACAGGCGTATCTCAATTGGTTAAAGATTACAAACAAGTCATTGTTTTTGAAGATGACCTCATCACTTCTCCTCATACCTTAACTTATTTTAACGAGGCGCTAAGCTTGTATAAGGAAAATGAGAAAGTAATGCATATCGGTGCATATATGTATAACCTCAAACAGGATCTTCCTGAAACGTTCTTTTACCGCGCCGCCACCAGCTGGGGCTGGGCCACATGGGAACGTGCATGGAACCACTTTGAGCCCAATATTGATGTATTGATGAAACAGTTTGACAGTGAAAAGAAACGGGCTTTCTCCATTGAGAATACAATGAACTTCTGGAAACAGATGACTGACTTCAAAAAGGGCAAAAACAATTCCTGGGCAATCAGGTGGTATGCCTCTATTTTCCTTAAAGGTGGCTTAACGCTTAATCCTTCACAGTCGCTGGTTAACAATATTGGCCACGATGGCTCAGGCATCCATTCTGGTATTAACGATATCTATAATGTGATCATCAATCCTAAACAGATCACCCAATTTCCTGCAGTTATTGCGGAAGACCCAAAAGCGTACGATGCGGTAAAGGCATTCCTTACCAATAGAAAAGGATCATTCTGGCAACGCATTAAGCGTTTTATAACAGAAAAACTAGGGTAACTTACTGGGCCTGCTCGTATTTTAATTTGTTGATCTCATTACTCGCATCCTGAATATTTTTCTTCAATTCCCGGGTATCTGCACCTGCAATCCTATAATACCTGTATAAGCCCAAAGCAATGAAATGTGCTTTGTTGATTACTTTAATCCTGTACTGCAAATCCGATTTGTCGGCTTCCAAAAGTGTCAGCTTTTTCATTTTGTTAGTGATCTCCAGATTCTTATCAATGGGAGTTATCGCAGTTTCCTTAATTGCAGCCAGTTTTTCTTCCTTACTTAATTCGGTGCCCAGCTTAAAAAATATGCTACTAAAAACTTCGTCATTTTCAATAAACTCCAATCGCAGTTTTGCATATTCTTCTGTCTGGTACCTTGGCAAAAACACATAAGTAGAAACAGCAAGAAAAACCAGCAAAAGTCCGGCAACGCCGTACCTCATCAATGCTGAAACCTTTCTTTTAAACAGAACCGGATTGTAAAACAAATAGCCAAATATAAATCCCGAAACCAAACCAGCAACATGGGCGGTATTGTCTACATGTTTTCCAAAGTAGCCGTTAATCAGCATATAGGTAACCAAAATAACTGTACTAATTAACAAGGCTTTATTCGCATTTTTCTCAAACGCATTGCTGATGAGCAAAGCCAGAAAGGCTCCAAACATTCCAAGGATTGCACCCGATGCGCCGCCTAAAAGGCCAGTTTGGTGAGTGTATATGGTCAACAAACTCGCGCAGGCGCCTCCCATAAGGTAAATGGCCAGCGTTTTCCTGGCACCAAGCTTATTCTCAATCATTAAACCGATGTATATCAAAGTATACATGTTAAAAAACAGGTGGGAGAATGAAAAATGGACAAATAACTGAGTCAATAACCGCCAAAATTCACCTGCTAAAATATGGTTCCTTTCACCCACTCCAAAGAGCAGAAATACCTTGTCAGCCACTCCAACTAAATTTCCATGGGCATTAATATGGCTTAGTACCAAAGCGCAGAAAAGCAGTATAAAATAAAAAATATTAAGGTTTACAATAATGGGTGTTACCATGTATCCCGACTGGGGATAGAAGAGGTAGAGCACATTTTTTATCTTGTCCTTAGCCCTTAGCGGGGCTTGGTTAAAGTAATTGTCGTCCTGGTCGGCAACATGTTTATTAAAGCTTTCAATCCGCTCTTGCCAGATGTCTTTCAGGTGAAACTCTACATATTCAAACTCTGCAAAAAACTTTTCCAAATTCTCCGCATTCTTTCCATAATCATTAAACAGCAATTGCACGCCTATACACTCACTCTTAAAAATGGCGAAGTTATTTGTAATGCGAATAGAGATTTCTTCACTGTAGGAGGCCGCCGATAGGCCCGTGTAGGCTATGATACCGGAGGCAGAAAGGTGACTCAGTTTCCAGCCCAAATTCTCTATGGCCTGCTGGGCGATGATCAAATATCTGTCGGGCGGAAAGCCACCCAAAGGAATAAATTTCTCAACTTTTGGTGAATACCCCCAACTTATCGCCATACCTAACCTCTTCTTGCTTCTAAGATAATGTAAGGCGATAGTTGTTTAGAATCAAAGGGGATCAGCTTGGTCAATACCTTACCAGCAATCCAGATGGATTTTTTCAATAGCCTGGTGCCGGCAGACTTCTTTTTCTCGTCTTCCAGCCAAACACTAAAACGACCAAAGTACCTCGATTGTACTACTTCCAATCCTGCTTTCTTACATATTTTATTAAGCAGCTCCGGGTCCATACTTTCAATATTGTGCTTGTCGTAATTCTCCTTATCGTAGTTCTTTTGCAGCCAGCCATTAACGGCTTTAAAGTTAGGCAGGGTAATAAATAATGTTCCGCCCGGTTTCACAAAAGCAATGTGCCTGTTAATGATGTCTTCGGTATCTACAAAATGCTCTATTAGTCCGCATGACAACACCAAATCATATTGCTGCTCCGGCGTAAAATTAAACAAATCAGTTTCCACAATGCAGATGTCTTGTTCAGTCAGTCCATTTGCCGCCAATAATGAATTGGTAACCGGCTGGTGTACAAAGTAATCCAGCAGAGTAACATCCAGGTTAAAGTACTTTTTCAAAAATACGGCATAGTACCCTGGAAAACCACCCAGTTCAATGGCTGTCTTCACGCCATTTCCCTTAATAATCGCAGCCAGTTCCTTGTGGAATAAATAGTTCGCCGGAATATTGACAGACAGGTCAGTTTTGCGTTCCCAATAATCAACCCAAAACTGTCTGTCTGTAAGCAGGTTTTCCATCTTATTTCTTTAAGTCTTTTAGTATCTCCGCTACGGCACGCTCAATCTGCGGGTCCTTACCTTCCAACCGGTCCATAAAGGTATTTTTCACAAAAATATCTGGTGCAACGCCTTCTTTTTCCAGATCTTTTCCGCTTAAAGTATAGCAGCCCCATGATGGCAAGCGATAAGAAGAACCATCTACCAGGCCTTTAGCCGATGTAAAGATAATCCATCGGTAAGATTCTGTTCCTATAATCTTGCCCAGCTTTAATTCTTTAAATCCGGCAGCAGTCATCTCGGCATCGCTTAGCGATTGCTCATTAATTAACAATACAATTGGTTTAGCCGCAGGGGCGAAGTTACTTTGAGGTGCTAGTTTACCCCCTCTGTATTTCCATTGCAGGTACGGGCGTTGCGACAAGAATTTTAATACCTCATCATGCACGTTTCCACCAGTATTGTAACGCAAGTCCAAAATAACTGCTTCCTTATTGTTTTCCTGGGCCACCATGTCCAGCAGGAACCTTTCCAGCTCCTCACCACCCATGTTCTTCATGTAAGAATAAGCAATGCGATCGTTACCTAACGATTTTACCTTTTCCCGGTTGCGCGCAATCCACTCATCGTACAAGTTACTTTTCAATGCGCCAGAACTTTGCGGGTGTACTTTTGCCGTGATTGATTTCCCGGCACGGTTAAAGGTTAGACTGATCTCTTGATCTAAAGACGGACTCGTGAAATAATAATCACGATCTGTATTCGCATCTACTTTCACTCCATTAACAGCAGTCAAAACATCACCAGGATTTATATTTACCCCATCATGTCTGCCGTTGCTTTTTGCTACTACACGGTCAACTTTATACGGGTCGGTATCAGAAAATATAATTCCAGTTTGGTTGGTCACATAATTTAAAGGCTTGCGCTCTTCTGCACCAAAGCTGTTAAAGCCCAGGTGTGAAGAATTTAGTTCTCCAAGCATATCACTCAACAACACCCTTAAGTCAGTCCTGCTAGTTACGTATGGAAGGTATCCCGCATATTTCTGTTGAATCTTTAACCAGTCCACCCCATGAAAATTCTCATCATAGTAGTTTTCTTCCATACCGGCCCAGGTTTCATAAAACATCTGGTTAAATTCACCGCTCAGGTTTCTGGTAAATTTATAGCCAATGTTTACTGGCTCCAGTCGGTTGGCATCAATATTATATTTATTAATGGTACCGCGGGCAAGTGCATAATATTTGCCCCCTGCTTCTATAATCTCACCACCGCCATCAGTAACTTTCTCGGTTTTGTTGGCCTCAAACGGTTCAATAATGGTACGGTACATGGCTTGCGCGCCGGCCTCATGGTCAGAGAAATAAAACACATAGGTTTTTTCACCTTTAGAGAAGGTAGCGGTACCATATTGCGAGCCAAATGACGGACTAATCAACTCAATCCTGTCCATAATGTCCTGGGTATTGATCTTGATCACGTCTTTAGGCTTCTCTGTCTTAGCGGCAACCTTAGCAGCTGAGTCGGCCTTTGTCGGCTTTTTAGCAGGCGCCTTTTTATCCTTCGGCGTCTCTGCCGGAGGATCAGTTTTATCTATTTTCTTTTGCGTAAACAGGTCATCAAACTTATCGCTGCGGTAAGGCTGATCGTAATCATCCAGAGCCATACGGTAAACCCGGGCGTTCTGCGGACCAAATGGATAAGATGGTTTGGTTCGCATGCTGCTAAAGAAAATGAATTTTCCGTCTGGCGACCATGATGGCGATGATTCAGTAATGCCAGTATTGGTCAGGTTAATCGTTTTATTATCCTTAATATGATGTACAAAAATATCCTGCTCAAAATTACGGATGGCAGTAAACAACACATATTCTCCATTTGGTGAGAAAGAAGGTGCAGAGTTCTGGAAAGCCCAAATCTCATCCTTTACAATCACCTTGCTGTCCATAGATTTTAAATCCAATAACCGCACTTCGTCTCTGCCACTTAAGTAAACCGCATGAGTCCGTGCTTTATTTAAAGTAATGTCGCGGTTATTCCTATTGTCTTTTGTCAGCTGCTTAACATTACCGCTGCCATCGGCGTTTATGGTATACCAGTTCTGGTAGCCTTTATAAGTCTGATTAAATAATAAGGTCCGGTTATCGGCCAGCCATTTCACTTCCAGTATGCGCTCATCGGCAGTACCAAAGGAACTGGCACGCTCCATCTTCCTGATGTATTTCCCTTCTGCATCGCTTACAAACAATTCGCCTCTAGATACAAATGCCAGTTTATTACCATCGCCAGAAAGATCAAATGCAGAAATATTTCCCTTTACATCAAATTCCTGGGTTTTATCCAGCACGTTATTCCTTGAAACACTAACATTTAGCTTCTCGCTTTTTTTAGAGGCTACATCATATAGATAAAGTTGATAATCTTTCTCAAACACTATTTTATTTCCCGCAGCAGAAACAAACGGACGTTTAATGGAAGAGTCAAAGCTGGTTAGCTTAGTCTTCTTACCGCCTGTAAAAGTGTAAAGGTTTAGTTCGTCATTACCCTCATCAGACGCAAAGTAAATCGTGCCTTTTTTGTCTACAGTCGCCCAAAAGTCCTTTCCGTTATAATCTGTATATTGCTTATACGCTTTCGTCTTAGGGTTATAAGATTGTATATCCGGATTATACGCCCCTTTGTAACGCTTTCTATTTGCAAAGTTTTTACTCTCCCAGGTATCATTAAAAAACAGCTCCCCGTTAGGTGCTTCCGCGATGTTATGTGTAGTATTAAAGTAGGTATCAAAAAGTCTCACTGCAGTACCGCCCGTGGCCGCTACTTTATAGCTGCTGTAATTGTTGTACCTGCTTGAAGTAAAGTAAAGCGATTTAGAATCCCAGCTCCAGCCGTCCAGCTCATCGCTTCCATCGTTAAAGGTCAGTTGTTTTACCACCCCACCCCCAACAGGCATCACATAGATATCATAGTTACCAAATTGGTTTGATGAAAAAGCAAGCCATTTACCATCCGGAGAAACCCGTGGATTGATTTCATCGCCCGCCATTGCCGTAATACGGTTAGCCGCACCACCTGCTGTACCTACCTTCCACAGGTCGCCCTCAAAGCTGAAGATCACGCTTTGTTCATCAGGAGTAAGTGTTGGATAAGCCACAAAATAGGGATCATTTTGTGCAAATGCCGCTCCGCTAGCTAGTACTAAAGCAGATGCGATGGCATAAAATAGTTTTTTCATAAAGCTTGAACTGGATATTTGAACGAAAATACACAAGAATTTAACAAAGGATGAAACTTAGACAAAATAACAATAAATTTACCCGCACAAAAGCCGAAAAATAGTTGAAAGTAGTACACCTAAATACATATGAAGGGAACGGTGGTGCCGGGAGGGCCTGCTTAAGATTAAATGAGGCACTAAATGCCATAGGCGTGGAATCTAAAGTGATGGTTTACTTTCAATTTAAAGAGAGTATGCGCACAGGCACCTTCAGCAAGGGCCCTATTAAAAGGGCCATGGCAGTGTTCAATATCCTCTCAGAGCGATACTTGTCTAAGGCAGTCGCAAAGGCCGTCAAAACCCCTTTTTCCCTGCAATGGTTCGGCACTTCGGTCATCAACCATCCGGCCGTTAAAGAGGCTGATATTATTCACCTGCACTGGGTTAACCATGGTTTCCTTTCGCCTAAGTTTCTCGCAGAGCTGGATGAACTGGAAAAACCAATTGTGTGGACATTTCACGACAGCAATGCCTTTACCGGGGGTTGTCACGTACGCTATTCCTGCGAGAATTACCATAAAGAATGCGGCTTTTGTCCGCTCCTTAAACAAAGCGGAAAAAACGATCTCTCTCATAAAACCTGGCTCAGGAAAAAGAAGGCCTACTCAGAACTCAATTGTCACATTGTGGCACCCAGCAACTGGATGGCAAACTCTGTCAAACTGAGCAGCTTAATGGGCTTCAGGGCAACCACAGTGATACCTAACACCATTGAAACCAATGTGTTTAAACCCTATGTAAAAGCAGAGGCTAAAAGAATTCTGAAAATCAATCCAGATCAGTTTGTGCTGATGAGTGGTTTTATGCCTTCTAAAAACGACAAGCATAAGGGCACTTCTTACCTGATAGATGCATTGAACGACCTTGCTACGCGACCGGGTATCGATAAATCTAAGATAGAGCTGGTTATATTCGGGAATAAGGACAATGCAGAAATGCCGGAATTTCCTTTCAAGACCACCTTTCTGGGAACCATTAGTAACGACGAGCACCTGGCCAAATGCTATTCCGCAGCAGATGTGTTCATTACACCATCGCTGGAAGATAATTTGCCCAACACTGTAATGGAAAGCCTGGCTTGTGCCACGCCTGTAGTGGCTTTTACAACGGGCGGCATACCAGATATGGTCAAACACCTGCAAAACGGTTACCTCGCGGATTACGAATCTTCGGAAGACCTGGCCACAGGTATAGAATGGCTTTATCACGATGAAAATGCCGCTGATATTCAGAAAGAAGCGAGAAAAACCATCCTAAATCATTTTTCTGAAGCAGTTATTGCAGAAAAACATTACAATTTGTATCAATCCCTGTTAGATTTAATGCCGAAATAGCCTTATATTACGGGAACTATGCAGCCCAGGTTAAGCGTCATAACAATCGTATATAACAACGTAAACGACATTGAGCGTACCCTTTTGTCGGTGCTCAACCAAACCTATCCCAATATTGAATATATTGTAATTGATGGTGCTTCTAACGACGGCACGGTGGATAAGATCAATAAATACAAAGACCGTCTGGCACAGGTAGTCTCAGAACAAGATCAGGGCATTTATGATGCGATGAATAAAGGTCTGGAACTGGCCACCGGCGATTATGTATTGTTTATGAACTCCGGTGATGAGATCTATTCTGCAGAGACTGTGGCTGATGTTTTTGAAACCGCACACTCTGCCGATATTTATTACGGGGAGACAGAAATGTACAATGATAAATGGGAGAGCTTAGGTCAGCGCCGTCACTGCGCACCAGAGCAATTTAACTGGCGCAGCTTCAGGTTTGGTATGAGCGTTGGTCACCAGGCCATTTACATCAAGCGCAGCATTACAGAACCTTATGATCTAACTTACAAATACAGTTCAGATATAGACTGGATCATTAAAGCCACTAAAAAAGCTTCCAGCATCGTTAACACACATATTTACGTAGCAAAATACTTAGTTGGTGGAATGTCCAAGAAAAAGCATTTTGAGAGTTTAAAAGAACGATTTGCGATCTTTACAAAATATTATGGTCTGATTCCAAATATTATCAACCACCTAATCATTGCAATCAATCTTACAAATTACTTTTTAAGGCATAGACGCACTAACGATTAATACTACTATCATAAAAAAATAAAGGCCTGCAAACTAAGTTTACAGGCCTTTAAATATATTCCGCTGAACCTTTACAATTCAAGCTCGGCAGTCATGAGACTACTGACCAGCAGCTTTACCTTTAATTCTACGTTCAGCTTCTGTTAAGTAAATTTTACGTAAACGCATGCTTAATGGCGTTATTTCAATATACTCATCAGCCTGAATATATTCCATAGCCTCTTCTAAAGAAAACTTAATCGCAGGAGCGATACGTTGACTATCATCAGTACCAGAGGCACGCATATTCGTTAATGCTTTTCCTTTCACAATGTTAACTACTAAATCATTATCCCGGATGTGCTCACCCATAATCTGACCTTCATAAACATCTACGCCCGGATCAACGAAGAAACGACCACGATCCTGCAATTTGTCGATAGAATACGCAGTTGTGCTTCCTTTTTCCATAGAAACCAAAACGCCATTTAACCTTCCAGGAATTGTACCTTTCCACGGCTCATACGCTTTGAAACGGTGAGCCATGATGGCTTCTCCACCTGTGGCAGTAAGCACGTTATTTCTAAGGCCAATAATACCACGTGCAGGAATTTCAAACTCTAAATGCTGAAGATCACCTTTAGGTTCCATAACAAGTAAGTCACCTTTACGTTGCGTAACCAGTTCAATTACCTTACCGGCAACTTCTCCAGGTACATCAACAATTAAAGTTTCAACAGGCTCACATTTTTTACCATCAATTTCTTTGATAATAACCTGTGGCTGTCCAACCTGGATTTCGTAACCTTCGCGACGCATCGTCTCGATTAGTACCGATAAATGAAGGATACCCCTTCCGTATACCAAATAAGAATCAGGAGATTCAGTCTCAACCACTTTAAGGGCTAAGTTTTTCTCCATTTCTTTATACAAACGTTCTTTTATACGTTGTGAAGTAACAAATTTACCTTCCTTACCAAAAAACGGCGAGTTATTGATGGTAAACAACATATTCATTGTAGGCTCATCAATTTTGATAACTGGTAATTGCTCCGGTGCGTCAAAATCAGCAATAGTATCACCAATATCAAAGCCATCAATACCAACAACAGCGCAGATATCACCAGATTTAACTTCAGTAGCACGTATCTTTCCTAAACCTTCAAAAGTATATAATTCCTTTACTCTTGATTTAACCATTTTACCGTCGCGTTTGATCAGCGTTACCGGCTGGTTTTCTTTAATAATACCACGATGAACACGTCCAACAGCTATACGACCAACAAAAGATGAGTAATCAAGAGAAGTGATTTGCATTTGCAATGTTCCTTCCAACATTGGCGGAGGTGGAATGTTTTCAATCACAGCGTCCAATAATGGGAAGATATCAGTAGTTGGCTTAGCCCAATCAGTACTCATCCATCCTTGTTTAGAAGAACCGTAAATTACCGGGAAATCCAATTGATCTTCTGTTGCCTCTAAGTTGAAGAACAATTCAAAAATTTGCTCATAAACTTCCTCAGGGCGACAGTTTTCTTTATCTACTTTATTTACAACAACTATAGGTTTCAGACCCAAAGCCAAAGCCTTTTGCGTTACGAAGCGCGTTTGAGGCATTGCACCTTCAAAAGCATCACATAGTAACAAAACACCGTCGGCCATTTTCAACACCCTTTCTACCTCACCACCAAAATCGGCGTGACCAGGGGTATCAATGATGTTAATTTTATAATCTTTATACCTAACAGAAACGTTTTTTGAAACGATGGTTATTCCACGCTCACGCTCCAGGTCGTTATTATCAAGTATCAAATCACCTGTTTGCTCGTTGTCACGAAAAATAGAACAAGTGTGTAAAATCTTGTCAACCAATGTAGTTTTACCGTGGTCAACGTGTGCTATAATAGCTATGTTTCTAATTTTTTGCATAAAATGCGCCTGTATTTTGGCGCAAAGATAAGGTTTATTATCGAATTATCAGCGTGTTAGTTAGAAGTTTGTGTCCGCAACGTTATGTGCATTTATCTACACTACTTCCATATCAATTTTACAAATTGACCTAAACCAACACAATTTATGGACACATAAATATCGAAGATTTAGACAAGATTCGTCTGTGGTTTCTTAAGGGTTGCTTAACCCTTGCTTAAGGGTTGATTAAACTATGGCTTGACCAACCCTTAAGCAGGGGTTACCTAACACTTACCCTACTATTTAGAAACATACATTGAAACCGAACGACAGTCAGACCAAATCAAGCAGCAGAATTGGCTTTGATAGTAGATTTTAAGAATAATTGGCTTTATAAGCAGAATCCGCAGTAATAGATTCAAGAGTCCAAGGCTGCTGTTATGGGGTTTACAGCTTTTCGACGACCTCTAAAGACAAACCGCTCGCCTCAGCAATATCCCCCAAGGAAATCCCAAAATCCTTGAATAATTTTGCGGTCTTTTTCATCTCTCGTAATGATCTTTCTTGTTCAAGTTGCTCCTTAGTTATTGCGAGTTGATCAGTTTCACTTTCTGCCAGTGTTATAGGGATACTCATAGTTGTACTTTTACAATTATTTTTCTGTTTTTAAACTCAAACCCTTTTCAGACAAAGCATCATATAATTTAGGCAGTGTTGTTTTACCCATTCCATGAAGCTTCAAAATTTCGGCTTCCGTGTAGTCAGCTAATTGTTCCAGGGTTATAATTCCGTTATTTTCTAATGCACGTCTTGCAGGAGCCGGAAGGCCTGATAAAAAACCGTCCTCTGGCCTTCTTTCCCTTTCGCAAACCGGACAAGTATAGCAATCACTGCTCTTATAAAAAATGTGATTTTTCTCACAAGTACGCTTATCTTTAAGATTCGGCATAGAGAATTCATTAAGTATTAATAGTCAAATATATTGAACATCAAAATCTACAGCAATGGTTGGATGCGACAAAGTAGAGGGCTTGTTGAGACAGAACAGATTTTTTCATGCTATAATACTTCATCATCATAAGTAAACAATGTCGACTTACCTGGTGTTATGCGTTAAAGACAACACTATGGACAAGCAAAATATTGACCCGAAACCTAATGATAACCATAAACTTCCTAAAACCGGAAACTTAAATAAAACCGGGCTGGATGAATGGAACGCAAGGTTAGACAATAATCTGGAGCCGGAAGCTGAGGCCGATCACCTGGCGGATGAAAATGCTGAGGCATATCAGCGCAGTGTTGAAAATGATACCCTTGAGGAAAAAGGCGCAGATTAAACCAGCTTTGGCGGGAAAGCCCAGAGTAAAAAGGCGGGCAACGCTTTTGCCCAGGTAGGCACATTATGCTGTCCGCCAACCATCTCGTAATACGCTATATCGGCGGGTCTTCTGTACCCTTTTGCAAGTAACTCTTTAATGACGTCAATTGTATCATCTATAGAATCTATGATACAGTTTTTGTTACGGTCTGCCTTTTCATCTTCTGTCCCTGTCATCAACCAGAACTTTAGGCTAGGCTTACCCTCAGTTTCTCTGATCACTTGATGCAGTATTCTGTCATTCTCGGTATACCCATCTTTTAAATCTTTCTTTCTCCACCAGAATGAACCAGACAATACACCCACTACATTAAACAGTGTGTCATTATTCCAGGCAATATCAAACGCGCTCAACCCCCCTAAAGAATATCCCGCAAAACCTCTAGTACCATTAACAGGCATTCCGATCCACTTTTCGGCAAACGGGAGAAGTTCTTTAACAATGAACTGAGTGTAGGCACTGGCCCTTGAACCGCGACCCAAAAAATCCGGCACATCCGAGACACCATATTCTTGCAAACGATCTACGGACGCTTTAATTGCGACAGCAGCCGTAGCACCTATTTTACCCTTTCGGTATAATTCATTCATTGTTTCGTGCAGCTGAAGCTCTTCAGCATCCTGACCATCATTGAGCAATAGCAGATTGAGGCACTCATTTCCCAATAAACCTATGGGGAGGTAAATATTCAGTTCTACTTCCCTTTTCAGGTAAACTGATTTTAAAATGTGCTCACTTTTAACAACCTCCGAAATCATCATGTTGCCGCAAAGGTACTATTCTGTTTAAAAATCATTATCGGCATTTGTAAAATATTTAATAGAAATAGCTACCTTAAAGCACCTAAATCTTATGCTATGAAAGAAGAATACAAGAAATGGTATAGCCATAACCTTAGTGGCGACCTTGAGTTATTGGTATTTGGGCATAGTGGATATCCTTTAATCTTATTTCCGACCAGTATGGGCAGGTATTATGAAAACAAGGATTTTAAAATGATTGAGGCCATCCAATGGTTTATTGACGAAGGGAAAGTCAAGGTATACTGTCCGGATAGTGCCGACAAACAAAGTTGGTACAATAAAGATATACATCCTGCGGACAGGGTTAAAAATCACATCTGGTATGAGAAAGCTATTTTAGAAGAGGTTGTTGAACTTGCCCGTCATGAAACTGGTCACTCAAAAATTATTACAGCCGGCTGCAGTTTTGGTGGGTATCATGCGGCAAACTTTGCTTTTAGACACCCATGGCTGGTGAGCCATATGTTTAGCCTGAGTGGAGCATTTGACATGCGCGACCAATTAGATGGTTTTTACAATGATGATGTATATTTCAATAATCCGGTAGATTTTCTGGTGAACGACAGCAACCAAGACCTTTGGAATATGAAAATTATATTGGGGACATCAGACAGGGATATTTGCAGGGGCGACAATGAAAGATTATCAGCCATTTTGAATAACAAAGGAATTAATCACTGGCTGGATGTTAGGCATAATGCTGATCATGACTGGCCAATATGGAGAGAACAGCTACCAGAATACTTATCACAATTGTAAAACATTTGAACCTGTTTTATTATTAAACTAATGGGAACTAAAACATTAACAAATTTATTATGAAGAAAATTGGAATCTTGTTTGGCAAGGAAAGGTCATTTCCTGAAGCCTTGGTAAATCGTATCAATGAAATTGCCGCAAAAGGAATTACCGCTGAATTTGTAAGTATAGATAAGATATTTCAGGCTGAAGCACTGGACTATGCTGTTATTATTGACCGCATATCACAAGACGTTCCATTTTATAGGGCGGCAATGAAAAATGCTGCAAGTACCGGCACCGCAGTTATCAACAATCCTTTTTGGTGGAGTGCTGACGAGAAATTTTTTAACAATTCGCTGGCTATACAAATTGGCGTACCAGTGCCCAAAACAGCATTAATCCCTTCCTACGAAATGCCAGATGATACTTCAGACCAATCATTTAGCAACCTTGCTTTTCCTATGGCCTGGGATGAAATTTTTGAGTATACCGGTTTCCCGGCATATATGAAGCCATTCGATGGCGGTGGCTGGAAAGAAGTTTACAAACTGCATGATAAAGAAGATTTTTTTGACAAGCACAGTCAAACTAAGCGTACGGTGATGATGCTGCAGGAGGAGATTGAATTTACTGAATATTTCAGGTGTTACTGTATTGGAGGCAAACACGTGCGAATTATGCAGTACGAGCCGCGTAATCCTTTTCATTTACGCTACCAGGTTGACACTCCACCATCAAGCGAAGCTCTGATGAAAACGATACATGATTATGTAATTAAATTGAATCAATACCTGGGTTATGATTTTAACACAGTAGAGTTTGCCGTACGGGATGGTATTCCTTATGCCATTGATTTTTGCAACCCTGCGCCGGATGCTGAGGTCACCAGTGTTGGCCAGGCTAATTTCGACTGGGTAGTGGAAACAACAGCACAATATGCTATTGAAAGGGCAAAAAAACAGGTAGCCGGTCAAGACAATTTAACCTGGGGTACTTACGTGAAAAATTCTGCAGCAGGTTTACCTTTAATAACAACCACAATTAAGCCTAAAGCAGTGAAACAGCCAGTAGTTAAAGAAGCAGCACCATTAGTTGCCCAAAAAGCATCCCCTGCAAAAGCAACGGATAAAGCTTCTGCAAAGAAGGCCGCTGCTAAATTGAAAAAATAGAAAACCAAATATGAAGAATGAATTCACCCTTGGGATTGAAGAGGAATACATGGTTATTGATCCTGTTACACGTGAACTTACCTCTCACGACCAAAAAATTGTTGAAGCCGCCCAAAAAATTCATAAAGATCAGGTAAAAGCTGAGATGCACCAGGCAGTGGTGGAAGTAGGAACGGGAATATGCAAAAATACCGACCAGGCAAGGGCGGAGATTTCGCAACTGCGACATACCGTTTCCCAGCTGGCCGGCGAATTAGGTTTGCGCATAGGTGCATCTGGAACGCACCCATTTTCACATTGGGAAAAACAACTTATAACCGAACATCCGCGTTACAGTGAAATTGTAAATGAATTGCAAGAGGCAGCACGTTCAAACCTCATCTTTGGCCTACATGTACATGTAGGATTCCAATCCAGAGAACTTGCAATACATATTGCCAACCAGGTAAGGTACTTTTTACCGCATGTTTTTGCTTTATCTACTAACTCGCCTTTTTGGGAAAATAGAAACACAGGTTACAAATCGTTCCGCACTAAGGTGTTTGACAAGTTTCCAAGAACAGGAATACCCGATATATTCAATAGTATAGAAGATTACGACAACTATGTTAAGTTACTGATTAAAACCAATAGCATTGATAATGCAAAAAAGATTTGGTGGGACATTAGGGTACATCCATTTTTTGAAACCATTGAATTTAGAATTTGCGATTGTCCGATGCTGATTGATGAAACGATGGCATTTACTGCGCTTTTCCAATGCTTGTGTGCCAAGTTATATAAACTCAGGCTACAAAATATGAAGTTTATCAGCTATTCACGTGCACTAATTAATGAGAATAAATGGCGCGCCGCCCGTTATGGAATTGATGGAAACCTGATTGACTTTGGAAAGGAAATGGAGGTAAATTGCAGAAATCTGATTTTGGAATTATTGGACTTTATTGACGACGTGGTTGACGAGCTTGGATGCAGAAGAGAGATTGATTATGTTGTAAAAATTCTGGAAAATGGGACAGGGGCGGACAGGCAATTGGCTGTTTACGAACAAAGTGGTAACTTTGAAGCCGTAGTGGATTACATCACTACACAAACTTTAATAGGAGCTAAATAGTGAGCATAATTGACAGAATTAAGATTCGGGTTGCGGTAATTGACATGAATAATGGCAATCCAAACCAGGGGATGCGTGGGATACAGGAAATCTTATTGCGCTACAATGAAGATTCAGGGCTTGACCTTTCTTTCGATATTTTTGATTTAAGACAGAAAGGAGAAATCCCTGATTTAAGTTACGACATATACATTTCGAGTGGAGGTCCGGGCAGCCCTTACGATGGTGAAGGCATGAAGTGGGAAGTTGACTTTTTTAAGCTGTTGGGTGATATTGAAACTTTTAATAAAAACAGTGAACGAGTAAAAAAACACCTCTTTCTGATCTGCCACTCGTACCAAATGGCCTGCAGGAAATTCAATGTGGGCAAAGTGATCAGAAGACGATCAACAGCTTTCGGTATTTTCCCCGTGTTTTTAACTGAAGAAGGAACGGATGAGAATATCTTTGATGGTTTGGCAAACCCTTTTTATACGGTAGACAGTCGAGACTGGCAGGTTGTAAATCCTGATGATGTTTCGTTCTCCAACCCTTATGCTACTGTGCTTGCACTAGAGAAAGAAAGGCCACATGTAGATCTTGAGCGCTGCGTAATGGCAGTACGGTTTACTGATGAAATTATTGGGACACAATTTCATCCCGAAGCAGATCCAGTGGGCATGAAAATGTATCTTCTCCAGGATGAAAAGAAAAGTGCCATCATAGCTAATCACGGTAAGGCAAAATATGACGATATGCTTTCAGGAGTAGATGATTTAGAGAAGCTGCAACTTACACAAAGCATAATATTACCAAATTTTATAACGCAAGCTTTAAACGCATTGCAGGAAGAAGTATAATATGATCAGCAAGTACCGTCAGGCTTTCAACAGCAAATTTTCTGAAACTAAATACAAAGAATTTTTAGCTGACCTGCAGAAAGGCTTTCCGGAGATTCCTTTCAGGGTTGCCGAAACTCCAGTGTTTATTCCAGCTGCACTGAAAGCAAAGTTACTGGAAGCGGGGGAAGTGATTATAAATCTGATTAAACAAAAAGATTTTAAAGCATTAACTGAAAAGGCCATCCCTGAAAACTGGAAAGTGCCCGGAGAAAACGATCATCCGCATTTTTTGACCTTTGATTTCGGCATTACAAAAAACGAGCATGATGAGCCAATACCAATGCTAATAGAAATGCAAGGCTTTCCATCGCTTTATGGCTTCCAGCTGCATATGGCGAAAAATTACATGGAATCCTATGGTCTAAACCCTGACTTAACTGCGCTTTTTGATGGCTTCGATGAACAAACCTACATCTCATTGCTAAAGGAGGTTGTTTTAGGTAAGTATAAGCCTCATGAAGTGGCATTGATGGATGTTGACGCTCATAACCAAAAAACCGCGATAGATTTCTTCGTCACCGAAAAATATCTCGGCATGAAAATTCTGGCACTTACAGATATTTTTAAGGAGGGTAAGAAACTTTACTACCTAGATAACGGAAAAAAAGTGCAGTTGAAAAGGATATATAACCGATTGATCTTTGATGAAGTTACGGATAAAACTGAATTGTTTACACAGAGCTTTGATCCGCGTGATGAGCTTGATATAGAATGGGTTACACATCCCAACTGGTTTTACCGAATCAGCAAATACACCATGCCTTTTTTAAAGAGCGAGTTCGTACCGGAAACATACTTTTTAAATGAACTGAAACATATTCCGGCCGATTTGGAAAACTATGTGTTAAAACCCCTCTTTTCTTTTGCCGGCATGGGTGTGATTATTGAGGTTAAACAAGCAGATATTGAAGCTATAAAAGATCCGGAAAACTGGATTTTGCAACATAAGGTAAAATATGAGCCAGTCGTTCAATCGCCGGACGGAGGTGTAAAAGTAGAGATAAGACTCATGTACCTGTGGCCAGACGATGGAGAACCAAAGTTGTGTATAAATCTTGCCCGACTGAGTAGGGGCAAAATGATTGGCGTACGCTACAATCAAGACTTCGATTGGGTAGGTGGTACTGTTGGTTTGATGGAAGGCAAATAATTGACAATTAGCAGACCAGCTAAGTCAGCATATTACCTATTTTTGTGTAATGGATGTTCAAACGATATTTGTAGCACTTCTATTTGTTGCCGCCCTGGCATACATTTTCCGGCTAGTTTATCGTGCTGTTTCTGTGAAAAGTGGCGGCTGTGCAAGTAATTGCAAATGTGGTGTAGATTTTTCGAATATCAACCCTCAGGAGAAATAGGCCGACTATGGACCCATTACTAGAAACCTTCAAATCTTATCTTCAAAATAAAGTAGCACTTACCGATGAGCAGTTTGGGTTAATCTCTGGCCGTTTAAGAATTAAAAATTTCGATAAAAATGAAATGATTCTTATGAAGGGAGAAGTTTCTGCGCATGGCTATTTTGTGCTAAGCGGCTTGATAAGGAGTTATTCGATAGATAGTAAAGGTAAAGCACATATCATACAATTTGCGCCGGAACAGTGGTGGTTAAGCGAGCGAAATGGCATGTTGTTCAATGAAGCTTCAGATTTCTTTATTGATGCTATTGAAATTACAAAAGCAGTTATTGTACCGAAAGACTTTATGCACGATGCGGCAGTTCATGTGCCCTGCATGCATGACCTGAACCACAATATGCTTAATAACTCCATTCGTTTTATGCAAATGCGTATCAATATGCTGCTGAGTGCTACTGCAGAAGAAAGGTATCTGGACTTTATAAAGCTCTATCCAAATTTAACCTTAAGGGTGCCACAATGGATGATTGCCTCTTATTTAGGCATTACTCCCGAGTCATTAAGCCGAGTGAGAAAAGATTTAGCACACAAGCATTTTCGCCCATAAGTATTTCTTATCATAGGTCAATGTTAGCCCAACCGAAGCGCCATACTTTTGTGTTGTAATTTGTTAACAACCTAAAAATACTACTATGGCAACTACTACATGGGCATTAGACCCAACCCACAGTGAACTTCAGTTTAAAGTGAAACACTTAATGATAACTACCGTTACCGGAAGCTTAAGCATTTTTACGGCATCGGTAATTTCTGATTCAGATGATTTTGAAGATGCCAAAGTAAGCTTTGAAGCTGAAACGTCATCTATAAGTACAGGAAATAAGGATAGAGATAACCATTTAACCAGTGGTGATTTTTTTGATGCTGAAACATTTCCCAAGATCAGCTTTACTTCAACTTCCTTTAGAAAAGATGGTGATGATTACGTTTTACTAGGTGATTTGACAGTTAAAGGAACAACAAAACCTGTAAAGTTGAATGTTGAATTCGGCGGCATTGCGACCGATCCATGGGGGAATACTAAAGCAGGCTTTACTTTATCTGGCAAAATTAACAGAACTGATTTTGGTTTATCATGGAATGCAGCATTGGAAACCGGAGGTGTAATGGTGAGTGAAGAGGTAAAATTAGCAGGCGAATTGCAATTTGTAAAACAAGCCTAAATACAATACGCATCCAATTGGTATTATAAAAAAGGAGACGAAATGGAAGCAAGTGTTAAAGGAGTGTCGGCCGTACTAAACGCGCCGGCACCTCATATGGTTGGAGATGGCTTTAGGGTACACAATTTTTTCCCAAGGGGTTATAAAATTAAGATGAACCCATTCTTTATGCTCGATTACAATTCGAAGATTAAGTTTTCCGCGAGAAACCAGCCAAGAGGTGTGGGCGTGCATCCACACCGTGGTTTTGAAACCGTAACCATAGCCTATCATGGGGCGGTAGCGCATCACGATAGTGCGGGCAACAGCGGTATTATTTACCCCGGCGATGTACAATGGATGACTGCAGCTAGTGGTATTTTACACAAGGAATACCATGAAGAGGCTTTTAGCAAAGAAGGGGGTGATTTTCAAATGGTTCAGCTCTGGATAAACTTGCCGGCGAAAGACAAAATGAGCAGGCCAAAATATCAGGACTTGAAAAATGCGGACATGGCCAAATATATGTTACCGGCTGCCGAAGGAACTATTGAAGTAATTGCGGGCGAATATGATGGCGTGAAAGGTTCAGCAACTACATTTTCACCTTTGCATTTATATAACGTCAAGCTAAAGAAGAATGCTAAGAGTAGTTTTGCCTTTCCAAAAAGTTTTAATACCGGATTCCTTATTATCGAAGGAAAAATAATAGTTAATGGTGAAGTAACTGCAATTGCCGACCAATTTGTTCACTTTGCCAATGAAGGAACGGAAATAATAATCGAAGCATTGGATAACTCTGTGATATTGATTTTGAGCGGAGCGCCTATTGATGAGCCCATTGCTCAATATGGGCCATTTCTAATGAATACACCGGAGGAAATCCAGCAGGCTATAAGTGACTATAATCAAGGTAAGTTTGGCTATCTTGAGGAATAGGATAACACTTAGATCTTCTCTATTAGGCAGACTGCATAGGCCACGACACCCTCTTCCCGCCCAATGAACCCCATCTGTTCGTTAGTGGTTGCTTTTATGGAGATGTCATCAACAGAAATTTTTATTGCTGAAGCAATGTTCTCCTGCATAGCAGGAATGTGAGGGTTTATTTTAGGTGCTTCAAGACAAATCATAGCATCTATATTGCCGATTTGCCAACCCTTATCCTTCAATAGCTTTACACTCTCCTGCAATAAAATAAGGCTGCTAATACCTTTCCATCTAGGATCTGTATTTTTAAAATGAAACCCAATATCTCTTAGATTAGCAGCGCCAAGTAATGCATCACAAATGGCATGTAATAACACATCGGCATCAGAATGACCGTATGCACCTTTTACGTGTTGAAGATTGACTCCACCCATAATAAAAGGATGCCCATTTTTTAGCTGGTGCACATCAAATCCAAAGCCTACTTTAATTTTCATGATAGTATGTATACGGGTTATCTGGAATCTCCAAAATTAAAAAGCAAGGTAAATCTAAGTGTATTTGCCAGCGGACTGCGTTGCGAACTGGCAACTAGATAAGAAAAATCTATATTGAAAACATTGTATTTGAGCCCGGCACCCAATGTGAAATACCTTTGGTCACCTTTCTTTGGATTTTCATAAAAATACCCGGCCCGAAACGCAAACTGCTGGTTGTACCAGTATTCCATACCCGCGGCTATATTTATTTCCCGAAGTTCTTCACCAAAGCCGCCAGGTGCATCTGCAAAGGAGCCAAATACTCCAGACGGAACGGATCTGTTAGGATCCTGTCCTGAGAGAATATTGCCGTTACCATCGTAAATAGGTTGTGTAGGCACCAATAATTTATTTAAATCAAGAGCAAAGGTGAAAGTACTGTAATCATCAATAAGAAATGTTGTAGCGCCCCCCAGTTTAAAGTTAGCGGGGAGGAAGTTTTTTACACCCCTGTCTGTATAACCCAATTTAGTACCAATATTGGAAATATTTGCTCCTGCTGAAAGAATAGCATCTTTACCAAATAGAACAGAGATACTTTTATAATATGCAGAAACATCTACTGCCAGGGCATTCCCGGCTTTGGTTTCCTGACCAGAAACTGTTTGTCCGCTGGAAAGATTGGAATAAATATATCTCAGGGAGGTGCCAATAGAAAACGAATCGCCAAACCGCTTTGCATAAGTAACATCAAAAGCCAACTCACTGGGATTGAATATGCCCAGATCCTGTTGGTTAACGTCTACAAACTGAATTTCACCTAAAGAAAAATAACGTAATGAAGCACCTATCATGTTCGTTTCATCAACCATGTAGTAGCCACTTAGGTAGCCCAGATTAATATCAGGGACAAGGCTTTTTAACCATGGGCTATAAGAAGCAGAAAATCCATATTGCTTGTCTAAAAAAGCTAATTTGGCTGGATTAATGCTCATTGCGTTAGCATCAGGATGCACAGCAACACCGGCGTTACCCATGCCACCCGACCTCGCATCTGGCGTAATTAAAAGGAATGGTACCGCTGTAATGATGTTGTTTGACTGGCTTCCATTGGTTTGGGTGCCAGGTTGCACTGACTGAGCATATAATGTACCTGACACTGTAAAAAAGAAAAAGCCGAATACAGTTTTTAACAAGTCCCTATAGCTCATTTGCCGTAATAATTGAAAAAAATTACCGCACGCAAGTTAACACAGTGCGAACTAATTTCAAAGCCGTACCCAATTTATAAATGACTATTAACTCGCATTGATAAAGTTTTTTTGGCGTGAACACTATTTTTTACGTAATTTTAAACCTAGTTTGATGATTAGTAAGCCATGGAAAAAAAGATCATATATTCATTTGTCTCACTTTTAGTTGTCGCCTGTTCCTTTACTGCCTGTAAGCCCTCAAAATCTGGTACTTCAGATAAAACAGGAATGGCCTACAACAAAAAGGAATACGGGGGATTTGAAGTAAACAACAAATTTAGGCGCGGCCCGGGACCAGGATTGGTGGAAATAGAAGGTGGTGTTTTTGTAATGAGCGGAAGCGCGATCAATACTCCTGGACAGGAACTCAGTACCTATAACCGTAAAAGAGAAACTACTGTTTCCTCTTTCTATATGGATGAAACGGAAGTTTCTAACACCAACTGGCTTGAATATTTGAATTGGATTAGGACCAATTATCCTGCAGATTACGAATATTATTACAATGAACTTCCTGATACTTTGGTTTGGCGCAGGCCATTGTCTTACAATGAGCCTTATGTAGACAACTATCTAAGGCATCCCGCGTATCAGGACTATCCTGTAGTTGGCGTTTCATGGGAACAGGCTGACAGGTATTGTGCCTGGAGAACCGACCGCGTGAACGAGCTTTTGCTTCGTGACCAGGGATATATGACAACTTTTCGGGATTTGAATGGAACCGGAAATACTTCTACGGCAGCAGTGACTACACCTGTAGCAGCAGATGCAGCAGGCCCTAAAAAACCCTTTAATACGGATGTTTATTTAAATGGGCAGTACGACGATAAAGGTAAAAGAGCATTGCCAGACCTTAATCCTAGAACAACTGCAATCGCTGGCACAGTAGCACCCGGCACAGGAACAACAACCGCTGCTAACGGAAAACCGACCAGAAATGTGCGCTTAGAAGATGGTATACTTAAACAACCTTACCGCCTGCCAACAGAAGCTGAATGGGAATATGCTGCTCTTGGCTTAATAGGGAATACAGAATATGAGAATATAGCAGAGAATAAAATTTACCCTTGGAATGGTTTGGGGCTAAGTTCTGCTAAGAAAAAAACTAGAGGATTAATTCTTGCCAACTTCAAAAGAACAAAAGGTGATTACATGGGTGTTGGTGGCTCTTTAAATGATAAAGGTGGATTAACTGTACCAGTAAGATATTATATGCCAAATGATTTCGGTTTATATAATATGGCCGGCAATGTTAACGAGTGGGTTGCAGATGTTTACCGTGTGAATACTTTTGAAGCTGCGGATGCTTTTAACCCTTTTAGGGGTAATTTTTATGAAGACAAAAAGATTGCTGACCCAATAACCGGTAAGATTGAAATAGACAACCGAAACAGACCTGTAATGGTTGCTGCAACATCTCAGAAAAAACAAACCTGGGCTGAGAAACAAGCCGCAGCTGCTAAATCTCCGGATTCTTTGGCGAAAAACAATTATGCAGATCAAAGAGGATACCGTGATCCGGCCGGAGATCTTTATGGAGAAATAACATTGGTAAACGATAAATCCCGTGTATTTAAAGGTGGTTCATGGGATGACCAGGCATTATGGCTTAACCCTGCTACACGCAGATATTTGCAGCAGGATGAATCAACTGCGGATATAGGTTTCCGTTGCGCAATGACCATGCTTGGTGCATCTGAAATAAGATCAAGTGGTAAACCTCAGTTTGCGCCTAAACAGCAAAAAGCTTTTAACAGTAAAAAGCGATAAACTTTAAATAATGAAATTTGAATGAGGCTTAAGGCCTCATTTTTAGTTTAAATGAATTGTAGCAGAATTTGACCTTTCTCCACCTTGTCACCTGTGATAACGTGCACATCTTTAATAATGCCATCCGTGGGTGATTTGATCATATTTTCCATCTTCATGGCTTCAAGAATAAGTAGACTATCACCTTTTTTAACTTCCATTCCCTGCGTGGCAAGTACTTTGAGGACTAAGCCGGGCATTGGAGCCTTTACTTCCTGAATTTTGTTTGTCTGCAAAACATCTATTCCCAATTGCTTTAGCAATTGATCGTATTTATCTTCAATAGCAACATTATACACATGCCCGTTAACTTTAACAACGCATGTTTTGGCAGGGCGATCTTCTGAGATAATTTCAATATTATATGAGCGGTTATTAAACAGAATATGTGAATGCTCTGGTCTACGTTGCTTCAAATCTAAATATACTGGCTGGCCATCAACAACAATATTTCCGCTATCCGCTTCAATACTATAATTAAAAACATCATTGACTTTTACGTTCATACAGATTATTGAGTTAATGCATACTGGATAAGATTTGCACCCATTTTCAACGCATTTAAACGGCTTTCCTGAGTATCCTCAGGGTATGTGCCAAAATCTTCCCAACCGTTGCCAAGATCACATTCAAAGGTATAATAACATACTATGCGACCTCTCCAAATTAGTCCAAGGCCTTGGGGACGTTTACCATCATGTTCGTGAATTTTTGGAAGTCCATTAGGGAATTTGAACTTCTGCTTATACAGCGCATGATTAGCAGGCAATTCTACAAAACTGAGTTCGGGAAATACCTTTCTCATCTCCAAACGGATAAATTTATCAAGGCCATAATTGTCATCAATATGAAGAAAGCCACCACCAATTAAATATCTTCTCAGATTAGCAGCTTCAGCGTTGCTGAAAACAATATTGCCATGCCCTGTAAGGTAAACAAAAGGATAATTAAATAGAGTAGTGCTCCCAACCTCTACAATCTCTTCCTGAGCAGCAAAATTCGTTTTGATGTTTTTATTGCAAAATTCGATTAGATTAGGGAGCGCCGTTCGATTTGCATACCAGTCTCCTCCACCACTATATTTGAGCTTCGCCAGTTTATAAGTGGGTACATGGAAGCTGCATAACGACAGCATCATCAAACAAATCAAGCCTTTAAATCTCATCTATTTAAATAATTTACTTCAAAGCAAGCAGCCAAGCCGGCTGTTTCCGTCCTTAATCTGGTATTACCTAAAGTTACAGGTTTAAATTCACTTTTTAGAGCCAGCTGAATTTCCTCAGGTGAAAAGTCCCCCTCCGGACCTATTAAAATTGTATACTTCTTTTCAAGGACATCCAGTTCTGATAAAGGGGATCTGGTACCATCGTTAAGGCAATGTGCTATAAATTTTGAGGATGATGTATCTATCTTTAGAAAGTCTGAAAATGTGATATCAGGATTAAGTTTCGGGTGGTAAGCCTGGAGTGATTGTTTTAACGCAGATGTAATTACTTTATTCAATCGGTCTGATTTTGTGGTTTTCCTTTCGCTGCGTGCGCAAATCACTGTAGTGATTTCATCAATGCCAATTTCGGTAGCTTTTTCAAGAAACCATTCCAATCTATCGATATTCTTAGTAGGAGCAATTGCGATGTGAAGATAATGATTGCGCTTATTGTATTCCAGATTCGCTTCAAGGATACTAACCGTAACATGTTTCTTGGTTTCACCAGTGAGTTCAGCTTTATAAAGACCGCCCCTTCCATCAATAAGATGGATCAAATCTCCCTTTTTTAAGCGAAGCACTCTAATGCAATGTTTACTTTCTTCCTCGCTTAAAGAATAGGTTTCTGAACTGATATCTGGAGTATAAAATACATGCATCGATAGATGGATGTTAGTGAATGTCTACCATGTCATTTTTATTAATGACCAATTCCAATTTAATAGTTTCGATGTTTTGTTCCGTTTTCTTTAGAATGGTAAATAGGTAACCATAGCATTCCTCACTATCACCAACCTCAGGTATTTTTCCAAAGGCATGAGAAACCAAGCCGCCAACTGTATCAAAATCTTCATCTTCAGGTAAATCATGCGGAAGGTGTTCATTTACATCATAAACTGTTGCATATGCATTAATAATAAACTCAGTTTCAGAGATTTTTTCTACGGTTGGTTTTTCTTCATCATATTCATCTTGAATTTCACCTACAATCTCTTCAACAATATCTTCCAATGTAACCATCCCTGCAGTACCGCCAAACTCATCTATTACAATGGCTATTTGTATTCTTTTTTGCTGCAGTTCACTTAACAAATCATTGATTTTCTTAGTTTCAGGCACAAAATAGGGCTTCCTGATAATGTCACTTACAGCCCACTCTTTATTTCCTGCCAATAAAGGAAGGACATCTTTAGCGTGGACAATTCCTATAATTTTATCAATTATATCATCATAAACGGGCATGCGGGAATAACCCTCGCCAATAATGGTTTGCACAACCTCTTCTTTGGACGTGTTAAGTTCAATTCCTGATATTTTAGTGCGGGGAACCATGATATTTTTAACCACCCGCTCATTAAAATCAAAAACGTTTTTAATCAGCTCGTGTTCATTGTCTTCAAGTGCACCACTTTCCTTGCCCTGATCCAGCAAGTATTGTAGCTCCTCGTTACTGTGCAACGACTCATGCCCACCTGAAGTATTGATTCCAAAGGGTTTAAGTATAATAGCAGCCAGGCTATTTAATGTCCAGATGAATGGTCTGAATACAACATAAAAAATTTGTAGAGGTACTGCAACAAATAATGTAGTAGCCACCGGGCGTTGAATAGCAAGGGATTTAGGAGCAAGTTCTCCAAAAACAATATGCATTACAGTTATTAACGAGAAAGCTACTATTGTAGATGCAGAATGGATAAAAGCCTCACTCACATTAAGATTGAAACCATTAAACATATTCTGAAAAATGGTATGCATTACATCCTCTCCAACCCAACCTAAACCTAATGAGGCCAAGGTTATTCCAAGTTGCGTTGCCGCCAAATATCCGTCCAAATTGTGAACGATATTTTTAGCCATCTTCCCAACTCTGCTACCTGATTTAGCTTTAATTTCGATCTGTGAAGCACGTACTTTAACAATAGCAAACTCCGCAGCAACAAAAAAACCGTTGAGGAGCACCAGGAATAATGCAAAAACCAAGCGCCAGCCAATAGATTCGCCACTGGTATCAGCAAGAGCTGCAACTGCTAATGTTGAAGCTGGTAAAAACCCTTTAAAAGATGCTATTGCAAACATACAGACTGAGTTGAAAATCATTAAGATAACTTTCTAAATTTCTTATCGTAAAGTTCAATACTTTCTTGAATCACTTTATGTGCATAACGAACCCCCAGCAAATGCTCTATAGTTACTTTCTTCTCTTCTAAAGCTTTATAGTCCTGAAAGAATTTAACGATTTCTTTCATTGTATGCGGAGGAAGTTCGCCTAGGTCATTGATGTAATTAACTGACATATCATTTTTCGCTACCGCGATAATTTTATCATCTTGCTCACCATTATCTACCATATGCATTACACCAATAACTTTGGCTTCAATGATAGTCATAGGGTAAACATCTACAGAACAAAGCACCAGTATGTCAAGAGGGTCATTATCGTCACAATAGGTTTGAGGGATAAAACCGTAGTTTGCTGGATACATTACTGATGAAAAAAGTACCCTGTCGAGTTTTATAAGATTTGAATCTTTATCAATTTCGTATTTCGCTTTTGAGCCTTTAGGGATTTCGATGATAGCGTTAACGATCTCGGGTAAATTCTCTCCGGGAGATACGCTATGCCAAGGATGGGTGTCGTAGTTACTCATTTTTTGTTTTGTGTATTAATTGTTCTCATCATCTTTGTTTTGCACCACCTTCTTCTTCACAAATGTGATGATCAGGGGAATGGTTGTAACAACAATGAAGCCTATTATTATGTATAATAAATAATCGGTTATTTCCTTTTCAAATCTTTTTCCAAGGAAATAACCCAGCAAAGTTAGGGAGCTTATCCATAAAATCCCGCCTGCAATATTGTAAAATGCAAATTTTTTAAAATCAAGGCCTACAACGCCAGCAAAAATAGGTGCAAATGTTCTTACTATTGGAACAAATCTTCCCATTATCAATGCGAAAGCACCCTGTTTATTATAATACTTTTCGGCAGCCTTCAGATACCTTTGTTTAAAAAAGAAAGTATCTTTCCGGTCGTACAATACTGGCCCCGTTTTTTTTCCAAACCAGTACCCTGTAAAGTTTCCTAATACTGCACAAACTACTAATCCGAGAATTAAAATGTAAATATTTACATCAAGTTTGCCAGTTGCAACAAACATTCCTGCAAGAAAAAGCAAATAATCCCCCGGCAAAAAAAAACCAAAGAACAAACCTGTTTCAGCAAAAATAACAAACATTACAACGTAAAAACCACCCTCTCTGAGTAATTTTTCGGGGTCAACGAAGTGTTGTAATGAAGTCCAGAAATCTTGCATATTTCAATTATTCGTAAAACTACAAATAATTATCAATAGAAGTCATCATATCAAATTTAAAATTACCGACGGATAAACCCCTAGAAATACGGTGATTAACAAAGAAAAAACAAGAACAACTTTATACTGAACTGGTGTTTCAAGATCAATCTCCTTACCTTCTTTAAAGTAAATAGCTGCTATCACTTTGAAGTAATAATAGAAACCCACCAATGCATTTAAAATGGCGAAAGCAACCAAATAAATCTGGTATTCTCCCATAACATTGAGAAACATAAGGTACTTACCGATAAACCCAGCAGTGAGGGGAATTCCTGCTAGTGAAAGCATGGCAATAGTCAATGCCAAAGCAGTCAAAGGATTCTGTTTAGCTAAACCATTAAAGCTTTCAAAATTATCGTTACCTGTCTTTTGTTTAACCAAAATAAGTACAGCAAACGCAATAATGCTGGCGAAGGTATAGGCTGCAGCATAAACTAACACACTGTTAGCTGAATGACTGGAAAGCGTTATTAATGAAAATAATAAATACCCAGCGTGTGAAATACTTGAATAAGCAAGCATTCTTTTAAAATTCCTTTGAAATAGCGCAGTAACGTTGCCTATGAATAGTGTTAAGCAAACTATTACCAGCAACGGCGGAAGCCAGAAGTCATGAAGAGGGGCAAAAGTTCCAGCGAAAATTCTAAGAAACGCGGCAAACCCTGCAGTTTTCACAACTGTAGACATAAATGAAGTTACTAAAGTGGGTGCGCCTTCATAAACATCCGGTGTCCAGAAATGAAAAGGAGCAGCTCCGATTTTAAAGCTAAGTCCAATCAGCATCAGTATAACTCCCGGGTAAAACATAGGAGATATTGTACTATAGTTCCCAACAAGGTATTGATTGATTTTTACCAGGTCGAAAGTACCGGTTGCTCCATAAATAAGGGTAATTCCAAATAAGAGGAAACCTGTAGAAAATGCACCCATCAAGAAGTACTTTAATGAGGCTTCATTACTACCGAAGTCACTCTTCCTTATACCTGCAAGAATGTACAAACTAACTGACATAATTTCCAATCCTATGAATAACATAGACATATTTTGATAGGAAACCATGATAATTATGCCTGATAATGAAAACAAGATCAATGTGAAATATTCAGCGATATTGTCACTATTTTCAGTAAAATAATTCTGTGTAAGTAGAAAGATTAACAGGGTACCGATAATCGTAATTCCTGAAAACGCAAGCGCAAAATTATCCATTTGCATCATACCATAATAGGACGTGTTTGTATTCCATGAAGTAAATACAAACACTAAAGAGGTTGCAAGACCAACTAGAGTAATCGGCAACAATGCCTTCTTTGCCTTAAACAAACCAGCGTATAGAACTACTAATGCGGTAATAGCAATGGTTATTATAATATTCATTTGTTTAAATTCCAGATGTTATTTTTTGCGTAACCTGATTAATTAATTGCTGAACTGCTGCTTCTGACAAGTGTAAAACCGGCTTTGGATACACTCCCATAACAATAATAAGCCCACAGATAATATATAAAACTAATTTTTCGGAGCCACTTATATCAGTAAAAGCAACCGTTAGATCATTCATCTTTCCGAGCATAACATTTTGATACATCCTTAGCATATACACAGCTCCAAATATAATAGTAAGACCCGCGAAGACTGCAATCCACACATTGTATTGGTATACACTCATGAGTAATAAAAACTCTCCGACAAAGCCATTAGTGCCGGGTAATGCCACTGTGCCGAGAACTATGATTAAAAATACAATGGCAAGCCTCGGCGCTTGCTTTGCTATCCCCCCCAGATCGGAGATTCTGTTTGTTTTCATGCGGCTGTAAATGATATCGAGAACGAAAAATAGTCCGACAACGTTAACACCATGACTAAGCATCTGAACCATAGATCCCTGCATACCTTGGGTATTCAATGCAAAAATACCCGCGCTGATCAGACCAACGTGTGCTATTGAAGAATAAGCCACTAAACGTTTAGCATCCTTTTGCATGAAAGCAATTAATGAGGCATACACGATTCCAATGACAGATAATATAATAACGAAATGACCCCATTCCTGTACGCCAACAGGTACTATAGGTAATAGCCATCGTATCACCCCATATATACCCATCTTTAGCATAATTCCGGATAATAGCATTGTGCCTGTAGTAGGAGCCTGTGTATACGTATCTGGCTGCCAGGTATGAAATGGAAAAACCGGCATCTTGATGGCAAATGCGATAAAGAAAGCCCAAAATAACCAGCCCTGCTGTATACTATCCAGCTTAACAGCATAGAACGCAAGAATATCGAAATTGTTAGCAGGATTCTGTAGGTATAAATAAATGATACCTAAAAGCATAAATAATGATCCTGCGATCGTATACACAAAAAATTTCATGTTTACTTTGATACGGTCTTTGCCACCCCAAATTGCACATATGAAATAAATCGGAATCAGTGCAGCTTCCCAGCCGATGTAAAATAAAAATGCATCAAGCGCAGTAAATACAAGGATCAATCCACTTTGCATAAAAAGGATTAATGCAAAAAATGCACTGGGATTTTTATAATCGATTTTATAGGCAGAAAGTATAATCAACGGCATTAAGGCGTTTGTTAAAAGCACAGTAATAATGCTTATACCATCAATACCGGCATGAAAGTTTATACCTAAATCTTGAATCCATGGATAATTCACCACAAACTGAGTTGAAGCATCAGGAATGAAATTGCATAAAATATAAACTGTCAGCAACAGCGATACGATCGCAGAAGTTAATGCAACGTGTTTAGCGGACTTACCAGAGAATGCAGTAAGCAAAGCGCCAAGCAGGGGTAAAAATATGAGTAATAGTAAAAGTTGTTCCATTATTGGTTTGAACTATCTTTTATAATGATAAATAAGTATACAGTAGCAATGAGATGATTCCTATCACCATCATAAAAATATAAAAACCGACATTCCCTGACTGCACTAGCCTTAATGCCTTACTGGTCTCGTTTGTTCCCCAACCTAAACCATTCACAATTCCATCGATAATCTTCTTATCGACAACCTTGTAAAAAAACGTAGACAGTAAATCCAAAGGCTTCCGTATAAGGGTGTCAAAAATCTCATCGATATAAAATTTATTATACGAAACATTAGCTAACAATGGTCGTTTGCTCTCATCACTTAATGGAATGTGGTTGTATTTAACATAACGTGAATAAGCAATTCCAATGGAAATCAAAACACCAGCTATAGTAATGCCCATTAACATAAATTCGGTTGCGTGGTCTCCTGGTTCTGGATGATTCATTATAACCGGAGAAAGCCAACGGGACAACCAATGGTTTCCACCAAGGACTTCTGGAATCCCAATAAAACCGCCTACTGCAGATAATACAGCTAAAACAATTAATGGAATTGTCATAGACATTGGTGATTCATGTACCTTTTCTTCAGCATGATGGGTGCCCCTATACGAACCAAAAAAGGTTAAAAATAGCATTCTAAACATGTAAAATGCTGTTAAAAAAGCCGTGAAAACACCTATCGCCCACATGACCTTGCTGTGCTCAAATACGTGTGCCAAAATCTCGTCTTTTGAAAAGAATCCCGAAAAAGGCGGCAACCCCGCTATAGCTAATGTGCCAATAAGCATTGTAATAAAAGTTACAGGCAGCTTTTTACGCAGCCCGCCCATATGCCTCATATCCTGTTCATGGTGCATAGCATGTATTACTGAGCCAGCACCAAGGAATAACAATGCCTTAAAAAAAGCATGTGTGATAACATGAAAAAACCCGCCATCATATGCTCCAACTCCAAGGCCCAGAAACATATAACCCAGTTGTGAAACGGTAGAGTATGCCAGAACCTTCTTAATATCTGTTTGAGTTAAGGCTATCAACGCTCCTATAAGTGCTGTGGCCAAACCAACTACAGCAATGATATGCTGAACAACCGGAGCTAAATCAAATAAAACGTTAGACCTTGCAATCATATAAATTCCTGCAGTAACCATTGTTGCTGCATGGATCAAAGCTGAGACAGGTGTTGGTCCGGCCATCGCATCCGGCAACCACGTAAACAGTGGGAGCTGCGCCGACTTACCGCAGGCCCCTATAAATAATAAAAGTGCAATAAGCGTTATAGTGGAGTCTCCTGGCAACATATTGGCTGCTTGAGGAAAGATTTTTGCAAACTCTACACTTCCAAAAGTCGTGAAAATAAAAAAGACGCCAAGAAGAAATCCTAAATCCCCAATCCTATTCATCACAAATGCTTTCTTCGCCGCAGAAGCATAATTACTATTTGTGTACCAAAACCCTATTAGCAGGTAAGAACAAAGTCCTACACCTTCCCAGCCGATGAACATAACTATGTAATTAGATCCTAATACGAGCAGCAACATAAAGAATATGAAAAGGTTCAGGTAGCTGAAGAACTTACCGAAACCTTCATCATCGTGCATATAACCAATGGAGTAGATGTGGATAAGAAAGCCTACACCTGTAATAATCAGTAGCATTATTGCACTCAAAGGATCAACTAAAAATGACAAAGGAATTTTTAAACTGCCTGCAGTGATCCAATCAAATAAGAATACCTCATGAGACTTGTCAGAATCAGCCCCTAAGGCAAAAAATATCCCTATGCTTATTAAAAAAGAAATGAAAATTACGCTGCTTCCTATAACACCAATTAGTCCTTTAGAAAATGTGTTCCTCCCAAGGCCATTGATTATGAAACCAATTAATGGGATTATAGGAACCAGCCAAACTAAATCTATTATCATCTTATACTTTATTCTTAATTACCACTTAAGGCGATTTAATACGTTAATATCAATGGATTGCGTATTCCTGTAAACCATTACTATAATACTCAGGCCCACAGCAACCTCAGCCGCAGCTAAAGCCATAATAAAAAAAACAAACACCTGCCCTGATGGATCGTTGCTGTGTACAGAAAATGCGGTAAGCAATAAGTTCACTGCATTAAGCATTAATTCCACAGACATAAAAATAACAATAGCATTTCTACGCGTTAAAACACCAACAACACCAATGGTGAAAATTAGTGCGCTTAGCCATATGTAATGGTTAAGGGGTACTCCTTGTAATTCCTGAGTGATATTCTGCACTATACTTTTTCTTTTTTGGTTAACAAAACAGCTCCTACCATAGCAGTAAGCAATAGAATAGACGATAATTCAAATGGAAGCATAAATGGTCCGAAAAGCTCCTTGCCCAGATTCTTTAATAATCCGAGATTTGGATTTCTTAGAATCACCGGATCCGATATGGCGGTAGCCTTCAATGAACCCACTAATGTAACTATCAGACAGCAGCCAGCTATTATCCCCACTATCTTCACCATGTTAGATTTTAGCGGCTCATTGTCTTTATTCAAGTTTAGCAACATCAATACAAAGAGGAACAACACCATGATTGCTCCCATATAAACTATAAAATTAACTACCGCTAAGAATTGTGCATTTAAAAGAATGTAATGAACTGTAAAGGTGAAAAATGTTAATATCAGGTATAATACACTGTGTACCGGATTTTTTGCAAAAATTACCATCAGTGAAAAAATTACACTAAGAGTGGCAACGAAATAAAATACAGACGCTCCCATTTATTTGACTGTTAGTGGTTGCTCAACCAGTTTATCCTTACCATAAATAAAATCTTTACGCAAATAATCTGATGGTACAATTGGACCATCAAGGTAAATTGCTTCTTTAGGGCAAGCCTCTTCACACAATCCGCAAAAAATACAACGAAGCATATTTATCTCATATACGGCTGCATACTTTTCTTCACGGTAAAGGTCTTTTTCTTCCGCCTTGCGCTCGCCTGCTATCATTGTAATTGCTTCTGCAGGGCAAGAAAGTGCACATAAACCGCAGGCTGTGCAACGCTCACGGCCATCTTCATCCCGCTTAAGAGAATGCATTCCTCTGAAATTAGTAGAGAACTCACGTTCCACTTCGGGATAGCGGATGGTTGCTTCCTTTTTAAAAAGGTGACTTATAGTAACAGCCAGTCCTTTAGCAATAGCGGGCAAATACATGCGCTCTGCAAAGGTGAGTGGCTTTTGTTCTAATACTTTCTTTTTACTGGTTAATGGCTCCATTAAACCTCCTTATTTATAAACCGCATTGCGGATGATTAAAATTTCTCAATTATTGCAATAACAATTCCGGTGATGATAATATTCGCTATAGCAAATGGAATTAAACCTTTCCAGCCCAAATGCATCAATTGATCGTAACGGAAACGCGGAATTGTCCACCTTACCCACATAAAGAAAAATATAAATGCAAAAATCTTTATAAAGAATACTGCGGTTCCAAAAAGAGGAGCCCATGTCGGGCCTAGCAAACCAGCCATCCAATCCATACCCGGATAATTATAACCCCCGAAATAAAGTGTAGCCATAACAGCTGACGAGACAAACATATTGATGTACTCTGCGAACAGGTAAAAGCCTAGTTTCATTGATGAGTATTCAGTATGATAACCACCAATCAGCTCAGTCTCACATTCTGGCAAATCAAAAGGTGCTCTATTCGTTTCAGCAAATGCACAAATAATAAAGATCAAAAATCCTAATGGCTGATAAAGTACGTTCCAATGCCAGCCATGCTGTTGCTCCACAATTTCTTTGAGGCTCATCGTATTGGTAACAAGCAGAAGGGCTATAATAGATAAGCCCATTGCTATCTCATAGCTGATATTTTGAGAAGCGGCCCTTATGGCACTTAATAAAGAATACTTATTATTTGATGCCCAGCCACCTATCATAACACCATATACACCAAGCGATACGACTCCAAAAATATAAAGGATTCCTACATTGATATCTGTAACCTGTAAAGGAACTATTCTATCTCCTATAGCTATCGCACTGCCCCACGGAATAACTGCGGTACCGATACATGCGGTTAGCATAGCCAAGCCAGGACCGACCATAAATAGCCATTTACTTGCGTTGGTCGGGATAATCTCTTCTTTCATAAACATCTTAACACCATCCGCAAGGGGTTGTAAAATACCGAAAGGACCCGCCCTATCCGGACCAAGCCTATCTTGTAGAAATGCAGCTACCTTACGCTCTGCATAGGTAGAATACATCGCAATTAATAAGCTAATTGCAAAAATGATGGTTACCAGTACGAATTTCTCTATTACAAACGCTATATCCATTAGAATTTCACTGTTTTTTCAAGTTCTACCTTATTAGCCAGTTGTAAAGTCGGGTTGTTTTGAATTACAGGCAAAGGTTTTAATGTTTCATAATGATTAGATGCAATAACAGATGCATCACTAATATGGGTAGGATGTTCAACTATCCAATCAAGCGTCTTCTTCTTATCGAACCGGCAAGTATTGCAAATGAATTCTTCAACTTCGCCATAAATATCTTTTCGTGCTGTAACTCTAAGTACATCTTCACCTTTATACCACAGGGTAACTTTCCCGCTGCACGTTGGGCAATCTCTATGTGCGTCTATTGGTTTAGTAAACCAAACACGGTTTCTAAACCTGAAAGTTTTGTCTGTTAGCGCGCCAACAGGACAAACGTCAATTACATTCCCAGAAAAATCATTTTCGACAGCAGTTTGAATGTAGGTAGATATCTCAGAATGATCACCCCTGTTCAAAATACCATGAACACGCTTATTGGTAATCTGATCTGCCGTAAATACACACCTGTAACATAGAATGCAGCGGTTCATGTGCAATTGAATCTTATCACCAATGTCAATTCGGTCAAAAGTCCGCCGCTCAAATTCATACCTTGTCTTTTGCAATCCATGTTCATAACCAAGGTTTTGAAGATCACATTCTCCAGCCTGATCACAAACAGGGCAGTCCAAAGGATGATTTATTAACAGCATCTCCACTACTCCGCTTCTGGCTTCTATTACTTCAGGAGAAGTGATGTTAAGCACTTCCATACCATCCATCACTGTAGTTCTGCAAGACGCAACAAGCTTGGGCATTGGTCTCGGGTCCTTTTCAGAACCCTTACTTACTTTAACAATGCAGGTCCTGCACTTTCCACCGCTACCTTCCAATTTACTATAATAGCACATAGCAGGAGGCACAATATCACCACCTATTTGCCTTGCAGCATTTAGAATGCTAGTGCCAGGCGCTACCTCTACTGTCATACCATCTATGGTTACCTTAACTTTATCACTCATGATTGTTAATTTCCTGTCGTAACTTCTGCTTTCGCAATTGGTTCAGCATAATTAGCCAAACCGTAATTCATATCTAAGGCTTTGATAGGCTCCTTTACGTGCCATTCAAATTCATCTCTAAAGTGTCTTATCGCACTGGCAACTGGCCAGGCGGCAGCGTCACCCAACGGACATATCGTATTTCCTTCTATTTTCTTGGAAACATCTACCAACAAATCGATATCACTCATTTTACCATGACCGTATTCCAATCTGTGCAATACCTTTTCCATCCAACCGGTGCCTTCTCTGCAAGGGGAACATTGACCGCAACTTTCATGATGGTAAAATCTGGAGAAGTTCCATGTATTTCGTACGATACATTGATCCTCATCGAAAGCAATAAACCCTCCGGAACCCATCATAGATCCTGTAGCGAAGCCTCCTTCAGACAATGATTCATAACTCATTAACCTGGGTTCGCCATTTGCAAGCTTCAATGTCAAGTTGGCTGGCAAAATAGGTACTGATGATCCACCGGCAACAGTGGCTTTTAACCTTTTGCCGTTGGCTATCCCTCCACACCATTCGTCAGAATAGATGAATTCTTCTACTGGCAATCCAAGCTCAATTTCATAAACACCAGGATTAACTAAATTACCGGAAGCCGAAATTAGCTTTGTCCCTGTACTACGACCAATTCCTATTTTTGCATATTCTTCACCGCCATCATTTATGATTGGAACAACTGCAGCAATAGATTCTACATTGTTCACAACTGTTGGACAGCCATAGAGTCCGGCTATAGCTGGAAAGGGTGGTTTAATACGAGGATTTCCTCTTTTTCCTTCAAGAGACTCAAGTAATGCTGTCTCCTCTCCGCAGATGTATGCGCCACCACCCGGTTGAACATAAAGTTCCAGATCATAACCAGAACCCAATATATTCTTTCCGAGAAAACCAGCATTTTTAGCTTCGGCTATCGCCTTTTCTAAAATACGGATTTGCGGCATCATTTCACCGCGTACATATATGTAAGATGTATTCGCACCAAGCGCAAAACTGGAGACGATCATTCCCTCAATTAGTGCATGCGGTATATATGTCATTAAATACCTGTCTTTAAACGTTCCAGGCTCAGATTCATCAGCATTGCATACCAAATATCTGGCAACACCTTCAGGTTTAGCGAGAAAACTCCATTTCATTCCTGTCGGAAAGCCAGCTCCACCGCGACCCCTTAAGCCCGATTTCTTTACTTCTTCAACAACCTCATCTGGCGTTAATGTTTTCACCGCCTTTTCAACAGCACGATAACCGCCTTTTTGACGATAAACTTCAAGCGTATTGATCCCAGGTACATTTATATGTTCTAATAACAGTTTGCGTCCCATTATTTATTACGTAAATTGTTAATCAATTCGTCCACCTTTTCCTCGTTCAGATTCTCATAAAAAGTATATTCTGGGCCAATTTGAAGTACCGGACCATAACCACAGGCGGCCAAACACTCCACTCCTCTCCAGCTAAACAATCCGTCTCCGGTAGTTTGTCCCTCTTTAACACCAAGAGACTGTTCCAAATGATGCATGATCTTTTCAGCCCCAACCAGGCAGCAAGGCCCTGTACGGCAAACCTCTAAAACATATTTACCCTGAGGTTTCAAGAAATACATGCTGTAAAAAGAAGCAACTTCATAAACTTCAATATCCTGAATATTGAGGTAAGATGCTACTTTATTCATTGCATCAGGACTAAGCCACCCTAATTCTGCCTGTGTTTCATGCAAAATAGGAAGTAAAGCAGACTTATGCTTGCCTTCGGGATATCGACTAACTATCTCTCCAAACTTTTCAACTAAAGCCGGAGAAAATTCTACAGGTTCTTGTTGTTCTACTTTAAGCATCTAATTCTCCTGCAATAATATTCATGCTACTCATATTAATAATCGCATCTGACAACAGCATGCCTTTACTCATAGGGGCAAACATTTGGTAATTTACAAAACTAGGTCTTCTAAAATGAAGACGGTACGGTGTTCTTCCTCCATCGTTGATCAAATAAAATCCCAATTCACCATTTCCACCTTCCACTGAATGGTAAACCTCAGCTTTTGGGGCATCAATTTCTCCCATCACAATTTTAAAGTGATAAATTAAGGCTTCCATATTATTGTATACTTCTTCCTTAGCAGGCAAATAGAATTCTGGCACATCCGCATGAAATATCCCGGAAGGCTCGTGTTTTATTTTTTCCAATGCCTGGTCAATAAGCCTCAAACTTTGCCACATCTCTTCATTCCTTACTAGATAGCGGTCATAAATATCACCACTAGTGCCAACCGGAACTTCAAAATCAAATTCATCATACGAAGCGTAAGGATCACTTACACGGACATCGTAGTCCACGCCGGTCGAACGTAGCAACGGGCCAGTCCAACCATAATCAAGCGCTTGCTCTGCAGAAACTTCTGCCACTTTCGCAGTACGATCTATAAAAATACGGTTACGATTCAGCAGACTTTCAAATTCTCTTAATGCAACCGGGAATTCTTTTAAAAATTTATTGATCTTGGCAAAAGCAATATCATTAAAATCACGTTCAAAACCACCTATTCTACCAATATTAGTCGTGAGACGTGCACCGCATATCTCTTCATAGATTTCATAAATGTGTTCTCTGAATTGAAAAAGATAAAGGAATGTAGTGGTAGCACCGGTATCCTGTGCGATGATTGTATTACAAATAATGTGATCAGAAATACGTGCCAATTCCATTATGATAACCCGCAAATAATCTACCCTTTTAGGCATTTTAATATTTAGGAGCTTCTCAACAGTCATGTGCCAGCCCATATTATTGATCGGCGAAGAGCAATAGTTCAGCCTATCTGTCAAAGGGGTAATCTGGTAAAAAGGTCTGTGCTCGGCAATTTTTTCAAATGCACGATGAATGTACCCAATTGTTGAAACGCCACTTACAATACGTTCTCCATCTAATTGGATTACATTTTGAAAAACACCATGTGTTGCAGGGTGAGTAGGACCTAAATTTAGGGTTACCAACTCATCCTGGGGATCATTATCTGTATAAACCGGTTGATTGTGATTCATTTATATTTTACCTGCCAAAGTATTCGTCCTTCTTGTCTACTCTATTTGGATCCTCCAGGGGATATTGTTTCAACATGGGGTGAACACCAAGTTCATCCATATTCAGTATCCTCCTTAAATCAGGATGACCTTCAAATTTAACACCGAAAAGATCGTAAGTTTCCCTTTCCATCCAGTTTGCTCCATTCCACAAGACTGTGGCTGTGGGAATTGTTGGATGATGTTCGTCTATAAAGACCTTTATTCTAATCCTTACTCCCTTTACCATACTATGCAAGTGATATACTACAGCGATTCCAAGCTTTTTCTCAGGATAATGTACTGCAGTGATATCTGTAAGGAAGTTAAAATTTGCGATAGGATTGTTTTTAAGAAAACTTAACACATCCAAAATCACATCTTTATGAGTCTCAAAAGTCAACAAACCATATGGTTCATTTATGCCAATAATTTTCTCACCAAACCTTTCAGTCAGTGCTACCACTAATTCCTGATTGATCCCTTCCGCCATTATAGTATTCCGTATGAAGCCAACATTTCTTTATACTGTTCGGAGTTTCTGCGTCTCCCAGATTCGTTCCTAACCAGTTCTTGTATTTTACCAAATCCATCCAAGATTGCTTCTGGTCGCGGCGGGCATCCGGGCACATACACATCAACAGGAATAATTTCATCTATACCTTGCAATACGGAATAAGTATCGAAGATACCTCCGCTTGAAGCACAGGCGCCAACCGCCATTACCCAACGGGGCTCTGCCATTTGCAAGTATACCTGCTTAAGAACAGGGCTCATCTTTTTTGCTATCGTACCCATCACCATTAATAAGTCTGCCTGACGGGGAGAAAAGCTCAAACGCTCAGATCCAAACCTTCCAAAATCATAGTGGGATCCCATTGTAGCCATAAATTCAATCCCGCAGCATGATGTGGCGAATGGTAGCGGCCATAAAGAATGTGAACGAGCTAACCCAATCACTTTATCCAAAGAAGTTGCAAAAAAACCAGATCCTTCAATGCCTGGGGGCGCGTCTACTATATTGATGTCACTCATAATACAAAACGAAAAAGGTTCATCCCTATAAAGAATGAACCACAAATTTACAATATTTTGATGCTAAATGAATTAGGGTTCAATCATTTAGAAACAATCTAAATAGATTAATTCCAGTCTAAAGCCTTTTTCTTTAACACGTATATGAACCCTAATAAAAGCGTACCCATGAAGATAAACATCTCAATCATACCTCTCATACCAAGTTCTCTAAAGTTCACAGCCCAGGGATACATAAAGATAACCTCGACGTCAAATAATACAAACAAAATGGCTACCAGGAAATACTTAATGGAGAATGGCTGACGTGCATTACCCACAACCTTAATTCCTGCTTCAAAAGTTGATAACTTATCCTCTGTTTTCCGCTTCGGACCTAAATAATGAGTAGCAATTAAGGTCACTACAACAAATCCAAGTGCCACAACGATTTGAAAAATAATAGGTAAAAAATCGATCGACGCGCTTTGAGTTTCCATAGTACTTATTTTGACAGCAAATTTAAAAGAAAAAGGCAGGATAACAACCCTGCCTTTTTCTTTTTATTTGGTATATACTTATTTCTTTTTAATTGGCGCTTTCGCAGCAGCAGGTTTAGGCGCTGGCGCAGTTAATGATTTAATACCTTCAGTTGCTGTAACATTTGCTGGATCAAGAGCAAGTGCCTTATCCCAATAAAGCTTCGCCTTATCTTTATCTCCTTTATATAATGCGAAACCTGCAATATTGTTATAGGCTTCCAGCATACTTTTTGGTGAAGGTTTAGGTGTAGTTCCATTGGCAACCCTTGTTTCAGCAGAATCTAAATATTGCTGATAAAAAGGTATTTTTAGTCCTACCGGTTCAGTTTCACTGTCCATGTAGTTATTTAATCTAGCTTTATAAAGATACGCATCAATAAAAGATGGCGAAAGCCTCAGAAGTTTCGAAAATGACGTATCACCCTGAATTAATATTTCCTTTGACGGGTTTGTCTTGGCCAAGTATCCTGTTGCATAATAAACATATGAGGCAACTCCATGATAATAAAAATTGTATGGTGATCCTTTACCATTCGGGTTAAGCTTATTCACTATAGCATACGTCGATATAGCTTTTGAATAATTCTTAGCATCGTAAAATGATTTGGCAACATCAGCAAGTGCTTCAACTTTTGTTGAATCCATTTGAACTGCCTTTAGAATGTTTTTTAATGCTGAACTATCGTTCGCTTGCAATTGAGCTTTCCCCAAATACAAATAATCATCCGAAATTAAACGGGTAGTATCCTTCATTTTAGCGAAGAAATCATTCATGTACTGTAGCGCTTGCGGATAATTTTTATTCTCAAACGCCGAATAACCTCTCAATCTCGATACAAACATATTCTTAGAATCATTAGGATTCATTGTAGCCAGTTCGCTGGTTTCAGTTTCTAATGTTGGAAAATCCTTTGCATAGAATAAGAATTGTGCATAACGTAATCTCGACTCATAAGATTTATCCGTTAAATCAAGATATTTCTTATAATTGGTCAATGCATCAGCAGCCTTCGCTGCAAAATTCTGTGGCTCCTGATTGGCCCATTGCATATAAAGCTCGGCCAACTCCCTGTAAGCAGGACCATAATTAACATCTGCAGCTACTACATTCTTCAATTCTGTTTCTGCATCTGTAAACGCTCTTGATTCTTTGTACATTCTTCCAATTTGAACGGTTGCCCTATTCAAATTTTGATTTATACTCAATGCCATCATATATTTCTGAAGTGCTTCAGAGTTTTTACGTTGCATAGCATAATAATCACCCAAAGCCAAAAAGGTTTCAGGATCCTTATCTGCAGCATCAATTTCATCGGCCTTTTGAAGGCTAGGCAATGCCGCAGCAAAATCAGGTTTATCTAAGGCAAGGTTCGCTTTGCCGATATATAAATAAGGTGTCTGATCTTTTTTGGAAGCAACTTCAATCGCTTTATCGAAGTTCGTTTTAGCAGAGACTCCGTTACTTGCAATTAAATCAGCATGACCAAGTCCCACATAATTCAATGGAGATTTTGGGTCTGCTGTAATACCCTGGGTAAATGCAGCTCTCGCAGAATCTAAATAATCTCTTTGCAAGTACACATCACCTAGACTGAAAAAATTTTCTGCTTTAGGCGATGATTTCACCAATGCCTTAAGCATCGATGTCGCCTTTTGGTACTGTTCGGCATCTATAGCCTTCTTTGCATCAGCTAAACTTTGAGCAAAAGCGGCAGAACCCATCACTACTAAACCTAAACTTAAGGCTATTGCTTTCTTTGTCATTTTCATTGGTTCTTCTGTTTTTAGTTTTAATTATAATGAAGCTTGCTATGCAGGTTTCATTGGTTCTTATTTTTAATTTAAATTGTAATAATGGTCTTAAAATTATTCTATTGGTTTATCAATTAACTATTTTTAGATCTTTTATGCAAAAATCATTGACTAGCATTCATTTATTATACAACTAAAGTTAGCATTTACTGATTAAACTAACATCATCTTATTGTAACTGTTAACTTAGTTCTTCAAATATAAAATTTACTTTGAACTCTTCAAGTTAAATTCTCTAGGCATCATCTTATGCGGCCCTAAACCAGATTTTAACACGATTAGCTGACCTCTTTGACTCATAAGCCAATTGGCGAAGCCCATCCCAAGTCCTTCCCTTCCCTCGCAGTTAATGATATATACGTTTCTAAGAAAAGGATAGATGCCGTTGATCAAATTTGTCTGAACAGGTTTGTAAAATGCATCATCTCCCTTTTTGCCTTTTAGGTTTTTAATGCCCATCATTTTAACCTTCCCAATATAATCATTCATATTGGAATTATTTGAAAGCAACCAGTTTACCCCTACAACTCCAATATAATTATCATGCTCAACAACGTATTTAATAACATCATTATTGTTTTGCAAAGTATAAACTCCTTGTTTTGGTAAATCTTTAACACCAGCGAGCGTCATGAAGTACCTTAGGGTACTGGAATAAGCATTATCGAAAACCAACGATTTACCTTCGGTGCTCTGCCCTTTTAATATTGAAATTACCTGTTCCACACTGATGTTTGAATCCACATCGGTAGCTTTTGAAATCAGCGCAATCCCATCAATAGCAAATCTTGAAGTTTTTGGAACTATACTTCTTTTCCTGTAAGCAGTGTCTTCCTCATGGGTTAGCATTCTTGATAGTACAATCATTCGAACACTATCATTAATAAAAGCGGGAACAATTTTACCTTCGTTTCCAGGTATTACTGTAAATGATGCATTTTTATAATCACTTTTAAAAACCTCAATCTGATCAGCGATCACCGACGAAAATGATTCATCTACAAGTATTTTAACCTCTCCAGAGGTTCTAATTTCAATAGAGGGGTCAACTGACTTTTCTTTTCTGGAATTTGTACATGCCGCGAACAACAGCATAAATCCAACTAAACTTAAATACTTCATTCCTCTTGCTTTTGATTGATCAGCCTGGTAAATCTTATCACCGCATATGCAATTAATAATATGCCTAATAGGATCCTATACTTCGATTCAAGCGTGATTGGCATGTCTTTCCAAAGTATTAGGCCCAGGCCTAAAACCAAATAAAAGGCAAACATGACTAGCCCTAAAATAAACAGAAATCGCTGTTGAGGCGATTTCTGTTGAAATGATTTTAAGTTGAACATTACTATTGTGATAGTGTAAAACTAATTGGGATGTTATATTTAACACGCACCTTTTTACCATTCTGAATACCTGGAATCCATTTCGGACTAGATTTCAAAACCCTTACGGCTTCTTCATCAGTACCACCACCCAGTTTTCTGTCTACTTTAATATCAGTAAGGCTTCCATCTTTCTCTACAACAAAAGAAAGGAATACTTTACCCTGAATGTTATTCTCCTGAGCCATTGGCGGGTACTTCACCGTTTTCTTTAGGTAAGCATAGAATTTCTCCATACCACCCGGGAAAGAAGGTTGTTGCTCCAAACTCACGAAGTCATATACCCTTGTATCTTCCACTACGGCAGCTTGTTTCGGACCATCGCCGGCCGCTGTCGCAATAACGATATCCGCATCCGGATCACCTTCCATTGTTTTTTGACCAGGATCAGCCTTTTTCAAATCTTCAATAGTAGGGGGATCTTCTTCACGTACCAGCTCATCCGGTTTAACGATCGGAGGAGGGAATTTAATCTGATCTTGTTTCGGAGGTGGCGGCTCTACCGGTGGCGGTGGAGGAGTCTCCGGGTTAACAGGTGGAGGCGTAGCAATAGCTACCTCAACCTGCTTTACAATTTCATCCTCAACCTCATCTCTTTTAAACAAAGATGCGATCTTCGGAGAAAGGAACAACAATATAAATACTGTTGATGCTATCAGCAATGATTTCGCAGTGTTTGAACCACTTTGCTGACGAAGCTCGTAAGCTCCGTAGCTCTTGTTCTTGCCTGCAAATACTACATCAAGCCATTCCTTATTTAATAAATCTATTTTTGAACCAAACATAGCTTAATAATTTAATTTTTATAGTTTACAATATCCCGGCGGCTCTCATCGCTTCCTTCTCACTGTCCAGAATATAAACATCATCGATTGCCGGAGCTGTCTTGATGCCAGAGATGTTCAATTCATCCATAATATCAACAAAGTTCTTATAGTTGGCTCCATCAGTTGGTTTGATAATTACTATCAATTGTCTTCTTCTGGCCTTCATAAGGTCTTCTTTGTTTTTAATGATTGATTTCCTGATATCAGCAAATCCTTCAATGTTAGGCTGGCTCTTACCCGCTTCTCCCATATACCATGCAATCTTGTTGTTTTTACCCAACAGAATGGTCATAGTCTCAGAGGCACGTAACTCTAGCTTTACATCGTTATCTTCCTGATCCGGCTTAGCGATATCCATCGCAATTGGTTTCGACAGGGAGGTTGTTAGCATAAAGAAAGTGATCAACAAGAAAGCAAGATCCACCATCGCAGTTAAATCTACTTTAGTACTTGCCTTTTTGGTCCTTACTTTCCCGCCTTTTTTGCCCCCCCCGCTGGAGGTATCTAATTCTGCCATAGTATTTTTTTATCTGGCACCGAATTATTCGGTGGATGTAATTAAACTGAATTTGTTAACTTTTTGTTTCTGAAGGATGGCAACGATCTTTTTAACTACCGGATATGTTTCTTCTCCATCTCCTTTAATCGTTACCCTCATTTGAGTTTGATGAAGCTCTGCAACAGAATTTCTCGACTGCAATACCCATTCAGACAATTGATTATTCAATGAATCAGTAGGAATCCCGTCTGTTGTTTTCGCATATTTTGTGCGTTCTTCCGCACTCATATCAATAAACGCAGGAAGGCTTTCAATAGGTACTCCAAATGCACCTACTACACCAAAACGCTCCCTTTGCTCAGGAGTAAATTTGATATTGTATCGGGCACCCATCTTGTCAAGCGTGGCCATCTTGACATCTTTTCCAACAACTTCATAGAAAACTTTACCTTTTCCAATTGATAATATGGCAATATCTACATCCGGAACTTTGAACTTGTAAGTTGAAGTTGGAATCTTTACCTCCAAAGGATCAGGCTGACGCGCTGTTGCTGTTAATATAAAGAAAGTAAGCAATAAGAAAGATACGTCGCACATGGCTGTCATATCAATCGCAGTACTCTTTCTTTGAACCTTTGCTCTTGGCATAATTTTAAAAATTACTTATGTTTTATTAATGATGTTAATTCTTCCGGTTTTCCATAAAGCCGGTAAAAAAAATACATTATTTTTTATTTATGCGTGCTAGCGTAAGTCTGGATGATACTGAAACCAGCTTCATCAATTGCATAAGTCAATTTATCAATCTTAGATGTTAAGATATTATACATGATAATCGCAAAAGTAGATGTAGCAATACCAGTAGCTGTGTTAATTAGGGCCTCAGAGATACCTGTTGCAAGTGCCGCCTGATCTGGAGCTCCAGAGTTAGCCAAACCACCGAAGGCCTTGATCATACCTGTTACTGTACCTAATAGTCCTGTTAATGTACCAACAGAAACCAATGTTGCAATAACTGTTAAGTTTTGCTCAAGCATTGGCATTTCCAGAGTAGTAGCTTCTTCAATGTCTTTTTGAATAGCTAAACATTTTTGTTCTGTATCCATGTTAGCTTCAGTTTCCATCTCACGGTATTTTTTCAAACCAGATTTGATTACGTTAGCAACAGATCCTTGTTGTTTATCGCATTCTGCAACAGCAGCTTCGATGTTATTAGAATTTAAAAATCCTTGAACTTTTTTTACGAAAGCATCTAGGCTTCCTTTTCCTGTTGCTTTACCAATCACGATTAAACGCTCTACAGAGAAAACAATTACCATCAATAACATACCCATTAGAACTGGTACAATGAAACCGCCTTTGTAAGCCATACCTGCATAGTTTCCTACTTTAGGCAAATTTTCTGCGTTATCATCAATAAAGTTAGTAGGGTCTCCAAGTATAAACTTGTAGATACAAATTCCAATGATGATACAAATTGGAATAGTCAACGTTGCAAATAAATTTGAAGCCGAAGAAGAGCTTTCTTTTTTTACTGTAGCTGGTTTTGGTGCGTTTGCCATTTTTTTTTTAGTTTTTAGTTTTTAGTACTTTGTTTTTTAAAATTAGATTATTATTCCGTAATACACACAACGGCTGTCAGAAACAATTGTTGCAATAACAAATTTATAACTTTGATTTAAATTCCAAATTAAATAATAGTTATGTATCCAATTCGTTTCTTTAGTCGCTTCTCCCCTTGGTAATACTGTATAATCAAAAAAGATTGCCTCTTTGCTGAGACAATCTTTCACAATTAAAACTAAAAAAAAACTGATATGCAAATTTTTAGTCAAAAAAATGCAATTTATCCACTTTTCCACAATTTAGACCAACATCTTTAACCTTGGGCTAGCCTCCAGACTTTTTAACCTTAAATCCTTCTTTACTAAGAAGGTCTAAGATTTTGTCTCTAAAATCGCCCTGAATCAATATCTCACCATCTTTAGACGATCCACCAACTCCGCATTTCGTTTTCAGCATTTTCGCAAGGTTGTCTATAACCGCATCATCGCTTCTAAACCCAGTAATAACAGTTACCGCTTTTCCTCCCCTATTCTTTTTGTCAAGAGACACCCTAAGATCTTGCTGATTGTTGGGAATGATTTCACTGCCACTATCAATGTTATCTTCATAACTGAATGATGGATCTGTTGAATACATGATTCCGCCAAGATCACTGAGCGATTTCTTTTTCGGTTTCATAAGTTGCCAATTATTTTGGAATAATTATGCGTAAAGATAATGGAGAAATATTTACCTCTATCTTTCTACCCATAAAAAATGGTTCCCCATCAATGTGTATAGCACCTTCATCAGCTCTAACGATGGTCACACGCTTCCCTTTCACAATTTCTACCAATTTGGATTGATGTGTATTACCGGTTAGCATTTGCCAGGCAAGTAATGGTAATTTAAACATAGAGAATTCTTTAACGATGCACACATCCAGCAAGCCATCTGTTACAGATGCCGTAGGCGAAATGTGGGCGTTGTTTCCATACTGTGATGAGTTAGCTATACTTATCAGATAAGCTTTAAAAGTGAAAACCTGTCCATCTATATCAATCGTATAAGTCTGGGCTCTATAACCCAGCACTTCTTTTAATCCCAGTTTGAGATAACCTGTTAACCCCCTGGTTTTATCTCCGGCAAACACAGAACTGATATAAGCATCAAATCCCATACCTGCCATGTTAAAAAATACTTTACTATTAAACATTCCCGTATCAATGGCCTCAACATGAAATGTATTGATTACGCCTATAGCAGCCGCTGGTTTCAATGGAATTTTTAAAAAACGGGCCAAACCATTTCCAGAGCCAAAAGGAATTATTCCAAATACCTTATTATATTTCATCGCCATTGCGGCTACTTCATTAATTGTACCATCGCCGCCAACGGCAATTATGACATCAAAACTTTTGTTTGCTGCTTCTTCTGCCAACTCCAATGCATGTCCGGCATATTCGGTGAAAGCATAATTAGCTATAAATTTTGAATTGTCTAATTGCCTGTCAATCAAAGCAGGAATTTTATCCTTTTTCTTACCTCCAGATATGGGGTTAATGATGAATAAAATATTTGATCTAGCCAAAAGCGTAAGATTAATGCGCTGCAAAATAATCGATATTTTTTGACTATTTTAAATATATATAGTAATTTAGCCGCGTCAAGTGGACTGATTTGCGATGCTATATAATGTAGCTGGATTGCAACCACGTAAAAAAAAGTGCTAATATAATATTCACTTCATTTACTGCCTGTTATTGCAGGATCAGGGCCATTTGTATAATTATGTTTACTCCAAATAATAAATTATATAAATGTCATATCTTTTTACATCCGAATCAGTTTCTGAAGGTCACCCTGATAAAATTGCAGATCAAATCTCAGATGCACTTATTGATAACTTTTTAGCATTTGACGCAGAGTCAAAAGTTGCTTGTGAAACCCTGGTAACAACCGGTCAGGTTATTTTAGCAGGTGAAGTTAAATCTAAAACCTATCTTGATGTGCAGCAAATTGCACGTGATGTAATCCGTAAAATCGGTTATACCAAAAGCGAATACATGTTCGAAGCCAATTCTTGCGGTATACTATCTGCCATCCATGAGCAGTCGCAAGACATTAACCAGGGTGTAGACAGAAGCAGCAAGGAAGAACAGGGAGCGGGTGACCAGGGAATGATGTTTGGGTACGCAACCAACGAAACTGAAGACTACATGCCATTGGCATTAGACTTATCTCATAAATTACTGCAAGAACTTGCAGCCTTACGTCGTGAGAACAGCGAAATCACTTATTTACGCCCGGATGCAAAATCGCAGGTAACCCTTGAATACAATGACAACAACAAGCCGGTTCGTATCGATGCTATTGTAATCTCTACACAGCATGATGATTTTGATGAAGAAGCAACGATGCTTGCTAAAATCAAAAAGGACCTGGTAGACATCCTTATACCAAGAATCATCGCAAAATATCCTCAATACGCACACCTGTTCAATGATCAGATAGAATATCACATTAACCCAACCGGTAAATTTGTTATTGGGGGTCCGCATGGCGATACAGGATTAACTGGTCGCAAGATCATTGTTGATACCTACGGCGGTAAAGGTGCGCACGGTGGAGGTGCTTTTTCTGGCAAAGACCCAAGTAAAGTAGATAGAAGTGCTGCGTATGCTACCCGTCACATCGCCAAGAACCTTGTGGCTGCAGGTGTTGCAGAAGAAATCTTGGTACAAGTAAGTTATGCCATCGGTGTAGCTAAACCAATGGGTATTTATATTAATACTTATGGTACTGGCAAAGTAGTTAAAACAGATGGCGAGATTGCAAAGATTGTTGAAGGTTTGTTCGACATGCGCCCTTACTTCATTGAGCAACGGTTGAAACTAAGAAACCCTATTTATAGCGAAACTGCAGCCTACGGGCACATGGGCCGCAAATCTGAAACAGTTACAAAGACTTTCAGAACTCCAAATGGGGAAGAGAAAAGCGTTACTGTCGAATTGTTTACCTGGGAAAAACTAGATTTTGTAGATCAGGTTAAAACTGCTTTTTCACTGTAATTATTTAATAATCACTAGCTTATTTTAAAGCAGTTTGTCTTAACCGGCAAGCTGCTTTTTTGTGCATCATAAAACCATTCCCATGGGTTATTGTTATTAGATAAAACAAATTGTTATGGAACGTCCGGTAGAAATGAACACGCTTAGCCAGATTTTAGAAAAATTAAGGCTTAAAGGTTTAGACAACGAAATAAAGATGACTGATCACGGTAAAATGCAAGGGGTTGGTTTAAATAAGATATATAATCCAGAAGATTTGACGATAATCAAAACATACCGTTTTGAAGGCGATTCAGATCCGGGTGATAATTCAGTTTTATATATCCTTGAAGATAAAGACCATCAGGTGGGATATATCCTCGATGCCTACGGCATGTATAGCTCCCAGGAAGGCGCAGGCTTTGACGATTTTTTAAAAAAGATTCCAACCGCCGATCGGGACTTACAGGAATTACTTAGCTAACCTATTTAGAGAATACTTAAATAAATTAATTTGGAAGCCCCCAGTGAGCATGTTGCTACCTGGGGGCTTCCTTGTTCATAACATGTTCAAGATACACTTGTTGTAAACACGTTCTATACACGTTGTATACACGTTTTAAACACGTTTGATGACGGGTATAAAACGGGTTATTATCGAGTCAATACAGCGTATTATTGGTTTAACAAATGAACATAGCCCAATCCAATTATTTAGATAGTAACTGCAAGGTATTACGAGGGGGCCCGCAGGGAAAGGGTGTGAATATGAGGGGAGTTGACAAAAACAAAAAGCCTGCTTTCGGATGATAGCAGGCTTTTAATGTGTCTTAATTATTAAATTTGCGGACCGGACGGGACTCGAACCCGCGACCTCCGCCGTGACAGGGCGGCATTCTAACCAGCTGAACTACCGGTCCGTTTTCC
>JAZKHD010000011.1:0-171743 GCA_040385565.1 Bacteroidota bacterium | reverse complement strand
TTGTTCGTTTTGGGAATGCAATATTAGGGCTTTTAAATTATTTATGCAATATTTGTAGCAAAAAAAATCTAAAAAAAATATATGAGCCTGATAATCATTGGAACTGTAGCTTTTGATGCTATTGAAACACCTTTCGGAAAGACAGATAAAATAGTTGGCGGTGCCGCAACTTACGCTAGTTTGGCTGCCTCCTACTTTTATGACAAGGTAAAAATAGTAGCAGTTATTGGTGACGATTTCGGAAAAGCTAACATTGACCAATTTGGAGCGCACGGGATCGATACCGAAGGATTACAAATTAAAGAAGGTGAAAAATCATTCTTTTGGTCGGGCAAGTATCATAACGATATGAATAGTCGCGATACATTAATTACGGAATTAAATGTATTAGAGAATTTCGATCCCATTATACCGGAAAGCTACCAGGATTGCGAATATTTGATGTTAGGTAACCTAACACCAATTGTTCAGCAAACTGTTATTAAAAGACTTAAAAATAGGCCGAAGTTAATTGTATTGGACACCATGAATTTCTGGATGGACATAATGATGGCTGATTTATTAGAAACCATTAAAATGGTAGACGTATTGACCATTAATGATGCAGAAGCCCGTCAACTCTCTGGCGAATATTCTTTAGTCAAGGCTGCTAAGAAAATATTGGCAATGGGACCTAAATATTTAATCATTAAAAAAGGTGAACATGGCGCCCTTCTTTTTCATGGAGACCAAATTTTTTCAGCCCCTGCCCTACCTTTAGCTGAGGTGTTTGATCCTACAGGTGCCGGTGATACTTTTGCAGGTGGTTTTATTGGATATCTTGCAAAAGTTGGTACAGTTAATTTTGCCAATATGAAAAATGCCATTATATATGGATCTGCACTGGCATCATTCTGTGTTGAAAAATTTGGTACTGAAAAAATATTAAATTTAAAAGAAGAGGAAGTTACAGCCAGAGTTCAGGAATTTGTTAACCTGAGTTCTTTTACTATAGCTAAATAATTAAAGAAGGCGACCAATCACCTTAAATTTTTCAAATACAGTTTCAGTGTGCGGGGCATCGGGCATTTCATCACTTAGGTCCTGGCCTGCCCAATGCTCGTAGTGCTTGCCATTTCTCCACAACCTGCTTTCTGTTACATCATAGATGACTCCTTTGTAAGCAACCCAAATTTGAGGCTTGTCTTGTCCATTTCTTAGCGCAAGCTGTTGCTTTGTGTATGTTATGACTTCCATATAATATCAAAAGTAATTATAATACGAGGCGAAAAAAAAGGCCCGTTCAAATGAACGGGCCCTCTTCATAGGAAAATGAAAGTTTTATGAAATGTCAGCGCCTAAAATCTCTTTAGAATAAGTTTTTAGATACTTTTTAAGTATTTGACGGGCAACGTGAATTCTGGTTTTTACTGTGCCAATAGGGATATTAAGTTCTTCAGCAATTTCATGGTATTTAAATCCTTCAAAATACTTAATAAATGGCACGTAATATTCTGGCTGAAGTGTAGCAAGGGCTTTGTTTATATCGCCGATTACAAATTTACTTTCACTGCTATTTTTTGAAGCGCTATAATGCAGGTGTGCGGAAGAAATGTCATCCGTTTTTGTAATTAATGCATTGGTTTTTACCAGTCTTCTGTAGTTATTTATAAAAGTATTTTTCATTATTGTAAACAACCAGCCTTTTAAGTTTGTTCCTTCTTTGAACTTACTGTAATAGGTAACTGCTTTTAACATCGTATCCTGAACAAGATCGTTGGCGTCTTCTATGTCTTTAGTGAAATTTAAAGCGAATGACTGTAAAGAAACTGAATGGTCATGGAGCTGTAGGTTAAATTCATTTTTTGTCATAATGTTTAAGTTTTCTAGGTTAAAAAAAGCAAACAAACATTGTTAGGTTGTGGCGCAACGTGGGTTTGTTCAAATCATTTACACCAAAACATATACAATAGGTATACCAAAAAAACGATTATGATGTTAAGAAATTAATTTTCACCTCCTAACGCAGAAAGAAAGTGTTGTCACAGAATATTTACTTCCCTTTCAAGCAGAACTCCAAATTTGGCATTAACTGAATTAATAATATGTTCTGAAAAACTATACACTTCTTCTCCTGTAGCGTTACCATGGTTAACCAAAACCAGCGCCTGATGCTTCCAGGTTCCAGTATTCCCAACAACAAGCCCCTTGAATCCACATTGCTCTATAAGCCAGCCAGCAGCAAGCTTTTCATTACCATCGGGAAGTGAATAGTGCACTAAGTCATTAAATTCAAGCATGATCTTTTCGAAATGGGAACGGCTTATAACGGGGTTTTTAAAGAAACTCCCAGCATTGCCTATTGTTGAGGGGTCTGGGAGTTTACCTATGCGGATAGCGGCCACTACATCGGAAATATCAGCAATTGTGGGATTTTCAATATTTCTATTTATCAGTTCTTGTTGAATTGCACCATATTGGGTGTTTAAATTTGCTACGTGGCTAAGTTTAAAGGTTACGGAAGAAATTATATATTTCCCTTTCAACCTGCCTTTAAAAACACTATCCCTGTAATGAAATTCGCAATCTCCGTGTTCAAACAGCCTCGGTTTAGCGGTTTCAATTTCAAAGGCGGTACATTCTTTAAATATATCCTTTAGCTCTACACCATAGGCACCGATATTTTGAACTGGCGAAGCACCGACCGTTCCCGGGATAAGACTAAGATTTTCCATGCCGGCGAACCCCCGTTCGACACAGTACTTAACAAGGTCATTCCAAATCACACCAGCACCTGCTGTAACTTCAATTCCTTCGTCAGACTCCTTATGCACGATACCAGGTATACTTATTTTGACGACTAAACCCGGGAAATCCTTTGTGAATAATACATTACTCCCACCACCCAGGATCAAATATTGCCCTGTGAGTAAATCACTCTCAATTAACTCGACCAAATCTCCTTCATCTAGGATTTCAGTAAATAATTTTGCCTTTACTGCTATTCCAAAAGTATTATATTTTGTTAATGATGTATTTTCTTGAACAGAAAGCATATTTTAAGTGTTAAACAGATGTACAAACTTAAAAAAAAATAGTTAGGCACTTTAATTGCCCCTTTGTATCTTAGAGTTTTTATGGAAAATCAGGATAAAAAGAGGAATATCATAATTGAAGCTGCACTAAAAAGGTTTGCGCATTATGGGCTCTCAAAAACTACAATGTCTGAAATAGCTAAAGATATTTCATTATCCAAAGCCCTTTTATATTATTATTTCCCTGATAAGCTAAGTTTATATGTTAGCACAATGGAGTACCTAATGCATAAGATGAGTCGCGAAATTGTTAAGTCGATAGATAAAACATCTACTTCCACAGATGCAGTATTAAAGCTTCTTCAAAAAAGGCAATCTTATATTCAGAAATATTATAATTTGTTTGAGTCAAGTCAGCATATAGGAAACGATTTACCTAAAGATTTAGCGGATAAATATGAAAAGGCAAAGGCATTTGAAAAAATAATTATAAGTTCCCTTTTCAGCAGAGGTATCACTAATGGTGAACTTTATATAGAGGACCCGAAATTGGCTACCGAGATTTTTATTGATGCAATAGCGGGCATTCATTTCAATATTTTAGCAAAGGATAAAAACATTTTTCCAGGAAAAGATCAGTTTAAAGAGATCTTTTATAAGGAAAAAGTTTTCGCAGAAATATTTTTATCTGGAATAAAGGCCAAATAAAAAGTCAAGCGTTAGTAATAAAAATTGTTTTTCTATGATAAATTTCCTTTTGTTGCCCGCATAACCTTACTTTTGACCATTGAAACAAAAAAGTCAGAAAGAAAAAAAGTAGAATGATAGTATTGGATAAGAAAAGGGATGCGATTATTGAGGGGGCTATCAAGCGCTTTATTCACTATGGAATTCAAAAGACGACAATGAATGAGATTGCCGAAGATTTGTCAGTTTCAAAACCGTCTTTGTATTACTACTTTCCGGATAAAAGCAGCTTGATTGAAGGTGTAATAGAAAAAATCTTTGCCGATTACTTTGAGGTGGTAGAAAAAGACCTTTATACAGACATCTCTTTAGATGAGCGGCTGAATATTTTTATAGAAGTAAGATTCAAATTTTTTCAAAAATACTATATGCTTCATTTGTCGGGCAGCAGCCCCGATGCTTCTTTGAATTCTGATGAGCTAAAAGCAAAATTCATGGGCATGAAGAAGAAAAATATCGACATGCATGTTGACATTTTTAGAAAGGCAATGGAGAAAGGTGAAATAGCAGCACTCGATTTGGAAAAAACTGCAGAATTATATCTTGAGAGCTTAATGGGCATTACTTCACTTTGTATTATGCATGGCAACAAAGAGCTTTTTCCAAGTAAGAAGGACATGAAGATTATGCTTGACAAACAATTGAGTTTATCCAGAATATTTATTAAAGGATTAAAATAGAATACCTAATCATACTACATATATGAATTCAATAATTAAACAAATAAAGACGATACCCCTCTTACTATTGGGGTTGCTACTTTCCACAGCGGCGTCTGCGCAGCAGACACTTAGTCTTAAAGATGCGTTAAACTATGCAATACAAAATAACGTAAGGCTAAGGAAGGCAAAGCTCGATATTGATGGCGGGAGATATAAGACTGAAGAGATTAGGGCACAAGCGTTACCACAGATCACCGGTACGGCAGGTTTAACTTATAACCCTATAATTGGCCAGCTGGTTGCAAATTTTAATGGAACTACACAATCTTTTCCTTTGGGACAAAGCTGGAATTCATCTGCGGGTATTCAATTATCGCAACAACTGTTTAACCAAACTGTATTTACTGGTTTGCAGGCAGCCAGATCCAGCGAGCAATACTATAACTTAACTGCCCAACTTACTGAGGAACAAATAATAGAATTAGTAGCAAACAATTACTATCAGGTATTAGTGAACAGACAGCAACTAAATGTTATTGACACTAACATTAAGAATGTTGGTGTAGTTGAGAAGATAATTACCAATCAGTATCAAAATGGATTGGCCAAGAAAATTGATGTTGACCGCATCAAGGTGAACCTTACAAATTTGCGTACCCAGCGCGATCAAACGTTAAATGCCATCACACAATTGGAGAACCAGTTGAAGTTTGCCATGGGTATGCCTGTAACTACTTCAATAGTGTTACCAAGAACAGAATTAACAGAAGTTAGCCAGTTGCCACAACTTGCTGACACCCTATCATTCGATACGCGTACGGAAATTAAATTGTTAAATGTTCAGGATAAACTTTACGCGCTGCAGCGTAAGGCTTATGTATCAGAATATTACCCAACATTGGCGTTAAATGGAAATTATACCTATAATAGTCAGAGCGGCAAATTCGATTTCCTTACTTCTAACAGAAATGCGATTGGTTATGATGTATCGGCTATAGGCGTAACGCTTAGAGTGCCTATTTTTAATGGTTTTTTAACACGTTCTAAAATCCGCCAGGCAGATGTTGACATTATGAAAGCACGGGAAGACCGACGAGAATCTGTTAATTCCTTGAATTTAGCTTATGAAAACGCAAAGATTCAACTGAGGGATAACATCAACACAATAAGGTCTCAGCGTCAAAACGTACAGTTGGCCCAGGAAATATACAACAGCACACAAAACAATTATAATAATGGTCTTGCTGCATTAACGGATCTTTTAGATACGGAAAACGCTTTGACAAGTGCTCAAAATAGTTACACACAAGCATTATTAAACTATAAGGTTGCAGAAATACAGTTAATAAAATCAAACGGAAATATTAAATCGCTATTACAATAGATATGAAAAGAGTAATAATTATAATTGTTGTGATTGTTGTTGCCTTAGGTGCAATAGCTTATGTACTTACTAACAACAAAAAGAAAAATGAAGCTAAGACTGCCTTTATTGCAGAAGGTGGTGGCGCTGTTGCCGTTCGTGTAGCAACTGTAGAAAAAAAGGTAGTTGACCTGGATTTCAGTGTTAACGGTAATTTTATACCTAAACAAGAATTGAACTTTCTTTCTGAAAATGCCGGCCGCGTAAGCAGAATTTATGTGGATGAAGGTACTCGCGTAAGTAAAGGTCAGCCTCTAGCCAGAATTGATGCAGAAATTATCAATACTGACAGAGAAACTGCTGAGGCTACGCTGCAGAATGCAGTAAGAGATGAAGCAAGATATGCCAGTTCATTTCAAACCGGTGGTGTTACACAACAGCAGCTGGACCAGGCTAAACTAGCTACCCAAAATGCGAGACTGAGGTTACAAAGCGCAACCAGAAGAGTTAGTGATGCAAATATTAAATCACCAATCAATGGAATTATTAATAAACGTTACATTGAAGTAGGTGCTTTTGTTACTGCACAGGGCACGCAGATGTTTGAGATAGTAGATGTTTCTAAGCTAAAGCTTAAAGTAAATGTGAATGAAAGTCAGGTAGCCAACTTGAAAATTGGAGACAGGATAGATATTAAGTCTTCTGTATTTCCAACAGACAAATTTTATGGCAAGGTTACTTTTATTGCAGCCAAAGCTGACGGCACATTAAACTTCCCTATAGAGATAGAAGTAGACAATAGCGCAAAAAATACACTAAAAGCAGGAATGTACGGAACGGCGGTGTTTAATTTCCCTAAACAGGCTCCTAGCATCTTAGTGCCACGCACATCATTTGTGGGTAGCGTAAGTAGTAATCAAGTATTTATTTACGACAAATCAAGCAATACATCAAAAATTAGAAAAGTAGTTTCTGGTAGAATCTTAGGTGATTTTGTCGAAATTCTAGATGGATTAAATGAAGGAGAAACCGTAATTACCAGCGGACAGATCAACCTGGCAGAAGGAACTGCTGTTAGTATTGTAAAATAAAAAGAGATGAAGATAACAGACATATCTATACAAAGGCCTTCTTTGGTGATTGTGGTTTTTACCGCACTTACTTTACTTGGGCTTCTTAGTTACTTCTCGTTGGGCTATGAATTATTACCGAAATTCTCGAACAACGTAGTATCTATTTCCACTATTTATCCGGGTGCATCACCTTCCGAGGTAGAAAATACCGTAACAAAGAAGATTGAAGATGCGGTATCATCAATGGAAAACATCAAGAAAATAAACTCCGTTTCATTTGAGAGTTTATCTACAGTGACCATTACTTTAACGGATGCTGCTAACATTGATATTTCATTGAATGATGCCCAGCGCAAGGTTAACGCAATTCTTTCTAACTTACCTGAGGATGTTAAAGCTCCGTCATTAAGTAAATTTTCACTAGACGATCTTCCTGTAATTACGATGTCGGCTTCTGCAGGGATGGATGATGTAAGTTTTTACGATTTAATTGACCAAAGGATTGCCCCGGTAATTTCCAGGGTGAGCGGTATTGCACAAGTTAACCTGGTAGGTGGATCAGAACGCGAAATTCAAGTTTCCCTTGATGCAAATAAACTGCAGGGTTACAATTTATCTGTACCCCAGGTACAACAACTGATACTTTCATCTAATCTCGATTTCCCTACAGGAAGTGTAAAAACCGAAAACCAGGATGTTTTGATTCGTTTATCTGGTAAATACAGAGACCTGCAGGAATTGAGAAACCTGGTACTTACTACGACACCAGATGGCGCTCAAATTCGTTTGGGTGATGTGGCCGATGTTCAGGATGCACAGAAAGAAACAGAAAAGCTAGCACGTATCAATAGAAATGGTGCGATTGCCATTCAAATTATCAAGCAAAGTGATGCGAATGCTGTAGAAGTAAGTAAAGGCGTGCATGCTATTATTGAGAAGCTTAAAGTTGAATATGCTGCTAATAAGCTAGATATTAAAATTGTTAACGACAGTTCAATATTTACTTTAGAATCTGCTGATGCCGTAATTCATGATCTAATTCTTGCGGTAATACTTGTGGCGTTTGTGATGCTGTTTTTCTTACACAGTTTGCGTAATGCGTTAATTGTAATGGTATCTATTCCGGCATCGTTAATCGCCACATTTATTGGGATCAACATGTTTGGTTTTACATTAAACCTGATGTCGCTGCTTGGTTTATCACTGGTTGTTGGTATCCTGGTGGATGATGCAATTGTGGTTCTGGAAAATATTCAGCGACACATGGAGATGGGTAAAAACAAAGTACGTGCAGCGTCTGATGCGACAAGGGAAATTGGTTTTACAGTAGTATCTATTACAGCCGTTATTGTTGTAGTATTTTTCCCTATCGCTATTAGCTCTGGGTTAGTTTCAAATATTCTTCGTCAGTTTTGTGTGGTGGTGATCATTGCGACATTATTATCTTTGCTTGCATCATTTACTATTGTTCCTTTACTTTTCTCGAGATATGGTAAGCTGGAACACATTGAAGGCAAGAACATATTCGGTCGTTTTATTCTCTGGTTTGAAAAGCAATTGAAAAAATTCACATTGTGGATTACAGGAATATTGACATGGTCTTTAAATCATAAAAGACGTACAATAGCAGCGGTTGTAGTATTATTTGTTGGTGCAATGTGGTTGGCTGGAGCAGGTTTTATCGGTTCTGAGTTTTTCCCTAAATCTGATAAGGGCGAATTTTTGATTCAGATTGAAATGCCTAAAGATGCACCGTTAACGCAAACCAATTTTTACACTCAGCGCGCTGAGGCATTTTTGGACAAACAGCCTGAAATTATTCAGCTAATTACCACAGTGGGACAAGCGAGTGGTGATTTCGGTGGCACGCAAGCTACGGCCTATAAATCGGAGATCAACGTAAAACTTGTTGATCGTAAGGAACGAAACAATGTGTCTTCAGATATTTTTGCTACCAAAATGAGTCGTGCCCTAGCAAAAGAACTGGTGGGCGCAAAAGTTAAAACAGTGCCGATTAGTATCTTGGGTATTGCAGAAAATGCGCCAATACAATTAGTTGTTATGGGCTCAAACCTTGATAGTGCATTGAAATATGCTGAAGGTGCTCAAAAGGTTCTAGGAAGTATTCCAGGCGCTACAGAGATTAAATTATCTGTAGAAAAAGGAACTCCTGAAATTAATGTTCAGGTAGACCGTGATAAGATGTCGGCAGTTGGACTAACCTTACAAACAGTTGGATCAACCATGCAAACTGCTTTTGCTGGTAACACCGATGGCAAGTACAGAAAAGGGGAATACGAATATGACATCAATATACAGTACCAGGACTTTAACAGGAAAAACGTTGATGATGTGCGTAACCTGATATTTGTAAACGCTACTGGTGCTCAAATAAAACTATCTCAGTTTGCGACCATCACTGAAGGCTCTGGACCAAGTCAGCTGGAACGTTTAAATAAGTCAACATCAGTATCTGTAAAAGCGCAATCTATTGGGCGGCCTACAGGAACGGTGGTTGCGGAATTTCAAAAGAAGTTAGAGGCTATGCAGAAGGATGGCAAGTTAAAAGCACCTATTGGTGTAAGCTATGCATGGGGCGGTGACCAGGAAAATCAGGCTGAAGGTTTTGGAACTTTGGGTATTGCTTTACTTGCTGCTATACTTTTAGTTTATTTAATCATGGTAGCCTTATATGACAGTTTCCTTTATCCGCTTGTTGTAATGTTCTCATTGCCACTAGCGTTAATTGGAGCTTTCCTGGCATTAGCTTTAACGAACAACTCTATCGGTATTTTCACTATTCTGGGCTTTATCATGCTTATGGGACTGGTAGCCAAAAATGCAATTATATTGGTCGATTTTACCAACCACATGAAGGCTGAAGGAAAGTCAACTATCGAAGCCTTAGTATTAGCAAACCATGCACGTTTACGTCCGATTTTGATGACGACTATAGCGATGATTTTTGGTATGTTACCTATCGCATTGGCAAGTGGTGCCGGTGCAGAATGGAAAAATGGTTTAGCATGGGTTATTGTAGGCGGATTAACCAGCTCACTATTCCTAACGTTAATTGTTGTGCCTGTAATTTATTTAATATTTGATATCTGGTTAGATAAACTAGGCTTCAATAAGAAAGGCAAGACTATAGACGAACTTATGGTTGAACCTTACGACCATAAAGACGTTCTGGAATACGATATAGATGAAGGCGACAAAGCCAAAGCAGCTTTTTAAACAGAAGAGGAACCCTAAAAAGTTCCTCTTTTGCATTTGAGACTTTAGCACAAATAACTATATTGTTCAAGTTCCAATGCAGAAACTCACGCTAACAATTCTTTTTTCCCTTTGTTGCTCCTTTCACAGCATGAGCCAACATCCACCGGTATTTGAGGGAATGGCTATGGATACAACAAAGATTGTCTTGAATAATCTTAAAGTTAACTTGGTAAGGTACAGCTACGGCAAGCCTAACATCAACTTCCTGGTGGTTCATGATGATGAAGACACCGGTGTAAAAGCGGCATTTGAATACATTCAATTTAGCGGTGGATCTCTTATTGACTGTCAGTATGGAGGTGGCCGGAATTTTAGGTTTAGCCATCAGGGCAATAATTTCATCACAGATCCGAATAGCATTTACACTTATGAAGGGGTAGTGACCAGGTTGTACAAATTTGGTAATGCTGATAACGATGAAGTACTTAAACAATTACAACAGATTTCAACTACAATTCTTGACACTTATAATGCAAAGCAATTGGGGTATTTCTTTACACTGCACAACAATGCTGAGGAGGGATTTGGTATCTCTACCTATTTGAAGGACAATGAGTTAGGAAGTACCGCGGACTCCGTATTTATAAATCCATTAATGGATGCTGATGACCTCATATTTGTAACAGACCTTAAACTTTATAAGGCATTAAAAGCAGTAAATGTGAATTGTGTATTGCAGTCGGCGGATGCGCCTGATGATGGGTCATTATCGGTTTACGCCATGCAAAAAGGCATTCCTTACATTAATGTTGAAGTGCAACATGGCCATCGTGATGAGCATTTACGGCTTATAGAAATTGCCATTAGGGTGCTATATGCAAGTTATCCGGAAATTAAAAAAGGGCCATAATTTATGGCCCTTTTGCTTGAATACATTTTTTTAAATATGTATGGCCCGATTTTCAGTCGCCGCCATTGCAGCTTCCTTGAGTGCCTCTGTGTATGTTGGATGGGCATGACATATTCTTGCAATGTCCTCCGCTGATGCCCTGAATTCCATTGCTACAACAGCTTCCGCAATCATATCTGCAGCCCTCGGCCCAATCATATGTACACCAAGGATTTCATCAGTAGAGGCGTCTGCCAAAACTTTCACGAAACCATCCGTATCCATACTTGCTTTGGCCCTTCCACTCGCTTTGAAAGGAAAAGATCCTGCTTTGTATTTAATGCCACTTTCTTTTAATTGCTCTTCGGTTTGACCTACTGAAGCTACCTCTGGCCAGGTATAAACTACTCCCGGTATAAGATTGTAGTTGATGTGCGGCTTTTGCCCTGCTAGTCTTTCTGCAACATAAATACCTTCATCTTCAGCTTTATGAGCCAGCATTGCTCCTTTAATAACATCGCCTATTGCGAAAATGCCAGGAACTGTTGTTTCCAGGTGCTCGTTTACAGGAATTTTATTTCCTCTTTCTTCAGTTTTAATACCTATAGCTTCCAAACCAAGGCCGGCAGTGTAGGCAGTACGCCCCACTGCTACTATGCAATAGTCTGCGTCCAGGTTTACAACTTCGCCTTTGCTATTTTCGGCAGAAACAGTAACCTTTTTACCTTTTGTAACTGCACCTGTAACCTTATGATTCATGTAGAATTCCATTCCAAGCGACTTTTTAAGCACCCGCTGAAGTTCCTTCCCAAGTCCGGCATCCATGGTGGCAATGATAGACGGTAAATATTCAACTACTGAAACTTTCGTGCCTAGCCTGGCGTAAACAGAACCCAACTCAAGTCCGATAACACCACCACCGATAACGATCATTTGTTTTGGGACTTCCTGAATGTTGAGCGCCTCTGTAGAGGTAATGATCCTCTTTTTATCAATGGGTAAAAACGGTAGCACAGTTGGTTTTGAGCCAGACGCAATAATTACATTTTTTGCAGTAATGGTCTCAGTTTCTCCGTTTTCCTTAGTTATTTTAATGGTGCTCTTATCGACAAACGAGCCAGTACCTTCAAATGTATCAATCTTATTCTTTTTAAACAGATACTGTATTCCAGCCGTATTCTGGCTAACTACGTCATTTTTTCGGGCAATCATCTGGGGCATATCTACCTTTAAATCTTTAATGGCTATACCATGCGTTTTAAAAGTATGTGTTGCATTATGAAAGTGTTCTGATGAATCAAGAAGTGCTTTTGAAGGAATACACCCTACGTTTAGGCAAGTACCTCCAAAAGTTTTGTATTTTTCTATAACTGCTGTCTTTAAGCCTAACTGAGCGCATCGAATTGCTCCAACATATCCGCCCGGTCCAGAGCCGATTACAACTACATCGTATTGCATATGAAAGTTTTTTTTCCAAAGTTAATAAACCTCGAAAGAATAAAGGCATCACGATTTGGCTTTATTACAATACTTCTATTTTATCAACACAATCTCAGCTGAATCCAATGCTAGTTTCCTGGTACTGCTATTCAGGAATTTCAATTTCATTCTTGTTATTCTATAACTTCCAAAACTCTTGATACGATCCATAGCCACTCCGTTATTTAGCATCTCTTTTATTTTGGCGGATTCTGCGTATAATATATAAGGTTTGGCAGGAAGTTCTGATTCATCTCCCGGATGATAATCGTATACGGGTGCTTCAGCGTAAAAATCTATCGCATAGGCATAATTATTCACTTCCTTAACTATGGTGAGATTTTTAGGGTTATTTGTGTTCAACCACATCGCTGCTTCGCTATCTGCCTGATATTTGACTAGTGAAGGATAGTATGCCAGATTGAAATAAATATTTAGGATAAACATGGTTCCGCAGGTCACAAAGAAAATGGAAAATCGGTCTCTGCTGATTCTGGCAACATATACGGTCAACGCAATTATTAATAAGAACCAAATATAAGTAGGATAAGATATTTTAGCGGCAAATAAGTATTGGACCGCTATTCCCAACACAATCAAGATTCCTACAATTACAGACTGGGTTAACCTTATTCTCGAAATAGCAGTTGCAGACTTGAGTTCACATATGTATCTGGCAGTAATCACCGCAAAAAAAGGAAAAATAATTATGATGTAATGAGGCAACTGGAATTTAGAAACTGACAAGATTAACATTGTTAAAGCCGTGCCAGCGAAACAAATCCAGTCTGCTTGTCGTAAACGCTTATGCTTAGTTCTAAAAAAATCAACTATTCCGATCCAAAACAGAATAGACCATGGTAAAAACGCCCACAAGGAAGTATGCATGAAAAACGATGGATCGCCCCCTGCTTTTTTTATTGGACCTGTGTTAAAAAACCGTCCGAACTGGCTGTCCCAAAAGAAAAATTTGACACCCGAAATATTATGCTGACCAAATACAAGCTTTTCCGGATGAATATCAAACTGGAGATAAAGGCACAACAGTTCAGGAATAATGAAGATAAATATCATTATTGCAGCCAACAACCACCTGAAGTTAAAAAGCATTTTCCAGTCCTTCATGATAAGCAGGGAACCTGCAATAGCGCCACCTAGAGGTATTAGGGCAAAAATACCTTTGGTCATCACTGCACATGCAGCGAGAGCAGAGCCAAACATTAAATGCCAAAACCATTTGCCGTTTTGAGCCCTAAAATAGTGGTAAACACTTGCTATTATCAAACCTGTTAAGTACGGTTCGGCCCTTACGTCTGTATTGGAAATAAATATGTGTTGCGCAGTTAGCAAAATTAATGCAGACCAGAGGGCAATTTCCTTATTGTATATCAAGAGGGCCAACCGATAAGTATAAATAGCGGCAATCATTGTAAAAATTATAGCAGGTAACTTATAGGCCCAAGTGCTCATGCCAAATAGTTTAAATGAAATCGCAGTTACCCAAAATGGAAAATGTGGTTTATCAAGCCAATCCCGACCCTCGGCAAAAAGATTAACAAAATCATTTTTTAAGGCCATTGTCTTTGCGATGGATGCATATAGCGCACCATCAGGACCTATAATAGTAACAAACAGTCCGGTAAAGTTCACTAAAACAGCCACACCTATAAAAAAATATAACCATTTAGCTCTTTGCGCTGCCATTGAATGCTCCATAATCTAATTTTATACCCGATTGCTCTGAATTGTAAAAGTAAATATAAAAAAATGCCTGGCAGGCTGTAAATTTTTAAGGACATGCCATTTTGGATGGTCAAAGAATTGATATTTTTTGTAGGTTTAAAACATAATCCAAAAATCATGGCAAGTTTTAAATCCTTCTGGATGGTTGTACTTTTTTGTACAAGCTTTTCCGTCTATGCACAAAATCCAGATTCTGTATACGTTAGGGATCACTACACTAAAATTGAGCAGAGCATCCCTATGCGGGACGGGGTAAAACTCTTCACGGCAATTTATATTCCAAAAGATGTTACCAAAAAATTTCCATTCCTAATAAATAGAACACCATACACTGTAGCACCATATGGCACTGAGAAATACAAAACCAGCCTGGGTAACTTCCCTGCAATGATGCGTGAAGGTTTCATTTTTGTTTATCAGGATGTTCGGGGAAGATGGATGAGTGAAGGGACATTCGACGATATAAGGCCACAGTTAAGCAATAAGAAGGGCGCTAAAGATATTGATGAAAGTACTGACACCTACGATACGATAGACTGGCTAGTGAAGAATATTAAAAATAACAACGGAAAAGCTGGTATATATGGCATTTCATACCCTGGATTTTATTCCACAACCTCCCTACCAGGCGCACATCCGGCACTAAAAGCTGTATCTCCTCAGGCTCCCGTAACAGACTGGTTCCAGGGAGACGATTTTCACCACAATGGTGTACTTTTTTTGATGGATGCATTCAGTTTTATGACAACATTCGGAGTACCCAGACCGACACCAATTACACCGGACAAGGGACCAAAAGGTTTTAAGTTTCCTATTCCTGATAATTATAAGTTTTATCTGGAATCTGGCTCAGTTAAAAATTTAAAAGACAAATATTTTGCAGATAGTATCCGCTTTTGGAATAATCTTTTTGCTCATCCGGATTTAGATACCTTTTGGAAGGCTAGAAATGTCCAGCCACATTTAACCAATGTTAAGCCAGCCGTGATGGTTGTTGGCGGTTTTTTTGATGCTGAAGATGCATATGGTACATTTTCAACTTATAAGAGCATAGAGAAACAAAACCCTAACGCCAACAACATATTGGTTATGGGTCCATGGTACCACGGTGGTTGGGTAAGAAGTACAGGGAGTTTCTTCGGCGATATCGAATTTGGGCAGCAAACCAGCTTTCAGTATCAGGAAAGATATGAATTACCATTTTTTAAGCACTACTTGAAAGGCATAGGCGATTTTAATCCGGCAGAAGCAAACATATTTATTACAGGCAGTAATGAATGGAAACAATTTTCTGCCTGGCCGCCAAAAGAGACTGAAAGCAAAACATTTTACTTGCAGCCAAACGGCAAACTAGGATACGATAAAATACAAAGAACAGATAGTTGGGATGAGTATGTTAGCGACCCGAATAGTCCTGTCCCGTATCAGGATGGTATTCAAGCGAAAAGAACCCGCGAGTACATGATAGATGATCAGCGCTTTGCTTCCAGGAGACCAGATGTAATGGTTTACAAAACTGACGTATTAACGGAAGACATTACTTTAACAGGGCCAGTTTTAGCAAACCTTGTAGTTTCAACAACGGGAACAGATGCAGATTACGTAGTCAAATTAATAGATGTATATCCTGAAGATGCCCTAGCACCCGTACCAAACCCAAAAAACCTGCTAATGGGAGGTTATCAAATGCTGGTAAGAGGTGAAATTATGCGCGGTAAATATCGAAATAGTTTTGAGAAGCCAGAAGCAATGACACCGGGAATGATTACCAGTGTCAATTATGCACTGCCTGATGTTGGCCATACATTTCGCAAAGGACACAGGATCATGATCCAAATCCAGAATTCATGGTTTCCTCTTGCCGACAGAAATCCTCAAAAATTCATGAACATCTATGAAGCTGAGTCTGTTGATTTCCAGAAAGCTACACACAGGATATTCCATGATGTAAACAATGCATCCTCAATTACAGTAAATATTCTCAAATAGTATGTTGAGGTTTTCTATAGCTCTTTTATTGGTGTTTATTGGATGCATACCCCTGCATGCCCAATTATTAAATACACAGACGAAATTTTCTAAAGCAGATAGCCTTCGAGGTGAACTGACACCATTTAGAACATGCTATGATATAAATTATTATCACCTGGATGTTGCAATTGATCTTGAAAAGCGATCTGTAAAAGGCAGCAACGAATTCAGATTTACTGCCACAGAAAACTTTAATAAGCTGCAGTTTGACCTTTTTGCATCCCTGAATATTGAGCGGGTTACATTTAATGGAAGTGAGCTCCCTTTTTACAGATCGTTTAATGCAGTTTTTATAACCTTTCCTTCTGAAATCAAAAAAGGCACAAAACATAGCTTCACGGTTTATTATTCAGGCAACCCGAGTATTGCTGCCAATCCTCCCTGGGATGGTGGTTTTATCTTCACAAAAGACAAATCAGGTAATCCATGGGCGTCTGTAGCGTGCCAGGGTTATGGGGCGAGCTCGTGGTGGCCAAATAAGGATCACCAAAGCGATGAAGTTGACAGTATGCTGATCAGTATTAATGTCCCTGGAGGCTTCAAGGAAGTTTCTAACGGAAGGTTACGAAGCATCGTAGATAAAAAAGATGGCACTGTTGAGTACAACTGGTTTGTGAGTAACCCGATCAATAATTACAACGTAACATTTTACATTGGAAAATATGCGCATTGGACTGATAGCTATAAGGGTGAAAACGGCGACCTCTCCATAGATTATTGGTCACTCGCAGAAGACAGTGTTCAAGCCAGAGGTCAATGGGATAAAGATGTAAAAAGAATGCTTAAATCTTTCGAGCATTGGTTCGGACCCTATCCTTTTTATAAGGATGGATATAAACTTGTACAGGCACCTCATCTGGGCATGGAACATCAGAGTGCAATTGCTTATGGAAATAAATTTAGAATGGGCTACCTCGGTAGAGATTATTCGGGTTCGGCATCAAACTGGGGCCTTAAGTTTGACTACATTGTAGTACACGAAAGCGGGCATGAGTGGTTCGGCAACAATATCACATCAAAAGATATTGCTGACATGTGGATACATGAAGCCTTTACCAGCTATTCTGAAGTTCTTTTTCTGGAAAGTTATTATGGAAAGGCGGCTGGAACTGAATATGCGATAAGCAGCAGACGGAATATTGGCAATAGTAGTCCTGTTATTGGCAAATATGGCGTGAATTCTGAGGGATCCGGCGATATGTATTATAAGGGAGTGAGTATTATACATACCATCCGGGCAATGATTGGAAATGATGAAAAATTCAGGGCACTATTGAGGGGTTTAAACAAGACATTCTACCATAAAACAATTACAACAAAACAATTAGAAGATTACATTAGCAGCTTTACAGGGCTTAAATTGGATAAGTTTTTTGATCAATACCTTAGAAAATCAAGTCTTCCAATCTTGGAATACAGTAAAAATGAATCGGGCGTACTGCGCTACCGTTGGGTTACAGATATTGAAGGGTTCAGCATGCCGTTAAAAGCCGTGTTTCAAGCGGGAATTTATTCGACAATTTATCCCGGTGCAGATTGGAAATCTCTTAAAGTAGATTTGAAGGTTCTGAGCGAAGGCTTAAAAATTGATCCTGATTTCTACATCACGGTGAAAGAGGTTAGTGCTAAATAGAAAAGGCCTTGATAATGTATCAAGGCCTTTTCTATTTATTCTTATACTTTCTATACTCCTAAAAGAAGACGCGCCGGATCTTCCAATAATTGCTTTACCCTTACAAGGAAACCAACAGACTCTCTTCCATCAATTATTCTATGATCGTAAGATAGCGCCACGTACATCATAGGCCTAATTACAACTTCACCTTTTTCAGCAATCGGACGTTCAATTATATTATGCATTCCAAGAATGGCAGATTGTGGTGCATTTATTATTGGGGTTGACATCATAGATCCAAATACACCACCATTAGTGATAGTAAAAGTTCCTCCTGTCATTTCTTCAATTGTCAATTTGCTATCGCGAGCCTTTGTTGCAAGCTCAATCACTGTCTTTTCAATTTGTGCCAGACTCATACTCTCCGCGTTCCTAATAATAGGAACAACCAATCCTTTTGGTGCAGAAACAGCAATAGAAATATCAGCGAAATCATTGTAAACTACTTCTTCGCCATCAATTCTGGCATTAACAGCAGGAAAATCCTTCAACGCTTCGCATACCGCTTTTGTGAAAAAGCTCATGAAACCAAGACCAACACCAAACTTCTCTTTAAACTGGTCTTTATACTTACCACGAAGATCCATAATCGGCTTCATATTTACTTCATTGAAAGTAGTCAACATCGCAGTCTCGTTTTTAACCGTTACAAGCCTTTTTGCAACAGTCTTTCTCAACGGCGACATCTTCTGTCTGCGCTCATTTCTGGAACCTGCAACAGCCGGAGCTGCAGCTGGCGCAGAAGGTGCTTTTGAAGCCTCAGCTTTAGGTTCAGGTTTCTCAGCTTTTAATGCGTCTTCCTTAGTAATCCTCCCATCTACGCCGGTTCCTTTAACACTACCAGCATCAACACCTTTTTCAGCTAATATTTTTCCTGCTGATGGAGATGGTGTTCCTGATGCATAAGTTTCACCAGATTTTTCAGCCACTGGCGCAGCTACTACTTTATCATTAACAACTGCCGGCTTTTCAGCATCCGTAGCAGCAGGTTCTGCGGCCTTAGCTGGCGCTGCCCCACCATCTTCAATTTTACATACAATGGCACCAATAGCAAGTGTATCACCCTCAGCAGCAACTACCTTCAAAGTTCCGGCTTGCTCTGCAGTAAGTTCGAATGTGGCCTTATCAGATTCTAGTTCAGCAATTACTTCGTCCATTTCTACTGCATCACCATCACTTTTAACCCAACGTGATAAAACAACCTCGGTAATCGATTCCCCTACAGGCGGAACTTTTATTTCTATACTCATATCAGATGTATTTTTCTTAATCTACATTATAAACTTTACTAACAGATTTTTTAGCAATTTTTTGCTCTTTCTCTGTAACTGGCATCTCAAAGGCTTTAGCTAGAATAAAAGCTTGCTGATCCGCATGTTGTTTTGCGAAACCAGTAGCTGTACTGCTACTTTCCCGTCTTGAAATTACTTCTATATCTTTAAAAATAGTTTTTCTAAACTTGCGCAATAAATATGGCCAGGCACCCATGTTTTCAGGCTCTTCCTGAACCCAAACAGCTTCCTTAGCATTTTTATACTTTTTGTAAACCGTCTCCATTTGATCAATTGGTGTCGGATAAAGCTGCTCTAACCTAACGATTGCAACGTCTTTTATTTGATCTTTCTCTTGCTTTTCTAACAGCTCATAGTAGATTTTTCCACTGCAAAAAACTACCCTGGTCACATCAGATGATTTTAAATTTACATCTGCAATAACCTCCTGGAATTTGCCATCAGTAAATTCTTCAAGCGGAGATACACATTTAGGATGGCGAAGCAAGCTTTTCGGTGTAAATACTACCAATGGTTTCCTGAAGTCTCTTTTAAACTGCCTTCTCAAAGAGTGGAAAAAGTTTGCCGGTGTACTACAATTCACCACCTGCATGTTGTAGTCTGCACACAGCTCCATAAATCTCTCAATACGTGCAGAAGAGTGCTCAGGTCCCTGACCTTCGTAACCGTGTGGTAAAAGCATAACTAAACCGTTTTCACGCTGCCATTTCGTTTCCGCACTTGCAATATATTGGTCAATAACAATTTGAGCTCCGTTAAAGAAGTCACCAAATTGCGCTTCCCAAATTGTTAAAGCATTAGGATTAGCCATGGCGTATCCATATTCAAAACCGAGTACGCCGTACTCAGATAAGTGTGAATTGTAAATATCAAACGAAGCCTGCTGATCAGAGATATTTGATAATGGGATATATTCTTCCTCAGAATCTTCCAGCGTTAACACCGCATGGCGATGAGAAAACGTACCGCGCTCAACATCCTGCCCACTCAGTCTAACTCTTTTTCCTTCAGCCAACAACGTCCCGTATGCCAGCTGCTCTCCCATTGCCCAGTCGAACACATGAGAAGTGCTTGCCATTTTACTACGCTCATCAAAAAGTTTCTCTATCTTTTTGAAAAATTTCTTATCAGAAGGTAGTGTACTTATTCTTTTTGCTATTTCAAGCAGTGTTTCTCTCTTAACTGCTGTATTTGGTGATGTTTCAAAATCTTTGGGTGTTGCAATTCTCATATCAGACCATGCACCACCAAATTTTACATCCTGGTAAGTGGAAGTAATCTCTTTTGCCTCATTAAGCCGCTCCTGTAATATCCCTCTAAATTCCTTTTCGAGTTCCTTTGCCAGGCTTGCTTCCATTTTTCCTTCACCAATAAGTTGTTGAATATAAATGTCACGCGGATTAGCATGCTTTTCAATTGATTTGTACAACAGTGGTTGGGTAAACTTAGGTTCATCTGCTTCATTATGCCCAAACCTGCGGTAACAAAGAATGTCAATGAATACATCATTTTTATATTTCTGACGGTACTCCATAGCCAGGTTAATAGCATAAACCAGTGCTTCAACGTCATCCCCATTTACGTGGAATACCGGCGATAGGGTAACCTTGGCAATATCAGTGCAGTATGTACTTGTACGTCCGTCTTTATAATTTGTTGTAAACCCTATTTGATTGTTAATGATTAAATGAATGGTACCCCCGGTTTTATATCCGTCAAGACCTGCCATTTGAATAACTTCATAAACTATCCCCTGACCAGCAACGGAGGCATCACCATGAATTAATATGGGTGCTATACGCGCGTTATCTCCGCCGTATTTAAAATCGATTTTAGATCTGGTCATTCCTTCAACCACGCCGTTTACCGTTTCAAGGTGTGAAGGATTTGGACACAGACTTAAATGGACACTATTTCCGTTGTTTGTGGTAACATCAGTAGAATAACCAAGATGGTATTTTACATCACCTCCAAATGGAGATTCAGCACTATAGCCTTTGCCTTCAAATTCTGCAAAAATATCCTTATAGGTTTTTTGCATAATGTTAGCAAGTACATTCAATCTTCCTCGATGAGCCATTCCAATAACAAACTCTTCAATTCCGAGTGCAGCCCCTTTTTCAATAACTGAATCAAGCGCAGGTATCAATGCTTCTGCTCCTTCTAATGAAAACCGCTTTTGACCAAGAAATTTGGTACCCAGGAAATTCTCAAAGCTCACCGCTTCATTTAATTTTTTTAGAATTCTTCTTTTTTCATCAATGGAGAAATTCGGTGTGTTCCTAACGCTTTCCATTTTATTTTCAATCCAGTGCAAAACTTCCGGATTGCGCACATACTTATATTCCGCACCAATAGAACGGCAATAAGTTTGCTTTAAGAACTCAACAATATCGCTTAATCGGGCTGCCCCAATACCTATCTCAATTCCAGAATTAAATAAGGTATCTAAATCAGACTTGGCCAACCCGAAATTTTCTATATCCAAAGTAGGCAGATGCTGTCTTCTTTCCCGCACTGGATTCGTCTGAGTAAAAAGATGGCCACGTTGCCTGAAACCATTTATCAGATTTAAAACATTGATTTCTTTTAGAAAATGTTCTGGAGTTTCAGTAGTTACAGCCGTTCCCGACGACCCCCTTCCGAAGTCAAAACCTTCGAAAAATTTCTGCCAGCCAAACTCAACTGAACTGGCGTCTTCTTTATAAGTTTGATATAAGGATTCTATGTATTCGGCATTCGCACCGCTGAGATAAGATAAATTATCCATTATTTTTGAATTGCTATAAGTGTTGCAAAATTAAGATTTTTTACCTTAATAAACAGGTAAACTTGTTTATAAATCTTCAAGAAACTCCACTATGTCGCAAACATTTTTTAAGGGTGTAAGCTGATCCTTTACCAGAATATCAAATTCAGAAATCAAACTTCCCGCAACCAGCAACGGTACATTTAGGTTATCCATCACCTTGCCAATAACTTTGTTGATGTCCTTTCCAAGATTAAGTGATGTTAACGTTATAAAGGCGTAATCGGGTTTATATGAGTCTACAACCTTTTTTAAATCGGAATACGGAATTTCTGATCCAAGATATAGCGTTTCGTGTCCGCATTTTTTTAGTAAATAACGTGTAAAAAGAAGCCCAGTCTCGTGCATTTCTGCTTCCGGTAAAAATAAAATAAATCTTTTAGGATCTTTTTTTACCGGCATGTCTACTTTATCAATTTCAACAATTATTCGTTCACGTATGAGATTAGATGCAAAGTGCTCGTGTGAAGGATCAATGGCCCCAGTTTGCCACAACATCCCAGCTTTTTTCATAAATGGATATAATAATACATCCATAGTTTTAATGAGGCCGAGCTCACTTACGCAGCCAGTTAAGACTTCTGCAAATTGTTTTTCATCATATTCAATTGTGGCGTTAGACAAGTGAAGCATTTGGATGGAATCGTTCTTCCAATCACTCTTGAGTTGCTTAACCAGATGGGTGATCTGACTTGTGCTCATCTTCGCGATCTTACTAATTTTGTAGCCATTATCGTTAAGCGCCACAATATTAAGTAACATCTTCAGGTCTTCTTCGCTGTAGTATCTAATGTTGGTGGGTGTTCTTTTAGGGGGCACCAGATTATATCTTGTTTCCCAAGCCCGGATAGTGTGAGCTTTTACCCCGATCAGGGCTTCGATATCGCTAATTGAAAAGTTTTTCACATCTGTTACTTATAACAAATGTTAAACAACTTTGTTTAAAATCCAACTTTTGTTGACTTTTTATTCCTTAAAGTGATAGATACAGATCGATCGCGATGATTAACGTGCTTTTTATCAACAGATTACGCAATCTCTTCCGTAGTAGAATTAATATCTATTTCTAAAACTTTTAACTGCTTTTCCAAGTCAAAAGCAGATTTTGATGTTAAGTCCAAACCGACACCCGCTACATTTGCCCAATTACCCCAGTTACTTGCGGGTGAATAATCTGCCAACTTCTCCTCAAAATACGATGCCCCCCGAGTCCAGTGAATTTTTAAAAAGTGCACCAGATAGGTAGCAACTAATAACCTTCCGTTATGTGGAATAAAACCTGAACTATTAAGCTCTTGCATGTACGAATCAACAAGGTAATGACCAGTTTGTCCGTTCTTCCAATTTTCTATTAAATCACTACCTTCAACTGCAGGGCTATTTATTAATTCCTCAAACCCGGGTTCCTGGAAAAACTTAATTCCATGCTTTTTAAACATAAACCTAAAATAATCCCGGTGCAGAAGTCCAAGTAAGATCTGGCTAAAATTAGTATTATTACCAAATTGACTTTCGGCAAGTTTGACTTTCCAGTAAACTTTTCGTGGCGACAAACATCCCAGAGCCAGCCATGATGAGAGCTTTGATGTGAAATTTGCCTTCCCTGCTAGCCCCTTAGTGCTGAACTTATTGTAAATATCTGATCCGTCGGCTAAAAGGGAATCCAAATGATCTAAACCACTTTCTTCTCCCCCGTTTACTTTGTTTTTCACCTGAAGTATACTCTCCTTGTTAAACCCGAGGTTAGAAAGAGTAGGCAAATCTCCCCATTCGTTATTTTCAACAAAGTAAATATCACTTGGCGTTTCAAAACACGCTTTAACTAAAGCGTCACGTTCTGTCTTTTTCTTAAATTGGGAGAATATATCCGGAATATCCTTTATCGGAAATGGCAAATCTTCTTTATTATAAAGTGTATGCCCTATAAAGTGCTTTAGGTTGACTTTCTGTTTCCATAAAACATCCTCAACAAGTGCAGAAACAGCAGTCTCTTCAGCCCCAACTTCCCGGTGGTGATAAACTTCGGAAATCTCGTAACGCTCAACAATTTCAAGTAGGTGATCCTCCGGCTTACCTGAAACGATTAACAAATCACCCCCAAGTTTTTGCAGCTCAGCCCTGAGTGATGAAACACTTTCGAGTAAAAATCTAGCCCTATTAATTCCTGTTTTTTCTGTACCGAATTGTGTCTTGTCGAAATACCTGGGATCAAAGAAATAAATTGGCAAAATAGTATCAGATTTTGAGATCGCCTCCACAAGCATTTCATTGTCATGCAAGCGCAGGTCATTCCTGAACCAAACCAAAATCTTCTTTAACTTCATTAATTGATGCCGCTGTATTTATAAAGGAATACAAAAATATACGATTTTTAATGCGAAAAAGTAAATCAAAAGCAATATTTATATAACAAAGCGAATATTATAGCTGTTAAAACAGATTATACAAACTAAAGCGACCATAATTAGTTTAGTACTTTATGAAGCACCATATTCTTATAACCGGGGCTACCGGCATGATTGGAAAGATATTAACCAGGCATTTGATGGCTAGAGGCCACTCGGTTGCTATTCTTGCAAGAAAACCAATTAAAGTGCCGGGTGTACAAGTATATTTATGGAATGTAGAAAAAGGGGAAATTGATGTCAAAGGCCTCCATGGAGTTACTACAATTGTTCATCTTGCGGGTGAAGGGATAGCTGACAAGAAATGGACGAAAGAAAGAAAACAAAAAATAATTGACAGCCGGGTGGATAGCACAAAACTGCTTTATGATGCAATCGCTTCTTCTGGCGCTCCTGTAAAAAATTTTATTGCGTCATCAGCAGTTGGTTTCTATGGAGATAGAGCAGACGAAGTTCTTACAGAAGATTCAGCAGCAGGATCCGGCTTTCTGGCAAAGTGCTGTACATTATGGGAAACTGCTGTAGACAGAGGTGTTTCGTTGGGTCTACGAGTAGTAAAGATACGAACAGGTTTTGTTTTGGGGAGAGAAGGTGGTGCATTGCCAGCATTGGAAAGACCAATACGATTTTTTGCCGGTGCTCCTTTAGGAACAGGAAAGCAATGGGTGCCCTGGATACATGTTGATGATATTGTTGGCATTTTTGTCAATGCAATTGAGGATGGTTACTTTTCAGGGGCATACAATGGGTCTGCTCCTTATCCAGTCACAAATAAAACACTCACCAAAGCCATCGCTGGAAGTATCGGACGACCATTATGGCCATTCAATGTGCCGGAAAAAATATTAGAAATGATTCTCGGAAAAATGAGCGCTGTTACAACAATAAGTACAAATACTTCCGCTCAGAAAGTCCTGGATGCAGGTTACAAATTCCAGTATACCCGACTTGAGGAAGCTTTAGCACAAATTTACAAAAAATGAATAATGAAGTAAGCATTTGCTGGTTGAGGAGAGACTTGAGGTTGGATGATAACGCAGCTCTTTACCATGCGCTCAAGGGAAATTATCCTGTTCAGTTAGTCTTTATTTTTGATGAAAAGATATTAAATCGACTTAATGCCAAAAATGACGCCCGCATCACCTTTATACACAATACGCTACAAAAGCTTAATGTGGAACTTTCTAAATATGGGTCATCTGTCTATGTAATTCATGATTCTCCAGAAGGCGCATGGCCAAAACTGCTGGACAGATTTAAAGTCAAATCTGTTTTTGTGAACCATGATTACGAACCCTATGCAAAAGAACGCGACGAATCTCTTGCTGAATTCCTTGCGTCAGAGCAAATCACTTTTACTTCTTTCAAAGACCAGGTAATTTTTGAGAAAGGCGAAATTCTGAAGGCCGATGGAAAACCATACACGGTGTTTACACCCTATTTCACCCAATGGAAAAAAAAGCTCGGGCCATTTTTCTACAAATCTTACCCTACGGAAAAGTATTTCAGAAATTTTGTGATAGGTGAAAAGCACAAGTTGCCTGACATAAGTGAGTTAGGCTTTGAAAAATCGTGTCAAGAATTTCCCATCCTTAATTTCGGTGAAAAACTTGATGAATATGAAAAAAGGCGCGATTATCCCGGCGATAATGCAACTACTAGAATTGGCCTGCATTTACGTTTTGGTACGGTTAGCATCAGGAAAGCTGTAAAAGAGGCGATACATCAAAATGCTGATAAATGGTTATCAGAACTGGCCTGGCGCGATTTCTACATGATGATTCTTTGGCATTTCCCTCATATTAGCAATTCTTGTTTTAAACCTGCATATAATGCAATTAAATGGCGCAATAATGAGCACGAATTTAATATGTGGTGTACCGGAAACACGGGTTATCCGCTCGTAGACGCAGGAATGAGGCAGCTAAATGAAACTGGGTTTATGCACAATAGAGTAAGAATGGTTGTTGCAAGTTTCCTTACCAAGCACCTACTTATCGACTGGCGATGGGGTGAAGCATATTTTGCAGAAAAACTGCTTGATTATGAGATGGCAAGTAACGTGGGCGGCTGGCAATGGTCTTGCGGTTGCGGCAATGATGCAGCACCATATTTTCGTGTTTTCAATCCTGAATTACAGGCAAAAAAATTCGATCCAAAAAATGCATACATAAACGAATGGGTACCTGAAATAAAAACAGGTAAATACACCACGCCAATCGTTGAGCACACGTTCGCCAGAGATAGAATTTTAAAAGTATTTAAGGAAACCCTGAATAGCCAATAGCTAATTTTCAACCTTAGTCACTGAAACATCGAAGTCTAGACAGGCATTTCCACCGATTACCAAATTACCAAGCGAATCCCTGCGGCCCGAAGAACCATAAGCCAAAATTGAAGGTATGATAATTCTTACTACAGCACCCTGTTTGAAGTTTCTCAACACGGCCCATCCGGGTATGAAAGAACCCAATACGCTCGCGTTGTCAGTAGCCGAATCGAATACAGCTCCATCAAGAAAACGACCAGTATATGTTGTAGTTAAAGTGGAACTTAAAGTAATAGGATTAGTCCCAGTCCCTGCGGTAGTTAAAACATAATATACTCCTGATGCGTCTTTTACTGCATTTGTAATTTTATTGGCTATTAAAAAAGCTTTAATATGATTGTCATCAAGCACGTGTTGTTTCTCTAAATAAGTTTTAACAGTAACTTCTAAAATCTCATTAGAAGGTACTTTAAGTGTCTCATAACCGTTCTTTCCGAAAGCAAGATAAGAAGGAAGAATGATACGCGCCGCACCTCCCGCCTTCAACTGAGTCAAAGTTGAAAGCATCGCTTTTATATTAATGCCTAACAACTGACTGGAGTACCCTACAAAAGTGCTTAAATTAGAGCTTTCAGGAGTAGTGTAAAAAACAGTACCATTCAATAGAGATTTTACTGTCACACTATAACGTACAGAGTCAGTGTTTTTATAAAAATCACCTGTACCCTGACTGGTTATTTGGTAATAAAACCCTGTGCCCTGTGGATCCTTTATCGCCTGCACATTATTTTTGGATAAATAATCCTCAATCTTACGGTCATCAATATTCTGCACAGTCTCGTAATCCTTCTTACATGAAGCAAGTAGAACGATAAAACCCAATAAAACAAAGATATATGATGGTAATTTCTTTAACATATTATTTTCTTTTAGCAACTTTTTTTAATTGTACATCAAAATCCAGGACGGCATTTTTAGGTATACCGGCGACTATATTATTGTTTTTATATGCTTGAGCTGAGGGAACTAAAAGCCTGATGCGCCCACCTTCCTTTATCAATGGCAAACCATTTCTCCATCCTGGAATACTAGATTCCAGAACAAATTTATAGCCCACCGTATCTGTTGTGGCAGTTCCTCCAATCACTGAATCAATTAGCAGTTTACCCTGATATAATACTGTAAGCGTGTCAGTCAATTCAATCTGCGAAATTCCAGAACCGGGACTAACAATCTTATAATACACCCCGCTTTCATGTTTAGCAAGTGAAATATGGGTAGAATCAGACCATGCCTTAATCAACGCCTCATCCTTAAGACTTTGTGCCTCCTCATCATAGGGCTCCGGTTTTTCACAAGCGGCGATAAAACCTGCGAGTATAAAAAATCCATACCAAAGCCCATTTTTTAACATATCGCACAAAAATACGCTTTTATTGGGGATGCAACAATTTTTAACCAATTTTAACAAACTCCTGCCACGAATAGCCAAAGTCAATCTATATAAAAACGCCCTCAATTGAGGGCGCTCCAGTCTAAATTATGAATTGAATTTTTAATAGCAATACTTGTTTGCCGCAATCACCTGCTGGGCAATTTTTTGCCGTGTGTCCTTAACATTAAATGGCTCAAGTTTAGTGAAACGTCTTAAACCAACCATCATCATTCTCAGTTCATCGCCTTCAGCGAACGCCCAAAGGGCTTCCTTTCCTGCTTTTTGCACACCATCCACTGCTTCTACAAAATAGGTTCTCATCATATTCAACTGACCTTCGCATGCAACTTCTCCCCTTAAACTTACCAACTTTTCAGTCCTAAGCAGCGCCGATTCAGCCACATACACATAGCTAGCCATATCTGCTACATTCATCAATATCTCCTGCTCCTTAGAAAGGCTCATCATGAGCTTCTGTACTGCAGAACCGGCAACCATTAATGTGGCTTTTTTTAGGTTCGCTATTGTCTTTTTCTCCGCAGCAAATAAAGTATCATCCTCTTCTCCAAAATCGGGAATCGACATCAGTTCTGCCGCTACAGCTGTGGCCGGGGTCATCAAATCAAGCTCACCCTTCATGGCTCGTTTTAACATCATGTCAACCGTCAGCAACCTGTTAATTTCGTTCGTACCTTCAAAAATTCTGTTGATCCGCGCATCACGGTAAGCACGATCCATAGGCGCCTCTGCAGAAAAACCCATACCACCGTAAATTTGTACCCCCTCATCTACAACATAGTCCAAAACTTCCGATCCCCAAACCTTTAAAATCGCACATTCAACAGCAAATTGTTCGGTCGACTTCAATTTTGCCTTTCCCTCGTCCATTCCTCCTGCAACTAAAGCATCATAGGCATCATCGATATTTTGACCGGCCCTGTAATTGGCAGATTCTACCGCATAAACCTTTGCCGCCATCTCTGCTATTTTAAAACGTATGGCACCATACTTTGAAATGGGCCGATCAAACTGAACACGTTCATTAGCATAATTTACAGCAGTATTAATCACAGATTTTGACGCACCTATGGCCGCAGCGGCCAATTTAATACGTCCAATATTTAAAATGTTAACCGCTATTTTGAAGCCATTCTGCCTGTCGGAAAGCATATTCTCCACCGGCACCTGGCAATCATTAAAAAAGACTTGCCTTGTAGATGAACCTTTAATTCCCATTTTATGCTCTTCAGGGTTCATGGTAATACCACCAAAATCACGTTCCACAATAAAAGCAGTTAAATTGGCATCATCATCAATCTTTGCAAACACAATAAAAATATCAGCAAAGCCACCATTGGTGATCCACATTTTCTGACCATTAATCAAATAATGCTTTCCATCTTCCGTCAGCTTAGCTTTAGTCTTACCAGAGTTCGCATCAGATCCCGAGTTTGGCTCAGTCAAACAATAGGCGGCCTTCCATTCACCTGTTCCTAATTTAGGAATGTATTTATCTTTTTGTTCCTGACTACCATAATACAATATTGGCAATGTGCCGATTCCCGTATGCGCAGAAAGTGCAACGGCGAAAGAATGGCCTGCACCAACTACGTCGGCAACAAGCATAGAGGTATTAAAATTTTTGCCGAATCCTCCATATTGTTCCGGTATCGACACACCTAAAATCCCCAGCTCACCAGCTTTATCCATCAACGATGGCATCAACCCTTCTTCCTGGGTATCAATTCTATCCAGATGTGGAAATACCTCCGCAGCTAAAAAATCCCTGCAGGTCTGGGCAATCATTAGCTGTTCTTCATCAAACTCCTCAGGGATGAAAACATCCTTATAATTGGTTTCAGTGATCAAAAACTCACCGCCTTTAATTACCTTTTTGTCTGTAGCTTCCATTATATTTTGACTAAGATTATAACATTTCAAAAATTCCAGCGGCACCCTGACCGCTACCAACACACATCGTAACCATTCCGTATTTTTTATCTCTTCTCTTTAATTCATTAAAGATCTGGACAGATAGCTTTGCTCCTGTGCACCCTAATGGATGGCCCAGGGCTATAGCCCCTCCATTTACATTCAGCTTCGATGTATCAAAGTGTAAATCTCTTATGATCGCGAGCGATTGTGAAGCAAATGCTTCATTCAACTCGATCAAATCTATTTGTTCAAGGGTCATACCCGCTTGCTTCAATGCTTTTGGTATGGCGTAAATAGGCCCTATACCCATAATACGTGGTGGAACACCCGCAACTCCATAACTCACTAGTCTGGCAATCGGTTCAACACCCAGCTCTTTCATTTTTCTTTCAGATACCACCAGCACAAACGCCGCACCATCAGATGTCTGAGAAGAGTTTCCTGCAGTTACACATCCATCAGCAGCGAAAACAGGTTTCAACTTAGCCAATTTTTCAACCGAGGTGTCAGCTCTTGGGCCCTCATCAGTATCTACTACATAACTTCTTGTTTTCTTCTTCAGTTGCTCATCCAGATATGTTTCATGAATAGTGATCGGCAATATCCCGTCTTTTAAATGGCCGTTGGCTATCGCGGCTATGGCCTTTTGATGTGATTGATATGCAAACTCATCCTGATCCTCACGATTCACCTTATACTCCCTCGCAACCGCTTCTGCTGTCAATCCCATTCCCCAATACCAGTCCGGGTTATTTTTTGCTACGTCAGCATTAGGCACCAGTTTCCAGCCACCAAAAGGCATTCCCGACATCACTTCTACGCCTCCCGCAATTATACAATCGGCCATACCGCTTTTTATTTTCGCTACAGCGGTGGCAATGGTTTCCAGTCCGGATGCACAGTACCGGTTCACTGTTACACCCGGAACCTTGTCTGTATCCAAGCCCATCAGCGAAATCATTCGTCCTACATTTAAGCCCTGCTCCGCTTCAGGTGTGGCATTACCTACAATAACATCATCAATTTCCTCCTTATTTAGCGAAGGCACAGAGGCTACCAATTGTTTTATTACTTCCGCAGCCAAATCATCGGCCCTTGTAAAACGAAATACACCTCGTGGTGCCTTGCCTACAGCGGTTCTATATCCAGCTATTATATATGCTTCCTGCATGTCGTTAATTTCTTAAAGGTTTACCCTTAGTTACAATACTCTGTATTCGCTCTAAAGTCTTACGTTCGCCGCAAAGCGATAAAAATGCCTCGCGTTCTAAATCCAGCAGATACTGTTCAGTTACTTCTGTAGGTGATGACAGGTCACCGCCACACATTACCCAACCCAGTTTTTCTGAGATTTTTTTATCATGTTCAGAAATATAATGTCCAGAATACATCGTATTAGCTCCTGCATACACTATTCCCAGTCCCTGCTTACCTAAAACCTTTATGTCTTTACGCTGAACCGGTTTGGTGTAACCAGCATCTGCAAGTTCTATGGCCTTAGCTTTGGCATCCGCGATAAGCCTGCTTCTGTTCATACTGATCGAGTATTTATCTTTTTGAAGATATCCTAACTCAAACGCTTCAACCGCGGAGGTAGAAACTTTGGCCATACCAATCGTCAGGAAACGATCCTTTAAAGCGTTCTGCACAATTTGATCTTCTTTATATTCATCGGATGCACGCAAAGCGAACTCCTTAGTGCCACCACCCCCTGGTATTACCCCTACTCCAAACTCTACTAATCCCATGTACGTTTCCGCATTTAGCTGAACATGGTCTGCATGTAAGCTAAATTCACATCCACCACCTAATGCCAGGTTATGAGGGGCAACCACAACAGGAATTGAAGAATATCTGATTCGCATGGAAGTATTCTGGAACATTCTCACCGCCATATTCAACTCATCCCATTCCTGTTCAACGGCCATCATAAAGATCATACCCACGTTAGCACCTGCCGAAAAATTAGCCCCGTCATTTCCAATAACCACTCCTCTGTAATCCTTTTCCGCCATATCAATAGCTTTGTTTATAGCCTGCAAAGTATCACCGCCAATAGTGTTCATTTTCGAATGAAACTCAACATTCAAAATGCCGTCGCCCAAATCAATTATTGAAGCACCAGAGTTTTTCCAAACTACCTTATCGGCTCTTAAATTATCTAAAATAACAAAGGCATCGGTACCTGGAATGGCCTTATAAGTTTTAGAAGGAATATCATAGTATTTTTTAACGCCGCCTTCTACTTTATAAAAGGTTGTATTTCCCGCGGCAATCATTTCTTCCACCCAGGCTGCAGGAGTGTGACCATATGCTTTCATTCCGCTCAAAGCTTCAGCTAGCCCAACTGCATCCCAAACCTCAAACGGACCCAGGTCCCAGCCAAACCCTGCACGCATCGCATCGTCAATTCTGTATAACTCATCAGAGATCTCCGGAATCCTGTCAGATACATATTCAAACAGTCCAAAAAATGATGCCCTAAAAAGTTCGCCTGCTCTATCCTTCCCTGCGGCAAAAACTTTCATTCTGTCTTTCACGTTTTCAATAGACTTTGTCATGTCTAACGTGGCCGACTTCACCTTTTGCTGAGGGCGATATTCTAAAGTTTTAAGATCAAGTGCTAGTATTTCGGTTTTACCCTCTGGTGTTTTTGTCTTTTTGTAGAATCCCTGACCGGTTTTATCACCCAGCCATTTGTTTTCAGCCATCTTTTCTACATACCCAGGTAGCTTAAATAGCTCATGTGCTTTGTCATCGGGACAATTATCATACAATCCCTTCGCCACTTTAATCATCGTATCTAAACCAACCACATCTGTTGTGCGGAAAGTAGCAGATTTTGGTCTTCCTAAAGCCGGACCAGTAAATTTATCAACCTCCTCAACTGTCAGTTCCATTTTCTCTACCAGGTGCAGCAAAGCCATGATAGAATATACACCAACTCTATTGGCAATAAATGCTGGCGTATCTTTACACAGCACCGTAGTTTTACCTAAAAATTTGTCGCCATATTCCATTAAGAAATCAACCAACTCCAACTTCGTGTGGGGTGTAGGTATAATTTCAAGCAATCTTAAATATCTCGGGGGATTAAAAAAATGAGTCCCGCAAAAGTTGGCTTTAAAATCATCACTTCTTCCTTCCGCCATCATGTGGATGGGTATACCCGAAGTATTTGATGTTACTAAAGTTCCCGCCTTACGGTATTGCTCCACCTGGTCAAATACTTTTTTCTTGATATCTAAATTTTCTACTACAACCTCGATAATCCAGTCAACCGCAGCGACCTTTGGCATATCATCCTCAAAATTGCCGGTCGCAATCTTGGTCAATACTTTTTTTGAATAAATCGGCGATGGGTTTGTTTTAACAGCAGTTTGTAAAGCCGTGTTCACAATGCTATTTTTAACTCCCTCCTTAGCGGCAATATCCAGCAGCAAAACCTCCACACCAATATTGGCGAAGTGGCATGCAATGCGAGAGCCCATAATACCAGAGCCAAGTACCGCTACTTTATTTATCTTTTTGTTCATCATTTACAATGCTAGTTGTATAAGCTAATGTGAGTTTGTTTAATTTCTGCAGCGTATTTATTAAGTTATTCTTTTCCTGATTGCTCAGGTTTTCATTTAAATACTCGTTAAATGATATCACTACCTCTTTTGCTAAATGCCTTTTTTCTACCCCAAAATCAGTCAGGAAAACTTTAACAGATCTTTTGTCGCCTACAGAAGTTTTTCTATATATTAATCCCAGTTCCTCCATGTTATTTAACATTCGCGAAAGGCTTGTCGCCTTCACGCCCAAAAGTCCGGCTAACTTAGAAACTGGTGTACCTTCCTTTTCAATATTGATAAGAACGTAACCTATGGCCTGAGTAATCCCAAAGCCCGATGCAATCTGGTTATAGGTGTTTGCCATGTTCTGCCAAACTACCTTTAGAAAGTAATCAATAGTCTCCTGTTGTTTCATTATTACTATGCTTGCATAACAAAGCTATCTATAAATAAATTACTATGCAAACATATTATTGAAAAACCAGGCAAAAAAAAACCGCCTTAAATGATAAGGCGGTTTTGCAATATATTAAGCTAATTCTAGAATAAAGTAAACTCTACTCTCCTGTTTTGCTGGCGACCAGCAGCAGTTTTATTGGTAGCAATAGGCTGTGCCTCTCCATATCCTGTTGCTTCAACTCTTGATGCATTTGCACCTTGAGAAACCAGGTAAGATCTAACTGATTCAGCTCTGTCTTTAGATAATCTCATATTTAACGCATCAGAACCAGTGTTATCAGTATGTCCTGCTAATTTTAAGCTAAAGTTCTTTTCCATTAACAATGCTGCAACCCTATTTAATGTAGGGTATGATTTTGCCCTGATTGTAGCTTTGCCCAAATCAAACTCTAAGTTTTTAATCGCATCAGCAACTACCCTGCGGTCAGCCTCTGTAATAATTACTTTTTCTTGTACAACTGGAGCAGGCACTTTTAACGGACAACCAGATCCATCAACAACAGTTCCTGCAGCAGTACCCGGACATTTATCCAATTTATCAGCAACACCGTCGCCATCTGTATCTTTAAGCAAATCATTCAACTCAGATCTAAGTCTTGCATTATCAGCTTTCTGCGCATCTAAATCACTCTTCAAGGCATTTGCAGTTTGTTTAGCTGCTAAAGCTTCGTCATAAGTTAATGCTACAGGGTTATGCCATGCTTTTTGCTTTCCAGCTCCCAATGCGAACTCCAAACCTGCATATGCATAATTGTATTTATCATTGTTCAGCTTATAAACACCATCAAGATTATCTCCATCAACAAAATTAACAGTCCATCCTAAATCAAGATTAATCTTTTCAGCCACCTTAAACTTAGCACCAAATCCAACAGGTATAATCAATTCGCTAATGGTTTTACCACCAGCATAATCTGTTAGCGTACCACCGGAAGTTGCCGAAGTTTGCACTTTATAACCGGCTAAACCCGCACCTGCAGATGCATAAAGTTGCACTGCGCTTTCTTTGTTGAACATGTCGATGTTGAACAAATTAACTACTGCATTCAAAGTACCCGAATAAGTCAAATCTGTTTCAAAAGCGTTAACAGCTCCAGTAGCAGAAACACCACTATCAAATGGTTCAGAGTTATCACCACTTAATTTACCTCCAACTCCGTCCAATCGAAGAGAGAAATATGGTGTAAATTGCTTCTTAATATATAACCCGTATCCAAGGTTCGATTTCCAGTTAGAAAAATCATTTTTTCCACCCAAAGGAGAAATTGGAGTCAATACCCCTGCATTTACACCAATAGACCATGAGCTAAGTGGAGTTGAGGCACTCATTGTGCTCATTGTCCCTTCCTGGGCGTGCGCCACAGTACCTACTAATAACAGGGCAGCAACAGGCAGGCATTTTAATAAATTCTGTTTCATATTTCTAAGTATTTAATTTATAAGAGGTTTTAGTTAATACCTGCTATTCAATACTTAGGCCAATCCAGAAAACGCATTTTAACAGTGGTGGCGTGCAAATGAAGTGTGCTTTATTCTATACAAGCTTGAACTACCAACCTAGAAATTGATCATCTCCACGCGGATCTGCACCACCTTGATAGTATCCCCACTTCGTTTTTAGAATGGCGTCAACCCTTCCAATCCCGCCCCTTTGTTTAATAACATACCCTTTGGCAGTCAACTTAGCCTGCGTTAAGCTATCTAATGCAAACTCTTCCACATATACTTCATCGGGCAACCATTGGTGATGAAATTTCTTTGCCACAACGGCCTGCTGCATGCTTTTATCGAATTCTATTACGTTTATGATTGTTTGGAAAACAGAGGTGATGATGGTTGAACCACCAGGGGTTCCTACAACCATAAATAAGTCGCCGTCTTTTTCGATAATGGTTGGCGTCATAGAGCTCAGCATACGTTTTCCTGCCGCAACAGAATTTGCCTCGCCACCTACCAAGCCATACATATTTGGTGCGCCTGGTTTTACTGAAAAATCATCCATTTCATTATTAAGCAAAAACCCGGCATCAGTAACCACCACTGCCGACCCATAAGAACCATTAAGCGTTGTGGTAATGGCAACAGCGTTACCTTCTTTATCAACTATAGAAAAATGCGTGGTTTCTTCATGCTCTTTACCTATGATTCCTGCACTTACTGCCGAACTCGGTGTAGGACGCGCCCAATTAAAATCTCTCATGCGATTCGCCACATACGAAGTTTCCATCAACTCCTTTTGCGGAACTTTAAAGTAATCAGGATCCCCCAGATGGGCGGCACGATCTGCGTATACTCGTCTTTCTGCCTCAACCATCAGCTGAACGGTTGAATCCGAATTAAACCCCCATCTTTTTAAAGGATAAGGCTCAACGGCTTTCAGTAACTGGACCAACGCAATTCCGCCACTGGAAGGCGGCGGCATGGTAATAATTTTAAAAGTTTTGTATTTACCTATAACAGGTTTCCGCCATACCGCCCGGTAATCTAAAAGATCTTTTGCCGATATGATCCCTTTTCCGTTTTTCATTTCTGCAACAATCAACCCGGCTACCTCGCCTTCATAAAACCCGGCCCTGCCTTTATCCCTAATTAGAGTCAAAGTGCTCGCCAGCTCAGGTTGTTTAAGCAGGTCTCCAGCCTTCCATCCAGCGTCATTCAGAAAAGCATTACTTGCCTTATTGATGCGTTGCAGATCCTTTTTCAAATCATTTAGTTCGCCTGCCTGATGTTCCGAAACTTTAAAACCATTTTCAGCAAGGTTAATTGCTGGTTGCAGCAAATCCTCCCACTTCAGCTTCCCGTATTTTAAATGTGCCTCTGCCATTCCGGCTACAGAACCGGGGACACCAACTGCCAGCTGACCAAATAAGCTCTTATCTACAATGGGGTTGCCTGCACTGTCCAGGTACATATCCCTGCCCGCACCTGCCGGCGCTTTTTCCCTAAAATCTAATGTATTTGTTTCGCCTTTGGCAGATCGGTAGACCATAAAACCACCACCTCCAATATTACCAGCATTTGGGTAAACTACTGCCAGTGCAAACTGAACGGCCACCGCTGCATCAACAGCATTACCGCCCTTTTTTAAGATAGCTAACCCTACTTCAGAGGCATAATGGTTGGCACTTACTACCATACCATCCCGGTATTCCTTACTGTTCTCGCGACCAAGTTGTCCGCGAACACATCCTGCAAAAACCGAACTTAAACATAAGAGAAAAAAGAGGTGTTTAATGCGTTTTATAGTGCTCAGCATCGGCGTAGATTTTTTCGATAATATCCCTATTTTTCTCGAGAACTACTTTCCTTTTTAAACTTAATTTTGGGGTAAGCTCACCACCATCAATACTCCATTGTTTAGGCAATAAAGCAAAACGCTTTACCTGCTCCCACTTTCCAAAATCTTTACAGGTATATTCTACAATCTGCTGAAACTTATCTATTACTTCCTGGCTAACAATCATTTGCTCATCCGTAGTATAAGGCAGCTCCTTTTTAGCCGCCCAGGCTTTAAGCGCAACAAAGTTAGGCACAATCAATGCCGCAGGAAACTTCCTATTCTCTCCCAATACCATCACCTGCTCTACCAAAATCGTTTCCTTAAATTTATTTTCTACCATCTGGGGCGCTACATATTTACCGCCAGCAGTTTTAAATATTTCTTTTTTCCTGTCAGTGATCTTTAAGAATTTACCATCAATCAGCTGACCAATATCTCCAGTATGAAACCAGCCGTCTTTGTCAATAGTTTCAGCGGTAAGGTCGTCACGCATGTAATAGCCTTTCATGATGTCATGACCTCTGGCCAGTACCTCTCCATCCTCTGCTATTTTAACTTCAACACCCTTAATTACAGGCCCAACAGTTCCAAACTTGGTATTTCCAAAGTGATTTACAGTAATAACTGGCGATGTTTCGGTAAGACCATAGCCTTCAAATACCGGCATATCAGCAGCCCAAAAAATCCTGGCGAGTCGCGGATTAAGTGCCGCACCTCCAGAAATAATTACTATGATATTGCCGCCAAGCGCCTCCTGCCATTTCTTAAATATTAGCTTACGGGCAATTCCAAGTTTCAACCGATAAAACCAGCCATTCTCAAATTCATATTGTTCACCTAATCCAACCGCCCAAAAAAACAGACCTTTTTTTACCCCTGATAATGCCTTACCCTTTTCCATGATCTTTTCATAAACTTTCTCCAAAAGTCTTGGAACGGTAGAAAACACATTGGGTTTAACAAATTGAATGTCCGCAACAATGGTGTCCATACTTTCTGCATAATAAACTGAAGTCCCGCAATACATGTACAGATAAACTACCATACGCTCAAATATGTGAGACAGTGGTAAAAAACTCAATCCTTTGCTGATGCCATCAGGCAGCAATACCGCCGAATTTTGAAAATTCTTAACCAGGTTATCATGCGTAAGCATCACTCCTTTTGGAGTGCCAGTTGTGCCTGAGGTGTATATCAGGGTCAGTATATCATCAGCAGTAACCTGGTCTCTAAAGGTATCTAAATCCGTTTCTAATTTAGCGCCCCTGTCTATAAGTATGTTCCATCGCTCTGCGCCTGGCACTTCATCAAACGTATATATGCGGATGTTAGTCCCCAGCGCATCACAAACTGGTTTTAACTTTCCGTATAAAGTTTCGTCGGCCACAAAAATCACCGACACCTCAGCATTTTCAAGAATAAATTTAATATCGTGTTCGGCCAGGGTTGGATAAAGCGGTATTTGGTATGCACCGATCTGCATGATAGCAAAGTCGGTCATATTCCATTCAGGTCTATTGGCAGACATAACAGCTATCCTTGAGCCTTTACTCATACCAATATCAATCAGCCCTTTACTAAGGTCATTTACAGTATTAGAAAAAATTTGAGTGCTATAGCTTTTCCATTTACCATTGTGTTTGCCGTTTACAAAATCTTCCTTGGGAAACTGTTGCAGGCCATGCTGCAATAGATCAAATACCCTTGTTATCATTACGGCCATATGTTGCAGCTAATAAGAATTATGAATTTGGTTATTGATGTTAAAGCTAATAATTATTCCTATGGAAATTCTTTAAGAAATGCAATATTCATAACTTGCAGCATAAGCAAAATTATATGCAAGAACCCAACCCACTCAATCAGGTAGCAGAATTTCATAGAACGTTTAAGCACCCAATACAGAAAGAACCAACTATCCCATCATCAAATCGGTCGAACCTCCGTGTCTCCCTTCTTGCTGAGGAACTCCAGGAATTAAAGGAAGCTATTGAAGATAGAAACTTAATAGAAATTGCCGATGCATTATGCGATTTACAATACGTACTCTCTGGTGCAATACTTGAATTTGGGTTAGGAGATAAGTTTAAAGATTTATTTGATGAAGTTCACCGCTCTAATATGAGTAAGGCCTGCAAAACTATAGAGGAGGCGAATGACACTATACAACACTACCGTGAAAATCACCAGTGTGATGCTTATCACCAGGAAGAAGGCCCCCTATTTTTAGTGTACCGCAAAAACGACAATAAAACACTAAAATCAATTGACTATTCGCCCGCTGACTTGGCAAGTATTTTAAAGTAAGGAACAACGTATAGCAACGTCAACCTCATTGCTGCTCTAACGTCAATGAACGCAGCGCAGCGACGCGATAATCTGAGGCAAACCCAGAAGCACGTCTAAAGAGAATGTCCAATCTAGGTTGATTCGTCCTTGAGTCGTCCTTTCCTCGTCCCTATATCGTCTTTACTACGACTACAACCGATCCAATAACGTTTTAATAATGTAACAAGGTATTGGTACAATAGTCTAACACATTTACCGATTCAAAATATAATCAAAACTTAAAGATCACTTGGGAAAATTACTAGCCGGGCCTTACGGACCAACAATTGGAAAAATCGGGAACAATGTGCAATACATGTTGAACGGGAAAAATGTAATCAGGATGTGCGGTGTTACTTCTAAACCTCCAACTGTTAAACAATTGGCAGACCGGCAACGAATGAAAGTTGCAAATGCTTTCGTAAAGACTGTACAAATGGTAATCAATGTTGGTTTTAAATTTATTGTAGCAGATACCGACAGGAATCAATACAATGAAGCAGTATCTTACCACAAGAAGAATGCTATTACTGGTGAATACCCAGATCAGGCACTCAACTTCGTTATGGTGAAATTGAGCACAGGAGAGCTTCCACCACCAATTAATCCTGCAATCGCCAAGCGCGCTGAAGGCGTAGAATTTACATGGGAAACTCCTATGCTCAATGAAAATGCAAGAAGAAGTGATAAGGCGATGCTGCTAATCTATTATCCTGAAAATAGATCGAGCATTTTTAATTGCGAAGCAAATCGGTCTGAAGGGAAGCAACTGATTGAAGTGCCCGAAAAAATGTTGAGTGCACCTTTCGAAGCTTATATATTCTTTCTCGCATGGGATGGCAACAGTGTGAGCGATAGCGTATACGTTAGTCAATAGCCAGAAAAAAGATCAGATCAATCAAACGGTAAATTTGATAATTTTATCTAAGTTTGGGTAACTATCAAATGTAAACCATGTTTAAAATTCATTTATTAATTATTTATGCTTTTCTGGCTATGCTGGGGTATAGCATAAGCACCAGAAATTCGAAAGAAACGCCAAAAAGTACTTTAAAACTGGATACCCCGCGCAATGCATCAAAGTGGCCCGGAGAACTCAGCCTTACTAATTTCGCTACATCCGAACTTACTCCCAGCCCTGCCTGTTTGGCTGTTGCACCCACAGGTGAAGTATTTGTAGGGGTTGATAAAATCGGCTCACTGGGTAAAGAGCCTGGCAAAGGTAGTATCGTCAAGCTGATCGACAGCGATAACGATGGGAAAGTCGACAAGCATACCCAATTCGCAGCTGTAGATAACCCTCGTGGTATTATTGCGCTAGGTGATAAGGTGTATGTCTTACACACTACTTTTACGAAAGAAACCGGCATTGCCAGCGGAATGGCATTAGTCGTTTTTGAAGATAAAGACAATGACGGCATAGCCGATGGCCCTTCTCAGCCACTAATAGAAAATATCAGTTCGCCAAAATTTGTACAAAGCCGGGGCACTGACCATGCCACAAATGGAATCCGATTGGGTATTGATGGCTGGATCTACATTGCAGCTGGAGATTTTGGCTTCTATAATGCGGTAGACCGAGATGGCACCAAGCTTACCCTTCATGGCGGAGGCATTGTTAGGGTTCGTCCAAATGGTCGTGAAATGGAATTATACACGCATGGTACCCGTAATATTTACGATGTTGCTATAGATCCTTACATGAACATCTTTACCAGAGATAACACCAATGATGGCGGCGGCTGGAACATTCGTTTTAGTCACCACATTCAATCGGGCGAATATGGATACCCATTATTGTTTAAAAACTTCACAGAAGAAATCCTTCCAGGGTTAGTTGATGTTGGTGGTGGGTCTGGAACTGGCTCCCTGTTTATGGATGAGCCAACCTGGCCTGCAAAATACAATAACGTGCCTATGATGGCCGATTGGGGAAACAGTCAATTGTACATACACCGTGTAACGGCAGATGGTCCAAGTTTCAAACAAAAAGATGAAGAGTTTATAAAACTGAACCAGATCACAGATTTAGATGTGGACGGTTCTGGTAGGTTATACCTTTCTGCATGGGACGGTGCAGGCTATTCAGGAAGTCCGGATAAAGGCTTTATTGTGCGTGCGGTCCCTAAAGACTGGAAATACAAAGCATTCCCCAATCTTAAGAAAGCTTCGGTTAAAGCCTTGGTAAGCCTTATGAAATCAAATAGTGGCACAGCCAGGATCTATGCGCAGCAAGAGTTATTAACCCGTTCTGCAAAAGATGCCACAAAGGCATCCTGGGAAATAGCAGCAGATAAAACCGCTCCCTTATACAGCCGTGTTGCGGGAATATTTGCTTACGCACAGGTAGCCGGTGAAACTGGGATAGAAAACCTGGTAAAACTAACTGCAGAAAATGAGGTGAAAGAGTTTGCTTTAAGGGCATTGGCCGACAGAAAGCCAAATGTAAAAAATGTGCCGATTGCACCTTTTCTAACTGCATTAAATGATGCTTCACCAAGAATACAGGCAGCTGCAATCATCGGCTTAGGCCGATTAGGTAAAGCCGAAGCGATACCGGCTTTATTACAAGTTAAAGTTCCCGCTTCTTTTGTTGCTCCAATAAAGAATACTGAAGGGCCACATGCTACACCAAATTCGGCAATTGTACTGCCACACTTAGCAGTTCAGGCTTTGGTTAAATTGGATGCTACTGATGCAGCTTTACAAGCCGTTGGTTCTGGCAATTCAACCATTGCGCTTTGGACACTTCGCTATGCGCACAGTCAAAAAGCAGTGGATGGACTAATAGCTGCTTATCAGAAAACGGGCGACAATGCGGTTAAAAAAGAAATAGTAAACACGCTTGCCCGCCTTTACAAAAAAGAAGCACCCTATACAGGCGAAACCTGGTGGAGTACCCGTCCTGACGGTCATGGTCCTTACTATGAAGCTGTAGAATGGGAAGCGTCTCCAGCCATAAAGAAATTCTTAACCGCGGAGTGGACTAAAGCGGGAGCAGGTGGCAAACAGTATTATGCCGACCTGAATGAAAAGAATCAAATGGGCATAACAGAATTTGGTGGCGAAGAAGTGCTTGCTGCAAAAGACGAAGTAAAAGTGGATTTAGAATCCATCAGGAACAAAAAAGGTCAAATTGGCGAATCTTCTATAGAAGACGTAATGCTGGCAATGGCTAAAATTAAAGGCAACTCTACTTTAGGGAAAGGTCTGTTTGCAAAACAAGGTTGTATTGCCTGTCACAGCTTAAATAAAGGCGAACCATTAAAAGGTCCTTTCATGGGTCAAATAGGCTCTATCATGAACCGTGAGCAAATCGCAGAATCTATTTTAAAACCAAATGCTTCTATCTCACAAGGTTTTGCTACCGTGCTGATCGATGCAAAAGGCGATAAGAGCTATATGGGATTTGTTACCGCAGAGTCTGCAACCAAAATCACATTGAGAGACATTGCAGGTCAAGTAACCAGCATTAAAACTTCAGATATCGTTAAGCGTAAAGAGATGGAAACATCAATGATGCCGTCAGGCTTAGCAAATTCTTTGTCTTATGAAGAGTTTGCATCGTTGATAACCTTCCTATCCGAGCAAAAGAAATAACATTTAAATTCACCCAGAGCGATCTAGCGGTCGTTCTGGGTAATGCCTGTTAACGTAATTTCTTGATCATCCAATGGAAATACGTAACGCTTGTCATTCGGTAAGAGCGTATAAGTTACATTGTTAAGTGTTCGGGAAAGAGTAACTGCAAACCGAGGATCCCGATTCAGGCGTCGAAGGTCCGACCATCTTAAACCTCTAAATAAAAGCTCTTTTCTTCTTTCAGCAAGCACCAGTGCAAGCACACTTTCGGCATTATTTTCAGTTACTTCAAGAAAATTGTTTTGAAAACGCTTTTTTAGCAAAGTATTCAAATCAGCAACGGCTGCTTTGACTGCTCCCTTTCTAGCATTCACTTCTGCGCGAATCAAATAAAGTTCATCTGTAGCAAGGCCACCGAAAAAAGTCCTATCGCCGGTATAATTCCCTTTGTAGGTTACACCCCCTGTTGCAGCCTTAAAAAATATAGTCCGCCTATAGTCATTGGCTGCATAACTGCTATACAATGATGGATCCACAAGTAGTCTGGCCGGTGTAAATATACCATAGGTAAATGTGTTGTGAAAAATAACCTCTGTATTGAATTTTACTATAGGATATGCTGCTATAATATTTAGGTTCGAATAATCAATCAGGTCTGACTGGATTAGCATAGCTGAATCAGCATAAATTCCTGCCAGGGGGTAATCTTCCATTGATAGATACACTCGGGCCAACATAGCAAAAGCAGCTTGTTTTGATGGCCTCGTTTTAATCAGTGGTCGGGTATCGAGAAGCGCCGACGAAGCCTTTAGATCGCCGATCAGTTGACTATAAGTTTGCTCGAGAGATGCTCTCTTCAATTTAATGTTAACGTTATACTCCAGGCGAAGCGGTACACCCATTTGATTGGCAGCGGTTTTGGGATTATATGCGGTGCAGTATTCCTGAGTTAATCCATAAAAATCAACCGCCCTAAAAAACAGAGCGCTTCCCTTAACGCGGTTCCATTCAACTTGCTGATCTTTGCCGGGATTTATCTTCGCTATACCTTCTAGCACTACATTACTATTCAAAATGCGTTTATAAGAATTTTCCCAGTCTGAACTGTTTTCTGCATTGTAGAAGCCAGGTGTAGGTGCCCATGTGTAAGCAGATTTCTCTTGAGTGGTAAATAGGGTTAGGTAGGATGCATTAGTGATAAAAAAATCGCCAGAAGAGATTTCGGCCAAACCTGAAGCCTGAAAGAAATTAAATGTTTGTGACACATTATCAAGCAGCGCCTGGAAATCTGATATAGATTCTGGAACAACTAGCGATTTGTTAGGTTTTGCATCAAGCCAAGAATCGCTGCAACTCGACAACCCCGGGAAAATCATAATTAATAACAACAAAAATACTTGTACGCTCTCTCGCCTCATTCTCCTTAAATCCTAGTGCATGCTATTTTAAAAATTGTTTTTTGGTCTTATTGAAATAACTCTTAATTTCCCCAAGAAACTACGCTCTAATCTAGGAATTTTCTTCTTTATTCCACTTGGGATTTTGAATGTTCAGGAATTATTGAGCTCGATAAGTTAGTAAGCCTCAATCAACTGATCGATAACTCGTTAGATGAAACAAATTTCGATCTATTCATAATTCCTACTTTGATTAGTCTGCAAACAAAATAATATTTTGCATTCCGCGAAAAATCTAATGTAATCCACCGTTTTGGGAAAAAGGAATGAATTTCCTATTGTATTGATTATAAAAATTGTAATATTTGAGAGACACATCTATTATAGATATAATTGCTGACCCTCAAAATATTAATATGCCTAAAGTTTTGGACCAATATGATCTAAAAATACTAACACTTCTTCAAAAAAATGCAAAGATGGATGTAAAGGCCCTTGCGAAAGCAGTGCACCTTTCGGAATCTCCAGTTAGGAGCAGAAAGAAGGTACTTGAATCAACATACATAAAAAGTAACAACGCTATATTGCACAAAGATCTCTTTAACATAAACATTATAGGCCACGCGCTAATCAAGTTCAAGAATAGTTCATCTGCAGCAATGGCCAGGACCAAGAAGATGATTATCGAAATGCCATTTATACTTAGGTGCGCAACGACAACAGGAGACTTTGATTTAGCAGTTACTATTGGCGCTTCAGACATGAACGCATTCACAAAAATCACTACGAAAGATATTCTTCAGGACGGAAATGTAGAACACCTCTACACATATCTGGAAATCACAGAACTGAAAGATGGTACCACTATAGATCTGACGAATTTTTTGCATTAAAATCTGTAAACATTCTGCTAATATTTGATGTTCCTAGGAAAACCCTTCTAGGCTATGGAATTTCAAGATATCGGTGTTGAACCAAATTCAACAATAGTGACTGCAGACCCATCAGGGAGCAGCAAGGATAGAGAAACTGATCGAGATAATTTCTTTGAGGAAGCTCTTTGGAATCAGTGCGATGATGACTTACAAGTTTGGCAAATTTGGCGCTGAACTTAAACAGTTATCGTATTCGGCATAATAGTTGTTTAAGTTGAAAATACTTAAAACAAATGAATATTATGAAAAAATTGCTTTTTACTTTTATCACATGTGCAGCACTTCTAACTTATAGTGCTGATACTGTTAGCGCGCAAAATTACAACACTGGATTAGGTTTAAGAATTGATGCAGGTGACGGATTCACTGGCGTTGGATTTAACATTAAACATTTTTTTACAAGGAATAACGCTATTGATGCCAACCTTATTTTTTTCGATGGAGATGTAGTTGGCTTAGGTGCGGAATACCAATACAATGCACCGGTTACAGGTGTTAAAGGTTTGGATTGGTACCTTGGTATTGGTCCAAATTTTCTTTTTGGCAACAACGCAACAGCAGTACAAATAAGACCTGTAGCTGGCTTGGACCTAAAGGTACCAGGTGCGCCAATTGATTTTGCGTTCGACTGGAGACCAATGTTTACACTAAACGACAATTACGATTCAGTTAATGCTGCCAGATTTGGAATATCTATAAGATACGCATTTTAAGTTTACCAAGAAAGGTGATCCTATAGGATCGCCTTTCTTACTTTAAGCTGTTCTGATGTGGCATTTAAATCAAAGGAAGAAACTAGCTTTACGTTAGGACTTGCTTTTAATACCAATTTAATTTCCTTCATCAGGCCATCTCTTTTTACACCTAAGGTTAGGGTATCTCCAACATTCTTCGCTGTAACTGCATTCATTTTTTCAATATCATCCTCTACAGGAACTCCCTCTATACTAATCAGCTGGTCGTTTACATTTAACCCGCTAATCCATCCCGCAGAGTTTCTCGATACAGAGGTAACTACCAGGAGACCCTCCACCTTTTTATTGGCAAAACCCAGGTAAGGAACGCTTTTATCTGCATTCTCATTCGTAACAGTGATGCCTGCATAACCGAAATATTTCTGGTAATCTACCGGTTCAGTTCCATTAACATATTTCTGCCAAAAAGAGGTGAAGCTAATGCCACTAATTTTTTCAACCAGGGATTTAAACTCTGCATCGGTATATCCTCTTCCAAGCTTTTTGTAATATAGTGCGTAACCATCGTGCATAACATCGTCCAAGCTTTTCAAACCTTTAGTAGCATGGGCAATTTCCAAATCCATAAGCATGCCGATGACTTCGCCTTTAGTGTAGTAAGATATCGTTGTGTTCCCAGAATTTTCGTTTGGACGGTAACTCTTAATCCATGCATCATAACTTGCTTCCGCTGCAGATTGTACTTTGGCTCCGGGTATATTATAAACTGCTGCTACCCCAGCTGCCAGCGCCTGTATGGTTTCTAATTCTGTATGAAAACCTGCACGCAGCATTATTTTGTTTTCAAAATAGGAGGTAAAACCTTCAGCTACCCATAGATTAGTTGTATAGTTTTCATTGTCGTAATCAAATGGTCCGAGCGCGAAAGGACGGAAACGCTTAACATTCCATAGATGATGGTATTCATGAGCTACTAAACCCAGAAAACCCTTATAACCTCTCTCAGTATTATAACCCTCTCTACTTGCACCTAATACAGTAGAATTGAGGTGCTCCAAGCCCCCACCCCCCGTTCTGTAGTTGTGAACTATAAATGTGTAATGTTTATTTGGATTTTCGCCATAAATAGCTGTTGCTTCAGTTACCACCTTTGCCATATCAACTTTTAGACGCTCTTTATCGTAATTACCGCCACCGTACATGGCAACCTCATGTCTTACACCAGAAGCCGTAAATTCGAATACATCCTGATTGCCAACCTCAATCGGGCTGTCAAATAGGACATCAAAGTTAGCTGCATGGTAAGTAAAAGGATGTCCTGAAACTGGCTCCAACCCTGTAGATACTTTACTCCAGGTGCTAAACGGAACGATCTTAACTGTACTAGGCAATTTCAGTAATCCATCTGGATACATGAATATCCCTGAACTTGAAAGGAAAGCATGAGATTCGTCAATAAAAGCTGTTCTTACCGAGATTTCAAATGCATACACTCTGTACTTTATCTTTACTGAACTAGCTTTCGCGGAATATACCCTCCAGGCATTCTTTCTAACTTTTTCAAAGTTAACCACCTTGCCGCCCGCAGTCGCAGAAAATCCCTCAACACTTTTAGCAAACTCTCTCACTAGGTAGGAACCAGGTGTCCACACCGGCATTTTAACATCAATGTAGTCCTTAAGAATACCTGAAATATTCATTTCAACTTCCGCATAATGCGCTTGCGGTTCAATGAAACTTACCTTAAAATCAATTTTAACCTGGGATTTACTCACCGTACCTATCAATAATATTACTAAAATTAACCCTAATGATTTCTTTATCATAAAATGTTAGCTAAACAGTCTCAAACTTAGAAAAATTAGCGCTTAAAATCAATGATTTGGTCTGGCTTGACCTATGCAAGCTGTAACATACTTAATACAACGAACAGCGGGCATCATATTTGAATATTTTTGCAATCAAATATTGATTAGATAGCTCCATGAAAATAAGGTATATCATCTATACGCTGCTCGCCCTTGGGCTTGCCTACTTAATTTACCATCGAATAACTTCAAATAAAAAAATAGAAGGTGAAGGGAAAAATAGTTCTGCCTCAAAAGCTGGCAAAGGTGGTGGACCCGGCAAGGGTCTACAGGTAGAAGGCATAGTTGTACGGACAGCCGATTTCACCAATGATTTGGATTTAACCGGAACAATAGAGGCAAATGAATCTGTCTCGCTTAGAAGTGAAGTAGCCGGTCTGGTTACAAGCATAAATTTTAAAGAAGGAACAAATATTAATAAAGGGGCTTTGCTGGTTAAAATTAACGACCGTGACATTCAGGCGCAACTTCAGGAAGCCCTTACAAAACAAAAATTGTCGGCCACAAACGAAAACCGATCGAAACAATTACTAGATAAAGGCGCCATCAGTCAGGAAGAATACGATACATCACTAGCTGACCTTCAGTCATTACGTTCTCAAACACAACTCATCAGAGCGCAGCTCGCTAAAACTAGTATTTACGCTCCGTTTAGTGGAAAAATTGGTCTGCGTGGCATATCAGTAGGGGTATATCTAACTCCAGCAACTCAAATAGCCATTCTCTCTAATATCAATCCCCTTAAAATAAGTTTTTCTGTACCTGAAAAATATATAGGACAAATAAAACTGAACACCGACATTAGTTTTACAACTGATGGGTATTCAAAAACATTCAAGGGAAAAGTTTTTGCGATTGAGCCGGGTGTAAATATCCAAACCCGTACATTACAAATCAAGGCATTGGTACCGAACTCAGACGAGGCACTTTTACCAGGTTCATTTGCGAAAATCAGATTGGCATTAACGACTGCTAAAAATGCAATTCTAATTCCCAATGAGGCCATCATTCCGGTACTTAAAGGTAAAACGGTATTTGTTAGCAGAAACGGAAAAGCTGCCCAGGTACCTGTTGAAGCCGGTACCCGCACCGCAGAAAATATCGTAATCACCTCAGGCTTAAAAGTTGGCGATACCGTGCTAACTACTGGTGCCATGGCCCTAAAGGCAGACGCCCCCGTAAATGTTACTTTATTAAAAAAATAAGGCTATCATGAGCATTTCCACAACCAGTATAAAACGGCCTGTTTTAGCCATTGTAATGAACCTGGCCATATTGCTCTTTGGGGTGATCGGCTACAATTTCCTTGGGGTACGAGAGTTCCCCAATATAGATCCTACCGTCGTATCCGTAAGAACTTCTTATCCGGGAGCCAATTCTGATATCATTGAATCACAAATCACCGAGCCATTGGAGAAATCCATTAACGGGATAGATGGTATTCGCAACATCTCTTCATCCAGTAATCAGGGAACCAGTAATATTACTATTGAGTTTAACCTGAACAAAAATATTGATGACGCAGCGAATGATGTTCGAGATAAGGTTTCTCAGGCAGCCCGGAGTTTACCAAAGGACATAGATGGAAACCCTGTAGTAAGTAAAGCTGACGCAAACTCTGACGCGGTAATTACCATGACTGTTCAAAGTGATAAACGCAATGTAATGCAATTGAGTGATTATGCAGAGAATGTAATTGCCGAACGTTTACAAACAATTTCGGGTGTTAGCAGCATACAGATTCAGGGGCAAAGAAAATACGCCATGAGAGTGAGGATAGATCCAAACAAACTGGCTGCATATGGACTAACATCGCAAGATATTGTTGCCGCTCTGGACAGGGAAAACGTAGAACTTCCATCTGGTAAAATTACCGGAGCCAATACAGAACTTATTGTAAAAACCCTGGGAAAGTTAACTAATGCAGAACAGTTTAACGACCTGATACTTAAAACAGACTCGAATAACCTGGTGAGACTGAGAGATGTTGGTTTTGCTGAACTTGGCTCAGAAAATGAAGAGACAGTATTGAGGGAATCCGGTAAGCCAATGGTGGCGGTAGGTTTAATACCGCAGCCCGGAGCTAACTATCTCGACATATCCAAGGAATTTGATAAGCGATTTGAACAACTACAGAAGGATATTCCAAAAGACATCAAACTAAACATTTCGCTTGATACAACCAAATTCATAAAATCATCTGTAACAGAGGTTGCGGAAACAATCATTCTTTCGCTTATCTTGGTTATCCTGATCATATATTTATTTTTCAGAGACTGGGCAATCGCGATCAGGCCGCTAATTGACATCCCTGTATCGCTAATATTTACATTCTTTATCATGTATGCTTTTGGGTTCTCAATAAACGTGCTCTCGTTATTGGCAATCGTTCTGGCCACAGGGCTTGTGGTAGATGATGGTATTGTAGTTACAGAAAATATATTTAAGAAAATAGAAGAGGGATACTCCCCATTTGAGGCAGCTATCAAAGGCTCAAACGAGATCTTCTTCGCAGTTATTTCCATTTCAATAACACTTGCGGCGGTTTTCCTTCCGGTAATATTCCTGCAAGGTTTTGTTGGGAGGCTGTTTAGGGAATTTGGGATCGTAATTGGCGCTGCTGTATTGATATCGGCATTCGTTTCGCTTACCTTAACACCGATGCTGAATGCATACCTGATGAAAAAGACAGGTCACAAAAAATCGAAGTTCTACGAGATGACGGAACCTTATTTTGTTAAACTGAATGAAGGCTATGCGGAAAACCTCAACAAATTTTTAGATAAAAAATGGCTTGCATTTCCAATTATCATAGTCTGTATTGGTTTAATTGCTTTATTCTGGACAATTATACCCAAAGAGACAGCACCGTACGATGACCGGAGCGCAATAAATATGAACGTTAGCACTCCCGAAGGTTCTTCTTTCGCTTATACAGATCGGTTTATAATGAAGATCCAGAACCTGATCGCTGACTCAATACCTGAAAAAAAGGTGAACATTACCATCACATCTCCCGGATTTGGTGGCGCAGGGTCGACTAACAGTGGGTTTGTAAGGATGGGACTATCTGACCCAGGTGACCGGGAGCGTTCGCAGGCAGACATTGCGGCTAAATTGACAACATTAACTAAAAAATATGCTGATGGAAAAGTGACTGTTACCCAGCAACCAACTATAGCTGTTGGGAGAAGAGGCGGATTACCAGTGAACTATATTATACAAGCTCAGAATTTTGAAAAGCTTAGGGAAAAAGTGCCTGTTTTTATGGAGGAGGTTTCAAAAGACCCCACGTTTACTACTTCAGACGTTAACTTGAAATTCAATAAACCGGAAATTAACCTTACTATAGACAGGGATAAGGCTAAGAATTTGGGTGTATCGGCTGCAGATATTGGAGCTGCACTGCAACTCGGTTTGAGTGGTCAGCGTTTTTCTTATTTTTTTATGAACGGCAAACAGTACCAGGTAATTGGTCAGTTTGAAGTTGCTGACAGAAAAGACCCTTTAGATCTTAGTTCTGTGTACGTTAGAAACGATAAAAATGAACTAATCCAACTAGATAATGTAGTAACAGCAAAAGAAGAAAGTAGCCCACCTCAGTTATACCGTAACAACCGTTTTACAGCAGCAACTGTTTCAGCGGGACTTGCTCCGGGAAAGAGTATTGGCGACGGTATCGAAGCGATGGATAGAATTTCTGCAAAAGTATTGGACGAAACTTTTTCTACTGACTTGGGTGGGGAATCCAGAGATTTTAAGGAAAGTTCATCTAACACTTTGTTTGCATTCGGGCTGGCTTTGCTGTTGGTGTACCTTATATTGAGTGCTCAGTTTGAAAGCTTTATTGATCCGGTGATCATCATCATTACTGTACCAATGGCGGTTGCAGGTGCGTTTTTGTCACTCTGGCTGTTCGGACAGAGCTGGAATATTTTTAGTCAGATAGGTACAATTATGCTGATTGGACTAGTAACTAAAAATGGTATCCTGATTGTAGAGTTTGCTAATCAACTTAAGGAGAAAGGGATGAAGATACACGATGCCATTCGTGAAGCGGCAGTATCAAGATTGAGACCCATCCTGATGACGAGTTTGGCGATTGCCATCGGTGCCTTGCCAATCGCGATGGCACTTGGAGCTGCTGCAAAAAGCCGTATCGGTATGGGCGTTGTAATTGTAGGCGGAACTACATTTTCTCTCATATTGACGCTATTTGTTATTCCGGCAATCTATACTTACTGGTCAAAGGAACACAAGGTAAACGCTGATTTGGAGGAGTCATTAAATTCTGCTCTTGACAACAATAGAAATGAAACCGCTAAATAATTTCATCATGAGGTTTAACAAAAATACGCTTGCTATAATGCTCATTCTTTTTATATGTCCAGGCAAGCTATGGGCACAGGAAAAACTGACTTTACAGGAAGCGATTACACTGGCATTACAAAATAACTTTGATATAAAGCTGGTAAGTAACGACATTCAAATTGCGAAAAATAATGTGAACTTGGGTAATGCTGGTATCTTACCGAGATTGGATGGCAGTTTTAGCGAAGGTGGGAGTATTCAAAACACCACCAGAACGCAGTCGAGCGGTGCAGAGCAAACACTAAATGGCGTACGAAACACCAATATGGCCTACGGTGTAGCACTAGGCTGGACCATTTTTGACGGCCTGCAGATGTTTACTAATTTGGAAAGGTTAAAGGAACTTCAAAAGCAGGGAGAAGTAAATTCTAAAGCAACGATCCTTGCAACTGTAAGTAATGTGGTGAATGCATATTACACTGTATCTAAAGAGCAGCAATTGGTTATTGCGCGTGATAGCGCGCTCGACGTCTCACAACTTCGGCTACGGATAGCAAACAACAAATTATCCATTGGCAGGGGCTCAAAACTAGATGTATTAGCGGCCACAGTTGATTATAATGCGGATACATCAGCATACCTACAAGAAAAGAAGCTGCTCAAAAATGCAATTGTAACACTAAACCAAATTATGGCCAGGGCATTGGACATCAATTTTACAGTGGACACTTCTTTTGAAATTAATACTCAATTGAACTTTGCAACACTTGCCGGACAAATGGAACAGTTGAACCCTGACCTGCAGAACGCATTCATCAACAAGAAAATTTCCGAACTAAATCTCAGGCAGGTAAAAGGACAGCGTTATCCCGTTGTAGGCATTAATAGTGGCTATGAATATCAGAGAAGTTCAAGCCCAACTGGTTTCAATACTCAGCAACGTGCAAATGGATTAACTTATGGTGTAACGGCGAGTATAAATATATTTAACGGATTCTTACAGCGCCAGAATGAACGGAATGCAAAAATACTAATTAACTCGTCAGAGTTAAGTTTAGCCCGAACCAAACAGGACATTTCTGCGCAACTGACAACAAGCTACCAGAACTATACCACAAATCTTGAATTACTAAATATTGAAAAAAATAACGTTGACGTTGCAAAGCAGAATTTAGACATTACATTGGATAAATATAGGCTGGGCAGTATCGCCCCTCTCGAACTAAGGGAAGCACAAAGAAATTCGATTGATGCCGTAACGCGTTACTTAGAAGCTCAATACCAAGCTAAGCTAACTGAGATTAGTTTAAAAGAGCTGAGCGGAACTTTAAATATTCAATAAGATTGCTAATTTTAGCATTATGATTTTAGTAGCAGACAGTGGTTCATCTAAAACAGATTGGAAGGGGTACAGCCCTGAAAAAGAAATCAGTTTTAGTACCCAGGGAATCAATCCTTATTTCTTGAATGCCCACGACATATTTAAAATTTTTTCTAAGAAAAAAGAGTTAGCTGCTTTTGCTGATGATGTAAAGGAAATCTATTTTTTTGGAGCAGGTTGCTCTTCACCAGATAAGATTGAGGTTATTTCCAATGGTATTTCCTCCTATTTTACGAATGCTTATGTATCTGTTGAGCATGATTTAATCGGATCTGCCTACGCGACCTGTGGTGAAAAAGAAGGATTAACCTGCATTTTGGGTACAGGATCGAACATTTCCTATTACGATGGGAAGGAAGTTCATAATGGCACTCACGGTTTAGGTTACATACTTGGAGACGAGGGCTCAGGAACACATTTTGGCCGGAAACTTATTACAAGCTACCTATACAATCAGATGCCAGCCGATCTGAGTACTGAGTTTATGGAGCTGTACGGCATTGACAAAGAAATGGTAATTACTAACGTATATCAAAAACCTGCACCGAACATTTTTTTAGCATCTGTAAGCCGCTTCATGGCCGATAGGATTGACCACCCTTTTGTGATTAATATTTTGTTTGATGGGTTTCAGGAATTTATTGATACTAATGTTAAAGATTACCCTAATTACCGTAACCTTGAATGCCATTTTGTAGGGTCAATTGCCTATTACTATCAAGATGCTTTGAAAGAAATATGCAGCAAAAATAATGTAAAAGTTGGCCAGATTTTGCAAAAACCAATTGAAGGTATATACAAATACATCCTTAAAAAAGAGGGAATTATGGTTTAACGCGCGCTTTGATTTTTTTAATACCATAATATACTCCCGCAGCTAGCAACACCCCAACTCCTCCGTCCAACGGAACGTCCGGATCTCCTCCAGGAAAACCGGGATCCCCTACTTGAGCTAACGCATAGGTTGCCGTACAAAAGAACTGTATAACCAATAAAAAATATTTCATACCCAAACCTGATTTTTTTTCAGCTATCCGTACAACTATTTATTATTATTTTTTAATGTATTGGTCTAATACAAAAAACCCATCCAAGTTAGCTGGAACATTCTTTATAGATTATGAGAAGACAGGTTTTTTTGTTCCTTTCAGTTCTTTCAATATTTGGTTGCTCAGATTCCAGTGCTCAGGCATGGATGAACGGGTTTAGTTACCGCAAAAAAATAACTGTAGACAAAAGTAAAGTAATCGCCAAAACAGTTGCTTTCAGCGCCAACAATATTGTAGACTACGACCTTGTAGATTTTCCGGTACTTCTGGACATTATAGATAAAGACCTGATCTATACTGATGCAGTTTGTGGAAATAAAATTCAGGATACATTCGGCAGAGATATTTCTTTTGCCCTGGCGACGGCCCCCGCTATACCGTTAAATTTCCAGATAGAAAGTTACGACCGCGTAACTGGCAAATTAACTTGTTGGATAAGAATTAATGCATTAGCTGCCAATAAAACTACCACCCCTGCTACTGCCATATACCTATACTATGGCAGTTCTGTTACATTACATAACCCCTTCAGTACCTCAGCGCAGAACACCTGGAATTCAAATTACACAAAAGCATGGCATATGAATATGCTTAGGCAGGAAGAAGGTATTCATCAGCTTAAAATAAGTTCAGGAGAGGCGCCATCCTTCCCTACAGGCATTATTGGGCAAAGTACAGATCTAACAGAAATGCAGGGAATTCTAAGTTCAGCAAAAGAAGAAAGCACGCAGATCAGCATCTCCGGATGGCTAAAACTGAGTCAGATGGGAATTGAACAGACCATTTTCACTAATGATAGCCTGGGTCGCGGAGGTTTTGCGTTAAAAATTAATTCTTCTAACAAACTGCTCCTGGACATTTTTCGCGGATCATCCTCGGTAGGGAGCATAACAGGAGGTTTGACCGCATTAACACCCGGCATTTGGCATCATTTTGCAGCATTATTTTCCGGCACTGCAGGCACCATCTATTTAAATGGTATTCCGATAGGATCAGGATCATCTAGTGCATTCAGGCCGGGCGCTGGGGGATCCATAAAAATTGGGGCAAGCAGAGCAGGAACGAACAAATTTAAAGGTCAAATTGATGAACTGAGAATTCAAAAAATTTCAATGGACCCAGAATGGCTTAAGACAGAATATGCCAATCAAAGTAATCCGGGAACATTCTATAGCATTTCTAATGAAGAATATAATCCATTAGGGTTTTATAGGTTTACGGGATCAGGCAACCAGTGGAATATTGGTACTAACTGGAATACCGGCACAGTGCCTCCCCTAAACTCCAATATTGTTATAGCTGCTGGGAAATCTGTAATTTTTCAGTCTTCTGTAAACTCAATTGCAAAATTGATAATAGAAGCTGGTGCCACATTAACATTGTCGTCAAATTTGGATGTTAATTGTATTGCGGAGATATCTTCCGGAGGTTTACTAAAAATAAATGATGGCGTAACACTTAGCTTAGCTTCAGATGTATATAATGATGGCGGCATAACTACTGCAAATTTGGGAGGTAAAGTTAGATTCTCAGGTAACCAGCCTATTCAAAAATATGGGGGCACAGGTGCATTTCATGCTTATCTACTTGAGCATGAACAGTTCCTGAAAACAAGTACACTGGTCCTCAATTCAGCAATTTCACTCACAGGATTTTTAACGCTTAAAAAGGGCATCTTCAATTCCAATGGTCAATTAACACTAATTTCCAGTTCACAAAGCAATACAGCAGCGGTCCTTCCTGTACAAAACTTGGCAGATGCATCAATAATTGGAACCGTAAATGTTCAGCAAACGATATCGGGCGACTACCCGGCGCCCGCCACTGCAAGAGGCTGGAGATTGCTGAGTTCGCCTGTAACTATTTTCAATCTAAATGGCATTAAACAATATGGATTGCATTCCTATAAAGGCAGCATGTTCGTAACAGGTTCAGGCGGTTCATTAAACGGCTTCGATCCTTCGCCACAAAACGGCGGCACGATATACATACATGACCAAAGCCTTGCCGGGACCCTTTCGCAAAAGTATATTGCTGTAAAAAACATTCAGGATAGGGTACCAACCGGGCGAGGAGTATACGTATTCTCAAGAGGCGACAGAAACATGGCCAATGCTTATGCACAACAGGTTCAACCCCCTTTTGCAGCACCAGGATCCTATAAAATTACTTACACAGGTGCATTATTTACAGGCGATCTGCAGTTACCCTTAAAAAACAGAAATTCAGGGGGCGAAGGTGATGGATTCAACCTTTTGGGAAATCCGTATGCCGCACCCTTAAGATGGGGAAGTATATATACTGAAAATGTACTTGGGTTCATCTGGCAATTTGATCCGCTAAATAATGCTTATGTGGTTAGTGACTCCCCAGACACATTTATCCCATCAGGAACAGGCTTTTTTGTAAGGGTTGCCTCTGGGCAAGTAGATGGTTCAGTAACTTTCACAGAAAGCTCTAAGTACACGGGGCGAATAAATTCCCTTCCTTATCTGCAATCTATCGGAAACGTGTCAGCAATTAAATCGGGGCAGGATAACATTTTCAACATTAGCATCCAAAAAGGCTCTTTTAAACAACACTATCTACTTAAACTAAAATCAGGCGGTAATGACGAAATAAATGATGCAGATGCCCTTAAGATTGGTGATGGATTAGTTAGTATTCACGGCATGAGAGATGGGGTAAAATTAGCCATTGAAGAACAGGAACAACCAATTAATAAAAAGGAAGTGACCTTAGGTGTAAAGGGTTTTGAAACAGGTGAGTATATATTACAATTTATCAGCACAGGGGGCGATGCTTTGAAAGTTACCTTAAGGGATGATTATTTAAACAAGGAGACCTCAATAATTGAAAAAAACACTAAATACGTGTTTAACATTGACAAGACCATCTCTGCTTCGGAAGGTGAAAAAAGATTCAAGTTAATTTTTGAAACTATAAAATCAATCGTAGAAGTCAAGAAAGAGTTTCCGGTTTATCCTAATCCATTCACAAACAAGATTTCGGTCGATGTGAATTTAGTTACCCCCGGAGCAGCTCAGGTAATTTTATTGAATGTATTGGGACACCCGGTTATAACGAAGCATGTATTAAAAAATTCAGGAACAATCGATATAGACACGGATAAAGTACCAACAGGAATCTATTTTCTACTTATCAACGACGAGCAGAAAGGCAAAATTCTGAGAAGCATTAAAATTTTGAAAAACTAGATTAATAATTAGGCTGGAACAGCAGAACCTATCATGCGCTTGTTTTCAATCCGCTTGTTCATTTCTTTTCTCACTAAAACCGCTACCCACTCCAGTTTATTTTGCTCTTCAATATTGAATTCTCTAGATGTCCTATCCACAACGCAAACAGAACCTACATTAAAACCCTCATCTGTAGTAATCGGAGCTGCTGCATAGAAACGAAATCCCGATTCTCCTGCAACCATTGGGTTAGAGATCGTGCTGACTTGTTTTTGCAAATCATCGAAAACTGTTACTTTATCGTTCAAAATTGCAAGTGAACATAAGCTCGTATTCCGCTCAACCTCCATTCCGGATTCTCCATTTTGATTGGCTTTGGTCCAGACTTTATCCCCATCCACGAAATTAATCATAGCAACTGGTGCGTCCAGCATAGTGGCAGCTATTGCTGCTAGCTGATCAAAGATCGGCTCAGGTGCAGTATAAAGTATTTTATATTTCTTTAAATTCTCTATACGGCCTACTTCATTAGCAGCATTCAAATCAATTTCCATCATAAAGTTAAATACTGATGTTACTTTCCCAGATCAGAATTTGTCGCTGACCAGTAATCGATAAGACAATTAACGTACCGAACACATAGAAGATTTATTACAAGGCGGATGTCAGCATTTTAAGACTTAACGAATAGCCCTTTGGGGTAAACTAAAAGGGATTTATAAAATTAAATTATTCCTTAAAGTTGTAGGATTTATAGCCAGGGAATTTGCGAATTATGTTTGCTTTAACTATGTGCTGGCAAATGCTTGCACAATTAGGGAATATTTATCCATTCTATTATCAGGAGATCTGGATCTTGTCATTTTCTCTTGCAATGACATCTGCAATTGATGTCTGTGCGAGAACATTAAGTGTAGCATTCCTTACATCGATAAATGTTTTCCTGATGCCACAAGTAACCTCATCATGGCATTCATCACATTTACGATAAAATTTCAGGCTTGCACATGGAACCATAGCAATAGGTCCATCAGTAATCCTTAAAATATCTGCCAGAAATATGTCTTTGGGATCTTTATTTAAGCTATACCCACCTCCGGCACCCTTTTTACTGTATAAATAGCCAGCATTACGCATGTCCAGAAGGATTTGTTCAAGAAATTTTCTGGGAATCATTTCCATTTCCGCCAATCGAACAATCTGCATCGGCGGATTGCCGGTATTTTTGCCAAGCGCTACAAGTGCTTTAATTGCATATTTAGTTTTCTTAGACAGCATATATAACAAAGCTAATAAAAGTTTAGGTATTTTTGCAGCATCTGACGCACCCCCCTATGGCCAGAATACTTATAATTGAAGACGATCATACTTTCTCTCAAATACTCGATGGCTTTCTAACAAAAAACCATCACCAGTGTGAGGCAACTCACGACATAAAGAAAAGTCTGGCGCTAATTGAAAAACAAAATTTCGACCTATACCTTGTTGATTATCGCCTGCCAGATGGTACGGGGCTTGATGTTGTTTCTTTTTTGCGAAGCACCGGACTCCCCTTTCAGTTAATCGTTATGACCAGTTTTAATGATGTACGCACCGCAGTAAAATCAATTCAAATGGGTGCAATAGATTACATTACAAAGCCGGTTAATCCTGATGAATTATTGATGGTCATCAACAAGGCGCTCAAGAAAACAACAGCTACAGCCAATATCTCGGTTGAGTATCCCGATGCAATACAGGGCAAAAGTAAAACTGCTGCAAAACTTTACGAACATATTGCCCTGGTTGCGCCAACTGATATGGCGGTGATAATTCAGGGTGAAAGCGGTACAGGCAAAGAATACGCAGCAAGGGCACTCCACACTCAAAGTAAAAGAAAAGAGAAACCCTTTGTAGCCATAGATTGCGGCGCCCTATCGAAAGACCTTGCGGCCAGCGAACTTTTTGGACATGTAAAGGGTGCATTCACTGGGGCAATTACTGATAAAAAAGGTCAATTTGAAGCAGCTAATGGAGGAACACTTTTTTTAGATGAGGTCGGCAATTTAACCTACGAAGTACAGATTAAATTGTTGCGAGCCTTACAGGAAAAGGTTATACAACCATTAGGAACGACAAAAAGTATTAAAGTAGATGTCCGGATCATTACCGCGACGAATGATGACTTGAAAAACAGTGTAACCCTAGGGACATTCAGAGAAGATCTATACCACCGGCTAAATGAGTTCAAGATTCAGTTACCCGCCTTAAGGGAAAGGGAAAAAGACCTCGAAATTTTTATTAACCATTTTATCAGGCAGTCCAACATTGAGCTGGGAAGAAATGTTAAACATACTTCTTCAGTTGTCAAAGACATTTTGCACAGATATGACTGGCCTGGTAACTTGCGGGAATTAAAAAATGTTGTTAAGAGAATGGTTCTGCTTTCCGATACGGAAACAGTAGAAGAGAATGCTTTACCAGAAGAGATGATCCTTTCAATAAATCAGGAACAACGTCCATCAGGATCCGATCTTAAATTTATTAACGAAGGAAACGAAAAATTGCTTATTCAGGAAACCCTCATTAAGGTAAAATACAATAAATCGAAGGCGGCGAAATTACTCAACATAGACAGAAAAACCCTGTACAGTAAAATGGCCCGTTATGAAATAGAATAAGAGTGTCGTACATATTCTTTTAAAGCGCTGGTGACAAAACTGACTTCATCTATTAATGAAACAATCGAATGATGATCCAATACATCAATGGAATTGTGTGATTTATTAATTGCTATTTCCAGTGTCCGGAATTTACCGGCAAGTTCAATTGCTCCAATTTGACCAATACGACCCGCCATTCTATGAAGAATTAACGAAAGATTCTCCTGATCGGCATTTTTCATTGCTTCAAAAACAAGTTGAGTATCTACACTGGTTTCTTCCAAAAAACTTAAGACTATTTTATTCATCAGCTCAGAATCCCCAAACGTCATTTTTTCCAATTGCTCAAATTTGACTTGCATTCCTGAACTTGGCAAATCAATAGACACTTTATCACTAACTGCGTCAATTAGCTCTTTCATTTTAAATGGCTTGGCTATAACCCCATCAAAACCCGCCCGTAATAAATGCTCTTTCTCTTCAGGCAGCGCTTGCGCCGTAATGGCTAAAATTTTTACCTGGTGGTTTATATTCTTGCGTATCTTTGCACAAAGTTCTTCACCTGTCATGCCAGGCATTCTGATGTCCATTAATATATGAGAAACATCAGCAGTTAATTCTGAGTTCAGTAAACCCGCGGGACTATCAAAACTTTTAAAGCGAATTCCGCTCCTGCTGAAGAACAACTCACACAACTCAAGTATTAAATGGTCATCATCAACCACCCAAACCAGGCCTGACTTATTTTGTACAACTTCTTTGGGTAATACAGTGCGCGCTTCAAATGTGTCTGAACTTGGGTAGCTGAGATAAACTGTAAAAGCACTTCCTTTACCAATAACACTCTTCACGTATATCCTGCCTTTTTGATTTTCAACGAGAGACTTGATAATTGTTAAGCCCAGACCTGCACCAGATTGGTTATGTGAGCCATGGCCAGACTGATTAATTTGCTCAAATTCGTTAAATATGATCTTGGTTTGATCCGCAGTAATACCAATACCAGTGTCTTCAACAATAAAAGTAAAGTGGTTATCTAATTCCTTTCTTTTATAATTTACTGTCAGCCTAACTTCACCACTATCCGTAAATTTGATTGCATTTGCCAGGAGATTCAGCAGTATCTGTTTAAGACGGAATGGATCGCCATTTAAGTTCGAAAGTCCGCTAAGGTCAAATTTGGTTACGAGCTTTATGGCTTTTGATTCTGCCTGGGGGCTAACAATAGACACTACTTCACCAAGCAGTTTTTGTATGTTAAAAGTGTGATTGGAAAATTCAAACTTACCTGAAACAATTCTATTGTAATCCAGTATTTCATTTACAATTTGAAGTAGATGTTCTGAAGAACTTCTTACCGCTTCAATATGCTTTTTCTTAGGGGAAGGGTCATTTAATACCACTTCAGTGTATCCAATTATCGATTGAAGGGGAGTTCTGATCTCATGGCTCATATTGGCCAAAAATCGTTGTTTAGCTGCACTATGATAGAGGGCATCGTCCTTTGCCAATTCAAGCTGTTGCCTGTATTTATTTGTGTTGGCAATGTCGGTCAAAATGAGATATAATAAAACAACCGTGATCAATAAAAATATCAGTAAAATGACGGTGATGGTATTTATCCCTCCATTGACAACTTTTTTTGCTTGCAGACCATTTACGTTAATTTGCATAATAACCTCATGTTCTACAACTCTAAGAACCTCCAGCATTCGCGAAATAAGCTTATTGTTTGCACGTGCCAGACTTACCTCCCTGTTTAAGAAGCGCGCGCTGTTCTGCTTTTGCGCAATTTCAATTTTTCTCAAAGACACTTCCAGCTTCTTTGCCAGCAAATCCTGTGGAGCGAGTGCGATCGTATCTCGTTTGACCTTTTCTTCACTTATGATTGTAAAGGAATTCGCTTTTTCGTCCTTTTTCTTTCCGAAAATCCTCCCGAAAAAACTCCTTGACTTATCTTCATTTGGGGAGAAGGTAGTGGTTGATGTTTTATGCTCGGTAGCGAGAATCGTACTATCCTGCTGATCAGAATCTATGGCTAAATAGCTGCTTAAGTCCTTAACCTTTTTTGAAAATGTCTGACTCTTTACCAACCGTTCCCTTACTAAAAGATAGTTAATGAATTGCCGGTCCCGCTCAACAAGTAATCTCTTGATCGTAGCGATCCTCGTCATCTGCAAGGAATCAGATGAATATAAAAACATTAAGGAATCTAGCAGCTTTTTTAATCCGGAAGACTGTTTAAATAACTCTCTATAGTTATTCGGGTCTTTGAATGCCTGTGTTTTCTGCTGCTGATCAAGCCCGGCGATCTTTCTTGAAATGGCTGTGACCAATGTCAACCTCTTACTCGGTGCAGAAACATTATCGACCGTGTTTAGCATCTCATTAAAAACGGAATTACTCACGCTCCAGGCCGTGATAAGTGCAACGCAAGCTAGTAACAGGGAAAGTATTACTTTTCCCTTAATTCCTTTAACGGCACCTTTAGATTTTGGCATTTCAATCATTATATATAACAACGAAAATACCTGCTCAGTGTTTTAAACTGCCTGCTGCCGATAGTATTTACTTCTGTATTGAATTGGAGATAAGCCAGTAAGTCTTTTGAAAGTTGTTCTGAAAGCTTTATTATCTGTGTATCCAACCTTATACATCACTTCATTTACATTTTCACGTGAGGACTCAAGACTAATCTTAGCCGCCTCAACTTTAACTCGTTGTATGTATTCCGCGATTGTGTTGGATGTAGCCTTTTTAAATCGTCGTTCAAGATTTCTCCGGCCTATTGCCAACATAGCCGCGAGTTGGTCAATAGTAATTTTATCCTGAAAATTCTTTTCAATAAATTGCTGCACTTTTTTAATCGGTTCATCCTCGTGGCCTTTCTGGCCTTGGAAAACTGTAAAAGATAACTGGCTATCACGGTCAAGGTCAATAGCAAAAACCTTTGCTGAAAGCACTGCAATTTCCCTTCCTACGTATTTCTCAATAAGATATAGAATCAAGTTTAGGTATGAAAATGCTCCTCCACTAGAATAAAGCCCATTTTCATCGGTTATTATTTTTTCCGTTACCAGGGTCACTTCCGGAAACATTTGTTTAAAAGCACTCTCGGCAAGCCAGTGCGTTGCACATTTTTTCCCGTCCAGTAAACCAGTAGAGGCAAGCAAAAAAGCGCCCAGGCATAAACTTGCCACTTCAGCACCACTCTGATGTTGTTTAATGATCCAGGGTATAAATTCCTTATTGTTTTCAAGGGCAATACTCAAATCTCCATCAATAGCTGGTATAATAATCAGGTCTGTTTTATCTACATCTGCTATGACCAGGTCTGTATTAACTGTAAAAATCCCGCCACTTACTGGCGTTTCCTTTGATAAACCAACCAACTCAACCTTAAAAGCGGGACCTAAACCCTTAGCTTTAAAGAACTCATTTACCTGACTGAAGACTTGTCTAGATCCTTCAAGGCTACCCAAAATGGCACCTTTTGGAACTATAATAGATATACGTTTCATATAAATAAAAATAGAAATAATCTACTGCGTTATATAATTATGAATTGAATATTATTAGCGGCGGAGTATTTAAAACTTTTCTGCTGCTTAATATACCTGTTAAAATTACTACCCCACAAATAACTACAAGCAAGACAATTATTGAAAATACCGGCGGGTGAAAAACACCATCAAAAACAAATTCGGCTAGTGCCCAGCTACCAGTTAACGCCAGCAAAATACCTGCTCCGGCAGAAAATATCCCTAAAAACCCATACTCTACGGCAGTAATAAAATAGATCTGTCGTTTGCTTGCCCCTAATGTTCTCAATAAAACATTCTCTTTCAGCCGTTGTCCATTGCTGGTTAATACTGCTGAAACCAAAACAATCCATCCCGTTACCATGCTAAACGCCGCCATGAACTGAATTACAAAACTGATTTTTGATAGCAATTCTTCCAAAACTTTCAGTACAAGATCAAGATCGATAACAGATACATTTGGAAAAGCTTTCACTACAGCACCCTGAAATTGGGCTGAAACAACCGCAGACGGCACATGAGTCATCAAAACATGGAACTGAGGCGCTTCCTCCAACACTCCCGACGGAAACACTATACGGAAATTTGTTTGCATCCGCGTCCAGTTAACTTCTCTCAAACTTCCCACTACAGTAGTAATAAATACTCCCTGAACATTGAAAATAATTTTATCGCCAATTTTCACATTGATGCGTCGTGCATAACCTTCTTCAAGAGATACGTAAACGACTTTATTTTCAACTTTACCTTTCCAGACACCTTTTGTAATCTTTTCTGCTGAGGTTAAATTTTTCTGAAAAGTCACTCTAAGCTCACCCTTAAATGCCCGTTCTGATGGCCCTTCAGCCCTTTTCTCTTCCCTACGTGAACTATCAGCAGGCGGGAAATCTAAAATGGACTTGCCATTGATTTGGTCTATTCGCACAGTGATCACTGGAACCTGGCTAATTACTGGCAGATTAAAGGATTTCGCCAGCTCTGCAACTGAGTTTCGTTGAGTACTCTGAATGTCAAAAAGTACCATATTGGACTGATTTTCTGCAGACGATATCGCAACACGCTGTAGTAAAATTCCCTGTACAAAATACAATGTGCAGATGAAAGCCGTAGATAATCCTATTGCCACCGTCAACATCAGGGTTTGATTGTTTGGGCGGTACAGGTTTAAAAACCCCTGTCTGAATAAGTAATTGAAAGTATTCTTTACCAATTTTTTTACCAGCAACATCAACAGCTTCGATATACAATACAAAATGGCACAGGCAAGCAAAATGCTTCCGGTAAATACAAGTGCCTCCACCCAATTTCTCATTTGAAGCCTGGTAAAAGCTAGAACAAATAATACAATAAGGATCACTGTAAGTGTCATCAGAAAATCGAACCTGCGCTTTACTACTTCAAAAGATTGTCTTATCGCATTAAGCGGTGATATTTTTCTAACGGCAAGTAGAGCTGGCAGTGCAAACAATATGGAAATAAGTGTACCCAAAGCAATACCCTGAAGAATTGACGGCCATGAGGCTTCAATTGTCAATTCTACAGGGAGAAAATCCTTTAGCACAACAGGAAGCAAAAATTGTATAGCCGTACCTAATGCAGCACCAAGAATGGCTCCAATAAAACCCATTGTCACAATTTGAAAAAGGTAGATTAGGAACGCGTCACTTGCTTTTAACCCCAGACACCTTAATGTAGCAATTGAATCCAGTTTTTCTTTTATATATACCTGTGTTGAACTTCCTACCCCAATACAGCCAAGCAACAGTGCGATGAATCCTGACAATGCAAGAAATCTGCTGACATCCTGAAAAGACCGACCCGTGCTTTCCTTTCTGGATTCTACAGTTTCTACATCCAGGTCCTGCACTTCAAAAAAAAGCTGGAGTTGCTTAACTTGCTTTTCCAGCTTTGCCGGAGAGTTGTATCGAAAATAGTATTTATACTGGATCCTGCTGCCTATTTTGGTGAGCCCGGTTTGTTCAAGATATTTTAATGGAATGTAAACCACCGGCGCAACAGTAGAGGAAAGACCTGATTGTCCAGGTGCTTTATTTAGTGCCCCCGCAATCAAAAAACTCAACTTACCTATCCTAATAGAATCCCCGGGTTTGGCATTGAACTGAAGCAAAATGGTTTTGTCCACTAACGCACCCCGCCCCTGCTGAAAACTTGAACCAGCCTTTAAAGGGATGGTTTCAAAAGTGCCGTAATAAGGAAAATTTCCTTCAATAGCCTTTACCTGCACAAGCCTGCTCCCAGAACTTTTCAGGAAATATACCATTGAAGCAAAACTCCTCTCCCGTGACCTGTCGTCTCCCAAGGTATCAAGTATAGCAATTGCTTTACTTGAAAGTGGTTTACGTGAATCAATGATCAAATCTGCACCTGTAAGCATTTTAGCCTGCTCGTCAATATCACGCTGTAAATTATCTCTGAAAGAATATACCGCTACGAGGGCACCGATGCCAAGTACAATGGAAGAAACAAAAAGAAACAAGCGCGACTTATTGCGTTTTGCATCTCTCCATGCCATTTTTAACAACCAGCTTTTATTTTTCATTTTGCTGATCTAAAATGATTCTCCCGCCTTTAAGTTTAATAATACGACCAGTGCGGGATGCAAGGTCAAGATCGTGCGTAACAATAATCAATGTAGTTCCTGCATCACTATTAAGCGCGAACATTAATTTCTCTATTTTTTCGCTTGTCTCAGCATCAAGGTTACCTGTTGGTTCATCAGCAAAAAGAATTGCCGGTCTATTTGAAAATGCCCTGGCTAGCGACACCCGTTGCTGCTCACCACCCGAAAGCTGGATGGGATAGTGATGAGATCTTTCTGCAAGGCCTACCTTATCCAGAAGATCCAGGGCACGGGCTTTTACATTTTGGGCGCCTCTCAATTCCATTGGTACCATCACATTTTCAAGAGCAGTCAGCGTTGGTAGAAGCTGAAAATTCTGAAAGATAAAACCAATATTTTTATTCCTTACATCTGCTCGCTGATCTTCCGATAAAGTGTTAAGTTGTACTCCATTTAGGCTAACGAATCCGGAAGTTGCACTATCAAGGCCTGCACACAATCCCAATAAGGTTGTTTTTCCACTTCCGGAAGCGCCAGTAATAGCTACTGTGGATCCCGCTTCTACCGCAAAATTAATATCTTGTAAAACCGTCAGGTTTTTACCTGCACTTTGGTAAACCTTGGAGACATTTTCAACATTCAGTATATTTTCTAAAGATAGGTTCATGGTATTCTTAGGTTTATCAAAACATATGGACTGCCTAAACTAAATGCTCCATATCCTGTTAAATATACAAGACACGGCAATCTACTGCCAATTTAGATTGAAAAAATAGATTTATATTTACATTCATATGTTACGTAGCAAATTCTCAATACTGTTGTTGCTTACAATCGGACTCTATTCTTGTACTGAACCGAAGAAGCCTGAAACAAACTCCGAAAGAAATGAAGAGGATTCAACCGCTCCTAAGGTAAGTGATAATAAAAATATATTATTTTTCGGAACGAGTTTGACCGCTGGCTACGGCCTGGATCCCGGTTTGGCATATCCTGAACTGATCCAGCAAAAAATTGATTCTCTTAAACTTTCATATAAAGTAATTAACGGAGGCTTGAGTGGTGAGACTTCTGCTGCTGGTAAAGCAAGGATTGACTGGCTGTTGAAGCAACCTGTAGACATTTTTGTTCTTGAACTAGGCGCCAATGACGGACTTCGTGGTGTTCCTGTTAATGAAACAACAACAAACCTGCAAGCAATAATCGATAAAGTAAAAAACAAGTATCCTGCAGCAAAACTCATGCTTACAGGAATGGAAGTACCCCCTAATATGGGAGATAAATACGCTTCTGATTTTAGAAATATGTTTAAGGCATTAGCAGAAAAAAACGGAATGACTTTTTTACCATTCCTGTTAAATAATGTTGCAGGAATTCCAAAACTAAATCAACAGGATGGTATCCATCCAACTGCAGAAGGTCAAAAAATAGTTGCGGTTAACGTTTGGAATCAACTGCAAGGGCTGCTCAAGTAGACTTCTACTGATTTCACAAACTTCTAAAGGCAATTTTTGTTAATATTTCTGCATCACTAAAAAAATATTATGAAAAAGCTCCTTGTCATAATTGCAGCAATCCCATTTACTATAGCATGCAATTCAAATAATTCCAGCGATAAAACAAAAACAGACAGCCTGGCTACTGTTGATACAGTAGAGACGCTAAGCTTACCGCTGCCTGATACAAATGCAGCTAAAACTAAGTTCAGCAAAATAATTGGCTGGCCGGAAGGAAAGCTGCCAACGGCACCCGCAGGTTTTACCGTTAGCAAATTTGCTACAGGAATTAAGAGTCCCCGGAATATTTATATAGCTCCAAACGGAGATATTTTTGTGGCGCTGTCAAACTCTGAACGCTCACTTAAAGAGAAGGTTGTAGCCGCGGTTACAGGCAAGTCTAAATCAGAGGTTGGTGGTGAAAGTGCAAATACAATCTTATTGTTAAGGGATGCTGATAAGGACGGCATACCTGAGTTGAAGACAAATTTTTTAAGCGGACTAAACCAACCTTATGGAATTTTAATTATTGCCAACTCATTCTATGTCGCGAATACAGATGGACTGATGATGTACCCATACAAAACAGGTGACACAAAAATATCAGTAAAAGGCAAATTAATTGTTAGCCTTCCTGCAGGTGGATATAATAATCATTGGACAAGAAACTTAATTGCAAGCCCAGATAACAGTAAGATTTATATATCTGTTGGTTCTGGAAGCAATGCGGCAGAAAATGGAATGGAGAACGAAGTTCGCAGAGCAAACATTCTTGAAGTAAATCCAGATGGAACCGGAGAAACTATTTACGCAAGCGGACTCCGTAATCCTGTTGGAATGGCATGGGCACCTGGTACATCAACACTTTGGACTGCAGTAAATGAGCGGGATGGACTTGGAGATGATCTGGTTCCGGATTACATTACAAGCGTTAAAAAAAATGCCTTCTATGGTTGGCCATATTCTTATTATGGTCAGCATGAAGATCCAAGATTAAAAGGCCTTAAGCCTGAAATGGTAGCTAAAGCAATCGTACCCGATGTTGCTACAGGTGCACATACCGCATCATTGGGGTTAGCATTTTACACAGGAAATAAGTTTCCGGAGCCTTACAAAAATGGAGCCTTTATCGGACAGCACGGATCCTGGAACAGATCTGTTCTGGCAGGATACAAAGTGGTCTTTATGCCATTCAATAATGGAAAATCAACCGGTGCCTTGAAGGACTTTTTAAGCGGTTTCATTGCTGATGCAGATAAGGGAGAGGTTTACGGGAGGCCGGTAGGAGTTGCAACTGCACCGGATGGGTCTATTTTAGTTGCGGATGATGCCAGTGGAACCATTTGGCGTGTAGCAGCAAATTAATGTGGCATAATTTTTCGTATCCATCAAACATGACTAACTTAAACCTGCGATTCTCCCGCACATTAAAATCAATTGTTGCTATATGTCTTTTTGGAGTACTCATCTTACCTTCATGTAAAAAGAAAGAGCGTTCAGACATCTCAAAAGTATTATTTGGTGAGATACGCAACAAAGCTTTTAAAAATCTAAATGCTGATACGTTTGCAGTTATTTTAAAAAACGCTATTGAGGCGAAAAAAAGCAAACTTGCTAACCCGAAGCTCATCTCTGCTTTTTATGAATCCAACGATTATGAACCTGCTTTCGTTTTACAGCATTTTGCGAAAGGAAAGTTAAAAGCGTTGCCTGAGTATCTGAATAGATCTACGGAGCATGGTTTAGATCCTAGAATTTTTAATGCCATCTACATAAATGATTTGGTAAATAAATTTTATGATAAGAAAGCAATTAAAAATCAGACAGAGGCCTATTCAAACCTTGCTGATTTGGAAATCGCTGTTGCTAATTCCTTAATTAACTACAGCAATGCTTTGCAGTTCGGGGTACTTAGCCCTAGAAAGATATACGCAAATTATTATACTGCTACAAAAAGACCAGATAGTGCCAGTATGAGTGGGGTATTTAATGTGAAAGACCTCAAAGCCTACCTTGACAGCATCCAGCCTAAAGACCCACAATATGAAGCCCTGCAAAACGCACTAAAATCAGGCGCAGTAATTCCAGGCATCAGCAAAGAAGAATCCAGCCGAATTTTAACAGCCAACATGGAGCGTTTGCGCTGGAAAAACAAACCAAATCAGAAAAAATACGTTCTTGTAAACATAGCAGACTATACCCTTGATGTGATTGAGGACGGACAATCAGTGTTAAATATGAAGGTTTGTGTAGGCGAGGGAAGGGAAAAAGACTTTAGCGGTGCATTGAAAGAATATGACGAAACAGGATTGAGTAAAGACCGCCCATTTTCCCGTGAAACTCCGCAGCTAAACAGCATGATACACAGTGTGCAGGTAAATCCCATCTGGAATATTCCGGAAAGTATAGCAACTAATGAGATTACAAAGTTTGCGGCCAAGGATCGTTTTTATTTATCAAGCAAGAATATTGATGTGTACCTGAATGGCAAGATAGTAGAGGATCCGGAAACAATTGACTTCTCTGCTGCAGATGCAGGAACAGAGTATTCATTTAAACAACGGCCGGGAGACGATAATTCGTTGGGAAAGATCAAGTTCCTTTTTCAAAATGATGAAAGTGTTTACCTACACGATACCCCTGCAAAGCTTCCATTTAAAAAGGACATGAGAGCAGTAAGTCATGGTTGTGTGCGCCTTGAGAAACCTCTGGAGTTGGCAAGAAACCTGTTTGGAGAGGGAGAAAAATTTCAGGTTATCCGCAAGCAGATGGAAATAGAAAATCCTGAAGCTAAAGACATCGTCCTTAAACCTCAGGTTCCTGTATATTTAACTTATGTAACTGCCTGGTCTGATAATAAAGGGCACATTCAATACCGTAAAGATGTATATGGTTTAGATGTAGTCCTTGATAGTTATATGCAGCGCCTAACCGCTAATTTATAGCTGCTACTGTAGCACTCGACCTTACATCAGATGAAGCAAGACCTTCAGTGTTTGATTTCGCAAGATTAGCAGCTAAATGCTCATCCAAAAAACGCGAAGAATACTGCTGGTCGCTTCCGTTAATAAATAAAACGGTTTTACCCTCTATGGTACTAATCACTTTATTAGCCAACTCTGGAGCTACAGCCGGACATCCCTGACTTCGACCCAGTCTGCCAAGTGCATTAATAGTACCCTGACTTACATATGCGGCACCATGTACTACTATAGACCGGCTTCTCGCATTATCATTGTACCCGGCATCCATCCCATCAAGCTTTAAAGACTTGCCATGCTTGCCATTGTAAACCTCACCGGTAACATAAAAGCCAAGGCTGCTTTGAAATGAATCATTGATATTTGAAAAACGGGTCGGTTTATCAGATCCGCTTCCTTGTCCGTGCGCTACCCAGGTATTCAACAGTAATTCCTGCTTGTCCAGATCAATAATCCACAGTCGTTTAGATGTGCTGGACTGTTCCATATCAGCAATACTGATAATAGATTTATTGTTAGAAAGATGCCCTGTCAACTTAAGATTTAAATAACCTGTGATCGCCTTTTCAAAAACCGAACGGTTTAAACCTGAAGCTTCAAGATGCACTGAATCATATAAATCTATAATGTATTTGTTATACAGTGAATCCTCAGACGCAGTCCGAACTATTGGCTCGGTTTCAACTGGTGATTTCCAACTTAAGGTGAATAGCGAAAAAGTGATTAAAAGAACACCGGCTCCGCCTAAAATGTATTTTCTCATAGAATCTTGTTTAAATTACTCTGTGTGTTTATACGTTGATTAGGTAAGTTTGCGTCAAATAGATGGGTTTTGTTTAACAATTAAATTTTAAAGTATAACAAATATACGAAATTGTTACAAAACAAAATGTGTCTTTTAAGTCTTTTACTATACTGTGACATCTCGATCGTACCCGTATACCTTGTGATAACTTAGGTAAGAAATAACCAATACCGCGAACATAACCATAGCTGTGATGGTGTCCCTTCCAAAACCATCAAGAACAATATGCCCAATAAAAGCGCTCATATAAACGATGCCCAAGGCTGTGTAACCCCATTCTTTTAACCGTATCGGTAGTTTCGGTATTATAAGGATCAGACCTCCAATAAACTGTCCAATACCAACGGTGGTGCCTAACCAAGCTGGAATTTGCATGTGCCTGATACCCTCCTGTGCAATGGGACTGTTCATAAAAAAAATACCGGGCAAAATAAATAAGGCAAGTAAGCCAGTACTTACCCAGTAAACTACTTTTGTTGTTTTAAGTGTCATGATTTTTTGGTTTAAAGTTTTAATATAACAAAATTAGTTTTTGGATAACCAAAATATCATCCGCAGGAGTGACATTCTAAAGGGGTATTTGCGACATTAAAAAAGCCTGCGTAAAAACTTTACGCAGGCTTTTTTAATATTAAATCAAATTTCAACTTTATAAGCTTCGGATTTTAATATTCCTCCACTGACTTGACCCAGGATGCTCCTGTAATGCTATTTTACCCTTTGCAACCTTTGCGAAGTTGCTGAAATATTTGTCTTTGAACTTACTGTTTGCTACTAGCTTATTCCATTCATCACTTCCTATTTGCCCTTCAAAAGTCTTAATCCCGTTTAGATAAAAAGTCAAATGCCCCTTATCTTGGATCAGCCTTACTTTATTCCATTGTCCCACAGGCAACGGCTTTGAGACAGATGCATCTCCCGACATATCGTACAAACATCCTGCAAGGTGATTTTCTTTCTTATTGTCATCTGCATCAATATTATCTAAAACCTGCATCTCCGGACCGGTTAAATAAGTAGCCCCAAATTTTTGGTCTTCCTGAATATCAAAGATGATTCCGCTATTACTTCCTTTGGCAACTTTCCATTCCAAATTAAGTTCATAATTTTCGAATATGTCATTTGTCACTAAATCGCCTCCGCCATTTCTGGGTTTTGTTTGATCAAAGACAATCGCACCATCAACTACCTGCCATTTAGAACCAACTGTATCTTTTAAATAGGTGTGCCAGCCTTTAGTGGTTTTACCATCGAAAAGCAATTTCCAACCATCCTTCTTTTCCTTTTTCGTTAGCGTATTGGGCTGCTGAGCAAATGAGGCCGCGCATAGCATAACAAGCGCAACAGCAGTAGTCAATGTTTTTTTCATATGTTATTTAAATTTAAGAATCCTAAGGTAGCGAAAAAAAGAATATTTCATTTCTAATTTGTATTTTTCGGATGCCAAACCAATACTATGCATCACCCTGCAAAATGCCTTAATTGCGATACCAAGCTCATGCCGGACCATAAGTTTTGTTCCACTTGCGGGCAATCCACGCATAATCCCATACGAATTACCCTGGGTCATATTTTTCACGAAGTAGTGCATGTAGTAACCCATACTGATAAGGGCTTTTTTTTCCTGATTAAAGAACTTGTAGTACAACCAGGAAAAACGATAAAAGAATTTTTGTCCGGCAAAAGAAAAAAGTATTTCAGCCCATTCAGTTTTTTCTTCATAATCATCGGTCTGTACGTGCTATCAAATAGCATATTCAAACCGTTTAATGCTACTGTACTTGTAGAAAACTCAACGGAACAGGTTAAGTATCCAGCCAATTTAAAAACTGAAAAACAAAAAGAAAAATATGAAAGAATAATGGCAAGGAGAGATAGGGCCATGACTTTTATGAATACCCGTACTAATCTGGTACTATGTGTAAGTACTCCATTTATTGCATTTATTATGTTCTTGATGTTCAAAAGAAAGATGTTTTATGCTGAACACCTGGTTGTAATGATGTTCGTTAATGCATTTCTCATCCTCATAACGCTTTTTGTTTTCTCACCATTAATGGTTTTAACAAGCAATTCCATACTTTTTTTCTCGCTAATTCCTATCATGCTATTAGTCCATATCGCTTATATAGCAGTGGTTTACCACAGCGTGCTGGAACTCGACAGATCTTTTAAAGGCTATTTTAAGGCGTTAGGTGCTGCCACTGTCGCAGTGGGATCTTGGTTAATATTATCCATGCTTATAATTTCAGGCTATATCATGTTTGAAGTGCTAAAAACATTCTAATTTTAAAACCCCGGGGTTTATTCCAACAATATTATTACAATAATATTTGATTAGTTAATTATTGTTTCTATTTTAGAACAACCAAAATAAACTAACAATACATTTTTATGCCATTTATACCCCTTGAAGGCCATTTGCCAGGGATCACTGGTCTTCTAGAATATAGCAAATCTACAGCTCAACCTATTCGTGACCTCACTCAATTCTTACTGCGCGGTCCGTCTACTTTAACACAAAACGAAAGAGAACTTATCGCCACAGTCGTTTCATCAGGAAATGAATGCACCTTTTGTACAACAGCTCATGCCGCAGCAGCCGATTTATTAGCAGGGGAAAATAGTACTAGTCAACAAGTAAGAACAGACATAGAAAGCTCAGATGTTAGTCCGAAGTTGAAGGCCTTGCTGCAAATTGCTGCGGCAACCAGAAAAAGTGGCAAAGAGGTTTCAGATGAGCATATCCAACGCGCCCGTAAAGAAGGAGCAACAGATATCGAGATTCATGACACTGTTCTTATAGCCGCTCTTTTTTGCCTATATAATCGGTATGTAGATGGATTAGGTACTTCACTTCCTTCTGATGCAGGCTATTATAATGTACTCGCCGACCGCCTGGTGAATCATGGTTACACACGTTTGCCCCAAGGTTACGAACACCTCAAAAAATAATTAAATATCAAAACCAAATTTAAACCAACTATGACAAGAACTCTACTTTTTGTATTCCTGTTTTGTTCCGTACAATTGTTTGCACAGGATGCGAAAATCACAGGAACAATTACATCATCAGACAATAATTCCCCCATTACAAGTGCCAGTATTAAAGTAAAAAATAAAGTTACCGGTACCACAACTGCCGCGAATGGTGGTTTTACATTGAATTACAGTGGCAAATTACCTATTACGGTAATTGTATCTGCTGTGGGTTTTGAAAGCAAAGAAATCGAAGTTACTTCTGCAACGCAGGTAGTTTCAGTTTCTCTTAATCCCCAATCTGTTATGCTTAATGAGGTCGTTACTTCAGCAGCACGGGTTAGCCAAAGCAGTCTGCAATCCCCTGTTAGCATTGAAAAACTATCGCTAAAAGCAATCAAAGAAAATCCTTCATTTACTTACTATGATGGGTTACAGAGCTTAAAAGGGATGGAAGCTGTAACCAGCAGCATCACGTACAAGCAAGTTAATACCCGTGGTTTCAACACTACCGGTAATTCCAGATTTCTTCAGCTTGTAGATGGCGTCGACAATCAAACACCAGGTTTAAACTTTTCAGTTGGAAACCAGTTTGGTGCATCTGATCTGGATATTGAGTCTGCAGAGGTTATTCCAGGAGCAGCATCCGCACTATATGGTCCTGTAGCATTTAATGGGTTATTAAACATTAAAACAAAAGATCCTTTTACTTATCAGGGCATATCCTACCAGTTGAAAACCGGGGTAAACCATGTTAACGAAAATGCAGGCGGCTCAAAAGAAATAAATGATTTTGCATTGAGGTATGCAAAGGCTTTCAATGACCGCTTCGCCATAAAAATTAATGCTTCCTACTTACAGGGTGTAGATTGGTATGCAAATGACTATACTGACGTAAGTGCTGCAACTGCCCCAGCGCTTCGTGGCCCTAATAATCCTGCCAGGGACGGGTTGAATATCTACGGAGATGAAGTAAACAGAAATTTGCCTGGTATAGGAGTAGTTTCCCGCACAGGATACGAAGAGCAAAATCTGATGAACTATAATGTGTACAGCCTTAAATTGAATGGTGCCTTGCACTATAGAATTTCTAATAATATTGAAGCAATTTATCAATACAATTACGGAGTTGGAACCGCAAGCTATACCGGCAGCAGTCGCTTTGACCTGAATAATTTCGTGTTACAAAACCATAGGCTTGAATTAAGGGGCAGCAACTTCTTTGTGCGCAGCTACATGGTAAAAGAAAATTCTCACGATTCTTACAACACACGTTCACTGGCACAATTTATCAATCGTGACTGGGTTCGTGATTTAAATGGTAACGTAGTAGCTCCTGGTGTTGCAGATGATACTTGGTTTGCAAGGTATTCAGCAGCATTCAATGGAACAAGACCTGGTATTGCAGGAAATAATCATTTAGCAGCCCGTGGTTTTGCTGATCAAGGCAGGTATTTACCGGGTTCTGATGCATTCGAGAAATCTAAAGATGCTTCTATCCATAATTACGGCCTAAGCGGAGCAGGTGTATTTAGTAATAGCAAATTTTACCATACAGATGCACAGTATGATTTTTCAAATGCTGTAAAAGTAGTGGAATTGCTTGCAGGAGGTAGTTTACGTAATTACAAGATGTTCACCAACGGAAGCTTATTTGACGATAAAACGAATCGAATTAAGATTCAGGAATACGGAGCTTTTCTCCAGGCTGGTAAAAAATTACTGGATGATAAACTAAAGCTAAGTGCTTCGATCAGATACGATAAGAATGAGAATTTCAAAGGTAGTGTGACCCCACGATTCTCTGGTGTGTATACCATCGCGCAAACTCATAATTTTAGAGCTTCCTACCAAACAGGTTTTAGAAATCCTACACCTGTTGATCAGTTCATTCACCTCAATGTTGGCCCTATCACTATCCTCGGTGGTGCTCCAAGCAACAGTGCCGGTTTAAACGTGTATGAAAACTCATTCACTGCCGCCTCGGTAAATATTTTTGGACCAGCGGTTGGTGCAGCTATAGGGGGCGGCGCAACTCCTCCTAACGCTATAAACCAAAACAAACAATTGTTGGTTAAGTCGAACGTTGCTTACATCAAACCTGAGCAACAGAAAGCTTACGAGATAGGATACAAAAGTTTAATTAGCCAAAAGCTGCTTGTAGACGTTAACTATTACCATAGCACCTATACAGACTTTCTTTTAAATACAGTGGTATTAAGACCTAATGCTACAGTTCTATTGCCAGACGGGACAGTAAACCCGGCAGCCGCAGGAGAAGTTGCAGCCCGTACTGTAAGCGCATTCCAGCTATATACAAATGCTTCAGATAAAGTTTCATCGCAGGGTGTTAGCGCCGGTCTGACGTACTTATTTGACAAAGGTTATGTTCTTGGCGGAAACGCGACCTGGTCAGACTTTAATCTGGGCAGTGCAAACATTAACAACATTGCACAATTCAATACACCGGAATACAGCACCAATGCTACGTTTGGGAATTCAAATGCCTTCAACAATATTGGATTCAATGTAGCATGGCATTGGCAAAGCGCTTTTGACTGGTATGGAACATTTAATGGCGTACGTCCGGGCCGTATCAAAGCCTATTCCATGGTAGATGCTCAAATCAACAAAAAGCTGCCTTCAATTAATACCACCATCAAACTTGGTGGAAGCAATATCTTTAACAGGTATGTTTCGCAGGCTTACGGATCTCCTGCAGTAGGGGCCATGTATTATATAGCACTTGTATTTGATAACCCTTTAAAATAATTGTAATGCAAACGGCAAAGCTTAGCAACACCTATCTTACCCTTCTTTTTGCGCTTTGCTTTATCAGCAGTGCGTTGGGGGGTACTGTATCAACCTTAATGTCTGTTTATCTCCCTGTAGTAGTTAAAGATTTGCAGGGCGATTTAGGACCCGAAGAGCTAAATAGCATCAGCGGCTTTATTAATGCGCTGTTTATATTTGGCTGGGCTTTTGGCGGCTTCACATGGGGACTAATCAGCGACAGGATTGGACGAAAAAGCGCACTGTTGTATGCAATTGCATGCTATGGTATTTTCACGATTCTTACAGGTTTAATGCCACAATGGATTGGCGTTGTATTGTGCAGATTTATGAGTGGATTTGGAGTGGGGGGCGTGTTGGTTGTATCCTTCACCCTTTTAAGTGAGGTCTGGCCTGCAAAGTCGAAGGCCGTTGTTACCGGAATCATATCCATCGCTTTTCCGGTTGGAATCTTTTCAGCAGGTCTAATCAATTTTATCGTTTCTTCGTGGCGCGAAGGTTTTTTCGTAGGTGCCATTCCGGTTTTACTGGCAATAGCAGGCATATGGGTGCTAAGAGAATCTGAAAAATGGCTTGAACATAAACAGCTAAAGGCTACCACTAAGCAATCGCTATGGTATTCTGAAGAAAACAGAAAAGAATTGTTAATCGGATCACTTATGTTTGGCACAATGCTTATTGGGCTTTGGGCAATATTTTCATGGTTGCCAACCTGGGTACAAAGTTTAATAGCAACAGATGCCCCAAAAGAAAGAGGATTGAGTATGATGTGCATGGGAATGGGCGGACTGGCAGGCGGCTTTTTTTCCGGCTGGCTGGTAAACTTGCTGGGTTTAAGGAAGTCAATGCTGCTATGCTTTGCTGTATGCTCTATTATGTCGTTCGTCCTTTTCAAAACCAACACTTCATTCTCACCTATGATATTTGCTGAGATCGGCGTACTGGCACTTTTCTTTGGAGGAAGCCAGGGAGTGCTATCAGCTTATATCCCCCAACTATTTCACACTGGGATCCGCGCTACTGCAACAGGCTTTTGTTTTAATATAGGACGTCTTTTCACTGGCAGTGCCGTACTGTTTATAGGGGTATTGGTTTCTTCTCTTGGAGGTTATGGCAACGCAATATTCATTTTTTCAATCGTTTTTCTTATCGGATTTGTCGTAGTTTTATCTGTAAAAGATAAAACTGAGGCAGTTAGTAATACTTAAATCGCATGGCTCATATAAACGTACCCGAAGGTGTTCCGGGAATAAGATCACTTGTAATGTTCCGGCCAGAAACAGGAAAGTACCTGTACGACCTGGCTCAGGAATTATTGAGAGGAGAATCTCCACTTTCACAAGCAGACAGAGAGCTTATAGCAGCTCATGTTTCAAATCGCAATGACTGCTTTTTTTGCACAAACAGCCATGCTGCCGCTGCGCGGTGTTTGTATGGAGAAACCGACGAATCGGTTGTAGACGATGTGCTTTCTAAAGGGACAGAAGCTGATGTTAGCGAGAAAATGAAAACGCTGCTTAACATTGCCGGCAAGGTGCAGATCCTGGGTAAGGCGGTTAAATCAGAAGATATTGATGCGGCAAAACAACAGGGCGCAACAGATAAAGAAATTCATGATACTGTTCTCATCGCCGCGGCATTTTGTATGTTCAACAGGTATGTTGATGGTCTAGCCAGTTTTACACCAACTGATCCTGAACTTTATAAGGAAATGGGTAAACACATGGTTAATGGCTATAATCTTCCTCCAAAACCTCAGGCATAATGGCATACATAGATCTTGGTAATGAGCTTCCGGGTATCAGGGGGCTCATGATGTACCGGCCACAGGCAGCAGAAAAACTAAATGCACTTGTAGAGATGTTATTGAGAAATGATGATAACACACTATCCCGTGGTGAAAGAGAATTGATTGGCACCTATGTTTCATACCTTAACGACTGCTTTTTTTGTCAGAACGTACACGGGGCATTAGCAGGGCATTATTTAAATTGCAATATTGATGAGATAGACGCCATCAAAGCCGACTTTCATCAAACTGGCCTTTCTAAAAAAATGAAATGCCTGCTGGCTATAGCAGGCGCAGTTCAACAGGGTGGAAAAAAGGTGACTCGGGATTTAATAGCAGACGCAAAACAGGAAGGTGCTACAGATATCGAAATTCATGATACCGTTTTGATCGCTGCATCTTTTTGCATGTTTAACAGGTATGTTGACGGTCTTGATACCACTGCACCTGCTGATCGTCAATTTTATGTTAACAGGGCACCGCAACGTGCGGAAGAAGGATACCTCATTCTTACTTAATTAGCTTTCTTTTTAAAAATTCTGCAGTGGCTTCACTTACCCTCAGTGCATTTCCAAAACGCATCCAGTGATGCGTGTCGTCCGGAATAACTAAAAACTCATAAGGAAATTTTTTAGCATCGAATCTTTTTGCCAAATCAATACTTTGACTAAAGTTTACGTTCCGGTCGTCATCTGCGTGTATCAGCAGCACCGGTGAAGTCCAGGTACTTAAATAACTTACAGGCGAAGACGCCCTAGCTTTTTGCTCAGCCAAAGCCGCATCAGGGGCATCCAGCCTAACTTCCTGAACCGCACTGGTAAATCGGTTATTTACCCCATGAATATCTACCCCTGCAGCGAAAAGCTTAGAATCCTTACCTAGGGCCAATGCCACAAGATATCCCCCATAAGAACCTCCATATATCCCAATCTTCTGCGGATCCACATTGGGTTGTTTTGCCAACCATTCACCGGCAGCTTTGACGTCAAGGTATTCAATTGCGCCCTGAGCACCCGCATTTGCAGGTTTGTGAAACTCATATCCATATCCGGTGCCTAATCTGTAATTTACTGACAATACGGTAAAACCAAGACTTACCAGATATTGATTCAATGCGTAATCGATAGAATAATAGTCCATGTGGTGCCAGCCTAACAGCATCTGCCTTTGCGGGCCGCCGTGTACATAAACAATTGCGGGCTTTTTATTTCCAGGTAATGTCTTTCCCGTCGGCCTAAACAATTGTCCGTAAACTAACCCGCCATCTTCCGCTTTGAAGCTAACCTGCGTGGGTATTACAAGTAGCTTTTCAGGAAAATCTGAAGGCATTAACTCGCTGCCTATCAAAGTGATTTTTTTAGATAGCACATCATACTTGGCAGGTAAGAGCGGTCGCTGCGCCGTAGCACTAAAAAATAGGATATCAGCCTTATCGCCGGTAATAACAGGATAAGTTTCTAGTCCCTTACCAGTGGTAATGGCCCGCATATTAGCAGACTCTATCGACACCTTATAAATATGCCGCCGTTCTAGATCTTCTTCATCTCTCCCTGTGTTGGCACTAAAAATGAGTTCTTTACGCGAATGATCAAGTTGAACATGCTCAACCGCAAAGTTTCCAGGTGTTAGCAATACCCTTCCACTTCCATCGGTATTCATAGCATATAAATGAGGCCAGCCATCTTCATACGATGAATAAATAATCTTTTCATCTGCCCACATTAAATTTGCACCGCCATCCATTGATGGAAAGGAGCCAGAAAGCGTTTCCGGTGCCTTCCAAATCATTTTCCCGCTATCACCTTTTGTCCCGGCCTTCCAAATCTCCCAGGGCTGGTGCCTTCTTGCAAGTATAGAGTCTGCTTCTCCGCCCGTTCCGGGTGTTCTTATGAAAACAAGTTCATTGCCATCAGGAGACCACCTCGGCGAAGTATCTTTTGACAATCCCGGCGAAATCCATTGGACTGCAAGGCCACCGCCGCTATAAACACCTATAAAAGAATGATCTACTCTGGAGCAAACGAACGCCAGCTTTTTGCCATCTGGCGACCATCTCATCCCGCCATTTGTCCCTTTCGAGTAGAACAATCCCTTTGCATTAACGCTGCCATCAATTGCCGCAATCATAATTTGACCACCTTTTACAAAAGTTATGTTTTTACTATCAGGAGTTATAACCGGGTTATCGCCTTCACCAATTTCTAACAATTTGCCTCCCTCATAGGGCAAGCTACAAACCTGAACTTTTGGCAATAATGGCAAGGATGCCGCATTTACTGGTATAGTTCCATCTCTTGATCCATGATCGCCACCTCTAACGAAAACCACCCATTTGCCATCATCAGAAATAGATAAACTAGTGATCTCCTGAGCATCGTCATTTTCGAAAGAAGTCAGCTTACGTAGCGTATAAGCAGGCCCTTCTGCTACATAAATATTTCGCCTTCCCTGCTCATTTACCGCCCAGGCAATTTTATTTCCTGATTTAGCGCTGGTTAGTTCGGAGGGAAATGGATAGCTTAAAACCGATTTCAAACTAAATGATTGGGCATTACAAATGCTAAACAACAACATTAGAACGGATGCCAGCCAGGTCGATCTCATATTCAATGATTTGTAGATACTTTAAAAAAAGCCCTGACATTTTAATGCCAGGGCTTTCGAATTATAAACTAATTAGTTATTGGTCCCACCAAAGGCGTGTGCTTCTAGGAGTTGCAGCAGGAACGTTTCCTCCATTTTTACTCCGTTCACCTGTCGTGAAATCAACCCTGCGGATAAATACGCCAACAGTCGGATCTATATTTACTGGTAAAGTAAAGTCCTTGTACTTATAATCATAACGACGTGCATCATTCCAGGCTTCAGGATTTAAATAAGTTGCTACATACTTTTCTTTGAAGATCAAATCTTTTGTCAAGGCAGCTGAACCAACAGCCACCCTCACGTCAGCAAGATATGCAGCCTTATCTAACGCTGCAACCTGGAGTTTATCCATGTTGGCGCCAATACCGGCAAGGTAAGCATTATACGATCTTGTCTTATCAGTCGCAAAAGCTGCTTCGGCCTCAATGAATTTTAGTTCTGCATATGTTGCCAAAAATATTGGAGCGGTATCACTGGTCCATGGAGAATTTCTGGAAATATAACTCTCATCTCTTGTTGTATTTGCACCAGGCAGTCTGTTACCAGCTCCATTTACTGTACCAATGTAAACGTTATTAACTGTCCTGTCTGTAATCTTAGCTATTCGAGGATCAACAACTCCATATGTGGTCCCGTTAAGGTGATCTACAAACTGTTCTGATAACCATCCTCCCAAAGATTGATTGGCATTATTCAGCGCTACAGTAGCCCAAAAATTCCTCGCCGTAAATGTCCCCATCGTAGCGTCATCAGCATTGGCTGTAAATGAATTGGTCACAGCTGTCAAAACATCTGCAGCATTAAAAGAGGTAGTTTTACTAACCTTAATAAGCAAGCGAGCTTTAAGGGCGTAGGCAAATTTTAACCATTTTGCCCTTTCTGTAGCAGCAGTACTACCAAAAATTAAGTCACTGGCGGCAGCAAGCTTAATAGTCGCATCAGTTTTTGTAAGCTCAGTAATCGCTTCGTTAACTAATGACAGGCTCTGGCTATAAACTACTTTTTGATCATCATACTTAGGAGTGAAATTGGTAATATTAAAGGCTTCTGAAAATGGAGCATCCCCAAAAAGGTCGTTAACCATGATCAGGTTGTATGCAATTAACACATCCGAAACGCCAATGTATTCGCTAGATCCCTGGCTTATGGCAAGCTTTTTCATTTCATTTGCATCTGCCATCGCAAAATACAGCGCATCCCAGGTTCCGCTAAAATCAATAAATTGGTAGGTATCTCCCGCCCCACTGGCGGCAGGGTTTGCGGTATATTGAACGTACGGGGCAACGGCACTTGCAACATTGTAATTGTTAACACCTGCTTTAGCTGTAGAAGTGGCTAGTAAAGAAGCCAGCGTTGGTACGCTAACTTGATTAGGGCTTTTCGCCAGCTTATCAAAGTAGCTATCCTTACACCCCTGCAAACCTATAGTGGAAGCAAGAGCTGTAAATAATGTATATTTTATAATCTTTCGCATAATATAATCTTTTAGAAACCTACATTAAGAGTAAACAAAACGGTACGGGCTGTTGGATATGTAAAACCGGCAGAACCATCGTTATTACTTCCAGCATCATAAGAACTCGACTCAGGATCAACACCGTAATATTTCGTCCAAAGCCATAAATTGTTTCCTGTTATAGATAGTGAAGCATTTTTTATAGAATTCTTTGGTAGCCAGTTTTTTGGTAGTGAATAAGTCAAACTCGCCGAACGCAAGCGTACCCAGGACGCATCAGAAACAAAAGGTTCTGAGACGTTTCTGTATAAAAGACGGTAGTATCCTTCGCCATAGTCAACCCCGTCCGGACCAAAACGCTGGCCCATCCAAACTGCTTTTGTATTCTGGGAACCGTCGGCCAAAACACCATCAAATGTTCTGAACGATCTCCTGTCTGTAGTATAGTCTGGTAGTCCGAAGGCAGAATAGAAGTCTTCAAGCCAATTGTATTTTTCAAAACCTAATCTGGCATCAAATAATAAATTCAGACTTAAATTTTTGTACGTGAAAGTATTACCCATGCCCACTATATAGTCGGGCTGAGAATTACCTAATATTTTTTGTTTTCCTCCCGAAATACTTGGAAAGCCATTCGCGCCTATCAGTAAAGGCAAATCTCTATCAAGGTAGTCTGGCTCGGTTTGTCCGTTATAGAATCTGTTAAAGTACGTACCATAAATGTTTCCATAAGACTCACCTTCTACCAGCTTCATAGTCACAGCAGCATTTCCGTAACCTCTTGCAGCACCGTAGATAATCGGATTTGCCAAGCTTAAAATTTTGTTTCTGTTGGCAGAGAAATTAAGATTAGCACTCCATTTAAAATCTTCTGAAACAATTGGTTTTCCATTTAACACTAATTCCAAACCTTTGTTACGTATGTTCCCTGCATTTACAGAAGTAGTTACATAACCTGTTGCAGAAGATACCTGTGCTTGTATAATTTGATCCTTACTCAATGAATAATAGTAAGTAAGGTCAAACCCTAACCGGTTGTTCAAGAACGACATTTCCAAACCAGCTTCGTACGTATCTGTAAACTCAGGCCTAAGGTTAGGGTTTCCAAGGTTTCCCGCAAGGGTTAATCCTGTAAACCCAGTTGGTAATCCTGAATAGTTACCGAAACCAGAAGATGTTCCATACTCAGGACCATCCTTTCCAATCTGGGCATACTGCAGTCGCAATCTCGCCTGGTTAAATACCTCAGGCAACTTAAACTGATCTGAGAACACATAGCTTATACTCGCAGACGGGTAAAAGAAAGACCTTTGCTCCTTTGCTAACGTAGAGGTTATGTCGTTTCTGCCAGTTACCGTTAAAAATAGGTAGTTCTTATAGTCAAAAGTTGCCTCGCCAAAATAACCTACCAATCTTTTCTCTCTAATAGATTGTGACGGGCTGAGCACTTTAGCATTGCCAAGACTAAAGAAATTATATATCGTTAGCTGACTTCCCAATACGCCAATATCTTTGATCTTCCTATCGTAAATCTCCTGACCCAATCTTAAAGTACCGGTAACGTTTTCAAACAATTTATGCGTAAGGGTTGCAATAAAAGTGCTGTTCAAGGTTCTTTGCTTAGAATTGTAGTCCCCAACAAAACCCTGTTCGTTATCATAAACCTGCTCGCCTGGCAAACCTGTTGGTCCTGGTGCAGTTCTGAAACGGTTATCCGTGTAAGAGTCCAATCCAAAACGATAGGATAAATTTAACCAGGTAGTCGGATCATAGGCAATATTGGCCCCGCCGATAAACCTGTTAACATCACTTTTTAGTCTGTTGGTCGCGGTACCGAATATTGGATTATTGGTTCCAAAGTATTTTTGTGTTCCATTAGCATTTAGGTAATCGGCAATATCATAGCGTGGAGACCAGTATGCAAGACCTTCTCCAAACCTGTCGGCACTATAACTGTAACCGCCAGCATTGCTGAAGTTCATATTTATTCCGGCCTTAAACTTAGGGCTTATCACTACGTCAGTGTTTAAACGTCCTGAAAAGTTTCTGTAATCCGTGTTCGGCATCATACCTTTTTGGTAAAACTGCGAAACTGACGAGAAGAAGGTAACTGCTTCACTTCCTCCCGATACGGAAACCGAGTTTTTTACTTGCTGACCGGTTCCAAAAGCGCGATCGTAATTATCAAATAGCTTATCTGGATGCGTAGGGTCTAATACTTTTGCCTCAGCAATTGTTGGCCCCCATGCAGGTCCAATCCCGCCTGGAGGATTTGTGTATACACCTAGTACTCCCTGCGTATATTCTTTCTGCACATCAGGACTTTTCAATACTTCATCCCGTCCGTACGTAGAGTTGAAATTTACAGCGAAGCCATTTTTCTTTCCGCGCTTGGTAGTAATCACAACCACTCCATTTGCCCCCCTTAGTCCGTATAACGCCGTAGCTGCACCTCCTTTTAAAATATTTATTGTCTCAATATCGTCCGGATTTATATCTGAAGCACGGTTTGAAACACCACGGGCTCCATACGCCGTTCCGCCGGGATTAGCACCTAGTGTTGATGTATTATTATCAATCTGCACACCATCTATAACATATAAAGGATCTCCCCCAGTACCAGGATCAATCGAATTAACACCCCTAATTTTAAGATTGGCACCCTGCCCAGGGCCTCCGCCCATACTTGAAATGGTTGCGCCTGCAACTTTACCCTGCAGCGCATTAATTAAATTCGGCTGACGGTTAAAGTTTAACTCTTCGGAAGTAACCCCTTGTGCTGCATAACCAAGTGAGCGTTTCTGCCTGGTAATACCCAGGGCAGTATTAACTACTTCTACTTCTTTCAATTGCTGAGCGTCTTCATCCAAATTAACATTAATGCTGGTCTGAGTTCCAACAGCAACTTCCTTCGGTAAATACCCAATGAAAGAGAATACGAGTGTGGCGTCTGAACCGGTAACCTGAATAGCAAAGGTACCCTGGCTATTTGTTGTGGCTCCGGTTGTTGTGCCTTTAAGTTTTATGGTCACTCCCGGTAATGGAGTTCCATCTGATGTTGCGGTAACTTTTCCGCTTATTGTTTTTACCTGGGCATGCAAGTTGGTGCAAACCAGTAACAGCAACGGAAGAAAAAATAGAGTAAAGATTTTTCTCATAGTTTACAGGAATTAGTTGAGTTTTGTTTCGTAATGCCAATATAGGATTTTTGACAAAAAAACTAGTCTTTTGAGGGAAACTCAAAACTATATTGTCTAAAAATGTTTAAAAACAATAAATAATTGCTCGAAAAACAACTTAAGTTGAATTTGCAAATTCTTGAAAGGCCCAAATAAACATTTCTGGCTTATGATAGTTGCTTTAACCACTGTAAATTCCCAAATACTCCTAAAATCTTTGGTTAGACCATTATATTCGTGGAATTCGACACACTAAGCACTCTTACATTCAAATTTTGCGAAAAGATATTTGAATAAGTAACTATAGCCTAAAATGTAAATTCCATGTTTTCTGGGTTTATTGACAATAGCCTGACTGTTAAAAAGTGTTAATATTACACTAAGTACTACCTGTAATACTATTTTTGAACCGGATTATGAATGCTGTAATTTTATTTTTAGTTGCTATTTGTACTGCATGGTTTCAGCCAGATGTGAATTTACGAGCGCAACGGACAGAATTTATAAACAAGGTCCAATCTTCTAACCATACCCAAAATACTTCTTTTGTTAATATACAAAATGGGGTCGGTAAAAAAATCGATTTCAGCAGTCTCGAAGATGAGGATGATGATGAAGATCAATCGGTTGCAAGGAAATATACTCTACTAGCGAAATATTACTTTACACTTTTCGCTTCTGCAACATTAACCTTACCGTTTAGCCGCCTTAAAGATCGGCTGCTGACCTATGGGCATTTCTCACAATCCATTTCCCCAAAGTACATCCTTCAAAGGGTTTTAAGGCTATGATAAAACGCTAGTCCGGTTGATAAGTGTAATCACACTATTATCATAACCGGCATCAGTTCGTTTAAAAAGGAATCTTATTCCTTGATCATTTAAAGCTTAATAAACCAACACATGAAAAAAATTTTAATGCTCATAGGCTTATGCACTGTTTTGTGCTATACAAGCTGCATGCAAAAAGAGGAAAAAAAGGAAGAGTCTATAAAATATTCCGTTACCAGCCCGCTCAAAATCGACACGATATTTAATAAAGAATATGTTTCGCAAATCCGATCTGTTCGAAATATTGAAATCAGGGCGCAGGAGAAAGGATACCTTCAAAACATATATGTAGATGAAGGACAGTCAGTAAAAGCGGGACAAGTATTGTTCCGTATTATGCCGAAAATTTACGAAGCAGAGTTTAGTAAAGCCCAGGCCGAAGCCAAAGCTGTAGAAATCGAACTACAGAACACAAAAACATTATCAGATAAAAATGTAGTTTCCAAAAATGAGCTGGCTATGGCCCGGGCGAAGTTGGAACAGGCCAAAGCAGAAGTCTCTTTGGCCAGGTTACACCTCTCATTTACAGAGATCCGTGCACCGTTTGCCGGCACTATCGATCGCATACCACTAAAACTGGGCAGCTTAGTTGACGAAGGTGAATTAATGACAAGTTTATCAGACAATAGCCAGGTATTTGCCTACTTTAACGTATCCGAGCCTGAATATCTCGACTACCAGACAAATATAAAAGGGCGGGGCGATAATAAGGTTAGTCTTTTACTCGCAAACAGTGAGCTTCTGAAATACAAAGGCAAGGTCGAAACCATCGAAAGTGAGTTCGATAACGAGACAGGAAATATAGCATTCCGCGCAAGGTTCCCGAACCCCGAAAAACTTTTAAAAAACGGAGAAACGGGCAAGGTACAAATGACAGTCCCACTTAGAAATGCCCTGATCATTCCACAGAAAGCCACCTATGAAATCCAGGATAAGATTTATGTATTTGTCGTGGATAAAGCGGGAAAAGTAAAGTCACGTAACATCACGATCAGTAGTGAAATGCCAGACCTGTATGTTGTAGGCACCGGACTTTCCGAAAACGACAAGATCCTGCTTGAGGGCGTGCAAAAAGTAAAGGAGGACGATAAGATCGAATTTGACTACCTGGCACCCAAAAAGGTTATTTCCAATTTGCGCCTCAAAGCCGAATAGTGTTCCACTCTAAAAAATAATCTCATGTTTAATAAGTTTATACACAGGCCGGTCCTGTCTATAGTCATTTCCCTGATCATTACTTTTCTGGGTGCATTGGCTATAACTAAGATGCCGGTAACACAATTCCCGTCCATATCTCCACCTAAAGTGAACATCACTGCAGAATATCCAGGTGCGAATGGCGAATTGATGATAAAATCGGTAATTATTCCATTAGAACGGGCAATAAACGGCGTACCAGGGATGAAGTACATGGCGTCTGATGCCGGTAACGATGGCGAAGCCACTATTCAGGTTATATTTAACCTGGGAACAGACCCAAATCAGGCATCGGTAAACATTCAAAACCGCGTTGCCTCAGTAGTAAATAAACTTCCGCCCCTCGTAGTTCGAGAGGGCGTAAAAATTACCCGCGAGGAATCCAGTATGCTGCTTTATATCAATTTATTCAGCAAGGATCCGCACATGGATGAAAAATTCCTTTATAATTTTGCAGATATTAATGTGCTGTCTGAACTGAAGCGGGTTGATGGTGTAGGGGCGGCAGATATCCTTGGTAACCGCGAATATGCCATGAGGATCTGGCTTAAGCCAGATCGAATGCTGGCTTATAAGATTTCTGCAGAAGAAATTATGAAGTCGCTTGATGAACAAAGTCTTGAGGCATCACCGGGTAAAACAGGTGAAAGTTCTGGCAAGCGCTCCCAGGCATTTGAATATGTATTGAAATACCCTGGCAGATTTAGCAGTAAAGAAGGTTACGAGAACATTATTTTAAAATCGAGTTCAAAAGGAGAAATACTCCGGCTAAAAGATGTCGCAGATATCGAACTCGGCAGCTCATTTTACGACATTTACTCCAACCTAAATGGCAGGCCTTCCGCAGCGATTGTTTTAAAGCAGTCTTACGGAAGCAATGCAAGCCAGGTCATCAAAGATGTTAAAGCAAAACTTGCTGAGATTAAGTCCTCCTCATTCCCAAAAGGCGTAGATTATGAGATCAGTTATGATGTATCGAAGTTTCTTGACGCATCCATAGAAAAGGTAATTCATACCCTTGTTGAGGCCTTTATCCTGGTGGGCCTTGTGGTGTTCCTGTTTTTAGGCGACTGGCGGTCTACCCTCATTCCGGCCATTGCAGTGCCGGTTTCACTGGTAGGTACGTTCTTCGTCATGCAATATTTCGGTATCACACTAAATTTGATCTCCCTTTTCGCACTGGTGCTTGCCATCGGTATTGTAGTGGATAATGCCATCGTAGTGATCGAAGCCGTTCACGCTAAGATGGAAGAGAAGAACTTATCTCCTGTCAAAGCAACGGAAGAAGCTATGCATGAGATCAGCGGAGCCATCATTGCCATAACCTTCGTAATGGCTGCTGTGTTCATTCCTGTTGCTTTTATGTCTGGTCCGGTGGGCATTTTTTATCGGCAGTTTTCCATTACTATGGCTACTGCCATTGTTCTTTCCGGTGTTGTAGCACTAACACTCACCCCAGCGCTTTGCGCAATTATGCTCAAGAATAACCATGGAAAGATCAAAAAGAAAACTGCGCTTAACCGAATTCTGGATGGGTTTAACAATGGGTTCGAGAACGTATCTGGAAGGTATCAGAAACTACTGAAAATTATCGTAAACCGCAGAGTAGTTACCTTTTTGATGCTAATCGGCTTTTGTGCGGGTATCGGGCTGCTCAACAGCAGTCTGCCATCAGGGTTTATACCTAATGAAGACCAGGGTATGTTCTATGCAGTTATTCAGACACCACCGGGTTCAACACTGGAAAGAACCAATCAGGTAGCGGAAAAACTTCAGAAAATCGCCGAAGGGATTGAAGGTGTTCGCTCCGTTTCATCTATGGCTGGTTACGAGATTCTTACTGAAGGTACAGGTGCCAATTCAGGAACTTGTCTGATTAACTTAAAAAGCTGGGAAGAGCGCAAACACTCCGTTCAGGAAGTAATCAACGAACTTGAGGAAAAGTCAAAAATGATCACTGGAGCAACTATTGAGTTCTTCCAGCCCCCTGCCGTTCCCGGTTACGGTGCAGCAGGCGGTTTCGAATTAAGGCTGCTGGATAAAGGCGGTTCCGGTGATTACAAAAAGATGGAAACTGTAAGTCGTGATTTTGTCAGGGAACTCAATAAACGTCCCGAACTTTCTTCGGTTTTCACTTTCTACAGCGCCAGTTTCCCGCAATACATGCTGAAAATAGACAACGACATTGCGCAGCAAAAGGGAGTTACCATTGAGAATGCCATGAATACCTTATCTACCCTGGTGGGAAGTAACTATGAAACAAGCTTCATAAAGTATGACAGGCAATACAAAGTAATGGTTCAGGCCTTGCCGCAATACCGTGCCCTTCCAGAAGACATCCTTAAACTTTATGTAAAAAATGATAAGGATGAAATGGTGCCATTTTCTGCATTCATGAAAATCCAAAAGGTTTACGGCCTTTCAGAAATCACCAGGCACAACATGTACAATGCATCAGAGATCAGCGGTTCTGCCGCGCCCGGCTATAGCAGCGGATCAGCAATCAACGCAGTTGCAGAAGTCGCAAAAAATACCTTACCAAGAGGATTTGGAATTGATTGGGCGGGCATTTCGGCTGATGAGGTGGCACGCGGAAACGAGGCGATATATATTTTTCTCATTTGTCTCGTCTTTGTATACATGATCCTGGCAGCGCAGTACGAAAGTTTTATTCTTCCGTTCCCGGTTATCCTTTCACTTCCGGCAGGTATTTTTGGCGCATTCCTGCTTCTTAAAGTATGCGGATTGGAAAACAACATTTACGCGCAGGTTGCAATGGTTATGCTCATAGGTTTGCTTGGCAAAAACGCGGTGTTAATCATTGAATTTGCCGTGCAAAAGCATCGTTCCGGAAGCACCGTACTTCAGGCAGCCATTGAAGGTTCTGCAGTAAGGTTCCGGCCAATTTTGATGACCTCATTTGCGTTCATCGCCGGGCTAATACCTCTGGTTTTTGCAACTGGGCCGGGTGCAACAGGTAACCGCACGATAGGTTCAGCCGCGGCCGGTGGAATGCTACTGGGCACCCTGTTCGGGGTGATCATTATCCCAGGCCTATATTACGTTTTTGGCAAGATTTCCGAAAGGCATACACTGGTCAAAAACGAAGAAGAAAATCCGCTAACAGAAGAAATAGACCACAATGTATAAATTTAAGAGCAACAGATACCTGGTGCTGCTGGGCTTCAGCCTGGCAGCAGCCGGTTGCAAGGTTCCCGCTATTCAGGAAATTACTGTCAGGAAACCAATTCCTGGCAGCTACACCAATTCAACAGATACTACTAATGCCGCCGCAATTCAGTGGAAAACTTACTTTAAAGACCCATACCTGGTAAGCTTAATTGATACCGCACTGAAAAACAATCAGGAACTCCTGATCACTCTTCAGGAGATTGAAATTTCAAAAAACGACATCAGGTTCAGAAAGGGGAAATTACTGCCTGTTGTAAATGCAAGATTGGGGGTAGGTGTCGATAAACCTGGCAGGTATACCAGTCAGGGTGCAGGCGATGCCTCAACCGAAATAACGCCAGGGAAAGAAGTTCCGGATCCCCTAATGGACTATGCTGTAATCCTGTCTGCAAACTGGGAAGCCGATATTTGGAAAAAACTGCACAATGCTAAAAAAGCAGCCATCAGCCGTTACCTGGCATCTGTAGATGGCAAAAATTTTGTATACAGCAATCTTATTGCTGAGGTCGCAAACTCCTATTACGAGCTGCTCGCCTTGGACAACCAGCTTGATATGGTTAACCAAAATATCCGCTTGCAGAAAAATGCACTGGAAATTGTTAAGATCCAGAAAGAAGCTAGCAGGGTAACTGAACTTGCTGTGCAGAAATTCAAGGCCGAAGTACTTAAGTCGCAGGGATTGGAATTTGAGCTCAAACAAGAGATCAAAGAGACGGAGAACAACATTAATTTTCTGCTTGGCCGGTATCCTCAGGCAATCCAGCGTGATAAAGGTAGCTTCTTAACTACACCGGCTCTGGCAGTAAATTCAGGCATTCCTTCGCAACTGCTTACCAATAGGCCAGACATTAAAAAAGCGGAACTGGAGCTGCAGGCGGCGAAGCTGGATGTGAAAGTCGCCAGGGCAGAGTTCTTCCCATCGCTGGGAATTTCCGCAGCCTTCGGGTTCCAGGCATTTAAGCCATCTTACCTGATTAAATTTCCTGAGTCAATAGTATATTCACTTGCAGGAGACCTTGCCGGACCGCTAATCAACCGAAATGCCATCAGGGCAGAATTCAATACTGCCAGCGCCCGTCAACTGCAAGCATTGTACAACTATGAAAAAATCGTTCTGAATGCTTATATGGAAGTTTCAAATCAACTTTCAGGACTAGAGAACCTTAGCAAAAGTTATGAGCTTAAATCTGCTGAAGTTGATGCGTTGAACAAGTCAATTGACATTTCGAACGACCTGTTCAAATCAGCCAGAGCCGATTATTTGGAAGTATTGATGACACAGCGGGATGCTTTGGATGCAAAGCTGGATTTAATCGAGACAAAAATGAAACAACTGACGGGAGTAACAAACGTCTACCGCAGCCTCGGAGGGGGGTGGAAATAGCAAAAGCCGGTAGCGATACCGGCTTTTTAGTTTGATTTTCTCGCTGCAAAATTGCATGTTTTTAATTAAATGGTACTTTTGTACAACATACCTAATCCCTCTTAATGGATAACATTGATCTTACTAATTGCGACCGCGAACCAATTCATATCCCTGGACGGATCCAGTCTCACGGATTCCTGATCGCCGTTAACAGCAGCAGTTACGACATTACATACGCAAGCGAAAACATCAGTCAGCATCTGGATGCAACTGCTGAGGGCTTGCTCGAAAAACCCATTGGCACTTTTATAAACGCCATGGCTGACAGCCAGGGAGGTTCAGAACTCGCAAATATTCTTGCATTAGGGAAAACACAAGGCTTTGATCTAATCAACCCTTATAAACTTAATATTCGTGGTGAACAATATTACCTCATCATTCATGAGTCAGGTACTAATTTAGTACTCGAATTTGAGGAGGCCACGCTACAATATGATATTCAGCACCTATTAGGCAAATCCGTTTCAGAAATTCTTTCCAACCGCACAATGGAAGGATTACTGCAAAAAGCTGCAGATGAAGTAAAATTGTTGATCGAGTATGATAGGATCATGGTCTATAAATTCCATGAAGATGGTCATGGCGAAGTAGTGGCAGAAGTAAAAAATGAGGAACTTGAACCGTTTTTCGGTCTGCATTACCCGGCTTCTGATATCCCAAAACAAGCGAGGGACCTCTATAAACTGAACATGACGCGAATCATTGCTGATGTGAATACCGAAAGTTCAGCAATCAAAACATTTGAACAGGCAGAACCTTTAAACCTAACCCATTCAACATTAAGGGCGGTATCACCTATTCATATTCAGTATTTGAAAAACATGGGTGTTTCATCCAGTTTCAGCATCTCTCTTTTAGCGAAAGATCAGCTATGGGGCCTAATTGCATGCCATAACTATAGCCCAAAATTCATTGACTATAAAGCCAGGGAAGGTTGTAAATTAATTGGAAATATTTTATCATCCGCATTGGAATACCGGCAAACTGAGTCAGATACTGAAACTGAACACAGTCATCAGTCGGCTATAAATGACATTTCTCAGCAGCTTGAAAAAGACCCGATAATTGTAAGTGCGCTTACTGCGCATGAGGTTAACCTGCTTCATGTAAACAATGCAACCGGCGCAGCGGTATTATTCGAAAAACATATTACAACCTTAGGCCAAACCCCGACAGACCAGCAGTTAGATGGTTTATTCAACTGGCTGAAATTGGTAATGAATGATTCCATTTATTATACTCATCAGCTTTCTGCTACCTACAAACCCGCAGCAGAATTTGTCGCGCCAGGCAGTGGAATATTAGCTTGTATGCTATCAAAAGATATGGGTGAGGTAATTGTTTGGTTCAAAAAAGAGAAATTGGAAACAATTCATTGGGCTGGAAATCCTGAAAAACCTGCAGAGTTATCCCAGGAAGGAATCATGCAGCTATCGCCCCGACACTCTTTTGAAAGTTTTGCAGAAATTGTCCGCAGCACTTCAGATAAGTGGACTAATGGTGAGATTAGTGGTGCAATTAAACTAAGGGAAAAAATTAACAACGTAATAAATAAGCGCGCAAATGAAATTCGTTTACTTAATGAGCGACTAAAACTTGCCTATGAGGAATTGGATACGTTTAGTTATACCATATCGCATGACCTTCGCACGCCTCTAACTTCTATTAAAAGTTATACAGAACTGTATCTTGCCAAAAATAAGGACAACCAGGATCCGGCAAAGCAATTACTTGACCGGGTGTTGAGCGGCGCTGATAAAATGCGTTTCCTTATCGATGAGATTTTGAAACTGGCCAGGGTTGGAAGGGCTGAGATTGAACTTACAAAAATTGATGCAGAAGCGCTGATTAAAGATATTGTTGAGGACACACTTACCGCTTTTAAGGCAAACAATACACAGGTAAATATTGGAGAATGTCCTCAAATTGATGGCGATCTTACTTTAATAAGTCAGGTTTTTTCTAATCTAATTTCAAATGCAGTCAAATATTCAGCGAAATCGCCTGCTCCGGTCGTTAACATATCTGGAACCGTAGATAACGGGGAAATTACATATGCAATATCCGACAATGGCATAGGAATTGACGTTGACAATCATGACAAGGTTTTTGAATTATTTCGCAGAATGGAGAACGTCAAAGATTTTGAAGGAACTGGTGTTGGCCTTGCCATTGTAAAAAGGATTATAGAGCGGCACAATGGACGAATCTGGTTTGAAAGCGAAGTTGGCAAAGGATCAACATTTTATTTATCATTTAAGAAATTTTAGCCATGGCTACCCCAGATATATTTTACGTGGAAGATGACCCCGACTATGCATTCATCCTTCAAACTGCTATTAGTGAAGTTAGGGAAGATATTGTTGTGGGTATTGTGGAAGATGGAAGGGACGCCGTTAGCAAGTTAAAATCATTTGCAGATCAAAAGGACAAACCTAAACTTATTTTGCTGGACCTTAATTTGCCTGGTCTTTCAGGAATAGATGTACTCAAAATGATTAAAGAAATGCCTCATTTAAAATACATTCCGGTTATCCTCTTTTCTACTTCAGATAATCCGAAGGATATTAAAGCTTCTTATGAATTCGGCGCAAATGCATTTGTTACCAAGCCAGATGGCTATACAAACCTATTAAGTTGCTTGCGTACAATGCATGAATTCTGGTTTGGACAGAATCGCGGTGTAAACTAAAATGATGCTTCAGGAAAAACTAAAATCAGAAACAGCCGGTTCACACACCAGTCTGGAACAATTGATGTTTGTTAACGAGATCATGCAGCGAACTTTAACGGTCGCACAATACAAAACCATCCTTATTACAAATTTTGCTGCACACCAGCAATATGAAAATGCGATCTATGATAAACTCAGCATTCCAACAAAGCAGGCATTAGAACTTGAAACCAGGGCTAAACTCCCTGCCCTTCAATTAGATTTAAAAGAAGCGGACATCCAGCAGGCTGATTTCGAAGATAAATTATCAAAACCTATTTCAAACATTCCAAATGAAGCTTTTGCACTAGGCGCCATGTACGTGCTGGAGGGCGCAACTATGGGTGGCAGTGTGATTGTAAAACAGCTGGCTAAGAATGAAAACTTTAATGACCATTTTAGTTTTCACTACTATAACTGCTACCATGATCAACTGATGCTTAAGTGGAAACAGTTTATACAGGTCTTGAATTCCTTACCTGAAGAGAATCATAAGGATGCAATTGACGGGGCAAATTTTATGTTTAAGGTAATTGCAGACACCGCAGCATAGCAACAACTGCAATTACTCATCATTAGTTATTCTTTAACACAAACGATTTAAATATTCCTTCTTGTCCTGGCTGGCCTTTGGCTACAACCCCTGCACGGTATCCCATTCCCCAGGGCGCATATTTTGGTGCATCAAATGGTACTGAATAGAGTTTTACCCATTCAGCGTTTCCTTTTTTATAGGAAAAATTCAGAAGTCTGCCTTTCTCCAATACATCCATTTTAACATCTACAGATCCTGTCAATACTTCATCAGCACGCTTCAAAACCTCATACTTGCCTTCAAGGTTATTATAAACTGTAAAGCCCTGCTCAGAGGCTGTAATGCCCATACCTCCTAGCTCACCAGGCCATTTACTTTTAAATATCGCTCCACCAAAGCACACGCCGGCCTGGGTCTTCGTGATAACAACACTTGTGCTAATACTGAAATTTACAGTTTTAATGTATTGGCCCAGAAACGTACCCAGATCATGATTTTCGTTGGATGCTGTTAAATGAAGTCCCTCTCTAAAACTGATTATCGGCTTCGCCATTTTGGAAGGCCACTGCCAGACCAGGTTTAGCTGCTTGTCCTTTGTAAAGTTATCGCTGAAATCAAGTTCCGCTTTTGGCCTGTTGGGCACTGTAGCATTATGCAATACCGGCCATCCATCTGCACCAACTTTCAACTCTTCAATAACACCTTCTCTTCCTACAAATACATCATAATCTTTGTTAAACGCATGGTAAAGCATAAAAAACCTGTGGTCTGCAGATTCTACTACTGTACCATGCCCCGGACAATTCCAGCGGTCGTTACTCACCATTACAGGGTTTTTATCATACTTCTCCCACTTCCCTTCAGCCAGGCTTCTGGTCCTTGCTATGCCTGTCTTGTAGTTACATTGCGCATCACAGCATCCACCAACAGCGTACAAACTATAAACGTATTCTCCCATCCTGAAGAAACAAGCACCCTCAACCAATGCAGTTTCCCAAGGTTGACTATTGGTATAAACTTTCCTTTTTGTACCTAATAATTTAGTGCGGCTTTCATTGATTTCCTGTATCCAGATCCAGCTTTCCTTACCGCAGCCATTACCGTCATTTTTCCAGAACGCATAAATTTTACCCTGATCTTGAAATTCGAATGCGTCGATAGCACCGCAATCATCTTCTATAATTACCGGCCCGTTATCAGTAAATTTACCTGTTTCAATCTTATTTGCGTCAATCCAGGCGATACCGCATTGCAGACCCGGGTTTCCCTTAACCTCACGGTTATGCGCAGTGTAGTATGCATAAATCCTATTTTGCTTTGCATCATAGGCAAGTTCAGATGCCCAGAAATTATTTTCGCCCCATTGGTTTTTCATATCCTTAAAACCTTCAGGGAATACATGATTAATAAGTGTCCAGTTTTTAAGATCTGTCGATTTATAAATGGTAAAATAGGGGGCCCATTCGTTAGTGGTCGATGTGGCATAATATGTCTTACCAACCCTTATAATCGATGGGTCAGGGTTATCGCCGGGCAATGCTGGATTTACCAGCTGAACACCTGCAGTAGTTGCAACCTGTGTATTCGCTTCCTTTTTCTTTACTCCGCAAGAAAGTAATACACTGATAACAGCGAAGCATAGTATAGCTTGATTGAATTTTAACAACATAACGATCGTTCTCCGAACAAAGCTATTATTTTCCGCATAGGTCTAATAAAATTTATTTGCATTCTTCAGTATTATCCCTTAGCTGACATAAACTTCAGTTAGATTTAGTTTAGTCATCTTGTAAACTGCCTATCTTTGTTAGGTAAAAAGTACCGACTAACGCATATAGAATAATAACGAATGAAAACACTTATTTTAATGTTGATTGGTATTATTGCACTACCCCAGTTGTCTGGAGCGCAAAACAACCAACTGCCTGACAGTGTGTTTTCCGGAAAGCAAGGCACATTTCATGTCCAGGGGGTAGTGGCGGACAAAGTAAAAGGTTTTATTTATTTCTCCTTTACAGACAGGCTGGTCAAAACCGATCTTAACGGAAAAATGATTGGCAGCGTAACAGGTTTTATTGGACATCTTGGTGACCTTGATATCACGGAAGACGGTAAAATTTATGGATCGCTTGAGTACAAGCACGACGCCATTGGCATTGGGATTACCAAAAATTTAGGCATTACAACAAATCAGAAAGATGGGTTTTACATAGCCATATTTGATGGGGCAAGAATAGTACACCCCAACATGAATGCAGAGAAAGAAGATTTATTAAGAACGGTCTTTATCAAAGAAGCTACAGATGATTATGCGGCAGTCATTAAAACAGGCGATAAAGTAATCCCCCATAGGTTTGGCTGTTCGGGTATAGATGGGGTTGCATTCGCACCGGCAATAGGCGAAAAGGCCTCTTCAAAGAATTTCCTATATGTGGCATATGGCATTTACGGTGATAATGAAAGAAGCGATAACGACAATCAGGTGATTTTAAAATACGATATAAGCGACTGGCAGAAATATGAGAAGCCTTTATCGCAATCCAACTTACACCAGTCCGGACCAGAAAAACCTCTTGATAAATACTTTGTGAAGACCGGCAATACGAGGTATGGAATACAGAACCTGGCATACGACGCCTATTCCGGAAATTTGTTCGCGGCAGTTTACAAAGGATCAAAAAGCCAATATCCAAACTATGATCTTTTTGTGATCGATGGAAAGAAAAAGCCAACAAAAGATGTGCTGATAGCAAACAAACAGCAAGTCGCAATCAAATCACTCACTTTATTAGGTGGATGGAATTTCAAATGGGGAGCAACTGGTTTATGTCCGCTGGGCGACGGTACCTTCTACATCTCCCATAATGCAAAAGCCAAAGATGGCGAACAGCAAACCACATTATTTAAATACAAATGGCTAGGCGCAGAAAAAGAACCTTTCCTTTTGGTAAAGTAGTATAAGGAACTTACATAATCTTAAACGTCTTAAAGATAATGCCAGTTTCCAACCCCAATTAGTCTTATTCTCCAAAACTTGGCAGACCTCTTATAGTCCTTAATTATTACTCTTGGCAGCAAATCATCATTTTTTGGTAGACAAAATCAAATAGCTGGTCCCATAGACGCCAGAAAACGAGCCTTGGACTTCACTTTTAACTTCAAGTATTAGGTTAATAGATTTATTCGGCAAAGCATCATACAAATTAGCAGAGTTTTGAAAAGAATCTCCAAGGGGTTTGTTGGATTGAAGTCTACTTTCTGTAATAACTAAATTGTCAGTAGAATTAATTAGCGTTACGATCGAATTGTTATTGGTACTGCCAGAATACGGTCTTGCAGAAAAAATTATTGATTCAAGACCTGTATAATTTGCTTTATTAAAATTCGAAAGAGCTAACCCACTAACACCTTGTGTACTGGTAGTGTTTGCTGAGAAATCCAGAGGAATTCTTATCTCACTAATCGCTGAGCTGTTACATATGAATGTAGTTTTAGTTACTTCCTCGGTATCCAGAATGCCATTCTTATTTACATCGATACCGGTTTTGAAACTATAACCCCCATAAATACAATTAGGGCCGGAAACTTCCGGTGTTACAGCAATTAGATAATTCAGTCCATTAACTCCGTTACAAACATAGCTTGAGCTTTGTATTTCATTACCGTCTAAAATACCGTTCTTATTTACATCAATTCCCGAATTTACTTTATAACCACCATTAGGGCAATTTACGCCAATTGGTTCTGCAAACATGGAAACCAAAGAATTATTCCCTGTCAAACCATTACAAATATATTGAGAGCTAAGAATTTCGCTCGTCTCGAGTATTTTGTTACCGTTAATATCAGTTCCTGTATTAACCTTATATCCACCCGTTGCACAGTTCGCGCCGGCAGGCTCAGCAACCAACACCGCAAGTGAGTGATTTCCATTGACACCATTGCAGACATAAGCAGTATTCTGAATCTCTTCCTGATCCAGGGCGCCATTCTTATTAACATCCGCTCCAGTGGTAATTTTATACCCACCATTTGGACAACGACTTCCCACTGGTTCCGTGGTCATTGACGCTAGCGAATTTATACCCGTTAACCCATTACAAATGTATTGAGAACTTGCTACCTCATTCGCATCAAGTATGTTGTTACCGTTTATATCGGCTCCAGTACTTAGTTTATAACCTCCGGTAGCGCAATTTACTCCGGGAGCTTCGGCAACTAGCGAAGTAAGGGAATTGCGACCGTTAACACCGTTGCAGATGTATTTGGTAGATTGGACTTCATCAGCATCAAGAATGTCATTGTTATTCTGGTCAATCCCAGAAAGCACTTTATAACCACCGTTAGAACAATTTGGTCCCGCTGTTTCAGTTACAAGATCAATTAAAGATTTTTTCCCTTCTAAACCTTGTTTCCCACAACCATTTAAAACGGCAGCAATTAGTACAATTGAGAAGAGCATATAATTTAAAGTTTTCATCATGTAGAGTATTAAATGCATGAAGATATATAAAATTCATATGATGATGGATACTTCGATAAGTAATACTGTACTTTTTAAACTAATTTGCATGGAAAACTTTAAATGGTTACAGACTACAGAAAAATTGACTTATTCGGCAAGACGTTCATTCAGAAAGTGGACCTCAAACCACCTTTTGAATTTTCTTTTCCTGTAGCTAACCAAGCTTGCTTTTTATATATGCTAAAAGGTGAGACGCAATTTCAATTTGAGGACAGTCACCTCAATCTACCTTCAAACCATGCCCTATTGCTAAACTGTACCCATCCAGGCAGGCAGATAAATGATTCCAATAAAAGTGACGGCGAAATTGTGATTGTTACTTTCCATCCAGAAATTTTGAAGAAAATTTATGATAGGGAACTTCCTTTGATATTTCAACAAAGCAACAAAATCACTAATCAGAACAGCAGGAAAATTAATAATGATTTCCTTATTCAAAAGTACATTGAAGGTCTTCTGTTTTACTTTGAAAACCCATCATTAGTTAATGAAGAAATTTTAGTCTTGAAGTTGAAGGAAATTATCCTATTGTTGTCGCAAACCCAGGAAGCAGAAACCATTCAAGTGATATTATCACAACTGTTTTCTCCTGCTATATATACATTCAAACAAGTTATAGAAGCAAACTTACTTTCCCCATTGGGCGTCGAAGACCTGGCGGAGAAGACCAATTTGAGCATTTCTTCTTTTAAAAGGGAATTTAAAAAACTTTATGATGATTCTCCTGCGAACTACATCAAAACCAAACGATTGGCAAAAGCTGCAGAATTACTTTGTGTCTCTGAAGAACGAATTACAGACATAGCTTATAACTGTGGTTTCAACGACCTGGCTAATTTTACCAAAAGCTTTCATGATAAATACGGTAGTTCACCAACAAACTACCGGTTAGAAAAAAATAGTCAGAAATAAAATTCACTAAAATTTCCTGATGAGCCAAATTGCCAAATAACTGGGCTAACCTACCATGCTATGTCGCGATAACGACAGTAGTTTTGTGCTATCAATTAAACTAAAAATTTAAAACATGGCACTATCAATTTTAGGAATTTTTCATACGGCAATAGGTGTTATTGCGCTTGTTGCCGCAATAGCAGGTTTCATTAAACAGGGCAAAATTGACCTCAATCAGTTCAGTGGTAAAATATATTTTTATTTAACACTCATCACTTCGCTTACTGCACTAGGTTTATCTAAGCATGGTGGGTTCAACCCAGGGCACATCTTTGCACTTTTCATTGTGGTTTTGATGTTGGCAGCCTATTATCTTTTTAGTAAACGTAAAGGCAATAACAGATCCCGTTTTTTTGAAAACTTTCTTCTTTCATTTAGCTTTTTCTTATCCTTGGTTCCAACTGTAAATGAAACCTTTACTCGGGTCCCAATAGGGCACCCTCTAGCAAGCGCTCCTACAGACCCAATTATTGGTCAAACCCTTCTTGTGCTTTTCGTTCTGTTCATAATAGGTTCCGTTCTACAATTCAGGACACAAAGAAAAAAGAACATTCCTCTTAGCACTGTCGTTTAGTTATTGAGATAGAGTTAGAAAATCGCTGCCCATCTAGAGCTAAAGCTTATGTAAAGTCAGGCTTTGGCTCAGGTTAGGCTCAGGTCTTCTGCAGGTCCTCTTCAGGTTAGGTTCAGGTTTGGGCGATGGTAACCTGAGCATAACCTGTGTCAAACCCGATGAGGACCTGAACCGTACCCAGTAGTTAGTCTTACTTTATACTGATGATACCCTTTAGCTTTCCCTTGTCTTTGTTATCCTCTGCTAATGCTACCACCAGTTTGCGTAACCACATTTGTCGTACTGAACGTTGTTGTTGCTTTGGTACCTTTATTATAAACGCCGTCGCTATATAAACCATTGAAAGTTGTACCATTTGTTACGCTTCCGCCAGTGTAGACATTGTAAGTTGTTCCTGCTTTCAACTTTGCACTTGCAAAAACGAGTGTAGTATATGATTTCGGCACCAGGAAAGTCAGGGCTTCGGTACCGTCCGCCGCCTCCAAATGAATAATCGAATTCGGAGCCCCGCTACCCATAACTACTGAACGGACAGACGAAGTAGCGCTTGGTCCGCTTGTTGCGCCAGCAATTCCAACCAAAGTTCCACCAGTGATTTTAAATGCGCGTGCGTCACAATCGAAGCTAGCTTCTGGCTGGTTAGCGCCAATGGCAACTATTATACCTCCAGTTACAGTTAATGTTCCATTTGAGTCGATAGCATCATTATTAGTGGCATAGCAATAGATGCTTCCACCATTTATATAGATGGCTTTGCCGGCATTTATACCATCGTCATAAGTTGTTGTCGAAACATTTCCCTTGTTTATGGTTAGAACGCCCTTGCTTTCTATCCCTTCACCTGTGGTAGATTTAATAACTATGGTGCCACCATTAATATTTACATAAGGAATAATAGTGGCATCTGCACCCTCATAAGAAGCTGCGATACCATCATCACCTGTAGTAAAATTAAGATTACCATCATTAATAATTACATGCCCTTCCTCAGCTTCGATACCGTCACTAGTTGCAGTAACCTTAATTGTTCCCCCGTCAGCAATAAATGCATCATTGCTGTGAAAACCATCGGTTACCGCGCCTGTAATAGTGATGGTACCACTTACTACCCTGATGTAATCATCACTCGCAATAGCGTGTTTAAAATTACCCTTCACATTCAAAGCTCCGGTGCCTGTAAAAATGATCTGCCCTTCGCTAAAAATTGTTCCTTTCTGATCTTCGGCTGATGCTGCATATGTAGTGCCATCAGTTAAATTATTTGTACTTCCGGCAGTCAGTTCTATAAAGTTCCTTTTGCTTGATTGTATGTTCAATGCCGGGCCATCGTTATTGGTAATTGATACATTGTTTAGCGTAGTTTTGAACTTCTTCTCGCTATAGATTTTCACCGAGCCATTCGTGGTGGTTCCCGAAAGTTGGAAATCTACTCCAGTCGCCGTAGAGGTAATCGTCACATCTCCTCCCGATTGCGTAATGGTTACTCCCGTAGAGGCCAATGGATTGGTTATAGTGGTTGTAGTGCCAAAATTAACTGATACTATGCTGGAAAATGTTGAATTGGCAATCAGGTCATCAGCATTTGCACCGACTTCCAGCGAACCTTCTGCAGTGCCAGAGGCTGTAATTGTACTTAAAATTGTAGAAGTTCCTCCAGTCACCGTGCCGGTAGTCTCGGTCGTTGTAGTAGTTGGGTTTTGGGTAACACTGCTTTTCTTACAACTTGCTAAAGCTAAAAGCAACAAAACAAGAGCCGCTAGATGTTGAATATTTCTTGTAAATTGATTGTGGAGGTTTTTGATCGGAGTTTCCATAATAAGTTATTTGAATAATATCTGCTAAGTTACTGTTGGCTCGTATGGAGTTACACAATGAATCGGTAAAAAGCGTGAATGTATCGACGAATTGCGATAACTGCATAGGGCAACTTTACATCAAGTCTTGGGGTCATTGAGGGTTTAATGGTGGTTTGCTCGCGTTTCGCTCGTGTTCAGGGTACCTTTACCCGACCAAACCCCGGACAAACCCCGAAGGAACTGCGAGCAAACACAAAACAAATCTAAAACTGAATAAAAAACATAATCCGTATATTCAGTACTTATTGGCAACTACCAGGTGGATAAAATAAACGATCACTTTTATAACGGGTTATCAAGCAATAACAAACCTATTGCAGAACTATTGCTCGACCGCGATTTGTTTGCTGCTGTTCCTCAACACTGGCATGTGATAATAACTGACATTAAAGGCTCTACACTAGCTGTCTCTAACGGAATGCATCAAACTGTTAACATGATTGCTACAGGAAGCATAACCATTGTTCTAAATCTGGCTTATAAAAATAACATTACTATTCCATTCTTTTTTGGGGGTGACGGAGCAACTTTTATTTTACCAGATTCCTTACTAAATGATGTTTTGGAAGCATTGGGAACCTACAAGCAGAACACACAAACCAACTTTAACCTTGATCTTAGAGTAGGCCATGTTACAGTTGATAAAATTTATCAGGAGGGATATGCTTTGGCAATTAGCAAAGCACTAATCACACCGCTGTTTTCTATTCCAATTTTGATTGGCAACGGGCTCGCCTTTGCTGAAGAGCTGGTTAAAGGAACTGACTACTTGTACCAGCAGCAGCAGCAGCATGAAGTAGAACCAGACCTTACCGGAATGCAGTGCCGGTGGGACAAAATTAGTCCGCCGGAAAACGCTCAGGAAATTGTGACCTTACTTGTACTTGCCACTGTTTCAGAAAATCAACGCACAACTTTTAGCAAGGTGCTCTCTTTACTCGATGAAATCTATGGCCCATCAGCCGAAAGACAGCCAATCTCTGTTAAAAAATTGAGGTTCAATACCACGTTCGACCGCCTTAGCATGGAAATGAAAGCAAGGGTGGGAAAGCTGAAATTTGTAGAATATATTAAAAAGTGGCTGATCAATTTGTATGGATATATTTACTTCAGGACTGAAAGCGGGAAGTACTATTTAAACAGGTTGGTGGAGATGTCGGACACCCTTGTAATCGACGGGCGTATTAACACTGTTATTTCCGGAACGCTGGCTCAAAGAACAAGCCTGATAAAGGAACTTGATACTTTAGAGGCAAGCGAAGAAATTATCTACGGGATATATGTAAGTGGTGAATCGGTAATGTCATGCTATGTGAGGGATTTAGTAGATGAGCACATTCACTTTGTTGATGGTTCTGAAGGCGGTTATACCAAAGCTGCAGGCGTACTGAAAGAAAAAATCAGGAAGAAACTATCAACTCTGCACTAGCTGTAGACGTTAATTGAAAGATGCCCGGAATTGTACCGGCGACAGTTTGGTTTTTGATTTGAACAAGCGACTAAAAGACTGTGGGTGCTCAAAGCCCAGCTGAAATGCCACCTCACCGACATTAAGGGTAGTAGTTGACAATAATTGTTTAGCCCGCTCTATCAATTTCAGGTGAATGTGCTGTTGTGCATTCAGGCCGGTGAGAGACCGCAGCATATCACTTAAATAATTAGCCGTGTAGTTTAGCTGATCTGCCAGGTATTGCACCGTGGGTATGCCATGATGAACAGGCTTACCGTCTTTGTAATAAGCATTTAGCAGGGCTTCTAGTTGCTCCAGCATATCGTTGCTGGCCACTTGCCGCGTTAGAAATTGCCTTTTGTAAAATCGTTTAGCATAACTTAATAGTAACTCAATTTGCGCAATAACAACCTCCTGACTAAAATCATCAATACGACTGTCAAGCTCTTCCTGGATAATCTTAAAAATTGACGAGACAGTAGCTCTTTCCTGATCTGAAAGGTGTAACGCCTCATTGGAGGCATAGGAGAAAAACCCATACTGTTTTATTTTTGACGCAATTGGGAATCCCTGGAGAAAATCTTCATGGAATACCAGCGAATAGCCCTCATTTCCTTTGTATATAGTTGTACTCCCTACAATTTGATTGGGTGCGGTAAAAACCATACTCCCCTCGTCAAAATCATAATAGCCCTGTCCATATTTGAATTTACCACCTAGTTTTTCTACAAAAGAAATTTTATAAAGCGCTGTCACATAACTTACCGGCAAACAGCTTAGGTTGATGCGTTCCTCTCTTGTATCCAATAAAGTTATGAGTGGATGAGATGGCCCTGGGATATTAAGCATACTATGTATTTCCTTAATGGATTCCAGTTTAACAACCTTTGGCGTGTCCGTTTTCATGATGTAATTATAATAAAATATGACCAGAGCCTTTTTCAGCTACCGGTCATATTTGAAGTTCAATTAAATTGTTTTCTCGATAACTTTAGTGGCTTACCATGGTAGAGGGCCTTCCGGACCTGTAAAGCTGGCTGTTGGTCCATCTGTCTCAAGGGCTACCCTAACTGGTTCCCGGGACCCTACTTCCAGGCTGTCTGTACCCTGGAAATTGTTCAATGCCGTAGCGGTATAACCCGGACTAGTGGAATTTACCTTTATGCCTTCTTTTTCAAGTTCAATAGCAAAAGCCAGTGTAACTGCATTAAGGGCCGTTTTGGAGGCCGCGTATACGATACCGAAGTGCTCGCGTGCCCAGCATGCTGGATCGGCTATCCAGGTTAATGAGCCAAGCCCACTCGAAACATTAACAATGCGCGCTGCTTTAGATTTACGCAGCAATGGCAAGGCTGACTGTGTAACCGAGATCACACCGAATACATTGGTTTCCCATACTGTTCGTACCTCGGTTAGAGATACATTTACCGCACGTCCGGAACTCATCAATTCTTCAGGATTTTTTGGTGATGTGCCCGCGTGTGAGATACCGGCATTGTTTACCAGGAGGTCCAGGCGACCATGTTCATCTGTAATTCTTGCTACTGCCGCATCGATGGTATCCTGTTGGGTAACATCTAATTGGATTGCTTTTACAGTTCCCACTATTTCTGACGCGGCTTTCTCTCCGGCATCCAGTTTACGTGAACCTAAATATACGATATAGCCATTAGCTGCAAGCGCTCTCGCAATTTCATTACCTACTCCTTGATTTGCACCGGTAACCAGTGCAATAGGTTGTTCTGCTGATGTTTTTTGATTTTCCATAATAATTAACATGTAATACTTTAACAAAGTTGGGTGTTAGTACTCATGGTACTGTAACCAAATCAAGGAGATTTGTAGCTTAAATGAAAAACAGAAAAGGAATTGTAAATTAGGAATCAATTTACATCAGCAGCAGATGAAGGAAATAAATTTTAATCCGGCGGATTTTGAACCGATAAGACAAATTGCCCTACAGTTCCCTGATGCTGCAGATAGTTTATCGCACTACGACACCCCTTCAATTAAAATAAAAAAGAACTTGCTATGCAGGTTACATGAGAATGGAGAATGGTTTGCGCTGCGTACTGATTTTGACAGCAGGGATTACTTTTTAGAGCACTATCCGGAAAGTTGTTTTATTACCCCGCATTATAAGGACTACCCTTATTTGTGTATTGACGTGCATAACTATACTTTAGACCTGCTCAAAAAAGTATTGGAGACTGGTTATGCGGCGATTACACAAAAGAAAAAAGGCGGCAGAACCTAATCTGACGCCTTACTCCCTCCCACTGATCTGTTTCTATTTTGATAACGTTGCTGCTGATTTTTCGGCAGCCATGATGTTTTCAGATGCGTATTGTTTTTTGTTTACGCTAAAGAAGTTCTCCAGTTTCATACTGTTTGCATTGGCGGCAACTGATGTGTGCTGGTGAGCAGCTCCACTCATTTTTAATACCGCATCATCATTAATTACGGTGTATAAGCTACCAGTTACTGCTGAGATTTTTGCCGTTGCACTTTGGCTTAAAAACAATTGCAGATACCTTACATCAAAGTTGTTAGTAGTTACTATAGATGATTGTCCGAAAGCTTCTACTCTTTGTAAATCTTTCATTGTAATGTTGATGGTAACAGGGCTTGATTCAGTTGAGTTGATGAACAATGTTTGTCCGTCTGAATGTACCGAAGTTTTAGCGGCGTCAAAATTTTCTGTCCCTTTAATGCTTTCCTTATCGCCCTGCGTTAATACCAATTTAACGTTTCCGCTAACCCATATTTTGTTTACACCTGTTGTGGTAGTTACTTTAGTTTGTGGCTCAGCTGCTAATGTTGCGTAAGCTGATGAAGTTAATACTACTGCTGTTAATGCGATTGCTAATACTGCTTTTAGAGTTGTCATGATCTTTATGTTTTAAATGTTTTCTTTTGTTTTTTGTAATTAAGACACCATCAGGACACAAACGTTTCAGGGCATTTGGGGATACTATACCATCCTCAGGTAACACACGACCAACGCCTGTAATATCTCGACGAACGGCAGTAACTTTCTACGTATTAATTCGTGATTTTTTGGAATTGATTTTTCTTTGTTGCATTTTTGTAATGCTTATAAAGAAAGACGGAGGGATTAGACCCTGCGAAGTCTTAGCAACCTGTGCTTACAAGGTGCTACATTCTACCGGAACTGTTTAACAGTCCTGAAAGATAAGTTGACTGGTAGCAAGCAGCTAATAACAGGAAGTTAAATCGGCAAACCTCTTTTAAGCTTTGTGTGTAATATGTTCGGCACTTGTTTTGGCGCTACGCCACTATCAAACACAGCTTATTACATGCTCATATGATACTGATTAAATGGACATTAGAGAAGAATTAGAAAAACGTATCCTCATTATTGACGGGGCAATGGGTACGATGATTCAGCGTTATGTATTAACCGAAGAAGATTTTAGAGGAGAACGTTTTAAAGATCACCCATGTGATGTAAAAGGGAATAATGATCTGCTCAACATCACCAGACCGGATATCATTAAGGCCATTCATACCGAATATTTGATGGCCGGAACGGACATTATAGAAACCAATACTTTTAGTACGCAGCGTATTTCACTGGCAGATTACCAGATGGAAGAGCTAGACTATGAGATGAGCTTTGAAGGCGCAAAAATAGCTAAAGAAGCAGTAAACGAATTTATGGCCGCCAACCCGGGCAGGACTTGTTTTGTTGCCGGCGCCGTTGGCCCAACCAACAGAACGCTTTCCATATCACCTGACGTGAACGATCCTGGCTACAGGGCGCTTACTTTTGATGAATTGGTAGATGCTTACTTTGTGCAAATTAGAGGTTTGGTAGACGGTGGCGCAGACGTGCTGCTGATTGAAACCATTTTTGACACACTTAATGCGAAAGCTGCCATATACGCCATCAAGAAATATGAAGAAGAAATAGGCAGAAAGATAGAGATCATGATCTCGGGCACCATTACAGATGCTTCGGGTAGAACTTTATCTGGACAAACGGTTGAAGCATTTCTGAATTCCGTAGTCCATGCAAAGCCACTGAGTATAGGTTTTAACTGTGCTTTGGGTGCTAAAGACATGCGGCCGCACATAGAGGAGCTTTCTGCAAAGGCCGGTTGTTATGTTTCTGCTTATCCGAATGCGGGCTTACCAAACGAATTTGGTGCTTACGATGAAATGCCGCATGAAACAGCCCATTTGGTGGAAGACTTTATACAGCATGGTTTTGTGAACATTGTTGGTGGATGCTGCGGTACAACCCCTGATCATATTGGATGTATTGCTGAAAAAGCAAAAGGGATTGAGCCACGAAAAATACCAGTCGTAGCGGACTATCTAAGGTTAAGTGGATTAGAACCGGTCTCCATCACTCCAGAAAGCATTTTTGTAAATATTGGAGAAAGAACCAATATAACGGGCTCTCCAAAGTTTTCTAAGCTAATACTGAGCGGAGATTTTGAAGCCGCACTAACCGTTGCCCGTCAGCAGGTTGAGGGCGGCGCACAGGTCATAGATGTAAACATGGATGAGGGAATGATAGACTCTGAAGCCGCTATGACCAAGTTCTTAAACCTGATTGCCTCAGAACCGGACATTTCTAAACTACCGATCATGGTAGATTCATCCAAATGGACAGTTATTGAAGCAGGGTTGAAATGCTTACAGGGTAAAGGTATTGTAAATTCAATATCGCTCAAGGAAGGTGAAGATAAATTCAGGGAAAGCGCCCGCAAGATAATGACCTATGGCGCTGCCGTGGTAGTGATGGCTTTTGATGAGCAGGGACAAGCTGACAATTTTGAAAGAAGAAAAGAGATCTGCAAAAGGTCCTATGATATACTGGTGAATGAAATTGGATTCCCTGCACAGGACATCATTTTTGACCCAAATATTCTTACTGTTGCAACAGGACTGGAAGAACACAATAACTATGCAGTTGACTTTATAAATGCAACCCGCTGGATCAAAGAAAACCTGCCCCACGCTAAAGTAAGTGGTGGAGTATCAAACATTTCATTCTCTTTTAGAGGAAATAATACGGTACGCGAGGCCATGCACTCTGCATTTTTATACCATGCCATTCAGGCCGGTTTAGACATGGGGATTGTGAATGCGGGGATGCTGGAAGTTTATCAGGAAATACCCCCTGAATTACTTGTTTTAGTGGAGGATGTTTTACTGAACCGCAGGGACGACGCTACAGAAAGGCTTGTTGAATTTGCAGATACCATTAAAACGAAGGGTAAAGAAATTGTACGCAATGAAGAGTGGAGAAACGAGTCGGTTGAGTCACGTTTATCGCATGCACTGGTAAAAGGAATTATTGAATACCTGGATGCGGATGTGGAAGAGGCAAGGCAGCAATATGCCAGACCCATACAAGTGATTGAAGGCCCGTTGATGGACGGGATGAACATTGTAGGTGACTTGTTTGGCGCAGGAAAAATGTTTTTACCTCAGGTGGTGAAATCGGCCCGGGTAATGAAAAAAGCCGTAGCCTATTTATTGCCATTTATCGAGCAGGAAAAGCTGGACAACCCTGATCAGGATCAGAACTCATCTGCAGGACGGATTTTGATGGCTACGGTTAAAGGTGACGTGCACGACATCGGTAAAAATATTGTAGGTGTAGTACTGGCCTGCAACAACTTTGAAATTGTAGATATGGGCGTGATGGTCCCCGCACAGGACATCATTAAAAAAGCTAAAGAGATCAATGCGGACATCATCGGTCTGAGTGGATTGATCACACCATCTCTGGATGAAATGGTTCATTTCGCTAAAGAAATGGAGCGTGAAGGATTCACCATACCGCTAATAATTGGTGGCGCAACTACGTCACGCATACATGCTGCAGTTAAAGTAGCTCCCAATTACTCAGGACCGGCGATACACGTTTTGGATGCTTCCAGAAGTGTTACAGTATGCAGTACTTTAATGAATAAAGAAACCCGGACAGGTTATATTGCCGGGATACGGGAAGAGTATGACAAGGCAAGGGAAGCGCATTTGAACAAGCGGTCTGACAAACGCTATAAAACTATTCAAGAAGCAAGGGCAGATGGCTTTAAGCTTGATACTGCCCTCGTTGCTCCTGCCCCATCATTTACCGGCACGCGCGTTTTTGAGCAATATCCGCTGGAAGAGCTGGTGCCTTATATTGACTGGACACCGTTTTTTCAGACATGGGAACTGCGTGGCAGCTACCCAAGGATACTGGAAGACAAAGTGGTTGGGGATGAGGCTAAAAAACTGTTTGCTGATGCGAAAGCATTGCTAAAAAGAATTGTGGACGAAAAGTTACTTATTGCCAAAGCGGTAATTGGTTTCTGGCCGGCGAAAGCAGTTGGCGATGATATTGTGTTGACTGTTGATGATAAAGAGGTAGTGATCCACACACTTAGGCAGCAGGCAGAAAAGGTTGCCGGTCAGCCCTATTACGCATTATCTGACTTCATCGCCCCTGCAGAAACAGGCATTCCTGATTATTTTGGTGGGTTCGCATTGACTACAGGTATAGGCTGCGACGAGTTGGTAGCAGAATTTGAGGCCAACTATGACGATTACAACAGCATTATGGCTAAAGCACTGGCCGACCGTTTAGCTGAAGCTTTTGCAGAAAAGATGCATGAGCTGGTAAGGAAGGAATACTGGGGTTACGCTAAAGATGAGCATTTAAGTAATGAAGACTTAATTAAGGAAGAATATGAAGGTATTCGCCCTGCCCCCGGTTACCCTGCTTGTCCGGAACACACCGAGAAAGGCACGTTATTTAACCTGTTGGATGCTGAAGCGAAAATTGGCTTACACTTAACAGAAAGTTACGCGATGCACCCTACCGCAGCAGTAAGCGGATTCTATTTCGCGCACCCTGACTCACGCTATTTCGGATTGGGCAAGATCACTAAAGATCAGATTGACGACTATGCCATCAGGAAAGACCTGTCCGTTGAGGAAGTGGAGAGGTGGCTGAGCCCGAACTTAGCATATTAAACCAAATACCTGAATTTATTTTACCAGTACAGAGCGAAACAAATGAAAATTATTGACCATATAAATAACGCAAAGGGTAACACCTTATTCTCATTCGAACTGCTGCCACCTATTAAAGGCCAGAGCATTAAAGGTATTTTTGATGCGATTGACCCTTTGATGGAGTTTAACCCGCCCTTTATTGATGTAACATACCTAAGGGAGGATTATATTTATAAGCAGCATGCCAATGGGTTACTCGAAAAGGTAGCCTACCGTAAGCGCCCAAGTACTGTTGCTACCTGCGCTGCCATTATGAATAAATACAAAGTGGACGCGGTGCCTCACCTAATTTGCGGGGGATTTACAAAAGACGAGACTGAGAACGCATTGATAGATATGCAATTTTTAGGCATAGACAATGTGCTTGTTTTAAGAGGTGATGCAAGAAAAAGTGATGCATCATTTATTCCTACTCCTGATGGACATGCATTTGCTTCGGATCTTTTAGGGCAGGTTTCGGACATGAATAAAGGCAAGTACCTGCATGATGATATGGCTACTTCAGAAAAAACAGATTTCTGCATTGGAGTTGCAGGCTATCCTGAAAAGCATTTTGAATCGCCTAACCTTGACACTGATTTCAGGTACCTTAAACTGAAAGTAGATATGGGTGCGGAATTCATTGTAACCCAAATGTTTTTTGACAACAGCAAGTACAAAGAGTTTGTAGAAAAATGCCGTGCTAACGGTATCAATGTACCCATTATACCCGGATTAAAACCCATAACCAATAGCAAGCAGCTAGTTAGTTTACCAAAAATATTTCATTTGGATATACCTGTGGAGCTAAGTGAAGCCATACAGGCATGCAGCAATGAGAAGGATGTAAAAGCTGTAGGGATCGAATGGATGATCAATCAATGTAAGGAGTTAAAAGCAATGGGCGCGCCAGTTCTGCATTTTTATACAATGGGTAATCCTGAGCCTACAAAGAAGATAGTGCAAGGCGTCTTTTAGTATTTTCTGGAATACTCTTTGTATCTTACATCTCTCATTGTATTTAACTATGAAAAGATTGTTGGTACTCCTTGTTTTATTTACAGGCTGCATTGCGGCATGTACCACTATGAAACCGGGAACCATAGGAAGTGAAGGCCTATCACAGTTAGGGGGTGTTTGGGTGCTAAATCATATTTCAGGACCAAGAATGGCGTTTGGAGGAATTTATCCAGGCAAGAAGCCTTTCATAGAATTCAATACCCGTGAGAAAAAGTTTAGCGGAAATACAAGCTGCAATTCATTTTCAGGAACCCTGATTGCGGATGACAATACCATCAGTTTTAACGAGCCTTTTATTATGACAAAAATGGCCTGCCCTGGTGAAGGCGAGGCGATCTTTACAGAAATGCTGCAAAAGGTAAATAGTTACTCAATTAGTAGCGATACCACACTATATTTCATGACAGGAGATATTGTGGTTATGCGGTTTTATAAGAAGCAGTAAGGTAATGTTTAAATTGCAGGTAGTCTGGTTTCATTGCTGTTGCCAACTTCTCTTTTTGCTCCATTTCTTTAACCTGAACAGGAGTAGTTATTTCAGCTCGTAGTTTATCAGGAAATACATCTGGAAACTTGCATACATGGGCTGTTGATAAAAATACTCCTGCGATTTGGCTACTATCTTGCCCACGGTAATTTTGAAGTGCCAGGTAAGCAATTGCCGTGTGCGGACAGGCCAAGTAATTATATTTACTATAAATTTCGTTGATGCCCGTGAGTGTTTGCTCATCTGTGAAACTGTAACTGCTTACTATTTCTTTGATTGCATCAACATCCTGATTGAAAAGGTCCATGATGCGTACCCAGTTGCTGGGTGCACCTACATCCATTGCGTTGGCATAGGTTTGTACTGAAGGTTTTGCATCATAAACGCCTGTTTGCAGAAAACGAGGCACGGTATCATTTACATTAGTCGCAGCGATAAATTGTTTTACCGGCAGGCCCATTTTATAAGCCAGCAACCCTGCTGCAATGTTACCGAAATTACCAGATGGCACAGAAAAAATTACTTCGGCTTTGCCGGCGTTCTTTAACTGGGCGTAAGCATTGAAATAATAAAAAGTCTGTGGGATAAGCCTTGCGATATTGATAGAATTTGCAGACGTTAACCGGAGCTGACGATTTAATTCATTATCGGCGAAAGCCTGTTTAACAAGTGCCTGGCAATCATCAAAAGTACCATCAACTTCTATTGCACGTATATTTTGCCCGTTTGTACACAGTTGCAACTCCTGTATTTCACTCACTTTTCCTTTTGGATAAAGTATGGTTACCCGGGTATTGGGCACGCCAAGAAAACCTAAAGCCACTGCACCTCCGGTATCACCTGAGGTTGCCACAAGGACATCCAGCAACTGCTCACCTTTTTTTAGAAAATAGGCCATTATCCTGCTCATAAAACGGGCACCGAAATCTTTAAAGGCAAGTGAGGGCCCATGGAACAGCTCAAGCACGTAAGTATTGTGGTCTAGCGCTCTAGCTGGTGCATCAAAATTAATGGCATCTGTAATGATCGCATGCAGGTCTGATGCAGGAATGGAATCACCTAATAAGGTTGAAGCAACCTTATAAGCAATTTCCGGCAGACTATAGTTTTGTATGTTTTCTATAAACTCAGCTTCCAGCTGCGGGATTATAGCCGGCATATAGAGGCCCTTATCAAGCGGCATACTATTGAATACCGCGGTTGGGAAATCTATACTCAGGTTATGGTTATTGGTACTGTATAAGTTCATTGTGCGTGTATTTAATCCAGGATAACTGGCCCTTTTTTGTTAACTTCTGAAACAAAGGCAAGACTGTTAATTGCCAGCCCCTTTAGGTGTTCCTGAAGTCTGGCTGTGATTTTTTGAGCGGTATCTGCATCCTTAGTCAGGGCAAAAACAGACGGGCCTGAGCCAGAAATACCGAAACTGATAGCTCCTGCCTGAAGTGCCAATTGACGCAATACGTAGAAATCAGGAATAAGAATGGCCCTGGTAGGTTCTACTAATACATCTGTCATACTCCTTCCGATCAGATCGTAATCTTTCATAAACAAACCGCTAACAAGCCCGGCCACATTTCCCCATTGGGTAACCGCATCTTTTAATAAAACCTTAGAACGAATCATTTGGCGGGCATCTTTAGTGGGCACATCAACTTCCGGGTAAACAATTGCAGCATGCATGTCTTCAGGAAAAGGCAGACTGATGATGTCAAGTGGTTCATAGCTGCGGATAAGAACGAAACCTCCTAATAGTGCGGGAGCAACATTGTCTGCATGGCCATAGCCACAGGCGAGCTCTTCTCCTTTCATAGCGAAGGGCACCAGCTCTTTACTCGTTAGCATGTTATCAAAAAGGGAGTTAACGGCAAATAGCCCGGCCACAGTACTTGCCGAACTAGAGCCTAAACCACTGCCTATTGGCATTTTTTTATGCAATTCTATATCAATGCCAAAATCAGGCTTGCCGATGTAATTAAGGTAATGCTGTACGCTTGCGCTTACCGTATTCTTGTCGGCACTTAAAGGTAATTTACCTTCATCACCTGTTATTTTAGAGATGTTAATCCCTTTACCGCCAGTGAATTTCATGATCACTTCATCACCAGGAGCGTTCACCGCAAAACCTAGAACGTCATAACCACATACTACATTGGCTACAGTTGCGGGAGCAAATACTTTAATTGAATTTTTCATTTTAGGCGTTATCTTTTTCCAACATTAATGATATCTGCAAATACGCCGGCTGCGGTTACTTCGGCGCCGGCTCCTGGGCCTTTCACTACGAGCGGCCTGTCTTTATACCTGTTTGTCGTAAATGAAATGATGTTATCGCTGCCTGAAAGTGTATAAAACGGATGTGTTTCATCTACCATTTGGAGGGTGATTGCAACCTTACCATTTTCCAGTTTACCTATGTACCGGAGTACTTTACCTTCTGATACGGCAGTCTTCTTCAGATTTTCAAAATAGTCGGCATTGTTTTCCAGTTCCTTATAAAAGTCTGAAACAGAATTAGCAGCCATACAAGACGGCGGCAGCATATTCTGAAGTTCAATATCTTTTTCCTCCAGGGCGTAACCAGCATCTCTAGCAAGAATGAGCATTTTGCGCATGAAATCCTTACCATTGAGGTCATCACGGGGATCTGGCTCTGTGTACCCTTTATCCTGTGCTTCTTTTACAACTTCGTGAAAGAGTACCTGGTCTTTATAATTGTTAAATATGTAAGAGATTGTTCCGGAAAGGATTGCTTCGATACTTGAAATTTTATCGCCGCTAAGCATCAAATCTCTCAACGTACGGATGATAGGAAGGCCGGCACCAACATTTGTTTCGTAAAAGAAATCCACACCATACGTTCTCGCTGCTTGCTTAAAGGCAGCATACTGTTCATATTCTGCAGAGTTGCCGATCTTATTGCAGGTAACCACAGAAATACTAGACTGAAGAATGTCAAGATAAGATTCTACAGGACCGAAACTTGCAGTATTGTCTACAAACACACAATTCGGCAAATTCATAGACCTCATCTTCCTGATGAAGTCGGACAAGCTTGCAACTGTTTCCTGTTTATTAAGTTCTTCTTCCCAGGTATTGAGGTCGATGCCATCTGGGTTAAGATACATTTTGCGGGTATTACTAATTCCCATTACCTTAACCTGGAGGTCATTATTTTCGGCAAGGAAAGCCATCTGGCTTTGCAATTGATTAAATAAAGTTTTACCAATGTTACCAGTTCCCAGACAAAAGATATGCAGGGTTTTCTTTAAGTCTGAATAAAAAGCATCGTGGACCGCGTTAATTGCCTTTGAAAGATCGGCCTTTGATATGATAACTGAAATGTTGTATTCAGAAGAGCCCTGTGCAATGGCCCTAACGTTAACCCCGTTTCGACCTAAAGCACTAAATAACTTCCCAGACATACCTGGGGTACGCTTCATATTTTCACCAACAATAGCAAGTATAGAAAGTCCGTTTTCAACTTCAGGATATTCCAGTTTCCTGGCCTGCAACTCCAGCTCAAATTCTTTATTAATAAGTGATAATGCCTTTAATGAATCTGCCGGTTTAACTGCGAAAGTTATGCTGTGTTCTGAAGAAGACTGGGTGATGAGCACGATGTTGATCTGCTCCCGTGACAGCAAAGAAAATAAGCGGCCGCTAAAACCTGCTTTACCAACCATGCCACTACCGGACAGATTAAGGATACTGATTTCATCAATAGATGAAATGCCCTTGATGGGAAGGTTAGAAGGGCTTGTGCCATGTTTAATATACGTGCCAGGGAAACCGGTATTGAATGTGTTTTTGATTACAATAGGTATCCGCTTTAAGAAAGCAGGGATCATAGTGGGCGGATAGATTACCTTTGCACCGAAATAGGACAGCTCCATTGCTTCGGTATAGCTAAGTTCTGGCAAGGAAAAAGCTTTATTGACCATCCGGGGATCTGCAGTAAGCATCCCATCAACGTCAGTCCAGATTTGGATTTCCTCTGCATTGAGTGCTGCACCCCAAATAGCTGCAGTATAATCACTCCCTCCGCGGCCCAGGGTAGTTACACGGCCATCATCATTACTGGCAATAAAGCCAGTTACGAACAGCAAACGCTCTTTGTGGGCGTTGTAAAAATCTTGTATGAGCATTTCGGACAAGTTTGTGTTAACTTTGGCCTGCCCGAATTGATTGTCTGTCTTTATTAACTGAGAACCATCAACATACAACGAATCTTTGAAAGTTTGATTCGCAATATGGGCGATCATAACAGTGGAGCATTTTTCACCGTAACTCAAAATAAGGTCCCTGGTTTGGGGACTGAGTTCCCTTAGGTTGTAAACTGACTGCAAGATATCTTCCAATTCATTGAAATAAATTTTAAGCTTAGTTAACACAGGATTTTGAGCACTTGCCGGCAATAATGTTCGTATTATTTTGAAATGCTTTTCTTCAATTTCTTTTAAGGAAGCAGTATAATCCTTGAGGTCTTTAGCTTGCTCTGCCATATGGAGCAGTGTGTTGGTAACCCCGCTCATTGCAGATAAAACGACTACGGGATACGCTGACTGGCCATTAGGTTGTAAGAGACCAATTAGCGCTTTAATGCTCTGCTCTGAGCCTACAGAAGTACCTCCGAATTTTAAAATATTCATACTTTTTAAATATAAAAAAAGCGCCTTCCAGTTAGAGGAAGGCGCTTTCGTGTTGGTTATTATCTTTTCAGTTTTCCCATTAGCTTACCTTCCTCCGAGAGACCCCGGTGGTGCTAGTAATGGTAGTAATTGATGAATTTCTATACATTGTACTTTTTACACTAACTGTGTGTGGCGTAAAGTAAGGGTATATTTTTTTAATAAACAAATGTTTTTTAAAGTTGCTAACTTTGGGTATTATATGCAGGGATTAGTAATAAAATCGACAGGTAGCTGGTACGATGTACATGGGCAGGATGGTAATGATTATGATTGCCGTATTAAGGGTAAGTTCAGAATTCAGGGCATTCAAACCACTAATCCAATTGCAGTTGGTGATATTGTCGATTTTGAGCTGGAGCCCAATTCTGATAAGGGGGTAATTGATAAACTGCATGAGCGTAAGAACTATATCATCAGAAAATCCATAAATTTATCTAAACAGGCGCAAATAATTGCTGCCAATATGGACCAGGCTTTTTTGGTAGTCACACTTGCCTCGCCCAGAACGTCATTAGGATTTATCGACCGCTTTCTTGCGACTGCAGAAGCCTACAGTATACCAGCGGTATTAATATTTAATAAACTGGATCTTTTTCATAAAGAAGGACTGGCCATTCTGGATGAGTACAAAACCATTTACGAGAATATCGGTTACCCGTGCTACTCCGTTTCAGCTCTGGAAGGCACCAATATTCCACTCATAGAGGGTCTTTTAAAAGATAAAACAACTTTGTTTTCCGGTCATTCTGGCGTAGGAAAATCTAGCCTGATTAACGCATTATTACCGGGTAGAAGCATTAAAACAGGAGATGTATCTGAAGCGACAGATAAAGGCCAGCACACCACAACATTCGCAGAAATGCATACTCTCCCATTTGGTGGGTACCTGATTGATACACCAGGAATACGTGAATTGGGCATTTTTGACATCAGGCCGGAGGAACTGGGCCATTATTTCAGAGAAATGCGGGCGTTGATGAATGAATGCAGGTTTAACAATTGCAGGCATGTAAACGAACCCGGCTGCTCAGTAATAAAAGCAGTAGAAAACGGTGAAATAGAAATTAGCAGGTACGAAAGCTATTTAAGTATATACCATGGAAACGAAACCCGTGCATAAATGAGAGCCGTGATACAAAGGGTTACAGAGGCGAAATGTGTGGTAGAACAGGAAACAACCGGCTCAATTGCAAATGGATTTTTGGTACTTCTTGGGATAGAAGATACCGACACAATTGAGGATGTAGCTTGGCTGGCAGGAAAGATTGCATCGATGCGTGTATTTAGCGACGAAAATGGATTAATGAACAAAGGATTATTGGATATAGCCGGAGACATTCTTTTAATAAGTCAATTCACTTTATTTGCCTCAACCAAAAAAGGCAACAGACCCGGGTTTACAAAAGCAGCGAGACCAGACAAGGCGATCCCGTTGTACGAAACAATGATCAGGCAACTTTCTGATTTAATCGGTAAGCCTGTTAAAACGGGAATATTTGGTGCAGACATGAAAGTCAGTCTGCTTAATGATGGCCCTGTTACCATTATAATCGACACTAAAAATAGAGAGTGATACCATGACAATTAAAGAAGCACAGGAAACGGTAGACCAATGGATCAATACCACTGGCGTACGTTATTTTAACGAACTGACCAATACCGCTATTTTAATGGAAGAGGTTGGAGAAGTGGCCCGTATTATGTCTAGGAAATATGGGGAACAATCTTTCAAAAAAAGTGATGAAGAAGTAGATCTGGGAGATGAAATGGCAGATGTACTTTTTGTTTTGATATGCCTGGCCAATCAAACAGGAATAGATTTAACTGCTGCATTGGAAAGCAATTTAATCAAAAAAAATGTCCGCGATGCGGACAGGCATAAGAACAACAGGAAACTATTATAGGGCTGCCTTTATTTTTAAAGCAGCATCTTCCAGTTGTTCTTGTGTAGGTTTAAGCTTTTCTCTGCTGAAATTCATATCGCTGACATCATTCATCGGAATTAAATGAATGTGTGCATGCGGCACCTCCAAACCGATAACTGCAACGCCTACTTTCTTACATGGAAAAGCCTCTTTTACACCGGCGGCTACGATCTTAGCAAACAACGTAAGTCCGAAATAGCTTTCCTCGTCCATGTCGAATATGTAGTCGATTTCCTTTTTGGGAATAACCAAAACATGGCCCATTACTAATGGATTGACATCAAGAAATGCAAGAAACTCTGTAGTTTCTGCCACAATGTGAGCAGGTATCTCACCACTTACGATCTTAGAAAAAATAGTTGCCATAATTTATCTGCTAATTTCCAGGATCTCAAACTCAATCTTACCGGCCGGTACCTGAATCTCAGTTTTGTCACCAACAGATTTGCCAAGAAGCCCCTGGGCAATAGGTGATTTAACAGATATCTTTCCCGTTTTCAAATCAGCTTCTGATTCTGCTACCAATTGATAGGACATGGTGGTGCCGTTCTTAATGTTCTTAATTTTAACAATAGAAAGCGCAAGTACTTTAGAAGCATCTAATTTAGACTCATCAATAAGCCTCGCGGTTGAAAGTGTGTTTTCTAATTTTGATATTTTGGCTTCATGCAAGCCCTGTGCTTCTTTCGCAGCATCGTATTCTGCATTCTCTGAAAGATCACCTTTATCCCTTGCCTCTGCTATTGCCTTAGATATCTGTTGTCTTCCTGTACTTTTTAGGTACTGTAATTCTTCCTTCAGTTTCTCTAAACCATCTTGGGTATAATATGTTACCTCTGTCATAGCTCAATTTGTTAGTTAATTGCTGTAAAAAACAAACAAGACTATATTGGCTATTTCACCTATATAGTCTTGCTTCAATTGTAACGAAGATAATAGGGTGTTACGACAAAAGCAAATTAAAAAATCGTTTTTAATTTATCAGCCAGAACCTCAGATATTTTACGATAGGAATCAAATGTCCATCCTCCCACATGTGGGGTTAATAGTACATGCTGAGATTTAACCAGTTCATTGAACCAGATTTGCTCTTTAAGAGCTGGGAATTTTTCTGTCTGGAGTACGTCAAGTCCGGCCCCTATGATTTTTCTTTGCTTTATACCATTTAATAAAGCCTGTGTATCTACAATTTCTCCCCTTGCCGTATTGATAAAAAATATTTGCTTTTTGAAATGGAACAGATATTCTTCATTGACCATTTGGCGGGTTTCTGGAGTTAAAGGAATATGCAGGCTGAGTATGTCGCTGTGTTTTACAATCTCTTCCATGCTAACCTCTCTTACAAATTGATCTGAATAACCGGTTTTATATTTATCATACGCGATTACATTTACATCAAATCCTGATAACTTCTTAGCAAAGCTTTTGCCCATGAAACCATATCCTATAATCCCAACGGTTTTACCCCTGAGTTCATACCCGCGGTTACCTTCCCTATCCCAAACCCCACTTCTGATTTCCTGATCAGCGTTTCGGAAATTATTTAATAATGACAACAACAAACCTATTGCATGTTCCCCAACTGCATCCATGTTCCCTTCAGGGGCATTGAGTAACTTAATATTCCTTGCCTTGGCATGAACCTCATCAATGTTATCCAGTCCAGCACCTGCACGGGCTATAAACTGCAGCTTGTCACCGGCATCCATAATTTCCTTATCAATAAGAAATTTAGTCCTTACAGCTATTCCGATATAATCCTTGATTATTGAGAGTGTTTCTGATCTGGTTATCTGTGGCTGATCACTCACTTCAAATCCTAGAGCTTCGGCCTGTTCTTTGAACACTGGATGCAGGTCGTCTACAATTAAAATTTTCCCTCTGGTCATTTTACGATTTATCCTGTAAAAGTTGAGTTAAGTGCTGAGTTAAAATGATGAAGTCTGATACGGCGAGTTGCTCTGCACGTTTATCAAAATAGGCGTGGGCATCCATTTTATCTTTAGGCACAACGCCTGAGAGCGCATTACGAAGGGTTTTTCTCCGTTGATTGAATCCTGCTTTGACTGTTCGCCAGAATAATTTTTCGTCGCAAGGCAACTCAACGACATCATTTCTGCTTAACCTGATAACTCCCGAATTTACCTTTGGTGGAGGATTAAATGTCCCTGGCTTAACCGTAAATAAATAATCAATATCATAGTAAGCCTGAATGAGCACACTCAATATCCCATAATCTTTAGTCCCCTCCCTGGAGGCACAGCGTTCTGCGACTTCTTTCTGAAACATACCTACCATTTCGACTACCTGGCTTCTGTTCTCAAGGATTTTAAATAGTATTTGAGATGAAATGTTGTAGGGAAAGTTGCCAATAATGGCATACTTACCATTAAAGAGGTCAGACAAGTTAAGGGCAAGAAAATCACCATTAATCAACCGGGGGCCTAATTGCGGATATTTTCCCTGCAGGAAATGGTAAGATTCTACATCAATATCAATCAGGTAAGTTTCGAAGTTGGTGCGTTCCAGAAGTATATCTGATAGTATTCCCATTCCAGGGCCAACTTCCAGAACTTGTTGGTATTCGTCTGTACGGATGAGGCCATCAACTATTTTTGCAGCGATCTTTTTATCAGTTAAAAAATGCTGCCCTAAATGTTTTTTTGCCTTTACAAAACTCATAACCAGAAGTATTAAGGACGCAAAATAACTAAGTTTTCCGGGTATCAACCTAACATTAGATTGAAATTCTGTAATTTGCGCCAAATTTCTAATTGGATATGAGTGATAAAATAAAAATCGGGATTAGCATAGGCGACATAAACGGCATTGGTTTAGAAGTAATCATTAAGTCGTTAGCAGAACCTATGATCCTTGATTATTGTACTCCTATAATTTACGGTCATACGAAGGTAGCTTCCTACCATAGAAAAGCACTTGGCCTTAGCGATGTTATATTTAACGTGATCACCCATCCGGATGCTGCAAATCCGAAAAAAGTGAATATTATAAATTGCTGGGAGGAGGATGTAAAGATAGATCTGGGTTTAGCGAATGAAACGGGTGGAAAGTATGCCCTATTATCCCTCGAAAAAGCAACAGATGACCTGGTAAATAAAAGTATTGATGCACTTGTTACGGCGCCAATTAACAAACACAACATACAATCAGATACATTTAGCTTTCCTGGCCATACCGAATATCTTCAGGAACGTAGTGGAAACAACGATGTTTTAATGTTTCTTCTTAGTGAAGACATAAGAGTTGGCGTTGTTACCGGTCATATCCCGCTTACGGCAGTCGCACAAAGCATTACCAAAGAGAAGATTGTTAAGAAGCTCATTTTAATGAATGAGAGTTTAAAAAAGGACTTCTGGATTGAAAAGCCTAAAATTGCTGTATTGGGTTTGAACCCTCATGCGGGAGATAATGGCCTGCTTGGCGCAGAAGAGGAAGCCGTGATTATTCCGGCTATACAAGAAGCTTTCGACAAGGGGATAATCTGTTTTGGTCCATATCCTGCTGATGGTTTTTTTGGAAAAGGCAGTTATAAGCAATTTGATGCAGTGCTTGCTATGTACCACGATCAGGGTTTGATACCTTTTAAGACAATAGCTTTCAGCACAGGAGTAAACTATACAGCCGGGCTTAAATTTGTTCGTACCTCTCCGGATCATGGAACCGGATATGATATTGCCGGCAAAAATGAGGCAGATCCTACATCATTTATTGAAGCAATTTTCACTGCAACACATATTGTAAAGCGCCGAAGGGAACAGGAAGATTTGTTGAGAAATCAGTTGAGAAGCGGAGGAAAATTAGTGGAAACTGCATTTGATTTAAAAGACGATGCAAATTAAGCCGCAAAACTATTTGCACTGAATGAAATTAATCCTTACATTTGCGGGCTAAAATTTTGTTACCATTGAGACCATTAAAACAATTTTCAATCCCGTTCACAGGCTTAAAAATTGGCAAACATCAGTTTGATTTTGAGATTGATAACAGCTTTTTTGATGCTTATGAGTACTCTTTAGTAAAAAAGGGAAATTTAAAAGCAGAGGTTGAGTTAGATAAACAGGAAACGATGCTGTTACTACAGTTCCAGATTGACGGGACAATAGTTTTGGATTGTGACAAATGTTTAGCAGAATTCAATTCTCCGATAAGTGTACGGGAAAGGCAGATTGTAAAATTTGTAGAAGATGAATTAGAAAGCGATGATTTGGAGATCATCATGCTAAATAAAAAGGAAAGCGAATTGAATATAGCAGACCTTCTTTATGAATTCATTACAGTATCTGTACCATATATTAAGATCTGTGAGCAAAATGGCGATGGCCAGCGTTGCGATCAGGAAATGATAGCTAGACTTGAAAGTTTAGCTGTAGGAGCAAAAGAAGAAGAAGAAAAATTAAGTGATGACCCTCGTTGGGCAGCATTGAAAAAATTAAAATAATAATTAAATAAATCAGCAATGGCACATCCAAAACGCAAGATTTCTAAAAGCAGAAGAGATAAAAGAAGAACGCATTATAAGGCAGAGACACCTTCTTTATCAACTTGTCAAACAACTGGTGCAATACACACACCACACCGCGCTTACAACGTTGATGGTAGCTTATACTACAACGGAAAATTGGTTATTGAAAACACCGCGATAGCTTAATTTTCTGAAAATAGTTTGTGTTTTCAGTCTTTGAAAGTTTAACTTAGAGACTGAATTATGGCACTTATTGCCTCATACACAAACTGATTTTACTATGAAAATAGGTCTCGATATAATGGGCGGAGACTATGCTCCTAAAGCAAATGTTTTAGGAGCAATAGCAGCCCATCCATTGTTATCTCCGGATGAGCAAATTGTGCTTATTGGAGATATGGAACAAATAAAGCCTTTACTCGCCGAGAACGGATTTAATCCGGATCACTTTGAATATATACATACCGAAGAAGTAATTGGTATGGGCGAGCATCCTACTAAGGCCATTGTTCAAAAACCCAATTCAAGCATATCTATAGGCTTCAAATTATTGAAGGAGGGTAAAATTGATTCTTTTGCTAGCGCCGGAAATTCAGGCGCAATGCTTGTTGGTGCGGTTTTTAGCGTTAAAACCATTCCCGGAATCATCAGACCTTGTTTATCTACTTTCCTGCCGAAATTAAGTGGTGGTGTTGGTTTGATGGTTGATGTAGGTGCGAATGCCGACTGTAAGCCTGATACCTTATTACAATTCGGTATTTTGGGGAGTCTATATGCAGAAAATGTAATGGGTATTGATAATCCTAAGGTTGCCTTAATGAATATTGGAGAAGAAGATGAAAAGGGCAACATGCTTAGTCTGGCAACTTTCCCATTGATGAAGGAAACGAACTTATTTAATTTTGTAGGAAACGTTGAAGGTCGCGACTTATTTAATGAGAAAGCTGACGTAATTGTTTGCGATGGGTTTACGGGAAACGTGATGCTCAAACTTGCGGAATCATTTTACGTACTGACGAAGAAAAGGGGTTTAAAAGATGAATTTTTTGACCGTTTCAATTATGAAAACTATGGTGGCAGTCCTGTACTGGGTGTTAATGCACCCGTAGTTATTGGCCATGGAATTTCCAGTCCAACTGCAGTAAAAAATATGATTTTACAGTCGAGAGATATGATCATGACAGGATTAGTGGGTAAGATACAAGCCGCATTTAACAACTGATAACATGGGTAAGATTCATGCTGCTATAACCGCTGTTAACGGCTACGTGCCAGACTACATTCTCACTAACAAAGAAATGGAGTCTATTGTAGATACAACAGATGAATGGATAACCTCCAGGACCGGTATTAAAGAGCGACGAATATTAAAAGGCGAAGGTCTTGGCACTTCAGACATGGCTGTTCAGGCTGTTAACGGTTTACTGAAAAAGCGCGGTATTGGTGCGGAAGAAATTGAATTGATTATTTTTTGTACCACAACACCAGATTTGCCGTTCCCGGCATCGGCAAACATCCTTGCTGATAAAATAGGTGCTAAAAATGCCTGGGGGTACGATTTGCAGGCAGCTTGCTCAGGTTTTATATTTGGAGTTTCTACAGCTGCACAATTTATAGAATCTGGAAAGCACAAAAAAGTTCTTGTTGTGGGCGGTGATAAGATGTCTTCAATTATCAATTATAAGGACCGCACAACCTGTATCATTTTTGGCGATGGTTGCGGCGCTGTACTATTGGAGCCTAACGATGAGGGATTCGGGGTAATCGATTCTGTGCTTCGAAGTGATGGTTCAGGAAGGCAGTATCTTCATCAAAAAGCAGGTGGATCGGCCAGGCCTGCATCCCATGAAACCATCGATAATAATGAACATTCCGTTTACCAGGAAGGGCAAGCCGTATTTAAATTTGCCGTAACCAATATGGCAGATGTCGCCGCAGAGATCATGGTAAGGAATAATCTTACTTCCGATGATGTAACCTGGTTGGTGCCACATCAGGCTAATAAACGGATTATCGATGCAACAGCATCAAGAATGGGCATAGGTTCAGATAAAGTAATGATCAATATTCAACGCTATGGGAATACAACTAATGGCACAATTCCATTGTGCTTGTGGGAGTGGGAAAGCCAGCTTAAAAAAGGTGATAATATTATCTTAGCCGCCTTTGGCGGTGGATTTACCTGGGGATCAGTATATATAAAATGGGCCTATTAATATTATATTATAAAAAATCATAACTTAGTTAATTCTAAAAACACATTGTTTTCTTAAAATAACACCAAAAAATGGATATTAAACAAATTCAGGAACTTATTAAATTTGTTTCTCGTTCGGGAGTAAATGAGGTTGCCATTGAGCAAGAGAACTTCAAGATCACCATTAAAACAAATCAAGCTCCAACGGTTGTTCATGCAACTGTTCCTGCTGCTGTTGCTACGCCCGCGATCCCTGCTGCCGCTGCTCCTTTGCCGGTGTCTGCTACAGAAACTAAAGCCGCAGCACCAAGTCCAGTGGAAGACACATCCAGATACATCACGATAAAATCACCTATGATTGGGACTTTCTACAGATCTTCAACTCCTGATAAACCTTCGTTTCTTAATGTTGGTGACGAGGTTTCTGTAGGTAAGGTTGTTTGTATTATAGAGGCGATGAAGCTATTCAATGAAATTGAAAGTGAAGTTTCAGGCAAAGTGGTGAAAGTTTTGGTAGACAATGCATCGCCGGTTGAATACGATCAACCCCTATTTTTAGTAGAACCAATTTAGTCTGTATTTAGGAATTTTTCCACAATACATATACTAACAGATCCTGAAAGCAGTTCGGGATGACGAAAAGAAAGAAAATATGTTTAAGAAAATATTAATTGCCAACAGGGGCGAGATTGCTTTACGTATTATACGTACCTGTAAAGAAATGGGCATTAAGACGGTAGCCGTTTATTCGACTGCAGATAGAGAAAGCTTGCATGTTAGATTTGCTGATGAAGCTGTTTGCATAGGGCCGCCACCAAGTAAAGATTCATATCTTAGTATTCCTAATATTATATCTGCAGCTGAATTAACTAATGCGGACGCAATTCACCCGGGATACGGATTCCTTTCGGAAAATGCTAAATTCTCATCAGTTTGTCGTGACTACGGAATTAAGTTTATTGGAGCCACCCCTGAGCAGATTAACTCGATGGGTGATAAAGCATCCGCGAAAGAAACGATGAAAAAAGCCGGAGTTCCAACTATCCCAGGTTCAGAAGGGTTACTTGAGAGTGTTAAGGAAGGCATACAGATTGCAAATGAGATGGGATACCCTGTAATTCTTAAAGCTACTGCGGGTGGTGGTGGTCGTGGAATGCGGGTGGTTTGGAAAGATGAGGATTTTGAAAATGCGTGGGACAGCGCAAGACAGGAATCGGGCGCAGCCTTTGGAAACGATGGCTTATATCTTGAAAAATATATTGAAGATCCACGTCACATTGAAATTCAGATCATCGGCGATCAGTATGGTAAAGCGTGCCACCTTTCTGAAAGAGATTGCTCCATTCAACGGCGGCATCAAAAACTGGTTGAAGAGGCACCCTCTCCTTTTATGACTCCTGAGCTAAGAGAAAAAATGGGTGAAGCAGCAATCAAAGGAGCGATTGCTGTGCAATACGAAGGCGCAGGAACCATAGAGTTCCTGGTTGATAAGCACAGGAATTTTTATTTCATGGAAATGAATACAAGAATTCAGGTTGAACATCCGGTAACTGAAGAAGTGATCAACTATGATTTGATAAAAGAACAAATAAAAGTGGCTTCTGGCGTACCAATCTCAGGTCGCAACTATCTACCGGATATGCATGCAATTGAATGCAGGATAAATGCAGAAGACCCCTTCAATAACTTCAGGCCATCTCCAGGGAAAATTACGAATTTTCACTCTCCGGGCGGCCATGGTGTTAGGGTAGATACACATGTTTATGCAGGTTATCAAATCCCTTCAAATTACGATTCGATGATTGCCAAGCTGATATGTGTAGCCCAAACAAGGGAAGAAGCGATCAGTACGATGGAGCGGGCCTTGAGTGAATTTGTTATCGAAGGAATCAAGACTACCATACCTTTTCATCTTAAATTAATGAAGGATCCGAATTTCAGGGCAGGTAATTTTACCACCAAGTTCATGGAAACTTTTGAATTTTCTGAATAATAAAAACTTTTTATAAGATTTAAAACGTAAGTACCATTCTAAGTTACAGAGAATGGTATTTTTGTTTCCAAATAAAGTACATGAGTGACAATAAAACGAGGGACCTTATTGGTGCTATAAAGGAAAAGGGTAAAACGCTAGAGGCAGAAATGTCTTTTTTTGACCATATTGATGTACTTAGGAAGCACCTATTACGCGCTTTAGCAGTAGTATTGGTGTTAACTGCGGGAGCGTTCTATTTTACAGATTTCATTTTCAATAAAATCATCATGGGGCCAAAGGACCCAAGTTTCTGGACCTACAGAATGATGTGTAAACTTTACGAAAGATTTCCTTCCATTGGTGAAGAATTTTGTATTAAAGTTATAGAAGCGAAAATCATCAATACAGAAATGTCAGGACAATTTACGCTACAATTAAATTCTTGCGTTATGACCGGCATAATTCTGGGAATTCCATATTTGCTGTTTGAATTATGGCTATTTATTAAACCTGCTCTCCATGAGAACGAAAGAAAATCAGCGAGTGGTTTTGTAGCTTTTGCCTCGTTGCTATTCTTCACAGGAATTATTTTTGGTTACTATATTATTTGCCCATTATCTGTGACTTTTCTAATTAATTTCACAGTGAGTCCTGACATACAAAATACATTTACCATTGACTCCTATCTTTCAACGATAATGACATTGACCTTAGGTTCCGGAATCATTTTTCAATTGCCTGTAGTTATTTATATCTTATCGAAATTGGGGATTATGACTCCGGCATTTATGAGGTCGAGCCGGAGATACTCATCGGTTATCATATTAATTGTAGCAGCGGTTGTGACACCTACAGCTGATCCTTTTACAATGCTTATTGTTGCTTTCCCATTATTTTTGCTTTACGAGATGAGCATTTATATCTCTGCGAACATTGAAAGGAAAAGAAATAAGCTGGCGAAAGCATAGACCAAAAGCTAACTAAAGAATTACAAAAATTTAAAACATTTCTTTCTATTTTTGAATATGCCATCTCAACAAAAAATTAAAATTGCTATTGGAGCAGACCATGCTGGATTTGAGTACAAAGAATTACTTAAAATTTATTTGGCAGAGTATGAATTAAAGGATTTTGGCACCCATTCACTATCATCTGTCGACTATCCAGATTTCGCCCATCCGGTTGCTTCTGCAGTTGAGGCTGGGGAATATAATTACGGAATACTACTATGTGGAAGTGCAAATGGCGTTGCGATAACTGCTAATAAGCACCAACACATTCGGGCTGCCATTTGTTGGCTGGATGAATTAGCCAGTCTTTGTAGAAAACATAATAACGCCAACATCCTTTGCATACCTGCAAGATTTGTTTCAGAAGATTTGGCTAAGCAAATGACGACGACTTTTTTGCATACAGACTTTGAGGGCGGAAGGCATGAAAACAGAGTAGAAAAAATATCCTGTTAACAGGATTCTTAATAACTAACTGATGAAAAAAAACTTATTGTACACCGGCCTTCTACTAACATTAGGCTGTACGGCTATTGCGCAAAACAAGGATGCCGTAAAATTTAGTCAAACGATTACCAAAGACAATGCCTATAAACATTTGTCTGTATTAGCATCTGACGAATATGAAGGAAGGGAAACGGCCACGAAAGGTGGCTGGATGGCCGCTGATTATATCAAAAATCATTTTAAGACGATAGGTCTGAAAGGTCCAGTAAATGGAGACTACTTTCAGAAAATTGACATGGTCAATTATACCTTAAAACAAATTCTAACAGTTGATGGTCAGTCTGCAGAGCCCATCAAAGACTTTTACATCACAAACCAGACTGTTTCTGTTGCTGGATTCGCCTTTAGTGCTAATAGTATACTCCTAGCTGGTTATGGTTTAAATAAAGATGGATACAATGACTATGACGGGCAAAATGTTTCAGGCAAAGTAGTTATGATTTTCAAATCTGGTCAACCCGCCAGCGGACCGACCACTGCAACGCCAGCAACCAACCGGGCGGATGCAGCTTCACTTTCGACAAAAATAAAATATCTTGTTGATAGTAAAGCATTAGCTGTCATTGTAGTAGATGCGGGCATTGACAACATGGCTGATAATTTAAAAAGCTATTTGACTTCGGACCAGTTGGTGATGAAAACGCAGGAAAACATCGATAGGATGAAAACCACGCAAGGGATGGCCATTATCAATGTAGGCACCGCTACCGCCAATAAAATCCTTACGATTGCAGGAACTTCCGTTGATGGCGTAAAAAAGAAAATTGCCGACAGCGGCAAACCTGCTTCACAGGAAATAAAAGTAAGTGTCAGCGCAAGTGCCAGCAAAGTTGAAACACCAGTAAGAGCAGAAAATGTATTGGGCTTTCTTGAAGGTTCAGATCCCAAATTAAAACAAGAAATTCTTGTAGTAACTGGCCATTATGATCATATTGGGATTACACCGAATGTAAAAGGTGATGATAAAATAAACAATGGTGCTGACGATGATGGGTCTGGTACAACTGGTGTACTTATGCTTGCAGAGGCATTCGCAAAGGCTAAAAAAGCAGGAAAGGGACCTAAAAGAAGTATCTTATTTATGACGGTAACAGGTGAAGAAAAAGGTTTGCTTGGATCCGAATGGTATTCGGAACATCCTGTATTTCCTCTTAGCAATACCATTACTGACTTGAATATTGATATGATAGGGCGCGGGGATAAAGACCATGAATCTGATAATAATTTTGTTTACATTATTGGTTCTGACATGCTTAGTTCAGATTTGGACAAGATTGGAAAAAAAGCAAATAAGGATTATGTGAACATTAATCTAGATGAACGTTACAACAACCGCACTGATCCCAACCGCTTTTATTACCGGTCAGATCATTATAATTTTGCTAAGCATGGAATTCCGGTAATATTCTATTTTAATGGTGTCCACCCAGACTACCATCAGCCTAGTGATGAAATCAGTAAAATAGACTTCCCGATGCTAGCTAAGCGTGCACAATTAGTATATTTCACAGCATGGGAATTAGCAAATGGAATAAAACGCCCGGTTGTTGATAAAAATGATGACGGAACTCCTAAAAAGTAATTTATAAGACATAGAAATTAAGAACCGCACAAGATGCGGTTTTTTTTATTGCGCTGATCAACATCAGTAAAGCTTCTTGACTATCAGCACAAATTTATCTAAGTTTGAACATGATTAAGATTGCGGAAGAGTTTTTGGTTAAGGCAGATGAGAAGGCATTTGATTTAGGCCACCGAAAAACTATAAATCACAATATTGGCAAGTATAACACAGCGGTGTCCCGTGGACTATCAAAGTTTGAAAACTTAGAAAACTCAAAAAAAAAGGCACATGTAATTAAATGGCGGGTGATGGAAAACCTTGACAAATTATTACCTGAGTTTGAGTCAAATTTCCAGAAACGTGGTGGTAGGGTCATCTGGGCAAACGACGCAGAAGAAGCTCAAAAAGAGATATTAAATATTATAGCCCGGGCGGGCGGTAAGACAGTCATAAAATCGAAATCTATGACAACTGAGGAAATCCATCTTAATGATTTCCTGGAAAAAAACGGTATTGAATCTCTGGAAAGTGACCTTGGAGAATACATCGTCCAATTACTGGGCCAGCCGCCCTACCATATTGTTACGCCTGCAATGCACCTCAGCAAAGAAGAAATTGCAAAATTGTTTCATGAAAAATTTGGAACACCTTTAGATTATACGCCAGAGCAACTAACACAGAAAGCACGCGAACTCTTAAGAAATAAATATTTGGATGCTGATATTGGAATTAGTGGCGGTAATTTTCTGATAGCTGATACCGGCAGCATCGCATTGACCGAAAACGAAGGGAATGCACGGTTAAGTACAACTTTTCCGAAAATACATATTGCCATTGTGGGTATCGAGAAAGTAATTCCATCAATGGCCGACCTTGACTTATTTTGGCCCCTTTTAGCAAGTCATGGTACCGGGCAAAACTTAACTGTTTACAACACCGTTTTGAGTGGCCCCCGACGAGGATTGGAAACGGACGGACCTGAGGAAATGTATGTAATTCTATTGGACAATGGCCGCACAAATTTGTTAGCGCAAAAAGATCAGCGACAAGGTTTGTATTGTATACGATGTGGAGCTTGTCTAAACGCTTGCCCGGTTTATAAAAACATTGGCGGACATACGTATAACACCACCTATAGTGGGCCGATAGGATCAATAATTACCCCTCATTTGAAAGGCATGAAAGAATTTAAACACCTAAGTTATGCATCCAGCTTATGTGGAAAATGTTCTGAAGTTTGCCCTGTAAAAATTGACATTCATAAAATGCTATTATTAAACAGAAGGGATGCAGCGGCAAATAACGACAACGCCAAAGCTGAGGAGATTGGCTGGAAATTGTGGAAGACAGGTATGCTTAAAAGGTCAAGAATGGATTTTTTTTCGGGAAAGATCAAAAACTTCCTTTTAAAAGGCCTATTTGGAAAAATATGGGGCAAATATCGTAGCATGCCTCTAATTTCACAAAAATCTTTTTCACGCCAGTGGGAAGAAGAAAATAATACGTCCAAAAAGCCCTAGCTATGATCTTCCATAAAAAAGATAAAAGCAATTCCTTGTTGATAGAAATTTACAAGCGGATTCTTTATCCAAGGATGGTTGAAGAGAAGATGTTAGTCCTGCTTAGACAGGGCAGAATTGGAAAGTGGTTTTCTGGAATTGGTCAGGAAGCAATTGCAGTAGGGAGTACGCTTGCTATGAAATCTTGTGAATACATCCTGCCTATGCACCGTAACCTGGGCGTATTTACAGCCCGTAACATACCCCTCAGGAAATTGATGGCGCAGTGGCAAGGAAAAGTAACGGGGTTTACAAAGGGTCGCGACCGCTCCTTTCACTTTGGCACACAAGAGCATAAAATTATCGGGATGATATCCCACCTTGGCCCGCAGCTTGCAATTGCAGACGGTATAGCACTAGCTGATGTAATAGCAAAGAATCAAAATGCAACCCTTGTCTTTACCGGAGAAGGGGCAACAAGTGAAGGGGATTTTCATGAAGCATTAAACGTAGCTGCAGTATGGGACCTGCCAGTGATTTTTTTGATTGAGAATAACGGATACGGACTATCTACACCAATAACTGAGCAATACAGATGTAAGAATTTAGTTGATAAAGCTATCGGATATGGTATCGAGGGAATACAAATAGACGGCAATAATATTTTAGAAGTGTACGACACGCTCACTACCGTGGCGGAAAAGATTAGGAAAACCCCAAAACCTGTTCTTATTGAATGTCTTACTTTCAGAATGCGAGGCCACGAAGAAGCTTCAGGAACGAAGTATATACCGCAGCAACTTTTCGACAGTTGGGTTATAAAAGATCCTGTTCAAAGCTATGAAAACTACCTGGTTGAAGTTGGAGTGATCAACATTGAGTTGATTGAGAACATAAAACAGCAATTTAAAGATCAAATTGAATTAGAAATTACAGCAGCTTTTAATGAAGAAGAACCAGTCGCCCAAATTGACCTAGAGCAGGCGGACATGTACGCACATGTAGACATGAATAGTCCACCTGATCTAATACTTAATCTGGAAAAAAAAGAAATGAGATTTGTTGACGCGATATCAGCGGGGCTTCGCAGGGGTATGCAAAAACATGATAATTTAATTATTATGGGTCAGGACATCGCGGAATATGGTGGTGCATTTAAAATAACAGCTGGATTTGTAGAAGAATTCGGCAAAGCCAGAATTAGAAACACGCCCATCTGCGAGTCGGCTATAGTTGGCGCTGGTCTTGGGTTGTCAATAAATAAATTTAAGGCTGTAGTTGAGATGCAGTTTGCAGATTTTGTGACTTGCGGTTTCAATCAGATTGTGAACAATCTTGCAAAAACTCATTACAGATGGGGTGAAAAAGCTGATGTGGTTATTAGAATGCCTACCGGAGCCGGAACTGGCGCAGGACCTTTTCATTCTCAAAGCAATGAGGCATGGTTTACTAAAACCCCTGGATTGAAGGTAGTATACCCAGCTTTCCCTGAAGATGCCAAAGGTTTGCTTTTGGCAGCCATAGACGACCCAAATCCTGTGATTTATTTTGAGCATAAACACCTCTATCGAACCCTTAGCGGATTAGTTCCCGAAGGATATTATCATACTGAAATTGGGAAGGCAAAAATTCTAAGATCCGGAACTCAACTATCTATTATTACGTATGGAATGGGCGTTCATTGGGCACTTTCCTATCTCGATAGCCATCCAGAAGTTTCCATAACCCTGATAGACTTAAGGAGCTTACAACCATGGGATAAAGAAACGGTAAGAGCAGCCGTACAAGATACGGGAAGAGTGCTGATTCTTCATGAGGACACCTTAAGTTCTGGGTTCGGGGCTGAATTGGCGGCATGGATTGCAGAGCATTGCTTTGAATATCTTGATGCACCTATAATGCGTTGCGCAAGCCTGGATACTGCAATACCAATGAATGATACATTGGAAAGAGCATTCCTGGCAAACAGCAGACTAGCTGAAACAGTTAACAAGCTCTTGACCTACTGATTTCCATTGGCACGATAATAGTACTAATCACACTATAGTAGCTTACATGAAACTTTCAGCGACGTTAACCATTCTCATTTTGTTTTTCAGCGCTTGCAAGCAGGGGCAAAAACATCCCCAAGCTGACCTTATTAATAAGAGTACGGGAAACGGCATAACAGAAAAGGAAATTTTGAGTTATTCTGACTCCCTCGGGATGGCATTATCAAGTCTGCATAAAACATCAAGCTTAATTTATTCTTCTGCTGAATCTGCATTTTATGCAGAGGAATATACTTTCAACGGAGAATTATTATTACTTGTGAAGAATGATTTAACAGGGAACATACCGGGGGATGTAAAAAAATATTTTTTTAAAAATGATAGCCTTGTCCTTGTGACAAAAACAACGAAAAACCTAAAAGATGGTGTACAAGTTTTTTCAGATCACAGAATATTTATTAGAAAAAACACGCTATTTAAGGAAGAAAGTAGAATGGCAGCATCCGCTTCCAGTCTTGATAACCTCCCTTATAAAGAAATAAAAAATGCTGAGGGCTCTTCAACTGGTTTCACTGATTCAATAGTTGTTTTAAAGGATGCCCTTAGGGGCGGAAGGCAATTTGATCTTACGTTTGATGAATTTATTCCGGAAGGAAGCGGGGGATCGATAATTCTTAAAAACAAGATTCCTGGCGTATATACGTCAAACATTACCGTTACTCAAAGGGATTCATTTATCGATAGCCTTATTATAGTTCCCCAGCTGTTTAAAAACGAAAAGCTAAAGCTTAATTGGATACTGAAAAATGGCGAGGCTTTTTATGTTCCAGTCAGCGTGACTTCCGCTAAAGGATTGAAAAGGTAAATGTTTCCATTATCAAGACTGAGACACCTATATCTCTTTTTTAGCCTTTCTCCCTTTTTAAATTTTCTTCCATCTTTAATACTGAATGTTGAATGAATAGGTAATTCTTCCAACCTTGCAACATTCACTAAGGTATCAAATTTCTTTAAAGCTCTTGACAGCGCTAAATCAGTACAGCTTGCTGCTGAGGGATTATTTAAATAGTTCGTTATAACTCCCTTTAAATCATCAGGAAAAACAGGCATCTGAATAAAGGGGATCATCATTCTTCTAAAATTGACCTTCCACTCTTCACCATGAGGTTTAACTTTATTCTTATGCTCATTCCAAGTTACCAAGTGTGCAAATTCATGGACGGTAGTAACTAAAAAAGCATAGGAATTAAGGCTATTATTTACGGATATTTTGTGTCCTGCTCCTCGAAAAGGATGTCGGTAATCGCCTAACTTCGTAGATCGGGGCTTTGAAATTTTGAATTCACATTGAAAATAATCAATCCAGCGGGCAATTACTGGCGCTGCTCCTTCTGGCATATATCGTGATAAAATATCCTCTTTTTGCACGATTAGCAAGTTAGCGAATTATTTCAAAAGCTGATAAGCAATCAAACTGGCAAAATAGGCCATAACGGTCATATAAACCAGCTGTATTACCGGCCATTTCCAAGACTTTGTTTCTCTGTAAACCACTGCAACGGTACTCATACATTGCATGGCAAACGCATAGAATAACATAAGAGAGAATGCAGTTGCGAAAGTAAAAACTGGCAACCCTGTGTTGGGGTTTATCGCCCCACGCATCTTATTTCTGATTGTTGCCACTTCGCCATCATCATCTACACTGTAGATTGTGGCCATTGTCCCAACAAATGCTTCTCTGGCAGCAAATGAGGTTATAAGTGCGATACCGATTTTCCAGTCGAAGCCTAATGGCCTGATTGCGGGTTCTATAACATGCCCTAAAACACCTGCGTATGAGTTCTCAAGTTTTTCTGCAGACCTGTCTCTCTCGATATCACTTACTTGAGAATTGTCTGATAATGATATTTTAGCATCATACTTTTTATCAATCTCAGCAAATTTCTCTGAAGGGCCAAATGTGGCTAAGACCCATAGAACAATTGATATGGCAATAATTACTTTACCTGCTTCAAAAACAAATGTCTTGGACTTTTCGTACACAGTGTATAGAACGTTTGTCCAACGCGGCATTCTGTATACCGGCAATTCCATAATGAAATATGATTTTTCCTTCGCCTTGATAATAAATTTCATAACGAAGGCTACCAGTACCGCGGCAACTATGCTAATTAAATACATACCCATCAAAGTCAGGCCTTGTAAATTGATAAATCCCCAGATCATCTTCTCAGGCACTACCAATGAGATTAACAAGGTATAAACCGGAAGCCTTGCAGAGCAGCTTATTAATGGTGCAACCATTATGGTGATGATCCTGTCTTTCCAGCTTTCAATATTCCTGGCACTCATTATTGATGGTACCGCACAGGCCAGACTACCTATCATGGGAACTACAGACTTTCCACTGAGCCCGAATTTGCGCATTATTTTATCCATCATAAAAGTAACCCGGGCCATATAGCCGGTGTCTTCCAGAACGGAGATGAAAGCGAACAGTATTGCGATTTGAGGAATAAAAATAACTACTCCTCCCAAACCTGCCACAACACCGTCGAGTAACAAATCGGTAAGAAGCCCTCCCGGAAGATAGCGATGGCCGGTTTCAGCAAGCCAGACAAAAGCATATTCAATCATATCCATCGGATAAACCGACCAGGAGAAAATTGAATTGAAAATAAAAAACAGCAATGCAATGAAAATTACAAAGCCCCAAAACTTATTCGTTAAAATACTGTCAAGCCGGTCACTAAAAGCAAACTTTCTCTTTGCTCCAGTATCAGTTATAACTCCACTAAGCACAGTACCAAGATATCTATACCGGGAAATAGTTTCTGCTGCCTGTAATTTTGATGATTGAAAATTTGTTGTGGCCTTTACTAATTCGATAGCATCATGCTCGTCTCGATTGAAAAGATCAAGGTGCTGATGTTGATGTAAAACTTGTAATGCGTGGTAGTGATTTGAATTGCCGGTGATCTTGATTACTTCGTCGATAGCTTCCGGGGCAAGATCATGTATATCAGCTCCTTCGGTTTGTGTAGCCAGCTTTCCTGTATGATATATTGCATCTTTTAAATCCTTAATTCCGGAGTTGTTACGCGCAGCGATAGCTACAACCTGTACCCCTAGCCGCTCGGCAAGTTTATCAACAGCTATTTCAATACCAGCCTTTCCAGCCATATCTGTCATATTCAGTGCCAACACTATAGGGATACCCAAATCTGCTGCCTGAGTATACAATAACAGGTTTCTGCGCAAATTCGTTGCGTCAGCAACGAGAACAATCAGATCAGGATAACTCGGATTCGCCTTGTCAGCCAGAACCTGAAAAACTATACTTTCATCCTTGCTTTTCGGGTAAAGACTATAAGTGCCGGGAAGATCTATGATTTCGGCAATCTTCGATTCGCCAAGCTTGCAATACCCAACTTTTTTATCAACAGTGATACCAGGAAAATTACCAATTTTCTGATTTAATCCGGTAAGCAAATTAAACAGGGTAGACTTCCCCGTATTGGGATTACCAACTAGAGCAATTTTTATATCCTTCGTCAAATTACTATTGTATAATGATGATGGATGCTTCGCTCTTTCGCAGGCATAACTGATATCCGGCCACACGTATTGCAATCGGATCACCTAATGGCGCAAAGCGTTCTACTTCAACAACTTCACCAGGCAGGCATCCCATTTCCATGAGTTTTACAGACATTTCAAGATCTGTAAAAGCAACGATGGTGCCTGTTTCACCAGGGCTCAACTGTGAAAGTTTCATCTGTTTGAATCTAGAATTAGTGCGCAATTTAGCCTTAATTTATAATAAATCCAAATAGACTAAGACTACGAAGGCCTATTTCTTAGGATAGGATGTATAACTCACTTTTGGACATTTGCAGCCAGAATTGAAAATCCCACATGAACCTAATGCTGTTAAAGAAAGCAATAGAATAACCAAACTAATTTTTCTTTTCATAATAATCTGACTTATGTAAAAGGATGTAACTGCAAATGGCCATTGATACACCCAGCATATCGCAAGCAAAATCCCATATTTCCGCAGAGCGGTAAGGGAAAAACTCAAACTGTATCGCTTCAATAGCTGCCCCTATAGAAGCAGTAATGACCAAGATCTTAAATATGCTTAAAAACCTAAAACGATAATTTCTTTGTTCAAGTATTCTCCCGAAAAATAACAAAACGGTAAGTATGAAAAAGAATCCGAGATGAACCATCTTGTCGAATCCCTCAAAAAAAAAGCCGGTTCCTGAAGAAGCCGGCATTTTCATGCAGCAAAGTATTAGAATAAAGACAGACCAGGCTATAGCCCAGCCATGATACTTTATTTTCTGTATCAACTTCATTTATTAAGCGCCAACTAATGCCTTATAAGCATCTGCATCTAATAAATCAGCGATTGAAGCAGAATCAGCGACAGCAATCTTAACCATCCAACCCTCACCATACGGATCAGAATTAACAAGCTCAGGACTGTTATTTAAAGCCTCGTTAATTTCAAGCACCGTCCCTGTAATAGGCATGAACAGATCAGAAACAGTTTTAACGGCCTCTACAGTGCCGAAAACATCGTCTTTTGTCACTTCATCACCAACGGTATTGATGTCGATGTAAACAATATCTCCCAACTCTCGTTGCGCAAAATCGGTAATACCGATAACGGCATGATCACCTTCTATTTTCAGCCATTCGTGGTCTTTAGTATACTTCAATTCTGATGGGAAATTCATGTTATAGATTTTATTTCTTAAATATAGTTGATTTATGCAAGGAGATTGTCGCCTGGCGTTTCAAAGATAATTATTCTGGCTCTTTATAACAATCCTAATTCAGGGTAATCCTTAAACTAAAGCCAAAATTGCTAAAGGAAGTATTAAAGGTTTGGGAAGTATAAGGTTTAGTGATATTTGAATCATAAAATAACCTAATATTAAACCTTTGATTCAATACATAATCAACAGTTGGCCGCAACGTAATATTCTTCGCGCCGGAAGAAACTTCTGCTTCAGCGATATCAGCCCTGTAAATAACAGTTTTATTGTCTCTCAGTGCTACGTCCAGCTTAAAATCCATATTATTTTCCATTTTCAGCTGACTAAATAACCCAAATGGGAATCTGAACTTATTTGTACGGTAACCTATTCCAAATACCATATTGTTCTCACTTAACTGTGCAAGCTGACTATTAGACAAACTTAAACCCATCAGGCGAGACCTTCCAATCTCAAAGTTTGCAGTCATATTATTTTTTAAACGTGTATCCACTCCAATCAACGGAGAAAATTGCTCTGCAATAGTGACCTGACTATATTGATATGTTGGCAAGAAATTATTATTAACATCCCTTATACTTGAAGCCCCATTTGTTTCCTGATACCTAATCAGCGAATTAAACCCATTTACACTGTAGACAGAACGGTAGGAATGTTTAATATCTATAGAACTAAATTTATCTCCCAGGTAAGCAATTCTGGTGAGGCCCTTATAATTTAATCTCCAGTTTGGCAAGGGGATTTTCGGGAATTTACCTAGCGCTATTGATGAAGCATCCTTACCTGTGTAAGCAGCAAGAAATGCCGAAACAAGAACATCTTGGGCACTCTTGTCATAGCCATCTGCAAATCCACCAGTTGTACCATTCGAGTTAGGATTCGTTGCACCCAGCCTTTGTGACACTATTTGTCGGTTGGCCATAAACTGACTATACAATTTTGAAATAGTACTGCCCGATTTTTCAGAAAATGCTGTACCCAACGTTATAAACGACACACTATAGTCGCCGGTTGTAAAGGGACTAAGGTTTTGGAAATTCTGCATGTCGCTCTCATACCTGAAATTGCTAGAAAAGTTCAATGTGCGGTTTTTGTTTGCTGTCAGCGTTATGCTTAAATCGCGTATTGGTTCTAGTAAGCTTGTTAAACTTAGATCTTCTCTCAACGTATTTATGTACAATTGCGACTGTAGGGTATCACTCGTTATCCATCCATTAGTTAACGCAAGGTTTCTAATATCCCGCTGACTTCCCAAAACGAAACCAAGGCCTGGTGCTCCGGTTATCCCATCCAAACCCAAATAGTTCGTCTTAGGCAAATAACCTGGCAAAAAGATTCCTTTAGTTTCAGTATAGGCTCCTGCTACATTTTTTATCCCTGTTAAAATTCCCAGCAAAAAGCCCGGCCCTGTTTTTGTCCCATCAGCATTGTTATTTGCTTTTCTTACAAATCCCAGTTTATTGTAGAGACCCGTAAAGTTTAAACTGGGATTTATTTGTATTACTCTTGAGTTTTGAATAGTGTTACCCAGATTTATTCCTGGATCACGCAAGGTAGAAAGGGGTTCCGTTTGCCAGTTAAAATTTGTGCCATACCTGGTTGCAACGGTCACCCATTCCAAACCCGGTATTTTATTTAGTGGAAGGTTGTAGGTAAGGTTTAAATTATGGGTATAGTCTGTATTTCGTCCTAAACGCTTGAGGTTCTGCCACAGCGTATCGCGCTTTATCCCTTCGATTCTACCTTCGGGTTCATCTATTATTGAATAATTTGTAGCATCAAAATCCAAGGTCATAGAACGGCTTAAATTCCATGATATCCCATATACCCTCGTTACAAGGAAATTCTTGTTATAAGTTGTATTAATGGGGATATAGTTATTAGGATCATTGTTTCGGAGGTTATTTTCTGAGTAATAGCGATCCAAATCTATTCTGAAATTAATTGAATTTGGTAAAAGGCTAAAATTAAAATCCTTTAACAGGGCCAGTTTGTTCGACTTAATTATCTTGCTAAGGGGTTCATAATTCTTCGCCTGCCCTGCATAATTGTAAGCGAGGGATGCCCTATAGGTCTGCTGAGTATTATTTTGATTAATAAAATCACGATGTGCAAATTTCGTGTAAGCATAACTCGCATTCAGGTTCTCAATATCCCATATTTTTGGCGTTTTCTCCAAGTTCGTGCGTTCTTTACGCACATTAGTAAAACTGATGCTATTGCGTGTTGTAAAGTCTTGTGCGTAGTTAAGAATCTCTTTTTTCTCTGCTTTTGAAGCCGCATCCAGTGCATTTTTTAATTCAATATCGGGTGTTCTGGGGTCAAATTGTGGCGTGCTCACCTGACTTGAATAGCTCACAAACATTGGCACTCTTATTCCTGATTTTTTTGGAAGAAACTTACCTAGCTCCATACTTGATGATGCATCGAAGAATGTATTATCTGCCCTGTTCCTTTCACTCACACGTTTTTCAAGGGAACCAAAACCTATGGTTGATTTACTTGCGGATACATTAATGTCTGCAAAATCAGCGAGCTGTGCATTCATCCTTGCTGTAGCAGCCCAACCACCGCGCTCATCAAACTCTGTCAGGCGAAGTTCATTAAACCAAACCTGCGCATTCTTATCCAAGCCATCATCTCTTACAGGATTAGCGGGGTTTCTAAGCGGGTTTTTTAATCCCAGCATATATACCCTTATTTTGCTCATATCGGGCTGCCCTTTAATGGTAATGTTATACCCGTTCTGTACGTAAGTAAAAGGAATGTTTACAGGCCAGGGCTGTCCATTTAGCATTGCTTTATTTCTTGCAAGCTTAGCATTTTGAAACAACTCTAGTTTAATATCTATCTTATTCTGATCCGGCCATATGGCATAGGGGTCGCTCGTGCCTGGACTGGTTACTTTCAGGGGAAGAGCATATTCATAATAATTGTCCTGGTTATCCGCTCCTATCCGTAAAAAGGCGTTTAAGTCATTATCATTTAACTGAGTGTTGCCAAGCGCCTCAAGGTGAACGTACATTTCCAAACGCTTATAAGATCTGAAATCGTTAATGGCAGTCTTAAAAGCTGCCCTTCCGTATCCATCCCTAAGATTGCGGACATTAACTGATAGCGATTGCTCGTTTTGCCTGGTGTCTCCCCTGTAGTTACTGAAATCGCGCTCCCTCTCAATTCCTGGTGGCACAACGTAAGGTATAGGTGTACGTCGTCCGTTTTCTTCAATGTTTACTGTAGCAACCTCTACAGTTGAATTGTCTGCCCCAACAGGCAAAAGTGACTGATCAACAATTACCTGAGCTGGATCATTATTAACATTGTATTGTCTCCACTCACCCCTCACCAGTTGAATTTTTCCAAACCTTAAAATTGACGTGTCAGCAAAATTTGTCATAAACATTCGGATAAAACGAATGGATTTGAAATCCTGTATATTACCTACTTTTTGTTGATACTGCGCCAAAGGTATCCTGAGCTGGTACCAAGTAACCGGCTGGGTTTGTCCATTCGCAAGTTTAACCTGCGAAATAATCTTGTCGGTCACAAAGTTCTGCCCAACCTGCAGGTCTCCCGGCCGCATCGAAACTTTATACTGATAATACTCATCACTCTGCGTCATGTTATTATCCCTGTTCACATCCTCACCATCAGGTAACGAAGTTGAGGCAGAGTTTTCTACCCCGAAATCTTCCTGGCTCTGTTGCGGTGTTTTTGAGTTGCCTTCCGGACCATTGTAACGCTGGTACCGCTTTAAAATTCCGGCATTCGCCTGGTCAAGCGTGCCGCTTCTATAATAGGAGTAATCATCAGATGAAGGATCATTTTCAAATGCAGCCGCCGCTTCCGAATTCAGTTGAGATTTAATTTGATTGACTACAGCCGCAAACTTCGCTTTTTCATTGGCATTCGACAGGCCGTCAAGTCCTACATCCTGACTGCGTCTTGCTGCCGGGTCATTGTCAAAAGCTTGTACAACAGGTTGCAATTTTGGCACCCTACCCCAGTTGGTCTCATCATATTTTGTAGCGTCGCTATTGGCAGGTAAACCATTTTCTAAAGATTTACGCCCATCTTTCAGTATGTCCTCAGAAATATTACCAAGATTAAAATAAAGGTCACCTCCTGCCGAATTGGGCTTGTAAATATTAGGGTCCATTAACCAAAGTTCTATAAACTCAATATTCAGTGCTTCAAAGTCGTTTGTTTCCAATCTTCTAAAAAGACCTCCCCAGCGCGATCTCGGATTGGTTAGTGTACCGTTGGGGTTTAAGCCCGTTGGCGTATAATTATAAGGGCCTCTTAGGTTGGGGTAAAAGGCCAGGTCCAGCGTTGGTAATGTAACTGCCTGCCCGGTAGTAGTCTCTTTAAATGGAAAAACTTCCTGTTCAATAATTTCCCGCACATAATGATTGGACAACTCTGTTCTGTTTCCTCTCAGGCTTGCTGGCAAATTACTTGCACCTCTGTTATAAAAGGTTGGGTCAATGTTGTAAAAAGCAATTTGTGCCCTGTTGTAGCCATAAGCCAGGTTATCAATTAATTGAGATTCCGGGAAGAATTGGGGAGTTGCAGACAACTGCCAGGAGATGGCGCTTTTAAGGTCAATAATAGACCTTGAAGCCTCAAAATCATCAAGAAAACTTACACCACCTGTAGATCCGCCGACATCCAGTGCCTTGGGATGGCCCGGAACAAGCTGAGCAAATTCACCTGAAAAAGTAATATTTGATGGCGCTTTAGTGGACAGAAAAGGTAGCCTGTCTACCAGTTTCGTTAAAAACCGGGAAGCCGAGCTGTAGTTAACATCCATTCCCCAAATGGTATTTGAAATAGGTTCCTCCCCTAAATTGACTTTGGGTGTAAGCGGCTTTTCAGAGAGGCTCATAAAAGTACCCCCAATGTTCAGCTTGTTACTTACTTTATAATCCAAACGGGTACCAAACAAAGAACGCTGCTGCAAACCAAATAACTCATTATTTTCTGTAGATATCCTTATGGGCTGACCAGAAATTAGTAATCCGGTATTTAATATCTTTACTCTCCCTCCCTGATAATCCACAGTAAAATCTGTCCCCTCTTGTAGCGGTATCGTTCCCAGAAATACCTTCACAGAGCCCTCTGGTACGTTGATCGCATTCAGACTAAATTCAGAAGACACCTCAGACTGGTAGTTACCTTTTATAACATATCTGTTTTGCTTGGTGAACAATTGCTGGGCAATAACCTTTGTAGAATCATAAAGTGCAGTAAATGTGTACTTGTCTATAAACGCTTGTTCTGATGGAAGAAACTGTGCGGCCAGGTCCTTCCCAAAGGGCTCCAGTTGCGGAAATATAATCCTTCCGTTCAAAGGATCAATAGTGATATATCCGTTTTTTGTATTGGTTAATAATACTGCTGTATTACCAGAAGTGTTCGATTGAGTGCCGGCATTGTTAAAAGACGAACCGCCCGTTGTAGTATTCGAAGCACTGAAAGGTTCATTGTCTGTTTCAAAATCAAAGATCCCATCTGGCTTTAACTCATCTTGCTGGTTTAATCTATCGAGACCAACCACCTGCAGCCACAATTTATTCTTAAGTGGTTTGTTAAACTGGTCCAGCTTTTCGCCCTCAGTAATCACCGGCCTGTCAATGCCGCTAGCCTCATCGGTTCTGAAAATATCCAATTTGAAATTCTGCGCACTAATTTGAAAGCCTCCTATACTATAGATGTTTTTCATCATCAAATCCCATGTTGGCAGATTGGTTTTCGTGGTTTCGTTTTTAAGCAGCTTTGTGAACAGTACCTTTGGAGTAGCCTGATCAAATGGAACATCGGTAGAAAATTCGCCTACCTGATATTCCACCCCGTTGAAAGTATAGCGGTAAGCAACAGTCAATACTTCATCGGTATTAAGCGCATTGTTGAGCGAGATGTAGCCAAGTTTAGGATGAAAGGTGAACTCGCGGTCGGCCAGCTTCCTCGCATAGGTCAGCTTCGCAAAATTATCTGTAGCTCCGTTTGCCTGGAAAAATGAAATTACATCGTTCGAATTTGTTTGCCGGGCACCAGCAGGCAGTTTATCCAGCAAATCATTCGACGACCGGGGAAATAAAGGGTTGCTAAAACCAGATGGCAAAGCCGAATAACCTGCCCCACTCAGCTGAGCAGTATTATACGGACTGTTTTCTCCTAAATCAATAAAACCTAAAACATCTCTTGAATCCTGCGTATTACCCGCCTTATTGGTAATCCATACTTCAATTTTTGTAATGATAACTCCGGATGTTATGGTTGGTGGATTTGTGAGGGCCTTATTGTAATTACTTCTGAAGTATTGTGCGAGAAAATAATGCTTGTTAGCCTCATAATTATCCCCGCTAATCCTAAACTCATTCTGCTGGGCACCGTTGGTAATCTGAATCTCTCTGGATTGCGATTTCTGCTGCGTAAATACAGTATTCACGTTTAACTTACCAAACTGTAGTTGGGTTTTGATACCAAAAAGCGCCTGAGTACCGGTAATCAGGGTTGTATTTAATGGCAGACTTACATTTCCAGCCTCGATCTTTTTAATGATGTCATCTTCCCCACCTGTATAGTCCAGTTTAATCTGATTTTCAAAATCAAACTGAGCTTCAGTGTTGTAATTCATATTGATCTTCAACTTAGTACCAATATTACCAATTACATCCATTTGGATGCGCTGGTTAAAATCAAAATTACCCTGTACGCGTTGACGTTCGTTAAATAAGGGGTTTTCATTTTTATTGATGCGGCCTAAGAACGTCAGTTCGGCTTCACCACGCGGCTGTACATCAATGGTTGTACCGCCAAAGATCCGCTCAAATGCACGGCTGTTTACTTTCAAACTTGGAATTATTCCTGTTCTCCTTACTTCATCAACTTCCTGGTTTGATAAAGTCCGCCAGTTATCCCTCTTAATTTCACTGCTTATCAGTCGCTGGTATTCATCAATAGTTAAGTACTGCGGTATGGCCATCTGCTTATCGCCAAGCATTTGCCTGATCACATAACGCTTGTTTACCGCATCGTATTCAACTTCACGGCGCAAATTATCAGGCAACGGGGCAAATGGATTAACAGCAGGGCGGATACCCAATCGCTGCTTTTCTTTCAGACTAAAATTATTCCTAAGCGTATCAGGCAACCTAACCGGTGTCACTTGCGAAAAAGCCTTATGCCCGCCGAAGTAAACGATTAAGAAGAGCGTAAGCGTTAGAAGTTTTCTCAAGTTGAAAAAATTAAAGGTTCTTTAAAGCTAATTTAATCATTTGCTCTACAGATAAGTCTTGTCCTCCAGTCTTAACTGCACTATCTAGCGCTTTCTCCGATGCAGGTTTTGCAAAGCCAAGCATCATTAATGCAGACAAGGCCTCTTCCTTAACTGTATTGTTCAATGGGGCTGCAATTAGTGACCCTGATCCTTCTTTTTTCAATTTATCCTGCAATTCAAGCACAAGGCGTTGTGCAGATTTGGCTCCTATCCCTTTAATGCGCTGTATCAGCGTTAGGTCTGCGTTTACAATTGCAGTCTGTATCTCATTTGGCGTTATAGACGAGAGCATCATCCTACCAGTATTAGGACCGATACCAGATACGGAGATCAAATGCAGGAACAACCTGCGCTCGCCCTCATCAGCAAAGCCATAAAGCGTATGGGCATCTTCTTTTATGTGTAGCCAGGTATAAATTTTACACCGCTCTGCATCAGCTAAAAGGCTATAGGTATTGAGTGAAATATTGAGGTGGTAACCCACACCCCCGGCTTCAACTACAATGTAAGCCGGACATTTAAAGGTTAACTTACCATCAATATATTCGTACATAAATTATTTCTTTGAAATTCGTTTTAACAGGCCTGTTTTCTTTGAATTTGCCTCCGCTTCTTTGCCCTGAACATCCAGTACTGCGATGGTAACCATATTTACAATCTCCCTTACGGAACTACCAAGCTGCACAATGTGTACCGGCTTTTTAAGCCCAAGCAGAATAGGTCCAACTGCCTCAGCCTCGCCCAATTCCTGCAACAACTTATAGGCAATGTTTCCTGATTCCAGGTTCGGAAATATCAAAGTGTTAGCAGGGGCATCAATCAATCTGCTAAAAGGGAAATTGTCTTTCAGTAAGTCGTTGTTTATTGCAAAGTTGCCCTGCATATCGCCATCAACTACTATGTTGGGGTGTTTATCATGTAATATTTTAACGGCTTTACGCACCTTCTCGGGCACTACGCCCTCATTTGAACCAAAGTTTGAATAGGACAATAAGGCTATCCTTGGCTGGATATTAAATTTACTTACAGCCCTTTCCAATAGTAACGTTAAATCTACAAGCTCTTCAGCAGTCGGGTCAACGTTGACGGTAGTATCACCAAAAAACACCGGGCCTTTCTTAGTCATCATCATGTACATTCCTGCCACTCTGTTTACACCTTCTTCAGTCCCTATAACCTGTAATGCAGGTTTAATTGTAGTGGCATAGTTCTTTGTCAAACCAGAGATCATGGCATCTGCCTCTCCAAATTCTACCATTGACGCCCCAAAATAATTCCTGTCGCGAAGCATTTTAGTCGCTTCCAGCAAGGTTATACCCCGACGTTGTCTTTTGCGGTACAGCGAGTCTGCGTATTTGTTCATCCGCTCGCGCTCTTCAAAAGGATCTATTATGGCAACCCCTTCAAGGTCAAGCGCATTCTCTTCGATAATTTTTTCAATAATAGCCTTATTGCCCAGTAGGATAGGAATCGCAACATTCTCATCTTTTACTATTTGTGCGGCCTTTAAAATTTTATAATTATCAGCTTCAGCAAACACAACACGTTTAGGATCAGACTTCGCTTTGTTAGTTATGGCCCGCATAATAGCGTCGTCACCTCCAAGTCTGCGCTTCAATTCTTCAATGTAGGCATCCCAGTCTGTAATGATTTTTCTTGCCACACCAGATTCTATCGCGGCCTTCGCAACCGCCGAGGAAACATTAGTTAGCAATCTTGAATCCATTGGCTTCGGAATGATATATTGTTTGCCAAACTTAATGTTCGTCTCATTATATGCCATGTTAACTGCCTCAGGAACCGGCTTTTTAGCGAGTTCGGCAATTGCTCTAACAGCAGCAACCTTCATTTCTTCATTGATGCCTGTAGCCCTTACATCTAGCGCACCCCTAAAAATATAAGGGAAACCCAATACGTTATTAACCTGGTTAGGATAGTCTGAACGGCCTGTAGCCATAATGATATCCTTGCGCGAACTGATGGCAAGTTCATAAGCTATTTCCGGATCAGGATTGGCCATTGCAAAAACAATCGGGTTTTTAGCCATCGACTTAAGCATGTCCTGACTTACACAGTTTGCAGATGAAAGGCCGATAAAAACATCTGAATCTTTCATTGCCTCCTCCAGTGTATCCAACTTTCTTGATGTAGCAAATTCAGCCTTTATGGCATCTAAGTTTTCACGGGTATTTCTTATTACGCCAGTACGGTCGCACATTACAATATTTTCCTTTTTTGCCCCTAAGGAAACATAAAGCCTTGTGCAGGATATTGCTGCGGCACCTGCTCCGTTCACAACAATTTTTATCTTGTCCATTTTCTTCTTTTGAAGCTCACAGGCATTTAACAATGCTGCGGCAGAAATTATGGCGGTTCCATGCTGGTCATCGTGCATCACCGGAATGTTCATTTCTTCTTTCAGCCTGCGCTCAATTTCAAAACATTCAGGTGCCTTGATATCTTCCAGGTTCACACCGCCAAATGTGGGCTCAAGCGCTTTAACGATCTTCACAAAATCGTCAACATTTTTTGTATCTAATTCAAGGTCAAAAACATCAATATCGGCAAATATTTTAAACAGGAGACCTTTACCCTCCATTACCGGCTTACCCGCTTCCGGACCAATGTCGCCTAATCCTAAAACAGCGGTACCGTTGCTTATAACAGCCACAAGGTTACCTTTAGCTGTATACTTATATACTTCTTCTTTATTCTCTGCTATTCTTAAACAAGGCTCGGCAACGCCGGGCGAATAAGCAAGGGCCAGATCTCTTTGTGAATTTGTAGGTTTGGTTGGTATAACCTGGATCTTTCCAGGACGGCCCTGAGAATGGTAGTCTAAGGCGTCCTGCTTTCTGTTTATTTTACTCATAAAATGGATAATTGTAAAAGGCCAAAGTTACAATTCTTTTATATAGCCTTAAAATAAAAAAAGGTACGCACTCTCTCGTTCTGAAATTAAATAAAGGTAATAATGAACAAAGTGAACAGAGATTAATTAGCCTCTAAACGGCTTATTGCCGCCTTTCTCTTCTGCCGGATTGTAGACTTTTAGCTTTTGACCGGGAACAATTGATGAACCTTTTAGCTTGTTCCAAACCTTAAGGTCCTGAACCTCTACATGGTACCTATTGGCGATGACTCCCAGATTCTGACCGGGCGAAACCTTATGGTAAAAATATAACTCTTTAACCTTCGGCTTTCCCTTGGCAAGTGCTTTGTGCCTGCCGCCTGTTGATGCCAATATAATCATTGGAGTTGCGTCATCCTCTTCCTTATTAAGTACGTCGTACAGCGCAGTAAAATCTGCAAGACTAACCTTCGGAAGTATAATCCTTTTGGGAGCAAGGTTAGATCCGTTAACGATTTTTTTCTTGTAAGACGGATTGAGGCTAAACAACTCATCATCGCCAAGGTTTAAAGCTTTAGCTAGTGTGGCTAAGGAAACAAACTTATTTACTTGTATGGTGTCTGTGTTTTTCAATAATGCAGACTTCTCTGATTGTATTTGATGTTTATCCGCACAACTCATCACATATACTGCGGCAATAAATGCCGGAACATAATTTCGTGTTTCAGTAGGCAAGAACCTTCTGATTACCCAAAAGTCTTGTGAATCTGCCTTTTCCATTGCCCGTTTTACTGCACCCATACCACAATTATAGGCTGCTATCGCCAGTACCCAGTCACCCAGTTGCTCGTAAGCATCTTTGAAATATGCCGCTGCGGCATAACTGGCTTGTATCGGATCTTTCCGCTCATCAACATAGTTGTCGATATTTAGTCCGTAACCTTTTGCAGTGGAGAACATAAACTGCCACAAGCCGGTTGCACCTACGCGGGAGACTGCATGTGGGTTCATGGACGACTCTATAATTGGCAGATACTTAATTTCATTAGGGATATTATAACTCGCCAGTGCTTTTTCAAATATCGGAAAATAGTATTCAGACAAACCCATCATCTTGCCCATCATGTCCTTCCTGCTGCTGTAAACGTCAATGTATTTTTGAACGTGCTCGTTATAGGATAACGGAACAATTTTCTCGATAGAATCAAGCCTGTTCTTATAAATAAAGTTGTAATTGGTAAACAACGGTGTCTCCGGAATTAGCGGAACTGCGGTTGTATCATTTAAAGGAAGGGGAAACTGTTGTGCGGCTGCCGGAAGGGCAAATAAAACCAAAATGCAATACGATAAAAAATGTATCCTTATTTTCATAGGCACTCTTATTCCTTAAGTTTCTTTTAAAAAAGCATGAGAGAGGGAAAGTAGTTCCTCCTCAGCAAAGTGTTTGGCCATTAATTGAATACTTAACGGTAAACCAACAATATTATTGCCCAGGGGAATTGCAACTGCAGGTATCCCGGTTAAAGAAGCAAGCACCGTATAAATATCAGCAAGGTACATTACTAAAGGGTCAGATAAGTTATCACCAATCGCAAACGGAGGGGTTGGTGCCACCGGAGTAACCAACACATCATACTCGGCAAGTAAGCCTTCAATCTTTTCACGGATTAAGCGTCTAACCTGCTGTGCTTTTTGATAATAGGCATCATAATATCCGGCACTTAACACGAATGTTCCCAATAGAATCCTTTTCTTCACTTCATCTCCAAAGCCTTCGGCACGGGATTTTTTGTAAAGCTCATCGAGATTAGTTGCATCCAGGTTCCTGTGACCGTAATGAACACCATCAAACCTCGACAAGTTAGATGATGCTTCGGCAGTTGTTAATACATAATAGGCCGGCACCAGGTAATCAAGCAGATCGAACGAAACATAAGTCACTTCGTGCCCTTGCGCTTTAAAAGATGCTATAGCCTCCAACATGGATGTTTTAACTTCCGGATCCAGCGCATCGCTTTCGAGGGTTTCTTTTAAAACGGCTATTTTTTTTGTAGTCACAGACGCCAGCTTCTTTGAATATTCAGGCACATCTCTGGTAGAAACCGTGCTGTCATATTCATCCTTGCCGGCAAGTACTTCAAGCAATAGAGCAGCATCACTAACAGAAGAAGTAATCGTACCTACCTGATCAAAAGATGAGGCGTAGGCAATAACGCCATAGCGGGAAATCCGGCCGTAAGTAGGTTTAAAACCAATGCAACCACAAAATGCAGCCGGCTGTCTAACAGATCCACCAGTATCTGTACCTAAAGCAGAAAGGCACATATCAGCCTGCACGGCCACTGCCGAACCGCCAGACGAACCACCGGAAACTTTGGTAGGGTCTGCTGCATTCTTTACCGGTCCGTAGTAGGATGTTTCGTTAGAGCCGCCCATAGCAAATTCATCGCAGTTTAATCTGCCGATGATTACAGCATCCTCTTTTAATAACCTTTCAGTAACAGTAGCAGAGTAGGGAGAAACAAATCCTTCCAGCATTTTTGACGACGCCGTAACCTGATGGTCTTTGTAGCAAATGTTATCTTTTAAGCCAATAACCATACCTGCCAGCTTACCGGCAGTGCCATTGTCTATTTTTTCCTGAACAAGCCTGGCTTGACTTCCGGCCGAAAGAAAAAACACCTCATTGAATGCGTTGAGGTGTTTATAATCTTCTATCTGCTGGAAATAATAATCTAAGAGTTCAGGCAGGGTAAGTGCCTTCTGACTAATAAGTGTTTGAATCTCCTTAAGAGAGGAATACTTCTTCAAATCAAGAATGCGTTTATATTATAAAAATGTATTACCTACAATGGCTTGTCGGTATTCTGACGGTTACGTACAACAGGCTCGTTGTCATCAACACCATCTTTTCCATCTTTAAACTCTTTAATACCTTTTCCTAATCCTTTCATCAATTCAGGAATTTTTCTTCCGCCAAAAAGTAAAAGCACGATAACCAGGATTATGGCGATCTCCATGCCACCCAGAGCGGCTAATATTGTTGTGTTTAACATGATATTTTAGTTAAAGGTTAGTTTTATCAGTTTCAATTCTACTATTTAAACTTTCAGCCGGGGCAGTGTTCTTTTCTAAATTAATGCCCTCATTCGCTGAAGGTAAAGGTTGTTCTTCCGGATGATAACGGTTTGCAGTAGTGTTGTCATTTATTACCGAATCAATATCGTCTGCAATACCTACGGAATTTATATTGCGATGGATTTCCCTTTTTACACCCTCAGATGCATCCTTAAAATCCCTTATACCTTTTCCAAGTCCCCTTGCCAGTTCAGGCAATTTTTTACCTCCAAATAATAGCAAAACTACAGCAAGGATCAGCATGATCTCGCCGCCGCCCATATTAAGAAATTCTACTAATGTCCCACTATACATCGTCTATCTCAATTTTAAGTTTACAAATATAACTATTTAATGCTAACTTTTATTTTGCAATCCATGCTTCAGGATTTTGTGCGGCGGCCCCTCTTCTTATCTGAAACTGCAATTGAGGGGTCCCCTCAGTATTCGCTACAACGCCGATTGTTTGCTTTGTACTTACATTATCACCTTTCGCCACGCTAACAGATTTCAGGTTCTGGTAAACCGTAAAATATTCACCATGTTTAATCAAAACGTAATAGCGGCCAAGCTGTACATCTACTGCTCTTACTTGTCCGTTAAAAACCGCCCGTACTGCTGCACTTTCAGAAGTCTCAATATTTATACCATCATTTGTATAAGACGCTTGCCCTTCCATATGCCGGCCAAAGCCCTCGGTTATTGAACCTATCGCAACCGGCCATGGCAGCGAACCACGGTTACTTTCAAAAGCGGCAGATAGTTTTGCTGATTCAGGCGTGGCTGTAAGGTACGCGCCGCTGCTTTTAGGTTTCGAGGCTACGGGTACCGGCAAATTGTCCGCTTTAGCCCTTGCTGCCGCCAAACGTTCTTTCTCTTCATCTTCCCTTCTTGCCGCCTCAATCTCACGGTTAATGGCAGCCCTGATGCTCCTGTCTATCGCAATCTGCAACTTTCTTCTCGCCGCTATATCTTGCTTATACTGTTTTTCCTCCCTGCTAAACTTGTTCAGTACTTTCGCCTGCTCAGTCTTGCTCTTACCCAACTTGTTGCGTTCGTTTTCCTGCTCGTGCAGCAAACTGCTTTTCTCTTTTAGGTTTTTATCCAGGATGATAATTTTGTAGCTGAGGTCTTTTTCTTTCCCTGTTATGTAATCCGCCTGCTTCTTGCGGTACTGTCCAAACTGCTGCAGGTATTTAATGCGTTTATATGCCTGGTTAAAATCACTTGCAGCAAAAATGAACATCATCTTATCATATGCATTTTTATTGCGCTGTGCGAACCTGATCATACTGGCATATTCTTTCCGCAGCTGGTCCAGCTGATCCTTTAGCGTATGTACGGTATTGGTATTTTCATGGATCTGGTTGTCCAGGTTCTTCATTTCTGAATTGATCACGCCAATCTTATTCTGCATCAGGCGAATTTTTGCATTGAGGGCGTTAATCTGACTAAGGGTCAGCTTTTTATTACTGGCTGCCTTATTCGCATTTTTCTGCAGCAGGTCAATTTCACGTTGTATCGCTTCTTTCTTACGCTTCAGTTCTGCACTGCTCTGCGCCACTGCTACGTAAGCAGGGAACAACAAGAATAATAAAAGCACTAATTTGTATGGCCTCATCCGTTCAAAAGTATAAAAATCAGTTTACAAGTTCATAGTTCTTTGGAACTGAAAATGGAAAATCCAATGCTACATTTCTGTCTATCTTTTGGTAATCCATATCAATTGTTACTCTTTTAGTACCTGCCATAGAGTTTATGCTTAGGCTTGACGGAAACAAACCATCGTTTACCTGCTGGTACGGACCGTAAGTAACTTTAAGCGCCTGGCCGGATTTGAGGTCATTCAAATTGTTCTCAGCAACTTTCATCAGCGTATTGAAAAGCACTTTAAAAGCAAGTGTTCCTTCTTCGCCGCTCACTGCCCATGTTCCATTTTGCGCTGTAACATCCGAAAGCGGGGTTAGAAAATCAGGAATGGTATTCCCTGCAAAAATAGCTTCCAGCATTTTAAAGTTTACATTCCTGCTGGTGTACCTGTAGGCATAGCTGAAAGGCTTTTTCAGGTAAGTGCTCTGCAGGTTATTCCGTACTTTAATACTGTCGGGCGTAATCACAGCGCGGGCTACCTCAATACCAATTACCGCAGTAATGCTTACCCATATTTGTTTGCCGCGCTCCATTCTTATATTCATGGTAACACCGTTCTTGTTGCCCGCAAAGTCCAGGTTTGCCTTAGCCTTAATGGCCAGGGTATTAAAATTTACATCTTTGCTTTTCAGCAAAGCAAGGTTCTCTGCTTTTTTATTGGCTTCAACTGAAACCGGAGGTACAGCATCCGGAGCTTTTACCAACTGCTTTTTCGGCTTACATGAACCTGCAACCGCAACTATAAATAATACAAGCAGCCAGTTATTTGATATCCTTCTTCTCATTCGTCTTTTGGTTTAACTCCTTGTACAACTCCATATAAACGGGATTTTCAGCATCTAATTGCAGGGCAGATTTAATTTGGGTAAGTGCTTCTGCAAATTGCCCATTGCCCTTCATCGCCAATGAAACATAATAATACAGCATCCCCTGGTTAGGATAAACAGAAAGCGCCTCATCGCCGGTCTTAATGGCCTCCTTAAACTGCCCCAGTTTAACTTGAATATTTAAGGTTTGCTCCCACGCTTTATACATTTGGTCGGTAATTTTCAATACAGATGTGAATACCGCTAACGCGCCGGGCAGGTCGCCCTGCTGATAAAGTACTTCTCCATATACAGCTTTTATTGCCGCATCCCCCGGATGAGTTTTCACTGCAATCTCAGCCAACCCTTTGGCATCATTGATCCTTTGCTGGTTCTTTGTTCCCGAAAAGAGCATCATTACAATTTTGATTTTCTGTTCTACCGGCATCGCCGCGTTGCCAAAAGCCACCCGTAGTGACGCATTAGCACCTACACTGTTCTTTTGCGCTTTATATACATCGGCAATCGCCAAATCAAGTTCAAAATTATCAGGATCAGCCAGCTTTGCTTTTTTTAGTGCTTCCAGGTCATTTTCTTTCGGCACCGCATTTTCACTACCGGAACTTTTATCTACCACCCTTTTCCTGGCGGCATTTAACTCATCCGAAGGGCCAAATTTACTTTCAAGTTCTTCATATCCTTTTATAGCATCTTCCGTTTTACCGGCTAATAGCCAGGCGTTAGACCTGTCGAAATAATAGGAGTCATTTTTTGGATCAAGCCTGATCAGCTGGTTAAAAACCGGCACTAGTCCTTCCATGTTTCCCTTCCGCTTATACATCTCCACAAGGAATTTCCAATACCAGATGTTGTTACCGTCAAGTTCTGTGGCTCTTTTTATGGCCAATTCAGCCTCAGGCATTTTATTTTGCCTGTAGTTTACAGTCGCCAGTTCAAAATAAGATGGCGCACTCTTCGGATCCATTAAAATTATTTTACTGAAGCTTTCTGCCGCCTTGCTGTAATTCTCGCTTAGTTTATCCTGTAAACCGGCAAAGAATAAATTCTTCACTACCCCGCTATCTACTCCCATAACAGGCTTAACTTGACCCAACAATGGCAAAGCACCAGAAAAACCTATAAGCAACAGCAACTTCAATTTCATAATCTTCTATTTCCCTGTATGTCCGTATCCACCAGCCCCTCTGGCCGTATCGCTCAATTCTTCTACTGCATCCCAGCTAATGGTTTCATGCTTTGTAATTACCATCTGTGCTATCCTGTCGCCGTCGTTCACCACAAATTCTGTATCCGAGAGGTTCACCAACAGCACTTTAACTTCTCCGCGGTAGTCCGCATCAATTGTACCGGGAGCATTCACGATGCTAATTCCATGCTTGTAGGCCAATCCGCTGCGCGGACGAATTTGTGCTTCGTAACCAACCGGCAATTCGATGTGTAATCCTGTTGGAATCAAAACACGCTGCAAAGGTTTAATCGTTACTGCGGATGCGATGAAAGCACGCACGTCCATTCCCGCAGCGTGTGCGGTTTCATATTGGGGAAGCGGATGTGTAGAATGGTTAATAATTTTTATTGTCATCTTTTTAATATCTTTTTCAACTGATCTTTTTCAAAATAGAATACCCCTGCAAGAAAAATCAGCAGCATGGCATTCCCAATATAAATATTCCTGTTAAATGCCCAAAAAGAAAGTGCTACCAAAACCGAGGAGGTAAAAAGGTAGCCGAATATTTTTCTGGAATTATAAGGTATCGGGTAGTGCTTCTGCCCGAGGCCATAGCAAAGCGACATCATAATAAAGTAGGCTAATAAGGATACCCAGGCCGAACCCATATAACCGAAACGGGGCACAAGTAAAATGTTAAGTAAAATGGTAGTCAGCGCTCCGGCCACAGAAATGTAAAGGCCATATTTTGTCTGGTCAGACAGCTTATACCAGATGGAGAGGTTTACATACATACCCAGGAAAACGTAGCCCAGCAGCAGGAATGGTACAGCGTTTAAGCCCGACCAAAATTCTTCATTGATAAAATGCTTGAGGATTTCAATATTGGCAATCAACCCAAGGAAAATCACTGCCAGAGCGATTACGAAATAATCAAGAATGAGGGCGTAGGTCTGTTTTGCGTTGGCATTTTTGGCCTGACTAAAAAAGAAAGGCTCGGCACCTAACCTGAAGGCTGTTATAAACAGGCTTAAAAATACAGCGATCTTACAAACAGCTCCATAAACACCCAGGTCATATTCAGAAACGCCAAGTTGCTCAATCACCATCTTATCCAGGTTCTCATTCACCACAAACGATAAGTTTGCCACCAGTACTGGCCAGGAGTAGGAAAACATTTTTGCAAACAATGCCCTGTCAAACTTCAGCTGCAGCTGCAACATTTCCGGTATCAGCAGAAGAAATGTGATGATGCTTGCAATCAGGTTAGAGATAAATACATAGCCTATCCATTCTGCTTTATACCAGGAATCAAACCAATCACAAAATATCCAGTTGTACTTTAAAATTGCAGGAACAACGAACAGAAAAAAAAGGTTGAAACCTATGAAACACCCAATGTTTATGAACTTGATAATGCTAAACCGCATTGGCTTATCATCCGCCCTGAGCTTAGCAAAGGGGATTACGCATATTGCATCAATAAAAAGCAGCCATAAAAAGTAGGTTACATACTTTTTGTAATCAGCAAGTTCATCTGCACTGCTTGCAAAGTATGCAGCAATAGGATCAATGAAAATTAAACCTGACAGCAGCACCAGCGTAGCAATGGCGGCAATGCAGAAAAACGTGTTATTATAAACCTCCTGCTTCCTGTCTTCATGTTTGCTCAGGTACCTGAAAAAGGTACTCTCCATACCAAAAGCCAGAACTGCATTGATCAGCGAGGCAGATGCGTACATCTTGGTAAAAATAGAATAGATACCCGGACTGAATACCCCGGTAAATAGCGGCGTTAAGATAAAGTTGAACAAGCGGGACACAACGGTGGTAATTCCGTAAATGGCCGTTTGTCCGAGAAACTTCTTTAAAACCGACATCCTTATTTTTTAAGCACTACAAAATCTTTAAAATCTTTCAGCTCAGCTTCGGTAACCTCAACACTTTCCACTTTTGCACGGTCGGGTCCTTCATTACACCATTCTACAAAGGCATCCAATTCCCATTGTTCGCCTTCTGCTTCGGCATAGACAGAACCATCAGACTCATTTTTAATGAGGCCTTTTACGCCCGACTGGTCGGCCACATACTTGGTGGTTTCCCTAAAGGTTACGCCTTGCACTTTGCCTGTTATTTTAATATTTATATGCTTTTTCATAGCTGTAGTAACCGCTCTTTTTCTGTTAAAAACTCCTCCCAGATGTCATTCAATATTTCAGCTGCCGGTTTAATTTCCCTCAGCATAGCCGATACCTGCCCTATTTCGAGTTCGCCGGCTGCCATATCCCCTTCAAACATACCCAATTTTGCCCTTGCACGCCCCAGTAAATTTATAAGTGTTTCCGTACTTGCACCCTGGGCCTCGGCTTGGGCTACCGCCTCAGCAAATTCATTATTCAACAACCTTACCGGCACCAGCTTTTTCATTCTTAGCTTGGTATCGCCCTCAGCAGCATTTATAATCTGCTGTTTAAAGTTAAGGTGTGCTGATGATTCTTCCGCTACAGCAAAGGCAGATCCTATCTGCACGGCATCTGCACCCAGCGCAAAAGCCGCAAGCATGGCCTTACCACAACCAATCCCACCGGCCGCGATAACTGGAATTGTAACGGCATCTTTAATCATTGGCACCAGGCAAAGCGTTGTGGTTTCTTCCCTGCCGTTGTGCCCCCCGGCTTCAAAACCTTCCGCTACTATGGCATCGACGCCACTTTGCTCAGCTTTAACAGCAAATTTTGTATTCGCAATAACGTGCACCACAGTGATCCCCTTCTCCTTTAAATAGGTGGTCCACAAGGCCGGGTTACCAGCAGAAGTAAATACAATTTTCACCCCTTCGTCCACAACCACCTGCATGATCTCCTGTACGTTTGGATATAAAAGAGGGATGTTTACGCCAAACGGCAAAACCGTAGCCGCTTTACATTTTTTTATGTGTTCACGTAAAACCTCCGGATACATGGAGCCCGCGCCAATTATGCCCAGACCGCCCGCATTTGATACCGCCGAAGCCAGTTTCCACCCGCTGCACCAAACCATTCCGGCTTGGATAATTGGGTATTTGATATCAAAGAGTGAGGTAATTCTATTCTTCATAGTTAATACAATCGCCTGGAAAACTCTTCGAGCTTTATCTTTCCATTGAGTTCACTGAATCCCAGCAGGTTAATACCTGGTCTTTTCCCAGGTTGAAGCGTTCCGAGACGGTTGCCCAAGCCCATAAATTCCGCCCCGTTCCAGGTAGCCCATTTCAGTAATTCATCTGCGGAAATGTCGAAACGGTCCTGAAGCGTCATCATTTCCGCAAAAATGCTGAGCCTGTCGTTACTGGCCAGACTATCGGTACCAAGTGTAATGCTGGCCCCGGCGTCTCTTAGCATGGGCACATTGGGCAACGTGTTTTCAATGTATAAATTGGCATTTGGGCAGAGGCACCAATACAGGTTTTTATGGAGGCCGATCGCATACGCTACATCTTCTGCACTTGTAAAAGTATTGTGTACCAGCAGTGTGGGCTGCAAACCGGACAGCATTGACAAATAAGTTTGCAATGATGTTTTACCCGATGGCTGGAAAAACTCAATGTCGAGCGCCAGCATATAATAAAGCTCTAAAAACTCGCCCTCTTTTTCCTCAAAGAAAGCGTTTTCATGCGGCGTTTCCTGATTGTGTATACTTACAATGCTGTTTTCTTCTTCAGCTATTTTTTTAAGTTCTTCAAAGAGCCCGGCAGAAACCGAATAGGGAGCATGGGGCACAATAGAAGCGGGCAAAGGTTCAAACTCCTTTTTGAGCGCCACAGCCCTTTGCAACGCCAATTGCACAGTTTCAGGATTAAAGCCAATGGCTTCAACAAAAGTATGGTAGTGAATCAGGCTTCCGCGCTTTGTCATCCTGGAGGCCGATTGGTTGGCAATATCGCCTACGGCAACAATCCCGCATTCAAACATTTCTTTATCTGCACGCAGCATGGCACTGTCGAGCATGTATTCATCTGTAAACTCCTCTCCTGCACGCAAATCCATTACCTGCTGCACAAAAGCAGGAAGGCCGGTATGCTTAGCAATTGCCCCTTTCAGATTCGATAGCTCCAGGTGGCAGTGGGTATTTACAAACCCGGGAACAATGAGGCCATCGTAATGCTTTACATCAGCAATTCCAAGTTCTTCGGCTTCTGCAGGTGTAAGCACTTCGATAATAGTCCCCTCTGCATCCAGGCCAACCACGCCATTTTGTATCGGCGGACCAGCTATTGTATATACGTATGATGCAGAGATATGTGAAACCATACTTACAAAGAAAAGGTATTTCCGCCAAAAAATACAAACTAGTATTCGCAGTGCGATTAATGTTGTAAATGGATACATTTGTATTACAATCTTATGCGTTATGAACCGTATCGACAGACTTTTTGGAATCCTGGTGCTGCTGCAAACGCGAAAGTATGTGAGTGCAGAAAAGATCGCAAGTCAGTACGAAATCAGCGTTAGAACGGTTTATCGCGACATCAAAGCGCTCATAGAACAAGGCATTCCAATTAGCTTTGAACAACCCAAAGGATACTTTATTGTTCAGGGTTATTTCCTGCCGCCGGTATCTTTCAATACAGAAGAGGCCAACGCACTTTTGATGATGGAGAGACTGGCATCGGGGTTTGCCGACCGCTCTATCCATAAACATTACACCACTGCGCTAAACAAGGTAAAGTCGGTACTCAAAAATGCACAGAAAGAAAAGCTTGAAGTGTTGAATGACAATATCAAATTTCAGCTTCCTGAATCTTTTAAGAATGAGTTTGAACATTTGTCGGCCTTACAAGAAGCAATATCATCTCAGCATTGTATAGATATCGTTTATACGAATCACAGTACGGAAAGCAGCACTCGACGGGTTGAGCCGATCGGCCTGATTTTTTATGCCTTCAACTGGCATCTTATAGGCTGGTGTCAGCTAAGAAATGAATACCGCGACTTTCGTGTTTCACGAATTGCATCTATAAAATCCCCATGCGAAGCTTTTACCAAGGAAGACCATATGAAATTGAATGATTACATGAAATTTTTGCCTGTTAGCTATTAAGTTCTACCCGTCATTGCGAGGGCACCGAAGCAATCCTCAACGAAGTTCCATCCCCATTTTAGGTTCATTCGCAGCTCCATCGCGGTTTGTTCGGGGTTTGTTCGCGGTTTGTTCGGGTACAGGTACCTTAAACACGAGTAAGTCATGGCTAAACGGCTTGCAATCCCCGTATGATCCCAAGATAAATGTTATCGTCTAAGAAGATCAGGGTACTCCTTTTAAACAAAGATTGTGAATGCAATTTCAAGGATAATTGATGGTGCTCTTCCGAATACCAGAAGTGCTCTTTTGGAGAATGAGCCTTCATACCAAATTTCTTCTTTTATTCTCCTTTGCGTTAGCACTTCAGAACGGATTGCCTGGGCAAGTACTTTAATATTTTGCATTTTTTCATGCAACCTGGCCCCTGCTTCCAGGTCATTGAATTGATAGAACTGGGCCGCATCAGCTTCTGCAGCAGTTACCATTTCCTTAAGTTTGTTTACCAGGTACATAATATAGAATACGTAAAGCTCCCCTATTTGACAAAAAAAGCCCCGGTTTGTTACCGGGGCCTTGAATAAGATAAAAAACGCAAATTAGTTCATGGAATTTTGGTCTGGTACGCTTTCAGTGGGTGAGCCATTTAACTACCAATTTTAACAATTAACCACTAACCGCTTTCTTTACGAATATTTCAAGGTCGCGCAAACCTTCATCTGAATCGTCAGAGTTGTAAATTATCACACCATTTCTATCAATTACAAAACATGACGGGATTGCATAAACTCCGAAGGACTTTGGAACCTTACTAATTGCAGGTTTAAGTTTTTCTGATACATTAATCCAATTTAGGCCGTTCTTTTTAACATGCTCTTTCCATCGCTTCACATTGTCATCATCATTAAAATAGACAACCTTTAAGCCACTTCCTAGATAAGAATTATAAATTGTTTTTAAGCGAGGTAATTGTTTTTGACAAGGTCCACACCAAGTAGCAGAGAACACAATTATGTAAGGTTGGCCCTGCAATGAACTGTTACTGAAGAATTTATTATCAATATTTGATACTTTAAAAATCGGAACCAGATGGCCAGCTGTGGCTTTTTCTTTATTCTGAATTAGTCTCGTTTGTTCGGAAAAGATAAGCATTCCTAGTTGGGTCTTCTGGGTTTCTGCATTAAATCCTGAACACGAAAGCAAATATTTTTTTGCGGAATTTATTGTTGCATCAGAATGCGTAATATTATACAAATAAAGTAAAGCGGCGAAGTCATTTGGAAAACGGCTAAGTTGTTCAAGTTGAGCTAACCTAACTTGCTGATAGAGTTCTGGGGTTGTTTTAATGCGTTCATCAGCACCAATTGCTCCTGGCCACCCGGAAACAACTTTCATAAAAACACTATCCAAATTTTTAAAAATGAAGCTCCCTCTCGCAGTTGATTGCAATCCTAGTAAGTTGTGGCCACTTTTCAATAGGATAGCATCCACATTATTTATACCAGAGTCAAGGACAAAGTCCGCACTTAATCGCTTTCCATTGTGAACTAGGGAAAGAGACGCCAAATTTGTGGGCTGGCGAACTTCTCCGTTTAATATGTGATGGCCATTGTTTAAAAGAAACGAATCAATTTTAATCGGAGTCCAACGATTTTTATCGTAAAGAACAAATGTGATTTTTTTATTTAAAAATACTTCACTCTTCAAATTCAAAGAAAATTTATGTTGCGAATAGGAAGACAAAGAAATTAAACCAACCAGAAATAAGAGAAGTGATTTTTTCATACCAATTACTATCGTTGAATGCCGAAAGTGCTTTTGAACAGGTTCGAAACGAAAGGTAAGTTCGAGATTTATTCAATTTTGTTATTACAAAACTAAAAAAAAGTATGATATTTTATTTTCGAGAAAAATTGAAATCTATTTACAAAAAAAGCCCCGGTTTGTTACCGGGGCTTTGAATAAGATTAAATGGTTGTTATTACTTCCTTCCGCCGAATATTCTAAGCAGGAAAAGGAAAATGTTAATAAAATCAAGGTATAGGGAAAGTGCACCCATGATGGCTAATTTCTTAGTGTCGGCAGCAACGATGGCATCACCGTTTTCTTCAATTCCTTCACCTATTCTTTTTAATTTCTGAACATCATATGCAGTCAATGCAGTGAAAATTGCAACACCGAAGAAACTCATGATGTAACTGAACTGCTCGCTTCCGATGAACATATTTACCAAACTAGCGATAAATAACCCGGCAACACCAACCATCAGGATAGGACCAAATTTACTCAAATCCACATCAGTTGTATAACCCAGAACAGCCATGATACCAAAGATACCTGCCGCCGCTGCAAAGGCTGCTACAATTGATCCTGCTGTGTAAATCAATAAAATAAAGCTCAAACTTACGCCCAGCATCACAGAGAACAGCATGAATACACCAATAAGCGCTCCATAAGAAAGCCGACTAAACCCAGCGCCCATTAGCAATACAAGACCCAGTGGTGCAAACATTGCTATGTAACCCAAAATTGTCCTTCTTCCTGTTTCAAAATCAATTAACTGACTGATTGCTTCAGGAGAGGTAGAAATATAAAGCGCAGCTACAGTGGATAAGCTCAATGCTACAAACATCCACAAGAAAACACTCGCAAAGAATTTTTTGGCAACCGTTCTTTCTTGTTGTACAAAAACGGATTTTTGTGCCCACTCGTAATTATTGTTATTGTCCATTTGATTTAAAATTTATTAAATATAGTAATACTTTTAATGATACAAATCTTATGCCCCTAGTCTTTTTGTCAGGATTTCTTCAACTTTTTTGAAGATCTGGAGCGGTTTAAGTGTACGCCATGCCAAATCGTCAAGCTGTCCGCCAAAGTTAATGTAATAGTCAATGCTGCTGTTCCTGAACTCGTTAATTACGTGCTCCTGGAAATTGACACCCGCAATCCAACCATCTTCAACATCCTGAAACCACTCTTCGTAATAACTGTCTTCAGAGGAATGAAAGTTAAGTACATTCTCCCCTACCAGGATAAACTTATTGATTCCTTCATCAATCATGAGCTCAATAATTTCCCGTTTGAGCAGCATAATGTCGTTGTTGATGGCGTCGTTCCACTCCCCTATAAATTCTATAATCGAGTAACCACGTTCGTAATCTGTATACAACACCTTAATGTATAAGGTATTTGATCCAAAATCGTCCCACTGTGGATGGATCAGGAAATTGTACAGCTGTTTATCAAAGTAAAATTCAGAATACTGGGTTTCGAAGAACGGAGAACGTTCGTCTTCCGCAGCAATATAGTCGTCGCGCCATTTATAATAGGGCTCTATTTCATGCATAATTAAAGTGTTTTGTTGCTGGCATCAACCGCTTTTCTTACGCTTCCGTATTGTAGCAGCAGCGCTTCAGCCTGGGCATGGCCAATGTTCAACTCATCCATTACCATTTGGGTACCCCTGTCTACCAGTTTATGGTTAGTTAACTGCATATCCACCATTTTGTTTCCTTTTACACGGCCAAGTTTGATCATCACGGCTGTGCTCAGCATGTTTAGTACCAGCTTTTGGGCTGTGCCCGACTTCATACGGGTAGATCCAGTAAGGAACTCCGGACCAACAACCACTTCTACCGGGAAATCACTCTCTTTTGCGATAGGGCCGCCTTCATTACAAACAATACAACCGGTTAATACACCATGCTTGCGGGCAGTGTTTAAACCGCCTACCACATAAGGTGTTGTACCAGATGCAGCAAGGCCAACTACGCAGTCGCCGCTATTGATGTTATATTCCTGCAAATCAACCCAGGCCTGTTCCGCATCATCTTCCGCATTTTCTACTGCTTTGCGGATGGCACCATCACCCCCCGCAATAATGCCTACTACCTGGTCGAAAGGCACGCCGAAAGTTGGCGGGCACTCTGAGGCGTCAACAACACCGAGCCTGCCACTGGTACCGGCGCCGATGTAAAAAAGGCGACCGCCCTTTGCCATGCGCTCAGTAACGGCATTTACCAGTTTTTCAATCTGCGGCAGGGCACGCTCAATGGCGATCGGCACAGTTTTGTCTTCATTATTTATGCCTTTAAGGATTTCAAGGGCCGACATCTGGTCGATGTTGCTATACCTTGATTCCTGCTCGGTTACTCTGATCATTCAATGGTTTGTTTAACTCGGTTAAAAGTCGGTATTTTCTTTATAAACGGGAAATATTGGAAAATATCATTTGATCGCTCAAATATTTCGGGGTTATGCCATGAGAAATACCGGATACTTCCGGCAACTCAGAATTTACCTGTTAAAAAGATTAAAAATATGTGTAAACAATTGAATTTGATAAGGGTTAAATAACATAAATGACTTGCAATTCATTAACTTTGTGTGTCGTCAGCCAATGAAGAAGACTACCCGTTACAACGTCATTATCGCGCTTACCTATTCCCTCACCTTAATAGGCGGAATGTTTATGGGCTATAAATACTTAAAAGACCAGGGCTATCACTTCACCCGCAGCACCCATCTTGCCGATAACAATGCAGAAAAGGTAGACGAGATTATTCACATCATCAACAAAAATTACGTGGATGATGTAAATGCAGATTCACTGAACAACCTGCCTATCGATAGTTTACTACACAAACTGGATCCCCATAGTGCCTATTTACCACCGTCAGAAGCCAATGACTTTGCAGAATCACTGGGCGGAAATTTCGCAGGGGTTGGCGTAGAATATTACATCCTCAAAGATACCCTGTTAATTACAAAGGTAATAAAAGACGGTCCGGCCTATACTGCCGGGTTGCGACAAGGAGATAAAATTATAAAGATCGATTCCCTTACTGTAAGCGGCCAGTCCCTGCCGCGGTCGGAAGTGATGGGAAAAATCAAAGGTCCGAGGGGCACGCCGGTGGTATTAACCATACAGCATCCGGGTATGGCACAGCAGGTAGCAATTACCATGAAGCGCGAGCGCGTAAAAGTGAGCACCATCGATGCAGCCTATTTACTAAACCCTGAAATTGGATACGTGCGGATCAGCAAGTTTGGTGCAGAAACAGACAAAGACTTTATTGATGCCATTAAAGACCTGAAAGCAAGGGGCATGAAAAAACTGGTATTGGATTTACGCGACAATGGAGGTGGTTACCTTACGGCCGCAACCGGACTGGCCAACCAAATTTTGCAGGAGAACAAGCTTATTGTCTACACAGAAGGAAAACATGAGCCCCGTACCGATTATGTGGCAACAGGCGGCGGAGAGTTTGAAGATGGCCGTTTGGCGGTACTGATCAATGAAAATTCAGCTTCGGCAAGTGAGATCCTGGCAGGTGCGGTACAGGATTTAAACAGGGGCATCATCATTGGGAGGCGCTCGTTTGGAAAAGGCCTGGTACAAGAGCAATTCCCATTTGGCGACGGCTCTGCCTTGAATTTAACCATTGCACGTTACTACACCCCATCCGGCAGGAGCATACAGAAATCCTACAAAAAAGGATATGCAGCTTACCAGAACGAACTGGAAGAACGTTACAATGAAGGTGAACTGACTAAGACCGCAATTAAGGATACCGTTAAAAAACGCGTATTTGCAGAAGGCGGCATACAGCCTGATGTTTATGTAAAACTAGATACTGCCGGTTACAATAAGCTCTACAATACGCTGGCTGCAAAAAAGGTGCTTTCAGATTTTGTGTATGAGGTGCTTGCAAACAGGTACTCCTCTGCTGCGATAGAGCAGGACATCAATTCATTTGCGATCAATGAGAACGATTTCCGTGATCTGGTGAGGTACATACAAAGTAAAAACATTACCGTTGATCCGAAGCAGCTGGCTCAGGCAAAATCACTCCTGTTCAATGATGCAAAAGTATTGTTGTGCAAATACCACCTTGGCGATGCCGGATATTACAAGGCATTGAACCTAAGTGATGCCGTGGTAAAACAAGCCATCACCAGCTTACAATAAAAACCCTATTTCTGTCTGAAGTAAATCTGGATCGGCACGCCTGTAAAGTCGAAGTGCTCCCTAAGTTTGTTCTCAACAAAACGTTTATAAGGCTCCTTAATGTATTGGGGCAGGTTACAGAAGAAGGCAAACATTGGTGAAGTTGCATTGATCTGTGTGATGTATTTGATCTTGATGTACTTACCTTTTAAAGCAGGTGGCGGGTATTTCTCGATAATAGGCAGCATCACATCATTCAGTTTAGATGTAGGCACTTTTTTAGCCCTGTTCTTGTGTACCTCCAAAGCAGTTTCAATGGCCTGGAAAATACGCTGCTTGTTTACTACAGAAGTAAATACAATAGGCACATCAGTAAACGGCTGCAGTTTGGTGCGGATCTGATCTTCAAACAACTTGGTTGTTTTACTGTCTTTCTCCACCAAATCCCATTTGTTTACCAGCACAACAATTCCTTTTTTGTTTTTCTCCGCGAGGTGGAAGATGTTCACGTCCTGCGATTCCAAGCCTTCCATGGCATCAATCATCAGGATCACCACATCAGCCTCTTCCAGCGCCTTAATGGTACGCATTACAGAGTAGAATTCGATGTTCTCCTTAACCTTGGTCTTTTTTCTTAAACCTGCAGTATCAATAAACATGAATTCATGGCCAAACTGGTTATAGTGGATGTGTATAGAATCACGGGTGGTGCCGGCAATAGGCGTAACGATATTTCTTTCCTTACCGATGAGGGCATTGATTAGCGATGACTTGCCAACGTTAGGGCGACCAACGATGGTTATTTTAGGAAGGGCATTCTCATCTTCAGGGATGTCTTCAAAATGCTCAATAACTTCATCAAGCAAATCACCGGTACCAGATCCTGTCATAGAAGAGATCGGGTAGATCTCGCCTAAGCCAAAGCCATAAAATACAGAGGCCTCGTTTTGCAATGCGGTATTGTCAACCTTGTTTACTACAGTAAATACGGGTTTCTTGCTCCTTCTCAGCAGCTGGGCAATTTCATCATCAAGATCGGTAATGCCGGTTGTTACATCAACCATAAAAAGCAAAACCGTAGCCTCCTCGATGGCGATTACTACCTGTTCGCGGATGGCGGCTTCAAAAACATCTTCAGAGTTGGCTACATAACCACCTGTATCGATCACGGTGAACTGGCGGTTGGTCCATTCGGCAGACCCGTAATGGCGGTCGCGGGTAACCCCGCTAAAATCATCTACAATAGCTTTACGACTTTCAGTTAAGCGATTAAAAAGGGTAGATTTGCCTACGTTTGGTCTTCCGACAATTGCGATAATATTAGCCATTATTTGTGAATTGTATTAATTATTAAGGGGTTGCAAAGGTAAGCTTTAATTCTCGTACCCGAAACCTTTTAAATAGTTCTTTTTACTGCGCCATTCGGGAATGACTTTTACAAAAGTTTCGAGGAAAACCTTCTGGTCTAGAAACTTCTCAATGTCTTTCCTGGCTTCGGTACCTACTTTTTTGAGCATAGCGCCCCCCTTCCCTATCAGGATGTTCTTTTGCGAATCACGTTCCACTACAATTTCGGCACTGATGCGGGTTATTTTCTCCTCCTCTTTAAAGGCGGTGATCACCACCTCTGTACTGTAAGGAATCTCTTTTTGGTAGTTGTTGAAGATCTTTTCACGAATAATTTCAGAAACGAAGAAACGTTGTGTGCGGTCGGTCAGGTCTTCTTTATCATAAAAAGGTGCATGTTCAGGTAAGAAATCCAGCACCCTTTCCATGATGCCATCCAGGTTATATTTATGGAGGGCGGATATGGCGTAGATGTATTTAGGGTTTAATTTCTCCTGCCAGAAGGCGGTTTTCTCATCAACCTGCTCTTGCGTGGCATTGTCTATCTTATTGATCAGCACGATCATAGGAATAGTGGTATCGATGATTTTCTCGAGCACATCATTCTCATCGTATTGCTCATTGATGTCGGTTACAAAGAGGAGCAGATCGGCATCGGTGAGGGCACCTTTTACGGAGCTCATCATAGAATCCTGCAGTCCGTAGCGCGGCTTTATAATTCCCGGGGTATCAGAAAAAACGATTTGGTAATCTTCTTCGTTAACAATTCCAAGAATACGGTGACGGGTTGTTTGGGCTTTCGGTGTGATGATGGAAAGCTTTTCCCCTATCAGGGCATTCATTAGGGTTGATTTGCCAACATTTGGCTTACCGATGATACTTACAAAACCTGCTTTATGCGACATGAAAATATTTTTTAAAATAAATTTGCACCGCAAAGAAACGAATTATATCTTTGCATTCCAATTCGGAAGAAGAGTTAAGGATTTAACAGAGGCTTTCAAAATTGTATAGAGTGCGGGGTGGAGCAGTTGGTAGCTCGTCGGGCTCATAACCCGAAGGTCATCAGTTCGAGTCTGGTCCCCGCTACCAAAAA
>JAZKHD010000010.1:0-302445 GCA_040385565.1 Bacteroidota bacterium | reverse complement strand
GCCATGTATAATAAAAGTGATATTGAATTAAAGGTAGCTGAATTTTTATTACAAATTAAAGCAATAAAGTTACAACCTAATAATCCATTTACATGGGCTTCGGGCTGGAAATCTCCTATTTATTGTGACAATCGGGTCACGCTATCTCATCCTTCGGTGAGAACATACATCAGACAAAAACTAACACAACTAATCCAGGAAGAGTTCGGCTCTGTTGATCTCATCGCCGGCGTTGCTACAGCTGGTATCCCACAAGGTGCATTGGTTGCACAGGAACTTGGCTTGCCTTTCGCATATGTAAGAGCAAAAGCAAAAGAGCATGGCACAGGAAGCTTAATTGAGGGTGAAATTATAGAAGGGCAACGTGTAGTTGTTATTGAGGATTTAATTTCAACTGGAAAAAGCAGTTTACAGGCGGTTGATGCACTTAGAAATGCCGGTTTATCTGTTGCAGGTCTTGTGGCCATATTCACATACGGTTTTGATCAGGCAGATGAGAATTTTAAAGCTGCAAAATGCCGTTACGCTACATTGTCAAATTACAATACACTGATCAGCTATGCTGCAGAACATAGCTTTATTGCACAGAAAGATGTGGACTTGCTTGGCCAATGGAGAAGGAATCCGGCTGATTGGGGAAAAGAATTAGAACAACTAACTTAAATATAATGACTGTTATAGAAAGTTCAACAGAGATCAATTTGCCGGTACCTAAAGTGTATGCATTTTTAGCTGATCTCAATAACCATCAGCAACTCATGCCTGATAATATTTATAATTGGTCATCTACAACGGACGAGGCTAGTTTTACGATTCAGAACATGGCTAAGCTGGCTATAAAAATATCTGAGAAGATTGAGAATCAGCAACTTATTGCAATACCTACCGAGAAAGCGCCTTTCGATGTTGAATTGAAATGGACTGTTGCTGATAACGGAAATAACGGCACGATCGCAACGCACATTATTTCTGCTGATTTAAACATGATGATGAAAATGCTTGCATCCGGACCTTTGCAAACACTTGCAGACCATCAGACAGAGCGCTTGAAAGAAGTATTGAAATAATTATTTTTGCAGCTTCATTTTATCAAGTATTACCCAGAAACCTATAGCTGCAAAAACTAATATTATTGTAGTAACCCACCATAGGTTTGTAAAACCAAATGTTGCAGCAACTTTAGTACCTGCAAGGGGCGAGAAGATTAATGCAGCTGAGAAAGATAATGCATTGACTGCCATGTATGCCCCCCGTTTTTTACTTGATGATCTTTTTAGCGTAATAGTTGCCATATAAGGCATCACTAAAATTTCTGCTATACTGATTATTGTTATTGAGATATAGAGCACCAATATGCCTGTCGCTAAATTCATGAGGGCAAATGAGACTGCACAGATAATTGTACCTGAAACCATTACCTGTCTGGTAGTAAGACGTTTCTCTGCGATATGAACGAGCAACATTTCCAATAAGAAGACGACCAGGCCGCTATATGCCATAATTATACCAATTTGGAACTCAGTAAGCTTATAAACTGTTCTGTAGTACAACGGAATTGTATTGAGCAACTGGAAAAAACATACCGCGAATATGCAGCAGCAAACACTGTATAACATAAAGGGTAAATCACGGAATGGTGAGGTGTGGGCCGCAAACAGTTCTTCAGACAATACTTCTTCCTCGTTTTTGCCTGCCTTACTACGCTTATTATGAAAATAAACAAAGAAAACCACGGCAGATAAAAAGGCCGCAATTGCATTACCATAAAAAAGAAAGCTATACGATACTGCTGCCAGAAAGCCACCTAGCGCGGGGCCAATAGAAAATCCCAGGTTCATAGCCATTCTATTTAGTGAAAATGATCTTGTTATATTTTCAGGCCTTGAATAGTAAGCTATTGAGACGGAATTTGCAGGTCTGAACGTTTCAGATACGATGCTCAGCATAAAGACCCCCAGCCCCATAGAAACAACCTTGCTAATTTCAGGCAAAGCAATAAACATTGGGATCGTAAGAATGAGGCTGCCAAGCTGTACACCAAAATGTCCAAATTTATCTGTCAACCAACCACCAAGAAACGATCCGCATACCGCACCAATTCCAAAACAGCTGAGGACCATTCCTGTGTCTTCCAAAGAAAATTTCAGATGGTTGGTCATATACACTCCCAGGAAAGGTATTACCATCGCCCCACTCCTGTTTACCAACATCACTAGAGCAAGCATCCAGGCAGGCGTGGATAGTCCGCGATAAGAATCGAGGTAGAGCCTTAAAAATTGATTCATCCAACAAAGGAAAGAATTTTTGAGGACTGGCTAACCAATAACCATGGGAAAGGTTTATCTTAAGACATTATTTCAGTCTAATCAACTATTTATCAGACATTTATTCACTGAAAGTTGAACTTAACAGACATAATTTCCGATATGGGGTACAAAACACAGGTGGCATCCACTTTGTTATCCAGATAGTATGAATTTCAACAACTTTACAATTAAAGCCCAGGAAGCAGTACAACAGGCTTCCGCAATAGCTCAAGGCAACCAGCAGCAAGCTATTGAAACCGCACATTTGCTTAAAGGATTACTTACTGTTGATGAAAATGTAGTATCCTATGTGCTAAAAAAATTAAACGTTAACCTCAACGCGTTAAATCAAAACCTGGACCTCCAGATTGAAAAATTCCCGAAAGTTACTGGCAGTAATCCTTATCTGACTTCAGGAAGTAACGGGGTGTTGCAAAAGGCCCAGTCATATTTAAAGGAATTTAAAGATGAATTTGTCTCGGTTGAGCATCTGTTATTGGGAATCCTTTCTGCAAGTGATGCTACAGCAAACCTGTTAAAGGATCAGGGCGTAAATGAAAAAGACTTAAAGACTGCTATACTTTCTCTGCGTGGTGATAGCAGGGTGACTGATCAGAATGCTGAAGCTACATACAACGCATTGAACAAATATGCCAGGAATTTAAATGAGTATGCGGAATCAGGAAAATTAGATCCGGTAATTGGTCGCGACGACGAAATCAGGCGAGTAATTCAAATTCTGTCAAGAAGAACAAAGAATAACCCCATTTTAATAGGCGAACCCGGCGTTGGTAAAACAGCAATTGCTGAGGGTATTGCCTTCAGGATTATTAAGGGAGATGTACCATCCAGCTTACAAAATAAAACCGTTTATTCCCTTGATATGGGTGCTTTGATTGCGGGAGCCAAGTATAAGGGAGAATTTGAAGAACGCCTAAAGGCTGTTGTTAAAGAAGTAACTCAAAGCGACGGCGACATTATTTTATTTATTGATGAAATTCATACTCTGGTCGGCGCTGGAGGTGGCGAAGGCGCAATGGATGCAGCAAATATTTTAAAGCCTGCCCTTGCCCGGGGAGAATTACGCGCTATAGGTGCAACAACCCTTGATGAATACCAGAAGTATTTAGAAAAAGATAAGGCATTGGAACGTCGCTTTCAAAAGGTAATGGTGGATGAGCCTGACACCCAGGATGCTATTTCCATTTTAAGAGGACTAAAAGAAAAATATGAAACTCACCACAAAGTGAGGATCAAAGATGAGGCGATAATCGCTGCAGTAGAAATGTCGCAGCGCTATATTGCAGATCGTTTTCTGCCGGATAAAGCTATTGACTTAATGGATGAAGCCGCATCCAAACTTAGATTGGAGATGGATTCTGTTCCTGAAAAAGTAGATGAACTGAACAGAAAGATCATGCAGCTTGAAATTGAACGCGAAGCTATCAAAAGAGAGAATGATACTAAAAAAGTTAAATCTCTTGGTGAGGAAATTGCGAATATGTCGGCCGAGCGTGATGAGATCAAAGCAAAATGGCAGGGAGAAAAAGACTTGGTTGACAACATCAACAATGAACTGGAAAGAGTTGAAAACTACAAGTTAGAAGCAGAGCAGGCAGAACGCGCCGGTGATTACGGAAAAGTAGCAGAGATACGTTACGGTAAAATTAAGGAGGCGCAGGACAAGGCAGAGTTATTGAAAGCCGAGTTAGCAAACCAGCAAAGCGAAAGCAGAATGCTAAAGGAAGAAGTTACTGCTGATGATATCGCCGGTGTTGTAGGAAGGTGGACGGGCATACCCGTTACCAAGTTAATTTCCAGCGAGCGGGAGAAGCTCCTCAATCTTGAGCAAGAGCTACACAAACGCGTTGCCGGTCAGGATGAAGCTATAGAAGCTATTTCTGATGCCATCAGACGGTCAAGAGCAGGTTTGCAAGATAAAAGGAAACCGATAGGCTCCTTTATCTTTCTTGGAACTACTGGCGTTGGTAAAACAGAATTAGCCAAGGCATTAGCGGAGTTTCTCTTCAATGATGAAAATGCAATGACCAGGATAGACATGAGTGAATATCAGGAAAGGCACGCCGTATCAAGGTTGATAGGTGCGCCTCCGGGATATGTAGGTTATGATGAAGGCGGACAATTAACAGAAGCTGTGCGCCGCAAACCTTATTCGGTCGTGTTACTTGATGAAATTGAAAAAGCGCATCCGGATGTATTTAATATCTTGCTTCAGGTTTTGGATGATGGCAGGCTTACAGATAATAAAGGCAGAGTGGTTAACTTCAAAAACACGATCATCATCATGACTTCTAACATTGGATCGCACTTGATTCAAGATAACTTCAAAGCGCTCAGTGATGAAAACCGGGACGAGGTAATTGCCAAAACCAAAAATGAGTTGTTCGAATTGCTTAAGCAAACCATTAGGCCGGAATTTTTGAACCGGATTGACGAGTTGATCATGTTTACTCCATTAAACAGGACTGAAATCAGGAACATTGTGGACCTGCAATTTCAGCACGTTAAGGATACCCTGGCAGAGATGGGCGTTGAAATTGAAGCCTCAACTGAAGCACTGGATTGGCTTGCGGAACTCGGTTATGATCCACAATTCGGTGCCCGTCCGTTGAAACGCGTCATACAGAAAAGAATATTAAATGAACTCTCCAAAGAGATATTAGCTGGAAAAGTTGATAAGGACAGCAAAATTAAACTGAATATGTTCGATCACCAGTTTGTATTTTTAAACAACAAATAAAAACTAAGTTGTATAAATAAAGGGCGCCATATTGGCGCCCTTTTATTTTCTATTTGTTTCTATATTAGGAAGTAAGCCGGTAAGTAAACCTATCAATGGCAGGAACGAGCAAACATGAAATACATATTCTATGCTGGTAGTATCGGCTAGCTTACCAAGTAGCGCAGATCCAATGCCCCCCATACCAAAAGCGAACCCAAAAAACAACCCCGATACCAGACCCACTTTACCCGGAATCAATTCCTGGGCGTATACCAAAATTGCAGAAAAAGCAGAAGCCAATATCATTCCAATAGGAACAACCAGAACCCCTGTCCAAAATAGGTTGGCGTAAGGCAACAATAATGCAAAAGGTGCCGTACCAAGAATGGAAAACCAGATCACGTATTTTCGACCAAATCGATCTCCAACCGGGCCACCTATAAGGGTACCTGCAGCAACAGATACCAAGAACACAAACAAGTAGATTTGAGAACTCTGAACAGAAACATGGAATTTGTCGATTACGTAAAATGTAAAATAGCTGGTCAAGCTGGCCATGTAAAAGTACTTGGAGAAAATAAGAACCAGCAAAATTATGACTGCGAAAACAACCTTACGCCTGGAGAATTTATTTTCAATCGCATTGCGATGCTGGGTTTGCCTGCTCTTTAATATCTCAATATAACCCTGATACCACTTGCCCACCCTGCTAAGAATAAATATAGCAAGCAGTGCAATAACAGAAAACCAGATGATACTACTCTGCCCATTTGGCACAATTATCCAGGCAGCCAATAGCGGACCTATTGAGCTACCGGCATTACCACCAAGCTGAAAGATAGATTGAGCCAGGCCTCTCCTGCCGCCTGATGCAGCACTGGCCATCCGTGACGCCTCTGGATGAAACACAGAGGAGCCCGTCCCTACTAGCGCGACAGAAATTAGCATCATATAAAAATTGTTTGAAAGCGAAAGCGTCACTAAACCAACTAGAGTGAACGTCATTCCGATAGCAAGAGAGTAAGGTTGAGGCTTTTTATCAGTATACATCCCAACAAATGGTTGAAATAACGAAGCAGCCATCTGAAAAGTAAGTGTAATCAAACCAATCTGCGCAAAAGTTAGCTTATAAGTACCTTTTACGATCGGATAAATTGCCGGAATTAAGGATTGTATGGTGTCATTCAGTAAATGGGAAAAACTAATGGCAAAAAGGATTGGAAAGACGGTTTTTTCGACTAAATTTGACGGAGTTGCTGTGTTATTCATTTTCACCTTAAAAATGTAAAGTTAGCAATTCCATCAATTTCATATTGTCACTATTTAAACAGATTAAATCTGTTCGGTTAATTTTGTTTAACCACCTAGCAAATATTTAGTAACAATACCATGTCAATTCAGAACATTTAACAGGTTATTTTGTTTTATTATCAAGACACTTATATTATATGAAAATCGCTTACATATCTTCTTATCCTCCACGTGAATGTGGAATTGCTACTTTCAATCATAACTTATTAAGGGCCATCGGCTTCAATAAAAATGCCGTTTCAGAGGAGAGTTTTGTGGTTGCCATGAATGATGCTGAAAACCTGGATGAATACGAATACCCTAAAGAAGTAAAATACATTATCAGACAGGAAAATCAAAAAGACTACATCAGGGCAGCTGATTACATCAATACCAGTTTAGCTGACGCTTGCATACTTGAACATGAGTATGGTATTTATGGGGGCGAAAGTGGTGTGTATATCTTACCCCTTATAGCCCGTTTACAGAAGCCATTGATTACAATCTTTCATACCATTTTGAAAGATCCAAACCATATGCAACTCACTGTTTTAAGGGAGATTGCTAAGTACTCTTCTAGAATTGTGGTAATGAGCCACCGTGCAGTTGGTTTTTTAACTAGTATATATGGCATTCCATACCACAAAATTCAGTTGATTGAACACGGAGTGCCGGATTTAGAACCTAAGGCAGATAACCCTGTTAAGAATTCAATAGCCTTTAAGGGAAAAAAAGTATTATTCACTTTTGGTTTAATAAGCCGTAATAAGGGTTTAGAAACTGTAATTGAAGCATTACCACAAATAGTGGCGAAAAATCCAGATGTTATGTACGTTATCTTGGGAACTACGCATCCTGGTGTAATAAGGAATTCTGGAGAGGAATATCGTGACAGCCTGAAACGCTTAGCGAAAACTCTTAACGTAGAAAACAACCTCACCTTCATAAATAAGTTTGTTTCTGAAGAAGAGTTACATGACTATCTTACAGCATGTGATATGTATATCACACCATATTTAAATGAAGCTCAAATTACCAGTGGTACCCTCTCTTACGCTGTAGGTGCCGGCGCTGCTGTAATATCCACTCCTTACTGGCACGCCCAGGAATTACTTTCAGACCATCGTGGAAGGCTCTTTGATTTTAAGGATGCTAATGCGCTGGCAGGAATTGTTAACGAATTGTTTGAGGATTCAGATAAGTTAAAACTCCTAAAAGAAAATGCTTTTGAATACGGTTTACACTTACGCTGGCCTAGCACTGGGGAAGTATTTGTTGATGTTTTAAATGAAGCCGTAGACAAGTACCTTTCCGAAAAAGAGACTGGTGGAAAACCGATTATAGATCCTGATATGATGCCGGCATTTAACCTGGCCCACATCAGGCGCTTAACGGATGATACCGGAATCGTCCAGCATGCAAAATACGGCATTCCGAACCTAAAAGAAGGATATTGTGTGGATGATAACGCGCGAGCACTGATACTAACCATTCTGGCTTATCAGCAAAATAAAAGTAAAGTGGCCCTTGAACTGTTACCTATTTATTTGAGCTACATCCAGTACATGCAATGTGATGACGGTAACTTCCGTAACTTCTTAAGCTTCAAAAGAGAATATTTGGATGAAGTTGGCACAGAAGATTCATTCGGCCGCACCATTTGGTCACTTGGTTACCTAATAAACAACGCCCCAAACAATTCCTACAGAGAATTTGCTAAAGAACTGTTCTTAAGATCTGTGCCTCACTTTAAGGATTTGAAACATCTTAGAGGTCTGGGAAATACAATTATCGGCTTAACTCATTTTATCAAATCGCACCCTGGCGACGAACATATAAAAGATCAACTGGAAAAACTAGCTGAACCTTTAAAGGCTTCATACAGGAAGCATAAAATTGGTCATTGGCATTGGTTTGAGGAAAAGATGACATACGACAATGCTATTCTTCCTTTGGCGCTGATGAGTTATTACGAAATCAGTAAAGATCAAGAGGCATATGACATTGCTTTCGAGAGCATGGAATACCTAACGCAAAAGACACTTATTAGTGGATACTTGAATCCTGTTGGTAACGATGGCTGGTTGTTTAGAGATGGTCCTGAAATGGCAATTTATGATCAGCAGGCTATTGAGACAATGGCAATGGTATTGATGTATTTCAAGGCTTACGAAATTACGCACGATAAAACTTACATCAGACAAATGTACCTATGTTATCAATGGTTTCTTGGTGAGAACATTTTGCGTATTCCATTATTTGATCATGAAACTAAAGGATGTGCAGATGGACTACAAACTCATGGCCTAAACAGAAATCAAGGAGCTGAGAGTACGTTAGCTTACTGGATTTCGCATCTTGCTGTTTTGAAAGCCATGGAATTTGAGTACGAATTTATCCAAAGCAATGATCTTCTGGCGGTACAGAAACAAGATTATTAGCCTTCATGAAGATTGCAGTATTAGCACCAGTTGCCTGGAGAACTCCTCCAAGGCACTATGGGCCATGGGAACAAATGGCCTCAAACCTTACAGAAGGCTTAGTTAAAAAAGGCATTGACGTCACTTTGTTTGCAACTGGCGACTCCATTACTGAAGGCAAGCTTGATGCGGTAATACCAGCAGGTTACGAGGAAGACCGTACGCAGGATGCAAAGGTTGTAGAATGTTTACACATTAGTAATCTGATGGAAAAAGCCTCTGGCTTTGATCTTATACATAACCATTACGATTTCTTACCCTTAAGCTATAGTAAGCTTATTAAGACACCTGTAATTACTACGATCCATGGATTTTCATCAGAAAAGATTTTAGAGGTTTACCGGAAATACAATGACCATACCCATTATGTTTCAATAAGCAATGCTAACAGGCACCCCACACTAAATTATCTGGCAACAGTTTATAACGGTTTGCAAACAGAAGAATTCAGCTTTAATGAAACGCCAAAAGATTACCTGTTGTTTTTTGGAAGAATCCATCCTGACAAAGGCACCGCAGAAGCGATACAAATTGCTTTGAAGTCTAATCGCAACTTACTTATTGCAGGCATTATTCAAGATTCTGGCTATTTCGAACAACAGGTTAAACCTTACCTCAACGAAAATATTATATTCCTGGGATCTGCAGGTCCTGAGAAAAGGAATGAGTTGTTAAGAGATGCTTCTGCTTTGCTACACCCGATTGGTTTTGAGGAACCTTTTGGTTTGAGTGTTGCTGAAGCGATGTTATGCGGAACGCCTGTAATCGCTTTTAATAAAGGTTCAATGCCAGAACTAATTAAAGATAAAATAACGGGATTTTTGGTCGAAAGTGTTGATGAAGCTGTAGAATCAGTGGGAAATCTTAGTACGATAGACAGAACAGCATGCAGGGATTGGGCAACTTCTAGTTTTTCAAAAGAAAAAATGGTAGAGGACTACATCGCCCTCTACCATAAAATATTATAAAATGCTGTCTGAGCTTTTTAGCCTTTCGAGTAATACATCGATACTAACTCCTGCAAAAGACGAACAGTAGTCTGACAATCCATAAGGGATGATCAACTCACCATTGTGAATTATTGATCCGCAGGAATACAGCACATTGGGAACATAACCTTCACGTTCATCGTTATTGGGAATAACCAGAGGCTCATTGAGTCTTCCAATCTCGATAGATGGATCATTTAAGTCGAATAAACTGGCTCCTAAACAGTACTTTCTCATTGGGCCTACACCATGCGTAATCATTAGCCAGCCATCTTTGGTCTCTATCGGAGACCCGCAGTTACCAATTTGTATAAATTCCCATGGAAACTTTGGTGTTTGAAGTTTAACCGGTTTATCCCAAACGGTAAGTTTATCAGAATACATCAAGTAATTGTTGCACCCATCTATGCGAGACATCATTGCATACTTACCATTGATCTTTCTGGGAAACAAGGCAAGATTCTTATTCTGTGCACCAATACCATGAAGCGGGCTTATCTTAAAATCGTAAAAATCCGTCGTTTGAAGCAGTTTAGGCATAATCATCGCGCCATCAAATGCGGTATATGTTGCGTAGTAAACAATGGATCCATCGTCCTTTACAAACCTTACAAATCTGGCATCTTCAATTCCTTTACGCTCAAACTCTGATATCGGGAAAATTACCCGGTCAGATATATCTGTGTCTCTTGAAAAACTAATCTCATGGTAGGTATCTGAAAGCCACAAAATCTTATCATACTCCAGCTTCCTTAAATCTTCTTCTTGCAGATTCTTAGAATCAAGTATGATTTTTCTTAACGTAGAATAATCAAATTTATCTTCAAGCTGCACACCCACTTCATCCAGTACTTCTACATCGATCTTGGAATCTGCAGCCTTTTTTAGAAAAAGCTTTTTATTATAAACTGCATTCTTTATTACTTCGGCCTCATCAATGTAATTTCCTGCAGGGATAACAGTAATGTCATTGTTTCTGTCTATAAGAGCCCGTCTGAAAACAACCGAAGAGATGTGCCCCTCTCCTACAGCCCTAAAGCTGATAATCACTCTTTTCTCACCTTCAACCAAATCAGACTGATCAGGATCTTCGACAATTGATGGATTAAAAAAGGCAGCTGATTCTATTGAATACTCATGTGTGAAGTAAGAACCTATTAGCAGCCTGTGATACTTTTCCAAATCCTCATAATCAAAACCAGCTGCTTCAATGCTGTGTTTAACTTTTTTACAATGTCTGGTAAGGATCTTAGTAATGTTTCTGTGTCGTTTAGAATATTCCTGAAGTAATGGCGAAATAATTCCAAATACTTCAAGATCGGTTAAGTCCATTACATGCTTAACTACGTCTACTGCTCTTTCATCGCCATTAAAAAAAAATCTCGCTATTACCCTTTTTGGATCAGGGTATACTTTAACTGGTTTTCGTTCTATCAATAATCTCATGCTTTAGATAACGTTTAAGTGTAGTAGAAAGATTTGTGAATTTAACATTTATTAAAATATTATTTTTTCCGTTCAAGTTCCCTGTCGATTTCAACCATATCGACCTCATCTGGTGTTTGAAAATCTCCAATAAGGTATTTATTAAAGTGGTCTGCCAGCTTCCAAAAGGCGTATTCAGTTAAATCACCAAATCCATGTCTTTGTCCGGGTAATATAACAAACTCAAATCGTTTACCTTCTTTCATCAGCGCATTTGCTAATCTAATGGTGTTTGCCGGGTGCACATTGTTATCAATATCACCTGTCATAATCATCAAATGTCCTTTCAAATTTTTAGCTATCTGCGGGTTTTTATCAATATCATAGGTAAATGTAGTATCTCCTTTTGCAGAAATAATTTCCTTCACACCGTGGTGTTTTTCACTCCACCATCTGTTGTAAATGCTGTTGTCGTGGTTACCTGCTTTTGAGACTGCAACTTTGAAAAAATCCGGATAAACAAGCATTGCGGCGGTCGACATGAAACCACCGCCTGAATGACCTGTAATACCCACCTTAGTAGCATCAATAAATTTAAACCTATCTGCCAGTTGTTCGATTGCAGCTTTCTTATCTGCCAGTCCATAATCCCTCAAATTGCCATAGCCAAAGGTATGGTACCATTTAGACCTGGCGGGATTACCCCCTCTGTTGCCTACCGATATCACTATATATCCCAGTTGCGCTAGCCGATCGGTATTGTCCATACCTTTGGTAAAAGCTTTATTAACCGCTTCTGTTTGTGGCCCTGGATATACATATTCGATAATTGGATACTTTTTATTAGGGTCAAAGTCAAAAGGTTTATACATTACACCATAAATATCCGTAATCCCATCATCGGCCTTAACTTTGAACGGCTCCGGAAACTTATAGCCACCAGCCATTAACAAGGTCAAATCCGTTGTTTCCAGGTTCATAATTATCTTCCCGGTATTGTCCATCAAAACTGACTTTGGCGCTGTATTCACCCTTGAAGAATTGTCTACAAAGTATTTGCCTTCATCATTCATGTTAACTGCATGATCAAAATCACCGGCATCTAAAAGTTTCATGCCTGTTCCATCAAAGTTAACGCGGTACAAATGGTAGTAATATGGGTCCTCTTTAGCTTCTCTACCATTGGCAGTAAAATAAAGCACCCTATTTTTCTGGTCAATGTTTACAATACTTTCCGTATGAAATGCACCTTTTGTAATTTGGTTTTTTAGCTTTCCATTTCCATCAAACAAATAAAAGTGGCCCCATCCATCTCGCTCCGACCAGTGTACAATCTCATTCCCGTCATTTATTAAACCGGGACGGTTAATTTCCACATATGTATTAAAACGCTCGTCTATCAACGGAGTTACTTTTTCTGTAGCGATGTCGATTGTGCATACATCAATTCTTTTTAAGTCCCTGCTGGTACGCGAGAAATAAAGTTTGCTGTTATTTCCTAACCATATTGATGGCCTAAATTCATTATCGCGGTCTTTATTCAAAGAAGGCGCAGACCATAATGAAACAGATTGATCCTTAAAAGCAGAAACATTAAGCTTTTTATAAGTTTTAGCACCGAAATTAAACAACAGGATCTCGTCTATTGGCGATTCCTTCTCGCCAGGCATTTGGTATTTATAGGTTTCTAAAGTTGGTCTGCCTGCAGCTGTATTATTTATTACCCACAGATCTTTAACTTTTCTGGAATCTGTTCTGTTTAAAACGAAGTATTTAGCATTTGGAGACCACATCACAAAAGCCCTGCGTCTCTTTTTGTTGTTCTTAATCTCATCTTCATTATTCTCCCCATCGCCATCGCTGCCATATGCGTAAAATTTTACACCATCTTTTGTAAGTTGATGCTCCACAATTGTACTGTCTTCTTCATTTTTCACAGCCTTTTTATAGTTCTCCTTATCCATCCAGTACAGATTATAATTTCTGCTAAAAATGATTGCAGATGAATCTGGAGCTACAGCGCCCCAGCTTGGTTTAGCTTTAGGCTTTGTAAAATTAGGCACCTCAGTCAGTTTACGGGTGGCAATTACATAGTTAAAATTAAAAACCTTTTTCTGTAACGAATCTGCAGCTTTCTTGTCCTTCCTGTCTTTTTTTAATTCATCAACTGTACTATTCACTTCGAAAGTCAGACTCTTTTCATCTGCAGAGAATTTTAGATTGAGCAAGGGCAGGTGCTGTGCGTCAAAAGGATCACGTATAATTGTTGTAATCTCCGCAGCTAACTGGGCATTGTCGAATATCTTCCTTTTAGTTTTCGCTAAAGGGTCTACCAAATACCACTCTTTGCCATTTGGTGTTTCATATTCATACCAAAATCGGTTGCTTAACTTTAGCCAATGCGGGTCAACAGCAGTAGAATAAACCATTTTTCGCACTTTTGCAGGTGAAAACCTTGAGGCTAGCTGGTAATTTGCCTTTACAGGTGTAGCAGCATTTTCTGTCATTGTAAAGGTTTTGCCTTGTGAAAAAGCTGCTAAGCCAGTAAATAAAGTCATTAAAATTAGAATGTAGAGTTTCTTCATGTTCGGTTGGAAATTAGTTCCCTAAATTATTGAATATTGCATGCGTAACTCTAAATATTTTGTAATAAAAATGATAGCTGAAATAGGGAATAGTCTGCCGTTTTTATAGTTTTGCATCAAACATCTATAAATGAAGCGACAATTATTATCTCTAATGGCTGCCACAATGATTTTGGGATCAGGATGCCAGTCTAAATCAGAAGCTAACAACAAATCGGCAGTGCAAACTGAATCTGCAGCAACGGAATCTGCTGAAACGCCCGAACAAACTCAACCGGGAGAGAAAATCGACATCAGTAAAATAAAGACCGCCGACCCTAAAACAATCTTAGCCAGAAAGCAAGTTCCCATTTTGTGTTACCACCAGGTTAGAAACTGGAAACCTACTGATGGAAAGGTGGGCAAAGACTATATAGTAGAAATACAAAATTTTAAGGATCAAGTTAAAATGCTTGCGGATAGTGGGTACCATTCAATCCTGCCGGATGAGCTTTATGCATATCTAAATAATGGAACACCACTGCCTAGTAAACCAATTATGTTCACTTTTGATGATACTGATATGGATCAGTTTACCATCGCGGCGCCAACGCTTAAGAAATATGGCTTTAAAGCTGTATACTTCATCATGACAGTGTCGATAGGCAGAAAAGGGAAATTTGTCGACTATATGACCAAAGAGCAGATAAAAGCACTTTCTGATGCCGGAAACATTATTGGCAGTCATACATACGATCATAAAAACTTTAAAAAATATACAGGTAAAGACTGGGAGGAACAGCTAGATAAGCCAACCAAAAAACTGGAAGAAATTACAGGTAAGAAAATAACGGAGTTTGCGTACCCATTTGGATTATGGAATGCGGAAGGAATTCCGGAACTTAAGAAAAGAGGATTCAAAATGGCATATGCATTGGCCACAAAGCGTGATGAAAAAGAACCTCTTTTTACCATCAGAAGGATTATCGCAAGTGGTTATTGGAGTCCTAAAACTTTAAGTAACAGCATTAAGAACAGCTTTTAAAAGCTGTTCTTAATCTTTAGAGGCCATGCTTAGGCAACTGCTTCTATACTATATTTCTTTCCATTGAAATCAAATCCCTGCCCTTGCTTTTTGTCCAATAGTAGCTTGCCAATTGGGGAGGCCGCAGAGATTGCAAAAATGGTTTTGCCCCCGGTTTGTAACTGACCGACGCTTACACTAATGTAAAACATTCCCTGGTTGGTAGTAACAAAACTACCATGCGTAACCGTTGCAGATTTTTGAGACGTATCAATTGATTGCAGGACCCTTAAATTATCCTGTGCATCTATCAACAGTCGTTTATTCCTGTCTATATCCTGTTGCATCATTTCCCTGCTGGTCTCATATTTGTCTCCGGCACTGCTTTTAGTATCGTCATTACTGGCCTCCCGGGCTTGTTGCAGTGCAGTCTCCGCAGTAAGAACACGCTGCTCCATAAAGTCCAGACAAAGCTGGTAAAGCGTCTCTTTAATTTTTTGCATAAATTATGATTCTATCCATTTGGTTTTAGTTGTTACAGGAGTACGTATCGGCTCACGGGGCTTTTCATTGTGGTATCCCATGTAAAATAAGCCGAAGCATTTCTCCTGTTCCCCTAAGTTAAGATAATCCTTTAAATCTGCAATCATTCCCGGTGAGCTCCAGTAAGCACCAACGTTTAATGCTTCCGCGGTTAAGGCCATGTTTTGCACGGCACATGCCAGGGCAGCCACTTCTTCCCATTCAGGTAATTTGTCGGGATTTAATTGAGCATTTAATGCAATGATACAGCTGGCTTGTTCAGCCTTCTCCAAAATGCTATCGAACTTCTTTTGTAGAAACTGGTGCTCAGGTGTGGTAGCTTGATAAAGCCTGGCCAGCTCTTCACCGAACTTCAGTTTGCCTTCCTTCCTGAAAACTACAAAACGCCAGGGTTGCGTTAATTTATGTGTGGGAGCGTAATTGGCATTTTCCAGAATCTGTTCAATAACATCAACAGTAATTTCCGCTGTAGTGTAACTTACAGGAAATATGCTGCGCCTGCGTCTTATAATTGCATTAATAGTATTTAACTCTTGTTCCATATTATTTGTGATAACGTCAAAAGTAAAATTTAACTGTGGCTTTTATATCTACCCAAAGTCTTTTTTACCACCCTTGCCCTGGCAAAAAACGCAACACTTTCTTTGCGCTCCAAATAGTAAATTGTTTGCAAAAGTTCGTCCCTGATCCAGTCAAACTTCCCAGACAAATTTGCCAGGGTTTGCATACAATGAACTTTAGTAGCCACCAACACCTCTGGTTCTACCAGCCAGGCAAATAAAACTTCAATTACAGGTTCAAAATCAATGTTGTTTATTGCCTGCTGATAAAGTGCATTTGCGCGTTTATCAGTAAGTAGTGAGAATATTTTTGAATAATGCCTCATGGCCGATTGGTTTTTTTGCTGAGGCAATAGATTACAAAGTAAACTAAGGTGTTTTACAAATTCCTCAGGCTTATTAATCATCAAATATTCCAGCATCCATGCAGCCCTAAAAGCAATCTCTTTTTTGCTGTGAAAAGTAATTTCAAAAAGGTCGGGTAGTTTTATATTGTTGTTTTCTAAGATCATAGTAGCATTTGCAACCATTTGAAATTGCATGGGCGCACTTAGTATAGATATGAGTTCTTCTTTAGTCAACAAAACTAATTTAAAACATAAAACTAGTAATACCCAAACAAATCAATTTATAAATAATGCCTACCTTTGCGGCTTATTTTATTAATATGATTTCAGTATCTAACCTATCCCTCCGCTACGGAAAACGCACACTTTTTGAAGACGTAAACTTAAAATTCACACATGGCAACTGTTATGGTGTAATTGGCGCCAATGGTGCCGGTAAGTCTACATTTCTTAAGATTCTATCTGGTGAAGTTAATCAAACCACAGGTAGTGTTGCTTTTACCCCAGGTGAGCGCATGGCAGTTTTAAAGCAGAACCATTACGAATTTGATGAGTCCACCGTAATTGAAACTGTGATGATGGGTCATAAAGAGCTTTATGATATCATGAAAGAAAAGGACGCCATTTATCTTAAGGAAGATTTTTCTGATAAGGATGGCGAACGTGCAGGCGAACTGGAAAACAGATTTGCTGAAATGGATGGCTGGAATATGGAAAGCAACGCTGCAACAATGCTTAGCAACCTTGGCATCAAAGAAGAACATCACTACAAACAACTTAAAGAGTTAGACGGTAATCAAAAAGTAAGAGTGTTGTTAGCGCAGGCGCTATTTGGTAATCCAGACATTTTATTGCTGGATGAGCCTACCAACGATTTGGATATTGATACCATTGCCTGGCTTGAAAACTTTTTGGCTGATTATCAAAGCATCGTTTTAGTGGTGTCTCACGATAGGCACTTTTTGGATGCTGTTTGTACGCACATCGTGGATATAGATTTTGCCAAAATGAATACTTACTCAGGTAACTACACATTCTGGTATGAATCCAGCCAACTCGCATTAAAACAACGCAGCGACCAGAACAAAAAGCTAGAGGAAAAAGTTAAAGAACTACAGGAATTCATTCAGCGCTTCAGTGCAAATGCATCAAAATCAAAACAAGCTACCTCAAGAAAGAAAGCGCTTGATAAAATAGACATCTCGGAAATTAAAGCATCCAGCAGAAAATATCCTGCCATACTATTCAATAATTTAGGTCGAGAAGCAGGAGATCAGATCTTGCAAGTCGAAAACCTATCTTACACGCTTAATGGCGAGGTTTTATTTAAAAATGTAACTTTTATGGTCAACAAAGGCGATAAAATTACAGTCCTTTCACCAAACAGTCTTGCAACAACTGCTTTTTATAACATTTTAAGTGGTCGCGAGAAAAATTATACTGGCGAATTCAAGTTCGGCGTAACTATAAACATTGCTGATATCCCTAATGATAACTCCCAATATTTTGAGGGCAAAGATGAGAACCTTGTAGATTGGCTTCGTGAGTATTCAGGTACTGATCAGGATGAACAATTCGTAAGGAGTTTTCTTGGAAGGATGCTTTTCTCCGGCGAAGAGGTTCTTAAAAACGTTAAAGTTCTGTCAGGTGGTGAGAAAATGAGATGTATGTTTTCCCAGATGATGCTTAAGCATGCAAATCTTCTATTATTAGATGAGCCAACCAATCACCTTGATCTTGAGTCTATAACTGCATTAAATAATGGCTTGAAAGATTTCAAAGGCACTGCATTATTCACTTCCCGAGATCACGCATTAACGGAGTCTGTTGCTACGCGGATAATTGAGTTGACGACAAATGGAGCTGTGGATAAGATGATGACCTACGATGATTATATCGCTACTGAAGAATTTGCTAAATTGAGGGCTGGAAAATAAAAATATGGTTTCAATAAAGTCCATTGCTCATCACTACCAAAATGGCCCTGAAATTTCTTTTAAAGACTGGGACATAATCAGCGGTGAGCAATGGCTGCTATTGGGCGCTTCCGGAAGCGGAAAAACTACACTTCTGCATATACTAACTGGTATTTTAAAACCCAAAAAGGGAGAAGTTCTGATCAATAATACATCGGTTTACAGTCTCCCTGCCAAAAAGCTCGACGAGTTTAGAGGCCAGAATATCGGCATTGTTTTTCAGCGACCGCACCTGATCAAAAGCCTCAGCATTGAAGAAAATCTCTTTATTGCCCAAACCTTTGCGGGTCTTAAGACTGATGCAATAAGAGTAAATGAAGTGCTTACCTCTTTGAATCTCGAAAGTAAGGCTAAAGCATACCCTGATGAACTTAGCCAGGGTCAATTACAAAGGGTTTCTATTGCAAGGGCGGTAATTAACAAACCTGCTTTACTTCTGGCAGACGAACCGACTTCAAGTTTGGATGATAAAAATGCAGCCGCTGTAATCCAACTTTTAATGCAACAGTCTGAACTTAACCAGGCTACGCTAATTGTGGCAACGCATGATAAACGCGTTAAAGATTCACTCACAAAAACTTATCAGTTATAATGGGCCCACTGAAAATAAGCTGGAAAAGCCTGCGTTCCAAACCACTGTCTTCAGGATTAAATATTCTTTTAATCAGTTTTGGCGTAGGTATACTAACCATCTTACTATTGGCTTCCACACAAATCACCGAAAAACTGGAAAACAACTCCAAAGACATCGATCTCGTTGTTGGTGCCAAAGGAAGTCCCCTGCAGTTAATCTTAAGCAGTATTTATTACATTGATTTTCCTACCGGAAACATTCCGCTCAAAGAAGCTATGGAGCTCGCACATAGTCCTTTTGTTAAAAGAGCTGTACCGCTGGCATTGGGCGACAACTATAATGGCGCACGAATAGTTGGGACTGACAGTAACTTTGTGAGTGTTTATCACCTGAAAACTAGCCAGGGTAAGATTTGGGATAATGATTTCGAGGTTACTATAGGTGCAGCAATCGCCAAAAACCAAAATTTAAAGCTTGGCGACAGCTTTAACGGTGCCCATGGTTTAACTGGCAATTCAGACTTGCATGAGGCTCATCCTTACAAAGTTGTTGGGATATTGGAAAATCAGGGGAACGTTACAGACAATTTAATTTTTACCAATGTTGCAAGTGTTTGGGAAATGCACGAAGAGGAAAACGGCAAACATAAGGAACCGCACAATGAAAATGACAAAGAGCTTACTTCACTCTTAATACAATACAGATCGCCCATGTCTGTAGTAATGTTTCCTCAAATGGTCAATCAAACTACCAATATGCAGGCTGCATCCCCGGCACAGGAAAGTACCAGATTGTTTTCACTTATTGGTGTTGGTGTAGACACGTTAAAATGGTTTGCGGTATTGATTATGCTTATCGCCGCCATTAGCGTATTCGTTAACCTGTATAACTCATTAAAGGAACGACAGTATGACCTTGCCATTATGCGTACGCTTGGTGCTTCAAGAGGAAAATTATTTCTTATTATAATTACGGAAGGTTTGATACTTAGCCTAACTGGCGCACTGCTTGGAATTGCTGTTGGTCACCTCACATTGGAGTTGATTTCAACCTATCAGGATAGCACCCAGGCAAAGCTTACAGGGCTTGTTTTCCTAATTGATGAAATTTATCTTTTGGCGGCGGGACTAGCAATAGGTATATTTGCATCTGTACTACCTGCTTTACAAGCATACAAGGCAGACATTTCGAAAATACTTTCGAAAAACTGATAAGTTGTTATTAACGTAAATTAAAATCATGAAAAAACTAATCATAGCGTTATTCTTATTTACCGGACTTGCAGTTAAAGCTCAGCACAATCCAGATGATCAGATTATTTCCGATAACTGGGACATAATTGGAGGCGTGGATTTCAAGATAGTTAAGGATACAGAAATGTATGCTGTTTACAACAACAACATTAAAAAGTTCGCTAATAAATCTTTTGAGCTGGAAGGATATATCGTACCCATTAAGGATGGTATGAAACAGGCAAAATTTATGTTATCTACCCTTCCTATCAACCAGTGTTTTTATTGCGGGAAAAATGGGGTACCTATAATGATATTGGTTGAAATGACTGAACCAATCAAGTTTACGTATCAAACTGTAAAGGTGAAAGGTACACTAAAGCTAAATACAGGAAATGCAATGGACAATCCGCCCATTGCATTAGTTTCCTCTGTTACCAATTAAATATTAGTGACCTGAATGGCCGTCTGCACCGTGCGCATGACCATGACTCAATTCGTCTTCTGTGGCCTCTCTAACTGTTAAAATCTGACCTGCAAAGATCAAGTTTTTACCTGCCATTGGATGATTAAGGTCAACGGAAATCGTTTCCTCTCCTACAGCAGTAACTCCAGCCCTGAAATGGTTTCCCTGATTATCCTGTAATGGAATTACATCGCCCACTGCTGGAAGATCTACCTCTTTAAACATGTCTTTAGGCAAATCAGCAAATGCTCCCGGATCAAGCTCACCATATCCGTCTGCCGCAGTTAGCTCAAAACTATACTCATCACCTGGTTGCAAACCAGCTAAATGTTCTTCAAATTTTGGTAACATCATTCCTGTACCATATAAAAATACCAATGCATTTTGCTCATCGGCCTTCTCTACAAAAACTTGTTGTCCTTCTTCATTAGTCGTATGCAACTCGTACGTTAATGATACTACTGTATTGGGTTTAATACTCATTATGATGTTATTTAGTTATTAATTGTAATGCTTCCTCAACCGTAGCTACGGGCAACTGGCACGCTTTATTTCGGCAAATATAAATTTTTGTTTCAAAGCTCAGCTTATCTTTTAACAACGGCAGATCAGAATTTGTTCCCGCCAGGAAAACTTTATTTGGTATGTAATGCTGATGGAAATTACGCTTCGTTGCCTGATAATCATTCCCCGTTATCGCAATTTCGTTAATACCAAAAACTTCGTTTAAAAGTTGAATCCCCCAGTTTGAATAGGCTGATCCATAAGATTTTATAACGGGGTGCACTGCGGCCAGCATTCTAGCCGCCCTTTCCAAATAAATATCACTATCAAACAACAAACCTAGTTTATGCAGGTTTTGTGCCATTACGGAGTTGGATGCAGGTATTACATTGTCCATAATTTCATGTTTTCTGGCAATCAAAGTTTCTCCTTTCGCAGAAGTATAATAAAACATCGGACTTTTTTCATCGCTAAAGTTCTCTATTACATAGTTTGCCAGCTTCCTTGCCTCATCAAGCCAATGCTCATTAAAATCTAACTGATACAATGCAATCAACGCCTCTATCATCAACGCATAATCATCTAAAAAACCAACGATGCTGCGTTTTCCATTTTTAAAGTTCCTGTACAATCCCCCGTCTTCGGCTTTAACATTCTCCAAAATGAAGTTCGCAGCTTTTTTTGCAAGGCCGTAATAATGGTCGCTGTTAAAGGCCTCGGCACAATCCGCCAACCCCTTAATGGCTATCCCATTCCATGAGGTCAAGCATTTATCATCTAAACCCGGCCTCACTCTGTGGCTTCTTGCATCCAGAAGCTTGGTTTTAGCGGTTCTTACCTTATCTTGTAGCTCCAGGATTGTGATACCCTTAACCTCAGCATATTCCTCTTCCGCAAATTTTGTTAGCAATATATTGGTATGCTCTTCTTCCCAGTTTCCGTCTTCCGTTACGTTAAAATAATCCAAAAGCAAATGAGCATCTTCTCCCAAGACTGCCTCAAACTCAACCTTATCCCAAACATAGAATTTACCTTCCACGCCCTCACTGTCTGCATCAAGCGCAGCGTAGAAAAGGCCGTTATCTGCTATCATTTCCCGTTCAAGCCATGTTATAGTCTCCTCCGCCACTTCTTTAAATCGTGGCGATCTCGAATATTGATATGCTTCGGCGTAAAGGCTTAGCAGCTGCCCATTGTCATAAAGCATTTTCTCAAAGTGCGGAACATGCCATTCACCATCTACAGAATACCTGGCAAAACCTCCACCAATATGGTCGTAAATACCTCCCATCGCCATTTTCTCTAGCGTAAGTAACGCTGATACATGTGTAGCATCGTCTTCCATCAACCTGCTATATTTCAGCATAAATAGCCAATTGTTAGGTAGAGGAAATTTGGGTGCCCTGTTGTGACCTCCTTCTTTCATGTCAAAATTCCGCTTCCATGGATCAGTTATTGCAGTCAGATCACTTCTGTTATACGTCCTAACTGCTAAATCGCCCAATATTTTTTCAGAATTCTCAATTCCATCTGTCAAACGATCTGCATATTGAAATGCTTTTTCGGGCTCATTATCCCAAAGGCTTGCTACACTTTGCAATACATTTACCCAGTCGTCTTTTCTAAAATAGGTCCCTCCATAAATTGGCCGTTGATCGGGTAAACAAATACAGTTCAGTGGCCAACCGCCGCTACCGGTCATCAGTTGAATGGCCATCATGTAAATCTGGTCTATATCGGGTCGCTCCTCTCTGTCAATCTTTATGCATACAAAGTGCTTATTCATAACCTCAGCAACCTCCTGCAATTCAAAACTTTCACGCTCCATTACATGGCACCAATGGCAGGCCGAATAACCAATGCTAACCAGGATTAATTTATTCTCTTTCCTGGCCAGTTCCAGCGCTTCCTCTCCCCATTCAAACCAGTTGACCGGGTTATGTGCATGCTGGAGTAAATATGGGGAAGAGGCATTGATCAGGCTGTTAGATTCTGAATTCATATTTTAAAGGTAAAAAGATAACTCGTACTTTTATTGCACAAGCCCCATGCCATGCACATCACCCATGTAGAAATATTCCGTTTCAGTATACCCACAGAGCCCTTTGTTATCGCTACCGGCACAATGTATTTCGCTCAGAATGTGCTTATTAGAATTTATACCGACCATAATATTTATGGTGTAGGGGAATGTTCAGCTTTCCCGATGATTGTGGGCGAAAATCAGGAAACTTGCATAGCCATGGCAAAAGAATTCGCCAAAGTACTTATCGGTAAAGACCCACTTGATATTCCAGCCAGAATGGATGACCTTTTAGGCTACGCAGCCCACAATGGAACCATTAAAAGTGCATTTGATATGGCATTATTCGATATTGCTTCCAAATACGCAGGGTTACCGTTGTATCAGTTTTTAGGCGGAAAAAAGCGTGAAATCGATACCGACATCACTATCGGTATAAATACTCCGGAAAACATGGCTGCAGCTGCCAGAGAACTTAAGACAAAAGGCTGCACAATCATAAAGATAAAGTTAGGAAAAGATGTTCATGAGGATATTGAAAGGGTTAAGCAGATAAGGGCTGTTGTCGGATCAGATATTGCCCTTCGTTTAGATGCCAACCAGGGATGGAGTTTTGATGAAGCACTTTTTGCATTGGGCATGCTTGAAAAGTATGATATTGAATTTTGTGAACAGCCAATGAGAACCTGGTATGACGACCGCCTTCCGGAACTTCATGCAAACTCACCCATCGCCATCATGGCAGACGAGAGCTGCTACAACCACCATGATGCCCGAAAGTTAATCAACAGCCTCTCGTGCTCATACCTTAACATCAAATTTTCTAAATCAGGTGGAATTCTGGAAGCGCAGAAAATTCACGAGGTAGCTACTCAGGCAGGTATGAAATGCATGATGGGTGGAATGCTGGAAACCAGGATTGCTATTAGCGCAAACATGCATTTTGCCCTCGCTAGCCCAAATATTGTATTTTTTGATATGGATTCTCCTCTTCTCGGTCACCTTGTAGATCCGGTGGTCGGGGGTATTACCTACAAAGGATTCACCATTGAAGTTCCTGATACCCCTGGAATAGGGGCTGATGCCGATCCTGACTTTCTGGAAAGTTGCGAAAAATGGCTGATCAGCTAATCACTGAGATACTTAATAAATGTCTTGGCATATTCTTCATACCCCTGCTTCAAGTAAAACCTATGAGCGTCAGCCCTCCTGACATTACTATGTAAAAAAATTCTTGTGCAATTCCTGCTCCGGGCCTCACGCACTGCAAATTCTTCAAGGGATTTTCCAATACCCTTACTTCGTAAACGCTGATCTACAATCAGATAACTGATAACTGCATAGGAGCTGTCGAACGCAATTTGAGGAATGAAATGCATCGAAAGAAAGCCCGAGACGTCAATCCCATCTACAAAAACGACATCCAAATGGTCAGGATGTGCAGAAAGTTCGTTCAGTCTCTGTCTAAGAAATTCTTCAGTGCTTGGATATCCAAGCTGTTCCAGTAATTCCTTAATTACCAGCGCATCAGAATCTAACGCATTTCTAATTTCCATAACCTATTTTTTCTTATTACTAAGTTAGGTAATATTGCATATTTGACACCAATGATCATAAACCATAAAAACATCAAAATAATACCTTTACTAACATTCGTATCGCTTGTATTTTGTTTTGCAAACTCAAAGGCGCAAACCAATCAGATCAGGCAAATTAAACTTAGTTGGAGTTTGTTTACAAGGACTAACAAGAACAACCTTCCATATATTGCCTATACTGCGCATAAAACCATGTACAAATACCGCGCAATTGAGAAAGGTGGTAAGGTTCAGCTTAAGTTTGAAGTTGCGGTAATGCTGGATACACCAAATACGCTGATAAACCTTCAAAGACTAAAAGGCCTGACTACTGAAGCACAAACGCACCTTCTCAACCATGAACAATTACATACTGACATGGCCGTAATTTATGGGCGACTGCTATACCGAAGATTATCCATGGAGGCGTATACACCAAAAAATTTCAAGACAAAAACCAGGGAAATCTATCTAGCCTTAATGAAAGAACTTGCGGAACAAAATTTTAGTTATGATGTGGATACTGAACATGGATTTAATCTGGAGAAACAGCAGCTTTGGGATGAAAAAGTTAAGAAACTATTAAGCGCTATTTGATAAGTAGCCGACTGAAAGCCACGCTGTCTCCATTAAATGCATTGAAATCAACTACATGGTTTATCCCGCTAACTTTCGCTTTATCGGAGTGCTGCCAAATATGCCAGGTAACACTGGTTGCCACCTTTAATCTTGGCTGATTGTAATGTGCAATCCATAAAGGATATTCGTCAAAATACCCCTTTAAGTAATCCTTATAAAAAGAAAGCCCGGTATAGATAATTGCTTTAACACCGGTTTTACGTTCCACAAACTGCAAAAACTCTCTCAGCTGAATGCGCATTTTGGAAGCAGGTATACCGTTCAATTCCTCAATATCGCAAACCGGCGGCAAATCTCCGGCCTCAAATTTTACGGTCTGCAAAAAAAACTTTGCCTGCCATGTTCCCGATTTTTTTGGCAGTAAATAATGATATGCCCCGCAAATAATACCTGCCTTGGGTGCCTCCCTCCAGTTCCGCTGAAAATAGGGATCTACATTAAACAAGCCTTCAGTAGCTTTAATAAAAGCAAAATTAATTTTAACGTCATCTTCTTCCATTGCCTTAACTTGCTTCCAATCTATCTTGCCTTGATAATAAGAAACATCAATGCCATGAATCTGGTGCCCTTTTGGTATACGGATATTAAAACTTCGGTAAGTTCTGTAGTTAGGGTCTTCACCCCAATCTGCAATCCATCTCCATGTAGATGAAAATCCTTTTATGATATAGCCATAGTAAAAGGGCGACAGTAATATAAGCAGCCCCGCAATAATAGCAAACTTGAGTCCTGATGACATCGATTTGCCTTTCTTGCGGGACTTTACGCCACCACCTCTTTTAATGGGCGCTGTTTTTCTCCTTGTAACAGGGTTTTTTCTGGGTACTGGAGACATACAAATACTACCCTTTGCTTAGCTCAGCGTAATATTTGTGAAATAAGGGAAGTGTTTCAATTCCTTTATAATAGTTATAAATGTCGTACTTTTCATTCGGTGAATGCAGGGCATCGCTATCTAGACCAAAACCGAACAGTACAGATTTAATGCCGAGCGAACTTTCAAACAAAGCAACAATAGGGATGCTGCCTCCGCCTCTAGTCGGGATCGGTGCTTTCCCAAAAGAATCTACAATGGCTTTTTCAGCTGCACGGTAAGCCACACTATCAGTAGGTGTAACTACAGGTTCGCCACCATGGTGGGCAGTAACTGTTACCTTAACATTGTCAGGCGCGATTTTCTTAAAGTGATTTGCAAATATTTCTGATATCTCTTCTGAACTTTGGTTCGGCACAAGCCTCATGGATATCTTCGCATTCGCTTTTGATGGAAGCACAGTCTTGGCGCCTTCGCCAATGTAGCCGCTCCAAATTCCATTAACTTCCAAAGTAGGTCTGGTACCAGTACGCTCTAATGTTGAGTAACCTTTCTCTCCCCACTCAGATGCGATTTCAAGATCAGTTTTATATTCATCAAGATCGAAAGGTGCCGAGTTTAAAGCCTTCTTTTCCTCGTCCGTAAGTTCAATTACTTTATCGTAAAATTCTGGGATGGTAATGTGGTTATTCTCGTCATGTAAAGAGGCAATCATTTTGCAAAGGATCGTGGCTGGGTTTGCCACTGCACCGCCATAAACGCCAGAATGCAAATCGCGGTTGGGACCAACTACCTCCACTTCCATGTAGGCCAGTCCTCTCAAACCAGTCTCAATAGAAGGGTTTTCCATACTGATCATTGAAGTATCAGAAATTAGTACTACATCAGCTTTAAGCTTATCTACATTTGCATTTACAAAAATCCCAAGGTTTGCAGAACCAACTTCCTCCTCACCTTCAATCATGAACTTCACATTGCAGGCCATTGTGTTGGTCTTCATCATCAATTCAAATGCTTTAACGTGCATGTAGAACTGACCTTTGTCATCACAAGCACCTCTGGCATAAATTTTCCCATCTCTTACGGTCGGTTCAAACGGAGGTGTTTTCCATAATTCCAAAGGGTCTGCAGGTTGTACATCATAATGCCCGTAAATTAAAACGGTCGGCAAGCTTGGGTCTATAATCTTTTCACCATAAACAATAGGGTAACCTGCTGTTTCACATATTTCAACCTCATCTGCACCTGCTTCTTTTAATTTGGCGGCTACATAATCTGCTGTTTTCAATACGTCGTTTTTATATTTTGGATCGGCACTTACCGATGGGAAACGCAACAATTCAAACAGCTCATCAAGGAAGCGCTGCTTATTATCTTCTACATATTTTTTGATCTCTTGCATAACAAAATGATTTTAAGCAAATATAGTTATTTCGCTAAGAGCTGGCCAACTTTGTGAAGGGCTGTTATTCGATTTAACAATATATAAAAGCAGTTCTTATAGTAGTGGTTATTACCAACAAACTCATTACCGCAAGACAATAATCACTTTTATAAAAATTAAGTCGTCAACCAATTTATCGGCAAGCCAACTGGAAGCTTCCCCAATTTTCCATCGCTTTCTGCTAATCGTAAAGTCAGTTTCGTAGCCGGTAGACGTCTTTTTTACCGGGAAGCTGATTTCCTTGGTTGTTCTTAGCAACATCAGATTGCCAAATGCAATTGACCCAGATATTTTATCTATTTCTAACTTTCCGTATTTGAATAAACTTACCTCAAATGCCTCTTTTAGGTGACGGGTAAGACCATTTAATGGAATCGTTTCATGTGCAGGTATGTCAGTAACACGCATAGATTCCATGTCCACCACAAACGCTCCAGTGTTTAATTTTCCATTCTGTATTCCTAACCAGCCCGAAATAAACTTTAAAGTGCCTTCATGAGAACCTGAACCAGCCATTTTAGTGCCCTTCCATAATATGTTAGATTTTTGGACATCAATCTGCACCCGGCGCTGTCCAAAAAGAAGCACGGGAAAAATGCTTAGAATAAAACACAGCTTAATCATAGTCTTTTATATTTAAGCCAAGAACTATGTCCCGCGTGCCCAAGAAATGCGTTCCAACTTTAACGGGCGTGACTATTCCCTCCCCCCCATGCATGCTTCGCTTCTGAGATTTCAATTTGTAAAGTAGGGGGTCATCTGCAAAATACCATTCTTCAAGATAATAGTATTTTCCATTTGGCTCCAGTACTGTAGCATGAATGTGCGCGGGTTCTGACCTTGAAGGATAAGTACCCGGCTTCAAAGTATAAAAGGTATAGCTTCCATTGTTATCTGTTTTGACCCAGCCCCTGATCTCTCCATGCCGCCGCCCCCAGCCTTTTGCGTTACCCATTGGGGTATATTTACCATCCTGGTTGGTGTGGTAGATATATAAAATTACCCCGGCGGCTGGTGTGCGGCCATCCCTCTTAAAAACTTTCCCTTTCAATACCAGCTTCGGGCCGGGCCGGTTAAAGTCGGGCAACGTATCTATACTGGTCAATTTTTTCTTGCCATATTCAAACACGGCCTCGCAACCCTCACAAGGCAAACCTTTTAATTGGAAGTGTGATTGTTGTGCTAGTATATTCCTGTTCAAGAGCAAGATGGCCAGGCAGCATAGCATTGTTTTAAAAGTTTTCATGTTCAAACATAAACGTCATTTGAACGCAAAAAAAGAAGAATATGGTGAATGGAGGACTTTAAGGGTTAAGCTGAGTAGCCATTTATTAGCTTTTTAAAATCCTTACTGTATTTCCGGCTCAGTCTAAGGAGGCTGCCATCTTTTAAGCTCACATCATAATCACCATTTAATCTGGTGTGGTAACTGGCCACTTGTTTTATGTTAATGATCGTTGAGCGGTGAATACGAATAAATACAGTTGGATCAAGCCTTTCTTCCAGAGCTTTTAAACTTGTGCTGGCCAAATGGTGACGGCCCAATTGATAGATGGCTACATAAGGCTCATCGGTACCAATCCAGTAAATATCGCCGCATGAAACAGTAATGGTCTTTTTTCCTGTGGTTATAGTTAATACATCTTGATAGTTTGTTGTTTTTGCAGGGGGAGATAATACCGAAATTGATCCTATTTTTGAATACCTGTTCAGAACTGTAACCATCACCGTATATACAATCAAATATTTGTAAGAGTCTTCGGCAGCAGCTTTGCGAAAAATAGGCGCAAACGCATAAACATGGTCTAGCATTAGTGCTGACAGGCAATAAATCAGCCCAGCAAAAAGCAAAAGATGGCATAGTGTTAATAGGATTGGCATGGAAATGATGAAATATTTCTGCCTGAAAAAGTCTTTCGGTAGCCTGGTTAAAATCACCGCAGCAAATATAAATGGAACCCAAACAATTTTAAACAATAGAGATTCCGACCAATAAAAAGAGTATTCCAGCAATCTCGATTCAAAATAGTCCTGCATCAATCCCATAAAAACGAGACAAGTTAGTAACGCAAAAAGTATTACCATCAAACGGCGGCCCTTTACATTAACAAGCTGTTTTAAATTGAAGATGTCGGCAACAATATTCATAAATCCTACTTACTACTTTCTTTAAACCAAGGTCAGCGTTGACAAATTGCCTGGTCCTTTTGTTATTTAATTGCAATTAAAGTAAAAATAGTCATGTAAAATCAGAAATCAGATAGGAAATACCAAACACTTCATGAATGAACCCAGTTATTAGATCATGAAACGCATTCTTTTTTTTGGGGACAGCCTAACTGCTGGGTACGGATTACATCAGCCAAACGAGCAATCCTTCCCAGCACTATTACAATCTGAAATTAACAATGCTGGTTTATCTTACCTGGCAGTTAATGCCGGGGTTAGCGGAGATACCACAAGTTCAGGGTTAGACAGGCTATCTTATTGGGTTCAACAGCCGATAGCGATATTCGTACTGGCATTGGGTGCGAATGATATGCTCAGAGGTCTGTCACCGCAACGCACACAATCCAATCTCCAAAAAATTTTAGATACCGTTAAAGCCAGGCACCCCAACGCTACCGTACTTTTGCTTGGTATGCAATTACCGCTTTGGGTACCTGGCCAGCGTGCTGCAGAATTTAGACAACTGTATCAGGAACTTGCTACAAAAAACAATTTAACCTTTGTTCCCTTTTTGCTGGATGGCGTTGCCGGAATAGCCCACTTAAACATGCACGACGGTGTTCATCCCCTGGCAGAAGGTTACCAGGTTATTGCAAAAAAACTGTGGCCTGTTTTAAAGCAAATGCTCTAATCCGTTGAAAGGTTTTTCTAATCCTCTGGCTTCTCCTTTGCATTTGCCATCCTCACTATCCTTGGTTCAAACTTCGCCAGCACATCTACCAAATCGCGTTGTGCGGCCATAACTGCGTGAATATCCTTATAAGCCATTGGTGCTTCGTCCATATCGCTGCCCATTAGGGTAATGCGTTTGTCGACCAAATTCGCAGCAATTTCCGACTTATTAAGTGTTCTAAAAGCTGCACTCCTGCTCATCGCCCTGCCTGCACCGTGACTTGCGGAGTTGATTGAGGATGCATCTCCCTTACCACGAACCAAAAAACCTGGGGTGCTCATACTACCCGGAATAATACCCAACACGCCCTCGCCGGCTGGTGTTGCCCCCTTACGATGCACCATGACTGCTGTCCCATCTGCAAGTTGCTCCTTCCAGGCAAAATTGTGGTGGTTTTCAATCATGCTCATTGGCTTTGCACCTAGTGCACGGGCAATTTTATTATGGATCTCATGGTGATTCGCACTTGCATACTCACCTGCAAGGTTCATGGCGATCCAATATTCCATACCTTCATCTTTATCCAGATCTAACCACGCTAAATGCTTGGCTTCAGCTGGTAACTTAGTTTTCGTCATTGCTATCCGACTGTAGTGGTCGGCCACTGTACCACCAAATCCGCGCGAGCCGGAGTGAGACAGAAGAGCAAGATACTTTCCTGCCGGGATGCCCGCTAAAGCGTCATCTGCAATAGTCAGCTCCCCCCACTCTACAAAATGGTTCCCGGTTCCGCTGGTACCCAACTGCGTGTACGCTTTATCCTTTAACGAACGGATGATTTTGGTTTCGCTCCAGGCTTTACTGTCAAATAATGAACTGTCAAAGTATGATTTTGTGGTGCAGCCAATTCCAAAGTAGGTGTTATCCACAAGAATATTTTTAAGCTTATCGGTTTCTGTATCAATGGCTTCGGCAGGCAAATCAAAAATGCTTAAACACATGCGGCAGGCAATATCAACTCCAACTGCAAAGGGAATGATTGTGTTGGCTGTTGTAGCCAGCACGCCGCCAATTGGCAGGCCATACCCTTGGTGAGCATCTGGCATTAACGCACCTGCAACGGCAATAGGTAATTTGATAGCTGTCCTCATTTGTGCAAGCGCACCAACTTCTATATGTTCCAGTCCCCAAACAGGAAACTCCGCAATCTCTTCTTTAAGTTTAAAATTGCTACGCTCCTGTTTTATAAACTTGCCGTCTTTTCGCAGGGCGATCACATCTTCAGCAAGATTTTTAAACTTACCACCCTTCTTTAGCGCATATGGCATCGGATCGTCAATCAAGGCTTCCAAATTAGCGAGTATCTCTGATTTTCCCATTACGCCGTGCTTAAGCAAGCCATTAGCCACTCGACTAAAATTCTCTAAAACCTCTACATCTTCAACCCCCAGGGCGCTCAACTCACTATTGCTTATTTTTTCCTTGTTCATCACATCTATCCTAAAATAACATTTAACAATTAAATTTCCCGGGCGGTAAACCCTCTCTCCAAATCGAGAGAGGGGGCGTTTTGAACGCGTTCAGCCTTCCGACAATACAAAGAGAAACATCAACTGCGCAGCGTATTTGCGCAGTAAAAAATAATTTATAATTTCATAAAAAATATTTTAGTCCAAATGCCTGTAAACCGCAACGCCCTTATTCGTTACCGTACCATAGACCAATGCCTCCAAAATCGCTTCAAGAAGTGGAGTTTAGATGATCTGATTGAAGCCTGCAGTAATGCAATTTATGAATACCAGGGTATTGACACAGGTGTAAGCAGGCGCACTGTGCAGGCAGATATGGAAATGATGCGCAGCAATAAACTGGGCTACGAAGCCCCTATTGTTGTGGTCGACAAAAAATATTATACGTACAGCGATAAAAATTACAGCATAACCAACAGCCCGTTAAATCAGCAGGACATGCAGGTACTCAGTGAAGTATCGGGCCTTCTGAAACAATTCAAAGGCTTCAATCATTTTACCGACCTAAACGAAATGGTTAGTAAATTGGAAGACAAGATCTATTCCCAAAAGACTCAAAGCCCACCGGTTATAGATTTTGAGAAGAATGATAACCTTAAGGGACTGGAATGGATCGAAGTGATACGCAAGGCGATAGTGGAAAAGAAGGCGATCTGTATTACATATCAATCATTTAAAGCCCGTTACCCAAGCACATTCTGTTTTAGTGCTTACTTGTTGAAAGAGTACCGCAACCGCTGGTTTGTGTTGGGGATGCCTAATACCCGGAATTCCCATGTGATGAATTTGGCGTTAGACAGGATACAAACAATTGCTGAAGATCAGGAACCATATATAGAGAACGCAAAACTTGATCTAACCACATATTACAACAACTGCATCGGTGTTACAAAATCACCGGAACAGCGTGACTGCGAGGTAGTGTTTTGGGTTGATGCAGCCAATGCTCCTTATGTAATTACGAAACCAATACATCACACACAAAAGCTTGTAAGTGAGGATACATCCGGCAAAATATTTAGTATTACGGTAATCTTGAATTTCGAGCTCGAGCGGGAGCTGTTGGGCTTTGGTGCTAAAATGCGCGTACTGGCACCACGTATATTGGTAAAGCAAATAAAAGCGCAGCTCACAAAAACCATGGAAATATATCAAAAGGATTCAACTACTTACCAGATATAGTAAATGAGGAAAAACATTGTCAGCTAACCAATGTTGTTGACCTATAATACAGTTCCATGAGCAAAGAAGGCCAACCCTCCTACCTTAGATTTGATGCCGACAGCTATCCCTGGCGGGCGGAGATCGACTACCGAAAGCAGCCCGAAAAGTATCGTGTTGGTAAAGGAGAGCAGGGTGTATTAATTTGCGAGCCCTATAAATCGGAAATCGGACCGTTCTGGAAGTTTAAAACTCAGGAAATAGCACATCAAAGCAGCCAGGATATTTATCTAATGTTTTTGAAATACCTGGAAAACGGCGAATTTGTTGGAGCCGATATAGCCAGAAAATATTTGCAAATGGGCTATACGCGAGCCCGCAGGTATGCCAACTATAAAGGCGGGAAGAAATACGATAAAGACAAGAATTACGAATTGTTAGCACGCGGTACCGGCGAAGACGAAAAGGCCAGGGCAGCGAAAATATTTTACGACGTTTGGAAAGAAGCAGAAGCCAATCCCGTTTATGCACAGCACAAGAAAGCCTGGAAACGACAATTCGGCTAAACAAAAAAATGGTGCCCATCGATATAGGCACCATTGAATTGTGAGCGTTTTGATTTTTTGAAGTAGAGTTTACGGTTTTTTAGCTTTCTGTTTGGTTACGATAATAACAACTCCATTTTTACCTTCAATTCCGTATAACTTGGTAGCCGTTTCATCTTTTAGGATTTCTATACTGGCGATGTCATCCCCTTTAAGTGTCGATAGCGGTGAGACACCTGGTTCTTTACTTGGTTTTTGAACAACTCCATCAATAACATACAAAGGGGTTGTTGGTGAGTCATAATTCCCTGAAGCATCGATACGAATTGAGTTCACTTTACCCTTAAGTAAATCCGTAACGTCTACAGTAGACGTTTTGGCAGTAGCTTCTGCTCTTCTCACAAGAGAGAAGCTTATCGGAATGTTATACTTCACTCTAACCCTCTGGCCATCAGTAATACCAGGAACCCATCTCGGGCTATTTTTTAATACCCTTACTGCTTCTTCATCAGTACCACTACCTAGTCTTCTATCAACTTTTATATCAGATAGCGCCCCGTCAGTTTCAACAATAAAAGATAGAAATACCTTTCCCTCCACTTTATTGTCCTTGGCTTCTTGTGGATATTGAATGGAATTATATAAATAAGCATAGAACTTTTCCATCCCTCCTGGAAATGATGGTTGTTGAGATAGTGATACAAAATCGTAGACCTTCCCGCTTTCATCAGCTTTCACATTGATTTCACTCAACTCCACTGTTTTACCGGTTATGGCCGTAGCGGAGTAACCTCTTACCGTAATCTTGTCCAGCATAGTATAACCTACAGGTTTGGCGGTAGTCTGCGGCTTAACCGTAGCTGTTAACCCTTCTAGGCTAAAGGCTACTGGCAACAGGTATTTGCCATCTTTAATCGAATCGTAATCACCGTATGCCAAAACGGTTCTCAATACTTCAGTATCACAACCTGACCCCAGTCTTGAAACTACAGATACATCCAGAATTTCACCACTTTTAAGGGTAAATTTAATCAAACTTGTTCCCTGAATATTCGCAGTTCTTGCCGATACTGGATACCTGATCAAACGGCTAACGAATTTGTAAAAAGGGGCCCAGTCTTCAATAGTCTCCAAATCTCTTGTTGCAGGCTCAACAGCTGACGGAGCTATTGGTTTCCGCTCAGGGTTCATTCCGATGCCTGCAGCCTTTTGAACAACGTCCTGAACAATTGCTATTTGTTTATCCAGCTGAATTTCATCAGAAATCTGCAAGATGTTCTCATTTTTGCTTAGGCTTGCCGATGAGGCTGCCAATGCAACTGAAAAAAGCGGTACGAAAAGCCCATACTTTAGTATGGCAACTTTCCTTGATCTTTGTTTGTACAACATAAAAATTCTTTTCTTAAGTATTTTTTGGTTAAAAAATCCATTAGTTAAATCTCCGGGTGATACACCAAGAGCATTACTCATCAGCAGCAACGCATACTGATCTTTGTCTCCCTGAAACCTTGCAGCTTCTTCATCTGCCAGATATTCATGGATTCTTTTTATGGTCAACTTGTAGAAATAAATGATAGGATTGAACCAAATCAGCACACCCAGCGCTTCGAAAAACAATACATCAGCAGAATGCAGTTGCCTGATATGGATTTCTTCATGCCTGCTAATGGTTTCAGCACCGGGCAATTGCTCGTCCACAACCTGTTTTCCGAAAAATGAAAAAGCAGCGCCCGTACGGCTTCCTGTTAGCAACAACCTCACTTTATAAAGGCGATAAACAAATCTGCATACGAATACCGTGACTCCAATTATGTATAAGCTAACGAAAAGCGTAACCATATTAAATTGTTCGGTGGATTCAGGCGCAACAGTTACCTCAGTTACAAACTGGTTCAGCTGCGTAACACCCATATAAACCGGCTGTGTTACAGCCTGTTTCGCAAACCACTCAAACCTCATAAAAGGGATGGCTAATGATAAGCCTCCGGCAACAATCAAGTAAATGCGGTTAAGGGTAAAATAGGTTTCCTTATCCAGCAGTACCTTATAGAAGCCGTAAAATACAACCAGGTAAATATTAACTTGAATGATGTACAGGGCCCAGTTCATTTTGCTTTGTTCTTAATTTGGTTAATCATTTTTAGAATTTCATCAACGTCACTTAAATCCAGCTTATCTTCCTTAACAAAAAAAGAAAACATACTTTCCACAGAGTTTTCAAAATAGCCACCCAGCAATTTTTCTGTCGCATGGCGTTTATAGTCCTCCTTAGTTATAACCGGATAATACTGGTGAGCTTTACCAAATGCTAAATGAGCGATAAAACCTTTCACCTCCAGTATCCTGATTATTGTAGACACCGTATTGTATGCGGGTTTGGGTTCGGGCAACAAATCCATAACATCCTTTACGAATCCTTTTTCCAGCTGCCATACTATCTGCATGATCTGCTCTTCTGCTTTTGTTAAATCCTTGATTTCCATCTAATTCTTTCTTGACTTTTTAAATTTGCCAAACCATGTACTGCGCAATACGCTGGTATAACTAAATCTTTAGTATAAACATATAACTAATATATTAGTTTTCAAAATTATCACCGTATTATTTTTTTATATGGCAGGCTTTACCGGAGATTATCCCCTTTAAATTGCTTAAAAGAGTTATATATTCAGATAAGGGCTGAGTGCGCATTCAGCCCTTATGTTCGCACTCACCAGTTTTTATCTGTCACTTTCGCAAGTTTATCTGTCACTTAAGGGGGTTATGTGTCATTTAAAGCAAAAATGAGTGCGCACTTAGCAGGTGAACTGACACTCACCACTTTTAGTAGTCAAACCATTACATTAATGTGGATTCTATATCTAGCTTTGAATATGCAATACCGCATAAATAAAACAGAAATGATCATGGATCAAAGGAAAATCAGAGTAACAAGTCAAAAGGAAAAAGTCGGGAACGGTCTTATATGGCAATGTAAAAAGAAGGAGTTACATACCAGTTATATAGGACTTTCATAGGACTCTACAAGGTGTTAGACACCTATGAAAGTCCTTTATAACACATTCAGGACTGCTATATGTATTACAGCCATATAGAACGCTGGTAATACGCTTTACAACGGCAACAATTACCAAAACAATTTTCAATCATTTTAGACATTTAAATTAAGACCACAATGGCGAAATTAAAATTAGGGATCTTCGGTCCCATCTCAGGAAAACTAGGAAATCTGATTGGCGGAGTCTGGAAAGGCATCCCCTACGTTAAGGAATATAAACCAAAAGAAGAAAAAGGAAAGCGATCTGCTGCCCGGTTGGCAAATGAAGAAAAGTTCAGATTCGTTAACAATTGGTTGGTGCCGTTTCATCCGTTTATTTCGGTGGGATACCTAAACATGGCCACCAGGCAGACAACGGTTTCGGCTGCTTTTTCACAAATCTACAATACTGTTTTTTCCGGCACCTTCCCTAACCTGGAGATTGACCATTCAAAAATGGCAATTTCTATGGGCAAGTTACCAATGGTACTGGACACCGCAGTAAACTTCTTAGCGGAAGATATCATACAGCTTTCCTGGAATAAAAATACCAGAAAGGGGACTAAATACAATGATCAAATCATTGTTGTGCTTTACGACAGGGAGCAGGAGATTGCAGATGGTTTCATCGGTGGCGTTAACCGTAGCGCTGAAAGTTGCAGCTATAAATTCAATGAATACCTAATAGGTAAACAGCTGGATATATATGTGGGAATTTCTTCCATGGATAGAACAAAGATTTCTGACAGCCAATATTTAGGGCGCTTTAATCCTTAGTTAGATGGGAATCATAAAAAGTGGAATTCTAGGAGGATTCAGAAATAAGACAGGTGATGTGGTCGGCTCAAAATGGCGAACGTTGGACATCATCAAAGGGCTGCCACGGATCAATGGCAAACCAGCTTCCAAAAAACAGGCTCTCCACCGCAGTAAATTCAAATTGGTTACAGAATTTTGTAGTTGGATGAGCGAGTTGGTTGATGTGGGTTACAAAAATCTGAGTAATACGGACACGCCAATGAATGTTGCGGTGGCTTACCATCTGAAAGATGCAGTAATAAATGATGATGAGAACTTTAGGCTGGATTATAGCAAAATAGCATTCAGTCAGGGTAGGTTATTATTGCCCAGGGCAATGAGCGCAATTGTTACCAATCCATCAGAGATTCTTATCAGTTGGAGCAACTATGGTAGTGAAGGTAAATATCAGGACGACACGGACATCATATCGGTTATGGTATACAACCAGGCATTGCATGAGTTCGTTACTGTTAAAAGCAGGGTAGTCAGATCAGCGGAAACACTTGTACTGAGTTTACCTGCAGAATTTAGTGGTGAGGTAGTTCATGTGTATGCTGCATTTAATTCTACAATCACAACAAATCTGGTTTCAATGACCGAATATTTGGGCGAGGTGGCAGTGGTTTAACTTAAAATTCGGGTGCAGCAATTGCTGCACCCGAATTTTTGATATGAAACTTTGCTTATTGGCGCTTTATGGCAATTTTCACGAACCCACGTCAGAGATATTACATTTATAACGTTGAACAGGCGTTAATCTTTACCTCTTCATAATTTAAAATTCTCCCTCTATCTCCCATCCCTTACGGTATTTTCGTTTTACGTATTTGTTTGCTTCAACAGAGTTTGAGAATTTCAGATTAGCTGCATCCCATTTAAGTAATTGATCTGGCACACGGATAGCAACTGTACCCAGTAGGATGGTCTCTGTCATAGGTCCAGACTGTGCGAAATGCGATTCAGTTTTTTCTCCGCCCAAACAAGCATTTACAAAATGGTGGTAGTGATTGCGGCCTTCTATTTTCTTAACCTGCTTTTCTTTAAATTTTTCTTGCGGCAACAAAACGGGCATTTCTCCACCATGTGGAATTAAAAGCGAACCTTCAGTCCCAACCAATAACGCGCACTCCTCCGGATATTTACCGGCTGTGTACAAATCCCTGACCTCTTGCGGTGGGTAGAACTCCCCGTCAAACCATTCCATAGTGAGTTGGTCTGAAACTGTGTTTGCATTGCCCGCGACTGTCCAGGTAATGTGGTTGCCCTGCGGCCATGTTTCTTTATTGCGTTTTGAATCCTCTTTCCAGGATTGCTGTACTTCTGCTTTTACAGATAAAGGTGTTTTGAGTCCAACCCCTTTCCATACTGCGTCAAAGATATGGCAACCGATATCTCCCGACCATCCAGTACCAAAGTCCTGCCATGCCCTCCAAGTTGCAGGGTGATAGATACCTGGTGCATAGGGCCTCAGGGGAGCAGTTCCCGTCCAGAGTTCCCAGTTGAGGTTTGCGGGAACAGGCGTTTCCGCTTCAGGCCTCGGACCTTTTAACCTGATCCATTCTATGCCAGATCTGTTAGAACATAAGTATACGTGTTTGATTTTGCCTATTGTGCCGTCTTTGATTAGCTGTACCGCAGTACGGTCGCAAGCCGAGGAGGCGATCTGGGTGCCAAGTTGTGTGGTTACCCCAGCTTTAATTGCGGCTTTGGTTAACGACCTTACCTCAGCTACATCATGACATAACGGTTTCTGACAATACACATGTTTTCCTGCTTTAATTGAACGATAGGCAATGGAAAAATGCGTATGGTCTGGCACGGATACATTGACCGAATCGATGTTTTTAGCTTCGTTTTTCAGTAGTTCCCGCCAGTCGGTATATGTTCTTACGCCGGGTAGCCCTTCAGCAGCTTTTTTAAGTATATCGCTATCCACATCACAGATGGCTACGATTTGTACATCGGGATGCGCTTTGAAATTGGACAAATCAACCCCGCCCATTCCTCCAACACCAAAACATGCGTGTCTGAGTTTAGCGCCCGGAGCCTTTGCACCTGCGGTAAATGAGTTTAATAAAATAGACGGAGCAATAGCTGCGACAGCAGCTGATTGCAGAAATTTCCTGCGGGAAACTTCCGCGATTGGTTTTTTTTCTGCCATTATAGTTTGGTTATACTTGGTTGGGGCTAAAGTGCTTATCCCAAATATAAAATACTTATCTTGTATATACAAGAGGTATAATCTTGTTCTTAACTGGTTACTTTTTAAGGATTGCTGTATTAAGGGCAAAATGTTATGTCGGGCATCTTGATCACAGCGTTATTTTTCTCACCGTACATCCTCGTTCCGTTTATTATGGCTCGCGCGTTTAGAATTTACGCTATCGAACCAAAGTGGCTAACCTACCTCTTCACCGCGATATTTTTACTGATCTACCCTGATTTAATGTTTTGGATATCGTTACTTTTCAAAGAACCACTCAAAGATGGTCGGGGCATGTGCTTTTTTCCTCCCGTTTTAATGAATGTACCGCTATTGCCACTTGCTTTAATAGTTCAATGGGGATTTAATAGGTATTTCAATAGCATTTCAACTCAAGATGATTTGCCACAACCAGGCGAAGGTATTTAGGCACATTCTCTACAAATCCCAATCAACACACAGTTCATGCGTTGTACAAGATAACCTGATGGAACTGACATGTCTACTACTACGGGGAGACACTCGATGGTTTCGCATTTCGTACATCTGAAATGATAGTGGTTGTCGGGCATAGTCTTGTCATCGCATTTGCGGCAAACCGCAAAATATTGCTTGCCGTCATCTGCAACAATCTTGTGCACCAGGCCGTCATCGCAGAAACGGTTAAGTATCCGGTAGATTGTCGCCCTGTCGGCGCCAACTTCCATCTTGGCGACAATCACATCCTGGCTCATAGCCTTTTGCGCATTCGTCAATATCGACAATACGGCTTCCTGGGATGACGTAGTCCTTCTTTTTACCATATTACAAAGATAGTTATAATACTATTGCGACAAAGTTGCATTAACTATTAATTTGCTTAACTTTGGTATCGTTCTACAAAACAAGTCACCAAGATACCATGATCCGCGAGAAAACATTTGACGTAATAATAATAGGTGGAAGCTATGCTGGCTTATCGGCCGCTATGGCTCTGGGGCGTTCCCTAAGAGATGTATTGGTGATTGATGCCGGACAGCCATGTAATCTTCAAACCCCACATTCCCACAACTTTTTAACCCAGGATGGCGAAACGCCGGCAGCTATTGCAGCAAAAGGGAGAGCTGAACTGCAGACTTACAATACTGTTAGATTTGTTGAGGCTAGAGCAATAAGCGGTAAAAAACTGGAAAATGGGTTTTCAATCACTACCGATGACAGTAGTGAATTCTCGGCGAAAAAACTGATTTTTGCTACCGGAATCAAAGACACCATGCTGCAGGTGGATGGATTTGCTCAATGTTGGGGGATTTCAATCGTACATTGCCCTTACTGTCACGGTTATGAGTTAAAAGACAAAAAGACTGTAATACTTGCTGATGGTGACCGTGGATTTCACTTGGCATCGCTGGTACATAATTTAACCTCCGACCTTAAAATCATTACCTCTGCAAAGTCAGGCTTTACCTCTGAGCAGCTTGATAGGCTGAAGCGCCACGATATTGAAGTTATAGAAGATACGATTTCAAAAATTTATCATGATGTAGGTTTTCTAAGCAGTGTAGTGCTGACAAGTGGAAGGACAATTGAGGTGGAAGCAATGTATGCTGCACTTCCCTTTGTTCAGCACTCGAACATACCGGTAGCAATGGGCTGCGAATTAAGCGAGCATGGCTATATCAAGGTAGATGGCATGCAAAAAACAAGTGTAGATGGTGTGTATGCTTGTGGAGACAATACTAACATGATGCGATCTGTAGCGAATGCAGTTTTTAGCGGGAACCTGACCGGCGCAGTGGTGAACAGGGACATTACTGAGGAACAGTTTTAGCATTATTTGAGGTAATATTTTTACGCTCACGCTTTGCTTTTCTGTAATCCTTGTTGTGTCGTTTTGATTCAACTTTCATATCTGCATTGTATCTCTCATACGCCTCTTTTGTTATGGATCTGAAAAGCTCGTACACCTTGTTATATTTTCCGTAAAGTTGTTCGTTTGGATACCTAGGTCTTATATCGCTTAAAAAACCAAAATTAAATGACCCGAATTCTCCTTTATTTTTAAACTCTACCGTATTGGAACCGAAATATGGGATTTTAGTAATTGATTGACTTGGTAAAGTATACAAACCCAAGTCTGTTAGTGCTTGTAAAACTGAATCCAACCTGTATCCAATTATTTTATACTTAAATGCTGGATAGACGTAGAGGTTAGTCTTTTTATAAACCGCATTTTGCGTCTCGTGCATATACAAAAATGCTTGGTATACTCCTTCGTTATGCGTAATGGCAATTGTGCTAGCGGTACCGGCGTGACCCCTGCTGGTTAGCCTCAGCTCGACGTCAGATTTAGAATGTTTTATGGCTGGTGGTTTTGCTTGATTAGCGCCAGTATTACATTCTACGCAAAGATGCTCTTTTACTAACTTTTTTGAAGATTGGTATTTTTTAGGAACACCACAGCCGCTTGCTATTGCAATAAGAGATATATAATAAAGCGCTTTCATATCTGGGTATACCAAGATAGTAAAATTGTAATCTTTTCTATCGCATAATGCAGTATTCACTATGCTTTGAGTGTTTAACTATCGTATGAATTTGTTACGCTCAGGGCGGTGTATCACACTAAAAACCAGCCTTCTCTCCTCTCTACCTATTAGTTGTTGAGAAATTCGGCAGATTATAAATAACAATATATATTTATTGATTTACAATAAATATATATTGTTTTATTTGTATGTTTGAAAAATCAAACTCAAAACATATGAAGACAAAACTGACTCTTTCACGCCTGATCAACATTGTACTTGCAGTATTCATTTTGATCTCTATAAGTATTATCCCATATATGTTTTTGATGCATTCGGGAACATTCAGTAGCTCTGATTCCTATAGCTCATCCTATGACATGGTAAGGCTTCCTTCTTTAGATCCTGAAATTTCAGATACACTCCCTTATCGCAAATATGTGCAACTTAGAGATAGCATTAAAAATGCCCGCGACCTTAAAAATGGGCGTCATGCAACAGGGACTTCATTACTGGGCATAGTGGGACACACTTCCTTGATGAGATGTGACACTTGCAGTTTGCGTAACTCCTTTGGACAACGCGGTGCTAAAAAGGAATATTTTATCAGTTTTAGGGATTGGAAACTCGATACAACACGTAGTGAAGGTTTCATTCCAGTTATTTATTTCGTAAAGGATGGGCAGGCTTATTTACGGAAAACGCTTTGCGAAAAGGATAACCGAAAGCAATCTAAGAAGTACACGGGTACTAATTATATCTGCAAAGAAAAAGATATTGCCCTTCCATTTCGGGTAGATAGTGGAACTAAAAGCATGTTGATCCCGGTGAATAAACTTACTTATGATATTGCTGTACCGGGGCTTTTTGCGATCTATTTATTGTTCTTTATCTACTTTGTTTATTTTGTAATTGGTGGCTTTGTTAAGTTCCTGGCAGAAATAGCGCAGGGAACACCTTTTTCAGAGAAGAATGTAAAAAGGCTAAGGTTCATTACACTCAATTTAATTTTACTCCCGCTGGGCTTGTTTCTAATTAACCTTGTCGTTATTCCTTTGGTTTTCCACTCCTACTTTACACCTGATGTTAAACTTGATGCTGATTCCTGGAATGGCTTATGGAAACCGGGCGTATTATGTATTATTTTTGCAGCGCTGTACGTGGCTTTTAAGAAAGGAAAACAATTAAAAGAGGACAACGATTTAACAGTATAACAAAATGGCTATAATTATAAATATTGATGTAATGCTGGCTAAACGTAAAATGTCCCTTACAGAACTCTGCGAAAAGGTAGGCATCACCATGTCCAACTTGTCTATTCTAAAAACGGGCAAGGCTAAGGCAATACGGATTGAAACATTGGATTCAGTCTGTAAGGCATTGAATTGCCAACCGGGAGATATATTAGAATATCGGGAAGAGTAGTGATCGTCTTACAGGTAGAATGCCATGGCAACTATACCATTACCGGGTTTTGTACAATTTCGAGTTTAGCAAACTTTTGAACTTCTATACTTGGAAAACCGAAGTCTTCAACTACTTTTCCCTGGATGAGGTAGCAACCTGCTCCACGAAACGGATATGCTGGCGTATTGTTTGAAAAGTGAGTAGTGTCGAAAAAATTGCCCTCAGCATCTATAAATGTACCGAACCACATTTTTTTGTTATTTTTAGTATGCACCGTTTTCTCGCAAACGTACATTCCCACCATCCTTACCGTTTTGCCAATCGAATCACTCAGGGCGCCGGCAAGCACATCACCGCGGTAACTGGTTTTAAGCAGGTCAAACATAGACAAACTCAAAGGGAAGCCCAATAACTCCAGTTCATGGTAAGCATCTTCGAGTTTGGTATTGACCAATTCCGGCAATTCAAATTTCTTCGCTTCAATATGAAAAAGCGATGAATGGCTGTATGGTTTTGTCTTTTGGCCAAGTATCGAATGTACTTCCCACAACAATATCTTCTTGCTTTTACCGGTAAACCGCAGCGCACCGCAGCGTATTAAGATCACAACTTGCTCAAGGCCTATTTCAGTTCGCTTTACAAAATCCTCCAGACCTGAAAACTCGCCATGTTGTTTGCGCTCTTCAGGTATCGACTGAACGAGACGCCCTTCCAGACCCTGGATACCGGTGAAACCTAAGAAGGCATCGTTCCCCGCGATTGACACTACCGCCTCACTCCTGTTTACACAGGGCAAATTCACCCTTGCACCGGCCTTTTTAAGCTCATGCACATACAGCCACCTGGTGTAAAAACCACCATAATTATTAAGTACACCCACCATGAACTCTTTTGGGTAGTAGGTTTTAAGAAATAAACTCTGGTAACTTTCTACCGCGAAACTGGCCGAATGTGCCTTTGAAAAGCTATAACCTGCGAAACTTGAAACCTGTCGCCAGACTTCCTTTGTAACTTCTTCAGCTCTGCCAAGTATTTTAGCCCCTTCATGAAATTTCTCTACCAGGCGGTCAAATTCCACGCGCGACCGGTACTTACCACTCATCCCTCGTCTAAGTATGTCGGCATCAGTACCGTCCATACCTCCGTAATGGATACATATTTTGATTACATCTTCCTGATATACCATCACACCAAAGGTTTCCTTTAATTTCTCTTCCATTACCGGGTGCAAATACTGAACGGCTTCTGGCTTATGATAGTTCTGAATATAGGTTTTCATCATGCCCGACTTTGCCACCCCAGGACGAATAATGGAACTGGCTGCGACCAGTGTAAGGTAATTGTCGCAGGTTAACTTAGTAAGCAATTGCCTCATAGCGGGCGATTCAATATAAAAGCACCCAATAGTATTGCCTGTTTTTAGACGCGCATTCAATATTGGATCTTTCATAAACTCTTTTACCTGGTGGATGTCTATTCGTTTTTGCTGGTTTTGTTCCACAAGTCTCACAGCTTCCTTAATGTGCCCAATTCCCCGCTGGGAAAGGATATCGTACTTATCAAAACCGATTTCCTCAGCCTCGTACATGTCCCATTGAACGGTAGGCATTCCTTTGGGTGGCAAATCCAGTGCTGTATAATAGGTAATGGGCTCTTCAGAGATGAGCACCCCGCCGGCATGTATGCTGCGTTGGTTAGGCATTCCGCTCATCAGGTCGTAGATCATGTTGATTTTTTTATACGTCTCATTGTCGCGGTTCTGCACCATGCGGCTGGGATCGGTAAAGCCATCGATTTCTGATTTGGGTAAACCCATCACTTTACCAATCTCGCGTATGATCGATCTATCTTTAAAGGACGACATAGTACCTAGTAAGGCGGTGTGCTCCCTCCCATATCTTTTAAAAATATAGTCTTGCACCTCCTCACGCTCGTCCCAGCTGTAATCCAGGTCAAAGTCTGGCGGACTGCTTCGTTCTGCATTCAAAAACCTTTCAAAATACAGGTCGAGCTCTATAGGATCTACATCCGTAATGCGCAAACAGTAGGCTACAATGCTGTTGGCACCCGATCCTCTGCCGACATGATAAAATCCCCGGCGCATTGAGTATTGAATAATATCGTTGGTGATGAGAAAATAGGCACAGAAATCAAGGTCTACAACTACTTTTAACTCCTTTTTTAATCTCTTGAGCGCCTCCTTGTTGGTTGCACCGTAGCGGTAAAGCATACCTTCCATCGCAAGTTTCTCCAAAAGCGCTTTGTCGTCCTTTTTATTACCGGTAAAACTTCTGCGGTTCAGCTTTATTTTGTCTTCAGGGTAATCCATTACGCAGCTATCCATCAATTTGCGCGTGTTGTCAAGTACAAAAGCGTATTTGGCAAACTTGGCTTCCAATTCACCAGGGTCCAGGAACCGGTCGGTCTCTTTGCACTTATCCTCCTTTTCAACCATGGTAATTAGGGTGTTTAAATCTATACCTCTGAGGTATTCATGCAGCCGATAGCCAATCTTACCTTCAACAAAAACAGGCTGAAGCACCAGTAACCTATCGTGATGGGGCAAGACCTCTTTCTTATACAACTGATGCAGCTCATCGAACCGGATTCCGATGTATTGATTTTTTAGAAGGGGAAGTTTATGGCCAAACGGAAAAATGATGCAGGCATTTTCGAAAGCTGGTGGCTCTTCTGTTAGCTCCCTCTGAGAAAGGTTATGGTCAGTTAGAAAGTCGTTGAGTTCTTTCATCCCCTCCCTGTTTTTTGCCACCCCTATATAAAGCAATCTTTTGTCCTTACGGAATTCAATACCTCCTATAGGTTTGATATTCGCTTTCCGGCATTCCCTCATAAATTCCATCACACCGGTGGAATTGTTAATATCGGTAATTACCATTTGGGTTATTCCGCGGGCTTTAGCTTCGTTTACCAGGGTTTTGATACACATGGTTCCGTAACGAAGGCTGTATTGGGAATGCACATTCAGATACATTACTTAAAGCTTTATGTCTAAAACTGATGCCCGGGTTACAGCATCTTGCCCAAAGCGCCTGCGGATTTTATCTAACGCCTGCACCAGGCTATATTGCTCTTGCGATTCACTATATAAATCGATTTGTTCAAAACCACTCACCAGGTTAGTCAGCCTCACACCGACCAGCCTGAGCAGCATCCGCCGGTTATACATTTTTTTAAAAAGATCTTTTGCCGTCGCGATCAGAACGCTATCCAGCGAGGTATACCCAATAGCCATCTGCTTAGTTTCCGTTTCGAAATTGGCGTAGCGGATAGTCACTGTAATACAGGCCGTGAGCTTTTTCTTCTCTCTCAACTGGAATGCAACATCCATCACTTGCGCCACGAGGAGGTTGTTGATCATTTCAATATCAATAGAATCTGCATGAAAGGTACATTGCGTACCAATCGATTTCTGTTCAGAATAGGGAATCACCGGACTATTGTCGACACCTTTAGCTTTCTGCAGCAACGACAAGCCAGATTTTCCCAGCAAAAAATTCATTTGTTCAGGATGTATCTGAGCCAGGGTAAATATTTTCTTAATCCCCATATCGCTCAGCTTTATAAAAGTTTTTTCGCCTAGCCCGGGAATTTTACGGATCGACAGCGGGTTTAAAAAGGGTTGCACTTCAATCTGGCCCACGTTGAGTTCACCATTGGGCTTACATTCATTTGTAGCCATTTTGGAGACGGTTTTGTTGACTGAGAGACCAAAAGATATGGGCAAGCCTGTTTCTTTGATAACTAATGCCCGAAGTTCATGCGCGTATTTAAGTGTAGAATGGAAGCGATCCATTCCGGTCATGTCTATATAGTGTTCATCTATACTTGCTTTTTCTATAAGGGGCACACGGTCTTTCAGGATAGCCGTAATTTCGTGGGAGGCTTTTGAATACTCGTCCATATTTCCCTTGAGAAACACGGCATGCGGACAAAGCTGCTTTGCCATACGCGATGACATTGCTGAGTGTACGCCAAATTTCCGGGCTTCGTAGCTGCAGGAAGCAACTACGCCACGGTCGGAACTTCCGCCAATGATGACTGGTTTCCCGATCAGTCTGGAATCTTTCTTTACTTCTACAGAAACAAAGAAAGCATCCTGATCCATGTGGATGATCTGTTTCTCCGCTGACATGACGATATAACTTGAGTTACTGCAAAGCTAATTGACTTAGCGTTACAATTCCAAACAATATACTAACATTTTTAGTTTTATTAATTTTCTATTTACCAAAAATATTAGTAAATTAAGTCAAAAGGCAGCGAGGGTATGTGGAGCGCGACTTACTGAATTTAAGTTTTATGGAAATCTTCCGAGGAACTGCCTGTGTGACTTTCATCATCTTCCGGGTGTTCGGCTGGCTTAGGCGATGAACCTGAATACCCATCGTCACTCAAGGAGTCGTAACCCTGGGTTCCAGTATTGTCCAAACCGTCCCTTGGACTTATTGGAGTGGAGGGCGTGATAGGTTTCTTTGCCATAGTCTATTGATTTTTAGAAAAAACAGCTTAAATACATTATTGTTTTTCTGCTTACCTATTATTGAGCTCTTAACAATCGTTTTGGTGTTTTGCACCCAACTTGACCAAAACCTCAAAATCTGTGGACATTTCCGCATCATATACCTTGAAGCAGATTCCCCACCAATCCTTGACCAATAATGTAATATAGTTTCTGAACACTTTCTCGAACCTGGTGAAGTCAATCTCAGGCTTGGAGATAATAAGATATTGGCTATCTCCCTGAACAATAACCTCTGCTATATATTGAGACCAATGTATTTTCAGGTCATTGGGTAAACTATTGAAATGCTGTTCATCTATGTTTCTACCAATTCTCTGGATGAGTTCATCTGTTAGCATGCATTTACCGCGCACACGCCATTGCCCTGCAACCTTTTCGATCCTTGCGAGTAACTCTCCTTCAGAGACGATCTTCCATGACTCACCTATCCGAAACTGAATAACCCGGAAAACCGCTCCAGCGCTACCGCCATCTATGTAATCCAGTTCAATCATGTTTTCTTAATAAGTTTTGAAAGTTCAAATTTGGAGCCTAAAACAACTTTACAGTAAGTTTCGGCAAATGCTATGTTCGCAAGCAATAAAAGCAAACGAGGAACTGAAGACAGAATTTTGCCCGCGTAGATTTCTAAAGACATCATTGTGGTTCGTGTGAACACAAATATATTACTATTATTTTTAGCTTAATAATTATTTAACTAAAATATTTAGTTTTTTAGGCGGGTCCGTTTAGTGTTTAATTCCTGCGCTAAATCTAACAAAAGGTGCCATATGGTCTCTCCCTGCTTTAAAGTTAAATCGAGCACTGCATCCTCGACAGGCTTCCCTATTTCAAGTTGAGCTAGTGCAGCCATTGCCAATTGCTCCGAAGAGGGGTCTTCAGCTGGTTTTCCACCTGATAAATACACAGAGGTAATGACCCCGTTGATCCGAAAATTAATGGTATGGAGATATTCCAAATCTTCAAGTTGTGAGATGTTGGCATTGGGTTCAGACCGTGCATATCCAAGTGCCTCAGAAAGCTCGGCAAGACTCAGGTGCGCAGCTTTGCGCGCCAGCTGCTGCTCAAGGGATGTATTCGTATACAAAATAGCTCTCAGAAAACCAGCGTTCGCTAAAATGGCGCCATTAACCAACTTGGTAAGCTGTTCGGCATCCCAAATGGGAAATAAATACAGCCCGGCAAAAGTAATGGCGCAACCTGCGGCTGTGAAGGCAATGCGCTCTGCCCAGAGTGCCTCTGGCTGGCCATGAAAAACTGCTAATGTCATTAATACTGCTGGTGTAATAAATGCGACCGAGAGCCCATAACGAATCCGGTTGAAAGCAAAGAAGCCTGTAAGAAAAATGGCTGCCAGCGTAAGCAAAACGATTGTTTGTTTGATGACTAATAAAAAAGCCAACGCGATTAAAACGCCAGAAAGTGTCCCAATTAATCTTTGCTGATTACGCTTCCAGGTGATGGCAAACCTTGGTCGGGATACAATCACAATGGTTAGCAGCATCCAATAGCTGTACTTTTCTCCCGGCAGGAAAACGCTAATGACATACGCTGTAAGAAAACAAAGCGCCAGACGTAACGAAAAGCGGCTCACGGGATGCTGGAAGCGAAGTGCCTGTTTCGATCTAGCTTTAATTGAATTTCCGTTGCCGATGAACACACTATATTGATCGGGATTTTCTAAAGTAACCTGATTTCCCTCTTTGAGCGCCAGCCGCAAGTTAACCAAGTCATTTAATTGATCATGGAGCTCCTGCAAGTTCTCCAGGATACGGCGGCTTACAATGGAATCTCCTGCATTTTGCTCAACCATGGCTTCTAGTTTTGCCAGCCCAAGAAGGAAATCTTCTGATTCAGAAATTAAAACGGTTTTTGAGCCAGGTTTTGTCAGGAAGCTTTGACCTAACTTTTCCATACGATCTGCAAGGGTCTGGATTAGCCCTGCAACTAACCCTAATGTACCTTGCTGTTGCAGTATTTCACGTATGCGAGCATAATCATAATGAATTGCTGACGCCTGTTCATACAAGGATATGATGCCTCTTGCCGTCGACAGCAATGCGCCTCCGCGTTTGCTTTCGCTTCGCATTGCCATCCGGTCGCCAAGCAGAAGCTGACGAACTACATCCAATTTAGCCGTGACACGAACATGTAACCTGATCCCTTTGGTGATTGCTGTCTGCAGATCAGCGTCTGGGTTATAGCAGTCGGCCTTAGCGCGCATGAAACCACTCATTGCTGTTAAACTCTCAAACAGCGCGTGGTGAAGCGAACGGTAAGGCGCAACCGCTACTTGAAGCAGACTTAAAGTATAGTACCAAACTCCGCCGCAAAGAATGTAAAAACTAAACTCGACTGGGTTTGCGGGCCGTAACCCAAGTATAAAGGTACTCAGAATAATTGCCATGGTTCCAATAACGGACGCACGCTGCCCTTTTAGGCTTAGCATAGACAAAGCGAATGTGCCTGCAAAAAAGGCTACTCCCAATAAAATGGGATACCCTAAAGAAACCGTGAATGCTAAGGCTGTCAGAAAAAAGACCGCATTGGATAACAATGCGGTCTTAAGCTTATCTCCACGGTTGCCCGGTAAATCGGTTAAAGAAATAAGTAATGTGCCCACACCTACTCCTACCGCTGCATTCGGCTGGTTATAGCTATATAGAATCCCAATCGGGAGAACAACAGCAAGCGTATTTCGGACCGCGTCTGAAAAATATTCTCCTAAAAAAAAGCCTACAATGGCAGACCATATTTGCTGAAGAGAAATTTTTGGTTTAACCTGCATTCGTTAGATTTCGGACAAAGGTAAAACTTACTTCTCAGTTGAATTGGGGCGCAGACTTAAATCTTTGAAATTTTATAAAGTTTGCCGCTATCTGTTCCTGCATAAATGGCCCCGTCTTTTCCGGTAGTTATACAGCGCCAACGCTCATTTTTATCAGAAAGCAAACGCTCTTCACCTACAACTTTATTATTCTTTATAATTAATCGGATGATGTGTTGACCACTAAGGGCGCCAACAAACACGTTACCTTTCCACTCAGCAATGTTGCCATTGTAAACCATCATACAGCCCGGTGATATTACAGGATCCCAATAGTAAACAGGTTGTACAGTACCCTCTTTTTGTTGGATTCCGTCATATACTTTTTCGCCACCGTACTCAATACCATAGGTAACAACAGGCCAGCCATAATTGCTGCCGGATTTAATTAAGTTAAGCTCATCGCCACCGCGGGGTCCAAATTCAACTTCCCAAAGGTTACCTGTAGCGGGATCAAGAGCCAAACCGTCAGGATTACGAAAGCCTAGCGCGTAAGTTTCTGGTTTGGCATCGGCCTTGCCAATAAAAGGGTTATCGGAAACTGGCTTTCCATCTTTAGTGATGTGAATGATTTTACCTAAGGTAGAGCTAAGATCTTGCGCTTTTACACGGATATCTTTCGCCGAACGGTCGCCAGAGGTAACAAATATATTTCCTTGCTTATCAAAAACCAGGCGTGAACCAAATTGACCGGAGCCTTTGTAGCGTGGAGCAGCTTCGAAAATAACTTTAACGCCTTCCAGCTTCGTTTCATCAACTGATAACTTACCTTTTGCTACAGCCAGGGTGGCACCACCGTCGCCCGGTTGGGCATAAGTCCAATAAACCATACGGTTTTTAGAGAACTCAGGATCCACGTTTACATCAAGCAATCCGCCCTGATCCTTAAATTGTACATCTGGAAACCCAGTAATGGTTTTAACGACTTGTCCAGAAGTTGTTAAAATTTGCATGGTTCCCGGCTTACCACTAATAAGTAACCGGCCGTCAGGCAAAACAGTCATTCCCCATGGGCCTTTTAGGTCAGAGTTGATTACCGTAGAGGTATAAGGCGTTACAGTTTTTACGCTGCCAATTCGTGTTTGGCCCGCAAGGGCAGGCTTATAGTCGGTATTGGCCTTGTTTGTTTCAACCGGCGGACCTATTTGGGCCTGAGCAATTACTGTTGACGAGGCTAGCGTTAAGCCTAAAACTAGTGGTTTAAAGATTTTAGAATACATATTGTTTGTGGGTTATTGTTATTCACAATACAACAATACCGACTTTATGTTTAATTACCACATTCTTTTTACAGTAAACATTTTTCATCCGCCCTTTTGAGGGCGTGGATACAGGTGGTTTACCAACAGAAATACAAGTTTAGCTACTTATGAACCCGAAAAAACTGTAGTTTTGTAACCTTAGAAATTATAGTTTCTACACGTTAACAGACATCAAAAAGAAGAACAAGGACGGATTTTGGATTATTTAGCCGGTTTAAACCCCCAACAACGCGCAGCAGTAGAAAACACCCAGGGACCATCAATGATAGTTGCAGGTGCAGGATCTGGAAAAACCCGGGTAATAACTTACAGGGTTGCCCATTTAATTGAAAAGGGAGTTGATCCGTTTAATATACTGGTACTTACTTTTACCAACAAAGCGTCTAAGGATATGCGGGAGCGTATCATGAAGGTTGTTGGTGCTGAAGCCAAGAACATTTGGATGGGTACTTTTCACTCGGTATTTGCCAAAATATTACGGGTTGAAGCAGAAAAAATTGGATACCCTTCTAATTTTACAATTTACGATACTGACGACAGTAAAAGCTTAATACGCTCCATCTTAAGGGAAATGCAGCTGGACGATAAGCTATACAATGCTAATTTTGTTTACAACAGGATCTCATCTGCCAAGAATAACCTCATCTCCTATTCCGAATATCTGGAAAGCGCCGAAATACAGTCTGAGGACATTGGCAACAAGCGACCTTTGCTGGGATCGATCTATGAAACTTATACAAAAAGGTGTTTTAAGGCAGGAGCCATGGATTTCGATGATTTGTTGTTTAAAACCAATGTACTGCTTAAAACACACCCCGACGTATTAAATAAATACCAGCAAAAGTTTAAATACCTAATGGTGGATGAGTATCAGGATACTAACTTTTCGCAGTATACGATAGTTAAAAAACTTGCCGCCGCTTACCAGAATATCAGTGTAGTGGGTGATGATGCGCAGAGTATATATGCATTTAGGGGTGCGAATATTCAAAATATTTTAAATTTTGAGCGCGACTATCCTGATTTGCAGGTTTACAAGCTTGAACAGAACTATAGATCTACCCAAAACATAGTAGAAGTTGCCAATAGTATTATTGCAAACAACAAGAATCAGCTGGAGAAAAATGTTTTTTCTGCTAATGAAGTAGGCGACCGTATTAAAGTTACGCGGGCGTTTACAGATAATGAGGAAGGAAAAGTTGTAGCTGAAGCCATTGTACAGGAGCGCACATCTAAAGGATACAATCATAATGATTTTGCTATCCTTTACCGGACCAATGCGCAGTCGAGAGCAATGGAGGAAGCTTTACGTAAACTTAACGTTCCATATAAGATCTACGGCGGATTGTCCTTCTATCAGCGTAAAGAAATAAAGGATTTAATTGCCTATTTCAGGTTAACTTTTAATCCTGCAGATGAAGAAGCAATTAAGAGGGTAATTAACTATCCAAGAAGGGGTTTAGGTGACACTACTGTTGAAAAAATAATAGTTGCGGCAGACAAGCATAACATCACCATGTGGGAAGTAATTTGCGCCCCACAACAATATATTGAAGGTAGAATAGCCAACCAGCTGAATGACTTTTCTATGCTGATCAGGAGTTTTGCTGCCGAATCTAAAAAGTTAGATGCATACGAAACTGCCCTGTATATTGCCCAACACTCCGGAATATTAAAGGAACTGCACACAGACGACAGCATTGAGGGCCGCAGCAGGTATGAAAACATACAGGAACTGCTGAATGGTATCAAAGAATTTGCTGAACGCGAGGATATTGAAGACAGAAGCCTGGCTATTTTTATGCAGGACATCGCACTGTTGACAAATGACGACAGGCAGAACGATAAAGATAGAGATACCGTATCCCTAATGACAATCCACTCAGCCAAAGGACTCGAATTTAAAAACGTTTTCGTTGTGGGGCTGGAGGAAAATCTATTTCCATCTCAAATGAGTTTAAACTCCCGAACAGATTTGGAAGAAGAACGAAGGTTGTTCTATGTTGCGATAACCAGGGCGGAAAAGAAGCTTACACTAACCTATGCCACATCAAGATACCGTTGGGGCACTTTAACCAGCTGCGAACCAAGTAGGTTTATCAATGAAATAAATGCCAAATACCTGGAACTTGATGTAGTTAAGCCAGCTAAAAACGTACTGGGCGACAACAGCTTCGATACTGAAAGGAGAAGCTGGAGCCAGTTGCGTGAAACGCCTTCAGAGGCACCTGCCAGGACACCGGCACAACGACCAAAAACCACTTCAATTTTACCCAAGGCGCATATACCTACCCCCGGCTTTTCACCAGACACTGCAAGTGCATTTCAAAATGGTATGGATGTTGAACATGAGAAGTTCGGATTTGGAAAAATTGTTAGTTTAGAAGGCAACCTGCCTGATGTAAAAGCAACTGTGTTTTTCCAGGGACTGGGCAACAAACAGTTGTTGTTAAAATTTGCTAAATTGCGAATTGTTAAATAGAAGATAAACGAGTACATTCATAGAAATAACTACAAATGAATTTTGACTACAATACCACAAGAAACCATTTAATTCTTGCCGAATACGGCCGTAATGTACAAAACATGGTTAAGTACATTATAGAGTTACCTGATCTTGAAGAACGTAACAGGTACGCACAGGCGGTTATTGACCTAATGGGTTTTCTTAACCCTCACCTGCGTGATGTGGCTGATTTTAAACATAAACTATGGGATCACCTTCACATTATATCTGGATACCAGATTGATGTGGACTCACCATATCCTAAGCCATCTCCAGAGGCTGCATTGATTAGACCCCAGCACATTGGCTATCCGCAGCAAAGAATAAAGTACAAACACTACGGCAAAACTGTAGAGGTGATGATCGAAAAAGCGAAAGCTGTGAATGATGATCCTGAACGCAGGGCTGCGATGGTACAAAGCATAGCTAACTTCATGAAAATGGCCTATGTTACCTGGAATAAAGACACCGTTGCTGATGAAACGATCATTAAAAACCTTAGAGAACTGTCAAATGGTGAACTGGTACTTGATGAGAACGTAAACCTTGCAAAGGTTGAGTTTAAACCAACACCTGTTAGACCTGAAAAGAATAACCGGGGAAGAAACAACGGCAGTAAAGGGCGTCAGAATAACAACAACCGTCCGCAGCAACGCAGTAGCAACCCAAAGCAAAGACACTAATTTTACCAGTTAAATAACCAGATACTTACTTATTATATGAATGCATTTGAAATAATTGGTGGAAAAAAATTGAAAGGTGAAATTCATCCCCAGGGGGCAAAGAATGAAGCCCTGCAGATTATTGCTGCTGTTTTACTTACCGATCAAAAAATCACCATCAGCAATATTCCGGACATTAAGGATGTTAACAAACTGATTGAATTATTAGGTGATATGGGTGTTCATGTAGAACGCCTGAGCAAAGATACCTACACTTTTGAAGCGAAAAATATAGATCTTAATTTCTTCCTTTCTGATACTTTTAAAGCCAAAGGTGGCGGTTTAAGAGGATCAATTATGATTGTTGGGCCGTTGCTTGGTCGTTTCGGTACCGCTGCGATCCCAAAGCCGGGGGGTGACAAAATTGGCAGAAGAAGGTTAGACACACATTTCCTTGGTTTCGAAAAACTGGGCGCCAAGTTTGTGTATGACAATAAAAAGGAGTTTTTTAACGTAGATGCTACAAATTTAAAGGGTGCTTACATCCTTATGGATGAAGCCTCTGTAACCGGCACGGCTAATATTGTAATGGCCGCAGTACTCGCAAAAGGGAAAACAACTATCTATAACGCCGCTTGCGAGCCATATTTACAGCAACTATGTAAAATGCTGAACCGCATGGGTGCAAAGATAACTGGCGTCGGGTCTAATTTACTTCATATTGAAGGTGTTGAAAAATTAGGTGGTACTGAACACCGGATGTTGCCCGATATGATTGAAATAGGTTCTTTTATAGGCCTTGCCGCAATGACGGAGTCTGAGATTACAATTAAAAATGTGTGTTATTCTGAACTTGGGGTTATCCCTGATGTGTTTAGGAAACTGGGTATCAAATTTGAACTTAAGGGTGATGACATTTACATCCCTTCTCAAAAACATTATGTAATTGAATCATTTATTGATGGTTCTATGTTAACGATTGCGGATTCTCCATGGCCTGGCTTTACCCCTGACTTGCTAAGTATAGTGTTGGTTGTGGCTACACAGGCGAAGGGCAACGTGCTGATTCACCAGAAAATGTTTGAAAGCAGGTTATTCTTTGTAGATAAATTAATTGACATGGGCGCACAGATAATTCTTTGCGATCCACATAGAGCTACAGTTAATGGCATTGACAAACAATATAAGCTTAGAGGTATCAGTATGACTTCGCCCGATATCCGTGCAGGTGTGTCCCTGTTAATTGCGGCTTTATCTGCTGAAGGTAAGTCGACTATCTTTAATATCGAACAGATTGAGAGAGGTTACCAGGACATTGACATTCGTTTAAGGGCATTGGGTGCGCAGATTAAACGCGTTGAAGCATCTGCACCAAGTCACTAATATTTATATAAAAAGGCCGCGGATGAACGAACATCCGGGGCCTTTTTTTTACGTTTTAGCCTGATATCGCATTAATAATATCGTACTGCGTGATGATTTCTATTTTACCATTTTCTGATTCAACAAGCACTGCACTATTTTCTTTATTGATGAGGGACGAAATTCTGTCGATAGATGTGTTTAGGTCCACAAATGGAAAAGTGGCCGACATAATTTCCTGAACCTTTGCAGATTTTAATGATGGGTTTTCCATTAATGCCTTAAGAATATCGCTTTCGGCCAACTTACCTACAACCATCTCTTTTTGGGTAACCGGTATTTGAGAAATGTTAAGCATATGCATCGTGTTTATTGCTTCCAGAATGGTCTTTTCGCAATCAATCGTAACTATCTCAGTGCTATCTTTTTTGGCTATTATAGTTTTAGCAGTTAGTTTTTCATCTTTAAGAAACCCGCGCTCCCTAAGCCAGTCTTCATTGTACATTTTGCCCATGTACCTGCTGCCATGGTCATGGAATATGACAACTACTACATCTTCTGGCTTAAGCTTGTCTTTGAGCTGAAGCAGGCCTGCAATGGCTGAACCTGCCGAATTACCAACAAAAATACCCTCTTTACGGGCGATATCCCTGGTCATCAATGCGGCATCTTTGTCGGTTACCTTCTCAAAAAGATCAATGATATCGAAGTCCACATTTTTAGGAAGAAAGTCTTCTCCGATTCCTTCAGTGATATAAGGGTATATCTCGTTCTTATCAAGTATGCCAGTCTCCTTGTATTTTTTAAATACTGAGCCATAAGTATCAATTCCCCAAACTTTAATATCCGGATTTTGCTCCTTAAGATACTTTCCGGTTCCTGATATGGTACCTCCAGTTCCTACACCCACAACTAAATGGGTTATTTTACCCTCAGTCTGCTCCCAAATTTCCGGACCTGTCTGTTCGTAATGTGCCTGGGTATTTGCTAAATTATCGTATTGATTGGGTTTCCAGGAGTTGGGTACCTCCCGCTCAAGCCTTGAGGATACCGAGTAATAAGAGCGCGGATCTTCAGGCTCAACATTGGTGGGGCAAACGATTACTTCGGCTCCAAAAGCGCGCAGCGCGTCTACTTTCTCTTTAGACTGCTTATCTGTAGTGGTAAAAATACATTTATAGCCCTTAACAATCGCTGCCATTGCAAGACCCATTCCTGTATTTCCAGATGTACCTTCGATAATGGTGCCGCCAGGTTTTAACTTACCAGATCGCTCGGCATCTTCAATCATCTTTATGGCCATTCTGTCTTTTATGGAATTGCCCGGATTGGTAGTTTCTATTTTAGCAAGCACAGTTGCTGATATTTCCCTAGTAATACTGTTTAATCTTACTAATGGAGTATTGCCGATTGTTTCTAAAATATTGTTGTACCACATAAAGCAAAAATAAGCAATGCGAATCACAATTTTATTTTATTGCACTTAATCAAAATATAATATCAATTATTTCATATTTATAGAATTTTATTTTAATCTACTTAGTTAATAGAATTAAAAAACGAACATAAATAAGGTTGTAAAAAAACAATATTAATTAAGCTTGTAAACTTTGCCAGGTAGAGAGACCAGAATGCCCTGCATTTCGAGGTTGAGTAAATGCATTGTTAACTTACTTTGGGGGATAGACATCTTAACAGATAGTTCATCAATACGTTCTGATGAAATTTTCAGCAGCTCAATAATTTGGTATTCTTCTTTAGATAATCCTAATGGCATTTGGATTTGAGACACGTTTAAGGCATTGGCACCTCCAGGGCTTTCCCAGCCCATATAGTAGACTAAGTCCTTTGCATGGTTAATAAGTGCTGCCCTATTCGTTTTAATCAGAAAGTTACACCCTTCAGAACACTCATCAGTTGTGCGTCCTGGAAATGCGTATACATCCCTGTCATAGGAGTTGGCGATATCTGCAGTAATAAGTGCGCCACCTTTTAATGTTGCTTCAACAACAATGGTAGCATCCGCGAGCCCGGCAATAATCCGATTGCGTTTAGGAAAGTTTTCTCTGTCTGGGTTCGTTCCAAGAGGAAATTCTGTTATTAGGCCGCCTTGATGAACCATATTTTTGGCGATGCTATGATGAAGCTGAGGATATATCCTGTCAAGGCCATGCGCCAAAACGCCAACGGTGGGGATATTGAAGTTAAGACTTTCCTTGTGGGCAGCAATATCTATCCCATATGCCAAACCACTTATAATCAGCACATCATGAGCTGCAAGAACTTCAGCCAGCTGCCTGCACAAATACCTGCCATAACTCGTTGCTTTCCTTGTACCTACTATGCTTACGATTCTGTGATGGTTTAAATCCGCATTGCCTTTATAATAAAGTAACACTGGTGCATCATAACATTCCATTAGCCTCTTCGGATAATTTTCATCTCCAAAAAAAAGCACATCAACATTGTGTTTGCTTGAAAAGTTGAGCTGGGCTTCCGCCACCCGCAGTGCATCGCTATTTAGAATTTCGGCAGCAGTAGCATCTCCAATTCCGGGAATATCCATTAACTCTTTGCGGTTTGCTTTAAATATTGCTTCCGCAGACCCAAAATGACCTAATAGGTTTTTAGCAGTGATATGACCTACGGAATTGATTAGCGTTAAGGCAACTTTGTGAATTAAACTCATGAACCAAACCTCAATGAGTGTTCTCTAATAAACCACCTTATAAATTTATTGTACTGATAATCAATGATATAAAATAAAACTATGAAAATAGTTTACAAACTATAAAAATAGTAGTAACTTCATTTTAATATAGCAATTAAAAGTATGAGAGAACTTACTAAAGCAGAAGAGCAGGTGATGCTTATTTTATGGGAAATGAAAGAAGGATTGGTTAAAGATGTGATCGACAAGATATTGCCGCCAAAACCTGCCTATAACACGGTCTCCACCGTTATCCGGGTTTTAGAAGGAAAAGGCTTTATTGACCATAAGGCGGTTGGCAATACGCATATCTATTTTCCTTTGATTTCGGAAGAGCAATACAAGCATTTTGCATTTGATAAGGTCATGAACAATTATTTCGAAAACTCGTATCAAAGCCTTGTATCATTCCTTGTTGAAGAGAAAAATATGGATATGGATGAACTGGATGAGTTGATCAAAATGGCAGAAAAACTTAAAAATAAGAAATCATGAACTGGTTAAATTATCTTCTCGAAGCGAATTTGTACCTCGTCGTCTTCTATGCCTTTTACCGGCTGTTTCTCCATAGGGAGACCTTTTACCAGCTAAACAGATATTATTTACTAATAACATCAGTATTGGCTTTCTTGCTACCTGGTTGTCAAATCGGCTACCTGTATAGCCTGGTAAATCCCGCCTTACAATCTGTATCGGAAGGAATCCCATATTCAGGAACATTGGTTCCAATAGTAGCGGCAAGGCCCGGGCTAACATTTGAAGACATCCTTTATTATTGCTACTTGCTGGTGGCTGGACTTTTATTATTGCGATTGCTTAAAAGCTTTTACTACATCATTCAACTGGCTCGTAAAGCGGATAAAACACATTCCGGTAATGTTATTCAGGTTCATTTGAAACATTCAAATAAAGCTTTCTCATTTTTTAATCTCTTATTCATTAACCCTGAAGTAGAGGGCCAAAATATAATTACCGAACACGAAACTATCCATATCCGCCAAAAACACAGCATAGATATCCTCTTTTTTGAGACGGTACTCATATTCAACTGGTTTAATCCCATCTGCTGGCTGATGAGAAAAGACGTAAAACTTGTCCACGAGTACATTGCTGATGAAGCCACCACCAATCGGGGTCTGGCGAAACATGATTATGCAATGTTTCTCATCCAGAATTCCTTTGGGTCAGCCCCAAATCCGCTTATGAGTCAAATGTTCAACCAATCTATATTAAAACACAGAATCAGCATGTTAAACAAACCAAAATCTGCAGGACGGGCCAGGCTCCGGCTCCTGTATGTACTCCCGATCACAGCTGGGATGCTTTGCACTTCAACATTGACATTTTCCAAAGACTACACTGTGATTGACCTGTATTCAAAAAAGGATTTACCGGTATCTACCTTTGCAAAAAAGGAATTCCGACAAGCCCCAAAACAGGAAAAAAAGAAGATTTATCCTATTGAGAGCATTAATGATGGGCCAACAGGGACACGCCCGGTCAAACTTATCGTGATTAACGGAAAAGTATCCAGGGCTAACAATTTTGTCTCTGTTAATAATTATGAACAGGTAAAGGAGCTGAACAGTGCAGAAGCAATAGCTAAATATGGCAAACGCGCAGCAAAGGGTGCATTAGAATTTACCGGAAAAAATGCAGGAATCTCAATCACTTTTCCGCCACCGATACCCCTAAGAAAACGCCCTGGAAAGCCTGCCGTATCCAATAGGCCACCACAACCTAAAATTGAAGTAACTCATTTTCCGCCGCCACTTGTGAAACCAATGAAGAAAACAGAAGACGATCCTGGAGTTAAAACAACCAACTCACAAAAGATTTCAGATATTGGTGCAAACCCTCTTTACATCAACAATGGAAACATCACAGCTGTAAATCCTGGAGAAGGTAAAATAGTAAGTTTCAAGGCTAAATCTGCTAGAGTAACTCCAAAAAACAATTTAGAAGCAATTGCGAAGTATGGAGAAAAAGCCAGAGATGGTGTTATAGAATTAGAAGATGGCGAATTTTACATTACAGACGCCAAAACAATAAAACCCTAACTACTACTGAGATAAATTACTGCGGAATGTAGACTACATATTTAGTCTCGAAAAAATCTTCTTTAAAGTAAGCTGACAGCGGATATAATTCCGCTTTCAGTCGTGATTCTGCAATCTCTTCAGTCAAGTCGCCACCTTTCAAATAGAGAATGCCATTTGCAATCGCATTTTTTGAATCCTTATTAAACTTTCCTTTTATCCAGGGATAGAAATCTATAAGCCTTGTAACCGCCCTTGAAACTATAAAATCATATTTATCTGAAACCTGTTCTGCACGAAGATGGCTTGCCTTGACGTTTTTTAAGTCTAACGCACCCGCCACTTCAGTAACAACTTTAATCTTTTTCCCTATAGAATCCACAAGGTGAAAGCTCGTTTCAGGAAATAAAATGGCCAGTGGAATACCGGGAAATCCACCTCCTGTACCTACATCCAATATTTTCTCGCCCGGCTTAAAAGTACAAAACTTCGCAATCCCCAATGAATGCAGAATGTGTCGCTCATATAGCTCATCAATGTCTTTACGGGAAATCACATTAATTTGGGCATTCCAAAAGCTATATAACTCATATAGTTGATCAAACTGACTGATCTGCAGATCAGTTAACCCCTTGAAATATTCCTGGATTATTGTCGACTTTATTTCCACTGTACTTTTTTAACAAATATAGACAGAAAGGCATTAAACACGAGAAAAATGAATAATAGAATATCAAGCAAAGGAAACCACCAACTCAATCCGGGATAGCTTAACCGTTTCAACAATCTTGGATAGATGAAACTCCGTATCAGAATGCTAAATGCGAAAATCCCTAACGCAATGAAGCACGCAGGCTTAAAAAATAGAAGCGCGACTAGTAACGCATAAAAGCAAAACTGTACCGCAATTTGAAAGGAAAGGATGAACTTATGCTTGGCCTTATATAATTTACCAGCGCCAAAATGACGCTTTTTCTGCCTTAGGTAGGCTTTTAATGTGGTATTTGGATTACTCCAAACATGAGTATCCTTATGTATCTGAACCTTTGTGTTATGCTGATTTGCATGTGCATTGACAAATAAATCATCATCTCCCGACGGAATGTGCATGTGGGCTGCGAAGCCTTTATTTTTAAAAAACAAGGCCTTTGTGTAAGCCATGTTCCTGCCTACTCCCATATATGGCATACCTTTTAGTGCAAAAGAGAGGTAGTTAACAGCAGTAAAAAATGTCTCGAATCTAATGAGCGCATTAAGCAACCCAGTGCGTTTTAAATATGGCGAATAGCCTAAAACGATTTCAATATTATCATCGAGTGGCTGCTGCATTCCTAACAGCCATTGAGAAGACTCAGGGGCACAATCTGCATCTGTAAATACGAGCCAGTCATGGGTTGCTGCTTTAATGCCCATGGTAACTGCAAACTTCTTGCCTGCGATAAACTTCTGGCCGTCAGCTATAGTCACTACTTTCAAATGTTTGTATTGCTTAGCAAATTCTTCTAGCAGTTCGTCTGTACCGTCCCATGACCTGTCGTTAACTACAATTACTTCGTAATCGGGGTAATTCTGGGTAAGGATAAGCGGGAGGTATTCGGTAAGGTTCTGAACTTCATTTCTGGCACAAACTATCACACTAACAGGTTGCTTTACTACATCTGTTACGGTCTCTATCGGGAACAACGCGAGCTTAAGATGAACGAATAAGCTAAAATAAAGCTGTATAATGAAACAAAAAATTAATCCTCCAAGCAGGCAGATCTCCAGTAAGGTTAAATTCACAATGGTTTTTTAGATAGCGGGCAAATTTCTGATTTTTAATCTGGAATGAGCCCTTATGTGGAAAAAAAATTACAGGCTTAAATAGCTGGTTTTTTGCTACTTTTGGCAGATTTTAGTGGAACCCGATTTATGAATTTTAATTTAGAGGCAAAAGATATACATTCTAAAGCCAGAGCAGGTACTGTAACAACAGACCATGGTGAAATCCAGACTCCTATCTTTATGCCGGTTGGTACCGCAGGAACAGTGAAAGCTGTTCACCAGAGAGAGCTCAAAGAAGACATTGATGCAAAAATTATATTAGGAAACACTTATCACCTTTACCTCAGACCGGGCTTACCCATTATTGAACAGGCTGGCGGACTACATAAGTTCATTGGCTGGGATAGGCCCATTTTGACAGATAGTGGCGGCTATCAGGTATATTCACTAAGTAAAGTCCGCAAAATTAAAGAAGAAGGTGTGACCTTCAGGTCGCATATAGATGGTTCAAAACATTTATTTACTCCTGAATACGCTATGGACATTCAGCGTACCATAGGCGCTGATATTATTATGGCTTTTGATGAGTGTACACCCTATCCATGCGACTATGATTACGCGGCATCATCAATCAACATGACCCATAGATGGTTAAAACGTTGTTGCAGCAGGTTCGATTCAACTGAATCAAAGTATGGGTTCAATCAGACTTTATTTCCAATCGTACAAGGATCTGTTTACAAAGACCTTCGGGTAAAATCTGCCGAATTTATTGCATCAATGAACAGAGAGGGCAATGCTATTGGCGGACTATCTGTCGGCGAACCCGCGGAAGAAATGTATGGAATGACAGAGGTTGTTTGCGACATACTTCCATACGAAAAGCCGCGTTATCTGATGGGAGTTGGTACACCGATTAACATTCTTGAAAACATAGCGCTGGGCGTAGATATGTTCGATTGTGTTATGCCAACCCGTAATGCAAGAAATGGAATGCTTTTTACAAAGAACGGAATTATCAATATCGGCAATAAAAAGTGGGAAAATGACTTCAGCGCAATTGATGAAGACAGTGATCTTTGGGCGGACAGAAATTATTCTAAAGCTTACCTGCGGCACCTGATGCATTCAAAAGAAATGCTTGGATCGCAAATTGCTACCTTGCATAACTTGCATTTCTACCTGTGGCTGGTTAAGCAAGCCCGTGAAAAAATCATTGCCGGTGAGTTTTACGCCTGGAAGAACAAAATGGTAAATATTTTAGGCAACAAATTATAATGACATTTTTCAAAAACAGGATAAAGATTATCGACTGGTACATCATAAGTAAGTACCTGGGAACATTTTTATATACACTAACCCTGTTTATTGTCATCATTATCATATTTGACCTTTCAGAAAAATTGGATGATTTTTTAAGCGCAAATCTCTCTTTCTGGCAAGTACTTTCTCTATATTATGCGGGTTCAATTCCTTTTTATGTGAACATGTTATCGCCCCTAATCAACTTTATAGCGGTGATATTCTTCACGGCGAAGATGGCCGATCAGACAGAAATTGTACCCATTCTAAGTGGAGGCGTAAGTTTTAATCGCTTCTTAAAACCGTATTTTATATCTGCATTCATCATTTTTGCCGCGAATCTGGCCTCAAATCTATATTTGCTTCCCTACACGAACCGGCTTAAAAACAGTTTCGAGAATACGTATGTGAAAAAGAATGATCCATCCAGTAAAAATAACATTCACATGAGGCTAGACGAACATACTTTTATCTACATGGATAATTTCGACAACAAGACCATGATTGGGAATAAATTCAACCTGGACAATTTCAAAGGCGATGTGATGACCAAGAAACTGGTTGCTGAAAAAATCTCTTATGACTCTGTAAAACGTGTTTGGAAACTTAGCAACTATTCTACCCGTTACATTATGGGCTTAAAAGAAAAGTTAGTATCCGGGCCATATGGATCTGTTAAGGATACTGTTTTAGACATGAGACCGGATGATTTTTCAGCATACGACAACATTTTTGAAAATCTAAGTAACAGGGAATTATCAGACAAAATACGGAAGGAAAAAGTCAGGGGAACAGGTGTCTGGAATGATTTGCTGTTTGAACGTTATAAGCGCTGGCTGAGTCCACTGTCGGCTTTTGTACTAACCCTGATAGGTGTTGCCCTTTCTTCAAGAAAGGTCCGTGGAGGAGTTGGATTACCATTAGGTATAGGAATTTTATTAAGTTTTGGCTATATCGTTCTTGGTCAGTTTGCCAAAATGTTCTCTCTAAAAGGGGGAATTTCACCATTGTTCTCGGTTCTTGCTCCAACAATCATATTTGGGTTACTAGGCTATTATTTACTGAGAAAAGCTCCTAAATAATGTCAACCAGCACCATCACAAGACATTTAATCATCCTGCATTTTACTGTGTTCATCTGGGGTTTTACCGGGATTCTCGGAAATCTGATATCCATCACTGCCGTGCAAATGGTATGGTATAGGGTATTGATCGCCAGCATTACGCTTTTTGCATACTTTCTGGTCACTAAAACCAGTCTAAAGGTAACACGGGTCCAATTCTTTAAATTCTTCTTTACAGGAAGTATAGTAGCCTTACACTGGATCTTGTTTTTTCATGCTATCAAGGTATCTACAGTCTCAGTGACACTGGTGTGTTTATCGTCCTTCACGCTATTTACAGCGATACTGGAGCCACTTATAAAAAGGCATGCAATTCTTATTCCGGACGTAGTTATAGGCATTATTATTATTCTTGGAATTTACCTCATCTTCAAGTTCGAATCGCAATATACCGAAGGCATTATATTCGGATTGTCATCGGCGCTAGCCTCAAGCCTTTTCGCTACAATTAATTCCACGCTGGTCCAAAAGAGTGATCCAAAAGTGATTGGATTTTATGAAATTACCGGTGCCTTTTTCTGGATAACCCTATACAGGTTCTTAACTCATGATTTACTAAATGAGCACTTCGAGCTAAGTAATTCGGACTGGATATACCTCATATTGTTAGGTACAATCTGCACGGCTCTGGCATATGTTGCAGGGGTGTCAGTAATGAAAAGTTTGTCGGCATTTCGGGTAGCGTTAATCACCAATCTTGAGCCCGTATATGGCATCCTTTTGGCTTTCGTTTTCTTTGGTACAAAAGAGAAAATGTCCGTGGGTTTTTACATCGGCGCACTGCTAATTATTGGCTCGGTTTTCTTATACCCGCTCTATAAAAAGCGTAAAAATCTACAATAATAACAGGTACTTATCCCAGTAGGGGAGATTCAATTTCGTATACACCAAGAACTTTTAAACATTAATATACGTAGCTATTATTATTGTGAATCCTTTGTAATTAGTGTATATTATGTACATAATTCAACAGACACAAAAAGGGCAATTGAAATCTGCAGATAAGCACAAATTATATCATTAATAGAAGTGAAAATTGCGATTTAAAACAAAATCATATGCTTTATAAATAACTATTTATCAAATACTTAACATGTTGTATTAAAGTTTTAATATAGATATAAATCAAATATAAACACCTTAGAAACTAACTATTTTAGTATTACCTATATATGCATCTTAGAAGTATCATAAATAAATTGTTTATCAGTAACTTATGCCTTTTTGCATTAAGTATAACCTCATATAGTGCTCAGGCACAAATTTTCAATGGTGATCAGAACCCTCTTAGTGTAAAATGGAGGCAAATCTACACCTCAGGGTTTAGGATCATATACCCATCCGAGTTGGAAACAGAAGCGCAAAGAATGGCCAACACTTTCCCTTACATATACCCACACGTAGGCGCAAGTTTAAACAGGCAAAAAACAAGTATACCTATAGTACTTCAAAACCGAGGTGTGATAGCAAATGGCTTTGTGCAACTGGGCCCAAAAAAGTCGGAATTTTTCACCACCCCTCCTCAGCAATTTGACAGCCAGGACTGGCTAAATAATCTTGCTGTACATGAGCTTCGGCATGTTGCCCAATTCGATAAATTAACGGGTGGAAAAGCACATCCTTTTCCCGAAGATGTCTACCTGGCCTGGTTCGGTGTTAGTGTTCCACTTTGGGCCTTTGAAGGGGATGCAGTATCCATTGAGACAGCACTTACAAATGCAGGTCGCGGTAAACAGCCGGCATGGATTATGCCCTACCGGACAAACCTGCTTGAGGCAAAAAATTATTCTTATAGTAAAGTCAATTTTGGATCTCAAAAAGACATTACTCCCGGCTATTATCAGCTGGGTTACCTAATGACCTCAACAATAAAAAAGGAGTTCGGCAAGGACATTCTCGACAGCATCTTAACGGACATTAAAAAACGTCCGCTTCGCCCCTACCCTTTCTCAAACAGCTTAAAAAAATATACTGGCCTTGGAACAAAAAAATGGTTCAATAAAACATCTGAAATCCTCAAACAGAGCTGGAAACAACAGGAACAAGTGAACAAAGGAGAAACGTACACAGCCTTGAATTCACCATCCAGATACGCTACCAACTATTTTATTCCGGTTCGCCTTCCTGATGGCAGTATCCTTTCACTAAAACAAAGCAAAGCAGAACCTGCTCATTTCGTTAAAATAGACACCAATAAAAAGGAATTGAAATTATTTGGTATAGCTTACCAGGAGCAACCATGGTTTAGTTATGCCAACAATAAGCTCGTTTGGGACGAAATTAGATCTGACCCGAGATATAGGCAAAGGAGTTATAGCGTAATCTGCAGTTACGACCTAATAACACGAAAAATTAAAACGCTTAGCCACAAAAGCAGGTTATTTTCCCCATCTCTGTCTCCGGATGCTCAAAAAATTGTTGCCGTAATGATTGATCTGAGCAACAAATCGAATCTCGTAGAACTTGATGCTAAGACAGGAAAACTGATAAAAAAGCTTCCAAACCCCGAAAACCTTATTCTTCAAAATCCTTCTTATAACGAGACAGGCAATCTTATTACCTACCTCAGCATTAGTGAAAAAGGAAAAGCGCTGTGGATCACCAACGGAGAAAAAAGAAATGAGAAGGTGCTGCCAGAATCTCAACAGCAGCTTAGCAGGCCAGTGTTCGTAAAGCAAGGCTTGGCCTTTAATGCTCATTACAGCGGCGTCGATAACATTTACCTATTAGATACTAGTTCAAGACAAGTAAGTGCGCTCAGTCGCGCGAAATACGGTTCATTCAACCCATCTATATCCGGCTCCACAATGCTCTTCAACAATTATGAGGTAACAGGATATCAAATTGCACAAACAACAGTTAGTACCACTGAGCCCAAACCAAGCAGCTTCGTTAATTTCGGCGAACAGACACGCATCGCGGAAGACACCAAAAATGTATTTGAGAACGTGCCAGACAGTACTTTTCAATCTACCAAATACCACACCCTTGGAAACTTGTTCAATGTGCACAGCGTGATTCCGACAATTGATGATGAATACCGGGGCGGATTACAACTCGTTTCTAATAACCTGCTTAATACCTTCGATTATTTTGCCGGGGTTGAATACTTGCGTGACCTAAACAGGGTTGAATACTCAACCGGATTTACATTCAAAGCATTGTACCCTATTCTAACTACAACGTATAGAAACCGACCAAGAAGAACTTTTTATACGCAAAACAAATTAATAAAACAGGGCAATTGGCGTGAGAATAACATACAACTGCAAGCGTCAATACCCCTTACCTTTAATTCGCTTAATGACACTTACGGTATCTCTTTAAATACCTTAACAAGTTATACCCAACGTTATATGGCCGAAAACTTACCGGCCACATTTATCAAGACCCTAAATTTCCCGATGGAATACAATATCTCATTGAGTCATTCCACCAGGCAGGCAGAACGTGATATTGCCCCCAGATGGGCCCAGGTATTGAGAGTGAGTTACCTCCATCAGCCATTCGACAGCAATCTACCCGGCGGATTGTTTGCCGCTCAAGGATTCTTATATTTTCCCGGTCTTGCTAAAAACCATTCCTTCCTTGCCAATTTCAACTGGCAAAACGCCTGGGGTGTCAGGCGTTTTGATCAGGAAATAAATACGGTTTACGGATACAACAACATCCAGGCTAAGAGCGTACTCGAGAACACTTTACTGTTCAATTACCGTTTTCCTATTGCTTTTCCCGACTTAGAACTGGGCCCCATCGCTTATGTGAGAAACCTTCGGGCAAGTCTGTTTTGCCATTATGAAAATATTGGTACTGAAACAAATTTTGCCGAACCTAAAACATATGGCTTCGAATTACGTAGTAATATGAACTTATTAAGGTATCAGCCTGATGTCGAACTAGGAGGACGTTGTGTATTTGTAAATAAAACGTACAACCAAAATCCTATATTCGAATTAATTCTGAATTACACGTTTTAATACTAGAATCAATGAGCGCGAAAACAATTTCAATCATAGCCATTACAGCCATCATTATCATTTTCCTTATGCTGAATACGGACGCTGTGGAATTCAACTTTATATTTGTTAAAGCAGAGGTGTCTAAACTTGTAATTGTGGGTGTGTGTAGCTTTATAGGCTTTATATTAGGTTACTGGGCCGCCAAGCCCAAAACCACCATTAGCAGTTACGATGATAATGGTCTACAGGATCGTGCTGCAGACCGTCACCCTAAAAATAACAATAATGAATTGAGCGATGAGGATCGCGATTACATTAGTTAAGTGCCTGCTCAATATCCGCAAGGATATCGTCGATATGTTCCAGCCCTATAGATAAACGGATAGTACCTTGCTCAATACCTACTTCCAGACGCTGTTCTTCAGTCAATTTTGAATGCGTACTTGTAGCGGGATGCGTAGCGATAGACCTTGTATCTCCAAGGTTTGCAGAAATTGAGAACATTTTAAGTTTATCCATGAACTGACTGGCAGCAGCTACACCACCATTGATCACCATAGTGACAATCCCACCCCCCTGTTTCATTTGCTTTTTAGCGATATCATATTGAGGATGAGATTTTAGGAATGGATACATCACACGTTTCACAGCACTTTTCGTCTCCAAAAATTCAGCAACTTTTAAGGCGTTTTCACAATGTCTGTCCATACGTACAGCCAATGTTTCAAGGCTTTTAGAAAGCAGCCATGCATTAAAAGGCGACATAGCCGGACCACTATGCCTGGCAAATCCTTCGATCTCTTTAATTAATTTGTTTGATCCCAAAATTATACCGCCCAGGGTACGGCCTTGTCCGTCTATGAACTTTGTTGCAGAATGTATGGAGATATGCGCACCTAATTTGATAGGTTGCTGCAAATATGGAGTAGCAAAGCAATTATCGACAACTACTAGCAAGTTATGCTTTTTAGCAAGTTGACACAGCCATTCCAAATCAATGATATCAATACCAGGATTTGAAGGGGTTTCCACGAAGATCATCTTAGTGTTAGGCTCAATGCCCTGCTCCCACTGTTCGGGTTTATCTAAATCGGCATAAGAATAGGTGATCCCCCATTTTGGAAAAATATTATTTAATAGTTGGTGTGTTGAACCAAATACCGATCGTGAAGAAAGCACATGATCGCCGGATTGCAGAAAAGTGGCGAAGGTTGTGAATATCGCGGCCATACCGCTCGCAGTAGCCCATCCATTTTCTGCACCCTCTAAGACAGCCATTTTATTAATCAGCTCATCTGTATTTGGATTGGCATAACGGCTGTACACGTTACCTTCTTTTTCATTGGCAAAAAGGGCACGCATTTCTTCTGCATCGTCAAATTTGTAACTTGAGGTTAGGTACAACGGAACTGAATGCTCTTTAAACTGAGTTCTTTCGGTTTGTAATCTTATGGCGAGGGTTTCAAAATTATCTTCTTGCATTGGTTTATTGATGAATGGTATAAGTAAAGTTTAATGTCGCAGAGCGACCAAGAATATTTGATACAGAGCAATATTTATCGAACGTAAGTGCCAGTGCGCGCTCAACTTTTTGGGTGCTAAGCGCGCCATATAAGTCAAATCGAATATCAATAACGTCAAATATCGCGGGCGTCTCCTCCTCCTTGCGTGTTGCATTAATGGCAATCTTAATATCGGTCAAGGGCTCTTTTTGCTTTGTTAGGACATTAACCATGTCAATTCCGCTGCAACCGCCTAAGCCAATAAGTAGCATTTCCATTGGCCTGAAACCTTTGCCTTCACCACCAATTTCTGCCTTTGCGTCTAGCTCAACTTTAAAACCACCTGAGTTTTCTGCTTCAAAATTGAATTTACCACTCTTACGTACTAAATTTATTTCCATTTAATTATTCTAATAGTGTTAAACACCGTAAAATACCTTGTTCTTTTTTTCCAGTTCAGGCAAAACTAGCTTATCATCAAATATCGCGAAAACCGAAGAACCGCTGCCACTCATCATGGCAAATACGGCCCCTTTCTCGTAAAGCATATTTTTGATGGCTTCGATCTCCGGATAACTTTGAAATACAGTTAACTCAAAATCATTTACCACTTCTGACTTCCAGTCTTGCAAAGGCAAATGTATTAAATCTTTAAGCGAAGTGGTAGGAACCGAAGGTATAATTCCTTTATAGGCAGCTGCTGTCGACACATGCACCTCTGGTTTAACTAATACCAAATAATATTTGGACAAATCAATAGCTAACGAACTGAACTCATCTCCTTTACCATATGCAAACACCGGTTTGTTCCTTATAAAAAAGGAACAATCAGCACCAAGGGGCCGCACATAACTTTCCATCTGGTCACCAGATAAGCCTAACTTAAACTTGTTATTCAGCAACTTGACTAAAAATGCGGCATCAGCAGATCCCCCGCCTAAACCTGCACCAACTGGTATATTTTTGAGCAGGGTGATTTTCTGAGGAGGCAATTCGAAATCCTTTTTTAGCGCCTCGTAGGCCTTCATGCACAAATTGTCATTTGGATTACCAGGGATATTAACCCCTCGAATCACACAGGACGTAACCTCTGCATTCGTTATCTCAATTACATCATGAATATTAATTGGATAGAAAATAGTTTCAAGGTCGTGATAACCGTCTTCCCTCTTTTTGGTAACACGTAAGCCCAGATTTATTTTAGCGTTTGCGAAGGCAAGCATTTAGATGTTGTATGTTTAGCAGCAAACTTAGTAAAATGCCGATTGGCATTCAAATCGCAAGGCTGAAATTATTTAGACCTCATGTCGGCAAGCGCCCACTCCATTTCCAGGTCGCGGTTACTTTAAGGATAAAGGGACCACAATCAGGAGAGAGCTGATTAATTTAATTTTGAAATTCATGTACCCAAGTAACACTTTCCCCTTCATCACCAAAACATCATAAAAACCGCCTCATTCCTTTCTTGAGGATCCCGATACTATCTTTATATCATGAAAGTTGACATCTGGTCGGACGTACGCTGTCCGTTTTGTTATATAGGAAAAAGAAAATTTGAAGCTGCCCTTGCCCAGTTTGAACACCAGCAGCAGATAGAAGTTGAGTGGCATAGTTTTGAACTTGATCAAAATGCCGAAACCAAGCCAGGAACCCTGGCGGTAGATTACCTCGCCGATAAATTTGGCAGATCGCGGGAATGGGCTGAAGAAATGCACGAAAACGTGACGCAAACAGCAGCGGAAGTTGGGTTAGAATTTAACCTGGATAAATCTGTAATAGCCAATTCTTTCGACGCACACCGGTTAATTCAGCTGGCAAAATCTGAAGGTTTGGGCGATCTTATCGAAGAGCAGCTTTTTGAGGCTTACTTTACCCTGGGTAAAGACATTAGTGATCATTTTACGCTTACTGAAATTGGTGCTGCTGCTGGTTTGAGCAAGTTCACAGTAGAAACCATGTTAGCGGGTGATGATTTTACAGATGAAGTACGGGCTGACGAGCACGCCGCACAGACAATTGGGATCCGGGGAGTTCCATTTTTCATTTTTGATCAAAAACTTGCAGTATCCGGGGCACAACCTCCTGAAACGTTTCTTGGAGCCATGAATCAGGTATGGGCAGGAAAATAATAGCAACTGTCGCAAATTAGAATTATTTTAGCTCATCAAATGTCCAAAATATGAAGCTGTTATTAACCTTTCTTCTACCCCTGCTCGTAACAATTCCGGCTACAAAATCCGATAGTTCCCTTAAGGTTAAAAAAGCCATAAAAGTGGAAGTAAAAGAAACCGCAACCGGCTACTCGTTGCTTCGGGACGGAAAACAATACTTCGTTAAAGGTGCCGGTGGGACGTCAAAGTTAGAAGAATTAAAAGCCGCAGGAGGAAATTCAATCAGAACCTGGAGCGCAGACAATGCAGAAAAATTCTTAACACGGGCCGAAGAATTAGGGTTAACGGTCACCATGGGCCTTAACGTGGCCCGTGAGCGCCACGGTTTCAACTATGATGATGCTGTTGCAGTAAAGAAGCAGCTTGACCAACTGCGCGCCCAGGTTATAAAATTTAAAGATTATCCGGCGCTACTGGCTTGGGGCATTGGAAACGAACTCAACCTGGACTACAAGAACCCAAAGGTATGGGATGCGGTAAATGACATTGCTAAAATGATTCATGAAGCGGACCCTAATCACCCTGCAACAACCATGCTGGCGGGAATTGGCAAAAGGGAAATCGAATACATCAAAACAAAAGCGCCAGAACTTGATTTTATTTCCGTTCAGGTATATGGCGATCTTCCTAAAGTTCCTGAGCAACTAAAGTCGACCGGCTGGACAAAAGGTTATCTTGTAACCGAATGGGGCCCTACCGGGCATTGGGAATGCTCAAAAACTTCTTGGGGAGCTCCAATAGAAGAAACGAGTTCGGAAAAAGCAGCTGTTTACAAAACACGCTATGAGGCTTCCATAATTAAAGACAAGAACTGCATGGGCTCTTATGTATTTCTTTGGGGTCAAAAACAGGAAAGGACGCCTACCTGGTACGGGCTTTTTACTGAAGGTGGAGAAACATCAGAAGTGGTAGATGTAATGCATTATGAATGGAGTGGTAAGTGGCCTCAAAATCGTGCACCAAATATCAGCTCTATAACGATTGATGGCAAGCGCGCCCGGAGTTCCATTTACCTAAACCCTGAAGAAAAGTATCTTGTGGCCATAGCAGTATCAGACCCGGACAACGATAAACTGACTGCAAGATGGGAATTATTGCCAGAGGCTACCGATTTGGGGCAGGGTGGTGACAGAGAAAGCAGACCAAAGCCTATTCCTGATATGGTTGCTGCCAGTTCTTTAACTAATGCAATGCTCACTGTTCCTACTAAACTAGGTGCCTACAGATTGTTTGTTTACATAAGCGATGGGCACAACCACGTTGCAACTGCAAACATTCCTTTTTTAGTGCATTAAGTTTTTGGCTTTAGCATGTAGGCCAGGGCAACAAGCAAAAGCAACGCAGCGATAAGTAGAAAAGCAGCGTTCAAAGAGAAATGAAATGCAACAAATCCCAGTATCGCTGGGCCTGCAAGCTGTCCGGCATACCCGATTGTCGTAATTACCGGGATAGCAACTGTTGCCGGAACTTCTTTGATCCTTCCACCCTCGCTAAAAAACACGGGAACAATATTGGCAGCCCCAATACCTAACAATACGAAGCCCAGCAACGAACCACTTAGCCCTGGAGTAAATACGGCAAGTATAATTCCGCCCGCAGCCAGAATTGCCCCCGATATAACGACTATTCGGCCACTAAAATGAGATACGATCTTATCTCCAAAAAGACGCATTGTAGCCATCGCAACAGAAAAAGCAGCATACCCAAAACCTGCGAATTCAGGATTAATCCCTTTGTTGTCTCTTAGGAAAACCGCACTCCAGTCTAACATTGCTCCTTCAGAAAGAAATACTGAAAAACACATGAAACCTAAAAATAGCACGCTGCCTCTAAGCCATGACACGCCTTTTTTAACCCCGGGTAAAGTATCAGGGGAAAACTGGCTGATCAATTCATTTTCCTTTTGAAGATTAAAAAGTTGCTTATAGTTCAAAAATACAATTAGGACTAACAAAAAGGCGATTGATAAAGCTGCAGTAAGTGGGCTAAGCCCGGCCTTCATTAAAAAGCCCAAACCTAAAGAACCAATGAGCCCGCCAACACTAAACAGGCCATGCAATGAAGACATAATTGGTTTACCTAAACTGTTCTGAACCTGCACCCCATGTGAGTTCATCGCCACGTCTACCACACCAACTGAGCTGCCAAACACAAACAAGGCTACTCCCATCCACAATGGAGAGCTGATCATCAGCAGTAGAGGCAACACCAGCGCCATCATTAATGCGGAGTATTTCATAACCGCCCTTGTACCAAACCGCTGGGCCATCAATCCACTAAACGGCATCGCTGCAATGGCCCCTGCCCCCAGTGTAAGCAACAACAGTCCGAGATCGGCATTATTAAACTCCAAACGGTCTTTAGCATATGGCACCATAGGTGCCCAGCTTGAAATTCCCAAACCGCATACTAAAAATATTGCCTGTGTAGCCTTTTTGGCTTGATTTGCTTCTTCATTCCTATCCACATCGCAATTTATATATAAATTTTGAGGTCTTATCTTGTATATTAGTTGCTGTCATTTTTGGTAATCCTGCTTAACCACCATGTTTCCTTTTAAACCAAATATAATCACGCTCCTAGTTTTGAGCATTTCCTTTTCTGCGATTGGCCAATCCATTAATCACGATTATAGCCCGGCCCCTAACACAATCTCGAAAGGAAAGATACTGTTCCAGAACAACTGTGCATCATGTCATAATTTTAAGCAACAGGGAATAGGCCCAAATCTTTCAGGCGTTACCGCACAGGTTTCCTATGAATGGTTAAACAGGTTTATCCGTAATTCTTCAGAAATGATTGCCGCCGGTGATGAAAGAGCTGCACGCTTGATTGCTCAATATAAAACCCCAATGCCGGCACACCAACAACTTAAAGACTCAGAAATAGAGGCCATATTAGCATACATTCATCAACAGAAAAGCCCTGTTGCCGGGCAGCAAATTGATGCCGTTTTCGGTACGCCTTTAAAAGATGTCATACCGGCGAAGATTGAATTTTCTAACCTCACACTTGAACTGGAATCCTGGGCTGTTGCTCCTAAAACCTCTAATCAAAATCCCTTCGCCAGGATTAATAAAATGGTTGTTCTAAATGGAGCCAGGAAGAGGGTATTTATAGAAGATATCCGCGGTCCGCTTTACGAAATCCAGGATAAAACCTTCCATACCGTAATGGATCTAAGTAAATTAGTTAAGGGTTTTATTAACGCACCAGGCCTGGGAACTGGCTTTGGGAGCTATGCCTTCCATCCCGGTTTCAGTAAGAATGGGCTTTTCTATACTACGCATACTGAAAAAGCCGGGGCTGCGCCGGCAGATTTTAAATATGCAGATTCAATTCCCGTGGCGTTGCAGTGGGTAATTACGGAGTGGAAGATCGACCTGGCTAAAAGCGATTCGATCTTCAATGGACAACCAAGGGAATTCATGCGCATCAACATGGTCTCATCTATGCACGGTGTTCAGGAGATCACTTTTAATCCGCTGGCCAAACCGGGAAGCGCTGATTATGGATTGTTGTACATAGGTGTTGGCGATGGCGGATCGGCAGAAGGTGGATTTGCACAGCTGTGTAATTCCAGTAAAACAATATGGAGCTCCGTGCTGCGCATCAATCCACTTGGGCGCAATAGTACCAATGGCAAGTATGGTATTGCCGGAAATAATGCGTGGGCAGTTGATAAAGATAAAAAAAGCCTTGGAGAAGTATTTGCCAGAGGATTTCGAAATCCAAACCGCATTACCTGGTCGCCCGATGGCAAAATGTTGATCTCTGACATCGGACTTAACAATGTAGAGGAGTTGAATATTGGAAAAAATGGCGCCGACTATGGCTGGCCATCCCGTGAAGGCACATTTGCTCTGAATTATAAAGGCAAAATGAACCTTGTATATCCACTTCCTGCAGACGATAAGGGATATAACTATCCGGTAATCCAGTACGATCATGGAGAAGGAAATGCATTTTCAGCAGGGTTCGTTTATACAGGTGACATTGCTGAGCTTAAAAACAAATACATTTTCGGCGACATCGTGCAGGGTAAAGTTTTTTATGTAGATGCTAAATCCCTCGTTCCCGGAAAACAATCTGCAATAAAAGAATTTGCATTAAATTTTAACGGGGTTCCATCCAATTTTAAGCAGATAACTAAAAACGGAAAAGCAGATCTCCGCATTGGTGCGGGCATTGATGGCCAGTTATTTCTTTACACCAAAACGGATGGAAAGTTGTGGTTAATTAAAGATTGTTTAAAAAAATAGCAATCTTTCTTGTACCACTCATTAACAGGCATAGCTTTTGCTTAAGCTAAACTGTTATGAAAACAAAAGAACTTTCTGTAAAACTAGTAGACTGTGCAATTGAGCTTGCCATGTATTCTGTACCCGGAATGATGGAAACAGACAAGGATGCAAGGGCTGCTTACAAAAGTTTAGCCACTGATCTTCTCCTGTCAAAACCACGCAAATCTTTTCAAAAACTGATCCCATTCAAAATGCGGTCCTTGAAAACATTTAACAACTGATTCAAACCTGAACCAGCATTTCATTAAGTATTTCCTATAAAAGTGTTTAAGTTGATTTGAATTTTAAATCTTTAAAAGCGCGGCCAACAATTCTTCCTGGAAGCTTACACCCTTGTCCTGATTGTACCATCCCTGAATTTGCTTTTTTGTTTCTTCGGAATCCGCATGTTCAGCTTTTAATTGATTATACAACTCCTGACATTTCCTGGGCCGTGGGCCCCATACGAGCAGGTCATTATCATTTGCGTCTCTGATTACCAGTTTGGGAATTGATTTACTTGTGCCGGTTAAATAATTATTGATTGCGAACGGTTCGCTGTCTCTAAGTTGGATATCAAGCCTTAATAATGGGTTTAATTGCGTAAGCTTATAGATAAAGGGCAGAATATGCGCTGCGTCTCCACACCATGCTTCTGTAATTACTACCCAATGCTGATTGCGAGAAATCTTTTTAACAACTTCTGTTAGTTCTGAATTTAGTTCACCCACTTTGAGCCATCGTTGCTGTCTGGACCAATTTAATTTAGCATAATTGTGATAAGCCGGATCTGTATAGGGTGCAAGTGTATGTCCTGGAAGTAGTACTGATTCAAAGTACAACAGGTAGCTTTCAAAATCCATTTTGTTGGGGGTTTAAATTTATTAATTCAATTATAGATTCCGGATAAGCAAATCTTCAACAGTCTGAATCAGCATAAATATCAGGGTAAATATTATAAGGCTCTTAACAATAACTTTCCATTTAGAAACATCTCTATAGAAATTCACAAAAGTGATCGCATTGTAAACTAATAAAATGGGCGCTTCCACATAAGCTGTATCTAAATTTGGCCAAATTAACTTGAGCGCTGAAATAAAAATAGAACTTAGAAAGAAAAACGAAGTCGTATACAAAAGCATCACCCCTACTTCGGCAAAGTTGAATCTTGACTTACGAAATATCAGATAGCATAACAATGTGTATACAGGTAGTAAAGCCATCTGCATGAACACCATGTACTTATGAAGGAAATTAGCTTCTATAGAGTTATCAATGCCATACAAGTGCACAATGAGGTTAAATGTCCAGTATCGGAAAAGTGCAGTAAGCGTTGCACAAAGAAAAAACATGGAAAAAGGCTTCTGGTTACGTGCCCTGTCGCCATCAATATAATCGCGCTGCATTGCTCCCGGTTGCAGCAGCAATCTTTTTAGCGTATACCCAAAACCCTTATCTAAATGTGTGAAAAGATGAAAGCCTTCATGGATAAGGCTATGTAGTGTAATTCTTTTAACAGTATAAGAAACGCCGCATTCACTGCAAAAATTACCTAACCCGGCAGAACCGCAAGAAACACAATGCTTTGGCTTATCTAATTTATCCATGTGAGATTAACATGCCTAATTTAATAAAAAATCCTGCATAGCCTCATTGAAACCATGCAGGATTTGAGATATTATACTACTTTCCTTTCAACTTGTCTGAAAGCATTTTCATGTAAAAACCGCCAACAACACTTCGCGCTTTAAAATTATCACGGATACCTGTGTTAGAATCGTAGAAATCATTTAGAGGAACTCTTGACTCTGTCTCAATTGCATGTTTATATACAGGGTGAACTAAAGCCTCAAAATCGCCAGGATTACTTGTAAAAGTTGCTGTCCACAAAATCCAGTCATTCTTAGTGTAGGCTTTCCTGCTGTCTAGTGGCAGTCCATATCTGTTTTGCTTGCTCAGGTAGTATTTTACCTCTGTATCATAAACCTTCTGAGGGAATAAATTAAGTGCTAAAACTTTATCCCAAACTAGGTTGTATTTCTGGCTCCAGGTATTTTTATCATCAAAAGTTAGTGCATAATGATCACCGGCATCCGCCATTTCAATCCATTTAGGCACCATGCTCTCAGCAATAGCCCTGTACTTTTTATAAACATCGTCATAGCCTAAAGTCTGGGCCATTTGGGCATAGCAGGCAATACCAACAATTGCCTTTACTGATAAATTCGCATTCCTTGCTAAGTGACCGGCGAAATCATCTGTACACAACTGAGTCTTAGGATCCAAACCTTCCTTAGTTAAGTAGTCTGCCCATGTTGTAAGGGTTTTCCAATGTGCTTTTGCATAGTTCGCATTTCCTTGCGCTTTAGCAATCGCAGCTGTTAATATAATCATGTTACCAGATTCTTCGACAGGCATTGGCTCCCCATAGGTTTGTCCGTTTGCAATTGGATAAGTACCCAAATCATGAGCTGCCCAAGGATGAGGATATTTTCCGCTTTCGCTAAAATAGAAAATGCCATTTAGCATCCCTTGCAACAACTGAGGGTTATAGATCAAATACAATGGCGCAGATGGATAAGTTACATCCACTGTGTTTATAAAACCACCGCTATTGTTTTCTTTGGATAACCATAAGATTTCACCATGCTGACTTTTAACAAGTGTATGTGCGGCAATACTTTGGCGATAACCCAATATACAAAGATCAGCGTATTCCTTTCCTCCCGACTGGAGCGCATCTGCATAAACATTCTTGTTAAACGCGTCGCATTTTGCCAATACAGATTTGTACTGATTTGCCGCATCTGTAAGTTGACCTTCAATCGTTTCTTTACCTGAGGTATTCCACCATGGTCGCAAGTTCTTTTGGAAATACGTTACTGAATAGATCTCATCGTAAGCGAGTTCCAAATATTTCTCCACCGCGGCTTTGCCAACAGCACCAAATGGGATTACTGTGTTTAATGCAAGCGATTTCCCTTTTTTGACTGTAGAAACAGTTGATCCTTTTATAAATGCAACACCAGCATCTTTTTGTTCCGTTATGAACTGTACAGCATTGGTTGTTTTAGGCGTTGCTACGTAAAAATAACCCCAGTCGATACGCATGTCATCTCCTGTTTTTTTCAATATTGGCTGCTCAAGTGTACCGGTCTTAAGTATGGAAAGCTTGGCTGTACTGTATTTTGTCGCCGATACTTCCTGAGACGGTCTGTAAACCGCGATGTCTGAAGAAGCGCTCAAATAAACCTTTACCTGATGCGTTTTCGCGTCATTTGCCTTCACATTGTAAGACACATATGAAACCGGTCTTGCCATTAAACCAAGGTCGTTCATCAGTAATGGCGAAGTGAAGGTTAATTTTAAATCCACCTTACCACAGGTAAAGTTGTATATAGTCTGAGTGGCATTGATGTCTACACTTTTTTGCTTTGCAACTTGTACATCGCCACCACTTATCTTCTCCTTGTCAACCAGTCCAAAATCCAGGTAACGTCCCCCGGCAGTATTAATCAAATGGATAGCAATAACGTTCTTACCAGCTTTTAAGGCATTTTTATCGGCTTTACTTAACGCTACAAACGTGAAGTTGTTGGTCCAGCCAGTTTTTGTATAAACTTTCCTGCCATTTAAGAAAAGTTCAATGTTATCGTCATGATTGATCTTAAGATAAAGCTCATTAATGGATGCCGGATTGGCAACGTCAAAAGTTCTTCGAACCCATATATCATGCGATTTCCAAAGTGTTTTCACATTTTTTGCATCGTCGCCTATCGGTGCGCTGCCTTTACTCCAATTATCCGCTGCATAATCAGCTGCTTTCCAATCGCCCGCTGGTTCTGTTTCTGTATAACTTACCTGGAACGGTTTTTCATCAGAAGTAGGAACAACCATTTTAAAACTTGGTGTCTCCTTACCTAAAAAGCGGTAAATATTATTGTCTACTTTAATCATCCCAAGCAAGGAATGATCTGCGCCAGTCCAATGTGCTGTAGAAGATTCCGTTAGCTTGTCTGTGTTAGACCAGATGCTGAAATACGTGTTGTGGGTAATTAAAGGGTAAGAGGGTGCCAGTCGGTCTTGGGCTGTTAAAGATCCTCCTGTTACTGCAAGAAGCAGCATACTCAGGAACTTCAATTTGTTAATTTTGTTCATAATTGATTTGTGTGTTGTTTTTGAGGTTAATACGGAGTTTGATACGCGCACACGAAAATATAAAAATTTTCCTCATTAAGCCACTGCTGATGGCATTCGCGCTTCATTCCCTGTCAAAAACGCTTGTCCAATCGAACTTAATAACCATAAAAAAAGCTAAATAAAAAAGGAGACACATGATTGCGTCTCCTTTTTTTATTTGCCCAGGCAAACTTGATCGTTTAAATCTCAAGTTATTCTCCCAAACTTGCTACTCTTTCTGCTGTCATAATGCTTTCTGATGCATAACGTTTTTTATTTACGCTAAAGAAGTTATCCAGATTAACGCTGTTTGTATTTGCAGCTACCAATGTGTGCTGGTGTGCTGCTCCAGTCATTTTTAGTACTGCATCGTCATTTATTACCGTATATAAACTTCCTGTTACCGCTGAGATTTTTGCTGTAGCACTTTGGCTTAGGAACAGTTGCAGGTATTTTACTTCAAAATTATTTGTAGTTGTTACTGTCGATTGTCCGTAGGCTTCTACTCTTTCCAGATCTTTCATGGTAATATTGATTGTTACCGGATTGGCTTCTGTTGAATTGATGAACAAAGTACGGCCGTCTGTATGTACCGATGTTTTTGCTGCATCAAAGTTCTCACCGCCCTTCACACTTTCTTTATCTCCTTGTGTTAAAACAAGTTTAACGTTTCCACTCACCCAAATTTTGTTAACGTTTGAAGAGGCTACTATTGTAGTTTGTGGCTCAGCTGCCAAGGTAGTGAATGCTGAAGAAGTTAGAACTACTGCTGTTAAAGCTACTGCGAATAATGTGTTTAGAGTTTTCATAATCTTTATATTTTAAATATTTTTCTTTTGTTTTTGTAATTAAGACGCCATCAAGGCAGAAACGTTGCACGGCATTCCGGGATACTATACCAGCATATGGTAACTCCCGACCAACGCCTGTAATTTCTCGACGAACCAGAACACAATTTTTGTAACAGACACCTACATCCTCTCTAGATATGTGTTGCTTTAGGAAAAATAGGTTCGCAAGACGATGAACAGAAGCGTCGTTGCTTCTGGATTATCAATTAAGAAAATGAATGTAATTAAGGTGATTCAGCCCTGGCACTTCGGACTTACCTATGCTATGGATAAGATTTTATCTTTTTATGGGCTCGGGAAGCGGAATAAATCCGTGTTCTCCGGGTACTTTAGTAAAAAGCTGCTGTGCCCAACGCGCTTTAGCCTTTTCGATCAATTCACGATCAGAAGCCACGAAATTCCAGTAAATAAACCTTTCTTCTGCAAAGGCATCGCCACCAAAAATGTAGACTATGGTATCTTCCTTTATATTAAAACTACAAAGTTCCGAATTGGCAGCAATGAGAATTTGTTTTGGACCGAAGACATTGCCATCACTTTCAATGCTACCCTGTAAAATGTATAAAGCACTTTCACCAAACAACTTGCCCTTAAAATCTATTAATCTTTCCGTTTGACTTTTGATTTCAAGTAAATAAAGCGGACTGTATACTGGAACGGGTGATTTATGTCCCAGCACCTCTCCGGCAATCAGTTTATAATTTAAATCACCATCCTGCCATGTTGGAATCTCATTTTCACCAGCGTGATAAAACTCAGGTTCCATCAACTCAAGTTCTTTGGGCAGTGCTATCCAAATCTGCAAGCCATGCACAAACTTGTACTTATGTCTCAAATGTTCAGGCGTCCGTTCAGAATGGACTATACCTTTCCCTGCAGTCATCCAGTTTACTTGTCCCGGCGTTATCTCTATTTCCGTACCGAGACTATCCTTATGGTTAATCGCACCATCAAAAAGGTAAGTGAGTGTCGACAGGCCAATATGTGGGTGTGGTCCAATATCCAGATTCTCATGATCGGTCATTTCAGTAGGGCCCATATGGTCGATAAAGCAGAATGGTCCAACCATTCTCTTACTTTGAAAGGGCAATAACCTGCCTACCATGAAATTACCGATGTTAGCGGCCCTTTCGGCTATAATAAGTCCGATATTAGACATAGGATACTAGCTTAAAATAATGGCTAATATACAAATCGACTAATAGTTACTGGTATTCAATTTTCCTCGTAGTCAGATAACTACTGTTCTTGTTCTTATTCTTTAATGAGATCCAGTTACCCCTTGCATCTTTAATATAAGCGTATTCTTTTCTTTCCAGGAAACTGCCAGACGAATTATATCGTGTTTCAGATCGCAATAAATTATCATCACCGTACCAAAATTTCGAAGAATATAGCAGGTAGCTCGTCACAGCATATACACGTGAAGCAAAAGGGTTTCCATATAGGTCGCTCGTATAAACTGCCCTAAAACTTTTGTCTAGTGTATCGGTTACAGTATGCTGGTGAATCAACAAATGCTTTGAATCATCGTACTTAAAGTTATCGCGGGATACAAGATGGTTATTTGGAGAATATGAAATGGTTTCCACAAGTAAATTATCCTGATTGTAAATGTTACGGTTTAAAAAATTAAGGTTGGGAGACCTAACCTTTTTTGCGATAACACTTCCACGTTCATCATATAAGTATCTGGCCTTATAATTCTTTCCAACCTCTTCAAATAGCTGCTGGTCTTCATATTTGTAGGTTACTGTATCTTCCACCACCATGCTGTCTATTGTATCATAGATAATGCATCTTAGTAGCTTACCGGATGCATTATACTCATATTTCCGTTTCACCACCAGCGTTTTGTTCTTATTGGAAGTATCGTAACACTGTTCTGTAAATGATTTTATTCTACCTGCCGGCTTTTTAGCATCCCCATGTACAGGGTATTGTGCGCTAGCTACAGTACATGCTGCGAATACCATGAAAACGATCATTAAATATCCTTTCATCATTTCAAAACATAAGTTAATGTAGCTGATCCGGGATGCCCCGATGCATTAATTCCTTCAATTTTAATCTGGTATTTTCCTGGCGTTCCAAAATTCCCAAAATCTAACGCAATTTCTCCCTTATTGTTAAACTTCATTTTGCCATCCCAAAATGCTGCATAGACAACTTTTGAAGGCAAAAATTGCTTACCTACCTTAAATCTTGGCACATAAGCAGCTGGACTTTCCGTGTATCCTTCAGGCAGATAATAGGTGTAATTGGGAATAAAGATCTTTTCCTCTAAATTCTTCCTTTTAGTTAAGATCAACAAAGAAGGACCACCCAGAGTTGATATAAGCGCTTGATTTGTCCGCACGACTTCTATCCTGCCGATATCTTCAGGCAGAATAGTATTGTTATCAAAAATACCTGAAAGCTCCACCATATCTGTTACTTGCCGGCCATTTACAAATACCCTCATAGCGCTATCCCTTGAATAAGGATAATTTTGCACATCTCTATAAAGGCCGAATACCACGCCGCCTAATTTTCCCCGTAAACAATTGGCCAGGGTTGAACATAGTTCGGGCTTATCTAAAAATACTGTTAAATCGCTGCTGCCCTCCGGAATAGTAAACATACCTTGCTGTGCATATTTAATCTTAGGGGCAACTTGCTTTTTAATATTTACTTCTTTTAATGACCTTGCATCTTTATCTTGCTTTGGCAAAGAATCGGGAATACTTTTATTGGTCAGCAGGCTGACAATTGATTGGCTAACCGGCCAGTTCCTATTCAGGCCCACTTTTGAAGGCGAAACATTAGTCATCACTACTTTTAATCTATCTTTCCTGTCGGGATATTTTGCTACAACACTAAATTTAACTCCGTTTAAAAAATTTAGCCCATCTATATTGAAACGTCCCTGCTTATCTGTCATCACATCTTCCATAATGCCACCATTGAGCGACAATAGCGTAACCCTGGCATTTGCAGCAAGACGGTTTTCCAGGTCTCTTACAACACCGCTGGCACCCATTCCTCTAGCCTCAGGCGGTTGGATTAAGCTAGCTTCAGGCAAAACATAATTTCTGTAGCCCTGTGTAAGCATTAGATTGTCCAGTGCCTCATCAACCTCAACACCTTCAGTATTGAAATAGTAATTAGGCTGCTCTATGTAACCTTGTAATTCCGATGAAAGCAGTAAACTCGTAAAAATGGATGGTGGTTCTTCAGCCTCAGTACTGTCAAGTCTGCTAACAGAAACTGAAAAACTCGGCAAAACATCGGCATCGGTAAAAACCTTATTGACAATCGAAACTCTTGTTTGCTCACGAAAGGAGTAAGAAGGCTGGTTAACAGACATCAGCATTTGCATCCTTTTATTGTTCTTCACAAAAACAGCGCGTTCCAACAATATCCTTCCACGTTCATCAAGTAGGGATATTTGACAAATGCCGTAAGGCAATTCATTTTTTGCAAAGGAAAAAACAGCCTGCTGATCAATGAACATTACCGTCCGGGTAATCATTGTCTCATTTAAGACCTTCAGTTTAAGCTGGCCGCGAAAAGCCTGATCTGTATTTTTAGCAGTGTAGAGTTTTACTTTCAAGCTGTCTTTGTCCTGAACAACTGCCAGGCCAAAGCCGTCATTTTTGGCAGTAGGGAGCTTATATTTCTTTTCCGTACCCTTGCTCCAATTAATTAAAGCATAGTAATCAATTCCCGCCTTTGGAGTGTATAAGAAGCTCCCCATTCCGTACCTTAAATCCTTTATTGTAGTTATTTGTTGACCTTTTTCGTCAACGACAATACCATTAACAGCAACCCCAAAACCACTTACACCGATTGCCTTAAAACCAATTCTTGACTGGACACCCACTAGAGCATGGCCTCCTTCGGGCAAAAATTGTAAGTCAATTTCTTTTAATATAGGTCTCTTTTGTCCGGTCTTATCCTTTTCTTCTGAATCAGGTATAGAATTTATTTCATTTAGCTCTTCAACAGTTTTCCGCACGAGTGCGGCATCAGAAGCACCAATCCGGATTGTGCGATCGAAAAAATATTCAGAAGAAAAGTTTTTCATCCATTTTGTATACGACACAAGCCTGACGGTACCTGCCTTAAATTCGCTGGTTAATATAAAGTTACCAGTTGCTGTTCCGTTCACAATTTCCAAATTAACACTCTTGGCAATTATGTTAGGTTCCTCAATCAAATCGACATATAAAACTTTGCTGATTCTTGTAGGCTGCATAGTTGCACCGGCTGTAACGTAAGCTTTATACCAAATGGTATCTCCAACGGAATAGGAAGACCTGTCTGTTTGAATGTGAACGCGCTCAATTTTTACACTATCAACATTCAGCTGTGCGTAAGCACTACTAAGTGACAGTACAAAACAAATTATTACAAGTGCAATATGCTTTCTAAAATGCGTCATTTACCTATAAATGGTCTAAACCTGGGGATGCTAATATATCACAAATTCAAATATTACATATATACGTGGTGAACCTCCAAAAGTATTTATCGTAAAAATATCGTTAACTTGATCTTTGAAATATGTCTCCTAAATAAGGTTTTGATCCCAAAAAAACTTTAAAAACAACCAATCGCAAATATCACAGGAATAATACCAACGATAACATCAAAAAGATCAGGAAACTTTTCTATTTTGTGGATTCTCAGGGAAGATATTATGGAATATTGTGTTGGTACAAGAGAAATCGCTGAAATCACTAATAATTATTTCGAGCAGGAAGTGTATTCTTTCTTAAAAGCTTGGGTTCAAGACCATGAGGATCAGACTATTCTCCAATTTGACCAGGGATTAGAGGAATATTTGAGAGATGACGCATTACGCGACTTTTTTTTACACACTCATCATCCAATTCAGGAACTATTAACAAATAAACCAATTGCCAATCACCTGGGCCGATGTCTGGGAGCTGTATATTTTGATCCAATTAGTGGCGATCCATTTTTAGCCCATACTGAGCAGCGAATTTATAACCTTGCCCGTAGAATGGACAGTGAAAGTATGCATGTGCCCTTCAGGTCAATCCACCCTAATAAACAAACAGAATCTGGAAACACGGCCGACATTAGCACCTACCCTATTGACTCTGAAGAGATACGCTATAACAGTGGCAACCATTTTACCAGTCGCCCTGCCAACAATAACGTGTTTGACGAAAACAGTATGCGTTGCGTAGCTAAATCGAAAGGCAACATTCATATACTTTTTAAACGTGGGTTTTTAGAAGACCGCTTACAGGAAGTAAGGCGAACTGTTGCTGATATGCACCAACAAGGTGAAACCGAATTGCAATTTTTCGTTATTTATAGCAGGCACTCGATAAAAGAAGGTCATTTTGGAACTTCGTTAGTGATTATGAATCCGGTGACCCCTGATTTTCCAATTCGTGTCATGGTTTGTGACACGTTGCTCAAAAATCTTCCTCACCATCCCCGCTGGTGGAATCATTTTATAGAAGAGTATTCAAACGTTTTTGGTCACGCAATTGCGGAAATTATAGAAGACCTTTCACACCCCCTTCAAAAGGTAAATATTAAGGGGGATAATCCATACCGTCATGATTGGGATTGCCCATACTATGCCGCGAGCATGGCTGATGCCCTTGCGGAGCTAGTAACGACTAACCCGGATATCGCAATTAAAGCAAGTACATCGGAAATTCATGATGCAATGAAAACCATTATGCAAGATTATTACCATGCAAACGGCGACATTAAAGAGCGACAATACATTCAACAAATCAATAGATCAAAGAGATGGCAAAGCGGCAGAATAATGATTAATGGCCTATTGAAAGATGCTGTAAATACGTTTTACAAACTCCCTGATTCGGGCCAATTTTCCCAATGATTATTTGGAATTAACGTCGGTTTATAAAATTCAACATTTCCCGTATCAATTACTTTTGCTATTTGCTGCCATGTTTCATAACTGCTTGGTCTATTATTTTCCCAAACTTTTAGATTACTCAATTTAGTCATAGTTTCCTGATGCTTGACCATTTTCACAAATTGGTCGAAGGATATGCCTTCCAAGCCAGATAAAGATCTATTTAGATCGTAGGTATTTTGAAGTTGGGAACTACTCATACCATCAACTTGCTCGAAAACAAAATCTTTGTGATGCCATTTGTCTAAAACCATGACCTTCTTTAGCTCAATGGGTATTGACTTATATAGTTCAATATCAGAAGCAAAAAATAAATTCGAATGAATGGACGTCATCAACCGAGCAGATTCCTCAACAGCTATTCGCCCAAAATCATAACCTTTAATCGGAATGTTGTAATCTTGATAAACTGATTTATTTAAAATCAAATCGACATCTCTTCCAAATACCTTCCAACAGGCTTGTTTTCCATTTAGTGAAAATCCCTCAACCGTTCGAGTGAAACTCTTATCTTCTACTGGAAAAATGCTTACAACGTTTGTTGGTATCCCATTTTTATTATCCAGATTGAACAAGCAATTTCCGAAATAATAGACATCATTACTAATTAGACCAGATCGATGGCTGTAACCTACTCGTTCAATTGCAATTGCCCATTTATTGTCTCCACGGAATACATTTATCCTGCTATCAATCAAATAAGAATAAACCTCACCGAGCTCAGGAAAACGACCATTAAAACCATCGTTACTGTAGTCAAGTACCTCTAAAATTTCATTTTCCATTGACTGCGTCATTGCACTATCACATCCGGTCTAATATAATCTTAACTGCACAAATTACTAACATTAATAATCTAGATCGCAAAAAAATAGATCTGAATATCTATTCTTCTAAACACCTAGACGGGGCTTTGAGCTGATATTTCGTTAGCATTTCAAAAGGTTTGATAACAGATTTTAGTGAGCCACAATCCACTTCTTTGTTTTGAACGTTTTCTGAACGCGGATTATTTGCTGATTTAGAATGAATCACATACTTCTTTTCCAGGCATTTTAATGGCTTTTCATTAATAAGGTAAATACGTTGCTCCGTAATGTTATCCTTAGTAGCACCCTCTGGTCCATCTTCAAAAGCCCAGGTTATACTCTTGCGATGGCTAAAAATCACCTTGCCTTCTTGTATATAATAATAATCTTCAGCATTATAATGATCGTATTCGCTGTAGCGATGGATAATTATTTTCAATTCTGTTTTATTCGAAAAATAACTGACTGTCCCACTCTTTTCATTTCCGCAGTTATACTTAAAGGACGTGGAATCCAAAGAACCAGATTCCTTTTGCTTTATTATATCTGAATAAGCTTTCTGTATATCTGTAACACTCCTAAGTTTAAAAACCGAGTCAGGAGCTGATTGTAGCGGAATTGCTGTAGTATCCTTGTCCAGAGACTGAGTATTTTGATTGTCATTCAACATAGTGGAATCCCTGCAGGAACAAATACCCAAACAAATAAATATATATAGCTTCCAGTGTTTCATAAAAATAATTTTACCACCCAGTCATCCAGGTTATCAGGTGCCAAATTCCGTAAACAAACAAAGCGATTACCACGAATAGAATAATGAATATCCAAACAAGAACACCCTTACCGCTCCCCTGATGTTTATTTTCCAGGTAATGTTCTTTCATCAGTTTGATATTTCGGGCATTGGCTTTATAAAAGAAATCAAACAGCTGACCTGCAATCGGAATGGCCCCAATTGTAGCATCGAGCAAGATATTCAAACTCATCAAAATCACCAATTTGTTACTGGCACCTTTTTTTGCCATCGCCAGCAGCAACCCGGCTGAAACCACAAGTCCTGCCATATCCCCAGCGATAGGAATAAGGTTTAATATGGGATCAAGCCCGAACCTAAAGTTTGTGCCGGGAAAACGGAACTGATTGTCCATCAATTTGGATACTCCGGCAATCCACCTCAGTTCAGGGTGTTCATCCTTTTGTACGTTATATGGTTTGATATTCATTTCAATGATAACTGAAATAGCCCTCTTTTGTTTGCCGCAGCCGAACCGATTTGATTACTTACCTTCGTTGCAGAATATTTGAAAAATGGCAATAAGAGAGCAGTTAGCAGAAAGAAGCGGTAATAAATGTGAACTAAGTGGTGCAGATGGGCCTCTATCGGTATATAAAGTTCAGCCTCAAACAGTTGCTAAAGCGGAGAACTGTATTGTAATTAGCGATACCTGCCTGGCGCAAATTGAAAACAAGGAAGTACTGGATAAAAATCTTTGGCGTTGCTTAACAAGCAGTATGTGGAGCGAAGTTCCGGCTGTACAGGTAGTTTCCTGGAGAATGCTAAACAGATTAAATACCGAAGACTGGGCTATGGACAGCCTGGATATGATGTACCTGGACGAAGAAACACTCGCCTGGGCGAAAGCTGTTACAGAGGATGAACCAGAGAATGCTCCCGAATTTCATAAGGATGCTAACGGAAATTTACTTGAAGCTGGAGACAGTGTAGTACTTACAAAGACTTTGGATGTGAAAGGTTCTTCTTTGAGCGCAAAATTAGGCACGGTTGTAAAACACATTCGCTTGGTTGAAGACAATACGGATCAGATCGAAGGAAAAATTGAGGGACAAACTATCGTGATCCTCACAAAATACGTTCGTAAACAAAGCAATTGAGTTCGTTTCAACTTTTCGATTTTAAAATTGCTTAGGCTTTTTGCCTAGGGAAGCCAGCTCAGCAATCTCATTAATCCGGATTGTTCTTGTTTCAGGCCTTTTGGCCAATACAATCCATTGAAGCATCGCTTGGCGGGTAGATTTACTAAGGTTCAAAAAGTAATCTGTTGCACCCTGGAAACTTAACAGGGCAGTCTCTAGATCCTTTGGTACTAATAGTTCCTCCACCTCATCAAGTATCGTCCATGATCCGTTTGCCTTTGCTGTTTCAATACTTTTCAATCCTGCTTCAGTCATCAGTCCGCTTTCGATCAACTTTTCTACTTTCGCCTTATTAATTTTAGACCAGGTTCCTTTGTCTTTACGCTTACTGAAAAATTGATGCGCAGTTTCACTATCTACTTTTATCTTTTTGCTGTCAATCCAGCCGAAACATAACGCCACATCAACCGAATCAGTCCAGGAAATAGTTGGCTTATCAGATGATTTATTATGTGAGACCAACCATACAGAGGATTTCGATTCGTGATTTTTCTGCAGCCATTTTCTCCATGCAGCAGCTGTTTTAGGGTAAAAGACTTCTGTTTGAGGTTTAATATGGTCCTTTTTCATAACAGCTGAATATTTTAAAGGTCTTTCCTCATTTCCCTGGCTACCTCTGCAGATAATGCATCATCAGCGTGCTCCAGGTTTGCAATAATATTCTCCCTGTTCTTTATTGAATGATTTTGACTCATCTTAAAGACATGGGAAATGTTGCTTACTAAAATCTCAAAACCAGTTATAGCTGCTAAATTCTTTTGAATGTAGTCTTCGTCCATTTTGTGGAATGCGGCCGGACTACTGTCTGGCTTTTCATATTTATCGGTAATGTCTTTTATTATCTGGTAGGTTTCATCCTTGGTAAGCAGCCTTATTTTGCCTTTAACCTGCACAGTCTTATAATTCCAGGTTGAGGCTGATTTTGGATTTTCGTACACTGAAGCGCTTACATAGCTGTGCGCACCAGTAAATATTGCCATCACATTTGGGTGTCTTTGAAACGCCTCGTGATGATTGGTTTTCGTCATAACATGACCAATAAGCTTTGTAAGCCCGGCTTCTCTATGAACTGCCACGGGAACCTGTGTAGCGACAGGAAATTCTCCATCATATCCTATAAGGGTAACAAATGAGTGCTGCTGCATGAAGTCGTAAATTTCTTCTTCATCCGCAGCGGTATAGTAAGGCATGGTGTACATAAGCAAATCAATATTTATAAAGTAACCAATTTTTCTTTTATTATATTTAATAATGAAACCATTTATGTGCAAGAAAGGCAAACAAGTAAAAATTATCTTTAGCATTACAGCAAGCATTGTATTCCTATGTTGCTTTGTTCAGGTCGGCAAAGGCCAGGAAACAGTTGCGGGCTGGGTTAAATACGATAAAAACCCAGTGCTGGGTGGCGATTTTGGAACCATATTCGACATTACCGTACTTTCTGAAAGTAAAGGTTATAGTATGTGGAGCTCATGGCGACCAAAAAAAAGTGTGGCACTGTCGACAAGTGTGGACGGACTTACCTGGACAGATCCAATTTCAGTGTTAACTCCAAATCCTGAAAATAAATGGGAATCAGATTTGAACAGACCTTGCGTGATAAAAAAAGGAAACACCTACCACATGTGGTACACGGGGCAGGCAGACGGTAAATCGTGGATCGGCTATGCCACCAGCCTTGATGGAAAAGCATGGACACGCTTAAGTAAAACACCTGTGCTCTCGGCAGAACTAGCCTGGGAAAAAACATCCGTAATGTGCCCCAGTGTAATATGGGACCAAAAAGCCAAAACTTATAAAATGTGGTATTCAGGTGGTGAACAGTATGAACCAGACGCAATTGGTTATGCAACCAGTACAGACGGCATTAATTGGAAGAAAGATACCCAAAACCCTGTGTTTCAAAATGATCCCACTAACAAATGGGAACAGGCAAAAGTCACGGCATGTCAGGTTATCAAAGAGGATGACCATTATCTCATGTTTTACATTGGCTTTCGGGATGTCGACTATGCACAAATTGGAATCGCAAAATCTAAAGACGGAATACATAACTGGACAAGGCATCCACAAAATCCAATCATAAGACCAGGCAATGGCTGGGATTCCAGTGCAGTTTACAAGCCTTATGCCATCTTTGACGGCAAGCAATGGTTGTTATGGTATAACGGAAGAAAAGATGGTAAAGAACAGATTGGTGTTGTGTTGCACAAGGGTAAAGACTTGGGATTCACCAAATAAGACTAGCTATAACCAATGAGCAAATACCTGCTATTACTTGCAATTTTATTATGCTTGACCAATCAATTGCATGCGCAACAAATATTAAAAGCCAGCAATTTTAGGCATTACATAGATGGTTTCAATCAGGGCGATAATGAGCTCTATAAAAATTTCATCAGCAACAAAGATAGCTGGACATTCCTCTCGCAAAATATACCATTACTGGACTGTCCGGATAAAGACCTGGAAAGAACCTATTATTTCAGGTGGTGGACGTACAGAAAGCACATTAAAAAGACACCTGAAGGATATGTGATAACAGAGTTCCTGCCAGATGTGCCATGGTCTGGCAAGTACAACACCATCAGTTGCCCTGCTGCTCATCACTTTTATGAAGGCCGCTGGCTACGCAACAGTACTTACTTAAACGATTATGCCAAGTTCTGGTTTAAAGGAGGAGGAAATCCACGACTCTATAGTTTCTGGGCGGCTGATGCCATCTATAACCAGTATCTGGTAAATGGAAATCCTGCAAACATCAAATTGCTCCTACCCGATTTGACCAGTAACTATATGGGCTGGGAAAAAGAAAAGCTGGACGCAAACGGCCTGTTCTGGCAGGTAGATGACAGAGATGGAATGGAGGTTTCTGTCTGCGGAAGCGGATACAGGCCAACAATCAATTCCTACATGTACGGTGATGCAGTGGCCATAAGCAAAATTGCCAACATAGCTGGAGACAAAAATCTATTCGTTACTTACAAGCAAAAAGCAGCGCAACTCAAAAGCAATGTACAAAGCCAATTGTGGGATAACAAAGCCAATTTTTTCAAAGTCAAATCCAAAGAGTCCAACGCCATCTTATGCAATGCAAGAGAACTTTTGGGTTACACACCCTGGTATTTTAATTTACCAGACGGTAGTTATTCACAAGCATGGAGATATCTTAATGATACGACGCACTTCAAAGCACCCTACGGCCCTACTAGCGTAGAACGAAACCATTCCGGGTTTAAGTTATCTTATGAGGGTCATGAATGCCAGTGGAACGGACCAAGCTGGCCTTATGCCACTTCAATTACGCTTACAGCAATGGCGAATTTGCTAAATAACTACACGCAAAAAGTGGTGTCACGCGGTAATTATTACGAGCTTATCAAAACTTATGCTGTTAGTCAGCAGCTCAAAGACGAGAACGGAAAATTGATACCATGGATAGATGAAAATTTAAATCCTTTTACTGGCGACTGGATTTCCCGTACCAGACTAAAAAGCTGGTCTAATGGCACTTGGGCAAAGGACAAGGGCGGCGTAGAGCGTGGTAAAGACTATAACCATTCTACCTTTTGCGATCTCATCATCTCTGGCCTGATTGGACTACGCCCATCCGAAGGAAATCAACTGGTCATCAATCCACTCATCCCAAAAGGTAAATGGAATTACTTCTGTCTGGATAACGTCTTATACCACGGCAAAGAAATCACGATTATGTATGACAAATTTGGAACGAGGTATAAAAAGGGGAAAGGTTTTATGGTTTGGGTAAACGGACAAAGGAAAACAACCTCCAAAACGATAAAAAAGCTGACAATCACCCTTTAAGTTTGATAACACATTCACCCTTTTAGTTAGATAACACATTTAGCAATTACCTGCCTGCAAAGCTCATATATGAAGATAAACATCACATTAACAAAAACAGAAAAAGAAGATTTATATAGCTTCTTCGAATTTCAATTAAACAAGGAGGCACGGCATTTAGCAGCTTTTGTCAACAAAGATTCGAACGACAAAGATGCCTACGTTGAAAGGTACAACACCTATCTAAATAATCCGACCATAAACATGCAGACCATAAAAGTAGATAACGAGATTGTAGGCAGTATATCGAAATTCATGATGGGAGATGAAGCTGAGTTAACTTACTGGATTGACAGGAAATCATGGGGAAAGGGTATAGCCACTAGCGCACTAAAAGACTTTTTACAAATGGAAAAAACCAGACCTATATATGGCAGGACTGCTTTCGATAATTTTAGTTCACAGAAAGTTCTGGAAAACTGCGGATTTGTGAAAATAGGAACTGATACAGGATTCGCTAACGCCAGGCAGGAGGAAATTGAAGAGTATATTTACAAGCGCTCTAGCTAGCTAACTTCAAAACTAAAATTGCGCCCGGATTGCCTCCAGATAACCTTCATGATTAGATCGGTTAAACTTAATATCATAGCATTGATTAAACGCCACAAAAGCCTTTAAAGCACTGGTAAATTTTTTAATAACCTTATCGATTAATAGAACATCCTCAAAATGGATATTGTGTACAATCAGCACCTTATTCTTACGGTCGGCTTTTGCGTCCATTCTCGCAATAAAAACATCACCAGCCAGTATCGGTAAAGAAAAATAACCATACAGTCTTTTTGGCGCTGGCACAAAGCACTCAATCTGGTAATCGAAATTGAAGAAGTCCCTTAACCGGTGACGAAATACATTTAAGATATCAAAAGGCGAAAGAATAAAAACCTCATCAGAAATCACCACCTCAACATCTTGGTCTGCGAGCATATATAAAGGTCCTTTCACACCTTCAACGCTTACTAGTTTTAGCTCACCTTCAAGAACCATTTTTTCAAGCTCAATTTTTAGCAAGTTTCCCTTAATCCTTCTGGCACGCCAGGCCATCTCCTTTAATGAGCAAATTCCCAAAGCCTTTAATGTTCTGAGAATTACAAATCTTGCAAACGCTACAGCAGTTGGCATAGTCATTTCCGTTTCAAGCGGAACCAAATTCAACGGCACGTCATAGCTTTTGTGGAACTTCTTGTCGCGCTTAATCATCAAGTCTCCATCAAGATAAAGCCTTTCCAGTGCAACCTTTGCAGGCCGCCAATCCCACCAGCCGTTACTCGCTTCTACCCTATCGTTCTCAAAATCTCCAACCTTAACAGCCCCGTCCCTTTCCACCTGATCCAAAATCTGCTGCATGAGATTGATTTCTGATCTGCTGAGAGGCTTGCGCTGTAACCGAAACGCTTCTTTCACTGGAAGCGAATAACGGAAATCATGCATGGGCAGGTATCCAGCATCCGAGGTAAAATATTCGAATACACGTCCTTCCTCACACAGCTCAGCCAACCAACTAACCTCATAATCAGGAACCCTCGCAAACATTACATGGTGATGCGCACGTTCTACCACATAGTTTGTGTCTAGCTGCACAAATCCAAGATGCTCAATCAACCTATACACCGCTTCAATACCATATCCAAACTGCGCAGGTTTGGCTAAACCTGCAGCTTGCAGGATTATTTTACGGGCCTGGTGTTTAGAGATTTCTTGCATATAATCCATCCGAAATGACCAATATAAGTATAATATTTGTTATATTTGAATAATGGAGCCATCACATAGTCAAGGTAAAAGGGTAATTGTAGTGTTTTGGAAAAACAACTTAGAACAGCCGTTTGAGGTATTTTCAAATTTAAAGAACTTTTGCTTGAGTTACACGCAGTTTAATTACAATACGATAAGTAATTATTTGGGTAAAGCTAAAATTGCTTACGAAAATCAAGAGATAAGAATAGAGCGTAAAAGCATTATTTCAAAACCAAAACCCATTATCGAAGGAAAAATTAGAAAAATTGCTCCTGTGTTGAGAAAAGTTTTGATGAAAGATGCGAAAGACGAACAATACGACATGGAATACTGGTTAGGTAAGTCAGTAAAAGAACGTGCTGAGGCGCTAACCTTTATTATATCTCAATCTCTAAAGAAAGGGCAACGTCTGGACAAGACAAAATTGGTAAGAAGAAGAATGCATGACGTTAGCTGAAGATTTCGAGGATTTCATTAAACTTTTGAATCAGCACCATGTGGAATACATGGTAGTTGGTGGCTATGCACTTGCTTTTCATGGAAAACCGCGCCACACCGGTGATCTTGATATTTGGATTAATGTATCTGAAGAAAATGCCAATCGCATGCTGCAAGTAATTTGTGATTTTGGATTAAAATCACTTGGATTTCAAAAAGAAGATTTTTTAACTGAAGGACTAATTAGCCAGATTGGATATCCACCTTTAAGAATAGATGTGCTTAATATTATTGATGGTGTTGAATTTAATGATGCACTTTTGAATATGCAAAAAATAGAACTGGAGAACGATTTAACAATTAATTATATAGGTTTAAGCGAGCTAATAAAAAACAAACAAGTTTCTGGCCGAAGACAAGATCTCACCGATGTTAAAACACTACAAAAATTAAATAAATCAAAGAAATCCAGTTAAGAATGTAGCGTTTCGGTATCTCTCATCGTATTTACTGAAAACTATATCTTGAAAAATAACGTCCTCCTATTCATGTTACTGCTAATCACAGTTGCTTTTACCGCCTGTAAAAAAGACGAAATCGAATACAGAAATGATTTTGAGACCAGTTTTAAAGCCTGGCAGAAATTTAAAGCCGAGACTGGAAACAGCTATAGCTATACAGCTTATACGGCCTCTTGGACAGGAGCAGCCTCAGAAACGACGATTACCATATCTAATGGACAATTTGTGAGCAGAGTGTACCGTACACTAAGAGCTCACAATCAAATGGGTCAGCCTCCAATATATTCACCTCTTGTGGAGGAATGGCGAGAAGAAGGCAGCACTCTAAATACCAAACAAGATGGAGCGCCACTATTAACTTTAGATCAAATTTACGAACAGGCAAAAAACGACTTGCTTCTTAAAAGACCAGATGCAAAAACCTATTTTGAAGCAAAAAATGACGGACTGATTTCCAGCGCAGGATATGTTGAAGACAATTGTGCGGATGATTGCTTTCGAGGTGTAAACATAAAGGCTATTATCAGGCTATAGTCATCCTATTTTATATTCATCAACATTTTTCATGTAAAGATTCTTTACATGATATTTACCACAAGAAGGATAGTATATGTTAAAATAAGGTCTTATAAAAAACATCAAGAAGACTACAAAATGCTGTGCCTAAACCCTAAGCCACTGAGATAAAAATAAGTGACCAATGCAACTACAACTGTAAAGTCCCCCAGTATATACTTTCGGCGACCTGTTTTCGGTCAAAGCTGGTTAAGCTAAAATATACGTGAACCAGGTGACCTTTCAAATATTCATTAAATACAAAAGTCCCATTTTCAGTAGCTCTATTCATCCCTCCTGTAAAGCCGTCTGTCATGTGCTGTTCCTCATTGTATATCATCATCATTAATTGGTCATTGTATGTAGTTCCTTTTTTAGTATCCTTTTTCCAGGTAAGACTTATGGTATCGGGTGCAGATAAAGTTGCCTGTAAATCCTTAACCATTGGCAGCTTCCCAACACTAATGGTATAGTTACTATAGTCGACCGAAATATTGGTACCGTCTACAATAAAGGCCTTATTGTAGTTGTAGGAATAGGATGCATTGAGCTCCGTTTTATCCTGAGAGGCATGCTTAAAGCCGATATTGATGTAGTCACGGAAGGGTGATTGAAACGGACTGATAAAGCGCATCTTATTTTGCGATGCCTTCTGCGATGGTGCCTGAGATCGCTTTTTTCCTTTTGGTAAGGGGTTAGCAGGTTTTTTCGCATAGTTTTTACCTTTCCAGCTACTGAAAATTAAGTTGTAGACTTTGCCTAATACGGGACCAAATATCCCTTTGTTCATTTTTGCCATTTCTTCTTTTTTGTTAATGAGTTAAACACTATGTCATTTATAAGCGTTGCACAAAGCTCCCAGATGAAGTTAATAGAGCAGAATTCGGTTGGTAAATAAAAATCTCCTTTCCTGCTGCTTCCCGCCAACCTGAGTCGGTACAGAGACGGTATTGAGTTGGTACCGAGTTGGTGTAGAGACGGTATTTTTTACGCTTCATATTCTTCATTCCTAAGAGACTCCTAAAAGGGAGCTGCTCTAATTACTTCTACTGAGTTTGTAATCAACAGGACAAAGAGAAATAAAAATATAGTGTGCCACCAGGGCAGAGGGGAGCATGCTCCCCCCTAAAAAATCGACAAAATCAAGCCCTATAGACAGGAATTAACGAATTAAAAAAATGAAAATAATTTTTAAATGCGTTCAGATCAGGTTTTACAAGCCCCCCTTACCAACACACAAGACACAAAAAGAAAACTGAATTGCAATAACGTTGTTACAATTTAAAGCGCTCTGCAGAAAGTTCCAATTAGTTAACCCTATTATTAATTAAACGAAACCCTATGATTTTGAAAAGATGCTTAACAATGTTTACACTAGCAATTGTATTGTTTAGTTGTAAAAAGGACGAAGAGATTCAAGCCACAGCGCAGGAAGAAACTGTTGCAGTGCTGGCAGATCCGGAAATGGCGGCAACGTTATCAGATGTGCAGAATGAATCTGATTTTGAAGCAAATGCCAGAATACCCCGTATTTGTGTCGACAAGATTACTGAAAGCCAACCAATAGTTATGGATGCTGAAGATGAAGATTTCAGCGAAAGAGGCGTATTGCTTAAAGGAACCAAATGGGCAAACGGAAAGACGCTGAAAGTATTTTTTCTGAACGGAAGCCCCTATCTGAGAGATAAGGTGATCACATTTGCACGCCGGTGGGCGAATCATGCTAACCTACATTTTGTCGTTACCACGAATAAAGCTCAGTCGGATATCCGCGTGGGTTTCAAAATTAACGGTGATAAAGGATCCTGGTCATATTTTGGTACAGACGCAGACCGTTACCGTAAAGGGAAACAGACGATGAATTTTGGATGGTTTGACAGAAACACTCCGGATTCAGAATTGATACGAACCACAGTACATGAATTTGGCCATGCAATTGGACTTGCTCATGAGCATTTAAGTCCGGTTAATACCATTAAGTGGGATAAACCTGCAGTATATGCCTATTATACATCTCCGCCAGAAAACTGGACGAGGAAACAAGTTGATGAGCAGGTACTGAATAAGTACAAACCAAGGGATGTGCGCAATACGAAATATGATCCTGAATCAATTATGCATTATTATGTTGATCCTTCTTTAACTACAGATGGAAAAGGGGTTGGATTGAACATGACGCTTTCTGCAAAAGACAAGACATTTATCGGCAGAATATATCCAGGCAGCTAGTGGATTAGTGAAAGTTATTTCGGCTCCCAAAGTTCAATAATATTACCCTCCGGGTCTAAAATATGCAGGAACTTTCCGTAGTCGTATTCTGTTAACTCATCAACAATGGTTACACCGTCGCGTTTAAAATCTTCGATAAGCGCTGTTAAATTTTCAACGCGGTAATTGATCATGAATGGCTTGGTGGAAGGATCAAAGTATTTGGTATCACCTGGAAATGCGCACCAGGCAGTTGAGCCTTTTTTTGTTGGATCCTCTGCATCAAGCCATTCAAAATGAGCACCATACTCGCCAGCTGCAATTCCAAGATTGCTGGCATACCATTCATTCATTTTCTTTGGGTCATTGGCTTTAAAAAACACGCCACCCAAACCAGTTACTTTCTTCATAATTTATATTTTTTGCTACTTATTGGTTATCAGAAATAGATTTAGGATTCTTTTTAAGAATTAATGAAGCTATAATAGAAACGATAATACCTACCGGCAAAATTTCCATGTAGGTCATCATTGCATTAAACAGTGGATTTTTGTATTGCTCCATATATTCGGCAATTGCAGTCATCTCCTTTTGTATTTCGGCTTTACTTGCCCCCTCTGCAATTAACTGACTCCGCATAGATGCCATTAGCTTGGCACCAAAATCTGGAATAAAAAAGTAGTAGTTAATCATCCAGGCAAGGGTGTAGAAAGTGGAAGCAACTAATGTAATTAACAATGCAATTTTTATTGCTTTCCCAAAACTGATAATGCCTGCGCTGTAATTATCCCGATAGCTTTTAACGCCTACAAATATTAGCGAAAACCCAAGTAAAATGGAGACGTAACCGAAGATCATCCGGGTATTGAAGGTAACGTTGTCGCTCACCATGGGTTCGCCGAAGGCCCACCATAAACAACTGATCAAACCTCCTATCAGGCCGCATACTAAAATTATTCTTTTCATGCTATGGATTTAATGTGCCGCAAAACTCCAAAATACAAAGAATTTTTCAGTCATCCTTTAGGGTGGTTTTGAAAATAATTAGGGAATTAGGCTTAATCGCTTCCCCTTTTCAATGGCTTGCGTTCGGCGTTCTACTTCCAGCTTTAAAAAAAGATTGGAGGAGTGTGTTTTTATGGTATTAAGAGACACGAATAATTTATCAGCAATTTCTTGGTTTTTAAATCCAATCGCCATTAATTGCAATACTTCCAATTCTCTATTGCTAATGCGCAGCCTGCTTAATTCTGCCTCATTAAGTTGAAAACCCAGACTAGCGGCTACTTCTTTTTCAATAATAATGGTTTTGACTGTTGGTTTTACCAGCTTTAAGGCTAGCCAAATACCCAATCCCGTGAAAATTAAAGCCAATGACCCAGCGAATATTTCAATGGCGTGATCTACAATTACAAAACGCCATTCCAGCCATTTTAACAGATACAATAAGCCAGCGAGGGACAATCCATACAAGATGTTATGTTTGTTCCTTTTTAGTGTTGCAAAAGCCATTGGTTAATTATTGTTAGAATGCCAATGCAACTTACAAAATTTTCTGTTCGCTCAAAACCCAGTATTTCAAAATGACTAATTCAACATTATTTCCTAAATTAACTGCTCTTCGGAATCCAGTCAACAATGAAACGTCTCTTAACAACCATACTATGTATTCTTTTTTACAGTTTATGCCATTCACAGGATATAGCGAAATTGTATGATACCTATTTGCTTAAAGACGACCCCGCTCAGATAACTGTGAGACACTACATAAGTGGGGAGGATGTTATTGAGCTACAAAAGGAGTTTATCGAAAACAGTCCCTATAAGTTCCCGCGGGTGGTCGCGATAAAAAATATTAACGATTTGAACACGCTGCTTTTAGAGAGAAACAGGAATAAAGTTAAAGGAATTGTCCTCCGGTCTAACGATAGTGAAACTGTAAGTCAAACCCTGTTAAAAATCAGTACGTTTTCTAATTTAGAATTCTTTCAATTGGATGATCATGATTCCAGGACGCAGGAAGGTGACCTGCAAGTTTTCCCGAAAAACATTAACCGGTTAACTAAACTGCGAATTATAGGTTTCAGCAATCGCACTAGTGTAGACGTTGATGATGCCATGCAGAAAATTGAAACGATGAAAGGGATTGTTGGTTTGTCCTTCAATTATACTTCAAGAGAAAAGCTGCCAAAAAAGCTCCAAAGCCTTAAACAGATAAAACTGCTGAAGATTGAAGGTGGAGATTTGGACAGCCTAAATATCGATAGTGTTAAGTGGGAACTGTTGAGCTTAGGGTCTATGTACAATTATCCGTTAAAAGCATTGTCCAAAATAAAAACCATTAGCGGCCTCTACATTCCTTATTGCAAAATGAACTTGAAAGTTCTGCCTGACTTCTACAAGCTGAAAAGGCTTAAAATTAACGGGTCGCTTATACCTGATGGTGGGATCGTCCCTAAAATCAAGTCGCTGGAATGGTTGAGCATTCAATCGGCTACCGACAAATCTATCACCGGCATTGAAAGCCTCAAACTGCTAACTCATTTAGAAATTTTAAGTTATAATTCTCCAGTTAACGGTCCTGCATTGCTTGCAAAAATTGGAAACTTAAATAAACTGAGGGAATTGATATTGGTTTGTCCGGGTACAGTGGTTCCCGACTTCTTCGATAAATTAAAGGCGCTTAAGGTGCTGAATGTTCAAGGCAACGCAACTGGCGGAAAATTCCCTTCAGGGATAGTCCGATTGAGTAACTTGAAAGCACTTACACTCTCATTAAAAAATGTGAGTAAGCTAACAGATACAGCACACTTCGCGTTCAAGCACCTCGAAACATTAAAACTGAGGGGTTTTAACTTAAAAAATTTGCCTAAATCTGTACTGGAACTCAGCAAACTTAACACACTTGACATCTCATCCAACCAGATAACTACGCTTCCATTGGATAGTTGGGGTAAGTTGGTTGACTTAAATTACCTGGCCTTAGACCACAATGAGATTTCTGTGCTCCCGCCGGATATTGGTGTTCTAAAAAACCTGGAATATTTTGATGCCAGTCACAATCAAATACAATCGCTACCCATTTCATTTGGTAATTATGAACGTTTAGAGGTTCTGCGTCTACATGACAATAACATTGAAAGTCTGCCACGCGGCCTTGCCAATACTCCGCTTCTTCACACGCTTAGCTTAAACAGAAATAAGCAACTCAATGAAGCATCTGTATGGAATGTTGTGACCTCCGTACCCAGGAATGACTTCAGAGCCGAATTGGTTGAGACCGGGCTGACAACTATTCCCGCACAGGTAAACTGGAGCGCACTTAAGTTTACCTATTTAAATCTGGACAGCAATAGAATATCTAGTTTACCCTACTCCTTTGCTGAAATTTTAGAGCCCACTTTCATCACCCTAGCAAAGAATAATTTTAGTGTAGCCCCTTACTTTTTTGCAGGTGGGTTTATTGGTCGCGCAAGATTTAAAATTCTTTATGATGAGTTAAAAATTGGACTGCCTGCAAATTACACCACTGATAAACATTATGCTTTTGAATTGAGGCGCATGGTATCCACGCTTTTTGATATAGAAAACTGGCGGAGAATTCTGGAATTTTCTGGAAAAGCTCAACTTCTTGATTCATCTAAAGTCCCTCAATATGGATATACAGGAATCGCAAAGTATCAATTAAAGGACTATAAAGGAGCAATTGAAGACTTTAAAAAATACTTTGATTCACCTGATGACAACGACGATGTTCATATGGATGAGGTAATAATTTACCAGTATGAAGCAAATTTTAAGCAGGGAGATAAGCAGGAGGTCGCCCGGCTCAAAGCACAAATTGACAGTAACCACCACCAACTTAAATATTTCTCCTGGTGGTTATATCTATATATGGATGAGCATGACATTAATAGAGGAAAAGAATTGGTATCATATGCAGCGATGAATTATCGGACCACACTTAATGGTGACTGGGATAAGGTAACCATCTCTGGGGTCTTAGAACTAGCAGAAATTCAAATTATGGCCAACAAACCGGATGAAGCCATCAAAGTATTGCACAACGTACCAGATATCAGATTTGAGGGCTACCTCCCTGATAAATATTGCATATTGGCCATGGCAGAATATTTAACTGGCAAATTGACTTTGGAGGAAGCTGAGAAAAGACTAATCGATTTTTTTACTGGTTTGAAAAAGGCGGAAAAAGGCTATTATTACTTTAATACTATGAATAAATGGGCTGCAGCGACTAATCAATATCCAGAAAAACGTGCAGGACTGTTGAGCCTACAAAAAATAACTTCCAGGGAAATCCCGTAAGCCCAAACTAACTAATTGTACCTAATTATTAGAAATGGATTACGCTGCCTACAATCGCCATTACCACAGCAATAATGACTGCCGGCATAAAGCCCTTGATCTCGAAGTCGGAAAATAAGATATCGGCAAGCTTAATCATCAGTGCGGTAACGACCAACCGAATTATAAATGAGAGAAGCCCCAGCGTGAGTATGTTCATAGGCAGCCTTAACAAGAAACCAACTGTTATGTTCAGCACACTTATAGCAAGGGCAACAAGAATTGCCGTGGTGAAGTTCTTAATTTTTACAGTCGGTAAGATGTATGTCATCCCGAGGATGATCCCTGCATTAAGCAGTAGTTGTAGAATGAAGTTCATAATTTAAATATATTTAAATTATGTCACCCCACCGCAGCATTACGGCCACGATTATCGCTATAGGAGCAACAATCATTAAAATTGACGTGTAAACGAGATAAATTGATTTTAGTAAGCCATTAAGTTGTTGAAATTCTTTAATTTTTAGCTCGGCAGTTTTATTGCTTGAACGCGAAAAATTATAGGTGAGCCACAAAAACAATGGAACTGACGCTATTGCTCCTAATAGGACTACGTTTAGTTTATATATTCCCACTCCCAAATAGAGCCACAAAACGACAATGCAGGCTGTTGAAGTACCAACAAATTTTCGTCCTGTACTTACATTGTAATATTTGCCCCATATTTTATTTTGTATGTACAGCGCAGATCCCTCTAAATAATAAAAGACTAAATGTAGTGCCAACATGAGGGAAAGGTAATAAATTGCACTCGCTATACTATGGAAAAAGAATTGAAGAATGACGACCTTAAAATTGAGTTAAGGAAACTTACAAAAGACGACTACCTTGGACTAAAGGCGTCTATGATTGAAGCCTATTCTGAATGGGAAGGCGCCTCGTCATGGGGAGAAACACATATTACCCAACTCGTAGAAATTTTCCCGGAAGGTCAAATTTGTATTTTAGTCAATGGTGCTATAGCTGGTTGTGCGCTTTCGCTGATTGTTGAGTATGATAAATTTGGAGACAATCATACCTATGCTCAAATAACAGGTAACTATAGTTTTTCGACTCACGATGATGATGGTGACGTATTATATGGTATCGATTTCTTTGTCCACCCTGATTACAGAGGAATGAGGATTGGCCGCAGGCTTTATGATGCGCGTAAAGAGATATGTGAACGCCATAATTTAAGGGCTATTATTGCAGGGGGGCGCATTCCAAATTATAAGAATTACTCTGATCAGCTCACACCAAAAGCTTACCTCGAGAAGGTTAAGGGAAAAGAAATTCATGACCCTACATTATCTTTTCAATTGGCCAATGATTTTCACGTTAGAAAAATACTTAAGGGTTATTTGCCAGGTGATACGCAGTCGCTGGAATTCGCATCCCTGCTGGAATGGAATAACATATACTATAACGAGGAAGCCGCACACATAAACTCAAAGAAATCAATAATAAGATTAGGGCTTGTGCAATGGCAAATGAGGCCTTTTCCAAATATGGAATCACTGTGTGAGCAGATTGAGTTTTTTGTTGATGTGGTAAGTGATTATCAAAGTGATTTTATCCTGTTCCCGGAATTGTTTAATGCCCCATTAATGACTGCTTATAACCACCTGAGTGGAGCAGAAGCAATGCGGAAAATTGCCGAAAGCACAATTCCACTGCGGGATAAATTTGTTGAGTACGCAATTAGTTATAATATAAACATCATTACAGGTAGCATGCCCTATCTTGAAAACGGCATACTACAAAATGTTGGCTATCTGTGCCGCAGAGACGGATCTTATGAAATGTTCCGTAAAATACACCTGACGCCGGCTGAGAAGAGTGCTTGGGGAATGGTTGGCGGAGATGAAATAACCACATACGATACAGATTGTGGTAAGATTGGGATATTAATTTGCTACGATGTAGAATTTCCCGAACTGCCTCGACTTTTAGCAGATCAGGGCATGCAAATTCTTTTTGTACCCTTTATGACTGATACGCAGAATGGATACACCCGCGTTAGAAGCTGTGCACAGGCAAGGGCAATTGAAAACGAATGTTATGTAGCCATCGCCGGTAGCGTTGGGAATTTACCAAAAGTGCATAATATGGATATCCAGTATGCCCAATCGGCCGTATTCACACCTTCCGATTTCTCATTTCCAAGTAATGGGATAAAAGCAGAAGCTACCCCTAATACAGAAACCACATTAATTGCAGATGTGGATGTTGATTTGCTTAAGGAGTTACATAGTTTTGGCGCTGTGCGGAACTTGAAGGACAGGAGAACAGACATTTATAAGATTATCAACAGAAGCAAAAAATAGCAATTGTAGGTTATATTGCTTCCCTCAATTGTTGTCTGCAAACCATTTCCCTGGCTTTAACCACATCTCCTATTACAATAATGGCAGGGTTACTTAGATTTTCTTTAAAGGCTGCTAAATGCAGATCTTTAACATCGCATATAACTTGTTTTTGATGAGGCAGTGTTGCATGCTGTATTATCGCAGCAGGTGTTTCACCCAACCCTTCTGCGATATAGGCGTTAGAAATTTCAGTCATTTTTTTCATACCCATATAGATAACAACTGTTGCTGAACTTTTCATGGCTAGTTTCAAATCATCAGATAAGCTTCCATCCCTTTTAGTGCCGGTAATAATCCAAATGCTTTCACTTATGCCTCGGTGAGTTAAAGGAATATCGGCAAAACCTGCCCCCTGCATACTGCTGATCCCTGGAATGTATTGGGCTTTGAAGCCTTGAGACTCTGCAAACAACAATTCTTCAAAACCTCTTCCGAAAATAAAGGGATCCCCTCCTTTTAACCGTACGACAGTTTCGTATACAGCAGCATTTTGTACGATCAATTCATTGATTTCGTCTTGAGGAGTACAACAATTGTAAGGTTTTTTACCAACATAGATCATTTTACAATTTTTAGGAGCCAAATTGAGTAATTCCTGACTACTTAGGTTATCATATAGTATAACATCTGCTTTTTTTAGCACATTATGTGCCTTTAATGTGATCAATTCTGGATCTCCTGGTCCGGCACCTACTAAATACAGCATAAAATCTAATTATTAGTGATAAATATTTTAATTGCTTAATTTTTATAGCGTAAATGTGCACAATTTTATGGTAAAAAAAAGAAATAGTATGATTTAAATCATATTTTAATACAATTAATTAAATATTAGTATATATTTGACTATCAATAATCATTTTTAATGAATATTGATAGAAAAAAAATACCATTATAATAAAAACTAGTGGTCATTATAAAATAACAAGCAAGATTAAATTGATTTTACTTCAGAAAAACAGCTAATAATTAAAAAATTATGAAAATACCACACATAATTATCATCGGAAATGGAATGGTTAGCTATAAATTTTGTGAAAAGCTTGTATCTAAGGGTGCGAACTTCACTTTAGCTGTTTTTGGGGAGGAATCAAGACGAGCTTATGACCGTGTTCACCTTAGCGAATATTTTAATGGTAAAACTGCAGAAGATTTATCACTCTCAACGCCTACATGGTACAGGGAAAATGGAATAGAGCTGTACTTGAGTAAATCAGTTGTTAACATAGATCGGGAATCAAAACTCGTATTCGATGTTGATGGAAATCCTTATGGTTATGACATTTTAGTATTTGCAACTGGTTCTGCGGCTTTCGTACCAACAATAAAGGGAATTGAGAAAGACGGTGTGTTTGTTTACCGCACAATAGAAGATCTGGATCTTATTAGTGGATATGCTAAAAAGGCTAATAAAGCAGCAGTAATTGGGGGCGGACTTTTAGGCTTGGAGGCCGCGAAAGCGCTGATAGATTTGGGTATAGAAAAGACGAGTATCATTGAATTTGCGCCGCGACTAATGCCAAGGCAAATTGATGCTGCGGCGAGTGCATTATTGAAGAACAAGCTAACCGACTTGGGCCTTGATATACTTGCCAGCAAGAATACCACTGCTATTCTTGGTGAAACATGTATTTCTTCCTTGCAATTTGACGATGATTCTGAATTGGCGGTAGATATGTTAGTCATCTCGGCAGGAATCAAGCCCAGAGATGAATTAGCAAGAGCATGTGGTATTGAAGTTGGACCAAGGGGAGGTATTGTAGTCGACGAAAACATGCAAACTAGTGATCCAAATATTTTTGCGATTGGGGAATGTGCTTTATATGATGGCATGATTTACGGTTTGGTTGCCCCTGGATACGAAATGGCAGAAACAGTTGCTGCAAACTTATGCGGTGGCAGCAAGTTGTTCAGCGGATTTGACATGAGCACAAAACTTAAACTGATAGGAATTGATGTAGCAAGTTTTGGCGATCACTTTATTAACGAGCCAGACTGCAGGACAATAATTTTCGAGGATAAACATAAAGGAATATATAAACGCATAAACATTAGTAACGACGGGCAGTACCTTTTAGGAGGTATTTTAATTGGAGATGCAACAGCATATAACCTGCTGTTGCAAACCTCCAGTAACAGAATTGTATTGCCAGAGCATCCTGAAGACCTGATTATGGGGAGTCGCGGGAGCTCGGAGGCCGGAAGTTCGGCCGGCATTGCCGGTTTACCTGATTCTGCGCTGATATGCAGCTGTGAAGGCATTAGCAAGGGAGATATATGCAATGCCGTTTCAGATGGCGGCTGCGAGAATCTGGACGACGTTAAAAAATGTACTAAGGCCGGAACGGGTTGCGGTGGTTGTGTCCCCATGGTTAAAGACTTGATCACACATACCTTAAAATCTCAGGGAAAGTATATTAAGAACGTAATCTGTGAGCATTTCAATTACAGCAGGCAAGAGCTTTACGACTTAATCCACATCCACGAAATAAAAAGGTTTGATGAAGTACTGAGTGAGTTTGGAGAAGGTGATGGCTGTGAAGTGTGCAAACCATTGGTTTCATCATTATTAGCTAGTCTTTGGAATGAGATGATCCTTAAAAAAGGTAATGATGTAGCCCAGGATAGTAACGATCGCTTTTTAGCAAACATTCAAAAGGGTGGCTCGTATTCGGTTGTACCGCGGATACCCGGCGGAGAAATAACTCCTGATAAGTTGATTGTTATTGGCTCAGTCGCCAAAAAATATAACCTGTACACAAAAATTACAGGCGGACAACGTATTGATATGTTTGGCGCACACCTCAACGACCTGCCTCTGATTTGGGGAGAATTGATTGCAGCAGGATTTGAAAGCGGCCATGCTTACAGTAAGGGGTTAAGAACAGTTAAAAGTTGTGTTGGAAGCACGTGGTGCCGGTTTGGTTTACATGACAGTGTAAGTTTTGCCATTAGAATTGAAGAGCGCTACAGGGGAATCAGATCTCCACATAAGTTTAAGTCGGCCGTTAGCGGCTGCATCAGGGAGTGTGCTGAAGCACAGAGTAAGGACTTTGGTATAATAGCTACAGAGAAAGGATGGAATTTATATGTATGTGGCAATGGGGGAAGTAAACCCCAGCACGCATTGTTGTTGGCTACCGACCTGGACAGCGATACCTGCATAAAATACATCGATCGCTTTCTTATGTTCTACATCCGCACTGCTGATCCATTAACGAGAACAGCTACCTGGTTAAACAAGATGGAGGGAGGAATAGACTACCTGCGCAACGTGGTAATTAATGACAGCCTGGGGATGGCAGATCAATGGGACAAAGAAATCAATAACCTGATCAACACCTACAAATGTGAATGGAAAGAGGCGGTAGAAAATCCTGCAATCAGAAAGAGGTTCTCTCATTTTGTAAATGCACCTGAAGAAAAAGATCCGTCGATTGAGTTTGTAGAGATGCGCGGGCAAAAACGTACTGCTGAATGGAAAACAATCTAACTCCCGATAATATGATAGAAACAGCAACAAATTGGTTAGCAGCATGCCGGATAGAAGATGCCGTAGAAAATGGTGGGGTTTGTGTTAAGCACGGTGAGCATCAAATTGCGCTTTTTTACTTTACCCGGCGTAATGAATGGTTCGCCACTCAAAATGAATGTCCGCATAAGAAACAGATGGCTTTAAGTCGGGGTATGATTGGTTCATCCACTGATGAACCTAAAGTTGCCTGTCCGTTTCACAAAAAGACATTTTCATTGAGTACAGGTGAATGCCTGACCGGTGATGAATGTGCGATCAAAACCTATCCGGTAAAAATTGAAAACGGTACAGTGTATATCGGTACCCAGCCCAAATAGTAAGAAACCTCTAAACCAAACCAAAGTATTATGAAAAGACATTATGCAGTTCCAATGTTCTGCCTGGCACTAACCATGCTTTTTAAACCCGCGCATTCGCAAACTAAAGCCATATTATTTGAGGGAATTATTGTAACGGGGTATGTAGACAATGGAGGTTACCTCAATTGCACCGGGCCCAGTATAAAAATGATTAAAAAACCTTACACCTTATTCCTGGGATTATTGCCCAGTTTGAAGATAAAGGAGGATAAGGTAATTGCAGGAGCTCCCAAAAATTCCATACTAACTCCTTTTCTCGGTTTTGGTTTTACTGCCGCATTTCATCACCTGGCAGTTCAGCTTCCTGCATATTACACTAATAAAACTGCTGCAAAGGATGGGAGATGGAAAATGGGTGTTGGATTAGGCTATAAATTTTAAATAATGATGCAGATATCAAACAAACCCCTCGAAAAGCTAAACATTTTTTCAGTAAAAGGGGTACAAATGAAAACCTTTCATATCACCTGGCTAACTTTTTTCTTCTGTTTTTTCGCATGGTTTGGCATGGCTCCGCTCATGAAAATTGCACGAGAACAGCTGCACCTCACAAAAGATCAGGTGGGCAATATCCAAATCGCCTCAGTATCAGCTACCATAATTGCCCGTTTGTTAATAGGCAGATTAATTGACCGTTACGGACCTAAAATTATTTACACCTGGTTATTGGTTCTTTGCGCAATCCCGGTGTTGTTAATTGGCACCAGCCAGTCGTACACATCATTCCTGCTATTTAGATTGGCAATCGGTGTTATCGGTGCATCATTTGTCATTACTCAATTTCATACCTCTATCATGTTTGCGCCAACCATAAAAGGAACGGCTAATGCAACAGCCGGTGGCTTTGGTAATGCGGGCGGCGGTGCCGCTAACTTCTTCATGCCAATGATTGCTTCTGGGTTTACTGCATTGGGACTATGCACTGCGGCAGACAGTTGGCGCTATGCTATGATATTTCCGGGCCTAATGTTGCTGGTTTGCGCGTTCTTATATTACCGCTATACACAGGATAGTCCGGAAGGAGATTTTAAAAACAGGTCGGCAGCACTTGCTACAACCAAAAACACTTTCCTGATAGCGGCTAAAGATTACCGTACCTGGATTTTGACTATTGCCTACGCGGCATGTTTTGGTGTGGAAATTACGGTTGATAACTTCGCTCCCATTTTCTTTACAGATTCTTTTGGTGCTACAATTGCCGTGGCAGGGATGGTTGCTGGAATATTTGGCTGGATAAATATTTTTGCCCGACCGCTTGGAGGAATTGTGGCTGACAGGATTGGTAAAACCTGGGGATTTGATGGGAAGACGCTCCTCTTATCACTGCTTCTTTTGCTGGAAGGTATCGGCCTCATTTGGTTTGCAAATTCTGGCAATGTTGGCATGGCCATTTTAATGATGTTCGTTTTTGGCCTGAGCCTTAAAATGGCCAATGGGGCAACATATAGTTTAGTACCCTTTATTAATCCAGCTGCTGTTGGCAGCGTTGCCGGGATTGTTGGGGCAGGTGGAAATATAGGTGCTATGCTTATTGCGTTTATGTTCAAGGCCAAAGCTACACCAATTAGCAGATCGGTGACAGAAAACGGCGTTCAAATTCAGAAAGATTTAATAGACTACACAGGTGCCTTTGCATTGCTTGGATATATTATTTTGGGGATCGCTGTTGCGGTATTTATCTTCAGAACGGTAACCGCACAGCAACAATCTAAGGTTGAACTTAAACTAACCTAGACGGGGCTATTTTGATAAAAGAAAATAACATATCTCAATCTGATACCACTACATGTTGCTATTGCGGGGTCGGTTGCGGCATTGTTGTTACCAGGGATGCACACGACCGCGTAATGGTTGAGGGCGACAAAAGTCATCCGGTTAACAAAGGAATGTTATGCAGTAAAGGATTGAACCTGCATTACACCGTTAATGACAAAAGCGACAGGTTGCTTTATCCCGAAATGCGTTTGAATAAAAACATGCCTTTACAACGGGTACAATGGGATACTGCACTAGATAAGATTGCAGCTGTTTTTAAAACTTTTATAAAAAAATACGGGCCTGATAGCGTCGCTTTTTATGCCAGCGGACAATGTTTAACTGAAGAGTACTATGTGGTAAATAAGCTGATAAAAGGATTTATAGGGAGTAATAATATTGACACTAACAGTCGCCTGTGCATGAGCAGCGCCGTGATGGGCTATAAAATGAGTCTGGGCGAAGATTGTGTTCCAGTTAGTTACGACGACATAGAACTGGCCGACTGCATTTTTATAGCAGGTGGCAATCCAGCCTGGTGCCATCCTATTTTATGGCGAAGAGTTGAAGCTGCGAAAGAGAAAAATCCAGCACTCAAGATCGTGGTTAGCGATCCGAGAAGGACACAATCTTGTGCAATTGCCGATGTTCATTTGCAGCTGAACCCTGGAACGGATATTACTTTACACCATGCTATTGGCAGGTGCTTAATTGAAGCAGGTCGCATTGACAATGTTTTTATTGCCAATCACACGGATGGCTACGCCCAATACATGGATCGTGTATTTAAAATTTCCATTGCTGAAGCTGCTGAGATTTGCGGAATTTCAGAATCAGAGATACGTATGGCCGCGTCATTTATAGGCAACGCGAAAGGATTTATTACCATGTGGACAATGGGACTTAATCAAAGTGTGGTAGGTACCAATAAAAATATTTCACTCATAAACCTGAACTTAATAACCGGCCATATTGGAAAACCAGGAAGCGGACCGTTTTCATTGACAGGCCAGCCCAACGCTATGGGAGGCAGAGAAGTTGGTGGGTTAAGCAACTTGCTTCCGGCCCATAGAAACCTCTCAAATGAAAAACATAGAAACGAAGTAGAACAATTTTGGAGGGTACCATTGGGTACTATACAGCAACAACCCGGGCTTACTGCTACTGAAATGTTTGATGAACTTCAAACTGGAAAGTTAAAGGCGATTTGGATACTTTGCACCAATCCATTGATTAGTTTACCAGATGTTCGTAAAGCTGAAGCCGGTTTAAAAAATGCAAAATTTGTAGTAGTACAAGACATTAGCAATACAGTTGAGACTTTAAAATATGCAGATGTGGTGCTTCCCGCGGCAGCTTGGGCAGAGAAAGAGGGCACCATGACTAATGCTGGTCGGTATATCTCCTATCTCAGCAAAATAACAGATGCACCAGGAGAAGCTTTAGCAGATGCAGAGATCATTTGCAAGTTTGCCAAAAAAATGGGCTATCATGGTTTTGATTTTAAAAATTCCTCAGAAATATACGCTGAACATGCTTCGCTGACCAGCGGGACCAACATTGACATTAGCGGATTAACCTATCAAATTCTAAAAGAAAAGCGAGCTGTACAATGGCCTTATCCAAAAGATGAAAGCGAGATGGGTACGGCAAGACTATTTGAAGATCGCCAGTTCTATACCGCAAATAAAAGAGCGACCATACACAGTGTTGATGATAAAAACAAATCTGAATTATTAACGCCCCTCTACCCACTTATTTTAACTACCGGCAGGATACGAGACCAATGGCATACCAGAAGTAAAACGGGTAAGGTAAACAAACTCAATCAGCACATCAGCGAATCCTTTGTAGAAATCAATCCGATAGATGCCCAAAAAAGGAATGTAAAAGAACATGATCTTGTTGAATTGTTAAGTGCAAGAGGAAGGGTATTGGTGAAAGCTAAACTCTCTCACGATATTAAACAAGGTGTAGTATTTATGCCAATGCATTGGGGCAAAATATTGAATTCTGATTTAAACAGGGTTAATAATTTAACTAACAACCTGATTGATCCGTTAAGCAAAGAGCCAGACTTTAAATATACTGCTGTTGAATTAAGTTTATATGTAAAGCCTAAACAAAAGATTATAGTAGTAGGTGCCGGCGCAGGAGCATGTGGCTTTATTAAAAGTCATCGCGACCTTAATGCAGATGACGATATAGCGGTTTTCAGCAAAGAAAATTTACCGTTTTACAATAGGGTTCTCTTGCCGGATTACATAATTGGCACCCTACCCTGGCAGCAACTGATAAAGATGAGCGATGATGAAGAACTTAATTATCGTGTGAAATTACACAGGGGCTTAAGCATCACAAAAATTGATAAAGACGGCAAGACCGTCATTGATAGTAATGGTCAGGTTCACAAATATGATATTTTGATCCTTGCCACTGGCAGCAGGGCATTTGTATTGAAGGACCTTCCGAAACTCAATGGTATTTTTACCATGAGAAGCAAAACGGACGCCGACAATTTTAACCTCCACCGTAGTGGCCATACCGGGAAGGTAGTGGTAGTGGGCGGGGGTTTGCTTGGAATAGAACTTGCCGCATCTCTAACAGAAAAAGGTGCCAAGGTTTCGATCATCCAACGGATATCCAGGCTAATGGGCCGACAACTCGATACCCTTGGCAGCCAGCTTTTGCACGAAGAACTATGTGATAAGGGAATAGAAATATTTTATAATGATGAGGTAGACAGGGTATTGGGCGAAAAGCAAATTAGTGGTATCCAACTAAAGAGCGGACTTGTTATTGAATGTGAATCTTTAGTGATCGCAATTGGCACCGTACCTAATATTGAACTGGCTAAAGAAGCTGGAATTGAATGCAAGAGAGGCGTTGTTGTAAACGAATACCTTCAAACCAGCGAACCTGATGTATACGCAATCGGAGAGATTGCAGAATTCAAAGAATCCTTATATGGCATCACCGCAGCAGCAGAACAACAGGCCGCAGTGGTGTCCAGATATTTGTGTGGTGATATTTCAGGATACTATAGCGGTAGCCTGCTCATGAATATTTTGAAGATGGAGGGCCTGGATCTTTGTTCATTAGGAATAGCTGAAGCACCGGCAAACGATCCAACATATGAAGAAATCATCTTTATTGATAAAGCAAAACGATACTATAAAAAATGTATTGTACACAATGATAAACTTGTTGGCGCAATTTTAATAGGCGACAAAAGCGAGTTTTTGGAGTTTCGAAATCTTATAGAGAATAAGATGGAGCTGAGCGAAAAGAGGTTACAGCTGCTAAGGAGCGGCAAAGTTACGGAACCCATCATTGGTAAAACCATTTGCAGTTGTAATAATGTTGGAGAAGGTAATTTGATTAACAAAATAAATGATGGCTGTAAAGATCACTTGCAATTGTGTCAACTTACCGGAGCAGGTATGGGCTGTGGCAGTTGCAGATCTGAAGTTAAAGCCATTCTTGATGCCCAGCTATCATTACCAAAACAAACATTTGAAGCTGCTTAATAACTTAAAATTTAAACCCATGAAAGGAACTTTGAGCCCGTCAGAATTTAGAACACTAAAAGGAATTGAATATTTCGATTTTGAAGAAGATTTTATTGAAGAAAATGTACGCTGCATACCCATGATTGTTCGTTTTAAACTGGATGCCACCGGAATTAAGTTAAAGCTCAATGAATGGAGCAAGTTTAGTGCTGCAGACCGCATAACTCTTGCCTTGATGCCTGCTGAAAAGCCTATAGAGGTGAATAGATATTTTAACTTTCTAACTGCCCTTATAGAAGATGTAACAAAAGGAAAGGCGACGCCACTTGCGATAGATAATAAGCCTGCATGGGGTAACCTGGAGGAAGTTCCTCAAATTCTTGCAGAACTATTCGAAGTTTACAATTTGGACATTAACACTCAGAAGTGGAGTAAGTTAACTGATTTACAGAGGTTTGCTCTGCTAAAGCTGTGCAGGCCCGGACACGAAAACAAGAATTTCCCCAAGGCGCTACTGGAGTTCGGGTTGATTTGTAATTAACATGGATCAAACCATCTTTATTAATTTTTCTGGCGGCATAATTTCTCCGGGAACATTGCTCAGTATCCTCATTGCCACAAGTAAAGCAGGAATAACGCATGTTCGCTTCGGCCTCAGGCAACAATTACTGATAGAGGGCCCGGTATATCGCACAGCGATATTGATAGCTGAACTGGAATTGCTTGGTATTTGTTATGAGATAGATCAAAATAACTATCAAAATATAATTAGCTCTTATCCTTCAGAAGAAATATTCCCCTCCAATTCCTGGGTAACTGAAGGGGTATATAAGGATATTTTGGATGCAATCGACTTCAGGCTATCGGTTAAAGTTAATATTTGTAACGCCAATCAAAGCTTTACGCCAATACTTACAGGAAATATCAACTGGATTGCATCTCCGGAAGCTGAGCATTACTGGCACCTGATTGTCCGGTTTCCAAAAACAAATGTTACGTACGAATGGGACCAGTTAGTTTATACTAACTCCATACCCAAGCTTACAGCGCAAATAGAAAAGGCCATTTTTGAAAATTATGAAGCATTTTTTGATAATAATAAGGCAAGCGGATCACTACTTTTTTCATCGATAGATCAGGCGAACTTGATATTAAAGCCGGCAGACAAGCCCATCAACTTTCCGCCTTTCAATTTACCCTACTATGAAGGTTTGAATAAGTATAACAATAACAAATATTGGCTAGGGATATATAGAAGAGATGAAATGTTTAATGTGACTTTTTTAAAAAAAATCTGTTCACTTTGTTTAGATACCAAGCTTGGTCAGCTATGCTGCACTTCGTGGAAAACGATTATCATCAAAGGTATAGCCGAGACAGAGAAAGGGCTATGGAACAGGTTACTTGAAGAGTTTCAAGTAAATATGCGACATGCTGCAAATGAGCTAAATTTTCAAGTGGAAGACCATTGCGCAGAGGGGTTGGCAATGAAACATTTTTTGGTAAAACATTTAGGCAATGATGATACCCGAACATTTGGAATCTGTTTCGGCATTAAAACAAGGAGAAAAAGTGAAGTTTATAGCAGTATCCTCATAAGGCGCCGATATCTCATTAACGTGCTTTGCATAAAGCTATTTGCTGTTTATGATATCCTGTGTGCGAAAGACTTCAATCCAAATGAACGTACAGGAGAGGTCTTCAGTTCTAACAACTTAAAGTTCATGTTGCCCGAGCAGTTGCGAAGGGCGGTGATAAAACATTACCATTATAAGACCGGAAACCTCAAAACGAATATCAGCAAGCGCATAGATAATGAAAAACCGATACTTATTAAACCTCAATATGTACATCAATGTCCTGATTGCCTGAGCATTTATAGTCACCTTGAGTATAATGACTTACCTGAAAATGAATCTTGCACTGTTTGCGAAACAGAAAAAAAGAGCTTTGTGGCAATTGAAAATACCACATTAATTGCACTATAGGTTGTTCAGCGTTTCCTGATCGTTAAAGTTCGTGAAGTATTTGACTTTGCTTTCCTCCAATGGAATTTTTAAGACATCTAATTGATTGAGCATATACTTAAGGCCATTTTTCAAGTTGGGATTTTGCTGGTACAGCTGATAAATACGTGATAGTGCCTTGCCAGTATAGATGCTGCACAAAGGCTCGTCCCCTTGTTCATGCGTAAAAATATACGCCTCATAGCCCGGTTGATGGCTGTATAAGTTGACCAGCTTTTCGATAAGCAAAGATTCCATCATTAAAAGATCACATGCTATGACCAAAAAGTCTTCTTCAGGATTTTGCGTATGTGCGGAAAGGATTCCGAGCAGAGGACCTTGTACGGCTATTTCATAATGGTCTTTTACGAGGATTTTTTCTTCAAAGAGCGCTTGGTATCGCTCATAGTGATCAGCGTTTACAGATATTAAAACCACGGGAAATATTGCATTTAATTTCTTTCTTGCAACCTCTGCCCATGCATTACCATCGTGTAATAAAAGGCCCTTATCAGCTCCCATTCTCATACTTCTGCCTCCACTAAGAACTAAACCGATCATTTATTACTAAGTAGTATCAAACCCTGTTCATCGATAATGGAAATCATTTTCCCTTTAATGGCAATAAGATTTTCAGCTAAAACCTCGTTCATAGTCCTGAAAACGGTTTCGTAAGTAGCGCCAGTGTAAGCTGCGAGATCTTGCCTGCTCAAGTCGACATTTATGCAACCATCTTCGTTTGTTCCAAACTGATCTCTTAACCCAAGCAAGGCAACAGCGAATCGACTCTTAACAGACATTAATGCTAAATTCCTCATTTTCTTCTCCGAAGCATTCAGTTCATCAGCATAAAACATCAGTAGTCCATAAGCGAAGTCATGGTTCACTTTTATGGTTGACAAGAAAAATTCCATCTCAACAAAGCATAAAGAAGTATTTTCCAAGGCAGTTGCAGAAATTGGATACAACGCATCTTTACTGCTTAGACCCCTATGGCCGAAAATTGCACCATTGTTGGCAAACCTGAGGATTAGTTCTTTATCTCCCCACTTCTTATGGACCTTGACATTGCCCTGGGTTACAAAGTAAACGCCCGTTACCGGATCCCCTTCATTGATGATGGCCTCCCCTTTCTTCGCAATGAAATTTCTTTTGTGAGCAGCAATAGCGGTATGCCATTCGGGAAGCGTAAGCTGGCACATAAAGCAACTTTTAAGATCGCAACTGAAGGCTTTTTTCATTTAGAATTCTACGTGTTTTAACAAAAATAGAATTTTAAATAGTATCCCTAGCCCATGCGGTAAAAGAATTCGTCGGCAACGATTTTTCCATCCTTCACTTCGTACACAGCAATTTCACTCATAGCCATTCTCCCATGTCCTTTGTAAGTGGCATCATAATAAATTACTACACTAAAATGGTGCGCTGCAACTATAGGGTCTGAGATGGACGAACTGTGAATTTCTTCCAGGCTTTCTTCCCATCGGATAGTTTTGTTCTTTACAGCGTCTTTACCTTCTGTAAGTTCCATATCTGATCCCTTTGGTTCTTTACTTTTTACATTATCTGAATACAACTCATCTATCGCTTCATGATTTTTACCTGCCCTGCATAGTTCTACTAATCTTGCTGCTACATCTTTAGTGTCCATAATTTTATATTTAATTCGTTAACTGACAGCTAATTTAGTGCCACATACTACATACTCAAATTATTTTTTTGTTAACAATACCCCTTGCTTTAAGCTTTCAATTTGCGCTTTTCCTGTTATTAAGTATCTTCGCAGAACCTCCAACAAACTTATGAACTGTAACAATTGCGGTGCTATTGTAAACGAAAAATTCTGTGCCAACTGCGGACAAAAAAAAAGTACCGGCCGTTTAACCGTTCACGAACTGGTCCATGATGGCTGGCATGCCGTAACTCATACAGATAAAGGATTATTAAAGCTGATAAAAGACCTCCTTTTTCATCCGCTTAGCTTTTACAAAAACTATTTTAACGGGCAACGAAAAACCTATTTCAGCCCGGTGCTCTTCTTCCTTTTAACAGCTGGTGCCTTTGCTTTACTATACGCATATGTTTTTGTTTATCAGGATAAGGTATTCCATACAAATAATGAGTTTGGAAAAATGGCCTATCATGAGACAAAGTTTAGAGCCTTGATTCTGCTTCCGATACAGATTATACTTACATGGGCAGCGTTCAGGAAATACTATAACCTGGCCGAAGTAGCCGTATTCTGGATGTTCGCACTCGGACTAACTTATGTATTACGGATAGCTTCCATACCCCTATATTTCCCGCTGATTGGTTATAAAGACGTTCTTGATTATGTTTTTTACTATTTATGCTTTGTGATTATTATTTGGCAGGGCATGGCACTTTTCGGACGGAATGTGATCAGCATTCTTACGTTTTTTGTAATCTTCAATATTTCAATTGTTCTGGATTTTGTTGTAGTGATGTACATTTTATTCGGCTATGATATTTTTAACAATCCTTTACAGATTAAAACATGGTGGGATTTGATTAAAGCGGCATATTAAATAAGCAATAAGCCAATTTAGGAGAGATTTACTGCTCACCTCTCTAACTCTATGTCCAGATCCCGCTCAATCATCCGAATTATGGAGACCAAGATCACTTAACTATAATTTTATATATTTTATTTACGATCTTGCCAAGGGTTACGATATGGATTACAGTAAACTTAAGGATGAAGAACTAGTGGTTTTGCTGCGCGAAGCCAACTCCTACTCCTATACTGAAATCTTTGAGCGCTACAATAGACTGCTTCTACGCCACGCCTTTCGCCTGCTTTCAAACGATGATGAAGCCTACGATGTAGTGCAGGATGTATTTCTCCAGTTGTGGCACAAAAAGGAAGAGATAAACATTAAGAGCTCATTGTCTGCCTACCTTTTCACGGCAGTTAAAAATCGTATTTTCAAACTATTTGCCCACAAAGAGGTCGTAATCCGATATGCTGCATCTATTAGCTCATTCATGTTGGAAGGATACAATATTGTGGAGGACGCCGTATTGGAAAAAGAACTATCAGAATTAATCTCAAAGGAGATTGACGCTCTTCCACCAAGGATGCGTGAGGTTCTTCTACTCAATAAAAAGGAAGAGTTGAGTTACAAAGAAATCGCCGACAGGCTTAACATTACCGATCAAACTGCCAAGCAGCAGGTATACAAAGCACTAAAGATCCTGAAGCCTAAAATTGATAGTTTCCTGAGTGTTTTTCCTTTTTTATAAAAAAAACGAAATCTGCGTATGACGATTGGACACTTAAGGGGTCTAGTTATTAAAACAGGGAAAATTTACTTTTAGGATTGAACAATGGACGAGCAGCAAATAGCTGATTTGATTAAAAAATATAACGACAATACACTGGACCATAATGAAAAGCTGGCCCTGGATATGTGGTACCTTAAATTTGCTGCAGAAAGCACCAATGCATTAGATGAAAAACTGGAGGCAAAGATGTCAGCAAAGCTGCAATCTGCCCTTCCTCTTACGTATAAGAAACGTACTGTAAAACTTTGGCCACGTATAGCTGGCATTGCGGCGATACTGGCAATGGTAGTTGGTGCAGGAATGTGGTTTTATATCGGTAACCAAAAAGAGCCTATCTATGTACACCTTACCGCTAATGACATCCCTCCTGGAAAAATGGGCGCCACATTAACCCTGGCAAACGGCAAAGAAATCAGGTTAAGTAGCGTAGCCAATGGTGAACTGGCAAATGAATCGGGCATATCCATTTCTAAAACTGACGACGGACAAATTCTTTATCAGATCGAAGCGCAACAAAGCAATCCCAATGCAACCAATACATTAAGTACTGCAATTGGCGAAACCTATATTGTAACGCTTCCAGACCAAACAAGGGTTTGGCTAAATGCTGCTTCCAGCTTAACTTACAATCCTGCACTGACAACAAATGGAGTGCGCAAGGTTAAGCTGACTGGTGAAGGTTACTTTGAAGTTGCGAAAGATCCAAGCCATCCATTTATAGTAGAAAGCGGAGCACAATCTGTTGAGGTTTTAGGCACCCATTTCAATATAAATGCTTATCCAGATGAGAAAGCGCTGAAAACTACCTTGCTTGAAGGTTCTGTTAAGATTCTTCCATTGTTATTGCCTGGCGGAACAACAATGCAATCTTTTGAACCAATTATTCTTAAACCAAGCCATCAAGCAATTTTAACAGGAAATAAAATCCAAGTTAAAGAAAGCGACACTGAATTTGCTGTAGCCTGGAAAAGCAACAATTTCGTATTTGACCGTCTTGATATAAGAGAAATCATGAGAATGATTGCGCGCTGGTATAATGTTGAAATCATTTATCAGGAAGGTCTACCTGCCGGAACATTCTGGGGTTCAGTATCCCGTTTTGATAACATTTCGAAAGTATTAATTCCCCTGGAAGCAACGGGAGATGTCCATTTTAAAATAGAAGGAAGAAAAATCTATGTACTCAAGTAATATATCAACTAACCCATTCACAAACTAAACCAACTATATGCAAAAAAGTATACGATAAAACTAAGCAGACAATGGACCAAGGTTTAAAGAAAACCATACCCTGATTGGAGTCAGGATATGGTTAGAATGGCCTTGATGAAAATGATTATCAACCGAACCGCAGATGCCTGATGTATGACGACGCCGGCATACTGCAATTAACCAGACAAACAAACTTAGGCAATTCTGCTTGTTAAAGCAATGTTGACGGCATTACACTGGCCGCTAAGTCTTTGTCACAAACTGAATGAAGTGTTAAAACAACTAAAAACGAACCCGGACATACGGAAGTATGCCCATAAACTAGGGCTGATTATGCGATTAACCACCGTGATATTAATAGCCGCCATCATGCAGGTTAGTGCTGCTGGCTTCGCACAGAAAATTAGCTTGAATAAGTCTAACACATCGCTGGAAGATGTTATCAAGAACTTAAGGATTCAGAGTGGGTATAATTTCGTAGTGCCTGGCGCATTGCTTGATAAGGCCAAGTCTGTAAACATTAACGTTAAAAATGCAGAATTTAAGAATGTATTGGATGAGATTTTCGAAAAGCAACCAATTACTTATGAAATCAATAATAATACTGTAACGCTAAAGCCAAAGGAAAAAGGTTTTTTTGAAGAAGTCCTTGATCGCTTTTTGGCAGAAAATGTTACCGGTAAAGTTATCGATTCATTAACCGGTGCACCATTGGTTGGCGCCAACGTAATGGTTAAGGGTCAGAAGACATTTGCCCGGACAGGAACGGACGGCACTTTCTCACTACAAAATATTGAGGAAGGTGCTACACTGGTTATCAGCTATGTTGGTTATAACGAAGTTGAAATTAAAGCTGCCAAAGATTTGGGTATAATCAGAATGTCGGCAGGTGTGGGGAAACTTCAGGAAGTTGCTGTAACTGTAAATACCGGTTATCAGAAAATAAAGCCTGAGCAAAGTACTGGTGCGGTTTCTCAGATTAGCACTAAGGCCTATGAGTCTCGTATAAGCACCAATTTTTTGGATGGTTTGGTGAACAGGTTGCCCGGATTAATGATCAATAACGATGTTCAGTTTACAAGTACCACTCCAGGCGCAGGACAATCTACCAGGCCCCTATTTAACATTCGAGGTATCTCTACAATGTCGGCAAACCAGAGCCCTTTAATTGTAGTAGACGGTTACCCTACGGAGTTGACACTGGATATGATCGATCCAAATGAAATCGCTTCTGTAACAATTCTCAAGGATGCTGCAGCGGCTACAGTATACGGAGTCAGGGCATCTAACGGCGTAATTGTCATAGAAAGAAAGCAGGCCAAGCCAGGTGCAGCCCAATTCAACTTTAGGACAACCTTAGGCCTTACACCAGAAGAAAATTATAGTCGCTACCGCTGGGATCCAGAGGCGTCGGGCATCAACGCCAGTTATGTCCGTGAGAGACAAGCGCTAATTGTTACACCATCAAGCTGGACTGCTTTATACGCTCCAGGACCTCTGGGAGGCAATATACGTCGTACTATTCCTTATTACATCCAAGCACAGCTTGTTGCTGGCATCATAACGCCCGCACAGGCTGAAGCATCCTTTGCAGAACTGGCGAATTACGACAATCTTGATGATTACAGTCGTTTGTTCCAAAGGACTGCAATTGCACAAACCAACACCCTAAATGTTTCGGGTGGCGTGCCAAGTGCGCTCTATTATATTACCGCAAATTATACCGGAAACCGCAGTAACACAATTCTTAATGACAACAATAAATTTCAACTGACTGGTCGCACTACCCTCAAACTAGCCAAACGACTGAGTTTAGAATTGACTACAGAATTCCAGGGAAATCGTCTTAATGGCGCCCCTGTACCGGGCCCTGCCTCTTATGCGGGTTATGAGCGCTATGAAGATGTGAATGGTAATCCTTCCGCCATCATTTCACAAAGTTACGCACCAGTATATAACAATGTATTGTTATCGCAAGGGCTGTTAGACCAAAACTATTATCCATTAATTGAAGCGAATAAAGTAAGCAATAAAACACGTACGTTAAATAACAAGACCATTGCTAATTTTAACTATGATTTTGGAAAAGGTTTTAACCTATTGTTTGGTGGTGTATATGAAACGTCCCGTTCAGAGTTAAGACACCTGGCCGGACAGGGTTCCAACGAAGTAAATGCGTGGGTAAATAACTACACAGTTACACCAACTACAGCTAATCCTGCACTTGTGTTCAAGAGGAATGTTCCTGACGGGGATTTCTTGCGTCAGCAGAATACAACGTCGACTGGTTATACAACAAGAGCACAATTAAATTATAATAAAAGAATTGGTAACCATTCCATCAACGGTATTGCCGGAACTGAATTACGCCGCGTAGTAAATAAAAGTAATTTAGCATCTTATTTCGGTTATAACGATCAGAGTTTGTTACAGCAACCTGTTGATTATGCTTCAATAATTAACGGCCTAACGACAGTTAGAGGAACATTGGTAACATCTAACACGCTTGGAGCATTAACCAATTTCTTTAACCAGACGTATGATGATGATCGATATTTATCGGCGTTTTCTAATATAGTTTATTCATTTAAAGATACCTATTCCTTATCAGGAAGCATTCGTATTGATCAGTCGAACCTTTTCGGAAGTGATCCAAAATATAAATACAAGCCACTATGGTCGGTAGGAGCTGCCTGGAACGTTCAAAAAGAGGATTTCATGAGCAATTTAACCTGGCTTCACCAATTAAAATTACGCGCTGCGTATGGATTTAACGGGAATGTTGCAAAGCTTTCACTTCCACAGGTAATTGCTCAAGCTCAGAATAATGTTTCCAATACCCCTACAGTTCCTTCACTCGTTTTATTCTCCAATGCCAATACAGGTCTTCGCTGGGAACAGACTCAGAACTTAAACCTTGGACTTGATTATAGTATCTTCAAGAGTATCAGAGGTAGTTTTGAATATTATGATAAAAAAACGACTGATGTGATGGGTAATTCATCAATAGACCCAACCCTTGGGGCCAGCTCTGCGTTAATCAATTATGCCACCATAAAGAACAATGGTTTGGAATTTAGCCTGAATGCAGATTGGTGGTCAACCAGCAACTTTAACTGGAATACAGGTCTTGTGATAGCCAGGAATACCAGTAAAGTACTTGATGTGAACAGAGTGGGACGTTACGATCCACAGATCCTTGATGTTTTGGGCTATGTAAGTGGTTATCCGGTGGGCGCGATGTTCTCCTATGATACACGTGGACTTAATAACGAGGGGCATCCAATTATATATGACCAAAATGGAACACCTTTCGTTGTAAACACAAGTTCTACTGGAACACCTTTGGTTACTGCTATGTCGGATAAAAATTCAGGCCTGGTACAGTATTCGGGAACAACAATCCCAACAATTAACGGCGGAATAAGTAATAGGGTTGACGTTGGCAACTTTTATTTCTTTGCTATGATCAACTATTATGGCGGTTTTAAAGTGCGGGTTCCACGGCCTACACCGGAGCAGAACAGACCTTTGAAAGGATCAAATAACTTTTGGAGAGTTGCCGGCGATGAGGCGAACACTGATATTCCAAACTTAACTGACCTAAATAGCTTCGCGCCTGGATTAGCTTACCGTTATAACAGCAATTATGTGGTACATGGTGATTACATGACATTAGGTGATCTAACGGTTTCATACCGATTAAATGATATAGGTATTATCAAAAAAGCCGGCTTCAAGAATTTTGAGATCAAAGCCCAGGCTTCAAACTTATACTCTGTAGGATTTAACCGCTATAACTTTAGTATGGCTTCGGGAAGCTATGCAAAACCTTACTTAACCCCGTCGTATACGCTTGGTTTATTCACTAACTTTTAGAATTTACACAAATGAAAAAATTTAAATATATAGCCGCCAAACTGCTTTTCTGCTGCATGCTATTTAGCAGTTGCGATAAATATCTGGATGTTGAACCAAAGGGCAAGCAGTTGCTGAAAACAACGAATGACTTTGACCTTTGGTTAAACGCGATAGTATTCACAACGGAACTGACAACCCCATATTTGGATTACATGACAGATAATATGGATTATTTAAGCGTTAATACTCCGCCGATAACTGTTCCTGACTTTGCTTACACATGGCAACCACAATTAACAAATGATGTAACAGCACCAGCTTATCTATGGGCTGACCACTATCAACGAATTAGTTTATACAATACCGTGTTACTAGGTATTGACGCTGCTCAGGGAGGTACTTCTTCGCAGAGGAACAGCCTTAAGGCAGAAGCCTTACTTGGCCGTGCATATTCCTATTATTACCTGGTGAATGAATACGCTAAACCTTACGACGCTGCAACCGCAGCGACCGACTTGGCTGTGCCTTTTGTCATTTCAGATAATGTTAGCCAGAAAGCTCCACCAAGGACTACAACAGCCGAAATATATAACCATATTATTGAGGACATTAATACCGCTATACCCAATCTTCCAGATGACAATAGCGGCGCAAGGTTTCGTGGCTCTAAGGCTGCCGCTTACAGCGTATTAGCGCGGGTTTACCTGTACAGAAGAGAGTATAGTGATGCGCTCCGTTATGCTGAACTGGCACTGGCGAATACCCGTGCAACAATGATCGATTACACTACTCCTGCTTCATTTCCTGCTACTTTAAACGTAGTGTCTCATCCAGACGCGATTTACGGAAAAGGATATGCAGCTGCCGGTATTCCTATAGCGTTAGATTTAAAAAGTTCATTTGCCAGCAACGACGCAAGAAGGACACTTTTATATTCAAGCTGGACCAGCACTGCAAGAGGCGTGACCGCCTTTTACGCAGCTGCAGTTACACCAACTTTTCAACTAACTAATTCTGGCACAACAGTGCAGGAAATGCACTTAATTGCAGCCGAGTGTGCTGCGCGCGGTACAAGTTCAACAGGCCTGACTGATGCGCTTAGCCACCTAAATCAGGTGCGGAGGAACAGGTATACTGGTACTCCGGTTGCAAGCAGGGATTTCACCTCAACTAGCCTGGAAACTGTATTTAATGAGGTATTAGCAGAGAGAAGGCGCGAATTGCCTTTTCATACCTTGCGCTGGTTTGATATGCGTCGCTTTGATATGGAGAACAGAATGACAACTGTGACCCGCACCAATGCGCAAAATACTCCGATTGCAACACTTGCTCCGCACAGCCCGAGGTATACACTTCAAATACCTGTCCAGGTGACTGCATTTAACCCAGATATGCCACAAAATCCATAACTATAAAATTTAGAGATGAAGACATACAAATTTAATTTATTGGCAATATGCACCGTGGTGATGTTGCTTATGGCTTGTAAAAAAGATGAAACTGGCCGCGAATCCTTACCAGAAGGTAGTGTAACTTTTGATTTGCCAGCCTCATCAGATGTGGTGGCGAGAGATTTTGACATCAGAAATGTGTCGGTAGTTAGCGTTGAAATGAAAGCAGCCCTTCAAGGCTACAATTCATCAGACGTTCATTACGTAACCTTTACGACCGATACGACCAAAATAGCAGACTATAGATTGAAATATGGCAGCACAGCCCTTTTACTCCCTACAAAGAGCTATCTTTATTATAAGCCAACGGTAGCCATTGCCGCCGGGAATAACGTTTCAGAAGCAGCAGTATTAAATCTCAGTTTTCAGACCACACTACAGGCTTTCAGTACTTATGTACTGCCGTTAACTATTGCATCTATAGATGGTGTGCCCCAGGATCCAAAGACGCGTAAAGTTGTGTATTATGTTTTTAATACTAAAGAACCAAGATATGTAAACCATACAGGTTTTACCCCTACAGCCACTGCCTCTTCTACACTTGGAGTTAACGTTGCCAGCAGAGCAATAGATGCGACCACAGGCACGACCTTTTGGGCAAGTTCTAATACTGTACCACTGCCCCAGTTTTTAACGATTGATTATGGACGGAATGTTAACTTTTCGGGATTAGACTACTTTTTTCCAACAGCTCTGACAACGGCAAATGGAGGTTTGACAACCTCTGCTAAAGTGGAAACGAGTTTAAATAACACAACCTGGACAGATAAAGGCACCTATGCAATTAATGTCAACAATACTGCGCGGATACACACTATAAATTTACCATCAGTTACTACAGCCAGATACCTGCGCTTTACGATTTTGGCTGCAAATCCGTACAATGCATCAGCGACGATTGTCTACAACATTGGTTTTGTAGGCGGAATTTTATTATTGAATTAATTTGACCAACCTTCATGGATTTTATAATTCATGAAGGTTTAATAAGAGGTTATGAAAAAATCTATATTGTTATTGCTGCTGCTGCCGTTTATGGCAGCAGCGCAAAAAACCTATACCATATCTGGAAAACTGCCAGCTGTTAAAGCACCTGCCAAGGCTTTTTTGGTAACCATACAGGGCGGTTCATGGAAGGAAACTGACTCAATCGAAATTAAGAATGGTCAGTTCCAGTTTACAGGAAGTTTGCCTGAGCCACAGCAGGTAATGGTTGTGGTTAAACGTAACGGAACACCACAAGTCGGTAATTCTAGAGATAGTCAGGGCTTTTTCCTGGAGAACTCAAAAGTTTCTATTGTCGGTACAGACTCTGTTCAAAATGCAGCCATCACCGGATCGGTTGCCCATCGGGAATACCAGGAAGAGCAGGCTGCAGTAAGTCCGCTGATTAAAAACATCATGCAACTCCAAAAAATTACTGGTGCAAAAACGAAAGAGGGAACTTATCTTAATTCACTGGAGGATAGAAAAAAAGCGTCTGATAGCATTGGCAGGCTTGTAGTTGCCATTAAAGACCTTCATGTAAAGTTCGCTGAAACACACCTCGATTCTTATATGGGACTGTACACGTACAATATGTATGTGCTCGACAGTAAGTTCGAATCTGCTAAAGTAGAACCTTTATTCAACCGCTTTTCCGCAAGCTTGAAGGCTTCTCCGTTAGGTCAACGCACTATTGAGAAATTAGAGATTGGAAAACGCCGTCAGGCAGGTTCAAAAGTAACCGATTTCACGCAAAATGACCTGAATGGCAAACCATTTACACTTTCAACTTTAAGGGGCAAATATGTGTTGGTGGATTTTTGGGCCAGCTGGTGCGTTCCTTGCCGGGCAGAAAACCCTAATGTGGTTAAAGCCTATAATGCGTTGAAAGACAAAAACTTTGAAATCGTAAGTGTATCACTGGATTATCCAGGAGGCAAAGCCATGTGGGAAGGTGCAATAAAGAAAGACGGTATGCCATGGATACACGTAAGTGATTTGAAGGGATGGAAAAACGAGGTGGCATTAATGTATGGCATCAACTCAGTGCCGCAAAATATATTGATCGACCCTAAAGGGATGGTCATTGCCAAAAACTTGAGAGGTGAAAACCTTTTGGAACAATTGAAAACTTACATCAACTAATCTTATACTAATGATATTCAATATAAAAACCAGTGTTGCCCTACTGTTGTGCTCAGTAAGTAGTATTTGCATGGCACAAGACAAATTCACCATTACAGGTACACTTCCTCAAGCAGGGCTGGGTAAGATGGTGTTGCTATCTTATACTAATGTCGAAGGCAAATCTGCAAAAGATAGTGCGTTAGTAACAAACGGTAAATTTAAAATTACTGGCACTACTGCCTTTGGGAACAGGTCTTACCTGGAACTTAAGCCGGTTGTTAGAGATACGACCAAAAAGAGAAGAGCCGCAGATTTCAAGGATTTCTATTTAGAAAAAGGCAACACTATTGTTTCTGGAAAAGATAGTATTTCTAAGGCGGCCATCTCCGGAACAAACGTTCAGAAAGAGAATCTGGAATATCATGCTCAAATGGATCCCGTTCAAAAGGAGTATCAGCAAATTGTTGCCCGCTATTATAAAGCTAGCGCTGCCAAAGATTCTGCCGCTTTGAAGCAAGTATCCGTTGATGCTAAGCCAGTAATGGCCAGAATGGAATCTACGCTTGACAATTTTATAGCTAGCCACCCTGATTCTTACATTACTGCCGATTTGGTATTAGCTAACAGAATGATGGTGATTGATGTTGTTAAGTTTGATCCAATTTATTCAAAGCTTACTCCAAGACTGCTTACCAGCTTTAGCGGTAAAAAGATCACAGATAAATACAACAAGGCAAAGCAATTCGCGGTAGGGAAAACCATCGACTTTACCCTTCCGGATAAAAATGGTGTTGAATTTAAACTCTCTTCGTTGAAAGGAAAATATGTGCTGGTTGATTTCTGGGCAAGTTGGTGCGTACCATGCCGTGCTGAGAATCCTTTCATGCTGAAAGCTTATAATGAACTGAAAGACAGAAATTTTGAGATCGTAGGTGTTTCTCTGGATGAAACAAAAGCTGCCTGGATGAGGGCTGTCGATCAGGATAAACTTCCTTGGATTCAGGTAAGTGATGTAAAAGGTTTCAAAACTGAAATTGCTGTACGTTTTGGTATTACTGCAATCCCTCAAAATGTATTGATTGATCCGGACGGAAAAGTTATTGCAAAAGACCTTAGAGGTGCTGATGTAAACAAGATGATTGCCAGCTATATCAAATAACCATAACCCATTCATGAAAAAATTCTTAATGTTTGCCCTTTTAGGCATGGCAGCTGGTACAGTTGTGAGCGCGCAAACTAAGCCTGCTACCCCCACCACTACCCCTGCTGATACCACAAAGAAAACAGCCGGCATTGCGCTTCCGGGTTCGGCTAAGGCACAGCCTAAACCATACAATCAGGTTATTACCGATAAAGCCATCACTCGCAAAGGGATGATCACCACTCATAAATTGGAAGACAAGTATTTCTTCGAGATTGCTGATTCTACTTTAGGTCGTGATATTTTAGTGGTAAGCCGTATTTCAAGAGCCGGTGCAGAAGTGCGCTCGGCGTCCGGCTATGCGGGCGACCAAATTGGAAGTACAGTAATCCGCTTTGAAAAAGGGCCTTCTAACAGGATCTTTATGCGAAAGATATCTTATCGCACTTATGGTCCGGACAGTACGACAGCGATGTATCAAAACTTACAGCGTTCTAACATTCAGGCTATTGCTGCAGCTTTTAACATCGCCGCTTTTTCGCAGGATAAGAAAGGAAGTGTAATAGACATGACCGACTACATCAATAGCGATAATGACATTTTTTACTTTGGTTCTCCGGTTGCTAAAACGGGCTTCCGTCTCGGTGCTCAGCAAGCAGACAGAAGTTATATTTTAGGTGTTAAAAGTTTTCCAACTAACGTAGAGATCAATGTGGTTAAAACATATCTGCTGACTGCTTCTCCAAACATTACATTGGTGTCCACATCAGGATTTAGCGCTGTTCCGCCATCTGGGTCAACCACTGTAGAACTGAATGCTTCCCTTGTCATTTTGCCCAAGGTACCAATGAAGCCACGATATTTTGATCCCAGAGTGGGCTATTTTACCACAGGCTATACAGATTTTGATTCCAACCCTCAGGGCGTTAAAGAAGTTGAAATGGTAAAGCGATGGAGACTGGAACCAAAACCGGCTGATCTGGCCAGGTACAAAAGAGGTGAGCTCGTAGAACCCGCTAAGCCTATCATTTTTTATATCGATCCTGCAACTCCGAAAGAATGGGTACCGTATTTAATGGCAGGGGTTAAGGATTGGCAAAAAGCTTTCGAAAAGGCTGGCTTCAAAAACGCAGTTATGGCTAAAATGGCGCCGACGGCAAAAGAAGACTCCACCTGGAGCTTGGATGATGCAAGGCACTCTGCTATTGTTTACAAACCTTCGGAGATTTCAAATGCGAGTGGGCCGAGTATTTCTGATCCACGAAGTGGCGAGATTATGGAAAGTCACATCAACTGGTACCATAACGTAATGAAGCTGGTTCACGACTGGTACATGATTCAGGCGGCTGCTATTGACCCACGAGCGCAAAAGATGAACTTCAGTTCGGAATTAATGGGCGACCTTATCAGATTCGTATCCTCACATGAGGTAGGCCATACTTTAGGCTTACGTCATAACTTTGGTTCAAGCTCAACAGTACCTTCAGAGAAATTACGCGACAAAGCCTATGTTGAGGGAAATGGCCACACGCCTTCCATTATGGATTACGCCCGTTTCAATTACGTAGCACAACCTGAAGACAATATCAAACCAAAAGGAATTTACCCTAGAATTGGTGATTACGATCTATGGGCAATTGAATGGGGTTACAAAATACTGGATGATAAAACTGCATCATCTGAAGTTCCTGTTCTCAATAAGTTAACAATCAATAAATTAAGAAACAACCGTTTATGGTTTGGTACTGAAACAAATGGTGATGACCCGCGGTCGCAAAGTGAAGACTTGGGTGATAATGCAATGATCTCCAGTGAATACGGCATTAAAAACCTGAAGCGAATTCTAATTAAACTTCCGGAGTGGACTAAAGAAGACAATGAAAGCTATGGCAACTTGAGAACGATGTATGGACAGCTGATTGGTCAGATGGGGAGGTACATGGGCCATGTAGCTAAAAACATTGGCGGTGTGCTAGAAACACCAAAAATGGTAGAGCAAGCAGGTACAATTTATCAAAGAAATCCCGCAGCAAAACAAAAAGAGGCTATGGAGTTTTTTGATAAGCAACTGTTTACTACTCCCACCTGGTTATTTGATAAAACAATTCTTGATAATACAGGCCAGGATCCAACCTATATCGCGATGCTGCTGCAAGTTCCTGTGCTGAGCAGGATTTTAGCAACTACAACACTGAATAAACTAATTACAGCCGAAGCTGTAGATGGTCCATCGGCCTACAAGATTACTGACCTGCTTGCAGATTTGAATGCATCTATTTTTTCAGAGCTTAAAGCAAATAAGGAAATTGATGTGTACCGTCGCAACCTGCAAAAAAATTATGTCGCCAGGTTAATTGCAATAGTAAGTGTGCCGGCAGCAACTGCTGGGACCAATGACGTTACGTCTGTTGTAAAAGGAGAATTAAAAGCACTTAGTGTTTCAATCAAAACCGCAACTACAGGTGCCAGCGGATTAACTAAATACCATTTAGAAGACCTTTCTGATCGTATTGATGCGGCATTAAAGGCCAAAGAATAATCATAACCCTAACTATTAATGAAAATGGGTGTCTATAACAAGGCACCCATTTTTGTTTTAAACCTAAATTGACAACCAATTCATTGAGCTTAACTAAAACCTAAATAACGTTTCCTTGCCCCCTACTTTACCTCCAAAGTTCTGTATGTTATAGGTAAATGTCAGCAAACCATGTCTGCCCAAATTATTCGTACGAACATCTCTCACTGTATTTTCTGAAATACTAAGGTAACGTCTGTTATTGGTGTTTAAAATATCGTTAACACTAAATTTCAATTGCAATTTGTCATTCTTCATGAACAACATGGTTACCGCAGCATTCCAGAATGAGATGCTATTATTAACACCACTAACAGTTTGGGTATTGTATTGCAAACGGTAATTGGTTTCCCAAACAAACTTTTTGGGAATACGCAAAATTAACTCTGTTTCGCTATTATGATTGTAATAGTTCAGGTTGGTAAAAAATCGGTCAGCGTAAAAGCTCTTGTTAATTCCAAAACTGTAGGTCTCAGCCAGTTCAAATTTGTCGTTTAAATTCATTCTTCCGCCCAACCTTGGGCCAGCAGTTATGATGTCACTATGACTTGTTACCCCGTTTACGATTACAACACCACGATTGTAGTTAGCCCAATAGCCAGTGCTAACAGAAAACTGACGCTTAGCATTCTTAAAATCTTTTGTAAGACTTCCATTGGTATGAAACTGCCATATTCCATCTTGGTTGGTTGGCGTGTTAGTTTGAACTCCATTGTCATCAACCCTTCTTTCCATTATAACACCATCATTTTGCACACTCCCACCCAGGTAAACGTTGTAGCTGAGTGTGTTTTTGGTATCGTATTTATTCAAGTTAAGGTTAACTTGATGGCTTTTAGAGGGGCGCAAAGCGGGATTTCCATTTTGGATAAACAAGGGATTGGTATTATTGGCAACCGGCTGAATGTAAGATACATTGGGTTCCTGAAAAGAAGGTGAATAACTGAAATTCAATATCTTATATTTTATGGTTAGCTGGGGCGCAAAGAATACAAATTGCTGATCAAAACCATTTGCAACATCAAAAGAATTATTAAGATTAATGGTGTTAAAAACAAAGCCTGGCTGTATGTTTAAATTACTGTTTACTTTCCATTTCAGGCTAACCCTGTTATTCGTTTTAAAGCCAGTTTGTTTTACAGTTTCGGTTAATGATGGTACCGGAACATCATAGACTTGGTTACTTGGATTTTTAAAGAATGTAGAGAGCGCATTTTCATTATCCAGGTAATTGCTGTTGCTTGCGAGATTAAGGCTCAGGGATTTTGTTATGGGCTCGTTATAATTGGCATTGAGGTTTAAATTAAAATTGTTGACATTATTATCTCGCCATTGATCAAAGAAAATAGTGCTTATAGGATCATAAAAATTGCTTTCAGTAATGTTGAAGTTATCGTTCAAGTTGTCACGTTTGACGATGTTGAACGTCACATTTAAAGATCTTCCAGTTTTTTTGAAGTCCTTCCACAAGTTGGAAGACAAATTATATTCTTTGTTGGTCCCTTTTAATCTGGATGCATTACTCCCATCATTTAACAGTTCCCGGTTAACGTTAAAGCTAGTAGTATTCAAATCCCCAAGGTTGTTCGTTATTCCTATTGATACATTTGGTTCAAATGTCAACGTAGTGAGGCTGTCTACTTTAACTTCTATCTTGCCACCGAAATTGTGACTATAGTTACGGTTAGTTTGAAGCGACACAGTATTACTATACAGTCTGTTGTTGCCTAATGTCTGATCAACATCGGTTAGCTGATCGATATTAATGTCTGAATAACCAAGAAAGTACTTCGCATTTATCTTTGTCCCCTTTTTAGTTAATGTATTAAAATTCAATCCGCCACCTGCCGACTGTTGAATTCCACCTGACAATCCACCCCCAAAAGAGATTCCATTTAAGGCAAAGCCACCGTCAGAACTCATCATCATCGAATTTACGCCTGTACGGGAAAATCCGCCGATGCGCATGATATCGCCTATGTTGAAACCGGGTTTGTTTACATTGTTGCCATAGGCTAAAACACTTACCTGTGTTGTATCTCTGAAAAAATTCATTAGCCCGCCACTCTCCCACAAATCCTTCGGACCAGCTCCAGCATATATCTTACCAAATGCACCGCTTTTAAATGCTTTCTTTAGTTTCAAATTAATAATTTGAGGCGTATTACCAGCTATAATATCAGGGTCCCTGCGTTTGGCTTCCACATCGTCCGAAACCTGAACCTTATCAATAATATTGGCAGGTAAGTTTTTGCTTGCAATTTGCTGATCGCCGCCAAAAAATTCCTTTCCATCAACCAGAATCTTACTAACTGCTTTACCATTTACTTTAATTCCACCTTCGCTATCAATCGATACTCCGGGTAGCTTTTTTAATAAATCTTCTACCACTGCACTGGGCAAAGTCTTGAATGATTCAGCATTGAATTCAATGGTATCCTTCCTTACTATAATGGGTGGTCTTTCAGAAAGGATTTCTACTTCATTTAGGTTATTCGTCTTTTCTGTAAGATAAATATTGCCAAGGCTAACATTACTTTGTGAGGCATCTATAACAAGATCTTTTCTTACAATGGTATACATCCATGCATTAATTACCAAACGATATTTAATACCAGGTTCAAGATTGTTGATTTTAAAAACTCCTTTGTCGTCCGAAAGCTTATAGGTGTGCAAAGTGGTATCATTACCTTTAAATACGGATACTGTTGCAAAGTTTAAGCTATTCTTATGATTGGCACTGTCTAAAAGCGTTCCTGTGATGCTTGCCTTTTGAGCTAATGCAGAATAACAGCTAAGGATAAAAAATATTGATAGTAAAGGTATCTTCATAAGTGCATTTTGGATCGGACGGGTAAATCATGACCTGTGATCTCGCAGGTCATAATTACAATTCTAAAAGTTTCTACAGAGGCTACTAAGGAAAATCTATTTCTCTCTTAAATAGACGTTTTTGTAGTTTGATTTGAGAATCAAAGTAGTACCACCACCATTCAACTTACCTTTAATAGTGTCTGATGAACCGCTACGTCCGGTAAATCCTGTCGCAATTACAATGTCCGTATCATCTCCAGATTTGTTGGTGTATACAACATTGGTACCTGCGCTGGTATTGCCGGTAATGCTAATTGAGCGGGCTTTCGTCGGTGCCAAAGCTTGTGCCGTAGCATTCGCGCCAGATCCAGAAATCTTAGCTGGTGAGTTCGAGTCTTTCTTTTCCTCAGTTTGCTTTTCAATAGCAATTTTAAGTCCGTCAGCTGCATAAAGCTTACCGTAGTTGGTGCTCAGCTCAACATTTGCCTTTGTATTTACTGGAAGCGCAACGTCTACATAGCCATACACAGATACAATAGAAACGGGCCCTTTCATCTCGCCGGAAAATATAGCGTCAATTGATCCATGCAAAGATTTTACGTTCATAGGTCCGGTATTGTTTTCCAGCTTAATCTTATTGTAACTCGTTGAAACCTCCAACTCATTCTTTAAGTTTTTGAAAACAACATCAGACTGACTGCTTACGCTTGAGTTAACAAAAGATACCTTTATGTCTTGAGGCACTTTAATCGTAACCAAGCTATTGCCAGAGTTGTAAAAGAATGATGAATTTTTACTCACAGAATTCACTGTAATTTCATCGCCCTTTGTAGAAACATCCAATCCCAGGCCAGTATTATCGGTAAAACCAGAACCATTAATAACTTTCAATCCTTTTGCCCGCTCATCTACCTCTTCATTTTCCCCTTTTGGTAAAGAAAAGACAATTTCATTGCCGGTGTAGCCCTCAACAATAGCGCCCGGGATGTTCAGGATTAGGTGACCAGAAGTTTTAGCCAGTTTGTACTCCTTTTGGGCGGAGGCAGTTACAGCGATTGATAAAAGTGCAAACACTAAGATAAGTTGCTTTTTCATATTTCTTTATTTTTAAAATTCTTGAATTATAATTTGTTTTGATTTAGCAAGATGTTATAAGCCTCATCCCTTACCGCAGCGAAAGTATCCGGATTTCCCGCCAGGGCATGAAGTTGGTCGTCGATCTTTACATTTTTCTTTTTCCCAAGCAGACTCACTAATCCGAGCTGAACCATAGGGTCACTTTGTTTTGTTAACGAGTTAATGAGTAAGCCTGAAACATAACTGTTATCACTATATTTTTCCATTAGGCTTAGCGCCGCTAACCTTACGTTTGTATTGCCGTCATTATTAAGGGTTTCGGCAAGGCGGTTCATGCTTGCATTGTTTATCTTGCCGGCTTTCTCCATTTCTAATATGGCAAGCAGCCTTGAACTTGCCGAACTGCTGTCTTGCAAACTGGCAAGAGAAGTTGTTTTAGCTGCCAAACTGCTAACCTTGGGCTGTGCAATACGTTTTTTGTTTTCAACGCTCAACTGCCTTTGATTACTTACTGATGATAAAGTGTCACTGTAAACGGGGGCATCAGCTTTATCGCTGGTTTTGGGAGTATTATTCACCCTGTCCGCAGGTAATTGAGCAGTCAATCCATCTTTATTCTTGCTGTCAGAATCCCTGTTGAAAAAAAGCCAGCCCAATGCGATAGCTATCATTACAGATGCGGCAGCCATCCATATACCCTTATGAAAACCAGAGCTTAACTTAACCTTTTGTTGCGGCAATGGATGAATGTTCGCTTTGAGCTTATTTAAATTCAGCCTTGGCGCTTCGAGATGATCAAATTCCTCCCTGTGCTGCTCCACAAAATCTTTTATCGGATCATTCATAATAACTTTTATCTTTTAGTGATAACAATACCTTATTTTTTGCCCTGTGGTACTGGGTTCTCACAGTACTGTGTGATAGGCCCAGGAGATCCCCTATCTCCTTCTGCGACATGTTTTCGAACAGGTACAGATTTAAAATTGTCTTATATCCCGGCGATAATTCAGCTATACTTTTCCGTACATCCTCTACCCTGCAGTCAAAAATTTCCTCATCTGCGGCTGAAGGTGGCGCTTCATCCGCTATCTCCATCTCACCCAGATCGGCAAAAACCAGTTTCTTTCTCCGCAGGTGCGAAATGGATCGGTTGATTGCGATCCGCTTCACCCATGCTTCAAAACTAACCACTTCTTTGAGTTTGATTGGGTCGCCGAATATCAAGCAAAAGGTGTCCTGCAGGATGTCTTCTGCTTCGGCACTATGAGAAACTATACGACTAATTGAATTAAATATTCCTCTGGCATATCTGTTGTACAATCCAGTATACCCTGAGTCATGTCCTTTTAAGCACATCTCAATCAATTCCTGGTCAGTAATCTTTTCTTTAAGCTGCAATTCCGGGGCGTCTACTTATTTTACTATTCCGTTTCTATGTACAAGTCGCAGTCATTTCTATAATGTTGCATGCACTAATCAAATATTTTAAAATAGTGCTCTATAAAGATATTAACAAACCCTGTACTCATGCCAACATATAGTTTTAGGAGCATACATAATTGAAAGCTCTAATTACAATATAGTTTAAACTGATGAGAAATAGAGGGAACGTTCCAGACTTATAGCAGGAATACATGGCTAATGCCAACGTATTTGCAGGGATTGAGGTGGTGTATTGAATATTATGAGTAAATGATTAACCAAAATTTAAATCAATCAGGTTGAGCTAATTAGTACTCTTCATTATAAAGGCTGCTTGCGAGAATTTGGTTATTACTATCAAGCCAAATGTCGAAATAAGTATCGCCTTCAACATATACATTCATTGGTTGCTCCAGCGTAAAGTTTCCAATTTTTAAATATTGTTTCATCATTAGGCCTGCCTCAATTAATTCGTTAAATACGTCATCGCCAGTTACCGATTCGGAACTATTAACTTGCATATTTAAAAAATACCAGTCGACCGCCAATTCATTAATGGTTTCGTCGTTAAGTGTTTGCATCATATATTTCAATTTACCAGGGTGGATATTCATCTTAACAGCGTTGATGCGTAAGTTGTTTAGCTAAATCTGGCAATTCAATTAGGGTTTTATGAGGCTACTCCAAATAGTTGTTTGAATTATCATCAAACTTTGAACAATTTTTTCAGGCACATGTTCCCATTGTACATCTATCTATGTTAAACATAATTTATTGTCATGATTACCTGGCGCTTTCATCTACTTCAATTGGTAACGGAATCGGAACCGATTAGGCGGATCAAGTGACGAAACTACCAGCTAAACCTGGAAGCATGAACCAAAAAAGGCCGCTTAAGCGGCCTTTTTTATTGACTAAGCTATTGAAAATATATCAGTGATTGTCTTAGTGATGCCAACCTATCTCCCATCGCTTAATGCTGCCAGGCATTTAACCTAACCTAATAGACACTGCAGATAAAAATAAATTTTAAAATATTTAATCAAACACTTTGAAATGCAAAGTACTTTTATTTAACTTTGTATCGCAAAGTACTTTTACTAAATAGAAATCATGGAACAAACAGACAACTTACAAACCAACACAGTTCATCCATCAACAGCTGCAAAACCAATGATCATTGGGGCAGTCATCGGCCTTGCCGTTATTTCAATGTTTCTTTTTTCAGCAGGCTCAGGAAAGCCGGAATGGGGTGCCTTCTGGAAAATCAGACCATTAATAGTTACGCCATTTGCGGGTGCCATGGGCGGACTCGTATACTACTTTATGGATCACCTTCGTGTTGAAGGTGGCTGGAAAAAAGTCCTGGCCAATATAGTCAGCATCTTAGTATTTATTATCGGATTATGGATGGGCATCGTGTTGGGTTTAGCCGGCACCTTATGGGACTAGTGTGATGAATATTTCTACAAAATTAGACACGCTACATGCTGGAATCAAGTCAAACCGCTGGATGCGCTATTTTACGGTATTTAACCGTATAGCGCTTGCAGCTGGTTTCTTACCTGCCGGATATGTAAAGATCATCGGCGAACGATTTACTGATCTTCATAACAAGCAGCCAATGGGCCATTTTCTTCAGGCCCTCTTTGAAACCGGATATTACTATACCATTATCGGTGTTGCACAAATACTTGCTGCAGTTCTACTGCTTATTCCACGAACTGCACTTCTTGGCGCATTAATCTATTTCCCGATAATTTTAAACATTTGCCTGCTGTCTTTCTCTGTACGGTTTGAAGGATCATTGCTCACCTCACCACTAATGGTAATATCGAACCTATATCTGATTTGCTGGGACTATGAAAAGCTTAAATTCGTACTTCCTTTCAATCAGGCATCTTTACCTAAACCAAATAGTGTAAGCAATAAATTTCCGTTGGCATTTTTTTCTATTGTATTCCTGATTGTTATTGGTGTAGGTTTCACAGTGGTAAACCTTTATGATCTAATGCCGCGAAATACCTTAAAAGATTGTGCTGGCCAGTTTAAAGGTAGTAAAAACCCAATAGCAGCGGAAAGCTTCTGTGATTGCGTGCACACCAAGGGGAAGCCGCTTTCAACATGCCTGGATGAATATGATACAGCTATGAAAAAACTTGTTCCTTAAGAAATTTTAGGCTGCCAGTCGCCAATGATTCTGCATCATGTGGCGATGTTTGCCATAACGATACAGCTTGCTGCATTCCGGGTACGGCAGATGAGAAATTTTCCAACACTAAATTGCCTTCAAACTGAATGTCTTTAAGGCCCTTAAAAAGTTCATCCCAGTTAACGGTACCTTCTCCAGGCATTCCCCTATTGCTTTCGGTAATGTGCAGGTGTTTTAGCAGTTTACCTGAAGCGATAATGGGATCGTAAAAGTTATCTTCCTCAATATTCATATGGAATGTATCCAAATGCAGCGCAAGGTTTTTCGCACCTGTCCTGCCAATAAGCTCCAGTACGTTAGCAGCAGTGTTGCATACATAACTTTCGTAGCGGTTTATTGGCTCTATCGCAATTGTAATTCCTAATTTATCTGCGTAGGCAGCAGCTTGTCCCCACACGTCTGTTACTTTTTCTTTTTCTTCTTCCGTAACCGGATTTCCTGAAAAACAGCCAATACCTGAGTGCAACACTCCTGCTAAAAGATCCGTATCCAGTTCGGCAGTTTTATCTAAAGCCTTCTTCATTAAAATCACAGCCTCATTTGGGAAAGCAGGGATGTGGGCTTCTTTCGGTAAGTTCAATGAACATACAACACCCAGACCTAACTGTCTCAATTGCGCTTTGACGGTTTTCGCATCGAAATTCATGCTATTAGGTAAGAGAATCTCGATGAGGTCAAAGCCAGTCTGTGCGGTTTTTTCAATGGCATAACGCCCGCCTTCTGGTGTCCACATCGGTGGAATCCAGGATAGCAGTGATGCTCCAAATTTTACGTTCATAATATTGATTAAGAATTATCGGGCAGCACACCTTTTTCAATGCAAAACTGCTCAAAATCTTTCATAGAATAATCCGGACACGCGCCTTCTTTTGATGTAATAAACGCACCTAAAGCTCCGGCCTGTTTAATTGCCTGTTCTGCTGAACCTCCAAAAAGCTTTTTGGATAAGAAGCCTGCTAAAAAAGAATCTCCACTGCCAACAGTATCCTGAACTGTAACTTGTACAGCTGGTAGTTCATAGTGCTCGTCGTTAATGTAATATGAAGCGCCCTTACTTCCTTTAGATATTATAACCTCAGTAATATTAAACTGATCCTGAACAAAATTTACTCCATCTTGCTCATATGTATATTCCTTACCCAGGAAATCTAATATGTCTTTGAGTTCAGCCTTATTCATTTTCACCATATCGGAAACGGCCAGCAGGTCTTTTGCAACAGGTAGTGAAAAGAATGGCATACGAATGTTTACATCAAACACTTTATATTTTGCCAGTTCCAGCAATTCAAACAAAGTATTACGAGACACCTCATTTCTTGCTACAAGGCTACCGAATACAAAAGCATCTGCATGTGCAATCTTTTCCCGGTAGTCCTCCCTAAATTCAATATAATCCCAGGCTACCGGTGCTATAATATCGTAATGGGCCTCGTTATGCTCATCTATAGTTGCCAAAACTGTTCCCGTAGCATAATTGCTATCCCTTTGAATATCAGCTATCGGGATATTCCAGCCTGCTACCTTATTGAGCAGCACATTGCCCAGGTCATCCTCTCCTACCCGACTAATCATTCTGGAATTAACGCCCATCCGCATCAGGTTATAAGCCACATTGAATGGCGCACCACCGGCTCTGGCACCCGTAGGAAAGATGTCCCAAAGGACTTCTCCAAAACAATAAACTGTAGGTTTTTTTTGTTCAATCATAGTTCTGCTAATATGGCAATCGTTTAACCACATTACCAAATTAAAATTTATTGGCTGGTTTTCGCCACAATCGCGATATACTTTTAACTTTGGATTGGAAATTGTTAAATAACCGGAACCTTTTACAGCTAGACTAATATGATTATTATTAATAACTACGATGAATACGCATCTCATTTAGGTAAAGAAATTGGTGTATCTCAATGGCATACAATAGATCAAAACCAGATCAATCAGTTTGCAGATGCCACGTTAGACCATCAATGGATTCATGTTGATGAAGAAAAAGCAAAAAATGAAGGCCCGTTCAAAAGCACTATCGCCCACGGTTATTTAACCTTATCATTAATCCCATATTTATGGAAACAGATCGCCGATGTCCGTAACATTAAAATGGAAATCAATTACGGCATTGAAGATTTCAAATTCGGACAAGCAGTTATGGTTAACGATCAGGTGCAGCTTAAAGCGAAATTACATGCTATAGTTAACTTAAGGGGTGTTACCAAAGTGACTATTGGCGCTACCTTAAGCATTAAAGATCAGGTTAAACCTGCTTATACCGGAAATGTAGTGTTCCTTTATCATTTCATTTAGTTTATAGGTTTTGGCGCGAATTGTGCTTATTGGATATTTAAAATCATAATTCAAATAACGCAGCAATGACCTATAAACCAACTTTCCTGGCGACTATATGCAGTGCATTAATCGTCACAGCTCTGATGTCTGCTTGCAGCAACGAGAAAAAGCCTGTCAACACTACGCCTGTAGACAGCAACGTTATTAAAAATGAAGAAGCTGGCTCTGCAACAGGTAAAGACGGGATGACGAGCGATACTACCAAAGTAGTCTTTAATGTAAATACCATACCGGTAACAAAAAAAGACATCGGAAGCTTTCCTTATTTAGACGCACCCAAGGATTATAAATACAACGACATCACCAAGAGCGATCTCAAAACAGTGCATTTCCCCGTTGATGGAAAACTAATAGCAGCAGAAGGAAAAACCTACAGCACCAATATTTATAAGATACAGGAAAGTGAAGCCCCTTTTAACGCACAAATTGTAGAACGAGAGTACACCAAAACCATCAAAGGATTAGGCGGTGTACAAATCTCATCCAAATTACTACCTGGTCAAATAGAGAAAATTGGTAAAAAGCGCCTGGAAGATGAAGGAGATCATGCTTACACCATCGTTGGTGCCAATGATTATACGCTTAATCATGTAAATACGTACATCATCAGAACAGATAAAGTCGTTGTTTGGATTGAATTAAGTTTCTATCAAAATGGTGGATATATCTACATCCTTGAAAACGCAAATAACTAAACAAAACAACTTATTATGAAACTGAAATTCGCACTTATTCTATTGTTATCCACAGGCTTATCATATGCAAAGGCACAACTTATACCTGCCGATCATGAGAAAGTGAAAGGTGGACAAGTGGCTATCCAACCTATAACCCATGCAACTCTGGTACTGTCTTACCAGAAACTAAACATCTACATTGATCCCACTGGTGGTGCTGAAGCTTTCAAAGGCCTTGCCCCAGCGGATATTATTTTGATCACTGATATTCATGGCGATCATTTTGACCCAAAAACACTGGAAGCAGTAATCAGTGCTAAGGCAACCTTGGTAGTACCGCAAGCTGTTGCCGATAAACTCCCTGCAAGCATTAATAAACAAAAAGTTGCCATATTAAACAACGGTGAAGCCAAAAAAATAGAAGGAATTTCTATAGCTGCCGTGCCAATGTACAACCTGCCTGGCGCTGCTAACGCTGCAATGCATACTAAAGGAAGAGGGAACGGTTACATCCTGACTATAGGCGGTAAAACATTTTACATTTCTGGTGATACTGCAGATACCCCTGATATGCGCGCTTTAAAGAATATTGACTTTGCATTTGTGTGCATGAACCTCCCTTATACAATGGATGTCAATGCTGCAGCTTCAGGTGTACTCGCTTTCAAACCTAAAGTGGTATACCCATACCATTACCGCGGACAAGACACCAATAATTTTAAAACTATTGTAAACACTGGTGATAAAAATATTGAAGTAAGATTGCGTAACTGGTATCCGGCTGCTAAATAACTCCTTAAAAACATTTTATATTACCTTCATTCTTAAACTCAGCGCAACGCTGAGTTTATCTTTTGCCTGCACCAATCTCCCCATCTTTCTTGGTGGAGTGAGGTTGAAGTCCGAGAAGTTAACATCCCGCTGAGCTGAAAGGTTAATTTCTCCGTTTTCAGCCAAAGACATCGTGTAATTGATTTCAAACCTCTTCTTAACACCCGCAATTTGGATGGCCACAGTCCCTTTCAGATCTGTTGGATTTCTACCCAGATTGGGTAATGTATTTAATGATATGAAGGAAATCTGTATCTCTGGATATTGCGCTTCTTTCAATGTCTTCCTAAGTTCCTTGGTCATTATCCTATTCTTGCAGTCAAAACCTGCAACTGCAATATTCATCGAACCGGTTAAACAAATTTTCTTAGTCGCCTTATCTTGCACAACATTAATTGTATCAGGCTTAGGGTAGCTAGCTACAGCGCATGAAAATTTATTAATGTTGGTGCTACCATTTACCACAAGGCTGCTGCTCTCACAAATCACCCAGTTGGTTGTCGCTGGTTTTTTATCGAACACTGGCTGCCCAAAACTCACAACCAGACATGAGAATAATAATGATGTAATTGTTTTAAATAACATAAGTAGAGGGAATAAAAAAACAGCACAGCCTAAACTGTGCTGCTTAAAGTTTAAATCTTAAAATCCAACAACAGCTTGAATCACATAGCCATTAAACTTCCCACCACTACGGTAATCTGCTAAAGGGAAATCCTTGTATCGTTGTGTAACATATTCTCCTTTTAACAAGATGTTCTTCGTCATAAACCATCCGGCAGCGAAAGCGGTACGGTTAATAGTTACATCGCCAGTATAGATAGTAGCAGGCACTGTACCCACAGCAGCTATGTTAGCTAATGCTGCAGTAACCACATTGTACTTCGCACCTAGAAAGAAATTCTCGGTTGCTCCAAACCTGTAAACTCCATCGATCGCGATTTGCTCCGCACCTCGTTCATCTGTCTCAAATTTAGATCTGCCTTTAGAATTCTCATAGGTTCCAAATAATTCCAATCCCTGTAGTTTCACGAAAGCATTCAATTGAAGTGCGTTTACTTTTTTACTAAAGCCTGGATTGAATCTTCCGGAGAAAGCATTGGCAGATGTCGTTCCTCCCAGTTTTTCCAATACCATAAAGTAGTTTGAGCCAGTACGGTCGCCACCATATAAGGTCTGTCCGCCAGAACTACTGTTACTATATACTGAAGCAGCGAAACGAACGCGCAAATCCTCGTTGATTTGTTTGTCAAACCCTCCTTTTAAATAAATAGCTGGTGATTTATGAATATTGTCATCTTGTGCTGTTGCAATCAAACTGTCAATATTTCCTTTAATCATTCCGTTCGAAACGCCGACCAGCCCAAACAGTCCATTTTTTCTTACCAACACTTCACCACCTATTTCTGTCGTGAAAGCGTCCATTATATAATTTTCTACAAACGGATTGTACAATGTTTGTCCGCCATCTGATCTTCTAAAATGCTGGTCGCCATAGTTGATTTCCATGTGACCAATCTTGATAGTAGTTACCGACATGATATCATCCCAAACCTGTCCTTTAAACGGAAGTTTATCAAATTGAATATATCCTCCTTTTACCCATGTTTCGTTGTGGTGACGAGAAGAGAGGTAGCTGGTTAAGTTTAGCCTGATGCCGTCTGATAATTGCACATCCATAAATAGGTTGGCATTGGCAGTATTAAATCCAGGACTAATTTTATAAAGTCCTCCAGTAGCATTTTCATGCTTTAAGCCCTGAAACGATTGGGTAAAACCTGCACCAAATTGAACCTTCAACCCTTCAAAAATGGCATTTGTATCTCTTGGAGATTCGAATACATTGATACCAGATTTATCGTAAGGTCGCAAGTTTGAAACTTGTGCATAAGTATTGACTGCAAATAAACTGAGCGAAAATAGAACTGTCGCTATAAGTTTGACGGGGGTAAGTTTAGCATTCATGATCTTTATATATTAGTATTTTTGTGATATTTAATTGATGTAATCAAGTACAAATTCTACTGTAAGTGCATTCCCTACTTTCATCGCACCCAGCATAAAACTTGGCGGCTCAATGCCATAATCGGTAAGCAAAAGTGGTTTTGAACCATGGCAACTGATGGAACGATCGGCATTAACCAATGCGCTCACCTTCATCTCTATTGGCTGTGATTTTCCGGCAATGGTCAAAACCCCTTTGGTTAAAATTTGGTATTTATTAGCCTGTACCATTGTAACCGTGGCTGAACTAAGCTGATAACTAATTGTAGCAAACTGATCGGCTTTCAAACTCTTGTAGGTACGGCCATCCATGGAAGATTTACCACTTTTTAGACTTTTCGCCAGAACTGAAAACTTTAAGGTCGTCAAGTCAGTTAGCTCATTTTTACTGTTAAACTTAAATGTACCCTGACTTTCTGCTGTGGTAGATGTCATAGTCCAGTCGTGCACATTAGATTTTCCGAGGACTTTAATGTTATTATCTTTCCCTGAAGCCAGGTGATATGCGGATTGTGCTAAAAGCACTGGAGAAGTAAGTAATAAGACTATTGCCATTAGGCTAAGTCGCTTACAAATCTTTTGGGAAACGTTGCTGATTTTCATGATGATCTTTCTAATTGTTGATCAAATGTATCAGCAAGTCAAGGTTAAATTAATGACTTCCAATAGGTTAAAAACTGATCCTAATCAGTTATGCCCAAAAGGATCACTTACACTCTGCAACAGGCTGTTTTCCATGCAAATGACTGGTTGGCGATAAGAAGGGAATACCAAAATTGGCACTTCTTAATACAAATAATAACCCTAGAAACAGCATAAACCAGGGTATCATCTTTTTTGAATTGAAATGGATATACCTCCGTAAATAAATGCCCCCTACTGAAATGAAAAGCATCAATGGTGTAGTACCTAACCCAAAAAGAAACATAAATTTTCCGGCCGATAAGATGTCTGTGGAGTTTAACGCAGCGGCCAATGCCAGATAGATCATTCCGCATGGAATCAGGCCATTCAGCATTCCGGCAAAGAATCCCCAAAAAGACAGACCATATACTTTACCCATCAATTTGCTGATGGGCGAGATAATTCTATTTTGAAAGGTTGTAAAAGCACGGATATATTTACCAGAAAAAACAATGATTGTAAACACCAGTAGTAGAATACCTACAATTAAACTTAAAGTTTGCTGACTGGACAATAAGGTAATACTACTGCCTATTAAGCCCGCCAGTATTCCAAAAATGGTGTAAACAAGTATCCTCCCAAACTGATACAGCAGCAACTGCAACACATTATTTAAATGGTCTTTTTTCTGTAATGGCAAACTCAGCATTAAAGGTCCGCACATTACTGCACAATGCAAACTGCTAATCAACCCAAGCAAAAAAGCCAAATAATAATTGCTCATAACGTGATGTTCTTTTTAAACAGGTAATCTTTGTCGCCAGATCTCCATTTCAATTCCAAAAACCACAACCCCTTATGCATATTTGCTGTACTTAAGATAATAAGATTGGCATCACTTACTGTTGAACCTGAATCCCTGATATCGTCTTTCACTGTACTGGGCCGCATAAGCTTTAGCTCATAGCTGGCGCTATCTTTCAATTGGATGCGAAGCTGCTTGTCAGTAAGCTCAACTTTGGGCACGGCATTTTCGTTGAGCATGTTTTGCCTTGCATTGAACTCCTGATTATAATTTATTCCCTTTTCATAATAATCTTCATCTACAAGTGCATCATTACCGTGCACACTAAACATATACAATACCATTCCCACTATAAAAAGCATGAAAGCGATCATGCCTAAAACTACTTTTGTTCCCCAGTTCATATTTTCAATTTAGATCGTAAACATTTATTTCAATAGTGCTCTTTACAAATAGTCACGGCTGCGAAAAGAACGACGTGGTGCTGGTACTGATTACTTGGCCATCAGCAACTACCTGAAAAGCAACATCAGATTTATAAACTGTTATGTCTTTCTTCTTTTTGATCAGGAAGAAGGTCAGGTGCGTGGTACCTTCCTTTGGCAATATCAGCGGTGCCTGGATAAACTGTATTTGATCAGCGGGATTGGCTGATTTTAGTGTAAACGTAATCGGCCTATTGGTTTTGTTAATCAACTCTGCATTATACAAATTGCTAACCGTTCCATTCGCCCTCAACTGATACAGTGTGCCGCTTGCGCGCAATACAGTCGTCTCAACATCCTGTCGTTTGTAAATCAATCCGGAAAATACCATCATCACAGCAAAAAGTACCGCAGCATACCCATAGGCTTTTAATCCCAATCTAAATGGCTTTTGCGCAGCGATGTAGTCCTGGTTATAAAAACCTATCAGATTTAACGGTTTATGGATTTTCAACATTACTTCATTGCAGCTGTCAATGCAGGCAGTACAGTTAACGCATTCTAGTTGTGTGCCTTCGCGGATATCGATACCTGTCGGGCAAACCTGCACGCATAAACCACAATCGATGCAATCTCCCTTTTCAACTACACCAACAACATTCTTTTGCAGATGTCCTCTTGGTTCTCCCCGTTTTTCGTCATAAGCTACAATCAGACTTTGGTTATCCAGCAATACGCCCTGCAATCTCCCATACGGACAAATCACCGTGCATACCACTTCCCGCACATAGGCGAAAACACCATAAAACAAACCAGTAAATAACCAGATAGAAAGAAAGCCAGATACATGCTGTCCTATCGGTTCTAATATGATCCTAAACAACACATCAGAACCTATCAGGTAAGCTAAAAAAGTGTTGGCAATACAAAAGGAAATCAGAACAAACAGAAAATGTTTGCTGCCTTTCTTTAAAATCTTCTCTGTTGTCCATGGCTGCGCATCAAGTTTCTTTTGTTGATTAGAATCTCCCTCTATCCAGTACTCTATCCTTCTGAAAACCATTTCCATAAAGATAGTCTGCGGACAAGCCCAGCCGCACCACAACCTTCCCAGCACCACCGTAAAGCATACAATGAAGATGATAAAGATCAGCATCGCCAGCGCAAACAGGTAAAAATCCTGCGGGGTAAATATCACACCGAAAAACACAAACTTACGCTCCAGGAAGTTCAACAAAACCAGTTGCTCTCCGTTCAATTTCAAAAAAGGAAAAGAGAACAAACCTGTAAGCAATATATAGCTTACCCACTTCCGGTAAGTATATAATTTACCTGAGGGCTTTTTAGGGTAAAGAAATTGCCTACCCTCAGCTTTATTGGCCTTTGTCAGTGCTTTCATTTCTCACAGAATCCGTCGCATTTTTCACCTCAAACTTTTCACCCTGTGCCGCCTTTGCATTTGCAGGATTCGTACCCTGTAGCGAAAGGATGTAATTAACTACCTCGGCAATATTCTTGGCGCTCAGGTTTTTCTCCCAGCTCATCATCCCCTTTTCAGGAACTCCATACTTTACCGTTTTAAATATCTCGTTCACCGTCCCGCCATGTAACCAAAATTCATCAGTCAAATTAGGCCCAACCATACCTTGTCCATTATCTCCATGGCATGCCACACAATTTCCTGCAAAAATTCCTTTCCCCGCAGCAATTAGTCCGGGGTCGCGTTTAACGGTATTCTCATCAAAATTCTCTGCTGCCATGGCCAGAAAAGCCTTTTTGTCTTCCGCAGCCTTCTCTATCTCCGTCAAATATTCCTGATCTTGCCTTGGCCCATCTCCAATATGGTAATAGTAGAGATAGCAAGCGGCAAAAATGATAGTCCCATAAAAAAGCACACTAAACCATCTCGGTACAGGATTATTCAACTCATGTATTCCATCATAGGCGTGTGGAATTACCAAGCTTTCCTCCTCCTCTATCGGCTTAAGGCTTAGCAGCTTGGTCCAGATACTCGGCTTTTGCTTTTCTGTTGCCAGCCACACTTCATAGTCAAGCGGTTCAGGCGCAACATACTTAATAGATGGTGTAGGATTTATCCGCTCCTTTAGCATTACCTTAAGTGCATTCACCAGCACCAGGGTTGCAATAAGAATAAGCACCGCAAAAATAAACAGGGCTAAGATCAATAGATCTGTAGCGCTGAAGCCGATCACGTTAACCTCTTTCATATCCTTCAGCATCTTGATCTTCAATTGGCAAATTGCTCATTTCGGTTACGTGAGTCTTGCTCAATTTGAGCAGGTATATGCCTACGATGATGAAAAACACCATAAATAACAGTAATGAGGTGATGAGGTAAAGTTCTCCCCCGGCCAGGTCTTTGATTTGATTAAACATGATTATTGGTTTGAAGGTATGGTGGTTGTATGTGCTTTGATATCTGTTCCAAGTCGCTGCAGGTAGGCAATAATTGCAATGATCTCTTTATCGCCAGCAACCTTTATGTTATTTTGCCCTAAGTCTTTCGCTATAAGCGATGCCTGTTTCTGCAGATCCGTGTTGGCCTGTTTATCATAACCAGAATCATATGGCACACCTAATGTCTGCATAGCCCTTATTTTAGCTGGTGTTGTGGTCACGTCTAATGTCTGACTAATCAGCCATTCATAGGAAGGCATGATACTGCCTGGCGACATAGAAGTAGGATCCAGCAAGTGGTTGTAGTGCCATGCATTACTGTATTTTCCTCCAACGCGGTGCAAATCCGGACCTGTTCGCTTACTTCCCCATAAAAATGGATGGTCGTACACAAACTCTCCCGCCTTGCTATATTCTCCATAGCGTTCCGTTTCCGAACGGAAAGGCCTTACAGTCTGTGAGTGACAGTTTACACAGCCTTCGCGGATGTATAAATCCCTGCCTTGTAGTTCCAAAGCCGAATAGGGTTTAACACTGCTAATGGTAGGCACGTTCGATTGTATGGTAAACGTTGGCATCATTTCAACCATTCCTCCAATCAGGATAACAATCAAGGCCAATACCATAAATTTAATTGGCTTGCGCTCCAGGCTTCTGTGCCACTTTCTATCAGATGCGTCTTCTACTAAAACCTCTTCTAATGGCATCGCTTCGGCAGCCTCATTGGCAACCAGTTTTGCCCGCAGCATGGTTTTACCTAGGTTAACGGTCATCACAATTACGCCAGTCAGGTATAACGCTCCTCCAATGGCACGTATAACATGCATTGGGATGATTTGTAAAGTAGTTGACAAAAAGTTAGGGTACTTAAGCAACCCTTCTGCGGTAAACTCTTTCCACATCAATCCTTGCGTAAATCCTGCCCAGTACATTGGTACTGCGTAGAAAAGGATGCCCAGGGTGCCAATCCAGAAATGGAAGCCGGCCATTTTTTTAGAATACAATGTGGTGTTGTATATTCTCGGTATAATCCAGTATAGGATACCAAAAGTTAAAAATCCGTTCCAGCCTAGAGCCCCCACATGCACGTGCGCCACAATCCAGTCGGTAAAATGCGCAACACCATTAATTCGTTTCAATGATAACAGCGGACCTTCAAATGTGGCCATACCATAGGCAGTTAAAGCAACTACCATGAATTTCAACGTCACATCTTCTCTTACTTTATCCCATGCACCTCTCAATGTCAACAACCCATTTATCATACCGCCCCAGCTTGGTGCTATCAGCATGATGGAAAAAGCAACCCCCAGTGATTGTGCCCAACCGGGTAATGATGTATACAACAAATGATGTGGCCCAGCCCAGATGTAGATGAAAATGAGCGACCAAAAATGCAGTATACTTAGTTTATAAGAATATACCGGTCTGCCGGCCATTTTTGGCAAAAAGTAATACATCATACCCAGGTATGGTGTAGTAAGGAAAAATGCGACTGCATTATGGCCGTACCACCATTGTACCAATGCATCTTGCACCCCGGCATAAACATAATAGCTCTTAAAAAATGAAATCGGCAACTCAAAGGAGTTAACAATATGCAAAACAGCAATAGTTACAAACGTGGCAATGTAAAACCAGATGGCTACATACAAATGCCTTTCCCGCCGTTTAAATATAGTACCAAACATATTTACACCAAACACCACCCAGATCAGCGTTATTGCAATATCTATCGGCCATTCTAGTTCAGCATATTCATGTGATGTTGTCAGTCCTAATGGAAGGGTAATTACCGCCGAAACAATAATCAGCTGCCATCCCCAGAAATGTATTTTGCTTAGTAAATCACTAAACATCCTGGCTTTTAGCAGCCGTTGCAATGAATAATAAACACCCATAAATATGGCATTCCCTACAAAGGCAAATATTACAGCATTTGTGTGCAGTGGCCTGATCCGGCCAAATGTGGTATACTGGTTACCCAGGTTCATTGCCGGCTTAAACAATTGCATGGCGACAAGCAAGCCTACTGTCATCCCGATGATGCCCCAAATAATGGTAGCCAATCCAAAATTTCGAACAATCTTGTTATCGTAAGTAAATTTTTCTAACTGCATAAGAAATAGAAGTTGTTGGTTTCGTAATGGATCAAAAGTATCCAGCAGCGCTTTCCCTACAGATGACAATGGTTAGTTGAAAAAATGATTTGTGTCACAAATCGTCTTCAGACACATCCTTCATGGGCTCTTCAGGCTTATCATCAAACAATACCCTGATTCCTGGAGTAACCATATCGTCCTGCTGCCCATTTTTGAGCGACCAAATAAACGCGCATAAAAAAATAACGGCCATCAGCACGCTGCAGCCCACTAGAAAATAAAGGATGTTCATAGTAAGTTATTTTTACGTGCAAAAAACCTGGTAGCTATTGTAGTAAAACTTATAATGGTAATGGTACTCAGGGGCATCAGAATGGCAGCCACCAGCGGGTACAGTGTGCCTTGCACCGCAAAATATAACCCTATACAATTGTAGGCAACGGCAATAGCAAAACTGATCTTAATAATCTTTAAGCCATCCTTACTCAACTGGTAAAAATCTGGAAGATAATGAAGCGAATCCCCTTTTAAAATCGCATCGCAACCTGGAGTAAAATTGTTGATATTGTCTGTCACCGCAATGCCGAAATCACTCTGCTTTAAAGCCCCGGAATCATTTAAACCATCGCCAATCATCATTACTCGTTCTCCCTCTTCCTGCTGAGAAATTATGGCATCCAGTTTTTGATGTGGACTTTGTTCAAAGGCAATTTTTACTCTTGGAGGAAAATACCCATGCAGTGCCTGTGCATCTTTGTTGGTATCGCCAGAAAGCACCTTCAATTTGAACTTGCTTTCCAAACGGGTAATTAGTGTCAGCAGTTTTGGCCGCCATTGCTGTTCTACTATAAAGGTGCCTTTGTAAATTCCGTCTATTACAATGTGTACGCCACCAGGTTGATGAGGTTTTGAACCTGGAGGTAGTTGCCACTGGTTACCGGCCACTACCCTTTTATCATTGATTACCGCACTTAGTCCTTTCCCTGGTATTTCTTTAAAAGCTAAAAGATCATAATGCGTTTGCCCTGCTAAACCGCGCAAAATCTGCCTGCTTAGGGGGTGCGAGGAATGGTTTAAAAGTGAAGCCACCATAGCCCGCTCCTCATCACTTAGCTGACCGGTAAAAGAAACACTTGCATGTTCTGTAGTCGTCAGTGTACCTGTTTTATCGAATACAATAGAGTCACATCCGGCCAGGGTTTCTACAGCGTCTGTATTCTTTACATAAAAACCTTTTTTATCGAATACAGCAAGGATGGCAGATAATGTAAATGGCGTGCTTAACGCAAGTACGCAGGGACAGGCCACTATAATCACCGCGGTGAAAGCTGCCCATGCTTTTACAGAATTGCCATAATAATACCAGTAGCCCATCGCGCTAAAAGCTATCACAAAAACTGCTACACTGAAGTATTTAGCGATGCTGTCATTAAAATTCTGTTTTATAGATGAGCGGTAATGCTCCTTATTCCATAAGCTGGTGAGGTAACTTTGAGATGGCTTTTTTACCACTTCCAATTCTATCCCCTCACCTACCTGTTTGCCACCTGCGTAAATCAATTCTCCCAGTACTTTATGCTGTGGTGATGTTTCACCAGTCACGAAACTCATGTCAAGCCAGGCATCTCCTCTCATCAATATCGCATCGGCAGGCACCAGTTCACCGTTCCTTATCCACAAACGATCACCAATAGCAAGTTCATTGATGGCTTTTGGTTTTTCAACACCTTCTTGAATGGTGGTAACCGCGATAGGAAAATAGGAGCGGTAATCTCTGTCGAAAGAAATATGATGGTAAGTCCGCTGTTTTACCCACTTACCCATAAGTAATAAAAACACCAAACCCGTAAGGGTATCGGCAAAGCCCGGGCCTCCACCAATCAGCAAAGAAAAAGTTGTTCTCAAAAATAGCACGGCAATGATCAATGCCAATGGTGCATCCAGGTTAACATGCCTGTGCTTCAAGCTTGTTATAGCTGAAATAAAATAATCCCTCGCACAGTAAAATACTACCGGAATACTAAATGCCAGGTTAAGCCAACCAAAAAGCGATTGAAACTTTTGCTCAAAACCAGATAATCCAAAATATTCTGGAAAGCTAAACAACATCACATTCCCCATGCAAAAGCCTGCAATTGCGATTTTAAGGATCAGGCTTTTATTCACCGAATTGCTATTTTCCTTTACTACATCCTGCAAATTGATGGATGGCTCATAACCAATTTGCACCAGTATTTCTACCACGGTCCGCAAACTTACCTGCGGATGCTTAAAACTAATGCTGATCTGTTTTTTCAGAAAATCTATTCGCGAACTAAAGATTGCCGGGTTTATCTTATACAAATGTTCCAGTAACCAGATGCAAGAACTGCAATGGATAGCTGGAATATAAAAGTTCACAATTGTGCTCTTTTCATCCTGATAATCTACAAGTTGGCTTATAATACTTGGTTCATCCAGATATTCATAATGGTTACTTTCATTGAGTCGCTTCCCGGGTGAATCGTTGTAGACGTAATAATCGCAGAGGTTATTGGCCGATAAAATTTGATAAACACCCCTACAACCTGCACAACAAAACTGCTTATCGTTAAAAGTCAGTCGCTGTCCTGTAATTTCATCTCCGCAGTGGTAACACAAACCCGCGTCTATAAGTTGTGTAGATTCCATAATTTTTCGTTTAAACAGTACTGCTAAATAAACTGGTCTCCGGCTTGCTTTGCCATAAGCGCTCGTCGAATGCAAGGCATACATTTCGTAAAAATGATTTACCTGATTTGGATACCCGTACCTCTCTTTCTCCAACTTCCACAAGTTGATCTTGCACCATGGGCCTTAGCCGCATCTTAATAACTTCTGGAATCTCAGCCCCAAATTTGGTTGCGCCTTTACACATCAGGTTTAAAATATGTTCACGAACGTATAGGTCGTTACCGGTAAGCATATGACCTTTATCCACCGCTAACATCCCCCATCCTATTTGTTCCAGGTAATCCTCTACTGTTTTGCTGTTCTGCGCAAACGCAGTTTTGCAATCGCTGATCGAAGAAACACCCAGTCCGATCAAAATGCTGGTATGACTATCTGTGTAACCCATAAAGTTTCTATGTAGCAATTCATTTTTGCTTGCCAGGTAGAGACTATCTTTCTTCAAAGCAAAATGATCCATGCCAATTTCCTGGTAGCCGGCATCTATTAAAAGATTCCTTCCTGTTCTGTATAGCGCAAACTTTTCATCTCCCTGCGGAATATCCTTTTCAGCGTAATGACGTTGGCCGGGTCTCATCCAGGGCACATGGGCATAACTGTAAAAGGCAATACGTTCCGGCAGCATGTCAACTACCTCACGCAGGGTATGTGTCAAACCAGAAATTGTTTGTCCGGGCAACCCGTATATCAAGTCAAAATTTACCGACTCATAGCCAAGTGTTCGTGCCGCGGTGGTAATTCTGAAAACTTGCTCTGGTGTTTGAAATCGGTTGATCATCATTTGCACTTTCGGATCAAAATCCTGAATTCCCAAACTAAGCCGTTTAAAGCCGAGTCTGCGTAATGTTTGCAGGTGTTCCAATGTGGTATTATCAGGATGTCCTTCAAAAGAGCAGGAAGCAGTTCCTACCTGTTCGCCTAGTATAGCAGCGAGTATTCGTTCCAGGTTTTGCGGACTAAAGAACGTTGGCGTCCCACCACCAAGATGTAGTTCTTTAATCTTCGGCTTTTCGCCTAAAACTGAGCAGTACATTTCCCATTCTTTTATCAGGGCATTGATATAAGGTAGCTCAACACCATGGTTTTTAGTAATGCGCGTATTGCAACCACAGTACGTGCACAGACTCTCACAAAAAGGCAGATGAAGGTACAAACTGATGCCGTCCGATTTAGATTCTTCGTAGGTACGTTTCAATGAACCAAGCCATTGCCGTATGGTAAAACTCTCGTTTTCCCAGTAAGGCACTGTAGGATAACTTGTATACCTTGGTGCAGCAATGTTATATTTTTTGAGCAGGGCCGACGTTTCCATCCTATTTTCTCAATGGGATTTTAACCGCACAGTCTTTCTGGCAACAGCATGCTTCACCTACGCATTTTCCCGAAGCCCAATTATCCAGATTGGCGATCACCTGTTGCATGTTTTCCAGCGCACCACCGTCTTTAAAAGGAATGTTGGCTATTTTTAAGCCCGCATCTTTTGCAGCAATAAGGTCAATATGATCGTAAGCAAATGATGAAGTTGCAATGTACTTGATACCGAGTGCTTCCAATCCGCGGATAAGCGACGCCCCCAAAGGATCTTCATTAAATACAATAAGTGCCTCCTTGCCGGCTGCAAAATTTAACGTATCCAGTGTTAAACTGTTGGCAATAACCGTAATATCGTGTCTCTTATAATTGGCTAAAATAAGCCATTCTTTTTCCTGCGGATTAATGTGATAAGCAATTGCCTTCATGTGTGCATAGTTTTCTGTATACAAAACTAGCGCAGGCAGCCTATGGAGGCAGTGAGTTTAGTTACCCTAAAAAATGATGTTCGTCATTTTATTATTGTTTAACGTTGCGGAGTTTCTCCAAAGAGAGTAAGCGTATCGCATTACCGCTCTTTTCAATCAACTTTTCGTCTTTAAAATCTGCCAGCATCCTACTAACAGTCTCGCTCGCTGTGCCTACCAGGGCAGCTAAATCGTCTCTCGAAATTTTTAATGTACAAGTATCTGAACCGGCTTCGCCGAATTTAGCAGCCACCTGCACCAGAGCATCAGCTACTCTCTTACGTACAGAGAAATAAGCCAGTCGCAGCATTTGTTCTCCCTTATCCTGCACACTGCCAGAAAGCATGCTGATAAAAGCTGCAGCAATTTCCTGGTGATTAAGAAGGTCATTCAGGAAATCAGCTTTGTTAATCAATACGAGCTCGGTATCAATTAACGTCGCTGCATTGTCGGTGTAAGCAGAAGCGCTGCACAAACTCTCATATCCAAAAAAATCTCCATCATGATATAAGGTAGCTGATAGCTCCCTGCCATCCTTCGCACGCTTATACGTCTTTACCTGGCCTTTTTTAACATAGTATAAATGTGTGGGCTCATCATTTTCCACATAAATAATCTGCTTGTTAGCAAAAGACCTCGTCTTACCTTTTGCTTTTAGCGAGGCAAACAAAGATTCCTTGTCTCCACCTGCCGATTTAAAACCAACAGGCTTGCTTCTTTTTTTAAGCCGGCTTTCAATGGCATTAAACAGCTCTACATCATCAAATGGCTTGGTTAAATAGTCATCAGCACCCATTTCCATTCCCTTTCTCATATCGGCACGCTCTGCCTTAGCGGTCATGAAAATAAATGGAATGTTAGCCGTTTGCGCATTTTTCTGCAGCAAATACAATACGCCATAACCGTCCAGTTCAGGCATCATAATATCACATAAAATGATATCAGGTAAATTTTTCAGGGCAAGGTCTACCCCTATTTTACCATTTTTAGCACTATAAGTTTCGTAACCCGCCAAATCCAGCATTTCAACAATGCCTTCTCTTATATCGTCGTTATCTTCAATAATTAATGCCTTTTTCATCATGATGAGTTAGAAAGTAAATTGAAGTTTGAAATGCGTACCCACATTTTGCTCACTGGTGCAGGTACAAGTACCGTTCATCAGGCCAACATAGCGTTGTACAATGTTTAGCCCCAGCCCCGTACCCGGAATATCACCGGTATTGTGCGCCCTAAAAAAAGGCTCAAATAAGTTATCCATCTCTGCAGCAGGTATCCCTATACCATTATCCCTTACATCAATAACCAGTTCATTCTCAGTAACCGTACTGTTAAACTGGATCATGGTATCCTCACCAGAATATTTTATGGCATTTGAAATTAAATTGATGATGCAGTTCTTTAACAAGTTCTGGTCAAGAAATACCCTGCCAGTTAGGCCCTGATGCTCAAACACAATCAGTTGCTTCTGCTTGGTCATCAATTGCATTTCTTCCGCTATTTCTTCTGCAAAGGGGAATATGTCAAACCAGAGAGGCGTAGCTTCAACTTTACCTGCTTCCAGCTTTTCCATAGACAGAAAATCATTGAGAATGGTGGTCAGGTTATTAACTGAATTCTTGATCTTCGCTGTATGCTTCTCAATGCTCTCCGTATCTTGTTTGTCTACATATTTATTGATTAAAGAAGCCGATAACTGTATGGAGCTTAATGGTGTTCTAAACTCATGTGATGCCATAGATACAAACCGCGTTTTCAAGTGGTTTAGTTCACGCTCCTTTTGAAACATCACGTTCACATGCTCTTTAGCTGTTTCCAGTTCATTTATAGAGCGGATCAGTTCTTGCGTTCGCTCCTTAATTTTAACCTCTAATTCTTCTGTATAGCTTTTGATCTTAATTTCATCTTCTTTCTGCCTGCTCAAATCATGAATAAAACCTGTATAAATACGCCTGTCGCTAAACTTAATTTCGCTTACACCAAGTCTGAAAGGAAAGGTACTGCCATCTTTACGTTGCCCGGTAACCTCCCTGCCAATACCAATAATCTTCTTCTTACCAGTTTCTTCATAGTTAGATAGATAGCTATCATGACGGTGCTTATCGGGCTCAGGCATCAGCACAGATACATTTTTACCCAGCAAATCTGTCCTGTTGGAATAACCGAAAAGTGCTAATGCTGCTGGGTTTATATTTTCAATTAAACCTCTGTCGTCAATTGTAATGATACCGTCGATTGCATTTTCAATAATTGCTATCAACAATTTTTCTCTTTCCATATCTAAAGGTCGCATTCAAATATAGCTCTAATTATGCACTATATGACCGTATTAATCAGCTGCTCTTCTGCATGTATAAGTGGCAGGTAAAACGGTGTTTTAAATACAATATTTTGATTGGAGCAGTCCACAATTAAGTTCTTGTAATACGATATGCCTTCCAATAACTGCGTTTTAAATTTAGATAATTGCTGATGTTTTTTAGTGGTAAAATCTGAAACAAGGAGTTGAATCTCCTGATTCAAATAATTAACATAAAGTTCCAACTCTTTAATTAACAGATTTGGCCGCTCTACCTGCTTAAGCAAATCAGCTCTTCCATAAATGTGCGATACCATTTCATTAAGAGAATAGGTGCTTGAAAAGTAAGCCAGGTTGGGTCCCGGACAAATGGCCACCGCTTTGCTTTCTTTCGGTTTTAGTATCCCAACTTTCTGATAGGCCGAACTGCACAGGCCTTCGCAAAGACAGACCTTTTCTGTCACCTTTTCTAACTGATTTTCGAACTCTTCAACAGAAATATCACTCTCTTTTAGCGCATTGATTTTTAATCTCTGGTATTCTCTTGATGCAGTACAAATCGGCTCCTGGGTAAACTCAGTATTGGTACACAGATACTTTTTAGTACAGGGACTACCAGGCCTGTTTTTAGCTATTCTGGATTGTTGCTCTGTTTCAATCGTACTGCCTTTGAAGTTATTAAAAAGTATACCTAAGGGCGATGAATTGCTCAGGTAAAATGATTCCTCATTTGCTAATGCAAGTCGCTTTAGCGTATCATCGTCTACATTAGTCACTTCTGGCACCAATAAAAAAGGGCTTCCCCAACCTGTTGAGTCCAGCTTATAATGTTTTAGCAAAAATTCATTCTCCAGCGCAGTTCCAATACCACCCTGCACACTTATCTTTTGCTGAGGTAGGTCGATCGCGAACAAGCCTTTTTCCAGTAGTCCCGTCTGGTAAAGCTCAAACAGTTCTTCCTGCATCTTGCCCCTCATCTGCTTAAACTCATCGAGTATTGGCCCCAACAAATACCCTGCAGTAGCAAAAGCATGGCCTCCACAATTTAAACCGCTTTCTACCCTAAACTCAGATACCCATAACCCTTTTTTTGCCAGAAACTTAGCCTGTATAAATGCAGAACGAAAATCACTCACCTTCAAGATGATACGCTTCTTCAATTGGTTATCTGTATCAGGATAAAAATCTTCAAATTGCTCCAAATAGCTATAAAGTCGGGGGTTCATCCCGGCAGATAAAATCAATGATGATGTTAACCCGCTATTCGCAAAACCTTTTAATGCTGTTAATGCATCACTATTTAATTCAGAAGGTACAACATCATCAACAGAAGCCCTTGCACGATCTACCTTTGCCATGATGTTCACATCAATAGCGCCCTTCTTCATTTGCTTGCGCAGAATATTCTGGAAGATGGTTTTACGTTCACATTCCGGATATTCCATCATTAACTCATAGCCGTGCTTCAATTGAGAATCATCAGGTAACAATTCGAAATACTTACAGAGCTCATTTCCTGTCTCAAATGGTAATTTCTGCATCGCCTCAAATTCTTGGTTAACAATGCGATCCAATAAGTTTAGGTATTCAGTAATCCGCTTTGCCCTGCTGCCATTGGTGCTTTTATCAATTGGAATATAAGTTTCTCCAATTTGCCTGGTATGAAAACCACGCATCCGTTCAATCAATTCATCATCAACAATTGAAACTACTGATGATATGCCATATTTCGCTACTTTTAGTGGCGTATCTATTGAATACCCAAGACCCAAAACTGGGATATGAAATTTATGGATCATAACTTGAGTCCCTCAACCAATTCGAACAAGCCGCTCTTTAACAATCGCTCTGCATAGAAAAGCTCTTGTATTTTCATAGTTATTGTTGCGTGCTCTTCAATTAAGCCAACACCAATCACCTGACCGCCACTTAAAATATTCTCTAACAAACATTGGTGCTGAAGCACCAAACTTTTAAGTGCCATAGTTCGCCTTTCCAGGCTCTCTAAACTGTCGCGTATTAAGTCTACCGTTTCAGCTGAGCATTCCCTGGCAATTTTAAATAACCGCTGACTAAACAACTTTTGAAAGAACCTGCCTTCATCTTCTAAAAAGAGTACTTGCGACATCCATTCTTTATTTTGCAAATAAAGTTCTTGCAACTCTTCAGATATGGCGTCTTCTGATATCGTGATCATAATATTAAATTTTATGGGTTATGGATTAGAAATTTCAAGCACTATGCGGCCTTCGATCTCCCCTTTTTTCATTTGTTCAAGGATATCATTAATGTCTTCCAGTTTAGCGGCATGCACGGTAGCTTTTACTTTGCCTTCTACCGCAAATGAAATGGCTTCCTGCATGTCTTTCCGCGTGCCAACAATAGATCCCCTTACCGTGTACCTGTTTAGGACGGTCTCAAATATGGGAAGGTCGAAACTTCCGGGAGGAAGACCGTTCAATGAAATGGTGCCTTTTCTTCTTAAAGCTGTGAGAGCCTGCTTAAATGCAATGGGCGAAACTGCAGTAACCAATATACCATGCATACCACCGGTTTCTTTTTTCAACACTGCACCAGGGTCATCGTGCATGGCATTTACCGTAATATCGGCACCCAGCTTTTTAGCCAGCGCAAGCTTATCATCAGATACATCAATAGCCGCCACATGCATTCCCATAGCCTTGGCATATTGTACAGCAAGGTGACCCAGACCGCCAATACCAGAAACCGCTACCCATTCTCCAGGTTTTGCTTCTGTTTCCTTTAACCCTTTATATACAGTTACACCTGCACAGGTAATGGGCGCCATCTCGAGAAAGTTGATGCCAGCAGGAAAACGAGCAATATATCTCGCATCTGCAACTACGTACTCTGCATAACCACCGTCTACACTATATCCTCCATTTTGTTGAGATTCGCATAAGGTTTCCCAGCCGCTTATACAGTATTCGCAGTAGCCGCAAGCACTAAACAACCAGGGAGCGCCAACAATATCGCCTTCTTTAACATGATCTACACCTCTCCCCAAAGCTACTACGGATCCTACGGCTTCATGACCAGGAATTAATGGTAACTTAGGTTTAACCGGCCAGTCGCCCATGCAGGCATGCAGGTCTGTATGGCAAACGCCACTCGTTACTACTTTAACTAAAACCTGATTTTCGCCCGGCATCTTCACCGGAACCTGCTCTATGGTAAGGGGCTTGCCAAATTCGCGCAGCACAGCAGCTTTCATTGTTTTGGGGATCATGATCTTATGGATTAACGATGTAAATATGTCGCTAAACCGCTTCACAAATAATGACGCAGATCACTTAAAAAGATGATTGAGGTTCTAATCTTACTATACGCAGCTTAATCTACGTCAAACTCAATGTAGAAGGTAGCACCTGAACCTGATGAACTGCTTGCAGAAATTGTTCCTCTAAGTTGTTCTACCTGCAATTTAACCATATAAAGTCCCATCCCCTTACCGGGAATTTCTGGCAAAAATCTTTTGTATAATCCGAAAAGCTGATCGCCATACCGCTTCATATCAATACCTAGCCCATTGTCAGTGAATTCCAGAAAAACCTTTGTTTGGGTACATTTACTGGTAATCATGATTATAGCGGGTATGCCCGGTTTTCGGTATTTGATACTGTTTAATATTAAATTATAAAAAATGCTGTACAAGTAACTTTTAAATGTATCCATGTGGTCAATTGCACTGAAATCACATCGCAGCGATGCTTCTCCAGATAGAATGATGTTAGCGATGCTAACCTTAATGTCATTTATTAATTCAGTAAAACTTACGGGCTGCCTGGCCTCATTAATTTTATGGCTCATGTTAAGGATCAGGTTCAAATCCTTTATCACGTGGTCCAGTTTATTTGTAGATTCAGCTAATGCTGAAATAACTTCACGACCATCCTCTCCCGCACACTCCGGGTCCAATAGTTTTATTAGCGCAATAATATTTACCAGGGGTGCCCTAACATTATGTGATACAACGTAAGAAAACTGTTCCAGGTCTTTGTTACGCTGTGTCAGATCCTGCATAATTTTTGCCCGTTCTAATTCGGCGTTTTTCTGCTCGGTAATATCAAGCGCAATGCCCAGCATTCCAGGTTCCAACTCACCAGATAAGGTGTAAGGGACTTTTACGGTATAAAAATATTTGGTGCTGCCATCTGCCATTGTCAAAGGCAGTTCAGGTATTGTTAGACTAACACCAGATTTGATAACCTGCTGATCCTGAGATAAAAATTGGTCTCTTTCCTGTTCAATTCCAACATCAAAGTGATGGGGTTGCTGTAAAAATTCCTCAGGAGTTTTGCCATGGAGCTGCGCAAAACTCCTGTTAACAAACAAGTAATTCCCCTGCAAATCTTTCACAAATATACCCTGTGGTATAAGGTCCATGATGAGCTGCAGATTACTTTCTGACTGGTAGCGTTGGCCTTCAGATTTCTTTATAGCGGTTATATCGTGCGCTACACCATGAAGGCCTGTAACCTTACCCTGATCATTGAACTCATATTCTCCCTGTGAAAAAATGTGTTTTACAGCCCCGTCACTTAGAATAATCCTGTGGTATATGGCAGAACTGCTTTTTGTGGCTTTTGCTTCATCCACAATTGCCATAACATGCAGTAAGTCATCAGGATGAATCATATCGATCCATTTATCATAGTGGTGCTTATTTTCTGCTACTGCATAGCCATAAATTCTGCACAATTCTTCAGACCATGTAGAAATGCCTGTTGAAAAATCAATTTCAAAACTTCCAACATGAGCGATGGACTGTGCCTGCTTTAATGTAAGCTCCGAATCGCGGTGCTTTTTCTCTGCTAATTCCTTTAAGCGCTCACGCTCAAACATATTCATCGCAAATGATATGTCTCCGGCAACTTCTTCCAAAAGTGTGCGTTCCTGCTCATCAAAGAGTCCGCATTGCGATGCATAAAGATTAAGCGCTCCGATTGTCTTGTCGTTCTTTTTTATAGGAAGGATCATGAATGATTTTATTCCGTATGTATGGGCAAATGCTTTCCATTCCGGCAATGTAAATTCTGCCATGTCATTACATATATATGATTCGCCAGAGCGCGCCACGCGGTACATCGGACCATTTTCATGCAAAGCACGCTCTTTAAAATTAGAAAGTGTTTCGGGCACCATACCCCTCTCTGCTACCAGTGACACGGAAGTTTTCTCATCATTAAAAGTCCCAATCCAAGCCATATTGAATTTACCATATTCAACAGCAATTCTACAGGTTTCATGAAAGACAGCAGATGGACTATCTGAATGAACGATGGCTTGATTGATCTGGCTGATGAATGCATATAGCCTGTTTGCATTGTTCATTTTCTCCACCGCCTGAACTGCATCCGATACATCACGGAAATTATCTACAATACCTAACACATCGGGATCGTGCAACATGTTGGTAACCACTGCTTCATACCAGTGCCAGGTGCCATCGGCATGCTTCATCCTTCCGGTATGCCCTGTAACGGGAATGCCCGGCTTGGCCATTACTTCGGCCATTATTGCCTGCAGGCTCAAGATATCATCAGGATGCGCTAAAGAAAGCACATCCAACCCCTTCGCCTCTTTAACGGTATAACCAAGTACCTTTTTAATGGATGCGGATGCATGCACCAGCCTCCCATTCTTATCAATGATAACAACTGCATCTCCGGCATTTTCAAGCAATGTCTGATACTTGCGACGTGTGCTTTTCAGCTTCGCCAATACATATAAAACCTGGAATACAAGGAACAGGAAAATGGTAGCGCCGATGAATAAATACATGTTGCTTAATTTAAACCCCGGCACCGAATGTAAAATGGAGTGATTTGGTTAGTAGAGGAAACAAATATACTCAATCCTTTCCCTATATTTATCGGAGTAATTTACACGCTCTATACTAACCAAATGAGATATTTTGCAATACTAGCTATACTGATCTTTTTTTCTTTTACTGCTGATGCACAACAAACCTTCAGCATTAGCGGAACAGTCAAAAATGCTAAAGGCGAGCCATTAAACGCCGCTACCATTTTTATCGCGAGTTCACAAAAAAGCACCTCCACAAACGCAACCGGCGCCTTTACAATTGCAAATTTAAGCCCTGGAACTTACCAACTGGTCATGAGTAACGTGGGGTATGCTTCCCTGAAGCGCGATATAATAATTCGCGATAAGTCCGTTGTACTGGACACTGTACTCCAAGAGCGATCTGTTGTGTTGGACGAGGTTGTGATTGGTGATAACAATCAAAAAAAGGGATTTATTAAGACCTTCACCAAATACTTTCTGGGTGAATCTGAAAATGGCAAAGCATGCAAAATACTGAACCCCGAAAAGCTGGAATTTAGCACAAACAAAAAACTGTTGAAAGCATATAGCCAGGATTTCCTGACAATTGAGAACGCCAACCTCGGTTACCGACTTAAATATATGCTTAGAAACTTTCAATATGACAGTTCAATAGATGCAACTTTTTACGATGGTGAATCAGTTTTTGAAGACATGGAGGGCACGCCAGCGCAAAAACAGGTTTGGACTGCAAATAGAAAGAAGGCTTACCAAGGTTCACTGATGCATTATTTGAGGGCTTTACATTCAAACACAACCAGGGAAGAGGGATTTTTGACTTACACAATTAGAAACATATTATTGCCTCTGGTTATTGCACCAAACCCGGTGTTTACAGAACAACTCATAGCAAGAACTGACAGCAATTTTTTAAAGTTCAATTATAAAAAAAGACTGTATACACTGTATGATAAGAAAAAAGCTTCGGCAGATGATAAACCATCTAACAGAACTGAAATCATAATAGATGTTGCCCCTACCGGATCTATTTTGATGCTGGACGCTGACATTGACAAGCGTGGCAGTTATTCAGCATATCAAAGTATTCTAATACAGGGATTTTGGGGAACTAAAAGAATTGGAGATCAACTTCCATTTGAGTACTTGCCCAATTAAAATAATTACCTCACATTAGAACCAAACAACCCTTTGTTTAATTTGTGATTACATCTCTTTCGACATTAACTTAAACATCATGCTGATTATAAGCATTGCACTAAGCTGCCATGTGCAGTAAACAGGGCAGAATCAAGCTTGTTAATAAAAATCGGCCTTCTTGCTACTTTCCGCCGACTCGAGTCGGTACTGAGATGGTACTGAGTCGGTATTAAGTTGGTATAGAGACGGTATTTTTTACACTTCATTTCCCCCATTCCTAAACGCCTTCCCAATGGAAGTTTTTTCAAATTATATCTGTTGAGTTCACCAACAACAAAACAAAAAGAAACAAAATCACAATAAGTCACAAGGGCAAGGGGGAGCATGCCCCCCGGTAGGAAAATATCAAAATCATCGTTTATCGGCAGTAATCAAAGAATAAAAAAAATGAAATTAGTTACCTCTCGGATATGTCAATGACTAAATTGCAATGCAAGAAGCACCTAATGAATAAAAAACACAAATCCATAGCTGTTAATAATTTCGAGGGCGACCACCATTCAGGTATATCTGTTGAAAAACTATCACTTAAAGATTTGCCCGATTTTGCTGGCGAAGATCAACCAGAAAGACATGACCGTCATTCGTTTCACCTACTGCAGATGGGGTCAATTACCATTGAAATTGATTTTCAAAAACACGAGATAAAATCTCCTTCAATTATTTACATGCATCCAAATCAGGTGCACCGTATTGTTGCATTTGAAAATGTAACCGTTAGCAGCTGTGCCATTAATAATGACAATCTAAACCCAGAATATTTGTTAATGCTGGAAGAGATTATGCCCGCAAAACCAATGGCGCTGGATGAACAAACATTTTCTATCCTATCAGAAGCCATGGGAATTGCTATAAAACTTGTTGATCGTAAACAGGACAGGCTATACCATTCAATGCTAAAAGACAGCGCCAACACACTGGTAGCTTTAGTTATTTCGCAACTACTTGCACAAGCCAAATTTACTGGGAAGACAACAAGGTTTGAAACGGTAAATAAAGCTTTTAACCAGCTTTTGGAAAAGAGCTATAACACCGAAAAACGTCCTGTTGCTTATGCAGAAAAGCTAAATATATCTGTCTCATATCTCAATGAATGTGTGAAAAATGCTTCAGGCTATTCTGTATCACACCATATACAGCAACGCGTAATTTTAGAAGCAAAGCGTCTGCTTTATCATTCTGATAAATCTGTCAAAGAAATTGCCACTGAACTGGGGTATGAAGATTACTCCTATTTCTCACGACTTTTTACCAAGATTGTTGGCAGGTCGGCAGTCGCTTTCAGAAAAAACCACGATTAGTCCAATACAAACTCTTTTTAACCATTGTTTGGATTCGTTTGTCAGCGCACCTTTGAACCATTAATAGCAATTAACAAAATGGAACAAAATAAAAAGGTGCTAATATCAGGGGCAAGTTTTGCCGGACTAACAATGGCTTATTGGTTAAGTAACGCAGGCTATGATGTAACTGTAGTAGAAATTGCAAGCAAACTAAAAATGGGGGGCTCTCCGGTTGATATTAAAGATGCAACCGTTGACATTGTGAGGCGAATGGGGCTCTTTGAGCAAATAAAAGCAAACAGGTTGAATGTAGAACTATGGGAGTTTAAAAACACCGATGATGTTACCGAAAGTTCAATGCTGTTGAGGCAACCAGGAGAAGGACTACCTGACGATGAATTTGAAATTGAACGGGATACGCTATTGAATATACTTTTTGATACTGTTAAAAATAACGTTGAATTTATTTTTAACAATAGCGTTACGGGATTAGATGAAACTGAAAATAACGTCCAGGTGACACTCAAAGATGGTCAGCAACGCAATTATGATCTGGTATTTGGCTGCGATGGAATACACTCGGTAATACGAAAAATTTGCTTTGGCAAAGAAGGTGACTATTCTCATTTTTTGGGGCAGTATTTTTTCATCACTATAGTAGACAAGCTCCTAATCAAACAAAACACATTGCAACTCTATGGGGTACCGAACAAAGGAGTAATGCTAAATGCCTATAAGAATAAGACTGATATCGTTCTTACCTTCCGTTCAGAAGAGGAAATACCTTACGATTATCGTGACAAGGTGCAACAACAACAAATAATATTGGAACAGTTTGAACGCCAGGGTTGGAGGACAGCAGAGTTACTGGAAGAAGTACAAAAATCGACAAACTTTTACTTCGATAAATTCTGCCAGATTAAGATGCCTTCCTGGACTAAAGGAAGGGTTGCATTGGTGGGCGATGCAGGCTACTGTGCTTCACCTGGCGCTGGAATGGGTGGCTCTTTAGCAATCATTGGCGCAACAGCATTGACAGATGCACTGGAAAAACATGATGGTAATTTTGAACTGGCTTTCAACGACTATAACGTCGAGCTTCGTCCGTTTATTGAAGAAGTACAGTCTGCAGCAGTAAATATGCTGGAACACCTCCTTCCAAGAACTGATGAGGAAATCCGCCGAAGAAATAAGGAAGGATTCAATTTTTAGCACCCCAATCAGACAGCTTTTATGGATTCGCCTACAAGGCCGGCAAACGGTAGAAATCGTTCAAAGGAATGGTGCAGGATTGATAAACTCAATTTATAATTTGCTACTTTTGTTCCAGTAAACACCCTGATTGAAATGAAGCAATATCTAGATCTAATGCAACATGTGCTTGACACCGGAGCACAAAAACATGACCGCACAGGTACAGGTACCGTTAGCGTTTTTGGCTATCAGATGCGCTTTAACCTTCAGGAAGGTTTTCCAATGGTTACCACTAAAAAGCTGCACCTAAAATCTATTATTCATGAACTGATTTGGTTTTTAAGCGGCGATACCAATATAAAATACCTTAAGGATAACGGGGTACGTATCTGGGATGAATGGGCAGATGAAGACGGAAACCTCGGACCTGTTTATGGCTCGCAATGGCGCTCCTGGCCAAAGCCTGATGGAACTCATGTTGATCAGATCACTCAAATTATTAATACACTTAAAAGCAATCCTGATTCGAGACGAATTATCGTATCTGCATGGAACGTAGCGGAGATAGAAAACATGGCATTACCACCCTGTCATGCTTTTTTTCAGTTTTATGTTGCCGATGGCAAACTAAGCTGTCAGCTTTATCAACGCAGTGCCGATATATTTTTGGGCGTTCCTTTCAATATTGCTTCTTACGCTTTGCTTACTATGATGGTGGCCCAGGTTTGTGGTTTGGAATACGGCGATTTTGTTCACACCCTTGGTGATGCGCACCTTTATAACAATCATATTGAGCAAGCCAAATTACAGCTGAGCAGGGATACTAAGATGTTGCCGAAAATGCACATCAATCCTGAAGTAAAAGATATCTTCGATTTTAAGTTTGAAGACTTTACTTTGAGCGACTACGAACCACATCCCCATATTAAAGGAGCAGTAGCTGTATGATCGTAACTATTGTGGTTGCCATTGCAGAAAATAATGCAATTGGCAAGGGAAATGAATTGCTGTGGCACCTGCCAAAAGATTTAAAGCATTTTAAGGAAATCACCAAAGGGCACACCATTATAATGGGAAGAAAAACCTTTGACTCTATTAAGAAACCATTGCCTCATAGACGAAACATCGTGATCACCCGTAAAACGGATCTCGAAATTGAAGGCGCGGAGGTGGTTAATACTATTGAAAAGGCCTTTGAACTGAGCAAAAATGACGGTGAGGTTTTTATAGTGGGCGGGGCTGAGATTTACAAACAAGCCATGCACCTCACGGATAAGATCTATTTAACGGTTGTGCACCAGTCGTTCGAGGGCGACGCATTCTTCCCTGAAATTGATAGTAACATTTGGAAGGAAACGGCAACAGAAACCCATTTGCCAGATGAAAAACACAATATAAGCTTTACGTTTTCTACGTTAGAGCGTTCTTAGCTTATCGACTAATGCGAATAGTCTATAATAAAAGTTTTTAAGGTCGCCAATTATTAAAAAAATAATTAGATTTGCCGACTTGTTAAAAAAAGATATAGCTGAAATAGACTAATAATTACAAACAAAAATGCAGGGTAAAGGTTTTATTAAATTTATGGCAATACTGTTAGGTATTGTCTGTGTGTATTCTCTCTCATTCAACTTCGTTACCTCGAAAGTTGAAAATGATGCCAAAGCTTACGCCAAAGGTGATCCACTTAAGGAAAAAGCTTATTTGGATTCAATGTCGACAGTTAAAGTTTATCCAATTTTTGGGTTTGACTATCAGTTCTGCAAAGAAAAAGAAATTAACCTTGGGCTAGACCTTAAGGGTGGTATGAACGTAACGATGGAGATATCGTTAGCTGAATTGGTTAAGTCATTGGCCAACAATACAGACGACCCTAATTTTAACCAGGCAGTTACCAATGCACAAGCTAAGCTTAATGCAGGTGGTAAAGATTATATCAGCTTATTTGTTAGTGAATTTGAGAAATTGTCTCCTAATGTAAAATTGGCAGATTATTTTTCTAACCAGGATAATGCAACAACTTTAAAACCTGATGCAAGCAATTCTGAAGTAAAAAATTATTTATCTAAAGAGGCTACTAGTGCTATCGACCGTTCATTTATCATTATCAGAAGCCGCATTGACGGTTTTGGTGTGGTAAGCCCGAACATGCAGAAACAAGAAGGATCTAACCGTATCCTGATTGAAATGCCAGGTGTGCAGGATAAAGAGCGTATATCTAAACTATTACAAGGTTCTGCAGAATTGCAGTTCTGGAAAGTTTACGACAATCAAGAGGTGTATCCAATTATGGATAACATTAATAAAACGCTTGCTGCAACTTTAAAATCTACAGATACAATTAAGAAAGCCGGTGATACCACTTCAACTTCAGGAAGTAAATTAGCAGGTTTAGCTAAAACTAAAAACACTTCGGATACTTCTCTTTTAAAAACTGAGGCACTTGCGAAAAATCCTTTATTTGCTATACTAAACCCTCCAACATATCAAGGTGAGGGCGGACAACAACAATTGCGCCCGGGTGCAGTGGTTGGTTATGCTGCTCAAAAAGATACAGCTAAAGTAAACGCATTCTTTAAAAGACCAGAGATTGCCGGTATAATCCCTCAAAGCATGAAATTCATGTGGAGTGTTAAGCCTGCCGATTTCGGAACCCCTGCTACAGGTGGTGCTGCTAAAATATTTGAATTGTACGCAATTAAAGTTACTTCTACTGATGGCAAGCCTGATTTAGGTGGTGATGCAATCAGTGATGCGCGTGCTGACTTCCAGGATGGCAACAAACCTGAAGTTACCATGAGGATGACTGGTGAAGGTGCTGCGAAATGGAAAAAAATTACTGCCGAAGCAGCTGCTGATCCAAACAACAAAAAATCTATTGCGATTGTATTGGATAACACTGTTTATTCTGCTCCTACAGTTCAGGATGAGATATCTGGTGGTAACTCTTCAATTACCGGTAACTTCACAGTTAACGATACACAGGATTTAGCTAACATATTAAAAGCAGGTAAATTACCGGCTCCGGCTCGTATTGCTGGTAGTTATGTAGTTGGTCCAACTTTAGGTGCGCAGGCTATACATGATGGTTTGATCTCGTTTGTGATCGCCTTCATCGTTATTTTAATCTTTATGGCCCTGTATTACAGCAAAGCTGGCTGGGTTGCTAACTTTGCGTTGTTGTTGAACTTGTTCTTCATCATTGGTACACTGATCTCGCTTGGAGCGGTATTAACGCTTCCGGGTATCGCAGGTATCGTGTTAACAATCGGTCTTTCTGTTGATGCAAACATCCTGATCTTTGAACGTATACGTGAGGAATTGGCGCAAGGTAAAACGACTGCAATTGCTATTAAAGAAGGTTTTAAACATGCAATGCCTTCAATCATTGATAGTAACGTAACCTTATTTATCTTAGGTGCTATTCTATATGTATTTGGTAGCGGTCCTGTTCAAGGTTTCGCAACTACGTTGTGTATCGGTATCCTTTCTTCTCTTTTTGCTGCTGTAGCAATTTCAAGAGTGGTATTCGATTCAATGTTAGAGCGTAAAGCTGAGATTACATTTGACAACAGCGTAACCCGTAATGCATTTAAAAATGTGGCGTTTAACTTTGTTGGCCGTCGTAAAATCTATTACATCATCTCTACTGCAATCATCATCCTGGGTACAGTGTTTTACTTCAAAAATGGTGGTTTAAACTTAGGTGTTGACTTTAAAGGTGGTAGAACTTACCTTGTTCACTTCCAAAAACCAGTAAGTACCGAAGATTTAAAATCGCAACTTGCCCCTGCTTTCGGAAACGAAACTCCAGAGGTTAAAACTGCAGGTGAAGACAGCCAGGTAAAAATTACTACTACTTTCCATATTGAAGATCAAAACACAGCGACTGATAAAGTGGTTGAAGATGCCTTGAAAAAAGGTCTTGATCCTCTAGGAAACAAATATGAGATTGTAAGTTCTCAAAAGGTTACTCCTATTATTGCCAGTGATATTGTTAACGGCGCGTTCTATGCAGTATTGATTTCATGTTTATTCATGTTTATCTATATCGTTGTACGATTCAAAAAATGGCAATATGGTTTGGGTGCGGTTATCGCATTGTTCCATGATGTGCTAATGGTATTATCGTTCTATACTATACTTGATGGAGTTATGCCATTCTCATTGGAGATTGGTCAGGATTTCATCGCAGCGATCTTAACTGTAATGGGTTATACCATGACAGAGACAGTTGTTGTGTTTGACAGGATCCGTGAGCGTTTGAAAGAATCTGGTAAAGATGATCTTCATGGCGAGGAACGTAACACTTTAATCAACTTTGCTTTGAACAGCACATTGAGTCGTACTATTCTAACTTCATTGACAGTGTTCTTCGTACTATTGGTGATCTTTGTATTCGGCGGCGACAGCATTCGCGGGTTTATCTTTGCATTGCTAATTGGTCGTATCATCGGTACTTATTCTTCACTATGTATCTCTACACCTATCGTAATTGATCTGGGTGGTAAAGAAACCAAATAGTTAAAACATTACAGAAATTTAAAAGGCATCCAATTTGGGTGCCTTTTTTTGTTATTTTAGTACATCGTGGAACCTGTATCTAAACTCGCTATCTATCGCCGAAAAAAAGGTCTGACCCAGGAACAGCTTGCTGAGCTTTCTGGTGTAACAACACGTACCATTCAGCGGATTGAAAAAGGCGCAGTTGTGCCCCATATTCAAACGCTAAAGATGCTTGCAGACAGCTTAGATATCGATACCGAATTGTTAATGGACCAGCCGGAAGGAAATGTTACAGGTGCTCCTATTTTCACCGAAGGCTATAATATTGAGAACCCAGCTAGGATAATGAATCTGGTGCCTCTGTATCACTTGCTGGCCCTAGGGGGATTATTCCTGCCAGGGCTGAACATCATTCTTCCTTTTATATTATGGGTGGTTAAAAAAGATGAAAACTTCAAATATGATTGGGAAGGAAGACAAACCATTAACTTCAATATCACCTTTACACTCGTCTTATTTATTGCTACGCCATTATTGATCGTAAACTATCTGTTAGGTTTTCCATTATTGATTATCAGTTATTTATTCATGGTGGTGATGAGTATCATTAATCTGTACCGGTCTGTCAAGATGATGCCTGTGAAGTATCCGTTATCAATCCCTTTCATGAAGGTTAAGGCTTACCAAACACAGGAATTATAAAACTAAACCTTTTTATGGCGTATATGGTGTATAATTGTCGGGGAGATGTCGTAGGCTTGTCGTTGTGCCTGATCAATTTTATAAGGAAGTTTGATAAAAAAAACGTCATGAAAACTTCACTATTTTTCCTTTTTATTTCCTTTACCGCGGTTACTATAAAAGCGCAGCGTGTCCGGGTTCCGCAAATCACAGGCCCTGGTGTCGACATCAAACTGTTAAACGGAAAAACAATTAGTTCTAAGTCTTTAGAAACAAGAATTGCTTCAATTGCAGACAGTGCCGGCATCACGGGCTTGCAAGTGGTGATCATCAATCATAACTACCCTGTCTGGACCAAAAGCTTTGGTTATAAGAATACCGAAACGAAAACTTTATTGAACGACTCCACAATCATGTACGGTGCATCTTTAACCAAACCCGTAAGCGCATATTTATTTTTGCGCCTGGTAGACAAAGGCATTTTTGACCTGGACACACCTGTTTATAAATATCTAAAACAACCAGTTGGAGCTTATGAAAAGTGGCAGGATCTGGCTCAGGATGTTCCGTCCTTTAAAAAAATTACTGCCCGAATGATTTTAAGCCACACCTCTGGGATGCCAATTCTAAGGTTTCTTTATAACGATAAGTTGAACCTGATTGCAAAGCCTGGTACAAAATTCTACTATTCAAACGAGGCAATGAATTTTATTGGATTTATTATTGAAGAACATACAGGTAAAAGGCTGGAGACCCTGGCCGCCGAAGAAGTTTTCATGCCTCTGGGGATGAGACACTCAAGTATGATTTGGGAGCCGGGATTTCTATCGAATTTCTCAACAGCCTATTTTAAAGACGGTACAGTTTATGGATCAGAACGCAAAATGTCATCGCGTGCAGCCGGCTCGATGAGTACGACAGCTACCGACTACGCAAAGTTTATAGTTGAGTTGAGCAAGCAACAAGGATTGTCCAAAAAGTTATTCAAAGAATTTCTTGAGCCACAAATCCCCATTATTTCAACGAGAGGATTTGGACCGGCAAGAGATAGCTTAACCACCGCGCACAAAAAGACAGGTTTATCCTGGGGATTAGGTACAGGCTTAATCAATACCTCAGTTGGAAAAGCTTTCTTTCATGCCGGACATGGAGAGGCAAACCAAAATTTTTACATCGCTTATCCGTCGAAAGGCACAGCAGTAGTTATGCTGAGTAACAGTGCAAATTTTGAGGCAGCAGCAGCCATTTTATTAAAAGCTACAATTGGTGATTCCTCTGCGCCACTTGAATGGCTGGGCTATTTTGACAATTAGGTGTGAATGATAAGTTTAAATTATCTTTGTACGAGAAATTAATTGAGCCAGCATATGTTAAATAACACCATAAAACTGATTGAGTGTCCGCGTGATGCAATGCAGGGGATCCACCATTTTATTGACACTGATTTAAAAGCGGAATATATCAACCTTTTATTGCAGGTGGGCTTTGACACGATTGATTTCGGGAGCTTTGTTTCTGAGAAAGCCATACCTCAATTGAAAGACACAAAAGAAGTGTTAAGCAAGCTGGATTTGAGTGCTACAAGTTCAAAACTACTTGCCATTGTTGCCAATATAAGGGGTGCTGAAGCTGCGATATTACATGAAGAGATCAGTTACTTAGGATTTCCGTTTTCCATCTCTGAAACCTTCCAGCGCAGGAACACCAATTCAACAATTGAGGAATCGATGGAAACTGTTAAACGTATGCTGGAACTTTGCGATATTTCGGGTAAGGAAGCAGTTGTTTACCTGTCCATGGGATTTGGAAACCCTTATGGAGATCCCTGGAATGCTGAGATTGTTGACCATTGGGCGCAAGAATTGGTAAATGCAGGAGCAGGTATTTTAGCATTGTCTGACACAACAGGGGTTTCTACACCAGAAAAGATCAACGAAATCTTACCATCGTTGCTCCAATCATTTCCTTCCACCGAGATTGGTGTTCACCTGCATAGCACACCTGCCACACGCCTAGAGAAAATTGAAGCTGCATACGAAGTTGGCTGCAGAAGGTTTGATAGTGCCTTGAAGGGATTTGGGGGTTGTCCAATGGCAGCAGATGACCTAACCGGTAATATGGCGACCGAAGATCTGATACCCTTTTTAGAAAGTAAAGGAGAGGTTCTTAATCTTGATATGAATAAATGGAACGAAGCTATGCAGCTTTCCCAAAAGGTATTCTTCTAAAGCATTTAGGCTTTCTTTACCATTTTAAAGTGTTGGATACCGGCCTCTTCAAATTGATCGCCTTCGGCGGCAAAGCCGAACTTAGCATATAAGCCCATAGCATCTAACTGTGCATTGAGGTAAATGTAGTGGGCATCTTCCGGTAAGTCGGCCAATGCTGCAGCAACCAGGGCCTGCCCTACCCTTTTACCCCTTTGATCAGCTAAGACTGCAAACCTTTCCAGCTTATATCCTTTGTCTGTTTTGCGCCACCTGCATGCACCGACAGGCTGATGGTTTAATGTAGCCAGGAAGTGTGTTGATTCTTCTTCATTTTCCCATTCCAGTTCAGGCGGACAATTTTGTTCTTCTACAAAAACAATTTTCCTGATGGCGAAAGCCTGTTCCAGTTCTTCTTTAGTTGTGATCTTTATTACCTGAAGTGGTTCCATGATTCTAATATATAAAAAAGCGTTACAAGATAAACTCCTGTAACGCTAATATTGTTTGCTTGTAGTGTATCCTATTAAATTTTATCGCTTGCGTCTTTACAGTTTAAATCTTCAAAAGCTTGCTTCAAACGGGCAACAAATTGCTCTTCGCCTTTGCGCAACCAAACGCGTGGATCATAATACTTCTTGTTAGGCTTATCGTCGCCATCAGGGTTACCAATTTGTGCCTGAAGATAGCCCTCATTTGCTTTATAATAATCCAGAATACCTTCCCAGAATGCCCATTGCATATCTGTATCGATATTCATTTTAATAGCCCCGTAAGAAATTGCTTCCCTGATTTCTTCTTGTGAAGAACCTGAACCACCATGGAATACAAAGTTGATAGGCTTTTCAGCTGTTAAACTCAATTTCTCTTTGATAAAGTCTTGAGAGTTCTTTAAGATAACCGGTTGTAATTTAACGTTACCGGGTTTGTAAACACCATGTACATTACCAAAAGCCGCAGCTACAGTAAATTTATCACTCACTTTACTTAATTCCTCGTAAGCGTAAGCTACTTCAGAAGGCTGAGTATAAAGTTTAGAGCTATCAACATCGCTGTTATCAACGCCATCTTCTTCTCCACCAGTTACACCTAGCTCGATTTCAATGGTCATGCCTAACTTTGCCATGCGTTCGAAATACTTAACGCAGATTTCCATGTTTTCTTCGATGGATTCTTCAGAAAGATCCAGCATGTGTGAAGAGAACAAAGGCTTTCCTGTTTCAGCAAAGAACTTTTCGCCATGATCCAACAAGCCGTCGATCCATGGTAGAAGTTTTTTAGCAGCATGGTCTGTATGCAATATTACTGCAACACCATAGTGCTCAGCTAATAAATGAACATGTTTAGCTGCAGATACTGCACCTAATATACATGCGCTAAGGTTATCGTTATTTAGGGTTTTACCGGCGTAGAATTGTGCACCGCCATTTGATAACTGAATAATTACAGGTGAATTAACTGCTTTGGCAGTTTCCATTACCGCATTAATGGTATTTGTTCCTGTTACGTTTACCGCAGGTAGAGCAAACTGGTGTTTTTTAGCCTGTTCAAATAATTCCTGAACGGCATCTCCGTAAATTACGCCTTTATAGCCTTTTAAACTCATCTTTAATATTTTAATGTGCGCCGAAGTTATTGAAAATAATCACTTTGCACAAGTCTGGGAGTCATTATTTTCTGAACCCATGGTATTGTTTTTTTTTGTTTCTTTGTACTCGCATTTTTCAGGAAATAACATGGCTTGGTTTAAGAGAGAAAAAAAAGGTATCAGTACTACTACCGAAGAAAAGAAGGAAGCTCCGGACGGTTTATGGAACAAGTGCCCAAATTGTAAAAAAGCACTGCACACTGCAGATCTGCTTGAAAACAAATACGTTTGTCAGTATTGCGATTACCATTTACGAGTAGGCAGCAAAGAATATTTTCAGGTACTTTTTGACGACAACCAGTTTGAAGAACTCTTTGCAAATTTAACTTCCGGAGACCCGCTTAAATTTACCGACACAAAACCTTATGCCGACCGGCTTGTGGAAAGCATGGCAAAGACTGGTTTAAAAGATGCCATAAGAGCTGGTGTAGGTAAAATTGAAGGGGAAGATTTAGTAGTGGCTTGTATGGACTTTAACTTTATTGGTGGTTCAATGGGGTCTGTTGTAGGTGAGAAAATAGCACGCTCAATTGATTACTCCATAAAACACAAAATCCCCTTCCTGATGATTTCTAAATCAGGTGGCGCCCGAATGATGGAAGCTGCATTTTCATTGATGCAAATGGCCAAAACTTCTGCAAAATTAGCCCTGCTAAGCCAGGCAAAAATACCATACATCTCATTACTTACCGACCCAACCACTGGAGGCGTTACGGCATCGTATGCAATGCTTGGCGATATAAATATTGCTGAACCAGGCGCATTAATTGGATTTGCCGGACCAAGGGTAATTAAAGAGACCATTAAAAAGGATTTACCTAAAGGATTCCAAACTGCAGAATTTGTATTGGAACACGGTTTTCTTGATTTTATAGTAGATAGAAGACAAATGAAAGCTAGACTAGCTTCGTTTTTGAGGATGGTAAAGAACTAAATCGATTTATATCTGATAACAAAAAAAGCCCTTCCAATTGGAAGGGCTTTTTTGTTATTTTAGATCAATTAAGTTATACCATTTTAAGTGATACCACCTTAGTGATACCATTTTAAGTGATTGCGAGGTACGAAGCAATCTTTGTTACAGATTGCTTCGTACCTCGCAATGACGGACGAGAATTTTCAACAACTAACAGCTGCTATTTCTCAGTTGATAACGAGTACGGGAAATCAGCTTCTTTCGTTCCTCTTCCTTTATTAGGCGAAGCAATCATGTTGAAATTCAGCTTAGCGCCCTTTAATAATTCTGAATGGCTGATCCAGTTTTTTGTACTGGTTTTACCATTAAATTTAAATATATCTACATAACGGTTATCGTCACTATTTTTCGGTGCATTAATCACCACCTTTTTACCATTTTCAAGATTTAAGGTTACTTTCTTAAATAATGGTGCGCCCAATACATATTGATCGGTTGCAGGTGTTACCGGATAGAAACCTAAGGCAGAGAATACGTACCATGCTGAAGTCTGACCATTGTCTTCATCTCCGCAGTAACCGTCAGGTGTAGCTTTGTACATCCTATTCATGGTTTCGCGAACCCAATATTGAGTTTTCCATGGTGCACCACCGTAGTTATACAGGTAAATCATGTGCTGAATAGGTTGGTTACCATGTGCATATTGGCCCATGTTCGCAATCTGCATCTCACGGATTTCATGAATTACACCGCCATAATAGCTATCGTCGAATATCGGAGGAAGTGAGAAAACAGAATCCAGCTTTTGAACAAATTTATCTTTACCACCCATCAACTTAGACAAACCATCAATATCTTGAAATACTGACCACGAATAATGCCAGCTGTTACCTTCTGTAAAGGCATCACCCCACTTAAATGGATTAAAAGGGGATTGGAACTTACCATCCTCGTTCTTACCGCGCATTAAGCCGCTGGCCGGATCAAACAGATGTTTGTAGTTCATTGCACGTTGTTTGAAAATATCGATCTCAGCAGCAGGTTTTCCCAGTGCTCTGCCCAATTGGTAAATGGCAAAGTCATCATAAGAATATTCCAATGTTCTGGCAGCATTCTCATTGATCTTTACGTTGTAAGGCACATATCCCAATTTGTTGTAATATTTAACTCCGGTACGACCAGTTCCTTCCGGACCTTCATTATTAGCGCCGTTTTTAACTGCATCCCAAAGGGTATTGATGTCGTAACCCCTCATACCTTTAATGTAAGCATCAGATACAACTGAGGCCGAGTTATTACCCACCATGATATTTGAGTAACCCGGACTAGACCATTCCGGCAAGAAACCGCCCTCTTTAAAGTCGTTAGCCAACCCTTCCTGCATCTCTTTATTGATAGACGGATACATTAAGTTTAAGAATGGATACAGGGCCCTGAAAGTATCCCAAAAACCAGTACCTGCGAACATGTACCCAGGCAAAATTTTGCCGTTATATGGGCTCCAATGCATAATTTGATTATTTGCATCAATTTCATAAAGCTTGTTCGGGAAAAACAACGTGCGATATAAACTAGAATAAAAAGTACGCATTTGATCTATTGTACCACCTTCTACACTTATCCTGCTCAATGTCTTATTCCAAACAGCTTTCGCTTTATCTCTGGTATCGTTAAAGCTATCATTGGCTAATTCTCTTTTCAAAGATATGTCTGCCTGCTCTATGCTAATAAATGAAGATGCAACCTTCATATTAACCATATCACCTTTTTCTGTTTTAAAACCAACAATGGCGCCTGAGTGATCCGCTTTAATTTCTAATTCGCCTTTGGCAAGGGCAGCACCTTTCCAGCCTTCTGCAGACAGGAATGGCTTATCGAAATAGATTACAAAGTAGTTTTTGAAATTTTCAGGCGTTTTGTGTGCATGTCTTGTGCTGTAACCTACAATTTTACGCTCTGAAGGAATAATTTTAATGTATGATCCTTTATCAAAAGCATCAATCACTACAAATGAAGTATCTGCTTTAGGGAAAGTAAACCTGAATTGTGCTGCTCTCTCTGTAGGTGTAATTTCTGTAGTAACGTCGGCATCAGCTAAATAAACGCTATAATAATAAGGTTTAACGATTTCCGCTTTGTGCGAGTACCAGCTGGCACGGTCATCCTGCATCCATCTTTTTTTACCTGTTACCGGCATTACGGAAAATTGACCATAATCATTCATCCACGGAGATGGCTGATGTGTTTGTTTAAAGCCCCTGATTTTGTCTGCATCGTAAGTATAGGCCCAGCCATCGCCCATTTTACCGGTTTGAGGAGTCCAAAAATTCATTCCCCATGGCACTGCAATTGAAGGATATGTATTACCATTAGACAGAGATGGCTTACTGGCCGTACCCATCAATGGATTGATCCACTCAACTGGGTCTGAAATCTTGCCCACAAGCTGTGCAGATGCACTAAATGACGCCATAATGGCGGCAGCTGTTAAAAGTTTTTTAATCATTTTATTGGAGTTCATTTTATTTATTAATAAGCAGAATAAATGCTAATAATCCTGCCTTAAAAACATCGAAACAATATAGGGTTTTTTAACTTATGCGTAAAAACAAAAAAACACAGCCCTATTTCATGACTGTGTTTTAATTCTCAATAACTGTATTACTATTCAGTGCCAGGCATTACCCCTGGCTCATGACTCGATCCCAAAGGCTTGTTTTTTCTGTCGGGTTGATTAGTTAAAGAAGACCTGCTAAAATCTGCTGCTGAAGAAGTTTCTCCGCTGGTCTCATTTTCTTTTAAGTGATCCGTTTCAGGCATCACAACTTTCTTTGTCTCTTTATTATCTGAAGTTTCCATAATCGGTAGGTTTAATTATATGAATGATCAGACAAATAACACCTACCTGAGGAATTTGTTTACCAAACTAAGCAGTTACATTTTGTGCTACAATTTGCTTTACCTTTTCTACCACAAAATCAATTTCTTCTTTTGTATTGTATTTACTAAAAGAAAAACGCACAGACGGTCGGCTGGGATCGGCTCCAATACCAGTTAAAACATGCGAACCGATGTTAGACCCTGAGGAACATGCACTACCTCCTGAAGCTGAAATACCACTAATATCAAGATTGAACAAAAGCATATCAGACATATCCATAGCCGGGAAAGACACATTTAAAACCGTGTATAAACTCTTGTCGGCATCGGTTTCGCCATTAAAGAATATGTCTGGTATTTCACTAACCAGTCTATTTTTCATATAATCTTTCAACTCCTGTATTGCCGCCTGATGGATCTCCATTTCACTGTAGGCTATTTCCAGCGCTTTTGCTAGACCAACTATTCCATAAACATTTTCGGTGCCGCCCCTCATGTTGCGTTCTTGCGCGCCACCGGAGATCAGCGGACTGATCTTTACCGCATGATTTACAAACAGAAAGCCTACTCCTTTTGGTCCGTGCAACTTGTGTGCGGCACATGCCATGAAATGTGCTTTTAATTTCCGTACATCGTGTTTATAGTGTCCAATTGTTTGAACTGTATCGCAATGGTAAATAGCATTGTAAGCTTCGCATAGATCTCCTATCCGTTCCATATCGCTCAAGGTACCCAACTCATTGTTGGCATGCATGAGGGAAACAAATGACCGCTCATTGCTTTTTAGCAATTCTTCCAGGTGACCATAGTCTACATTACCTTTTTCATCTACATTTACGAAGCTCAACTTATCAATAACGCCATCTTTTAGCAGCATGTTAAGCGTATGTTCTACCGCATGGTGCTCTATTTTAGATGTGATAGCATGCTTGATTTTGAAAGCAGCTATGCCGCTACGGATTGCGGTATTATCAGCCTCTGTACCTCCTGATGTAAAAAATATTTCGGCAGGCGTAGCATTTAACAATCCTGCTACTGTCTTTCTCGCTCTTTCTATAAGGGTACGCACCTCTCTACCCTGTGCATGTATAGATGAAGGATTGCCATAAGAATTATTCATTGCATCTACCATCTCCGCAATCACTGCTGCATCTATTGGAGTAGTGGCTGCATTATCTAAATAAATCCTTTTCATGTTAACTGAGTTTTAATATCTCTTTAATATCTGAAATGATCTTTGATGCAAGTCCTTCGGCAACGGTTTCGCTTCCTGCCTCACTATAAATACGAATAATTGGTTCTGTATTTGATCTGCGAAGATGCACCCACTGTTTATCAAACTCAATCTTCAAACCGTCTATTGTACTGGTGGGTTGATTTTTATATTTTTCTTCAACCTTAAGTAGTAAGGCATCAATGTCCATTTCAGGAGTGAGTGTAATCTTATTCTTTGAGATGTAGTATTCAGGATAGCTACTACGCAATAAGGAAATTTGCTTACCGAATTTCGCGAGATGGGTTAGGAACAATGCGATACCAACGAGCGCATCACGACCGTAATGTAATTCCGGGTAAATGATTCCACCATTACCTTCTCCACCGATAATAGCATTGGTCTCCTTCATTTTATTTACCACATTCACCTCTCCTACTGCAGCAGCGTTATAGATATTGCCGGATTGTTCGGTTACATCGCGCAACGCCCTGGTTGAGGACAAGTTTGATACGGTATTACCTGGTGTATTCTTTAATACATAATCAGCCACTGCAACCAAGGTGTATTCTTCACCAAACATGGAGCCGTCTTCACAAACGAAGCACAAACGGTCTACATCAGGATCAACTACTATACCTAAGTCGGCATTTTTACCTTGTACAACTTTAGCAATTTCAGTCAAGTTTTCCGGTAAAGGTTCTGGATTGTGAGGGAACTGGCCATTTGGTTCGCAATACAATTCGTGTACTGTAACAACTCCAAGTGCTTTGAGGAGTGCAGGAACAAAAATACCTCCGGTTGAATTTACGCAGTCGATAACTATTTTGAAATTAGCAGCTTTAATGGCCTCAACATCAACCAATGGCAGGTTAAGGATGATGTCAATATGCTTTTGAAGATAAGTGTCGTTTTGAATCACCTTTCCCAGTTTGTCTACTTCCGCAAAGTCAAACTCTGCCTTTTCTGCAATATCAAGTACATCCTTACCATCTGTATCACTGATAAACTCTCCTTTCTCGTTGAGTAGCTTTAAGGCATTCCATTGCTTTGGATTGTGGCTTGCGGTTAAAATAATACCTCCTCCGGCGTGTTCCATAGGTACAGCGATTTCTACTGTAGGCGTTGTGGAGAGACCGAGATCTATCACTTCAATACCCAAACCCTGAAGCGTTCCAATGACAAGGTTGTTCACCATTTCACCCGATATCCTGGCATCTCTGCCTAAAACGATTTTCCTGTTACCGGTTTTACTGATTACCCAGTGACCGTATGCTGCTGTAAATTTTACAATATCGATGGGCGTTAGTCCGCTACCGGAAACACCGCCAATTGTTCCCCTTATGCCGGAGATGGATTTTATTAAAGTCAATTTATTCTAGTTTTTTCAAAATTAACGAAAAAAGAACAAATGCGGTTACTATAACATAAGGAGGCCCAAATCATGTCTTATACATTACAAATACTATATTTGTGTGTTTTTACCAATATCATAAAAAAGGTTCATGCAGCGTAAATGGTTTCAATACTGGTTTAACTCGCCATTTTATCATATACTTTATAGTCAGCGAAACGATGAGGAGGCTGAATACCTTATAGATAACTTGTCTAGCTATTTGAAACCGCCTGCCGATGCCAGAATACTTGATATTGCTTGCGGCCGTGGAAGACATGCTATTTACCTGAATAAAAAGGGTTATGATGTTACTGGCATTGATCTTTCAGAGCAAAGTATCAAATATGCACAGCAATTTGAGCAGCGGAATCTTCATTTTCTTGTGCATGACATGCGGAAGCTTTGCTTTATAAATTACTTTGACATTGCGTTAAACCTTTTCACGAGTTTTGGCTATTTTGAAACAGAAAAAGACCATGTAAATGCTTTGAAGTCATTTCGAAAAGGCATCAAGCCCGAAGGAACATTGGTGATAGACTATTTTAATACCCAAAAAATAATCAAGAATTTAACCAATCAAGAAACCAAAACCCTTGAAGGAATAGAGTTTCACTTGCATAAATTTGTTTCTGAGGGAAAGATTATCAAGCATATTAATTTTGAGCATAAGAGCAAGGTGTATGCATTTGAAGAGCGGGTGCAAGCTTTTACCCTGGCAGATTTTGAACGTATGTTTGAAAAGGCCGGTCTGAAAATTAGTGCAATATTTGGCAGTTACGGACTTGAACCCTATGATGAAATTAAATCCGACAGGTTAATCTTAGTTTGTCATAAAATATGATGGAAAGTTTGCATCAATTTGATGTGGAACTCTTCCTGAGCATCCACAAGGGGCTTTCCAATCCCTTTTTTGACTGGTTGCTTCCCATGATGCGAAACCGTTACTTTTGGGCGCCACTTTACCTTTTTATCATCATTTTCTGCGTAAAGCAATACGGCAAAAAGGGATGGTATATGATTGGCATGCTCCTTTTTACCTTCGCAATGGGAGATTTGCTTGCCTCGAGGCTGCTTAAAACTATAGTGGTTCGGATACGGCCCTGTAATGAGGTTACCTTAACCAACGACATAATACACCGTGTTGAATGCGGTAGTGGTTTCAGTTTTCCATCTGCCCATGCCACCAATCATTTTGCTATAGGTATATTTCTAATTTGCATTTTTTATGACAAATGGAAACCAATTTTACCCTTAGCTTTGGGCTGGGCTTTGATCATTTCTTTCTCGCAGGTTTATGTGGGTGTGCATTATCCGATTGATATTCTGGCAGGGGCAATTCTGGGAACTATAATAGGTTTATTAACATCAAAGCTTTATAAAACAATAGAACGAAAGATATAATGGAGGTTTGGAAGTTACTTATTTTGTTCTTATGCGCCTTTTTAGGTGGTTTAGCTATATTTTTGGTAAAAAGTGATAAATCACAGCTCCTAAAACTTATTCTATCTTTTAGCGGGGCGTACCTTTTCGCAATAACAGTTTTACACCTTATACCCGATGCGTACCATGGTGGTGAGCATGAGGAAATAGGCATCTTCATTTTGATAGGTTTTTTGCTTCAGATTTTCCTTGAGCAGTTTTCTGAGGGAGTAGAGCATGGTCATATTCACAAACACCATGAAACGCAGGTATTCCCCTGGGGAATAATGATCAGTTTATGTCTCCATGCGTTTTTAGAAGGTATGCCATTGGCAAAGGATCAGCACAACGCACTCATTTATGGTATTGCCCTTCACCATATTCCTGCGGCTTTTGCCCTTGCCAGCATATTGATGCAAAATCATTTCAATAAGGCTAAAATTATGCTGTTCCTTGGAATATTTGCCGTTATGGCACCTTTAGGCTTTTATGTGAGTTTCGGTATAAGCAACGGAAGTATTGGTGGTGTTGAAAATTATTTTAACCGCATTATGGGAATTGTAATTGGGATTTTCCTTCATATCTCAACAACTATACTATTTGAGTCTAGTGTTGACCATAAGGTAAGTAAACGAAAAATGGTTGCTGTATTGTGTGGAATCGCAGTAGCATTAACAGGCTATTTTACTTCAGGTCATTCGCACTAACTGCGCAGCTTGCTTAATAATTCATTAAGCTGTTCGGCTTCTTTCTTTGTTAAACTCGAAGCAACTAAATCTGCAAAGCTTACTTCATCATCCATTCTTCCTAGTAAATGCAATCCTTTTTCGCTGATGATGACATCAACAGCCCTTTTGTCCACCGAATTACTTTCTTTCCGTATCAAATCTTTTTGAAGCAGGCGGTCTACAATCCTTGAAGCATCGCACATCTTATCAAGCATTTTGGATTTCAAAAACGTCACCGTTGATGGTTCCGGGTATTGGTTACGCAATATCCTGAGCACATTGTATTGCTGAGCCGTAATTTCAAATGGAAGAACTGCTCGCTTTACCTTTTCATTGCACCAATTATATGTTAGAAAGATACTTACGACGGTCTGTTGATGTACATCCATATTAAAATTTTGGCCCATTATTACTTTTTATCCCTCGAAGTTCTCTTACCGTAGCCCCATGGGCAGTGCTTACATTTGTTTTTACAGCAATACCCACGTTTTAGATGGTATGTTTCTGTAAAAACCATAAGACCCTGCTCATTAAAGTAGTAATCTACTCCCTCTATCATCAATTAAGCAATTTAACTACCAAACTTTTTTCGAAATGCTGCTTTAGTGATAACCCATTGCCATGATTGGTCCATACCTGGCTTGGCTTTACTTGTTCAATAGTGTGTAAAATATCCTTCCAATCTGCATGGTCTGAGATGTACAATTGCATTCCATTCCCGCTTTGGAGGTGTTTCCACCCTGTAGCAAACACCCTCACCACGTTTATAGCTTTGAAATAACTATTGAAAACCATTGGGGGAACCATGTAGACCATTTGGGTTTGGTTTGTCTTCATTACCTTGCGGTCGTAAATTTCATACTTACCCACATCTATCCCCATTTGTTCATAAATTTTCACAAAAGGCACCATACTAAAATGCAGCAGTATCCTTTTTTGTGGACAAAATTTGTTCATCAAACTGATTAGCCTCTGGGCCTTACCTAATACGTAAGCGCCTAACATGATGTTGCTTTCGGTTGAGTTTAGTTTAAGAATCTCCTCCTCGGCAATTGGGTGACTGGTAAGCGGGTCGGCAAATGTTGTTTCCGTAATCAAGACATCTGCCTTAACGAATTCAATCGGTTCGCAGGTATCATCGGGCTGAAGTTTGTAATCCCCTGTGTATAAATAACGAATTCCCAGGTATTCCATTAGGATCATCCCCGAGCCAAGCATATGACCTGCAGGAATAAGACTAATGAGGACACCGTTGATGTTTATTGCTTGATGATACTCAAGAATATTGAAGTTTGCACCGGCATTTTTACGGTACCTGTGCTGCATAAAAAGAGCAGTAGCCTGAGTACACCAAATATGTTGGTGCCCCCCTATCGCATGGTCTCCATGTGCATGTGAGATTACAGCGTTTTTAGTCGGCTCTTTCGGGTCGAGGTAAAAATCTCCGTAGCGACAAAACAGACCAGTCTTGTCGATGATTATAAAATCTTCTAAAATCATTAAATTGTTAAGTTGAGGAATTGTTCATGCAGCTTCATCACCTGGCTTATCAACGATTGTGTTTCGTCGTTATAAATTGTATAATCAGCCATCGCCAGTTTTGTTTTATCGTCAAACTGTTTGTCCATACGAGCCTGAACCTGCTCAGTTGTTACCTGGTCTCTTTGGGTAACCCGTTCCATCTTCAGCTGGTAAGGTGCAATGACCACGATGTTTTTATCGCACATTTTATAAGATTCGCTCTCAAAAAGCAAAGCAGCTTCCTTCAGCAAATAAGGAGTATCTGGAGGCAAAGTATATACCCATTTGTCGAAAGACCTAAAAACTGCAGGATGTACCAGGGCATTTAGTTTAGCAAGTTGGGCGGTATCGTTAAATACGATGCCCGCAATATGTTTATTGTTCAGCTTTCCATCGGCAAAATAGCTTAGCTCACCGAAGGTAGATTTTAACCCTTCAATAAGCATTTCATCGCTGATCATGATGTCTTTTGCCACGGTGTCTGCGTAAAATACAGGAACTCCCAAGGTTTCAAATATTCGGCAAATTGTGGTTTTCCCGCTTCCGATACCACCTGTGATTCCAATTTTCAGCATTACTTCTCTATTATAAAATCAACCTTGACCGGAACAATGCTTACCAATTTGCAGAAATCTGGAAAGCGAACAAGTGTAACCCTCAATTGATTGTGATTCAATTGCTTCCATTCATTCAAATCAACTACAGCATCTATATAGCTCTCATTAATTTGCTGATATTTAGAAAGGGCTACCTGAAACGTAACCTTGACTTTTTTAGGGTATAATTTAACATCATAATATTCCTTATTGTTGATAACCTTAACAGGTACTTCGATCGTTTTTTCGGTATACTCATCAATGGGAATCTTAACCTCGGCGCTGGATGGAAATATGCTCACATTCTTCATCCGGTTACGGGCAATTGCCACCCTGGAAACGCTGGTACTTTGAACTTGATCCATCCTTAGGGTATCAGTAGGCCAATCTTTAATAGCCTTGAGCTTGTCTTCAGGACCAGAAAGTGTGATGTATCCAGGAGTAATTTCGATATCATCTGAAACCCCATACTGCTTGACAAAACTTATGTTTGAAACAAGTCTCAGCGGGACCTTTTTTACAGTTCGTTCCGTAAAATCAAAATACAGTGTATCAGGCTTAACCGAGATGATATTTTGAGAGGTTTCTAATTGGCTGTTGACCATTCGCAATTGCTCAGAAAATAAAATGTAGTTACGGGTATTGAGTTTTTCAAGATTTATCGCGATGGATTGCGGCTTTACACGGAGTCTTGCGAAAAGCAGCTGCCATCCTGTTCCCTCTACCTGAAGATCTACTGTGTCTGATTGTAGCGGATGAAAAGCTCGCTTCTGCGGAAAGTTTTTGTAAAAAAGCACCGTTTTGGATGTATAGACATACTTTTTATTTAGTGCCATAAAAAGCCATGCACCCATTGCCATTAACAAACACGTTATTAAAACCAGGAAACGCTTTCTCTCTATCTTTGTAAGCTTGATTAACGGCATGATTGTAAAGTACTCAAAATTACTAAAACAAAAAAGCCGCTCCAAATCCTGGAGCGGCTTAAACTTTTATAAAAAACTAGGCTTTTTTAGTTTCTATTTTAACATCTGTCTTCGGCACCGCTGCTTTGGTTGCATCTAGTGATATTGCCGACTTGTCAAAGCGAATCTTTGTGCCACCTTCTACTTCGATTAAAAAAGTTGCCTCATTCATATCCACAATTCTTCCATGTATTCCTGCTGTGGTAACTATTTTATCCCCTTTTTTTAAATCCTCTACAAGTTTCTTGTGGTCTTTTGCTTTTTTCATTTGCGGCCTGATCATAAAAAAGTAGAACACGATCATGATCAAAACCATAGGTACAAGCGTACTGAGCATATTGCTACCGCCTGCGGCCTGCAAAATTATTGTTGATAACATATATAATATTTAAGTTTAATTATTCTTTGATCTCACCTATTAATGTGATCTGTACTGCTCCGTTCAAAGCATTTGATGATACTGTAACCGGCTTAGTGAGCGGACCAATTGGCTTACCTGCACTATTAAATACTACCTTAATTTCTCCAGACTCACCAGGTTTAATTGGTGTTTTAGGTATTTCCGGAACAGTACATCCGCAAGTTGCAAGGGCATCAGTAATGATTAAAGGTTCTCTGCCCGTATTGGTAAATTTGAAAGCATAAGTTACGATTTCACCCTTTTTAATTGTACCGAAATTGTAAGTGCTGTTGGCAAAAGTCAATTCTGCTGTACTGGCAACCGGCGCCGGTTTTACAGCAGCAGCGCTATCCAACTTTACACTGTCAGTTACTTCTGTTGTTTTAGTTGCATTGTTTTGGCATGATGCAAAAGTTAATGCAGCAAATGCCAGTAAAATTGTTTTTTTCATATTTGTTTATTCTTCTATAAGTCCGCGACCAAGCTTTTTAATACTGTTATTTCTTTTTAAATCTCCCATAATCTTATCTAAGATACCGTTAATAAAGGAATTACTTTTCGGAGTACTGTAATCTTTTGACAAGTCAAGATATTCATTAATTGTTACCTTAACCGGAATTGAGGGGAAGTTGAGTAGTTCACAAATTGCCATTTTCATTAAGATTGTATCCATTAGCGCTATACGCTCAGACTCCCAATTTTTTGTGCGCTCGGCAATGTATGTTTGGTAATCCTTATCGTTCTTTAACGTGTATAGGAATAAGTCTTCTACAAATTTTTTATCCTCATCCCAATCCTGACTAATTGGCGTTAGCTTATTAACAAATGGATCATCAGAAATGAAGTTTTTAATCGTTTTTGCAACCATCCCCTGCATCACTTCCTTATCAACAGACCAGTTGATAAACTTGTCTTCAAAAACCTGAATAATATTATGGCTTTTCAGGATAATCTTTCTAAAGATAAATTTGATAATTGTTTTAGAACCCTCCAGACTATTGTCGTCTTCGGCGAGGTAAGTGAGATACTCGGGGGTAACTTTAAGCGTATTAAATACGGTTTTCACAAATTCCGGATCGGACATCCAGTTGATTTTGTATTTGTTTACCGATGATATAAATTCAGGGTTTTCTTTGAGCACCACAGCGAATTTATTATTCAGCAACTTTAAATTTGGATTAAGGTCTTCTTTGGTTGGCAGATGTTTGTTTGCCCTTTCTGCGGCGTCTATGCCAGTATAGTCTGTGACTTCAACTAAAAGTGAAAGCATCCAAATGTACATTTCGTAAACATTATCTATACTTTGGAGCAAAGCTTTCTTGGCGGATGCCAGATCTCTTTTGTCGGTCATGTGCCAAGCAAAAATATTTTGCAAAGCTTTAATTCTTAAGTGCCTTCTATTTAACATGAATGTAAGAACGAGTGGTAAATTACCTGTTTATTTAAAATGATGATTTGATTTTTTTAATGTCTATTATTCTTTTTTCTGCTATTCGGTTTGCAGCCAACACTGTTGGAATGTTTTCCTTCTTTGACATTTTGATCACATCCCTTGTTGCGTTATAAATGTTTTCCGTAAGTTGGATAGTGCGCTTTTTTCCATACCCTGTTAATTCAGAGTAACAACTGATCAATCCCCCTGCGTTAATAAGATAGTCAGGTGCAAACAGAATCCCTTTATCCAAAAGCAACTGTCCGTGTACCTGCTCATCAGCAAGCTGGTTATTTGCTGAACCAGCAATTATAGCAAAGTTCATTTTATTGATTGTTTTATCATTTAATGTCGCCCCTAAAGCACATGGCGCATAGATGTCTGCATTGAGTGCAAATATTTTATCGGCAGTAATCGGCTTAGCTTTGTAGGTGCGTGCGACGTGTTGCAAACGCTCTTCGTTGATATCACTAATATAAACATCAACATTCTCGGCTCGAAGCAAGGCTACCAAATGCTCCCCAACGTTACCAATTCCTTGCACAACTACAGATCTTCCGGCAAGCATATCGGTACCGAAAACTTCCTTAACACAAGCTTTAATACCTAAAAAAACACCTTTGGCTGTTGTTGGGGCCGGATTACCTGCACCACCTAATGACTCTGGCACACCTGTAACATGAGCGGTTTCCATACGGATATATTCCATATCCTTGGTATTGGTACCCACATCTTCAGCAGTAATGAATTCTCCGTTTAGATTTTTGATGAACCTGCCATAACTTCTCATCATGGCTTCAGACTTTCCTTTTCTGGAATCTCCGATAATAACGGCATTACCTCCTCCAAGATTGAGGCCGGTGATGGCAGCTTTGTAAGTCATTGCCCTTGATAAGCGAAGTACGTCTTCCAAAGCCTCAGCCTCTGTTGCATAACTCCACATACGGGTGCCGCCTAATGCAGGGCCTAAAGTTGTATCATGAATCGCAATAATAGCTCTTAAACCAGTATCCGGGTCGTTGCAGTAAACTACCTTTTTGTGCCCCGAAGCACCAATTTGATCTAAAACTGAATTCCCAATAGAACTATTATCAGACATAGGATTGTTTGTTATCGGATATGGGGCAAAACTACTCAAAAAAACATTATTTACATTGTAATAACTAAAGTCTTTAAAAATTTTGTGCTCGAATTGGCTAACTTTACACACTCATGAAACACCTGCGTTTTCTAAATAAATATTTCTATAAATATAAGTGGTGGATTATACCAGGCCTTTTCTTCGTTATAATCTCTAACATATTTGGTGTTATACCCGCCCAGGTCATTGGACACGCGTTCAACTTGATCACTGAGAACATCGAGATTTACGGGCTTTTTGATGGTTTCGAGAGAAAAACAATCATTTACGACATATTTAGTTATAGCTTGCTTTATTTTGGAGTACTGATATTGATCCTTTATCTTCTGAGGGGACTGTTCTTGTTTTTTATGCGTCAAACAATTATTCTGATGTCCCGACACATCGAATACGACATGAAAAACGAAATATATGCGCATTACCAGAGACTTAGCCTTGGTTTTTACAGACGCAACAACACCGGGGACTTGATGAACCGGGCTACTGAGGATGTCAACCGGGTTAGAATGTATGTTGGTCCGGCCATTATGTATGCCATCAACACAGCAGTCCTATTTTTGCTAGTTATTTACGCAATGTTCTCGGTTAACGTAACGCTTGCATTATATTGTCTGCTACCACTCCCCGTTCTGGTTGTGATCATATATTTTGTTAACACGATGATCAATAACAAAAGCGAGCAAATCCAGGAGCAACTTTCAAGGCTTTCAAATTTCGTGCAAGAACGATTTTCAGGTATTCGCGTGATAAAGTCTTATGTACGTGAAGAGCATACCAAAGCCATATTCGCTGAAGAAAGTGAAGGATACAAAAGAAATGCAATGGGCCTGGTAAAGGTTCAGGCATTGTTTTATCCAACCATGCTGTTACTGGTCGGACTGAGCACCATCCTTACAATCTACGTTGGCGGCAAACAAGTGATCAACGGTGCTATTACTCCGGGTAATATTGCAGAATTCATCGTTTACGTTAACCAGTTAACCTTTCCCGTGTCTATGTTGGGCTGGGTAACAACCTTGATCCAGAGGGCTTCAGCATCACAAAAAAGAATCAATGAATTTTTAGGATTGCAGTCCGATATCCAATCTGGTACTGATTCAGCGCATGAATTAAAAGGGGCAATTTCATTCGAAAATGTAACTTTCACTTATCCTGATACTGGAATAAAAGCATTGCAGGACGTCAGTTTTTCAATAAAGCAAGGTCAGTTTATTGCTATCATAGGGCGTACGGGATCTGGAAAATCTACATTGGCGAACCTGATTATGAGAATGTACGATATTGATTCCGGGACTATTGCTATCGATGGAAAATCGTTAAGTACCTTGAACCTGCAGGATTATCGGAATCAAATCGGCTTTGTTCCTCAAGAAGTATTTTTGTTTTCCGATACAATAAAGAACAATATTGCCTTTGGCCTTGATGAAGTAACTGATCAAGAAGTAGAGAACGCCGCAAAAAATGCGGCTGTTTACAACAACATCATAGACTTCGAAGAGAAATTCCAAACGATGCTGGGTGAAAGAGGCATAACACTTTCAGGTGGACAAAAGCAACGGGTATCAATTGCCCGAGCTCTTATAAAATCCCCTGGGTTACTAATATTTGATGATTGCTTGTCGGCTGTAGACACACGTACAGAAGAAGAAATACTAACCAATCTGGCTACTATAATGCAGGGGAAAACAACCATTCTGATAGCCCATAGAATTTCCACAATCAAAAATGCCGATAAGATACTTGTGCTTGACGAAGGAAAAATATTGGAGCAGGGAACACATCATGAATTGCTTAAGCTAAGTGGTGCATATGCAGAAATGTATCAGAACCAGCTGTTGGAAGAAGAAGAAGAAAGCCAATCTGTGTAATTTTCTATTTTGAAGTTTAATAATTATTCCTTTATATTTACCAAAACCAAAAACCAAGAGCCAAAGCAACCATGGGAGAATTTGACAACAAAGAGAGAGAAGAGGTTTTTTCAAAGAAAGTAAGAGCAGGTAAAAGGACTTATTTTTTCGATGTAAAAGCAACAAGATCAGGAGATTATTACTTGACCTTAACAGAAAGCAAGAAAAGACTGGAAGATGGAGTTTTTGTAAAGCATAAGATCTTTTTGTACAAAGAGGACTTCGAAAAATTTGCAGAAGGCTTAAACGAAACTGTAGAATATATTAAAAATAATCAGGAAGTAATTGAAAAACGTTACGAATACTCTGAAAACCACGAAGTGGTAACAGCAAGAGCTCAAAACGACGATTTTTCGTTTTAATTATAAATCCAACAAAAAAAGCCCCATTTGTAATGGGGCTTTTTTTATGCCACAGTTTTTAATAAACGGCTATTTTATGGGTTCTGAGTAAATACGGATCTACGTCTTTTTTACCGGCAAGCTTAAAGCTAATCACTTTTGATTTTTTAAAAGGCATGTGACAATCGATACAATTTGTTTTTACCATGGCATTGGCCAGGGTTTTCTCAGAATGTTTGATAGTGGCGTGACAGCTCATACATTTTTTGGAATACACTGTCAACCCGATCTCCTTGCCCTTGTGCACACTATGGCAAGTGTTACAGTCAAGGCTGTTGCTTTTGATATAGCACTGACTGGCAGACAACATCTGATTTTGTTGGCCATGTACGTCCGGATCCGCTACAGATTCAGAGTTTTTATCGAGGTATTGATCTAAGTCATCGCCGGGTTTAAAGGCGAAAGTGGATTTTAACACAGCCTTATCGCTTCCAGAGTGGCATGCAGAACAGGCATCGACCTTTTGCTTTCTGGACAGTTTTTGATATTGGGCTATATATTTAGCTGCTTTTTCAGCAGGATTTTTGAGGTGAAACTCTACATGCTTCCCAGCGGGACCATGACAACGCTCACAGCTGATTCCGTAGACCAAAGAGGATTTTACTAACTCTTCTGAAACAATTAAGTCACCATTTTTCACTACTTTTTCTTCCACATAAGAACCATGGCATTGTATACAACGGGCGTTGATATTCCTTGAAAAATAAACCCGCTTATCTACATATCCAGGGCTGTTTGCCCAACTCTTAAGTCTTGAAAAATAGGTTAGCTGTAATTGATTCAACCTGTTGCCTTTCCAAGATCCGTAGGTTATTGCATCTTTTCCGGAACCGAAGGCTACATCAAACTTTCTCGACAACATTTGTTCCCCGTCTACATAAACCCGTTGATGCGCAGAGGTGTCGTCCTTTTCTACAGCGATTTTCAAATGGCTGTCAAATGAGTAGGAAGTTGTTAAAGCGCTATCACCTTCCAATAAATTGTGGCCTGAGATAGGTCTTGATGTGTTGTTGTGAACATTTAAAACGTAATCATCGTATTCTGCCTTATGACATTGAACGCAGGTTTGGTTACCCACTTTTGTACTGTCTGAAGCCACAAAGTCCCCATCGCTTTGCTTTCCAGTATCCATGCACTGAGAAAATAAAACGATGAGGACTGATATAATACTAAAAATAAGTAACAGGCGTTTGCTGCCCCTCATAGTGTTTGGTTATTCGTTACACCGAATATAGAAAAAATCAGGGCTTAGAAGAAACTTCCGTCTCCTCTTCTTCTGATTTCCCTTCCATTGGCTGGCTGCTTGCCAGACCACTTCTGTAACCTCATACTTAAACGAAGCATAAAATATCTGCTCAATGCATTGGTTTTGGTATCTGTATAACCACCATCATCTCTGTTGTCACGGTTCACAAAATTATTCTGGTTCAGTAAATCGAACACCTGAAGTGTAACCTTCCCTCTTCGCTCAAATAATTCCTTTTCCAGGTACATATTAACAACAAAAGGATTTTTGCTGATGTTAGCGTTAATCCCACTTACATAGTTCTTGCTGGCATTATATCCGAATAAGAACGATTGAAGAAAATAAACCCTTCCGTCCAAATTTAACGCAAGCGTATTTGTTGTATTACCTGTAATATTGGCTAATGTATTTTCTGATGTAGTATGATTATGTGATATGTAAGGGTTTATCTCAAACCATTCTGTAGGATTGATGCGGGGGCCGATCTTTTCAAAAAATGTTTGCACAGTGTTAACGTTAAGTTCTCCTCTTAGCATTGAAATTCTGTGATCATAGACAACATTTCCCCCGAACGATAGGTTGTATTTTCTGTTACTCAACTGTTTGCTGATGGAGTAGTTTCCGTTAATACGGTAAACACCATCAACATTTACGAAACGGGTCTCAGTAATCAGCGGTTGTGCTTTTCCGGCAACTGGAGCAACAGAAAAATCAGGTATCAACACGTTGTTTCTTATAACCGCATTATCAGTAAAGTTGGCATTTACATTTACACTATAGTTGAGCTTAGAGTTAGCTATGTAGTTGTTGTAATCCGCGCGTATAGTATGCGTGAACGTCGCCTCTAGATTTGGATTACCAACTATTGGATTATTGGGATTTGATACGTCTCTTACGGGTTGGATCTGATCGAATGTAGGTTCATTCGCATTGCCATTGTAATTGATTGATGCGCGATGCTGTCTCGACCATAGATATTCAAATCTTGCAATAGGAATTAAATTGAAGCTCTTTCTGTCAATACTAGTACCTAAACTGGATTTAGTTCCGGTTAGCACTGCGGGAATACCTGTTAAACCAGCAGAAAAACGAACTCTGGACATGCTAGACATTCCATAACGAAAGTTCAGTGCTACCCTGGCCTGAGTGAAAGAATACTTGAAAATGTTACTCAAGGAATCAATTGTGGAAGACAAACCAGAAGGTGTAATGTTCCTTGTTGTGGCATTATTATCATAACCGTTATAATTTAACTGGCTATTCAGCTCTAGCTGGGTATTACTGGAAAGCGGCTCAACGTATGTAAAACTACCCCGATAGTTGTCGCGCAAGTTTTTTCTAACGATCAACCTGTTCGTATACAAGTTGTTGATCACATTTCCATTGCGATCAAGATAGTCGGTATTTTGTATTTGGCTTTGTTCTGCACTATAATCGTTCGAATTAACATCTGCCTGAAGTGACAGATTTCTTCTTCTGTTTCCTTTAAAGGTATGTTGAAAAAAGATGGAACCACCCAATTCAGGAGTTTTGTTTTTACTATTGTTATCTGTATTCCTAATTTGATTTAATGACTCCAAAGTACTGCTTTGCGCGTTTAGCGAGTTGTTAATATTACCTGCAGAATTGTAGCGGAAAGTAGGGATAACTCTTAAAAAATTCAATGAATCGAGAGGTGCCTCAATCTCTAATCTTAAATCGTGACTTCTTGAATCATTCTCACCATTTCGCGAACTGTTAGAAAAAACGCTGTAAGTGCTGTCAGGTTGCTTTGCAAAGGAAAGGGATTCTGTCTCAGTAACGGAATTCACATCGTTTCCGCCAATTCTATAATTTAAATTGTATTCAACCTTTTTGCCGATTTTGTCTCTTACACTAAAGGAACTGTTACCTGCTGTTGTTGTACCGCCACTTGAGGCAGCACCGTCTCCACCTGCAACACCGTTTACCGTATTCCTAAAATTGCCATTTAAACCCAAGGTCTGGTTGCCATTTATTCTCGTTCCGAAAAGTCCACCTTCATACCTGTCATCGTTACCCGCAGCAGCATTCAAATTCAACATATTACCGACTGACTTATCTGTCCTAGTAGTAATATTCAGAATTTTAGAGGGATCACCATCCTTCACTCCTGTTCTTGCAGCCTGATCTCCGTAGTCATCAACAATTTGAATTTTATCTACAATCTCAGCTGGTAAGTTCTTAATAGCATTAGCTAGATCGCCTCCAATAAAATCCTTACCATTTACTTTTGCTTTAGTAACTGATTGTCCCTGGTGAACCAGGGTTCCGTCAGCACCAACTTCCATCCCTTCCATCTTTTTCAGAAGCTCGTCAACTGTGGCGTTTTTACGGACTACGTAGTCACTGGCCTTATATTCTACAGTATCTGTTTTGTAGGTAATGGATGGAGTACCGTTAATTACTACTGTATTTAAAGTATTACTTTCATCTTTAAGAATGATAGGATCCATAACAATCCTCGGACTGGTATCATTTTGTTTAAAGCGCATTGGTGGAGAGGAACGATAGCCAATGCTTTGAATAAGGATAGTATAGGTAGCAGACTTTACGTTTTTAAAAATAAAGACGCCGTCATTATTGGTGCTTGTTTTGAGCGTATCCTTGTCAGACGTCAAACTAACCGTAGCGCCAATAACTCCAAGATCCGTGCTGTCTTTAACAATTCCACTGATTTCACGCGTTGGTAATGGAGGTGGTGGATTGTTTGCCGGATTTTGGGCAAAAAGACCTGATGAGCAACATACCAATAGAATCAGTATTGCTGCTGATCTTAGTGTCTTAGAAAAATTATTCATTTGTGTGAGTGTGATGTATTGTGAGGTGCGTTAATTATTTTTTAGTAAGCGTATATTTTCCCCAAAAATCTGTCGGACTAATCAGTGCCTGAAAATCCATCCCACCTCTTCCACCGCCGCCGAAGTTGCCACCGCCGCCGCCGCCACCACGCATTTCAACACGAACCTGGCCGCCACCGCCGCCGCCGCCACCGCCGCCACCGAAGTTACCTCCGCCACCACCGAAGTCCATACCCGGTATTTGCAATCCGTTTAACTTAACGTTGTAAGCGAATTCTTTGGCATCATTAACAGTCATACCTAATTCTTCCAATGGAATAGCTGCTTCATAAAAGAAAACATTGTCTTTATCTATTGATGCTGCAGCTTTTATTCCCTGCTCGTTATATATAGATACCAACGTATCAGTCGTCTTTTTGAATCCTTTGATTTTAATTTCCTTTACCTGGGCAAGCTGTGTTTTTTGCATTCCTGCCATCATGGAATCTCTTTGCTTTGCAGTTAATGTGTTGCCACCACCAAAGCCGCCCATGCCACCGCCGGCAGGACCACCCATTACAATTCTACGTTCACCACCTTGACCGCCGGGACCGCCTTGACCACGTCTAAACTGTGCACGGTTAATTAACGGATAAGTAAGTGTAATACTTTCTTTCTCTTTTTTCTTCCCATCAGGATTAACGGAAAACGTAATACCACCTGCCATAATTTTAGAATTATTAGCAACATCGGTTGATTTCACTGCCAAATAAAGATTCTTATCATCATTACTGATTAGATATGAAATGCTGGTACGTTTATTTACTGAAAATGCCGCAGCATCCCACTCATTGTTTTTGCCATCAGCTTTCGTTAGCTGAGGAGCAAAAATACTTACTTCCTGAAGTTCAGTAACCTTCTGTGCCTGAACCTGATTTGAAATAGCTAATCCCGAAAGGACGGCTAAACAAAGTGTGTGTTTAAAGAATCGTGTTTTCATATTATCAATAAATCGCAAATTTCGATATGTTGTGTTTATTGACTCTGTAATGAGTCAAGGGTTTAATGCTTGCAATCGGTTTAATTAACTAAGGATCGCGAAGTAACTACAAATTTAGTCAGTTAGACCTTTTCAATTTAATTTGTTACATGCGATAACGCCTCATTCACTCTAAAAACCGACTTTTAACATTATTTAACATTCGATTATTGCCTGTGCCTTTGGGCTCTGATTCAAGATAATACGCAAAAATGTTACAATAATGAGTTTATGATATTTCACAATTTCTGATGTGCGCTGCATCCACCTCAATAACATTATCTTCCTCTGATACGTTTGTACTTAATAGGAGGCTGCTATTCCTGTTTATACGATCCTCAATTGCGCCTAGCACTTCATTGTCAATCGTCTTGTTCATTATTCTCACTGGTTCATCCAGCCCATCAGTTTTTATCTCAAGATCGTACATACCAGATACCCTTGTCTTACAAATGTTCAAATGAACCTGGTGTCCTTGAGTGATGGATTTCAATCCGGAAAATGCATGTAAAACCTGATCCGTATGAGTTGCTTTAAAACCAAGAATGATCTCAAACCTGTCGTTATCGTCCTCTTCAGTGGATAAAAATATTTCGTTCACGTCTGATAAAGCTGCTTCTATAATTAACCTATCCATATTCCTTAATGTTATTTCCATCTATAAGGAATAATGGGGTAGATTGTTTTTAAAAAATGAAATTGCAACATCAGTTAACGAGGTTTTACATCCTTTTGCTGAAAAATGTAAATCAGGTAAAATAGCGCTGGTAAAATGAAAACGCTGCCAATCATTAGGGCATATGCTAAAGATGAAATGGTTTTAGACTGACCCTGGTGAGTCAAAAGAGATAGATTTTCAGCATTTTTTAACAACACGATATCCGGAAAATGCGTGTAAGTTGCAGCAAATAAAATCATAGTAATTTGAAATCCCGCAAGCAAACGTAATAGAATGGGCTTATTGTTTTGAAGATTATAAACCATAACTAATAAGGACATGCTGGCAGCAAAAATGGCAATCACCCCCTCCTTATTACCAAAAATCCAATTCACCAATGGGATGTCATCTATGAAAGATGCTAGAAAAACAAGTGCCCCGCTCAGCATAACACCGAGAATGGTTCGCTTCGACTTTCTAACAAAATGCTCACGGTCTGGACCTTCCTCGGTCTGTCCAATGATAAAAATCGTGGCAAGAAAGGCGCAAATACTTACTGTAAATATTCCTACAGAGATAGAAAACCAGTTCAACCAGCTGTAGATATACGCAGCAGAGAAAGTATTAGCCATTACGTCAATCCTTCCAGAAACAGAGCTAGCCGCTATTATGCCCAGGAAAAAGGGTGTAATCAGACTGGAATAAATAAATATTGGCGTGTAAATTCGCTGCATATCATCTTTTACTGCATCATAATTTCGGAATACAAATGCCGTTCCTCGGGCAATGATCCCCAACAACATACAAACGAGGGGAATGTGAAGGTATATCGAAATCGTTGTATAGATTTTTGGAAAACCGACAAACAATATAACAACCGCGATGATGAGCCACATGTGATTGGCTTCCCAGATAGGACCTATGGCGTTGTACATGGTTTTACGGGTCTTGGGACGATTATTTTTTGAAGTAAAAAGCTCGATGATGCCTGCTCCAAAATCTGCCCCGCCCAATAGAATATAAAGCAAAATAGACGTCCACAAAAAAACAATTACTACATAAATCATGCGTTCAGGTATTTTATTTGGCGGTATAACAGCATTGTAACTATCACTGACAATGAAATGTATACTGCAGTAAAGAGGTAAAACGAATAAGCAATGCCGGGCATTGGCGTAACTGCATCAGCAGTTCGCAGCACACCGTGAATTATCCAGGGCTGTCTGCCAACTTCGGTAACTGTCCATCCTGCTTCCAACGCAATAAACCCTATAGGGGTAGCCAATACGAAAAGCTTTAACAGCCATCTTTTATCGAGCCATTTCTGCTTCTTCCAAAGGGTTATGAAATAAAGAAGGGCAATTCCCACCATTAACATACCCAATCCAACCATAATTTGAAAGGCATAATGGGTAACTGCAATTGGCGGCTGTTCTTTTTTTGGAATACGGTCCAGACCAGTAACTTCCTTGTCGAAAGATCCCGTAGTCATAAAACTTAACACACCGGGCAGTTTAATTGCATAATCTACCTTTTTATTAAGTGTATCAGGTATTCCGCCTATTATCAGCGGCGCATTCGTTTCAGTATGAAAATGCGCCTCCATCGCCGCTAATTTGGCAGGTTGTCGTTTAGCAACATCTTTCGCAGAAATGTCTCCGCTTAAAGGTTGCAAACAGGCGGCTACACACCCAAAAATGGCAGCTATTTTAAATGCCTTTTTGTGAAACTCAATGTTGCTTCCCCGGAGGATCATCAATGCATGTATTCCTGCTACAGCAAACCCTGTGGATGCAAAAGCTGCGATTGACATATGTAAGGCCTGTGAAAACCAGGCGTCGTTAAACATTGCCTTCATAGGGTCAATGTTTAGGTATTCCCCATTTACAAAATCAAAACCTGAAGGACTATTCATCCATGAGTTTGCTGCAACTACCAAAATACCTGAAAGCAACCCACTCACACCAACAATGACTCCTGTAAACCAATGGAACCACTTATTTAATTTATCCCATCCATACAAGTAGAAACCCAACGCGATTGCTTCAATAAAAAAAGCTGTTCCTTCAAGTGAAAATGGCATACCAAAAATAGGACCTGCATGTTCCATAAACTTCGGCCAGAGTAAACCCAATTCAAACGACAATACTGTTCCAGATACGGCACCTGTTGCAAAAAATATTGCTACGCCTCTCGTCCATGCCTTTGTAAGGTCTTTATACACTAACTTTTTTGTTTTGAGCCAGTAAAAATGAGCCACCGACATAAAAAATGGCATAACCATTCCGATACAAGCAAATATGATGTGGAAGCCTAAAGAGAAGGCCATTTGAAGGCGGGCAGCTAAGAAATCGTCCATGCTATCATGTCTAAGCTTTATATGCTAATAAGACAGCGCAAAAATACATCATAGTCGTCACTAAATATTGGAAGGGGAGTATTATTATAGCAAATAAACAGCACTATAAGACAAATAAAATGATTTAAAGTTGGCTTTAGAAGTGTGGGCAACAGAGTATTGCATGGTAATCAAATTTTTTAGGTCATGATTGTAATAAACGCTACAAAATCCAGCATCAAAATTTTGGCATTCTCACTACTATTGTCAATGATGCCCAGCATCGGCTGCAAAAAATTCAAAGCCCCTCCTCCTGAAATTCCAAAGGAAGAAATTATAAAACCTGAAACTGGGGAACCTAAAGAAAAACTTTTTTTACCTGTAAAATTTGAATCTCCAGCCTTAACACTAGAAATCGAATATACAGCGCATACAGGTTTCATAAATATTTTAAAATTTTCAAATGGTCAGCAGTATGAGATCACCTACGTAGATGCGCTTTTAAAAAAACTGCGTCAATTTAACTCCGGAAAGGAAATTTATTTTGCAGATTACTTAGCTGCGAGTGGAAAAATCACAAGGGTTAGCCCATTTGAAATTAATGGCCAACGTGATGATTCAAAGGGAAAATATTTGTTGACGTATGATGCAGGCGGACAACTTTCAACGAGCAAATGGTACAACGTTGCAAATAGTCTGGTAGAAGAGAAGGAATTTTATTATGGACCTACCGGACTATTAACAACATCAACAGCGAAAAAAATAAACACAGTTAATGCCAGTTATACTTATGATACTAAAAAAGGTATTTTCAGTAATGTAAAATCCTTTCAATTACTTTCGATGGAGGTTAGATACGCTTTTCTCAATTACGGTGCGTGTAATCTTACTAAATATACTGAAGCGACTGATGAAAAAGCAACACTTGGGTATACTTACATATATAATACAGATAACTATCCTGGTGAAATAACCATAAAAACTGCATCAGCCACCCAAACATTTAAAATAAGCTATATAGAGCTTAAATAGTGCTTAATGATTGATCAGCTTTTCAGCTTTTAAAAGGTTATCAGCGGTTTGCAGAATTTTTGCTTTCAATTTAGGGTTATAGGCAGGATTTTCCGACAAAAATCTTCTCACAACATCAGCAGCCTCTTTTTGCTGGTAAGTACCAAAAATGGATTGCAGCCAGTTCTGGGGAAAGAAAATATCTCCTGTTGTTTGTATTTCCTGGAGCATGCTTAAACTTTCCGCTAAGTATTTCAATGAAGTTTGTTGCCTTAAAGGGTGGTGCAAATAAGTAAGTGCTGTTGCCACATTAGCCTCTTTCTGTCTATTGTTTTTTGAAGCAAGGCTATTGAAAAACTTATCCCGATCCCCAACATTGGATGACAAGGCAGGCATAATGAATTCAAACCGCGCTTTCCGATCGGCGTTGCTGATACGACTTAATTGCTTACTAAGAATCCCGGAATCCTGATCGTCCCTAAGGGCTAATGAAAAAGCCAGAGAAGTAAAATCATCTTCAGTTAATTTCAATCCGGCAGGAGCCAGCTGCTTACTCCATATCTCATACAGTCGGTTTCGGCCTTCTGTGGATTGATAAATGTCTTGATATGCCTTAAAAAGTAGTTTCTTATTGTTCGCAAATTCCGATTTGACCATCGCAATCCATAGTTCAGCTTCCAAACCAGACGAGAAAGATTCCCTGACTTTAACATCAAGAAACCCCCAGTATAAATTTGTAATGTAATTGGTTAGCAATTTGAGATTAAGCTCTTCCTTTTCTACAGACAAACCATTCATAAATAACTTTAAGGCCTCAATTGGCTTGACAGACCTACCCGTAAGTGCATTTTCATAAATAGATATATAAGCTGATGCCCTATTGAGCGGTTTCGAAATACTATAAAGTGTGGCAAATAGCGCAGAGTCAACAGGCCACACTCCATAACCTTCTCCAGAAGAATTGAATAACAAGGATGAGGGAGCTGGCATACCAATTGCCGATTTCAATTCAACTTCGCGAGCGTTCAGGTTAACGCTTAAGTTTTTTTGCCCATCTAGTGAAAATAGCGTGATGTCAAACAGCTGGGGCCAAATTCTTGAGGATCCAAATTCAGGCCTTTGATGAATAATGAATTTAGTTATCTTCCCATTTTCTGTATGCATGCTGTAGGTTATTACCGGTCTGCCTGTTTGGTTCACCCATACCTTATTCCATTTTTGAAGGTCTTCGGCAGTGTAATCATCCAGAATTCCAATCAAATCAGGCCATGATGCATTTGAGTTTCTAAACTTATTCAAATAAACCCTCACCCCTTCCTGAAATTTATCCTTTCCCATTAACTTTTCCAGTTGCCTCATCATAATCGGCGCTTTATGGTAAATGATATTCCCATACATCGTACCCGCATCCTTTAGGTTTTCTAAATCCTGACGGATTGGATTTGCACCAGTAGTGCGGTCTACACCATAAGCAAGGGGAAAATGATCAACAAGAAACTTTAAATCAAAAACATCTTTACCGGTAATTGCTTCGGTACTTTTGTCGGCCATAAAATTCGCAAATACTTCCTTCATCCATACATCTGTAAACCAGTTCATGGTTACCAGATCCCCAAACCACATATGTGCCGTCTCGTGTGAGATCACATTGCTTCGGGAATTAAATTGATCTTTGGTTGCACCACCATCTAGAAACAAGGCTGAAGATTTATATTGAATATTTCCTGCGTGCTCCATCCCACCAAACTGAAAGTCAGGAATTGCCACGAAACCGAACTTTTGAAAGGGGTAAGGAATTCCAGTCCAGGTTTCCAAATAATTTAAGGCATTATCATGAAGCCTAAACACCTCCTTAACGCTGCCAAGAATCTTTGCAGTGTCTGTTTCTCTATAAAGAAAGTCAGTCGGAAACTTTCCTGTTGTTCCTTTCGCCCTATTGAATTTTCCGGCAACAAATGCAAACAAATAGGTGCTTAATGTATCTGATGTTTTATAATTATATACTTTTCGTGTAGCAGACGACAGCGAGTCGTTTAGATTAGCATTGGCCATAGCACTCCACTTTGCAGGCAAGTCCAGACTGAGGGTATAGGTTGCTTTTAAATCGGGTTGATCAAAGCAAGGAAATACAGTCCGGGCCCTGTCTGGCACAAACAGTGTATATAAGTAATCTGCGTTCCTGTTCAGTGCTCCGTCTCCTGCAATAAACGCTATTTTTACCTCATTCTTCCCGGTAGAAAGGAACTTTGGATCGACTAGAATATGCTCAAACTGATGGGAAACTGGGACGGCTTTTCCATTCACTTCAATACTTTTTAACTTACTGCCAACTTCCTTAAAATCTATTTGAAGCGGGAACTTTGTAGCGGCGAGGTTGAATGTTAATACTTCCGTTGCAGGGATGGGTTCGTTCTTCCCGGCAGGAATAGTGAAGGTTAAACGGTAATTGATATCGCTGATCAATGATTTTCTGTAAACTGCCAGAGATTTGGAAACTCCTGTCTCGATTTGAGGATTAACGATCCGCTTTGAAGCCACGCAAGAAACCAGCAAACTGATCAATACCAACAATAGAACGCGAAAATTCACCATAGGGCTAAAATAGATAATGATTTCTAATTTTAAACGTAATTTTAGCGCAACAAAACTAAAATCATTATTAATGAAAACTACATTCAAAACACTGTTGCTATTGTTAACAGCTGCAACTTTGACCTCAGGGTTGAAAGCTCAGAACTTAAAGTTGCCTCAAGCAAGCACGACTCAGACCATCACACAGGCTTTTGGTTTAGGTGAAGTTAAAGTAACCTATTCACGACCAAACGTAAAGGGCCGTAAAATATTTGGTGGCCTTGAACAATATGGTTCAGTATGGCGTACCGGTGCGAATTCGGCAACCATGATTACTTTCAGCGAAGCCATAAAAATTGAAGGCAAGGAGTTGGCAGCAGGCAGTTATGGTCTATTTACCATCCCCGGACAAAATGAGTGGATTATAATTTTTAATAAGGGCGCTAAACAATGGGGTGCTTATGAATATAAGGAAAGTGATGACGTACTAAGAATAACTGTTAAACCTATAGTGCTCAAAGAAAAAATTGAAAGCTTTACCATCCAATTTGCAGATGTATATCCGACTACGGCAAAACTCCAGCTAATGTGGGAGAATACTGCGGTTAATTTATCATTATTGACCGATTTTGATGCTAAAGTGATGGCAAATATCGATGAAGCTATGAAAGGTGAAAACAAGCCGTACTTTGCTGCAGCCCAATATTATCTTGAAAACAATAAAGATTTGAAAAAAGCTTTAGAATGGATGAATGCAGCAGACGTAGACAATACAAAGGCGCCATGGGTTAAGCTATGGAAAGGACGTGTGCAATTAAAAATGGGTGATAAGGCAGGTGCTGCAAAAACAGCGGCTGAAGGTTTGAAAATTGCTACGGAAATCAAAAATCCGGAATATGTAAGGTTAAACACTGCACTATTGGCGGAAGCTAAGAAATAATAGTCTTTGCAGACAATTGTTATTCGAACAGTACAACCGTTAAGCTATATTTTAGCATAGCGGTTGTACTCAATAATACCTCTCCTTTGCTTAGGTAACAGTTTCTTAAACCGACCTGGACGAAAATAGCTTTTGAAACAGGAGTCCAAACAGGACAACCAACACACAACCAATAACATTCAGCCACAGGTAAGCAACAAGCTCTAGCTTTCCAATTACCACAATCACGATCTCTGTTAAGACTGCTGCAAAAAATACCGATTTAGCATTTACTTGCTTTACATAAAAAGCGACTAAAAATACACCAAGTATAGTTCCATAAATATACGAGCCAAGAATATTGACAGCTTCCAGCAAGTTACCTATTTTACTGGCATAAAGCGCCATTGCAATACAAATGAGGCCCCAAAAGACGGTCGCCATTCGGGAGGCAAGCAGGTATTGTTTGTCGCTCCCGTCCTTTTTAATTAGTCTTTTATAAATATCTATTACGGTAGTTGAAGCTAGAGAATTGAGGGCACTAGCTGTAGAGCCCATCGAAGCAAGGAATATAATTGCGACTAACAGCCCAATCAGACCTTTGGGGAGGTATTCGGTAACAAAACTCAAAAAAATATAGTTGTTGTCTTTGGTATTTGCCTGGCTGTCATTTTTCTCCATCAGCCCTATCACCTGCTTTCTAATCAGTTTATCTTGCTCGTCTACTTGTTGTAGCACCTTACGTTGTGCATTAATGGCTGCCTGGTCATCTGCATCAAGTGCCGCGCTCATTTTATTGATCTCCAATTTACGCACTTCAAATGCGCTGTTATATGCTGTCTTTATGCTATTTAACTCTGCTGCATATTTACTATTTTCCAGTTTATTCAATTCAAAACTGTTGAAGAATATTGGTGGTCTGTTGTACTGGTAAAAAGTAAATACCAATACCCCTATCAGCAAAATCAAAAATTGCATGGGTATCTTAACCAAACCATTCATGAGAAGTCCCATCCTGCTCTCTTTAATACTAGCTCCGGAAAGATATCGCCCTACCTGACTTTGGTCAGTGCCGAAATACGAAAGTTGCAGAAAAAACCCGCCAATTAGTCCTGTCCACACTGTATATTGATTATTAAGGTCTAGTTTAAAATCTATGGCGTTGGTGCGCCCCATTTTACCAGCGATGCTAATAGCCTTCACAAATCCAATGTCTTTTGGTAACAGATGCACCACCATAACACCAGCAGCAAACAATCCACAGAAAATTATACTCATCTGCAGCATTTGTGTATAAGAGACCGCTTTTGTTCCACCGTAAACTGTATAAAAAACAACTATGCTACCAATTAATAGTGTTGTATAGGTGGTATTAATATTTAGTATTGTGGACAAAATGATCGAAGGTGCATATATTGTAATCCCTGTCGATAAGCCCCTTTGTATTAAAAATAAAAAGGCAGTCAAAGCACGGGTTTTCAGATCAAACCGCTGCTCCAGGTATTCATAAGCAGTATACACCTTTAACCGATGGAAAATGGGTACAAAGGTTACGCATAACACAATCATCGCCAATGGCAGTCCGAAATAAAACTGCACAAAACTCATTCCTGATGAATAAGCCAATCCAGGTGCAGATAAAAATGTTATAGCACTGGCCTGGGTGGCCATTACAGAAAGACAAACATGGTACCATGGTAAAGATTGGTTACCTAACAGATAACCTTGTATATTTTGCGCTCCCCTGCTCTTATAGATGCCATAAGCCACAATTACCACAAGAGTAACAATAAGAACGACCCAGTCTAGATTGCTCATTCGAAGTACCTTGTAAAAGCATAAAATACAACAATCAGAAAAACCAGCCAGGCAACAAGCCAACGGTAAAAATTTTTATAGGCTTGCTCTTCCATCTATTTTTTTAGGGATAGCAGGTTGGCAAACAAGCGGTAAGCACCGGGTACTCCAGCAGGCAGTTGCCTAAAAAACGATAAACCAGTATACACATATTTTCCCTTACCGTAATCTGTTACCAATATGGATCCGCTATTCGTTCCCTCACCAGTGTCATTCATGCTAAATAGTGGCGTGTAGTGCTGGTCAACCCCAGAAACGAAGTACAATCCCCTTTCCTGTATCCAACCTTCAAAATCCTTTACGGTAATTTTATTCGGATAATTAAGTGCAGCATTCTCAGGTGCAAGTATTGTAACCTTTGCATCCTCCTCGGTAACCCTGTCGCGCCCTATGCTGAAAGGATATGGACCTAAATTGCTGATTTTTAGAGGAGAGTTCACGTTATATTGTACCAATAGCACACCACCCTTTTCTACATAACTAATCAGCTTTGGCTGCATTATTTTAATTTGCTCACTTACATTATAAAGTCGCACCCCCGTTACAATGGCATCATACTGAGATAAATCAGAGTTTATAACCTGATTTTCACTTAGGTTTAAAACTTCATAACCGATTTGCTTAAGCGATTCAGGTATCAAATCACCAGCGCCAGCAAGATAGCCAATACGTTTTCCGGCAATTTTCAAATCTAGTTTTTCAAGTTTAGCCTCTGCTAATGGAAAAAGGGTTTGTGTGGGTATGTGATCGTAATCAACTACTCTTAACCCGTAATGATCTGCGTGACCATCAATATTTACATCTACCATTAGTTTCCCCGATGTGATGGCCCCATCTGGAGTTACTACAAACGTAGCCAATTGCTCATCTCCTTTCCTAGCCAGATTGAAATCGATAGTTTGTGGCTTTACCCTCCATCCCTGGGGAAGGTTAAGTGATAGAGTTCCTTTAGCGGCATCCTTAAAACTTTTCAGGTTAATAATAACACTTTTAGTTTCATTTCCATTGAATAGAAAAGCTTTTTCGGTTAATGTTGCAGTAACAGGCGGCGCAATTACCAACGGCTGATAGAGTTCTCCTTTTACCTGATCAGTAAACTTATAGACAACAGGCATACGCTTTACAATCAGCTGATCGCCTATTTTTATTTTAAAAAGAACTGAAACGCCATATGGATTTTCAGCAAGACCAATTTTACCGGCAGAATCTACTACATAGCTACCAATGCCGTGAGGTCTCTCCAGCCAATAAGGCTGTGAAAGAAGATGTGTTCCCTTCAGTTGGGCATCTTTAGCTACGAATTGATTTGGCTTAAGGTCAAAGGCTATATTAGATTCCACTTCCTGGACAGAAATTGGCAGGCTGAACGCTGGGCTGACCCTTGAAATAGCCTGAAGGCGCAAATTTACAGGTTCATTTTGCGCATACGAAGGAGAAAGAGATGTGGCCTCAAGCCAAATACCTCCACATGCCAGTATAAGGTTATCCAATAAATCGTTCTTAAAAGACCGCCCTTCGGTCAATTTTTTTAATTTGAGCAGCTTCTCAATTGATTTAGAAGGATTTGAGACTTGATATTCATTGTTTATTTCGTTCAGTAATTGCTGTATTGGAGCACTTCCATTTGTTCGGCCGAGCGTAAAGTCTAGACCATCAAACAAATCATTTGAGGCTTTATCACCAGCTACAGGAGTAAAAAACTCCATTCCAGAACCTCGTTGTCTTGCCGACCCAAATCCCTGACTCCTGTGATTACTTCTGCTTTCCGCAGCAATTTCACCGTAACTTTTACCTAATAAAGGATTATATAAACCAACATCCATCTTCAGCTGCTCATCCGAAGTAGTATTGGTTCCTCCAAAATTGAAAGTATTCCATACAATACGCTTTGCTTTCCATGGTTTTACGAGCTTTAACTGTTCTGGAAATTGCTTTGGATCCGCGGCAGCGATAAAAGCTTCCCTTGCTAAAATTGCTGATCCAGAATGATGGCCGTGTCCAGCCCTGGAGTCTTCTGGAAAACGTGTAATGATTACATCAGGCTGAAACTTGCGGATTACCCACACAACGTCACCTAATATTTTAGACTTGTCCCAGATCTTAAAAGCTTCTTCAGAATTTTTTGAGAATCCAAAATCGTTAGCGCGGGTAAAGAACTGTTCTGCGCCATCAGTTCTTCGTGCAGCCAGCAGTTCCTGAGTTCTAATAAGACCCAGCAGTTCTGCCTGCTCATTACCAATCAAATTTTGTCCGCCATCGCCCCTGGTGATAGACAGATATCCTGTTCTGACTTTCTTTTCTTTAGCCAAAAAAGCAAGTAATCTGGTGTTCTCATCGTCCGGGTGTGCAGCTATATATAAAACGCTGCCGCTAACATTCAAACTTTCTAACCCCTGCTTAATCTCTGCGGCATTAAGTTGCTGCATGTTTTGTGCATGAAGCACATGCGTAGAGGTAATAAGAATAAGAAAAGGCAGGAATAACTTGATCTTCATAAACAGGTCTTAATTTTCTAAATTAACCAAAAATTACGAATCCATTGTTTATTAACAAGCAAATTCAATATAAATGATGCAAGGCAATATAAGCCTACAATAAGATTTTGCTGCTTACTTCTTTGTCGATAGTGATAAAGCCCGGGTATTTCACAAGTGTGTTCCCTACTTTAAAACTTGGCCTGATCTTAAGTGTCAGAATACCCTTTTTTTCAGGAGAACCGTTTTTACCACCTCTAATAAAATCGGAGATCTCGCCCATAACCTTGCTATTACTAACGAATGGATAAAGGTTTACATCCATGTTCACAGGAACCACAACAGATTGTCCAGGTGCAACATTCACCTCATTGCTAACTAATCCTTGCGCCAATTCAGCATTGTTAATCAGAATTTTATATTCGAATTCGTTTATCGCGGCCGACTCGCCTGTAGGATTTTTGATTTCAAGATTCAACTTTGTTCTGAGCGGAACATCTTTTCTAAGCACACTTAATGCCAGTCCCGGCAATGTAGCTAAATTGATTTCCTGATTTTGCAAAAGCTGCTTCACATTAGTACCACCAACAAAAATTTCTTCCGCAGAAACAATTCTATAAGTACATTTTTCCAGAGCCTTAATTTGCTGTGCCTGTTTGTTAATGCCACAGCCAGAAATTGCCATAACCAAAAAGGAGAATAATATTAATCTTTTCATATCAGCTATAACGCAATAAATGTGCTAAAGATATAGCTTAACGCCGGCGGCGACCAGAATTACGACTTATAAAATAATCGATACTGTATTTACCTGCACCAATCACCAGAATAAATAAGTAAACTACCAGATAATGTAAAGCCAGTTCTTTCTTTTCAAAAGGATCCGCGCCATGAGCAACCAGAACGGCCACCAACATTGTGATTATAAGTGGAATCACGGCTAATCGCGTGCCCAAGCCAAGAATCAACAATATGGAACAGAAAAATTCTGCAAAAATGGTCAGGTACATTGAAGCCGCTACTCCAATACCAAAAGGATCCATAAATTGAATTTCGCCACCCGCCATTACACCTTGCAATTTGCCGTATCCATGTACCATCATGAATCCACCAATTGCGACACGTAAGATCAGGAGCGTAAAATTTAAGCTGCCATGATTGAAGTTAGTGTTAAAAAGTTGTTTCATATCTTTCTTTCTTTAGATTGCTTACAGATAACAGTAAACATATAAAATAAGTTCTTTATTTTAAAATCAGAGACTGAATGAAGCCTGAAACCGCGTCTTGCAGTATCAATTTATCGTGTTTACCAGGCTGTCCTCCTTTTTGGATCATTTGTATAGAAACCAATCCATGCAATATGGATAAATAGGTATGGTATTTTAAAAAGAAATCTACTTCTTTGTTTTTGCTAACAGCAATTGCATCTTTTATGGTAGATATCATCACCATAGTCATCGATTTCATTTCAATGATTTGGTTCACCTGTTCGCAAGCCGGTATACCTAAACCAAACATTAACTGGTAGTACTCTTTATGCTCAAAGGCAAAATCCCAATAAGCATGAGCAATGGCTTCAAGCTGATTCGCCGGACCCTCATGTTTAGCTTTGACATCTTCAAGATGATCAGTCAGCTTCTGAAATCCCTCTTTGGTAAACTCCAAAAGTATGGCTTCTTTATTCTCAAAGTGATTGTAAATAACAGGGACGCTATACTCAATCGCATCTGCAATTTTGCGAATAGAAAGAGACTGCCAACCATCACTTAAAACCTGTAACCAGGCAGCTTCAAGGATACTCGTCCTGAATTCTTCCTTTTGCCTGATTTTACGCTCTGCGATTCCCATTTGCTCTTAATAAAAAAAGTTAACACCGTTAACAAATATAGTTATTGTATTAAAATAATTATTATTACCAGTGTAATCTGACTTAAATTACACAATGGAAATAGAAGAATTCAAAAGAACCATTGCAAACGGCAATTTACCTGCGGGGCTGCCGCCACATGTAAAAGCGTTGTGGCACGACGCAAGAGGAGATTGGAAAACCGCACATGATTTAATTGATGACCTAAGCGATGACTCTTCAGCACATGTCCACGCTTATCTACATAGAAAAGAAGGTGACATATGGAATGCGGACTATTGGTACAAGAGAGCGGGGAATCATAGACCCGGTATTTCACTGGATCAAGAATGGGAAAATTTGCTAATACAATACCTTATGCGTTTGGAAGGATAAGTTTCATTGAGTTCAAAATTATTGTAGAAGATGAATAGTGAATACTTAACCCCAGAACAAGCCCACCTTAAACACGGTGAACTAATAAATAGGTGGAAGCCTAAAAAAATAAATCAGAAAATACAACTTGTATAACTGAAACAGGAGTTACAAATTTGTATGTCTTCCACTAACATAGGTTTACAGTTTTTGAGATAAATTTATTTCAAAAATGCATGAACATATTCTAAATTTACTAACACAAAGACAGTACAGTGAAGATATCAAAGATGAAGCTACATTGCGAGTTTTGTTCAATGGAGAAAGCGCCATTGATGTAGCTGAAGCCATGGAGATCCACAGCGTACAAACAATCAATCTTTGGGTAAATGCATATCGCAGAAAAATACAGGAGGGATTAATAACGTTAGCTCCTATGACGGAAAAACAGAAACAAGATCTGCACGCCCTGCAGCAGCGCAACAAAGAATTGGAGCGTGCAGTTAAAGAAGCGAACCTCATGATTCTGGCTTTAAACAGCCTGATTGATGTGGCCGAACAGGACCTAAAGATACCGATCAGAAAAAAGCGTGGTACCAAACAGTCTTAAAGCTGCGTGATAATCGCATTGCAAAAGTTGGCGTCGGCCCCCTTTGCAAACTGTTTGGTAAAAGCCGTCAAGCATACTATAAAAAGCATGATTATACGGAGGAAGTTAATACCCAGAACATGTTAGTTCTGGCTCTTGTAGCTGCTTTTCGTCGTTAGATACCAGGTTTAGGAACAAACAAACTGTACCGCCTAATACGGCCTAGCCTGCATTTAAGCGAAATTAAAATGGGCAGAGATAAACTGCATAATCTGTTACAGGCTCATAACCTGATTATAAGGGCAAGTCGAAAAGCACCTAAGACGACTAATTCTAATCACTGGATGAAAAAGTATCCAAATCTGATCAAGGATTTGCAGGTCGTGACGACAGAACAAGTTTGGGTATGTGATCTAACATATATCTGTGTCGGTAATGACTTTAATTACTTATCCCTAATTACAGACGCCCATTCCAGGATGATCGTGGGCTATTGCCTGCATCCGTTTCTTACTACAGAAGGCTGCATTAAGGCATTGGAAATGGCTATTGCTTCCAGAACTAAGGAAGGGACAGCGAGCTCATTGATTCACCATTCTGATCGTGGCTCTCAATACTGCAGCTTTCAATATGTTAGCAAGTTGCGAGAGGCAGGTGTCAGCATCAGCATGACGGACAATGGGGATCCGTATGAAAATGCAATGGCAGAAAGGGTTAATGGAATCTTGAAAGTTGACTTTAAGCTTAATCGCTTGTTCAATTCTCATGCTGAAGCTCTATTAGCAACTAAGAGCGCGATAGCCAACTATAATTTATTACGGCCTCACATGAGCTGCGATTATCTTACTCCTCAAACTGCTCACTTACTTGATCAACCCATGAGGATGCATTGGAAGAAAAAGGAAATACCTCGTCCAGTAAGTACTTAAAGTTAAAATAAACATGGCGAAAAATAAATCCCCACCTGTCAACCTTAGGCAGTATAACTTTTCGGACTAATCGAAGATTTATTATATTTGTCAACTCTAAACAGTGTTACAATTGTTAAGTTTTTATCAACCTCAAAAACTGTAAACCATTTCCAGTATCGGACAATCTGTATAGCTATATAAGGATAAGACACCCAGATGACGAAAATAAAACTAGGTCTTTGCTAGGTGTTTGCTAGGTCTTTGCTAGGTGTCTGCTAGGTGTGAGACACGAACAACATACCTTTTAAAGGCCTTTTACAGTGCTATTTTGTGTACGGCCATATACCATCCTTATCGAATAGCCTAAGCAGAGCTAAAAAATCAAATATCTTATCATTACAATGCAAAGCAGCAGTTTCTAAAGTCTTGGGCAAAGCTTTTTAATGGAAACCATCCGGTAAATTGGTACGCAAATTGCGCTGCCAAGTGATACCTAACCCCCTCACTACCTATGGAAAACTCTACTTTAAGCAAGCAGATTTGCGAACACAGAACCACACTCGAATTGTTCGCCAGAAAATTTACTCAGGACATCGAGGATTCGAATGATCTTGTACAGGAAACCCTGATTAAAGCAATTCGATATGCCGAAATGTACAAGGAAGGAACCAATATGAAAGCGTGGTTGTACACCATTATGAAAAACACATTTATAAATAGCTATAGAAGGATTTCCAAAAGAAACAGCATAATAGATACTTCTGAAGACCTATCATCAGCTCAATTGAAGTCTAGCGCATCAAGCAATCTTGGTGAAAGCAAATTTACTATGGAAGACATTAACAAAGCGATCACACGGCTTCAACCCGAATATGCTGCTCCTTTTATCAAATATTTTGAAGGATATAAATATTACGAAATTGCAGATGAACTCAACATTCCTATTGGAACAGTGAAAACAAGAATCCACCTTGCTAGGCAAATATTAAAAAACACACTTAAAATGTACGCATCAGAGTTTGTTAAAACGGTTGCTTACTCATAACTCAATTACTTAAAAAAAAAGAAGCCGTTATACTTATAAATGCTATAAGTATAACGGCCTTAAAATTATATTAGCGGATTAAGCCAATTTAACTTTAACTGCGTTTAATCCCTTTTTACCTTCCTGAACTTCATAAACTACCTGGTCGTTTTCACGAATCTCATCGATAAGACCTGATACGTGAACGAATATTTCATTCCCGTTTTCTTCTTTAATAAACCCAAATCCTTTTTCAGAGTTAAAAAATTTTACTGTACCGTTTTTCATAATAAATTTTAATGTTTTCTATTAATTTCTAAAAATATCAAAAATTAGCAAATAACCAAATACCCAATTTATTTCTTTGCCGTGATATTATAAATCTCTAAACAAATTTGACGCCACATGTGTTAAGAAATTGAAAATCTGTAACCTTATAGCGAAATAACATGGAAAAAGCATTCAATTATACGGCCGATATGGTTATCCGCAACATCAAAAAAATTAGACATTATAAAAATTATTCACAGGATTTCATTGCTACCAAATTAGATATTTCGCAAAATGCCTATAGCAAGATTGAATTAGGACACAGTAAAATTTCTTTAATGCGGTTTTTTCAAATTGCCTCGGTTCTAGGCGTAGATGAATCTCAGCTAATTAAACTTGATTTATCAAAACTTAGCAGACAATAATCTATGCAATCGGTAATGTAAACCAGAAAGTGCTGCCTTTTCCAAGTTCGCTGGTTACACCAATTTTGCCACCATGACGGGCAACTATGTCTGCACTTATGTACAATCCAAGCCCAAGACCGGAAACCTGGTTACCTTCATCATCTACCCGGTAATAACGATCAAATAAATGAGGAATCTTTTGAGGTGCGATACCCGGCCCCATATCTTTTACAGAAATTTTTGCCATGCCGTCCTCTTTACTAACGATCAACCATATGGGTTTTGAATCTGGTGCGTATTTAACAACATTGTTCACCAGGTTAACAACCACTTGGTCAATGCGGTGTTCATCTGCCAAAACACTCAGTTCAGGATCACCTTCAAAAATGAGCTCATGCTTTCCTTCGATGCGTACGTGATTGCAACAATCATTGATTAAATCTGCAACCTTGAATACGCTTTTTGTTAGCTTTATTTGCCCTTCATTCATCCTGCTCACGTTAAGTAAGTCTTCTACAAGTGAACTAATCTTCTCCATGCTTCTGCCCGACTGATCTATTAATCGTGGCAACAATGTAGCGGAAGGTTTGTCTTTCATACGCTCTAAAAGCTGTAAGGACGCTTTCAAACTTGTTATTGGTGTTTTTAGTTCGTGGCTTGCAATTGAAATAAAGTCGTCTTTTTGCTGTTGCAGACGCTTAAATTCCGTAATGTCTAACAGGGTTCCCAAAAGCCTTACAGGCTCCCCTTTCTCATTGAAATAAACGTTAGCTTGTACCCTCATCCAATGCAATGAGTCATCAGGGTGAATCAACCGCGCTTCATAAAACATTTTGCCCGACTGCCTGGCCAATGCGTGGGCCTCTGTACTAAGATGTTGATCATCTGGATGAATGGCAACAAGAAAATCCTCCCGTGTTATCCCATGTTCAACTCCGAAAATTACATTAAAGCGCTCTGAGGTTACCATTGAATTGGTCTTGTAGTCAAAATCAAAAGTTCCAATTTCGGCAGCCTCTACTGCTAATCTAATACGCTCTTCTACATCGGCTATACTTTGACGGGCAATTACTTTGTCAGACACTTCTATTCCAACGACCATAATCGACGTTACAGTCCCCTGACTATTTTTAACAGGTTCGTAAACAAAATCAACAAACACACGTTCCGGTTTACCATCGCGGATAAGCTCCACCTCATGTTCTTTTGCAACAAAAGCAACACCTGTTTCAATGACTTCATGCATTACAGGAGCGTAACTTTCCGCGGCTTCTGCTACTGCCTCCCATATTGTACGGTTTTCTAACTCCTCTCTTCTTCTTCCGACAAGCTCCAGATAACCATCATTCACCTCTTGAATCATTAAGTCTGAAGCACGGATAACACAAATTCCAACAGGAGCCTGTCTGATAAGGCTTCTAAATCGTTCTTCGCTGTAGCCCAGTTCTTCATTTGCAGAAGAGAGTTCTTCTACAGTAGCTGCCTGCTCTTCATTGAGCGCGCTGAATTCCTCATTTAGTGCCTGATATTTTTCATTACTCGACTGAAGGTCTTTTATGCGCTCAGCCACTCTGTCTTCAAGTGCGTTGTTTAGCTGCGCCAGATTTTCCTGAGTTTGCTGTAATTCCTCATTTGTAGCGCTAAGCTCTTCATTTGCAGCTGCAAGCTCTTCATTTAATATTTGTTCGCGCCTTAGCAACTCTTCTTTTTCTTTTGCCTGATCGAGGACCTCCCTATTCAAAACCCGTTCTGTTACATCGATTGCACTATGTAATATGCAAATCACTTTACCTGAATCATCTTTAACTGCGCGATATTCAAAATCAAAATAGAACGTTTTTAATTCCCCTCCCACTAGCAAGTCTGCTGCTGTATCACTCCCGGAAATTACGAGTCCTTCATTCCAAACCCGTTTAAACATCGCAATAAATGGCTGCCCCTTCAATTCGGGTAATGCATCCTCAAGCGTCTTCCCTATTACAGTTCTATCTTTACCCCAAATAGCAAGCATTTCATCATTTGCAGATTGGATGATAGCACTTTCGCCGACGTGTATAGCGGTAGCAGTCTTGGTTAAATTAAAAACATTTATTAACTGCTCATTGCTAAGCAGGTACGGAGAATTGGTCATCGAAACTGTTTTGATAGGGTAAAGTTAAAATATTCTGTTTGGAAATCAATGTGCTATTGAAGGCATCATGTTTCTTTTACATAAAGTTTAAAACTTTAAAATTTTGCGGTTGTTCACTAGGAAACATACACCAAGAAAACATGACTAACGAATTAACAACTAAAATTATGAATGGACTAAAAGACCTAAGTGTTAGTCCGACCGGAAAAGAAAATATCGATCAGGGAGAACGTGCTATATCCCTGTTAGGAGGGTCGTATCTCATTTATAAAAGTTTAAAAAACATATTTGATCATCCATTTTTGGCATTACAGGGAGCAGCCGCGGGTGGATTACTTATCTATCGGGGGGCCACCGGGGTTTGTCCGGTTTATGAACGACTAGGTAAAGATACGACTGACCCACAAGCGATTAACATCACTGAAGATATTATTGTAAATGTTCCAAAAGATAAAGTCTATGCTTTCTGGAGGGACCTATCCAACCTGCCAAAATTCATGAAACACCTGAAAAGTGTTTCTGAGACCAGTGGCACAGAATCTCACTGGATAGCCAATACTCCAGGTAATTTAATTGAACTGGACTGGAATGCAGAAATCACCAGAGAAGAGGAAGGGAGTTATTTAGGCTGGCAGTCTGTGCAGGATGCTATGATTGAGAATGCTGGTAAGGTAGAATTTAGAGATACTTTAAACGGCACGGGCACAGAAATCCATGTTGAAATAGACTACTTCCCTCCTGCAGGCAGTGTTGGTCGTGGTATAGTGTCGCTGTTCAACGGCGTTTTCGAGAAGATGATCAGAGAGGATATACAAAATTTCAAGGCCTATGCAGAGGCTGCTGACTTCAAAGCATACGCAGGAATAACTGAACTTTACTAGAAATTGGTAATCATTGCCTTTAATTCGTCTTTATTACGAATTGCGTCACCCATGGTATTGTTAAAATAAACATATACAGCTTTATCCTCAGCAAGCCATTCCTGAATGTAGCTTGCATATTCAGATAAAACATATTCGGAGTAGCTGCCCCGGTAATTACCCCCGGGGCCGTGAAACCGAAGGTATTCAAACGATGTGTTAGAATTTATAAAAGGTGTACTTGCTGGTGATTTATCATGAATAACCATTCCCATTTTAAATTCATCAAGAATCTCGTAAACTTCGTCGTTATAAAGAGAAGCGTGTCTGAATTCTACCGCAGTGTTCCATTCATTGCACTCATCATTTTCCCGAACATACTGTAGTAACGCCTTTATTTGCCTGAGTTCGCTTAGCCTTACGCTCGGTGGAAACTGAACTAGTAAGCATCCTTTTTTTTCACCCGCATTATTTATTACCCGAATAAACTTACGGATCAAGTCAGGATCAAATGCCAAAAATTTATTGTGGGTTATTTCTTTAAAGAGCTTAAATGTAAACTTAAACTCCTGGGGTACATCGTCAGCCCATTTCTTAATGGTTGATGCCAGAGGAATTTTATAAAATGAACTATTTACCTCAATGGAGTTTGCCAGCGAGCCGTAATAACAAAGCCTGCTTTTTTCCTTAAATTCTTCAGGATAATGAAGTTTATTCGGAACAGGCAGCAATAAGCCGCTTGTTCCTGAGTAGTACCGCCTTAATTCGCTCATAATCTTTTTTAGACCACCAGCGATTTCGCATTTGTTTACTAAGCTGTTGCCAGCTTAGCAATATTCCTGTAAGGGAAAGACGTAAAGATGTGTCTGCGCGCAAACCTGCCTGGTGAATCTGCATTAACCAGTTTCACGTAGATTTGTTTTGGCACGCCAAAATATTCATAGGCACTACCATCCAGAAAATGTACGGTAAGCACTAAACCAGCCCAGTTATAATCTGCAATGCCGCAATTAACAGTAGTTTGATCATATTCCTCTTTAGAAGCAGCTAGGGTTTCAGGAGCGATACTCACCAAAAAGTGGTAAGCTTCTATGATCTCTTTACTTTTTACTTCAGCCTCGGTTTTAGCTTCCTCACTATCCTGAAATTTGTCAGGATGCCAATCCTTCATCAAATTCCTGTAAATGGTTTTTAACTCTTTCAATTCGGCATCTTTCTGCACACCTAATAACTTCCTGTAATCTACTATCTTCTTCATAAAATTTGCGCAAAGGTACGGCAAATTTAAATGCAAACCTATTCTAATTCACTTATTTAATACAAAAAGAGTTAAGTCTTATGCCTTACAAATCAGGGACTTTATACACAGATATATTGGAAAGTGCAGGCGCAACTTGTGTTTCAGAAAAATACACTTTAAGCCTACTGGTTTTCAAAGTTGGAAAACTGATAATTCGCTTGTGCCCAATTGTAGTTTGTGATGCGACCTCTCTATAAGCTTTACCATCCCAATACATAATGCTAAATTCTCGAACCCGTTGACCTAGTTTTAGATTTTCCTGTAATATTATTTGATTAATCTCTGTCTGTTTGCCGAGATCAAGAGTAAGCCATGAATTTTTCATTCCATCAGGCGGTGCCCAATAGGTGTTAGGTTTACCATCAGTTAAATTCATCGGACTAAACAGTTTACCTCTCGACAAACCATTTGCAGTTACTTTTTTCCCTTTGGCCAGATCATTTTTATAGGCTGCATCAAGATATTTTCTGAATTCCATCAACCGCGTAGAGTCGGCCACATGGATCAGTCCGTCCCTGTCTACAGGAACATTTAGCAGCAAGTTGCCATTACGGCCCACTGACGTTTGATAGATGGACACCAACTGTTTAAGTGATTTCACTTTATTATCTGTACTGGGACTGTAAAACCACCCGGGCCTGATAGAAACATCGACCTCAGCAGGCAGCCAATACTTGCCCTTAAAATCTCCTTCATTTAGCGATTTTCTTGGTGGCGCATCAGCACCCGGACCAAAACCATCTGCATTGAGAGTAGACCAGTTTGTTTCGCCTACAATACCATCCTCGTTGCCCATCCAACGTGTACCCGGACCTACATCACTAAAAATGATTGCTTGCGGATTGTGTTTGTAAACTATGCTGTTAAACAGCGGAAAATCATAAGTCTGGCTTTTCTCTCCCTCACCTTTTGCACCATCAAACCATTGTTCAAATACCGGTCCGTATTGGGTATGAACTTCTTCAAGCATGTTGGCGAAAATTTGGTTATATTCAGATGTACCATATTTGGGATGGTTTCTGTCCCATGGGGAAAGGTAAACACCAAATTTCACCCCATATTCTTTACAGGCAGCAGAAAGTTCTTTAAGCACATCTCCTTTACCATCTTTCCAGGCGCTTTCCCTCACAGTATGCGTACTATATTTACTTGGATAGAGCGCAAACCCATCGTGATGTTTTGCGGTTATAATGATACCCTTCATTCCCGCAGCCTTCGCGGTGCGCACCCATTGTCGTGCATCCAGCTTTTTTGGATTGAAAACTTTGGGATCTTCATCACCATGACCCCACTCCTTGTCTGTAAAAGTATTAGGGCCGAAATGAATGAACATGTAGGTCTCCATGTCTTGCCATTCCAGTTGGTATTTGGTTGGTAGCGCACCATATGGTGCCGGGGCATTTTGAGCAAAACTTGTATTGCAACTCAGCGCAATAAAGATCGACAGAAAAAATCTCTTATTCATTTACATTAATTTGGTTATGTAATTTAGTAAATAGTAGCAATTAAGTAGAATGCTAAAAACTTATACCTATCAAAACTGTTAAAATACAACCTAGCAAAAGTTAATTAAATATAAAAAATATAGAAAAATGGAACTTAAACATCACCACCTACATGGCAGATCAGGACACATTTCACTTGAAAAGCAGCCTGCAAAAAATCTGGGAATCTCAGAGAGACTGTTTTCTGTATTTCTAGGTGGCGTATTACTGAGCCGTAGCATAACCAGACCTTTCAAATCGCCGTTTATTTATGGAGCCTACTTAACTTACAGAGGGGCAACTGGCAAATGTTTATTCTATGAGCAACTGGGTATAGATGCATCCAGCCCGAAAGCTGTAAATGTTAGAGGAGAATTTTTAATTAACAAACCAGCTTCCGAATTGTATGCTTACTGGAGAAATTTGGAAAACTTGCCCGGAAGCTTGAAACATGTTGTAGATGTTGATGTGATTGATGGACAGGTGTCCCACTGGAAATCAAATCTATTAGGAAAACTGTTTTCATTAGAATGGGATGCTGAAATTGTAAAGGACGAACCAGGACGACTGATTGGTTGGAGCGCAACGCCCGGCTCATTTGTACAGCGTGTTGGACGCGTTACTTTTCAGGAACAGGGAGATGGATCAACGTTATTAAAAGTTGTATTTTCATATCACCCACCGGCAGGTAAAATTGGATTGATTGCCGCAAAGCTGATGAACCCATATTTTGAGAACCTGCTCAGCAAAGAAATAAGGTCGTTAAATTTCCTTCGTTAAGCCATACTTGCAGCTACTCCTGCTACGATAGCAAAAAGTAACATTAACGCATACAGACCAAGAACAATGATCATTAACACACCCCAAAACTTAAAGAAAGATTTAAGTTTCGAAAGTCCTGCGTTCAAACTTTCCTGATCGCCATACAAAACGCCCTGTTTCGTGGCATTGCTAAATTTTAAGAGCAGAAAGCTTGGGTAAAAATAAATCACGGCAGTAAGCAGTAAAAATACCGTTAAAACGCCAGAGCCCATAGCAGCGTAAGGATTATGCTGTTCGCCTACTGCGTTATTCATGGCAGTCATTAACGACCCTACGCTTAATGACACCATCACCATCAAAGCGGTAAAAACAAAACCTACTATTGCTAAAAATTTAGTCCATTTTGCAGATTCATAAAGGTAACTCCTGATATCTTCAGATATGACTAAGTTTGACTGTGAGGTTTCTGATAAAGATTGCTCGTTTTCTTCCATAATTAAATAGGGTAATGAGTAGGTTTTTGCTTTTCTAAACATAAAGATTATTTTTAAAAATTTGATACCTTTGCGGGCAAATCAAGAAATAAATCATATATGGCACTACAATGTGGTATAGTTGGGTTACCAAATGTTGGAAAATCTACTTTATTTAACTGTCTATCTAACGCAAAAGCGCAAGCTGCAAATTTCCCATTCTGTACCATTGAGCCTAATATTGGTGTAATTACTGTTCCTGATGACAGACTTACAAAACTTGAAGAATTGGTAAAACCAAACCGTGTGGTGCCCAATACTATTGAAATTGTTGACATTGCCGGTTTAGTAAAAGGTGCTTCGAAGGGCGAGGGCCTGGGTAACCAGTTTTTAGGAAACATTAGGGCCACCAATGCCGTAATACATGTTCTTCGTTGTTTTGACGATGGTAATGTTATCCATGTTGACGGTTCTGTTGATCCAATTCGCGACAAAGAAATTATCGACACTGAACTTCAGCTTAAAGACCTTGATACGGTTGCGAAACGTATTCAAAAGGTTGAGAAAATGGCTAAAACCGATAAAGAAGCCAAACGTACATTCGACATTTTAACGGTTATCAAGGCCCACATCGAGGGCGGTAATTCAGTTCGCTCTGCTGCAGTTAGTGCAGATGATTTTGACTTTATACAGGATCTGGGTCTACTAACTCAGAAACCAGTAATGTATGTTTGTAATGTGGATGAAGGTTCTGTTGTTACGGGCAATACTTATGTTGAACGCGTCAAAGAAGCCGTTAAAGGTGAAAATGCCGAAGTTTTAGTTATATCTGCAAAAATAGAATCAGAAATTGCTGAGATGGATAGTTATGATGACCGCCAGGAGTTTTTGGCAGATCTTGGACTAACTGAATCCGGAGTTAATAAATTAATCCGCGCAGCTTATCGCCTGCTGGATCTTTACACTTATTTTACTGCAGGTGTGCAGGAAGTTAGGGCATGGACGATTACTAAAGGCTTCACCGCCCCTCAAGCCGCTGGTGTAATTCATACTGATTTTGAAAAAGGTTTTATCCGTGCCGAAGTTATAAAGTATGATGATTTTGTAACACTAGGATCTGAAGTTGCTTGTAAAGATGCAGGTAAATTGGGTGTTGAGGGTAAGACGTATGTTGTAGAGGATGGCGACATCATGCACTTCCGTTTTAACGTTTAGGTATTAAAAATAAAGCATTCCTTTTCGAAGACTGCATCTTTTGCTGAAAAGCAAAAGCGCTGAGGTCTTCTCTAAGAAAGCATTATTTTTTCCCGCAAAACTGGGGCGCTTGGTCCTACCAACAGAGAGTTAAACTGATTTTCCTACTTACCTTCTTGGTTCATAACCAGCTCATATAATTAAAGGTAGTCCCATTAATTTATGCACCTGTTAAAGGTTATTGCTAGGCACGAAGGTCATTGCGTTTCGATGTCATTTCGAGGCACGAAGGTCATTGCGTTTCGATATCATTGCGAGGCACGAAGCAATCTATATTTAGGATTGCTTTCGTGCCTCGCAATGAAAATTAAAGCAACACTCCTTTTAAAAACAGCAATGCCATCGTAAAATAGATGATTAACCCTGTTACATCGACCAGCGTTGCAACAAACGGTGTTGAGGATACTGCCGGGTCGGCACCTAGCTTTTTTAACAGCAACGGAAGCATAGAGCCCATGAGGGTTCCCCATAGCACTACACCAATTAAAGAGCAGCCAACTACAAGGCCAACCAGAACGGGTTCGTTTAAATTACCTGTAACCATCTGCCAGATCAGGATCACGGAAAAGCTAAGCAGACAAAGGGTACTGCCCAAAAAAATTCCCGAAGTAATCTCCCGCCTCATTACCCGCCACCAGTCTTTTATGGTTACTTCACCCAAGGCCATGGCTTGAATGATTAACGTAGCGGCCTGAGAACCGCTGTTTCCTCCACTGGAAATAATTAAAGGAATAAATGTCGCCAGGATTACCACCTTTTTAATCTCATCCTCAAAATTTGACATCGCAAAAATGGTAAGCAGTTCCCCAAAAAAGAGTACAATTAACCAAACTACACGCTTTTTATAAAGCTCGAAAACCGGCACATCCAGGTAAGGTTCGTTTAGCGCCTGCGTACCACCAATTTTATGTATGTCTTCTGTATATTCTTCATTAGCAATCCAAAGAATATCATCAACAGTAACTATTCCCAAAAGCACATTATTGTCATCTACAACGGGTAAAGCAACCCTGTTGTTCATTCTAAAAACATTAATAGCTTCCTCCTGCGGATCTGTAACTTTGAGGGCTATTAACCTATGATCTGTCAACTCACCTATTTTTGCGTCGGGATCGGCAAGGAGTATTTCCCTGATCCGCATATCATCAAGCAAAACACCATCTTTATCGATCACATAAATTACATCAATTGTTTCTGAGTTTTTACCATATCTTCTAATATGCGCAAGAACCCGGTTAACTGTCCAGTCTTTTTTAACGGCAACGTAATCAGGGGTCATCAAACGACCCACACTAGACTCTTCGTAACCCAACAATGAAAGTGCCTCTATCCTATCTTTGGCAGGCAGCAAAATAATCAGTTTTGCAACAGCATCACCTTTTAGTTCGCTAAAAAGTGACGTACGATCATCCGGCGGCAAGAGATTGATTATTTCAGCGAGTTTATTACCGGGAAGCTTTTTTATTAATTTCTCCTGTGTGGGGAAATCAAGTATTCTGAAAACGTTAACTGCACGCTTAACTGATAATGTGTTTATGAATTTTACAGAATGCTGCGGAAGTTCATCTATTAAATGCTCAACATCTGAAATATTCAAATTATCCAGATAAACTTTTAATTGTTCATCATCTTCAACAGCCAGCAAATTTTCGATTTCTTCTACAATGATTTCTTCCATAAGCAATTCCAAATATCAATATCAGGTCACTACCTGCAAAAATGCCTTTTATTTTTTAAAAACATATACATTTAAGGTTATGATTGTGAGCGTGGCATCAACTATCATGGTCATTTCATTCCTCCAATAGCGACAAAAGTTCATGGGCTCAATTCACCATATAAATATTTATGTGAAGCGCCAACATAATTAAACTTGTTCGTGAGTTTGAGCCGTCTGATAACTTCATTTCTTTATACCGATTAGTTTCCTATTTTTGCATCTCGATTGCAGGTCTTCGTAGTTCAATGGATAGAATGTCAGATTCCGGTTCTGATGATGGGGGTTCGAATCCCTTCGAGGACACATTTCAATGTCAGTGCGAAATTTAGCACTGACATTTTATTTATTCATTTTATTCAACTTTATTTCTGCCAAAATTTCTATTCAATTCATCATAATTTAGGGCTATGCTGGCGCCCATCTAAAAGTCGCATAAACAAGAATGAAACGAATATTAATATCCCTCCTATTAATACTAGTGGCCGCTGGCTGTAAGAAAGAAGAAAACGATAACCTGGTAGACCTGGCAGGTACCAGCTGGGAAAGCTCCTCATACCCCAACGGCGGAACAGTGATATGGCATGAACGGCTCGATTTCATTTCTGACAACAAAGTGATTTACTACACTACATTTACTTCAGACAGGCTAATGACTTCTGCTGGTAAGGCAACCCTTACATTTTCAGTTGACAATTTGAGTTCAGCATCCCCAAAAATACATGTTACCGGAAAGTATAACGCACTTTCAGGCAGCATTGGTGAAGGTGCTATAGTGGATTTAACAGCAAATTACATTCGCCCAAGGAACAAAAAGGAAGAAGCGACACTTGTGTTGTCTACAGGGAAAATCTTCACGAAGATGGTATACCGTTAATTATACAGCCGGAAGACTGTATCCTCAATTTTACAGGCAATAACAGTTTCATCAAATATCTTTGGGAGATATTAAAATAAGTATGTTTTATAAAACGATATTATTGACCGCACTTTTATTGATCTCAATTGCCAGCTTTGCGCAAGAGCCGTCGACAGTTAAACCTGCTACCAATCAACAGTCTCAGCAAAGGCGCGGACCAAGGCCTTACACACTCACCTTTATTAATAACTCTTCATTTAATCTCGATACTGTAGCCAAAGAAGATTTTAAAAAGATTTTCGATAAAGTATATCCAGCATATGCACAAGCGGATGGTTATCGCACAAAAAGAGATGTGACTATGGAGATCTCCGATAAATATAGTGGCACATTGAGCGCAAAAGCAGGGGAAATAGTGGTAAACAGTGATTGGCTGGCTAAAAACAGAAAAAGCTTTGAAAAGTTATTGATGAACCAATTTTCTAAAAATTGGATTTCAGCTGATACTCTTAAAAAAGGCGCCTATCAATTGGTGTTCATAAGTAAAGCACCTGATTTTGACCCCGTTGTTAAACAAAATCTCATCAACACTTATTTTAAGGTTTACCCCAAGCTTGTTAAAAAATTTAATAAAAAAACCACTAAAGAAGTGCTGTTCGTTGTAGATACAGCGTACAAAGGCGTTGCAGAAGCGAGTGGAAACAGGATTTTATTTAGTGCTAATTATATGAAATCTCATCCAACAGATATTGATATAGTTACTCATGAGGGCATGCACCTGGTGCAGGGGTATGGTTACAGCGCAGGCCCTGTATGGCTTACAGAGGGTATTGCTGATTACATCCGGTACAAGTATGGGGTTGATAATATTGGCTCTAAATGGGCTCTGCCCGACTTTAATGAAAAACAAAATTATAAAAACAGCTACCGCATAACGGCGAGGTTTTTTGAATGGCTTGAACAGAATGTTAAGAAGGGTTTGATCATGACGCTTGATAAAGAATTAAGGGCACATACCTACACGGAACAGTCCTGGGCAAAATTAACGGGTAAGACCATAGATGAATTGTGGGCAGACTACGCGAAATCTCCATCGGTAAAACTTAAATACAGCGGCAAATAATTAGCGCCTATCTGGTACTGGAATTGAGTAGTACTTTAGCCCTATTATATCATTAGGCATCGGTTTTGTATTCCATGACTTGTGAATGGCCAATGCTGCACCAATTGCTGTTGCCTGAGCCATATGAGCCGCAAAGACTTCAATTTCAGGGAATGTCCTTGCCAGCAAATTCATAAAAATCACATTCTTACTAAAGCCACCATCTACAAATATTCTTTTCACTTTAGTACCCTTTAGCACCATTTCGGTAGATATCTTTTGAAGATTAACAAGATCCAGCATTAACTGATGATAGGCCTCAACGCCGGAACTGAAACCATTTAAGTCTCTTTTTCCAAACAGCGATTCTTTTAAATGATTTTCGGAATCAACCTCCATATCGACCGCCGTTACTCCAGCCTTTTTTTCAAGGGCTTCGATTATTTTCGGGTCGTAGGCAATATTCCTGTGGTGTATCAGATCAGTCCCAAAATGAGCCGCAGTGCGCTTCACTTGTTGCTCATGCTCATAGCCTGCAAATAAACGAGATGCCTTTACAGGCTTACCCTGGTACTGCAAATAGCACAAGCAATCGTTTTTTAACTCTTGTGCTGTTAAAGGAGATGAATTAAATGGGTTTAAGCTGATGCACCAGGTTCCGGTAGACAACAGTATAAAAGGCTCAGTAAAGCTAACCAAATAAGGAATCAATGCTGCCGAGCTATCATGAAAACCCGGGCCAACGGCGTAATTATTTCCTGGAAATGCCGCAGGCATTACACTATCCGACGGTACAATTGGCGCTAACTTTTCCATTATGCCCTCATCTTTTACCCACTCGTGGTAATCGCCCTTATTAAAATCCCATAAATTGGTATGGCAGCCTATGCTGGTAAGGTCTGAATAAGCCTCTCCCGAGATCAAATAACTGAGGTACTGAGGCAAATGAAGAGCGTATTTGATTTGATCAAAAAGCTCCGGCTTTTCGTATTTGAGCCGGTAAAGCTGCATGCCTGAATTTAAACTTCCAAGAACAGGAGAGGCTGTGCGGTTGCTAAATTCTTCTTCCCCACCATAATCGCTGTAAAACTTTTGTTTTAGCGATTCAGGGTATTCTTTTAGGTAATTGTATAATGGCGCGAGCGGTTTTCCACTGTCATCAATATAAACAAAACTTGCACCATACGTGGCAAAGTTTATGGACTTTACTTCAAATTCTGGGTTTTTGAATACTTCCCGCAATGAGTCAAATACAGACAGACGAAGGCTTTCCAGGTTCTCGCAAGGATCACCGTCTTCATCTATTGTCTCCGTAAAGCGCGCCGTTCTTTCAAAAACAATCTTATAATTCTCATCAAATAAGAAAAGCTTTTTATTGGTTTTACCCACATCAAAAACTGCAACTACAGGGGTTGCCTTCAATTTACCGCTCATTAATTATAGTCCGGTTGCTACGGTTTTAGCACCGCGATTTTTAATCAGTTCTTCCCTAACCTTAAGTTTTCTATATACTTCCAACGGTGATAACGCAGCACCTGCACGCAGACGTGCTTCCGCTACCAATGGTCTAACGTCTGTTCTAAATGCCTGTTGCAAAATCTCTTGAGCGCGTACAACATCGTTTACCGCTTGTGCTTCTAATAAAGCTTTACGATCTACCGAAAGGGCTTGCGCATAGGCAATCATAATCGCTTCTACTGATTGCAATAAATCTTCTAATGGATCTTTCACATTATGTGAAGCATCTATCATCCAACCTAAATCTTCCCTGTGGTCCATGCCACGGGCATCCATACCTTCAACTAATTCATTAAATATTAAGAACAGTTGGTAAGGCTTCATGCTACCTGCTGTTAAATCATCGTCACCGTACTTAGAATCGTTGAAGTGGAAACCACCCAGCTTTTCTTCCATCAGCAATAAAGAAACAATTTGTTCAATGTTTGCATTTGGTAAATGGTGACCAAGATCTACTAGTGTATACGCCTTAGGACCTAGTTTGCTGGCATACAATAGAGATTGACCCCAGTCGCCCACCGTAGTTGAGTAAAAGTTTGGTTCAAACGCTTTATATTCTACAAACACTTTCCAATCATCGGGAAGGGCAGCGTAAATAACTTTTAAACTCTCTAGTGTGTTCTGAAATGCCTTTCTAAAGTTTAGTTGTCCTGGAAAGCATGATCCATCAGCCAGCCATACCGTTAGTGCCTTAGAGCCCAGTTCTATACCCTGTCTGATTACTTCAATATTATGGTCGATAGCCTGCTGGCGAACTGCTTTATCTACATGTTGCAATGAGCCAAACTTGTAACTCTTTTCCTGATTAGCCTGATCCTGAAAAGTATTAGAATTCATGGCATCAAAACGCAACCCATGTTGCGCCGCGAGTGCTTTTATGGCAGCCGGATTGTCGGCAGTATCCCACGGAATGTGTAACGAAATAGCACCGCTAGCTCCATTGAGCTTGTGCAGTAATCCTATATCTTCAATCTTTTCTTCTATGTTACGAGGCTCACCTCCTGATGAAAAACGACCAAAGCGTGTACCGCCGGTGCCTAAAGCCCAACTTGGAATTGCAATCTGGAATGCAATTAGTTTTTCCAATATACCTGCAGCACCTTCAATTTCTGAATTAATAAAGTCAAACTTGCGTTTGTGGCTAGTCAGCAATTCTTCGTTATTTGACTCTATGTGATGGTTTTCTAATTTCATGTTGTTACAATTTAACGTACAAAAGCAGTGGCTACACCACCGTCTACATTTAAAACATTTCCTGTGGACTTGTTGAGTAAACCACCGGTTACTGCAAAACAAGCATTCGCGATGTCTTCAGGTAAAATGACTTCATTAAGCAAAGTCCTCTTAGCATAAAAGCCCGGAAGTTCTGCTACAGTAATTCCGTAAGCTTTTGCTCTTCCTTCTGCCCATGCACCCGCCCAGATCTTACTGTCAGATATCACCGCATCTGGGTTAACTACATTAACTTTTATTTTATCGGCGCCAAGCTCAGCTGCATTCAATCTGCTTAAATGCAGCTGTGCCGCTTTGGCCGATCCGTATCCTGCGTTATTTGGTCCGGAAACTAATGCGTTTTTACTTACTATATTAATTACATCGCCACCTATGTCCTGCTTGCGCATTACTTCTACACCCGCCTGGGTAACAAAAAATTGGCCTTTTACCAAAACACCATATAAAATATCCCAATCTTTTTCTGTGTGCTCCTCAATAGGTTTAGAGATGGATAGTCCCGCACAGTTTACCACAATATCAACACCACCAAAGGCTAGTGCTGCAGTGTTATATGCTTCCCTAATTTGATCACCACTGGTTACATCTAATAACGCTGTACTATAGCTGTCTTTACTGTAGGCCGCACCAAACCAGTTATCAGCTTCTGCCAAACGGCCTGCATCATTATCATTGACTACGACAACCGCGCCTTCATCTATGAATTTCTTAGCAATGGCCTTACCAATACCGCCTGCACTACCGGTAACTAAAGCAATTTTGCCTGATAAAGCTTTTGGCTTAGGCATGCGTTGCAGCTTAGCTTCTTCCAATAACCAGTATTCGATGTTAAACGCTTCTTGTCTCGGTAAAGAAGTGTACGATGAAATGGCCTCTGCGCCTTTCATCACGTTAATGGCATTGGTATAAAATTCAGCCGCAACTCTTGCCGTTTGCTTGTCTTTTGAGAATGAGAACATGCCCACTCCCGGATATAATATGATTACAGGATTGGTGTCTCGTATTGCCGGACTATTCGCATGCTTGCATGTTTCATAATATTCGGTGTACATCGCCCTATATGCTTCAAATTCTGGAAGCAGTTTTGCTTTTAGCGCTTTTACATCACTTAAATCTTCGGATGGATCAAGTTTCAATACCAGCGGACTAATCTTTGTACGCAGAAAGTGATCCGGACAACTGGTACCCAATGGCGCTAGACGGTCTAAATCATTAGAATTAATAAATTCCAACACGCGGGAATCGTCTGTAAAGTGGCCAATCATGTGGTTCTTGCTAGAGCATAAACCCCTTAGAACAGGAGCCAATGCAGCGGCCTGCTTTTTACGGTCTGATTCGCCCAAGCTGGATAATTTCTGACCGCCAAATACCGGGGCCTTTTTACCATAATTTTCTTCCAGGTATGCAGCACATCGTTCTATAACTTCTAAAGTGTTTAAATAGCTTTCGTAAGCTGTATTACCCCAGGTAAATAAACCGTGTGAGCCTAACATAATTCCTTTGATGCCCGGGTTTTCATCAAGACAAGCTTTTAGCTGTAAACCTAAATCAAAGCCTGGCTTTTGCCATTCCACCCATCCTATTTCGCCATTAAACAGTTGTTCAGTAATTGCTTTACCATCTTTAGCCGCTGCAATTGCAATAGCCGCATCAGGGTGTAAATGGTCTATGTGGTTAAATGGTAAAAATCCGTGCAATGCGGTATCAATAGAAGGCGCTTTTGAGGCCAAATCATAAATGCAATGGTTAAATAATTCAACCATTTCATCTTCATGTTCTAAACCACGGTAAATGTTTTTTAAGCTTTCTAAACGATCAACGTACAAGGCTGCCAGTCCGCTTTTCTTCAACGTACCAATATCTCCTCCTGACCCTTTAACCCACATTACACGGGTATCTTCACCCGTAAGCGGATGTTTAGTGGTCGCTTTGCAGGATGTATTTCCGCCACCATAATTGGTAAGGCGTAAATCTGCTCCCAGTAAATTGGATCGGTAAATCAACAATGCAACTTCATCACCCGCCAATTCCGCGGCTTTTGCATCATCCCATAAGTAGCTTACATGTTTAAAATCAGTCGTTCTAACAGTCATAAATCGTATATATATTATTTTAAAGAATTACCATAGCCTACTATCACTACTGATAGTATAATAATAGCAATACCTGCTATTACGGTAATTAATGTTTTCTTTTGTACGCCACTCCACTCTTTTAATACTAACCCCCAGGCATTGGCTATTAAAATGATAAAGGCCATGTGCAGTATCCATGAACTGGCACCGTTCCCCATTTTACTTTCTCCCATTCCGTAGAAAAAGAATTGCAAAAACCAGGTTGTTCCGGCCAGTGCAGAGAAGATGTAATTTTTAAGAAGCGGAGTACTCTTTTTAGTGTAATCACCGAATGTTTTATTTCTGGCATTTAAGACCATGCACCAGATAAAATTGGTAGTTAAGCCACCCCAAAGCACAATGATATAGGTTACGTTATTTTGGAATAAAAAATTACCTGTTTCTGAAGGATTTGCAGCTTTCCATATGGAATTTGCAGCGTCTGCCAATGGTTTACCTGCCTCGATGCCAAAATTAAAGCAGGCGCTCAAAACACCCGACACAATACCTACAAACAAGCCCAAACCAAATTTGTATTCAGTTTTCACCTCCATGCCATGAGGATCTGTGATGTCGGCTTTGATTTCTTTCTCTTTCATCATGCCTGCTTTCCCACAAACGATGATACCCAATACGCAAACTGCCAGGCCTAACATTACCATACGGCCCCAGTCGGTGGTTAAGAATACACTAAAAGCATCTTTTCCTTCCTGTGGGAAAAACTCGAAATAGATTGATGGAAGGATTGAGCCGATAACCATACAAAGGCCCAAAATAATGCTGCTGCCCAGCGAAACGCCAAGATAGCGAACACCCAGGCCGTACGTCAAGCCTCCTATACCCCAAAGCACACCAAAAAAATAGGTAAGCATTAAGATACTGCCGGTGGTACTTGCTATAATATCAGTAAAGTTAGGTATGGTTAAGTATGCAGCAATTGGGGGAACAATTAACCAGGAAAATAGGCCACCAACAATCCAATAGCTCTCCCAGGCCCAGCCCTTAACTTTTTTATAGGGTACGTAGAAACTACCGGAGGCAAAACCCCCAATAAAATGAAAAATTACTCCGAAGATGACCTGCATACGTTTTTTATAATTTGGTTAGAAATATATGGTTACTAATTTATAGTTATTGATCTGCTAAACCGTCCTGTACTATCATGAAAAGCGGATTCCATTATTATAAGGAAGCCCTCTTGGTATAGTAAAAGGGAACTTCTACATGCCGCTTACTATTGTCTAATATAAGATTGGCGGCAACCGTACCCATAAATTTGAAATCGGTAGATATTGTTGTGATGCCGTTTAAAAGTATTTTTTTTAAAGGTGTTTCGTTATAAGATATCACACCTATGTCTTTCCCAATTTTAAAATTGAGGCTAATCAATCGCTCAAGTAATATAACCAAGTCAGCTTCCATCAGGTTAATAAAAACCTCACCTTCATTGATGGGTTCAGTGCTAATGTTGCTAACTACATGGTGTGAGAACGCATACTGCTGGCAAAACCTATGAAAGCCATCCAATATCTCCTTCGGGAAATAACTTTTTCTCGGGAAAATGATCTTTAATGTATGATACTTGCTTAGCTCCTCTTTTGCCTGCTCAAGTGCTTCGTATATGTTTTTTTCAAAGTTTTCATAGGCAGCAGCATACTCCCCATCAACCCCGGCAATCTTTTTATCAAGTAGCACTAACTTTTCTTTAGGAATGTGATTGATGATGTCCCTGGCATATTCTTCTCCTTCAATAAAATGAGGAATAATCACATAGTGTGAATAGTGTTCTTTTTTATTTGTCAGGAAGCGCTTAAACAGCCTGAAATCATTGTTGTATATATAAAAATCTACAGCCACCTCATCTCCCAGTGCAGCTATAAATGCATCGTAAACAATTTTTTTATGTGCACTTAACTTATTAAATAGCAAGAAAACCTTTAGTTTCTGTTTGAACTCTACGTTAGCGATGTAATATCCTTTACCGGGTACAGATTTAATAACACCAATGTTTTTCAGGTATTTATATCCTTTTTCTGCTGTGTCTCTGGAAATTTCAAGTTTAATGCTGAGTTCATTAATAGAGGGCAACAAATTGTCCTGGTCAAGCTTCCCTTGCTCAATTGCATCTATCACAGCACTTCCCAATTGTAAATATTTGGGTGTTGCCGAGTATTCATCAATGCTAATAAAATCAAAGAAAGTTGCTGGTTTCATTCTTACTTTATTTCAAATTGGTATTGTCCGGCTGCAATGTTATAAACGTCCGTAACCAGCTTACCCGCACTATAGGCTTTCTTTCCTGCTGTAAGTGGAAAATATAGAGTAGCAGTCGAGTTGGCTGGAACGGTTACTTTATACACCACCGCATCACCATTTCTTTTCCATGAGGAAATGATCTCTCCATATGGACCAGTATGTTTGGCTTCAAACTGATCTAAACCTGTAGCAAAGCTAGGTTTTAACAACACATTTTTGAAGCCGGGTTGCCGTTCATCTGTTCTAATTCCTCCCAATCCTTTATAAAGCCATGCGCCTACTTCGCCAAACATGATATGGTTTAATGATATGTCGTTTTTTGCATCTATTCTCCAGTTTTCATAGAGTGTAGTTGCACCATTTACAATCCACCAGCCCCAGGAAGGATAGGTTTCCTGTGCTGCTACCTTGTAGGCAAGATCGGCATAGCCATTTTCGCTCAAGGCATTTAAAATCGCTTTTGTACCTAATAAACCAACATCCAGGTGGTTGTTGCTGGCCTCTACTTTTTTGGCCAGGTTAGCGGCTACTTTAGCTTTCATGGCTTCCGGAACAATATTCCAGTATAATGGCATGCATAATTCTGTTTGTCTGCCGTCTCCATAAATACCATTACTTTTCAGGTATTTTGTATTGAAAGCATTCTTTATCTTTTGTGCTAATGCAGCATACTTTTGATAGTCGTCTTGTTTGTTCAGCAGCTTTGCTGTTTTAGAAAGGATTACTGCATCTGCATAATAATAAGCGGAAGAAGTAAATTCAACAGGAGGTTTATCGCTAACTGGCACCCAATCGCCCAAGCCCCAGGTTGTAAGGCCCGACGGACTAATATCTGTAATGTGGTCCACATAGCGTTTCATATTTGCGTAATTGGCAGAAAGGATCTTGTCATCGCCATAGTAAAGGTAAATGTTCCATGGAATAACTGCGATGGTGCTGGTCCAGTCCGGTCCGTTACCCCAATCATATCCCCAGCCATCAGTTGGGATAATCGAAGGTAATACGCCGTTTGGTTGTTGCTCATCACGATGATCATCAAGCCATTTTTCATAAACTGTAATGCCATCAAAGCTGTATAGTCCGGTCTCAACAGCGATTTGCGCATCACCTGTCCAGCCATTCTTTTCTCTTGTAGGGCAGTCAGTTGGATACCCAAAAAGGTTAGATAGATAGGAACTATTCGCAGCAAACCAGATTTTTTCCAGAGTGGGGTTTGATGACTTAATTTCACCAACCACCGGCACGTCACTGTGCATAAAATAGCCGGTTAGACTATTTTTGGTTAATTGAATGGGTTTGCTACTAGTTACTTCTACATATTGAAACCCTTTGTAATTGAAATGTGGAGTGAAAGTCTCTTCACCTCTGCCGCTCAATGTCACAATATCAACCTGGAAGGGATCTTTATCATCAGTTGGGCGATAATGCTGATCAATGTTCGACATATCGGCCCTCCCGTTCTTGTACAATCGCTCTGCGTGTTTTAACCGCACTTCTGTTCCTGCCTCTCCGTGTAAACTAATCTGGCTTACGCCGGATATGTTTCTACCTAAATCAAATACATAAGCTGTGTCATTTACTTTATTCACACTAATCGCATTGATTTTTTCTACATTTCTTACCGGATGCATCATCTGTGAAACCACATTTCCTGAAGGTGCAGTCCTTAAACTTGCATTTTTCCATTTGGCATCATCAAAATTTACCACATTCCAGCCAATTTGCTCCAGGCGGGCATCATAGTGCTCCGCAGTATAAATGCTGTTAAAAATAATCGGACTTAAAGACGTCTTCCAATCCCTGTTAGATGAGATGGTCTCTACAGTTCCATCACTATAAGTTACCCGAAGGTCCAGACAGAAAGTTGGCCTGTTTCTCCATGGTGCTTTATGAAAATCCCATACGGCGGTAGATTGATGGTTATACCAACCATTACCCAGTATAACACCAATTGCATTTTTGCCGTTTTGCAAATGCCCGGTAACATCATAGGACACATACAGGGTTCTTCTATCATACCGCGTAAACATAGGGTCCATTCTGTGGTTGCCTACTTTTTTACCGTTCAAATAAAGTTCATATAATCCGCCACAGGCGATATAAGCCCTTGCTGATTTTATCTTTTTCTCCGCACTAAACACCTTCCTAAAATACGGTGCAGGTTTCGCATTGATGTCTGTTCCATCACTAATCCAGGCTCCTTTCCAGTTAGCCATCGTCATTAACCCGGTTTCAAAGCTGGATATTGATTTTGAGGAACTTGTTAATCCATCTTTCCCCCAAATTTCTACCAGCCAGTAATATTTTGTATAAGGTTCTAACGCCTTACCTTTATAAATAACAAGACTAGCAGCTGAAGCCTGTTTACCCGAATCCCATGAAACCCCCTTTTTATTAGCCACTTCCATTGAATCTTTGCTAACATACACCCGATAAGCCAGTTGCTTTGCACCCTGACGAGTATCCTGCATCATCCATGATAAACGAGGATTGGAAACATCAACTCCTAACGGAGTAACAAGGTGTTCGCATTGCAAAGCTATTGGTGTAGTAATTGCGCGACCATATACTGTAATTGAGCAGCTTAAGGCAAGCAGAAATACCAACTGTGTAAAAGATCTTTTTAAAAGAGATTTCATATTTGTGTGTAGTGTTGTACTTACAATGTAAGGTATTTAGTATTGATATTCAAAATGGTAGTTGCCAGAGCCTATTTCTTCTTTTTTGCCACTTTTAGGCAAGACAACAGTTGCTTTGGTATTTGCAGGAACAGTTACATCCAACTTAAATAATCCATCTTTTAATGTCCAGGCAGATTTCACTGTGCCGTACGAAGTATCCAGTTCTGCAGAAGCACTAGTCAATTTACCACCCGGTTTTGGGGCTATCAAAATTGCTTTATATCCTGGTGCAGTAGAAACAGGATTAATACCGGATACATTTTTATACATCCAGTCGCCAATTGCGCCATAGGCATAGTGATTAAAAGAGTTCATGTCTGGTGTTTGGAAAGAGCCGTTTGGTTTAATTCCATCCCATCTTTCCCAAATGGTAGTTGCACCCATTTTTACCGGATACAACCACGAAGGATAGCTCTCCTGCATCAATAAATCATAGGCTACATTATCAAAACCAAATCTGCTTAGCACATGGCATAAGTAAGGTGTGCCCAAAAAACCGGTTGTTAAGTGATTTCCATAATCACGTACATTGGCAACCAGCCTTTCTGCCGCTTGTTGCCTTAAAGTCTCAGGCAGCATATCAAATTGTAAAGCCAATACGTATGCTGTTTGTGTATTTGAAACCAACTTGCCATTTGGTGTCATATACTCTTTCACATATGCATTTTTAATGTTTTGTAATAGTGCACCATATTTAGCTATGTCATCTGTTTTACCCAGCACGTTTGCAGTATTTAACAGCAATTGCGTTGAGTGCCCGTAGAAAGTCTGGGCAATCATATACTTGTCAGTAACCGATGCGCGGCCATCATTATCATCATCAGGACGGTAAAACAGCCAGTCGCCAAAGTGAAACCCCTGGTTCCAAAGATTATTTTTAGATTTCGATGTCATGAAATCCACCCATTTTTTCATGCTGTCATACTGTACTTCCAGAATTCCTTTATCACCATAAAGAACGTACATATCCCATGGAATAATGGTGGCGACATCTGCCCAACCTGTTGCACCACTTTGTCCTGCATCCATTACATTAGGAACAACATGAGGAATCGCACCAGTGGACGTTTGGTCAGCTTTCACATCCTTTAACCATTTGGTAAAGAATCCCGCAACATCCATATTATAAGCAGCAGTGCTTGCAAAAGCCTGAGCATCACCCGTCCATCCTAATCGTTCGTCGCGTTGCGGACAATCGGTTGGCACATCCACAAAATTGCCGCGCTGACCCCATTGGATGTTGTGTTGCAACTGGTTCAATAAGGGATTTGAGGTTGTAAACTTACCAGTGGTTTTCATATCAGAATATACAGCTACTGCCTTGAAGTCATCCAGATTGAGCTCGCCCGGGTAGCCCTCTACTTTTATGTACCTGAATCCCTGGAAAGTAAAATGGGGTTCAAATACTTCTTCGCCACTTCCTTTTAAGATGTAGTTGTTCTGTTGCTTAGCCGTTCTTAAGTTAACTGTATAGAAGTTACCCTCCTTAGTTAAAACCTCTGCATGACTTAAAGTGATCTTGGTTCCTGCAGCTCCTCTTGCCTTTACTATTGCCCAGCCTACTAGATTTTGTCCGAAGTCAACAACGTTTTCACCCGCAGGAGTTTTAATGATTTTTATTGCTTTAAACTCTTCATGCTTGGTTACAGAAGGACCGCTCATGCCAATTATTCTTGCTGGTCCGGCCTCCACAACTTGTACCGCTTTCCAGCTTTCGTCTTCTTTATATCCTGCATTTGCCCAACCAGCTTTTTCCAGTCTGGCATCGTAGGTTTCACCGTGATATATTTGTGATGTTAATATTGGTCCCGTTCCGAATTTCCAGCTTTCGTCACTTTGTATGGTCTCTTTAGTTCCATCAGTATAAACTACTTCAACTTGCATTAAAAGTGACCTGGTGTTGCCGTAGAAATTGTACTGTCCGCCAAATCCTATGTTTCCTTTGTACCAGCCATCACCCATCGTAACACCAATTGCGTTAGCGCCTTTTTTCAAAGCTGTTGTTACATCATAAACCTGATATTGAATATGGTCTTTATAACTGGTCCAGCCTGGTGCAAAATAACTATCGCTAACTTTCTTCCCATTGATTTGTGCTTCATAAAGTCCTTTAGCAGTTATGTATGCAGTGGCAGAGCGAATGGCCTTAGCAAGTGAGAATTCTTTTCTTAAAAGCGGACTCACCGGCGAATCATCCTTTCCGCTAACAGCAATCCATTTTGCCGTCCAGTCGGACGCTGTTAAACCTGTTTGGAAATACTGCACGGCCGACCATGCAGAAGTGTTGCCATGGTTGTCTTTAACCCTTACCTGCCAATAATATTTTGTTTTGCTGTTCAATGCTGGACCATCGTAGGACACCAATACAGATTGATCACTAGTCTTATTACCTAACCAAAGTACATTGCCTGTAACCTTTGCATTAGTACCCAATTTTATTTCATAGCTTTTTTGAACAGTACTTTTTACAGTCGACTTAAGTTTCCAGCTAAACCTTGGATTGGGACTATCTACACTCATTGGGTTAGTTAGATGTTCAACCGTTAAATCATAAACAGATAGCTTTTGTGCGCCTGCCTTATTAGTAACTGCGATTGAAATTGTAATGATCAGCGCTATCGCTAGCCTGTGTAGTTGCTGGTTCATAGATGGTTAGTCTTAAATTAAATGACACTCGTTAACTTTACTAGTATCCATATTTTTTTTTAAAACGCCATCATGCACTGTCCTGCAATTCTATGATACACTACCATTCTTCTACGAAGTCCATACCACCCATTCCTATCGGTGCACCAGGTGGCATGATCTGTGCAGGGGCTGGCTGAAACTTAGCAGGGGACTCTTCAAATTCTTTAATTTGCGACAAGCCGAACAAGATATTTGCTTTTTGTTTATCAGTACTTGCACCTGCTTTACGGCTCATCCAGTCCTTCAGTTCAGAGATTTTTAGTAGTGCCTCTCCCCTAACACTTTCTGCAGCGGCTGTATTTGCACCTAACTGTAGTAAGTACTTTAGCGTCAAATTATTTACCATCCTTTGTAGCTCGCCTTTGTAACCAGTAACTGGAGTTGCTTTCCAGGTTTGCTCAAGAAGCCTGTCCAATACAGCTAGCAAGCCCGGCTGTTTTTCGTCCCTGGCATTGTATTCAATTAAGCGTGCAGCTCGTTCCGGATTTAATAATGATGATACGGTTTCGTTAGCCGCAGCCTCCGCTGTAGCAATCGGGTCGAAGGTAGGACCAGTATAAGCTCCAAACGTTTCTGCCGAAGCCGGATAACCTGATGGACGCGGCGGAATTTTGGCAATCAAAGCTTCTGGAAGTGCCAGGGCATCCGGACTAACAGTGGCCATCAACGCATTAAAAGCATCCCACTGTTGAGCAGGGTCAACCATCCTTGTAGGTATTTGTCCGTCGTTTTTTACAGCATGGGTAAAATATAAACCGCCCAGCGACTTAGCCACAGCTTCTATCTCATAACGATGGAGCAGGTAAATTGGCACCAACACTTCTTCCAAAGTTGCCATCGGGGCATCTTTTACAATTGCCTTTTCAGAGAATCCGTCCAACACTTTTCTGCGGATCTTCATCAAGCGATTTAATTCATCAATTGGGTTAGCACCATCTTCCCACTGATTAGCTGCAGGATGCGTATAACCGCCAATATCCGGGATATATTGAAACCCTTGCTTAAGCGTTTCATTCATGATCTTATCCAAACCTGTGTTTTCATCTTCACCTTTAGGGAATACACTATATCCCCACATGATGGCGCGTTTGTCCCAGCTGCCTATACTTTTCGCGTAAGCATCAGAAAGATCTATACTTCCATCTGCACGCTCTTTAATGCGGGGAAAAGGATAATCCATTACAGAAGCGCGTTCTTTCGGACTCGCCGCAAAGTTGTGGTTTAATCCTAGCGTATGGCCAATCTCATGGGCAGATAACTGCCTAATCCTGGCAAGTGCCATTACTTCCATTTCTTTACTTACTGGTTTCCCATCAGTATAAGGCTGAAGCAGTCCTTCCGCAATCATATAATCCTGGCGGTGGCGGTCAGACCCCAAAGTCACCACGCCTTTAATAATTTCGCCGGTGCGCGGATCTCTGTAAGAAGAGCCATAAGAAAAAGCACGAGGACTACCGGCCCTTGTAATCCAATTGACTACATTATAACGGATGTCCATCGGGTCAGCACCTTCAGGCAGCTCCTTTACCTGGAAAGCATTCTTAAATCCTGCGGCTTCAAATGCCTCGTTCCAAAAAGCACCGCCCTCTATCAAGGCTTTTTTTATAGGTGCAGGCGCACCCCGGTCTATATAGTAAACAATTGGTTTTACTGCCTCGCTAATTTTAGCATTCGGATCTTTCTTTTCTAAACGATGTCTGCTGGTGAACCGTTTCACCAATGGTTCAGACATCGGAGCTGAGAAATCGGTATAACTGAACATTTGATAACTAGACCGTGGATCAAATTTACGCTGCTGGAAACCAGGTTCTGGAAGTTCTACGAACGACTGGTGCATCCTCACAGTCACGGCGTTTGCGTCCGGAGCAACATTACTTCGGGCAGTCCCAGTATTACTCGCAAAAGTAAGCATCGACTCAAATTCAGTATTCTTGGGAAAGTTCTTAGTATTTGGAAGAAACAAAGCAGATCTGCTTTCGTCTACGCGATAACTGACTGCGCTCGCCGAACCTGCACCTCTGCCAGCTGCGCCTCCAGAAGAGGCAGGGGCAGCAATTATAGAACCGATATTTTGGCTGTCGCGAATCAAAAATGGTGTAAGGTCAACCAAAATCCTAGTACCTTCCACTGCAACTGGCATAAAACCCCATAGAATAGATTTGGCAAAGGAGCCTTCAACTGTCCTGATCTCATCTGGATTATTATTACCTGCACGATATAATAAATTCGGCTGCAAAAGAAAAACTTTTGGGCCAACCTTTATGAAGCGGGCAACTTCAGTTGACGCTTGACCGCGTTCTGCATTTCTGCCGGCCCCGTCAGTTAGCGAACTGAAATACAGAAAATCCTGATCAAACTTTTCAATCTCCAAAAAAACCTTCCCGGTCTTTTCATCATAATAAAAATTAAAGTAACCCTCGTATTTCTTAAAGTCCTTGGTAAAAGCAGCTATACTTGAAACTTGACCAACCGCAGTCGTTCTGGAATTTGAAACAGGAATCTGGGAATAGGAAGCATTGCAAAAAGAAACAGCCAAAAAAGCTGAAAAGCCTAACTTTTTAATCATGATGTTTTTGTTGTGGTTCGGTAAAAACAAATATAATTTAAACCACCATCAACAGTCAGCCTGCTGAGTAACTTTTTAATGTCAAACGCTCTTTTTCCAGGGCCCGGTTATAGCCAGTGTTAATCCGGGCGATTGTATATTAATGAACAACGTGTTTCCAGAAGGTGAAAATACCGGCCCGGCAAACTCAGAGTTTCTATATCCAATATTTTTGGCAATCACATAGGTTTTGCCTTGTGGAGTAATGCCAATAATTCTCGGATCCTTTTTATCTTCGCAAATGACTACGTCTCCCCATGGGGCTATAGTTAAGTTATCGCAATTCTGAAATGTCTCGATGTCATTTGGCTCCAGAAACAATTCTAATTTTCCGGGAGCATCCTTCTCGCCGGGTTGTCCTTCAAATTTGCTTGGTACATATTTAAATATTTGCCCCTTTTGATTTTTTCCGCCATCGGTACATGCAAAAAAGAGTTCATTTTTCCCATACCATATCCCCTCGCCTCTCGAAAATCTTGCAGCACCTGATTTAAATCCCCTGAGCCTCAAATCGCTATTTGGTGATTCAACCTCATCCAAATCCACCCACTCCACCTCAAACTGTCTTTTTTCAGGAAAACGATCGGTTGTAAGTGATTCGTAGTTCCTGGTGTCAGCACCTTTCCATTCTTTAATCACCAGACATTGTAGTTTACCTCCATTATGAAGCTTTCCATAGGTGTTCGGTAGGTAACGATAAAATAAGCTGTCGCCCTCATCTTCAGTTTGATACACAATACCGGTTCCAGGTTGCACTGCCACAGCTTCATGGGTAAAACGCCCCATTGCTTTTATCGGATGCGGATCAGCTATACCAAGTTTGGTAGTAGCAGGAACTTCAAAATTAAAGCCATGGTCTTTTTCCAATCCACTGCCTTCATTTCCAATTTTTAAACTACTTTCCTCGCAGGTAATCCACGACTGCCACGGGGTAATCCCCCCTGCACAGTTTCTTACCGTACCAATTAAACTTAAATATTGGGACTCTACGTTCTGCGTTTTTTCGTTATAAACTAGTGTGGTCGTACCACCTACACATGTATCTTCGCCCTTACCGAAATCGTAAATTTTGTTTCTGTTAACCTTATGAAGCAGTTCGTTGTCTTTACCAAATGGCCCCAACGCTGCTGCCCCGGGGGTATTTTCGTGATTTCTAATCAATATAGTTTTTCCGCCAGCCGCAGCAAAAGTGCCCATGCCATCATACATTCCAGGCATAAGCAGACCATCATTCATCAGGTCATTTTTTTGGGATATCACCTTTGCTGTAAAACCTTTTGGTAAACTCAGCACATCCCCTTCACGATAACTAAGGGGGCCAAATCCGACTTCGCCCGGGAACGTAAAAAGACTTGCCGCCGCATTAGCTGCATAGTTATTCAATCCAATGAAGCCCAGGCTAACGAGGCTGGTATTTCTGATAAAACTTCTCCTTGATCTGTCCATACTGTAAAGCTAGACATCTTCTATTAAGTTAATGTTAAATTAAGGTTTTAACCAGCCGGTTTGGTTATAAGCGTCTTTTATAAGTTGGTAGTCGCCGGAAAAGCCCAGCACATCAACCTGCGCATTTTTGATTAATGTAATTTTCGTGGCGGCTAAAGAATCAGGCTTGTCATATGCGGATAATTGACTCAATTTTACTCTTATAGATCTAATCGGCTTTAATGTTGTACTCAATTTGCTGCCTTGAACAAATACTTCAGAACTGTCATGCTGAAGCATTACTTTATACCAATTCTTGTAAGCCGAAGTTACTTTAACTATGGTGTTTTGAGGCAATGAATATACCTGGGCCGAAGCAGTTTCCGGTGAACGATAAACAACAGTTTTTGTATTCGTACGCATTGTCGCGTTTAAATTTGATAGTGGAACAGTGACTTCAGGCAGTGATTTTATAACCGGGTCCACAAATGGTAAAGGATCCACCGCCCCTGCCAAACCATAAATGCCAAAATGCAGGTGTGGTGCAGTAGTTTTTGCATTCCCCGTGTTTCCCATTAACCCAAGCGTATCGCCAATTGATACCTGTTGACCTTCTTTTGCTACCTGTACATCCAAATGTGCATAATACAGCGTATAATTTTTTCCGGATGGCCTCATCCAAACCACCTTGCCTCCAAGGTTGTTTTCATTTACCCTTGTTACTACCCCATTCGCCGCGGCAATCACAGGTGTTAGTCGCGGCGCGAACAGGTCAATCCCTTCATGCTTTCTGGAATTGGCATCCCTACCATCTCCAAAATAGCTTTGGATCAGGTTCTTGGATGTAGATCTTACAGGATAATCAAGGGATGGTCCATAATTGATATCTAAGGTATATTCGCCACTACCAAGCAATTCCGGTTGGATACGTAGCAAATAATCTCCGCTGTCCTCAATCTCGTATACCAGGGTATTTTTTAAAGTATCGGCAAAAGCAAGCAACTTTAATTTGTTCTGGTCCTGACGGATCAGATCTACATAAATCTTAAATTGTTCTACCGGCTTTTGTGCCAAAGTAACCATAATCTTCTGTCCCTTTTTAGCTTTAAAATTATAGGCGGCTGCCGGAATGCGCTCTGCGGCAAAATAACCTTTTTCGCGAAATGGAAGAGCTACTGTTGGAGCATTTGAGATGCTGTTCACTGATGCGGCTATCCAAGCCATGCCCATCGCCGTTTTATCAAGACCGGATGTAACTAGTTTACGCTGATATTGCTCATGTGGAGAAGCCGGTTTAAATAGATTTACAGTTCCAGTCTTGCAGGACACCACTAATACTGTAATTGTCAGCAAGAAAAAAACGATTGATTTGTTATGATAAGGGGTTCTCATTGATGCTATTTGTATAGTCACAACAACTCGGAAAACAAATTCGTTTTAAGCAAAAAAAGAAAGGCAGTTAGCCCCCTAACCTGCCTTTCAAAAAATTAATCAATTGCGTTGTATTTTATTATTACCTGGAGTATGGAATTAACAGTTGATTTAAAAAAATGTTTAAGGTTTGATTAAAATTTTTCAGGTTAAACAAAACGGCTGCTTTATGAAATTCGTTGGCTGATAGGTGTGCAATTTAGACAGCGCCGCGGGTTGATTTGGACATAATGTTGTTTTATCTTTATAAGAAAAAGTATGAAGCGAATTACAATTTTGGTCCCTGATGGTGAGAACAACTTAAGTAGCATAGTAGGTGCATATAAAATTTTCAGCAGGGCAAATGCTTTCTGGACTGAAAAAGGAAATAAACAAACTTATCAAATTGAATTGGCAGGTGTTTCGAATGAAGTAAACTTTTACGGCGGCTTGTTTAGCGTAAAACCACAGCTTCATATTTCTGAGATTGACAAAACTAATCTCGTAATCATTCCTTCACTTAACCACAACTACCAAAAAACCCAGGAAGTAAATGGTGAACTGATCAGTTGGCTTGCTGAGCAACACCGAAAGGGAACCGAGATTGCAAGTATTTGCACCGGGGCATTTTTGTTGGCGGCTGCAGGCTTACTTAAGGGAAAAAGCTGTTCTACACACTGGTTGGCCGCAGATACCTTCAGAGCTCAATTTCCGGATATAAATCTGCAAACCGATAGACTCATCACTGAAGAAAATGGCATTTATACCAATGGCGGTGCATACTCTTTTCTTAATCTCATCATTTATCTGGTTGAAAAGTATTTCGACAGGCAAACCGCGATATTCTGCGCCAAAGTATTTCAAATTGAAATAGATCGCGACAGCCAATCCTCTTTTATCATATTCGCTGGTCAGAAATCTCATGATGATGTAGTAGTAAAAGAAGTTCAGGCTTACATTGAAACGCACGTGCAGGAAAAAATATCTATTGCCGATCTCAGTTCAAAATTTGCCGTCGGACGCAGGAACTTTGACCGTCGCTTTATAAAAGCTACAGGCAACACACCTATAGAATATGCCCAAAGGGTAAAAATTGAGGCGGCGAAAAAGTCCTTTGAAACCAGTTCTAAAAACATAAAACAAGTCATGTACGAAACAGGATATTCTGATGTGAAAGCTTTCAGAGAAGTTTTCAGAAAGGTAACAGGCATGTCTCCAATGGAATATAAACTTAAGTATCATAAAAACTAGTTATCAATCTGGTTGTTATCCATACGGAAAGCAATTTTATGGAAAATTACCCAATCAGTATCAGCATAGACAAAACGCTACACCATTTCGAAATTGGTGAATACATGCACCACAACGGCGAAAGCTGTAAAGTCAAAGTTTTTCAGGATGGTAAATTCGTGGCCAGTTTTGAACCCGACGGGCATGATTTCCTGCACATTTGCCAAAACCCGGGTAATTTAGATGAACAATTATTGCATCTGCTTGCTGATCAGATAGAGGCGCATCACCCCCAGGGAATTACAAAAAATATAGAGGAATAATTATGAGATCAATCTGGAAAGGAACCATTGGCTTTGGATTAGTCAGCATACCCATGAAATTATATTCGGCTGTGCAAAACAGTTCTCTCGATTTGGATATGCTTGACGGTAGAGACCATGCCCACATAAAATTTCAGCGTGTAAATGCTGATACCAAAAAAGAAGTGCCTTACGAAAAGATCGTAAAAGGGTACAAAATGAAAGACGATAGTTATGTGATTGTCGAAGAAAGTGATTTCGATGCCGCTGCACCCGAAAAAACAAAAACGATAGAGATTGAAAGCTTTGTAGACATCGCTTCTGTCAACCCAATGTTCTATGAGACTTCGTATTACGTAGAACCAGAAGCAAAAAGCAACAAGGCCTACGCATTATTACTCCAGGTACTCAAAAAATCTAAAAAAGCCGGACTTGCCCGTTTTGTTTTACGCAGCTCGGAGAGCCTTTGCATTGTGCATCCGGTAGACAACGCCCTTGTTGTTACCCGCATCAGGTTTCAGCAACAAATCCGTGATCAGAGTGATTTGAATGTAGATGCGAAAATAACCATAAACAAAAAAGAAATGGATATGGGGCTGGCTTTGGTGAACCAGTATGCAGAAGATTTTGATGTGTCCAAATATAAAGATGAATACCACACTAAATTGCTTAAGCTAATTGAAGCGAAAGCAAAAGGTAAAAGGCCAACTATTAAAAAGCTCAAGCCTCATAAAACCAAAGATGATGATTTATATAGCCAGCTAATGAGTAGCCTGGCACCTAAAAAAAGAGCATAATAAAAAGGCCGGAATGGTTCCGGCCTGATTAAATTATTACTTACCTAAATTTTACCTTGGGGCATCCACCCAGTCCGATAAAAAATCTTATTTATTGTAGGCATCAAGCCCACTTTTTAAATATGCGGAGTATGCTGCCGCATCAAATATTGCGCCCATAGGGGTTACCAATGGTTTTAGATCATGACCTGCCAATACGTAAAAGGGCTGTGAATTGGTGTTATAATTTGTCGCCTGAAAATCTCCGTTCCACCAACCCAAATCATCCGTATCGTGTCTCAGTATTTTCGAGTAATGTATTTTATCCTTAGGCATCTTTATCTTTCTTTCATCAACATAAAGTTGAATCAGCACATATTGTTTAATTAGTTCATGAACCCCTGGTTTAATCCATATGTTGTCTTCCATCTTGCGACAATTCACACAAGCCCAACCTGTAAAATCAATCATTACTGGTTTATTGACCTTTTTAGCGTAAGCTAGACCTTCCTCCAGATCGAAGAAAGGGGTAAGTCCCACAGGTTTCTTGAATACATCATCATACTTAACTTTTACGGGAAAGTCACTGTCAGTTTGTGATGTTGACGATCCGCCTGCAGTTAAAATAAAGTCCTGTGTGTTCATTGGTGGCGCTAGCCCGCTCAGTACACTAACCGGCGCACCCCATAATCCGGGCAGCATATATACTGCAAATGAAAGCGATAGCATAGCCAGGAATAAACGGGGCACAGAGACATAAGGCAAATCGCTATCGTGCGAAAATTTCAGCTTTCCTAATAAGTAAAAGCCCATAAGAACAAATATCACAATCCAAAGCACCAGGAAAACCTCACGGTCAAACCACTCCCAATGCCATACCAAATCCGCGGCTGAAAGAAACTTTAAAGCGAATGCGAGCTCTAAAAATCCCAAACAAACTTTAACACTATTTAACCAGCCGCCAGATTTCGGCATGCTGTTGAGAAACCCGGGAAAAATTGCCGACAATGTAAATGGTAACGCCAGGGCAAGGGCAAAACCAAACATGCCAATAGCAGGCGCCAACAGCTCTCCTTTAGAACTGGCTTGCACAAGTAGTGTTCCGATAATTGGTCCGGTACAAGAAAAAGAAACCAGTGCCAGTGAAGCAGCCATAAAAAAGATACCACCGATCCCCTTGCTTTTATCGGCCTTGGCATCAATTTTATTTACAAATGAGCTTGGTAGAGTGATTTCAAATGCACCAAAAAAGGAGATTGCAAATACGACAAGTACGACAAAGAAAAATAAATTAAACAGTCCGCTTGAACTCAAAGCGTTCAAGCCTGCCGAGCCAAATAAAACTGTAATCAATAGCCCAAAAGCTACATAAATTACAATGATTGCCAGGCCATAGAATAGTGCCTGACTAATTCCCTTGCTTTTACTGCCACCCCGTTTTGTAAAATAACTGATTGTTAATGGCACCATAGGGAAAATACACGGCATAAGGAAGGCTAAAAAACCCCCAACCAGTCCTGCAATAAAAGTCTCCCACAGGGTTTTCTCATTTTCAAGCCCATTAGAAACAGGCATGTTACCAGCTGCTAAAAGAGCGTTTTGCTGAACGGTCTTCACTGTATCTGCAGCAGTCACAAGGCTTCCAGCGGTATCACCATTAGCTTCTGTGGCACTATCGCCGATTTCAGTAAAGACCATATCAGCGGTCGAGACAGAATCTTGCGTTTGCGCAGATGCACTACCAATGATGCAAAGCAACATTATTAGAGACAGGCAAACATTAAATAATGTGTTTTTTAGGTTAAAGACCATCGGTAGATTACTTAACGGAAATAGCAAATGCAACCTCTTCTGGCGGCAAACACTGGTGGTCATCACAGGTCATGAATTCTACAGTACCCTTAACTAGAGCTGTTTTACCTTTCAATTTGATTTTTTGAGAAAACATCACAGTCTTTTCAAAAAAAGCAACATCCATATCAAATGTCTTTTCAAACTTTACAATTGGCTTAGGTTCTGCAGTGTTACCTATTAAAGTATAGTTAGGCGACTTAGCGAAGTTGAAAGTTGTCTTTACTGGTCCGCCTTCTTTAATATTTTGAGAATAAACATGCCAGCCATTATCAATTGTGGCTTTAACATATACTATTGCTTCTGTAGCACTGAGCTTTTTAAAAGCATATGCCCATGTTACCGGTTTAAGTATTTGACTTTTTGCACTCAGCGCAAAAACAAGCACAAATACTACTAAGAATAATTTCTTCATGTGGTTCAGTTGTTTCAATTACTAATTTTAGTAAAGTTCCATAACGAACATACTTATGTCAATGAGACACCCTTAATTCCGTATATTTTTCGGATAATCGTAGAATTATTGATCAATTTTATGATAAATACGTGCATTGTCAGGTAAAACCGATAATTTTATAGTTAGCCGTGCATCGGCCGCGATCCTCACACCAGCAATTCACATTAAAACTGAATGTAACCATGAGCCAACTTGATCCTACAGACCGGGAAATTTTGAAACTTTTACAAAAGAATGCCCTGCTCACCAATAAGCAGATTTCAAGCAAATTGCTTAAGTCCACTGCAACCATTTACGAGCGTATTAGACGCCTTACAGAAAACGGGTATATTTTACGGACTGTAGCTATTTTGGATAGAAAAAAGATCGACAGAGGATTAATTGCTTTCAGTCAGGTTTTACTTAATGACCATGCAGCAGGTACTTTGGATCTCTTCGAGACTGAAGTTGCGAAATTTCCGGAAGTCATGGAATGCTACCAAATGAGCGGTAACTTCGATTTTTTGCTCAGAATAGCAACTTCCGACATAGAATCTTATCACGATTTCTATAGACACAAGCTTGCCAAGCTACCAAACATTACAACAGTGCAAAGCTTTTTCGTACTGTCAGAAGCAAAGAGTGATACGTCTTATCCGCTTTAAAATGAAATGCTATAAAGCTTTGATTGCCCCATAACCGCCATCAACGTTTATTAAATTGATGTCCATGTAAGATTTCAGTAAAGAGATAAAAATCATGGAGCGATAACCACCTGCACAAAAAACGTAATAATCCTGGCCACTTTCAGGCAGGTCCTTTAGTGTTTTAAAATCTGCAAGAGGGTAATGTAAACTACCATCGAGATGACTACCGGCATATTCTGTGTCGTTTCGGACATCAATTATGTTGATCTTCTCTTTATCCAGTTTATTAAAATCTGCTGCCGATATACTTGCCACTGCTGAACTCTTTTTTCCTGCCTGTGTCCAGCTATCCATTCCACCTTCCAAATAACCTATTACATTTTCAAATCCTACCCTGGCCAATCTTATTAAGGTTTCCTTCTCCTGATCTTTCCCGGTAACTATTATAATTTCAACGTTTTCATATGGTAATAATGCACCTACCCATGGAGCGAATGATCCATTTAACCCTATATTGATTGCACCGGGAATATGTGATATCGCGAACGCTGTGGGCGCACGTGTATCAAGAATCATAACATGTTCTTTTTTCAATTCCTGTTCAACCATTGTGGCATTTAATGGTCTCAGACTTTTTTCAAAAATAGAAGCAAGATCATCATAACCCTGACTGTTCAATTTAACATTCATTGGAAAATAGGCAGGTGCGGGTTTCAACCCAGTTGTTAGTTCTTCAATAAATGCTGTGCGACTGAGATTGAGATCGAGTGCATAATTGCTCAGCTTCTGGTTCCCCAATGTATCCGATGTTTCTTTACTCATGTTCTTACCACATGCGCTACCCGCCCCATGTGCAGGGTAAACCATAACATCATCTGCCAGAGGCATAATACGATTTCTTAGAGAATCATAAAGCATCCCGGCCAAATCGTCCTGAGACAAACCTGCTACGGGTTGCTGTGCCAGGTCGGGTCTGCCCACATCGCCAATAAATAAAGTGTCTCCGGTAAAAATAGCAAGCTGCTTACCATCTTCATCAGACACAAGGTAACAGCAGCTTTCTAAGGTATGTCCTGGTGTATGAATTAACCTAACGCTTAACTTCCCTACCGTGAAAATTTCATTGTCAGCGCCTATATAAGCACTAAAACCCGTAACGGCACTCGGTCCGTACACAATTGTTGCACCTGAAGCCTGCGCTAGTTCGATGTGACCACTAACAAAATCTGCGTGAAAGTGAGTTTCAAAAATGTATTTTATTTTCGATCCTGACTGCTTTGCAAGCTTTGTGTAGGTGCTAATTTCCCTAAGGGGATCTATAACGGCAGCTTCTCCATCGCTTTCAATAAAATAAGCACCTTGTGCAAGGCATCCGGTATACAATTGCTCTATTGTCATAATGTTAGGTTCAAATAATTAAACAAATTTCAAAAATGTGTAGCACTCAGCAGTGAATATGATTACTCCCAGGCCAAGTACAAACCAGCCAAAATAACCTTTAAGCTTTTTTGCGTTAATGCGGCCGGCAATGAATGCCCCCGAAATACTGCCAATTAGCGCTATCAGGGTTATAATCAATAAAAATTCCCAGTCTATAGTGATATGATTAACGTCGTTGGCAAAACCCGAAAGAGAGTTTAGTGCTACAACAGCGAGGGATGTGCCCACGGCCTTTTTCATGTCTATCCCCAAAAGCAAAGTCATCACCGGTATTATTAAAAAACCACCGCCCGCTCCAAGAAACCCGGTTACTACCCCAACCATCAAAGCATATGGGATAACCTTTAATAGGTCTCTTGAACCGCCACCATGCGTATCACAATCTCTTCCGTTTTTATTGATCATAAAAAATGCCGCCACTATCATCAGGCCAGAGAAAAGTAACATACACAACAAATCATAGCTAAATGATGCATTACCAAGGGTACCTAGGTATTTTGGCATGTGTGGAATAATATAGTGCCGTATTAACAGTACTATTGCCATGGAAGTAAGGCCAAAAGTAATTGCCGGGCCTAAAAGGACATCTCCTTTCCGGAATTTACCCGCTGCCGAAAACAGGCTTGTTACACCCACCACAAAAAGCGAATACGATGTAGCCATCACTGGTGGTACATGAAAAACAAATACCAAAACCGGCACTGTCAAAATACTCCCGCCAGCACCAATGACACCTAACGATATACCAATCAATGCACAAGCGATGTATCCTATAACTTCCATGCAAAAACCATTAGCTAACTGAAATGTCCTTTTTTACGAAAATTGAAGCAGCAACTTCCACCGCTTTCAATAAATCCTCTTTTGTGGTATGCTTACTGAAGGAGAACCGTATGGTAGAACAACCGTTGATTTTGTTTAATGCTTTCATAACATGCGATCCTGCATCTTCTCCGCTGCTGCAGGCACTACCGCCCGAAACGCATATCCCCTTCATATCAAAAAAGGTAACCAACATGTCACTCATTTCATGTTCCGGAAAACAAACACTCAAAACAGTATATAAGGAGTTCAATGGATTATTGAAAGTAATACCAGGTATTGCCGACTTCAATAGCGTCCTCATAAGCTGATTAATATCAGCAATATACTTACTATCTTTCTCAAAATCTGCGGTAGCAAGTTCAAGCGCTTTTGCAAACCCGATTATTCCATAAACATTTTCAGTCCCAGCACGAACATTACGTTCCTGCCCGCCCCCAAAAATTAATGGATAGGCTTTAACATCTTGGCTTACATATAACAGGCCTGTACCCTTTGGGCCATGAAATTTGTGACCGGCGGCCGATACAAAATGTACCCCGGCAGCTATGAGGTCGATCGGGTAATGCCCAATTGTTTGAACGCAATCTGAATGAAACAACGCTTCATACTTACGGGCAAGCTTACCAACAAGCGTAATATCAAGCAGGCTGCCTATTTCATTGTTTGCATGCATTAGTGAAACCAGGCACTTCTTCCCTTCTCTACTTTTCATAGCAAGCTGTTCTTCCAAATCCCTATAATCTACCTCGCCATGCTCAGATAATTTCACACAAGAATAATCAACTTTCCTAACCTTACTATAGTGCGCAACTGTATGCAATACCGCATGATGTTCTATGGCAGAGGTGATGATGTGTGTACAGCCCAACTCGTTTACCGCAGCTGCGATCGCTGTATTGTTACTTTCCGTCCCACCGCTTGTAAAAAATAATGTTGAAGGTTTTACGCCAAGAATCCTCCCAACTGTTTTCCGTGCGTTTTCTACTGCTGAACGGGTTGTTCTTCCCAAAGAATAGGTCGATGAAGGATTACCAAAATGCCCGGTCATATAAGGAATCATTGCTTCCAAAACTTCCTTGCTCAATTCAGTAGTTGCGGCATTATCTAAGTAAACAGGCTGATCCATATAATTCCGGGTTTAAGATGCATCAAATATCCACACAAATAAATAAATCATCAACCTTACCATGTTTTTCCATAAAATATATGGTTTTAGCGCCATTTTGCCTCCAATTTTTCAGAAAACATTAACAATAATGCCTTATTCTCCGATAATTATATAGCCGCCAGTTGGTCAGCAGTTGAAGATTTGAATATATTTTGTAATGTTTTTATAGCACAAATCCATATTTTTAAATAATACCATAAGTTCGTGCAGCCTAAGAATTATGAATACAAAGCTTGAACAAAATTTTCAGGACGATATTGACGCGATAAGTAAAATAGCAGTTTTGCCTGAAATGCTAGACATGATTTGTCAAACTACAGGGATGGGCTTTGCAGCAGTTGCAAGGGTTACCGATGACCGCTGGATCGCCTGTGCAATTGAAGACAAAATCAATTTCGGCCTCAAACCTGGTGGAGAACTAAAATTAGAGACCACCATCTGCCATGAAATCAGCAAACATGGCCAGGCTGTTGCATTCGATAATGCCTTGGAAGACGAACAATTCAGAAATCACCATACTCCAATGCTGTATGGCTTACAGAGCTACATATCAGTGCCGCTGATATTGAGGAATGGTGAATTTTTCGGCACATTATGCGCAATAGATCCAAAGCCAAATTTGGTCAATACCAAGGAAACCATAGCAATGTTTAAGTTCTATGCGGAATTGCTGGCTTTCCACCTCAGTACTGCAGATCAGTTACAGAAGACAGAATTAAACCTTAAACGGGAAAAAGAAATTGCCGAATTGCGTGAGCAATTTATTGCAGTTCTGGGTCACGATCTTCGCAATCCGGTAGGCGCAGTTAGAAATGCTGCACAACTCATGCAACGGGGCAAGTTAGACGATGGTACAATACTACGCTTGTCATCTGTTTTGATGAATTCTTCTCACAGAATGAGCGGATTGATTGATAATGTTATGGATTTTGCCAGGGGCAGATTGGGTGCCGGAATATTTGCCAGTATCGAACCCCAAAACCTGGATTTGGTTCTAAATCACGTAATAGAAGAATTGAAACTGATTTGGCCAAATCGAATGATTCAAACTGAAATAGAATTGAAAGAGAAAGTCAATTGTGACGGCAAAAGGATTGGGCAGCTTTTTTCTAACTTACTCGCTAATGCATTAAACCATGGCGATAAGGATGCTCCCGTGGTTGTCAAAGCGAATGACGAGAATAAGAATTTTACCCTTAGCATAAAAAATAGCGGTTCTCCTATTCCAAAAGAAACTATGAAGCATTTGTTTGAACCCTTTGTACGAGCAAAATCAGCCGGACACGATGAGGGATTGGGCTTAGGATTATTCATATCAGCAGAGATAGCCAGGGCGCACAGTGGAAAAATAGAGGTTATTTCAAATCTAAGCGGAACTACATTCACCTTTACGATGCTAGCCAGGGATTAATACACAAGAGCGCATTAAATAAAAAAGGAGTTGCTAACTAAAGCAACTCCTTTTTTATGTTTTAGAATGTCCTTGCGGACTAGTCTTTAAAACTGTTGAACAAAGCACCCAAGTCGGCGTTTATTCCATTTCCGATGGAAGTGTGCGATGCACTTTCTTCATCACCGTCTTTTGAGTAAGATGAGCTTGAAAACAAGTTTCCAATTCCAACAACTCCTGCAATTCCGCTATTTGTAGCTGAATCACTACCACCATTTACCGCGTTTAATTCCTCTTGATTTAATTCTTGAAGTTTCATAACATTTATATTAGTGTTTGCATACTCTTTAAGGTTTTCTGCTTCCCCTGTTAGCTATGCATCACTGCGTAGTTATATCAATTAACGAGATCAACTACCATACGGTTTTATAAGCACCTCATTATCAAACTCCTTTGATGAATAGAGTATTCTAGTCAGTTGTGGTATTTTTAAAACAAAGCATCATCGGATTTTTTTACATTTGATTTTCTACCCAATAACATTTTTCAAACATGGCCCACACCTTTAGAAAAGCAACCATTGCGGATCATGATCAGATATGGGAAATTTTGCAAGCGGCAATCCTCAGACGAAAACTAGATGGTAGCCAGCAATGGCAGGATGGCTATCCAAATCCTGATTTGGTTATAAAAGACATTTATCAGCAAGCCGGTTTTGTACTGGAAGATGCTGCGCTCATTGTTGGATATTGTGCAATATTTGTAAATGACGAACCTGCTTACAAAGATATTGAAGGAACATGGCTTAGTGATGGAGATTTCATTGCCGTTCATCGGGTGGCCATTGCGTCAAATTATTTAGGCAAAGGTTTGGCCAGGGAAATCATGCTTAATATCGAGGAACATGCCATTAAGGAAAATATTTATTCTATTAAAGCGGATACTAACTTCGACAACCCTGCGATGATGAATATTTTCGACAAGCTCGGATACCTTTACTGTGGGGAAGTTTTCTTCAGGGGTAACGCAAGGAGGGCTTACGAGAAAATACTTACAACAAAATAGTTACTACCTCCCGCCATTGCGAGAAACGAAGCGTTCATCCTTGGCACTTCAGATATCGAACCTAACTTTTAGCGCTTCCCCGTTTGATCTGCTCGATGTAATTCTGGTTTCTGCAAGGTCTGCAAGCACAAATACAAAAGCGCCATTAAATCCTTTTCTAATCTCTTTAATATGATCGGTGTTGATCAATGCGCCTCTATGGACTCGCACAAATTCTTCGGGAAGCCTTTCCTCTAAAATTGAAAGGGTAAAATCCGTTAAGTGCTTTTTATTGTCCAGCGTATGTAAGAACACATATTTCTCTTCGGCCGTGATGTGTGATAAATCAGATAGCTTGACCAATAAGATGCGGTCGCCAATTTTAACGGTAATGGTTTTTAGAACTGTTTTTGGCTGTAGCTTTTGCAGAAGTGTTTCCAATGCAATTGATTGTGGCTCAAAATGACTGGCTTGAAGCTTTTTAATGGTTTTATCGAGCCGTTCGGTTTCAATCGGTTTCAGCAGATAATCTAGTGACCCTTCCTCAAAGGCCTTAATGGCATATTGATCGTAAGCGGTTGTAAACACAACTTTCACTTCTGTTTTCAATTGGGCAAGCATCTCGAAACCATTTAACACCGGCATTTCGATATCCAGAAAAATAAGCTTGGGTTTAAGAGCATGGATCATCTCGAGCCCCTGTTGGCCATTTTCTGCTTCACCAATAATTTCCAACTCGTCATAATGGTTCAGAAGCCGCTTAAGGCGTTGCCGGGCCAAAGGTTCATCATCAATAATTAAGGTGCTCCAGGTTATCATAGGTTCGCAGGGATCAAAATAAGTATTTGCTTTGGCTCGTTAATAAATTGTAATTGATAATTTTCGCCATATAGTAATTTCAGCTTATCATAAGTGCTTTGAAGTCCATAGCCAATTTGCATATTATCCGGAAATGGCAATCCGTTATCTCCAACCGAAATCGCCAGCTGACCATCTTTTATACTAATATCAACTTTGATCTGCGCATCTGAAACCTTGTTCTTCAGGCCGTGCTTTATTGAATTTTCTACCAGCGGCTGTATAAGAAACCGTGGAACAGGAATAGCACCAAGTTCATCTCCAACAACAATGTCAAAGTTCATTCGGTTACCAAATCTCACCTTTTCTATATCAAGATAGGTTTTCAAAATCTCCAGTTCTTCCAATAGCGGGTGAAGGTTTTCCTGCATAGAATTGATGCTGTAACGAAATAGCTTCGAGAGCTTCATCGTCATATCTTCTGCTTTATAAGGATCCTCATGTATTAGGCTTACAATAGAATTTAACGCGTTGTACAAAAAATGCGGATTGATTTTCGACTGAAGGGCTTGCAGCTCAATAGCCATATTGAGTTGTTTTGCCTTTGCAAGGTCGTTCTCCTTTGCGGCTATAACTGCTGATGAATTCATTTTTTGCATGTGCATCAGCAACATGATTGTTCCAATGAGCAGCACCAGCAAACTGTTAAATTTATAATCGCTAAAATGCAGCGCAATATTCATTTTAAGGTTAAAAACCAGCGAAACGACCATATACGAAAGTTCTGTACCTATTGCCATACCTACCAAATTACATATATAATACCCAGCTACATATTTCCAAAAACGGGACTGGAAGGCAAAAAAATTGTACTGAAACAGGGCTACTATATTACTTACACTCAGTGTAATAAAAAATGCAAAGGAGATATTGTAAATAAAATATCTCAATTGCAGCCCTGACCCGGTGATGTAAACGAAGGCATTTATAATTAACCCTATCAAAATTCCGATACCGCCATATTTCAGGTTAATCCTAAACATTTCCCTGCCGTTCGGTATCAGAATTCTTTTGGCCATTTTATTTTATTGTGGGTATACTACAAGGGTCAATTTATGGTATTAAATGCTTTGTTGCAAGAGCGCTGCGCAGCGTGATTTGCCCCACGATGGATTTAAGCCTGTTGCCTTTTCTGCATCGAACTTTGCTTTTGCCGTTTCAAGTGTTGGTTTTGCTTTGAGCTTACCACCACCAAATGCTTCAGGTGTATAGAAAGTGTTTTGTCCCATTAGTAAATATGCCCTTGGATTTTCAGGGTTTAATGCAATGGCTTTACCTATAAGTGAGCCCGCTTGAGGGATCATCGTCATAGCCCGTGCCTGAGGGGATAAAGACATTTTCATAAATATAATGTATCCTTTAAGCGCATAAACTTCTGAGTTATTTGGGCTCAATTCGTCAGCCTTAGCCACAAATACCAGCGCTTTATCATATAGCGCATCCTTTATTTCAGTAGTCTGCTTTCCAATCATCGCAGTATGCAGCTGACAAAATGCTGTGTAATATTGCGGCAGCCATTGGTTTTGTTCAGCAGTTGCAATACGCTCAAAATAGTTTGCCGCATTACCGTAATCCTGGTCTCCTTTAGCACTGTCTATCATTACCAACCCTTTTTGCAGGGCGGCAGTTAGTTTATCAGATGTTTGAGTAAATCCTTTTAAAGAAAGTAAAATAAGCAGGGTTAATAATTTGATAGTTTTCATGATGTTATGGTTTAAGGTTAAATTTTTAAATAAATAGATTATCTGTTGAAAGTATTATCGCCAATCGTCACAATCAGACCAACAAAAAAGTTTCGTTTTGAAGCAGGGCCAACCGCCTGGCGACTAGCGCCATCTGCACTATAGTTGTATCCGTAAGTATTTCTAAATCCCGGCAAATTAGTAGCGGACACATGTAGTATTGCAAATTGCTTAAATACCGTCGTTAGGTAACTTAGATTTAAGCTGAGGTTTTGAAAGCTCCTGGTTTTGTCTGCCAGAAAACCTGCGTTGTTTGGATTATAATAGGTTCTGCCGCTACTGTAAGAATATGTAGTACCTATTTCCGATTTGATGTAAGGAATATATTGTTTATATACGATGTTCAGGGTATGTTTAGCTGCAAATGGGGGTGTGGCTAAAACCGGGTAATTCCTGAAATCCCTTTTTGTGTCTACCAAAGAATAGGACACCCAGTAATCCCCAACCGGTATGCTCTTTTTATCTCTGAAAAATACATCTACTCCTTTGGAATATCCTTTACCACTATTGTTTAGGTTGGTGTAATTGTTAACCCCAAAGCTTCCGGCGTAGCCATTGAAATCATACTTCGTTAATGATGAATAACTTTTGTAGTAAGCTTCCGTTCTGAAGGTAATGCCTTCGCTTAGGTATTGATAATTCAAAAGGTAGTGGTCAGCTTTTTCGAATTCCAGGTTCTTATTCTGAACTAAATAGGCGTCGTCAGGATTTTGGTAAAAGGTGCCGTAGGCTAATGATACTTGTCCGCGTTTACCAGCTTTCAAACCTAACGAAAGCCTTGGTGCAATATTCCATTCCTGTAAATACGATCCATGCTCGGCCCTCAAACCGGCACGGGCAACCACCGCATCCCCAAAGTAAAATTCCCCTTCGCTGAAGATAGCCTGCATATTATTGTTAAACCCTCTCGATAGCGCATTAAATCCTTCCGTTCTTGTTCCGTAATAAACCTCAGCTCCTGCCCTAATCAGTGAGCGACCGTTGAAATATCTGTTAACATTTAAGCGTCCCTGACTTAATTCATCAAAACGAGAATAGATGTTTTGAGCAATACCGCCATTTTCGCGACTGCGGCTATAGGATGCCCCAGCTTGCAATTTCCAGTTAGTGGAAAGGTAATCCTGGTATGTGGTGTTAAAATAATAGTTGTTGTTACTATTGGTAACAAGCGTTAAGTTTTCGGCTGCACCAGTTTGCAGGGCCACATCGGTATTGCTATATTGACCAAAGAATTTAAACATGCCATTTTTAGTAGGCTGCAACTTGTATTGTATACTACCCTGCCCTTCTACAGGAGCTTTATCCCAGTTAATGTTTTGTTTTACCACTGAATAAACAGGCTGTAAGTTGTAATAGTTACCGCCAAATATCAATGCGCTTTTTTTCATCTTAATCGTTTTTGTGCCACTGAGTCCAACACTTAGAAGGGACAATTCTGTTGTTGATTTTTCAGGCATATCTTTCGTATCCATAAGTAATGCCGCAGATAATGCCTGACCATACTGAGCGGAATAGCCACCTGAAGAAAATGTCGTTCCTTTAAAAAGAAAGTTCGAGAAACGGTTTCTGCTGGCCATATCTGGCAACTGAGAACCCAGTGGATTTTTTACCACCATACCATCAAAGTAGGTTTGCGTTTCGGCCCCGGAACCTCCTCTAACAAAAAGACCGTTTTCACCGAAAGCCTGCGCTGTACCGGGTAAGGTTTGCAAAGCAGCAACAATATCAGCTACGGCCCCAGCTGTTGTTGCTATATCAAGCGAGCTCATTACAGCACCCTTTTTATAATCACCGGTTTCCAGTGTACCTGCACTGATAGTAATTTGATTCAGTTCATTTACCATCTCTTTCAATGTTAAATTGAACACCAAAGCCTTTCCGTCAAGGTTAATCCAAAGGCTGTCTGCTTTATGGCCAACCGCACTAAATTTCAACAAGTGCCTGCCGCTTTCTGCCGTGGTAAATTTGAACCTTCCTGCAGTATCTGTAGAAGCACCATCGTAAGTATTTGCAATTGAAACATTTGCTCCAAAAACAATTTCTCCATTAGGGAGTGTAACCTTTCCGGTTATGTTGGTCTGGGCGTTGGCTTTTGATAGTCCGATGAAGAGGATAATGAGGAAGGTGATCTTTTTCATAACATTTGCTTTGTTAATTCAAAGATGCTTCTGACCGATCCTTTTTGATAGCTAATTCCGACGAGTTGCAGAATCCGGAGGATGAATGGTGGGATCAAACAAAAAAGGTCGGGAACCTGCCCGACCTTTAAATAAATGATGGCATTGTTATGCCGATAGCTTATAGCTGTTTCTGTAGTTTTTCAATTGGCTTTTCAACAGTTGCCTTGCCATATGGATCCTGGTTTTAACAGTTCCTATCGGGATGTTAAGTTCATCAGCAATTTCATGATATTTAAAACCCTCAAAATATTTTAAGAACGGCACGGCATATTCCTGAGGCAAAGCATTCATCGCCTTGTCTATGTCTTGCTGAACGAATTTATTTTCGCCGAGATTACGGGTTGCACTGGTAGAAAGCTGTGCTGAATTCAATTCGTCCGTTGTATCAATAACAGATTGTCTTTTTACAACCCTGCGGTAGTCGTTAATAAAGGTGTTACGCATAATCGTGTAAAGCCAGCCCTGTAAGTTAGTGCCTTCTTTATATAAATAATGATAACGAATAGCTTTAATTATGGTATCCTGAACCAGATCATTGGCGTCTTCTATATTCTTGGTAAATTTCATTGCGAACCCTTCAAGGCAAGAGCGGTGATTACAAATTTCTGTGTTCAGAGATATATTTTCCATACTTACTTATACTATTAGTTAGACCCTTGAGATTACAATCGTCATACCAAAAATCTGGGCGGCAATGAACGACATGCATATTTTGCACAAGCACGTATTTATACTTTCAAAAACCAGTAAATGCCACATGGATATTCTGAAACAAAACCAGTTAACGTCATGTTTTTAATGCAGTTCTATTCATTTACAACACTGAACTACTAAATATTAGCCGCCTGGATGGGCGGCTTTTGTATAATTCGTCGCACTTAGAAATATCGACCAAATTTGCATACACTATATATAAAAAAATAAAACTTCAGTGTGTAAACTGTATGCTTTGTCCTATTGGTATAGAGATTGCAACTGGGTGTAATTAAAGTATAATATTATCCAATTAATAACATGTCCGCAGCAATTGAATACTCCATCGCTCCCCCAGCTTCGCTTGTACTTCACATTAATACTACAGAAATGGAATTGGTAAGCGCAATGCGCTCTGGTGATCAGCGTTCGCTGACTAAAGTTTATAACATGTATTCCGGAGCCCTGCTTGGAATCATCTCTAAAATTATTCGCGATAACGAAGTTGCTGAAGACATTCTTCAGGAAACCTTTGTTAAAATTTGGAAACATATAGATAGCTTTGATCCCAGCAAGGGTCGGTTGTTTACCTGGATGGCCAGACTTGCAAAAAATAGTGCAATAGATCAGTGCAGAAGCAGGGCGCACATTAATTGCAATAAGAATTATGACCTGGATGATTTGCATATCGAAGCAGACAAGGCCAGGAACACCTCAAATAATCCTGACCACATCGGCATCAGGCAACTAACACAGCATATAAAAGGTTCTCAAAAGCTAATTCTCGACCTCATTTACTTTGAAGGTTACACGCAGTCAGAAGCTGCTGAGGAATTAAACATCCCTATTGGCACGGTTAAAACCAGATTAAGAATGGCAATACAAACCCTGCGTGGTCTCTTTTAATTTATTGAGCATCAATTGGCCAGGCTTTTTCATAGGTGAAGAAGACTGGGAATTCCTTGCAGAAATTGCGTTGCGGACGCTTGTTATGTACATCATAATCCTTGTAGGCCTGCGCTTACTGGGAAAACGTGGCGTAAAACAATTGTCGATTTTTGAACTAGTGGTTATCATATCACTAGGATCCGCCGCAGGCGATCCAATGTTTTACAAAGAGGTCGGACTGCTTGTACCGGTAGTTATTTTCGCTGTAATTGTTGGTTGTTATCGTTTAACCACTTTTCTCACTGCCAAAAGCACGAAAATTGATGATTTGGTAGAAGGAAAGTGTACCTACCTCATCAAGGATGGTGAATTTTCTATAGAAGATTTCTCAAAAGAGGCACTGGCACATGATGAATTTTTTTCAGAGCTCCGGCAGTATGGCATCTCGCATCTTGGCCAGGTCGAAACTGCTATTTTGGAAACCTCTGGGGCAATTAGCGCATACTATTTTCCTGACGAGAAGGTAAAATGGGGATTGCCCATACTTCCTGATCTATTTGAACAAGGCTGCTGTGAAATCAAGAACTCAGGGCATTATGCCTGTTGCTTCTGCGGCAACGTGATTAAGTTAACGCCAAAGGCGAAACACATTTGTGAAAAATGTGATAAAGATAAATGGGTGCCTGCTGTTAACGGACAAAGGGTTAAATAAGGAGCCCAAACCTCAAATATTTTATACCCTTTCTTTCTCCTGGAGCATTCTCAGCGCAGTCAATATATTTTTAGCCCTGATGCATGTTGCGGACTTCGACTGTTTATATGGGTACTTCAACGCTTCAGCATTTGAAGTTACCTCATCACCGTGCAAAATCATACCTAGAAGTTTTTCTTTGAAGAATACCGGTGAACCACTACTTCCAGGTTGTATGGTCGAATTAATCCTAAAAAAAGAAGAATGCCCAATGGATGTTGTTGTACCCGGTGATATCCCATGCATTCTGGCCTTAAAACCAAAAGAATCTTTGTAGTTTAAAAAAAAAGACAACATAACTTGTTGAGATTTTTGCAGCGCAGTTGTCGTATCGAAAATAGCCAGCTGTAAAGGAACACAACCATCGGCCAGCAATCTTTTCAACAACGGTCGAAACCGCTTATCTTGTAGGGATAGAACTATAAAACCATCCAAATCTTGATCGAATGCAATTGATCCTTTATTTGATGAAGCTGAATTCATACCTCCAAAACGAAACAGTTTAGCTTTTGGGTTAAGACTCCCGGTAAAAGACAAGGTATCATTCAGAAATCCCTTATTTTCTCCCAGCACAGTACTTTGTAAAAATTGTCTGGCGGTGACCAGATAAATTTTACCCTTATCAGAAATTAAGAACCCGGTTCCTTTAAGCGTATCAATGCTTGTTTTTAGAAAACCTGTTTTGTTATATGCACTTTCAATGTAAATTGTTGACTTAGAAAATTTTTGATACAGTGATGAACTGATCTGCCATGATTGCCCATAAATCCTTTGAGAACTAACAACTAGTGTTGTCGAAGTAAGTAGGAGAAACAAAAGTCTATTGAATAGAAATTCCGATATCTTCATTGTTTATGACTTATGCTATTTCAGCTTAACGTTATTTACAAAAATTTGTCTTATGTTCAACAATATTCTATTACAAAGTACTAATTAAAAATGGAAAATCTTAATCCAGAAGTCGACTGGTTCTTTAATAAAGATACAAAATGGCAGCAAGCGTATTCAGAATTAAGAAGGATCGTTCTCGAATGTGGACTAAATGAAGAATTGAAATGGGGCTGCCCCTGCTACAACCTGCAAAAAAACAATATCGTTCTTATACACGGTTTTAAAACCTACTGCGCTTTGTTATTTATGCAAGGAGCGCTAATCAATGACGAGGCAGAAATGCTCGTACAACAGACAAAAAATGTTCAGTCTGCAAGGCAGCTTCGCTTTACCACCGTTGATCAAATCCTCCAAAATGAAACAATCATAAAAACTTACCTGGAAGCAGCCATAGCAATAGATAAAGCAGGTCTTAAATATGAACTAAAGAAAACTGCAGCGTTTGAAATACCGGATGAGTTCCGAGAGGTATTAAATGAAATGCCTGAAGTTAAAACTGCTTTTGAATCATTAACACCAGGCAGACAAAGGGGATATTTGCTTTACTTTTCAGCCGCAAAGCAAGCCAAAACAAGAGTTGCAAGGATTGAAAAATACCTCCCAAAAATACTGGATGGCAAAGGGGTTGACGACGTAATGTAGTTATTTAGCCTTATCAGGAAATTTGTCAGCTATCAAATTCAAATTTATGCCATGTTCCAGGTATGCTTTTAAACCATCAAGTACTGTGGTAAAACCACTAATGTAATCAAGCATTGTAGGTAATAAATCTGCTTCCGGGTGTTCAAAATCGTAGCACTTAATTTTCACTAAGGTTTGGTCAGTTGCAAATTCCTCAAACGTAAAGTCGACCTTACTTTTAGGGTCTCCCCAAACAATTTTTATAGTCTTTCCCGGATCGACATCCAAGACCTGAACTTCATCCTTTGCCCCATACATTTCCCATTCCCAAACAACTGTCTTCCCTGCTTCCAACTTTCCACTTGACTTTGTATACCAGAAATTGGTTGTTATTGAAGGATCTATGAAAGCATTAAAAACTTTTTCTGCCGACACCCTAATCAGCAATTGCGTTTCAATATGTTTTGTCTCCATGGTATTTTCTCTTAAACAAAAAAAAGCCGCCCTGGGGCAGCTTTTAATTTATGATATACAATTAGCTTACTAACCTTGCTGCATCACGCAAAGCCTTAATAGCATCGTGGGCAGAATTGATATCCTGAGCCTGGCGACTAACTGTCTCTAATGCTTCACCTGAAAGTTCACCTCTTTCCAGCGCAAGTTTGTAAGCTGCTTTGATAGCATCCTCACCACGTTCTGCTTCATTTAAAATACTCACGCGGTCACTGCCGCCAAACAATGCTTTAACATCAATCCAAGCCCGGTGTAATGTTCCCGCAATTGTATTTCCAGTGTCCGCATCTTCACCTGATCCCGCAACTAGAGCAACCAACTCCTGGCTGAACTTTCTGCTTTGGTTACTATACTCCTGGAATACCGCCTTTAAATCAACATTTTCCTCGTTGATGTCAGCAATTGCCTTTTGGAATCCTTCAACCCTATCATTATTAATTTCTGTTAGCTCATTTAAAACTGTTGTCGTTTTCATATTTATAGTTTTTGAATCAGTACAACACATCTCACACCTCAATTGTTTCCTGCATTTTGAACGCAGTTTTATAGAATCTTTCAATTCCATCATTCTTTTATATAATTTCGTGAAAGGCTTATCATGGCTTTAATGTACCAAAATATGAAAAAGAATTTGGCCTTACTTACTGCAGTATTTTTCTTTGGAACGGTAACGCTCAGCGCTCAAAACGACGTTCAACCTTTCCAAAAAGGTGATTTTCGGATAGACTTAAAATTACCTCACATAAATTACCTTACTCTAAATCCAGATAGGACTTTTAGAGATGATAAGTTCGGCTTCAATGGTTATGGACTCGGTGTTGAGTATAGTTACAACGACAATAGATTTCTGGAAATGAGTGCGTCAATAGCTGGAACTTTCAAACTTCCATTTCCAGCACACATAGACGCAGAGTACAATAAAATCCTCTACTCTATTTATATTAATTTAACCAACAATGTGATCCTAAATAGATTTAGTTTTGGGTACGGACTTAATTGTTCATCAAATACCTGGAAGGAATGGACCAGAGATTTCGACAGTACCAATCTCGCCACAACTTCTGAAAAGTTGTTTGTCAACAATAACCTGGGCTTAACTTTTAATAGCTACTACCGGGTTAACAAGTCACTGCATCTGGGTGTAATATATCAGCCGTCATTAGTAAGCTTAAATAAAACTCCGCCATTCATTTATGAGCACTTGTTGAGCATAGAGGCAAATTGGAGAATAAAAGCATTCAGCTGGCATAGTGGTAATTAAACATTCACAATACGATTAAACCCTATGAGATACTTTTTAACTTTTATACTTTGCTTCCTTGTCTTGGCTGCATTACCTTTATTGTGGACTAAATTTTCGTTTGCTGAGGTTGGTTTTCCCTTTGTGTACCTGGAATATAAACATTTTGAAAGCGTAGATGGAAGTAGTTTGTCAATCTCTCTCCTGAGATTACATATGTTATACGATTTAGCTATCTCTGCGCTCTTCAATGTGATATGGTCCACTTTAGAAAAAAGAGTTTGCTAAAGGAAAAATAAAATTATGAACTGGATTTATGTAATTATAGGTGGTTTGTTTGAAGTAGGCTTCACCTACTGCCTGGGTAAAGCTAAGGTAAGCAGCGGCGCAACGGCTTACTGGTGGTTTACATTTTTTGTAGTTTGTCTTTTGGCAAGCATGGGGTTCCTTATTAAAGCAACGCAAAGTCTACCAATTGGCACCGCTTACGCCGTGTGGACTGGAATTGGAGCTGTAGGTTCTGTTGCAGTGGGCATCCTGATATTTAATGAACCTGCTACGTTGTGGAGAATCATTTTTATAACAACGCTTATAGGTTCAATCATTGGCTTAAAAATCGTAACACACTAATAACTAATCTGCATGCACCTTTTAATACAGGTCACCAATAAGAACACTTGAAACAATTTGATGAAATTATATTGGAAGTGTAAACCAAAAGCTAGCGCCCGAACCCTCTGTGCTATCAACACCAATCTCTCCGCCGTGGCGTTTGATAATTTCCGCACAAATGTACAGGCCCAATCCCAAACCTGATTTCCGTGAAGTTTCCGCCTCTACAACGCGGTAGTATCGGTCAAATAAATGTAGCTGATCCTTTTCCAGTATACCAGGACCTGAATCCTTTACTGTAATCTTAACTACGTCATCAATATTTTGGGCAGATAATTCAATTTTATAGCTTAAAGGAGCATATTTAACTGCATTATTTATCAGGTTAACAATAACTTGCTCAATTTTAAATTGATCTGCGTAAATTCTCAGAGATGGATCACCCACATAAATGAGTTCATATTTTCCCTGCATGATCACATGGTTGCAGCAAACCTCCACCAACTCACCTATCTCAAACCAGCCTTTATTTAAAGATACCTCTCCATGTTCCAAACGGGTGGTACTAAGCAAATCATCAATAAGGTTCATTAACCGACTCACACCATTAACTGCCCCGCCAGTGAGCTTTACGATCCTGTCAGAAATGGCTTCGCCAGGCTTCATCATTCTTTTAAGTAATTGCAGATTGGCATTAAGGCTTGTCACAGGAGTTTTCAACTCATGACTTGCCACACTAATAAATTCATCCTTCTGTTGCCTTAATATGTATTGTTCTGTAACATCCTCAATCGTAGTGTATCCATAAGTTTTACCATCATCTTCAAAAAGGATAGACGTTACCCTGCAACGTATCAACGTGCCATCTCGCCTAACCAGTGCAGATTCAAGGCTAAAACAACTTGAATTATGACTCCACAACTGTTCCTGTAGTATCTTCCAGTCTTTCTGATATTCTGCAGGCGTAAAGTCTAATATTTTTGTTCCTACAATTTCTTCCTTTCGCTCATAGCCAAGCAACTTAACCATTGCCATGTTGGCCTGCAGAATGTTTAGCTCACTATCGATGATTTTATTTCCAACGGGTGAGAGCTCGAAGATTGTTTTAAAACGTGCCTGACTTGCAGGATGTTCGCTGGGGTCCATCATAAGTATCCTATGTCTTCATCCCTAGAACACAACTGAATATAAATAGTTTTTATTTATGGAGCTAAGTGGCCTTTTTAAAGCCCCGGAGAGGATTTCTTCATCCGCTTAACTTTTTAAAACGGGGTACAATATATTCTGTTCGATCTGAGAAAAGTAGCCCCCTGTGCTTCTGATTTCTTCAACGGTCTGCTTAAACAGCCCCACCTCATCTGCACCCAACGCCGATGCCATTGCGTCCAAAGTACCATAAACGGCCAGTCGATGGAAAGTGATCTGCTTTGCTAAACCCAGAATTTGAACATCCTTTAATCCCGAACGCTGCTTTTTATATCCGCATATTTCCTTTCCTAAAACCAGAAAGTTCTCATCTAATTCAGAACATTCCCTAACCGCACGCAAGCCAAGCTGTTTAAAGAGCATTTTCAGCCTGTCAATGTGCTGGCCAAATTCATTGCGGTCAACAGATAGTAATGCTGCTAATTCGGATGTTTCTGATAACGTTGAGAACTGCTCAAAAAGTTTGGCATATTTAAGTTCTGCAGCCTGCGTAGGTAACAGCAGCGTTTCGAAAGCTTCTTTTAAATTGTTTGGCGGAGTCTTCATGGCAGCCTGGCTTTTAGTGAATTGTATATCAGTAAATTCAAAAGTATAAGATTTAGCCCGTAAAACACATCCTCTACGGGAATGGTCATTATTCTATAACCAATAATATGCGCTTCGTTATACCAAACCACCGGTGCATCAAGTCCTGTGCCGGTTAGTATGCCGTTTACTATACAAAAAGGCAGCATCAGAACAAGGTAAACGACGTAAAATTTACCCAACCACGCTACGTTCAAGACGAACCTTGCAAACATTAAAAGCCCTGCCATTACCAAAGCCGTACTTGCGGTATATAATCTACCCCAAAAAAATAAGCCTATAAATAACCCCAAAATCACTAAGAAAGCAGTAACATAATCCCCGGCACGTTTTGATAGCTGCAATTTCAGCAAAAGCGTCAGGCAATGGTACGTAAAAACACAAGAATAAGGAATACATAAGAAGAACAAAACTTCCTCAACCGGCAGGTTCCACACTTTCAAACCAATGATATAATCCGGATTGAAACCCCACACAGCCAGCCTTGTAAAGCATATATCCCATACCACAAACAGCACACCCGTAATTATCACAGCAGGGAAAAATGCCTTCCAGGTTTTGTAAAACTTGAGCCGCGGGTGAAAAGAAAACAGGAAAGGAACAATGATCGTGAAAAAGTCGACCAGCAGGTAAGTTAGCTTCATTACGCTTTTCTTCTTTCGTCCAGGAAATATTTAAACGGCACCCATAGCATTCCGAAACATTCGCCCTGCTCCTTTCCTAAATGCTTATGGTGCATTTTATGCGCCCTCCTGATGGCCCTAAGGTACCAGTTATCCGAGTTACGCAAAATCCGGAAGCGTTGATGTATGAATATGTCGTGAATCAAAAAATAGCATGCTCCATATAATGTAATTCCTATCCCGATATACAGCGCAAGCTCATTACCATAAAAATTGCCCAGTGCAAGACACACAATACCGGGAATCGCAAATATCAAAAAGAAAAAATCATTTCGCTCCAGAAAATCCTCATGGTCCTTGTTGTGATGGTCACGATGGAGAAACCAAAATATCCCATGCATAACATATTTATGCGTCAACCATGCTACGCCCTCCATCGCAAGAAAGGTGAACAATACAACTGCTATATTAAATAAAACATGATTTGTCATCGCTGTAATTTCTTAAGTTCCGCCTGGCTGCAACGTTTAGATGCGATCAGATAGGCTGTAATCTTTTCCTTCAAAAATTTGTCGTCAAGATCGTTAATTTTAGAGAGCAGTTTCAATTTATCCGCTTGTATCTGATCGTTGTATCCAAGAAAACCGGGGAGGTTCACCTGAATCGAAAACCGGAGAAACCTCATCTCAAGGTTTTCCTGCTCTCGGGCAATTGAACGCTCAATTGCACTTTTCCCTTTTGAAAACTTAATAAACTTGGTGATTGGGTTAAACGCATACTTCGCTTCCATCATGTGCGCTGCGCCCTTATAACAAAACATAAGGGCTGAAGAATTTTCATTCACTGATTTCAGTGTCTTAGAAAACTCCACCGAAGCTGATGATTCAACTGCTGCCATATAAAAAAGCTTTCTTACAGCCGATAATTCGGGTTCGCCATATACGGGAACAGACACTCGTAATAACAATAAGAGGATTACGAATTTCATATTGCATTCATCTTGTACCTAATTAACGAATCAAACATCAAGCCTATCTTATGCCCATTGGAAATCCTGATTCTTCCAAGCATCACTTTTTGTGCCGGGGCCTTTTTTATCTTCTTAAATAATTCCAGGTAATAAATATAAGCCAAATAAACACCGCTTCGGGCCGATTTTGGTAAGTTTCTGATCCCTAGCAAGGCTGCAGCAAATTCAGATTCAATTTCCAGCTCAATCTGCCTTTTTTGCTCAATCCCAAAATTTGAAAGGTCTACTCCGGGAAAATAGCTTCGGCCCAATAACTTGTAATCAGCCTGCAGATCTCTCAGGAAGTTCACCTTTTGAAATGCCGAACCCAGCAGCATTGCAGATTCAGTCAATCTGTTATACTCCTTATCATCGCCAGCTGTAAATACGCGAAGGCACATTAAACCAACAACTTGCGCAGAGCCCAGAATATATTTGTCGTACCTGTCGCTGGTATAGGTTGCCTCACTAAGATCCATTTCCATGCTGTTTAAAAATAGGTCTACCAATTCTGTCTCAATATTGTAGTCACGCACAACTTGTTGAAACGAGTTTAGTATAGGATTTAAACTTATACCCTGGTCTATTGCTTCATAACAGTCGGCTCTGAACTTGCCCAAAAGATATGCCTTGTCGAAGTCATGGAAACTGTCCACAATTTCGTCTGCCAGCCGTACAAACCCATAAATTGAGTAAATAGGGTGCCTTAGTTTTTTATGAAGAAAGTAGATCCCCAGAGAGAAACTAGTGCTATAACGGAGCGTTGTAATTTTACTGCACTGGGCAGAAAGGCTGTCATATTTTTCTTTCATGGATTCTTTTGTAATATTTTATTTAATTCCCTTGCAGCAAGTTTTCCCGAAATTATCGAAGGCGGAACGCCCGGACCGGGTACTGTAAGCTGACCGGCAAAAAATAGGTTATCAATTCTCTTACTTTTGAGCGACGGCTTAAGATTGGCCGTTTGCATCAGCGTATTCGCCAAGCCATAGGCATTGCCTTTATAGGAGTTATAGTCCTGTACAAAATCATTGATACAGTAGCTTTTTTTATAATCGAGGTGACTGCGGATGTCATGCCCGCAAAACTTTTCAAGCCTTCCCATCATCATGTTAAAATAAGTCTCCCTGAGCTCATCATTATCGGTAAGGCCCGTAGCAAGTGGCATCAAAAGAAAAATATTTTCATGTCCCTCCGGAGCTACATTTTGGTCAGTCTTTGAGGAGCAGCAAACATAAAAAAGCGGTTTACTTGGCCATTGCGGATTTTGATAGATCTCAGCGGAGTGAACATCCAGGTCTTCATCAAAAAACAGCGTATGGTGAGATAACCCATCTACCCTCCTTTTAACGCCGAGGTAAAAAATTAAGCTGGAAGGCGCCAATACTCTTTTATCCCAATAGCTTTCAGGATAATTCCGAAAGGCATCCCCTAATAATTTTTCTTCCACATGATGGTAGTCTGCCGCAGCAATCACGCCGTCAAAACCAGTCTTATAATTCCTGGACTTTATGCCGACGATCTTCCCTGAGCTAATTTCGAATCCCTCTACCGGCTCATCAACAAGAAACTTTACACCAAGATTCTGTGCCACCTGTTTCATCCCATTGATGACCGCAAAGAAGCCGCCCTCCGGATACCAGGTTCCGAGACAGAGTCCGGCATAATTCATCAAACTATACAATGCAGGCGTATTTTGAGCAGTAGCCCCCAAAAAAAGAATCGGAAACTCCATCAGGGCAATTAGCTTTGGATGGCTGAAATATTTTTTTACATGCTTGCGGAAGGATTGTAAAAGCTGAAGTTTGAAAGCCCCTTTAATGACATCAACATTCAAAAATTCTTTAAGCGATAAACCAGGCTGCTGCACCAGGTTATCCATACCTACCTCGTATTTAAACTTAGCGCCCTCCATAAACTTTCTCAGTTTTTGCGCACTCCCTTCTTCTATTTCCTCAAACACTTTTTCCATTGCCTCATAAGAAGATGGAATATGCAATAAATCGCCATCTTGAAACACGATACTAAAACCCGGATCAAGTTGTGAGAGTTGATAGAAATCATCCCTAGTGTAACCAAAATCGGCAAAAAACGATTCAAAAACACCTGGCATCCAATACCAGCTAGGGCCCATATCAAAACTGTAACCGTTTTCGGTGAGCAGTTGCCGTGCCCTCCCGCCAATCTCTAAATTCTTTTCATAGACAGTAACCTCTGCTCCATTTTTTGCTAAATAGCATGCGGCACTGAGACCAGCAAATCCAGACCCAATTACTGCAACCTTAGGAGAAGTGTTCGAGATAGCCTTACTCATTCTTGTTTTTTAATAAAACTGAAAATTCTTCAATGGTAGAAAACCAGTTTATGTTTGTTTCCAGTTCCAGTTCGCCTATCAACCGACCGTTTCCGGCAAGAAAAATGTTTGCTTTTGGAAAAGAAGCCGATAATTCTTTTAGGTAGGTTTCAGCCTCTTTAACCGGGCGCCGCCTGATCATAAATAACAATAGGTTTTGCGGCTGTGTAATGTTATAAGCATCTTCTACTGAACCAAATGGCACACGTTCCCCAAGATAGATCACTTTGTAGCCATGACTGCGAAGCATGAAGCTTGCAAACAAAAGTGGTATGTCATGCCCTTCATCTTCCTGTAAATAAAGTAACCAGGAGGGGCCGGTCTGTTCAGCTAAGGGTACTGAGCTGATGGCTTGCATTAGCTTTTGCCTCACAATTGCAGCAATAAAATGTTCATGCGCGGGGCAAATATGATCCAACCTCCACATTAAACCCAACCGCTGCATCATAGGAAACATTACCTGGATATAGGTTGCTGTTATCCCATGCTCAGTGATGCTCTGATCAAGCAGATTATTTATTAAAAGCTCATCATAAGCTAAAGATGCAGTCAATATCCGTGAAACAAAAAACTCATATCCTGAATGGTTTGTACCCACCGCAGCCAGGTCCTGCTCTAAAAATGCATCTATCTCCTTTTGTTCAAGTGCACAAGCCTGCGAAATCTTATAGCCCAGTTGTTGGAGGCTAACAATATTAAGAAGCCTTTTGAGGTGTTCATCGTTATAAAAGCGTGTATTCCCGGTAGACCTCAGAGGTTCCAGCGCATTGTACCTACGCTCCCAAATGCGTATTGTATGAACAGGAACGCCAGAGAGTTGCTCGAGATTGGATATGGACAGCCTCATATTGTCTAGATTTATAATAAATTATCTAGTCAAAGTAACATAGAAAAAGCCGCAAAAGTTTACTGAGAACAATTTAATTAGACAAAATTCTTGTGACAGAACTTGAAACCATTGTATTTAACAGGTGTTAAAAGGATGTAAAGACAAAAATCATATGAATAAGATAGAGAAAACATTCATTTCTGGTTTCACAGGTACTACTTTCATGACTGCGGCAAGCGCGTTAATGTCTTTATTACCACATGAAAACTTTAAAGAACCTGAGCACCTGGCTACTATGGCAGGCAGACTGGCGCCTTTCCTATCAAAAAAAACAAAAAGCCTGGTTGGCTGGGGTGCTCATTACAGCATGGGTTTCCTGTTCGCAGCAGTATATGTAGAACTTTGGGAGCGGGGAGAAATCAAACACAACATTAAAAACGGAGTAATCCTTGGTTTGCTAAGTGGCCTATTGGGTCTATTGATATGGAAGGGGACATTCAAAATTCATCCGCTACCTCCAGCCATCCGTTATTTAGATTTTTACCTGCAACGTATCCCTGCCCATATTGTATTTGCTGTTTTTGCAACAATTGCCTACAGAATGGTGAAAACACAGGAGGACAAACAATCTACAAAAGAACAGAAAGCGTCAGCCTTCTAATGCAGACTTGCTTTGTATCGCCAAAAAGCTTTCCAGGGTGTAATAAAACTTGTGTGCTATAAAATTATTGGCTGTGCCCAAGGCCATAAACTTCTTGATTTCAATATAGGAAACGGTCCCTAAAAGAGATTCCCCTTTGTACACCGGCAGCTCGTATCGCTCCTCACGTTGCATGATTGCGATTGCCTCTATTAGAAGTAATTCGGAATCGAGATGCCTATGCAATTATCAAAAATTTATAGAATTTGCCGCTATCCTGGGTAAGGCTCATTTTGAATGCATGCTTTAACTTAATTGTTGTTCAGTGCAGATATACACTTCTCCGTAAAGTTCAGCATTCGCTTAAAAACGCCGTTGCACTACTTTATCGAAAAGTTGTATAATTCACTGTTTGTCAAAGCAGTTAGGTTAGTTTAGAGGTCTTCCCTTGCCCTCAACCTTTTATGTTTCATCCGCTTAAAAAAAGATGGTGTCAATCCTGTAACTTTTTTAAACTGTCTGGACAAATGTGAAACTCCACTGTAATTCAACATATAGGCTATTTCTGTTAGCGTGAGTTCATCATAAATCAACAATTCCTTTGCGCGTTCAATTTTATGAGCAATGATGTATTGTTCTATTGTGCTGCCTTTTACTTCAGAAAACAGATTTGACAAGTAGTTATAGTCGTAATTTAGCTTGTTGGAAAGGTAATCTGAGAAATTGATGTTAAGCGGGTCCTCAGTATAATGGACCATTTCGACAATTATATTTTTAATTTTTTCAATAAGAATGCTCTTCTTATCCTCCATTAACTCTAACCCATGCGCTAAAAGAGCAAGCTTTAATTGCGCGTATTTTACTTCGCTAAGCTTTTCAGCAATCTCAACTTCGCCCAGTTCTACGACCGTAAAATTTACGCCCATTATCGTCAGCTCTGATTTTACAATCATTTTACAACGCAGACTTACCATATTTTTAATCAACAACTTCATCTTAGCTTTCCACACATGGTTTATGCTAAGATAACGATCTGTTAACCAAATTGTTTTTTATTTAAATATTTTAACCTATAGATTGTATAATCTCCGAAACTGAAAATGTAGCACCGCATACAAATTCATCAGCAGCACCATAGTAAATGGTTAACTTATCTCCATCAACAATATGCCCATTCGTAAAAACCACAAAGCCGAAGAATCCGCTTAGCTCATAATTTTCTGTGGGTACCATTATTGGTTCTATACTACGCCCTAATACGATAGATGGGTCGTTTAAATCCATCAAAAATGCCCCCAGACAATACCTGTGTTCTGCCGTAGCGCCATGGTATATTTCCAGCCAGCCCCGCTCTGTTTTAATTGGAGCAGCGCCTGCGCCAACTCTGGCACTGTCCCACATCCCGGGCCGCGATTTAATAATGCATTTATGGTTACCCCAATGTAAGCCATCAGGCGATTCTGCAAGCCAAATGTAATTTCCACCAATATCTTTACTGCTCGGGCGGTGTAAGGCATAAAACTTTCCATTTATTTTTTCTTCGAAAATAGCTACGTCTTTATTGTGAGGTGGCAAGATCATTCCCTTGTGTTCAAAATGCTGCCAATCCCTGGTAGTTTGCAAACCAACGCCTACACCGCTATCAGAAACAGCAGTGTAAGTAAGGTAATACTCATCTTCTAAGAAAGTCACCCTGCAGTCCTCAACCCCATAGCGTTCCAGCTTTCCTTTGCCAAAAATCCCAGGGTAGTTCTCTTCTTCTTTAAATGTAATGCCGTCAACACTGCTCATCAAACGCAAATGAGATACCGTAGTTAAGTAATCCAATCCCTGATAATTGAACACCCGCGCATCTGTAGCAATCAATTCCGGGTCGTTAAGGGGAACCTCTATGATCTCAATTTTACCCTGGTCATTCAGCGCCGGGATAAACGCCCAGCCTTCCACTTGCTTAATACTTTCCGCTACTCTAACCAGCAACCAGATTTTTCCATCGTAGCTAAAAACACCAGGATTAAGCAAACAAATAACCTGAAGCCCATCATCACTTGGCTTAACGTCTTTAGGCATTAAAAGAGGATTTTCAGGAAATCTTCTGGCGAGGTCTTTCATTACTTTTTAATTTTTATGGTGACTTGACAGTCTCCCGGTAATTGATATTCAATATTCCCCCCTGCAACAGCTTTTCCAACTATAGGTGTTTTACCACCATTTAAATACACGTCCGCATCAGGTATTCTATTGCGTCCGGTCTTAACCAACAACATCCTGCAATGCAGCCGCTCATCTCCCAAAACGTTAAAAGATACAGGCTTGTTTTTCTGAGCAGTAAAATTACTGGTCGGGTAATCTACATAAACCATAAAGTCTTGTCCCGGCACCATTAGATAGTGCCGTGGTAAAATGCCAAATGCGTTACCGGCGCCATAGACCTCCTGTCCAACTGTCCCTGATTTTAGCCAGCCGTCCTGCAAATCTTCCAGCGCGATATAAAGATTAGGATCTACCTCTCCTATTTTCGGGGCATCTTCAAGCATGTCTGCCGGTAGCATCGGCGGGTAGTAGTAAACTGCCCTGTCAACGGTATATCTGATAAACTCAGCAATCAGTAATTTTACCGAGGGTAATATAGCAACGCCCTCAGCATGTTTTAAATAATCATGCAAAGCGCAAAAAACTTCCTGTTCTTCATAAGCAGCAGTATATGGCGCATCATTAAGTGGATATACGGAAAAGAATTTTGGAAAATTCTTACCATAGCCATAGTTGCAATCCCATAACTGTGTATTCCTAAAAATACCCGCTAAGCACATGTAGCTAAGGTCCAGGTAAATTTCTTTTTTTGTGATCTTATGCAGTCGCAATAGTGCGCCAGCGGCAAACGCAGTGTTATTTGCCTGATAGAATACTTCAAAGCCATATCCTTCAAGGGTTCTAGCAGCTTTCTCCGCTTCTTGTAAATATTTGTTTTCCTTCGTCAGTTCCCATGCCTGCAACATTACATGGGCATAAATCCCGGCAACGTCTTTTTCCCCGCCCTTACCTTCAGCAGTTTCTGCCTTTACAACTTCAAGGGTGTCCATCTTATAAAATACCGGCCATTTGTATTCAAAATGCCTTGCTACTTTTATGGCATAGTCCAGGGAGTTTACAAATAAATCGGTTGCAACCTTATCGCCCTTTAGGGCCAATCGCGACAAGTTTAACAATGGGTGGTGTAAATACCAGGAGTCCATAACGAGTGGTACTTTTTGTTCTTCCTCCCCTTCCAGCTTATCATCAGCAGCTGGTAGCCAGCGCATAATCGTTCCTATTTTTTCGTCATAAAACGAAGGCAAGCCTTCCTTAATAATTTTCATTACCGGCAGCTCCGCATTGCTCCATTCTACATAATCCAGTAAGGGTAGTAATACGGCAAGCTGTACCATGATCTCCGGCGGCGTGTCATAGTCGCTCACATAAGCGTTAAAGTATTTATGACCGGCTACTTGCGACCAGCAGCCGGGGCTTTCAATCAAATCCTTTAGTCCCTTTTCTAATATATCCGGCCATTGAATATAATTTGTCGCAGGCATTGGAAGCTTCATATATAGAGTTGCCAACATGTTTAAATACCCGCGCATAACTTCCGCTTCCTTTTCCGGGGCCTCTTCGCTAAATCCTATAATAGCGTCACTAATAACAACTTCCCTGCCTGCTGCTAATGGTTTCTTGGTTGCAGGCAATGAAAATCCAAGCTCGGGCCATTCTCCTCCAACGCTATCTCCTAATGATGTTTCAGTTTGATCGCAATACTCAGAAAGCGCTGTCAGGTTTTGCAAATAGAATGTAGAACCTGATTTCGGCCGCGTTTGGCTCATGTAAATAAAGCCGGTGCGCGTTCCGTACTGACTGGAATGTATTTTGCCCGCCGTATTTGCAGGCCTGCCGTCGTTAGTAATGAACAATATGTCTTTAGGCCAGTAGGGAACATTCAGTTCCTGAACCGGTTTTAGCGTAGTACGGTATTGCAACAAAGGAAACTCGCCGTCGGGAAGGAACTTCACATCAACTCTTTGTTCGCCATAAAACGTATTGAGGCGCAATTGAATGCCATTAGCTTCATTTTTAAGTTTGACAATTTCAAGCTTACCCGGACTGTAGGCACAGCGATAACAAGAAATACCTCCATTTGCAGTGAAGGATTTAATCCACATAGAATCGCTTGTTTGAATAACCTGAAATTCAAATCCAGCTGTTTTAAAAGTCGCCAGTGAGTTAACAGCTGTGGCAAGTTCGTCAGCTGCCTGCACTGCCCATGGAGAAATTGCGTTCATGTTATAAAAATTTTAAGACTTTCTGAAATAGAAATAAAACATGGCTTTAACAATCTGACTCATAGATCTTTTGCCGGATGTCCAGTCGGCGATACTTTCCCGGTCAACACCAGTATCAAAGGCAATTTGTTTAATCCTTACACCCTGCTCTTCCATTTTTTTCTCAAGCCATTTTGGGTTTACAACACTGGCTGGATTTGGGAGGAAAGGAACGGGCCGTACTGCTATCGTAAAGGATGGCAGGCGCTTCTCAAAAACTTCTTTCGTTCTCTTAACCAATGTCGCTTCTGAAGCGTAATTTTTAGAACGCGTCTCCAGCTGTGTCGCTTCTACATCAATGCTGTTTTCAGAAACGTCCAGAATACAGAATTCGATGTTTGATTGCGAATGGACTGCCGCAGCCTGATCAATATCTTCAAGCGCAGCTTCATCCATTAAATGTTTCAATTTTTCCAATCCTAGAATTGAGCTCATAGTAATTTATTTTTTGTTTCTAACAATATCATTAACAACCGCTACTGGATCACACCCGCTCTCATGGCACATCGTATCAATAAACCGGTGTTTCGTGCCTTAAACTTATGCAATAAAGTTTGCCTGTGCCCCTCTATGGTGCGTTTACTAAGAAAAAGCCTGTCAGACATTTCTTTATTGGTTTGACCATCGGCTATAAGTTCCAGAACTTCTAATTCGCGCTTGCTCAACTCAGTTTCGAAAATCGAAGTTGAGTTGTCGTCCTCACTTTTTTGAAGATGTTCTTCCAGCATTTGCATCGTAAGGGAAGTACATAGATATTTTTCTCCTTTAGATACATGCTGCAGTGCAAACTGCAACTCATCTTCCTGGATACTTTTTAGTAAATAACCGAAAACACCCATCTTAAAGGCATCATAAATCATGCATTTGCTTTCATCAATCGATAAAATAATAACTTTCGTTGCTGGGTTAAAGCTTTTTGCTTCCCGGGCAAGGCTCAGTCCACCAATCTCAGAAATATCTACATCTGCCAGTATAATATCAACCGGAACGTTCGTTTTTAAAACTTCAAGTGCAGCGTTGCCATTCTTCACTTCCGCAACAACTTTGTATTCAGAATTTTTTTCAATCATCATCTTTAGCCCGGCAAGGACTACGGCATGGTTATCCGCCAACATAATATTAATTGTCTTACCCATAGTCTATAATAATCTTTATTGATTGTTACTTATCGGTTCCTAATTAGTACTAAAAGATGAAAGCTTTACGGGGGATTGAAATTAACTTGTGTCATACGTTTTACTCTTTAATTTTTTTGTTAACGATTAAAACTTACTATTAAATCAATGCTTCGAATGCGGCACCTAAAACAAATTAAATGCCATTTTTATCATTGTCAGCTAACAAATTGAATTAAAATAAAAAACCATATTTGCATGCATAAGCAGCAAATATGGCTGGTAAAAAAATTGCTTAGGTTAATTCTTTTCTTCCGGACTATAGTCACTCCAAATGGCTACACCATCTGGTTCGGCATCTTTAACTTCCTTGCTTTTTACTTCACTCATTTCCTGGTTTAATTGCTCAGCTACTTCCAATTCTGCTTCTTTAGGATCTTCCAGGAAAGTCAGTCCTTCAGTTTCTAAAACCTGATCTAACGGATCTGCAACATAATCCCATTGTAAACCTAGACCGGGCATTTCACCTTCATTCCATGGGCCACGAACACTCTTGTCGGGAGATAGGTTAAAATACTGTTGCGTATAACGTGGATCGGCTTGCAAAACTCCCGGAGGAAAGTTTGGCTGTATAGTTTCCAATGCAGCCTCAAACATTTTATAGTGGGCAACCTCACGCGTCATTAAGAACGACAACGTTTCTTTAACATAAGGATCATCTGTAAACTTCATCAAATGCTCATAAACCAATTTAGCTCTTGATTCTGATGCAAGATTGCTTCTTAAATCGACAGTTAAGTCGCCGTTTGAATGGATGTAAGAAGCACACCATGGAATACCCTGACTATTTCTTAAAGTCGGACCACCCCCTGTAATGATTGGAAATTGTGGGTTAGCGCTTAAAGCGGCATGGATAATACTTTCCTTTGCAGCCTTGCCTTCCAATACTTGCATGATCTCTGATGAATCCGCCGCGTTCTTCAACTCTCCGTTCACTCCCTTCAATAACATTTGAATGGTAGCACCAACAATTTCCAGATGTGAAAATTCTTCGGTTGCGATATCCATAAGCATATCGTATTTGTCGGGATGTGGTTGTTTAGCACCGAATGCCTGTGTAAAGTACTGCATCGCAGCAGCGAGTTCGCCATTTTCTCCGCCAAACTGCTCTAACAGAATATTGGCAAAGGCAGGGTCTGGACGTGATACCCTGGCGTTAAATTGTAAATCTTTTGAATGATGGAACATGATAGGTAGGATTTAACTGTTAAATAGAATGTTTAATCAATTAACCGCTTCTACAACCTATAGTTTTGGGGCAAGTACCTTATTTATCCGAACAATTTACGCTAGTTTATCAGGTAGTTAACGACGTAAATACTGGCCACTGGAAACAAAAAAGCCAGACAAACTGCCCGGCCTTTTCAGTATTGAATTTATCAATAGAAAGAATTATCTTATTAACTCGCCAAGCTTTTTATGTAAAGCTTCACCGCGTAAATTCTTAGCAACAATTTTACCGTCCGGATCAACCAGAAAATTCTGGGGAATAGCATTTATAGCATACAATACAGCAGCCTTATTTTGAAAGCTTTGAAGGTCGCTTACATTTGTCCAATGCAAATTGTCTTTTTTAATCGCAGCTAACCATGCGTTTTTATCGGCTGGCTTATCTAACGAAACGCTCAAAACTGTAAAATTCTTGTCCTTATAGTCGTCATACGCTTTCACCAATGCCGGGTTTTCTGCCCTGCACGGGACACACCAGCTGGCCCAAAAATCGATTAATACGAATTTGCCCCTGTAATTCTTTAAAGATACAATTTTGCCCGATGTATCTGGCTGACTAAACTCTGGCGCCATACTTCCTATAGCCGTTTTCTTCAATTTTTGCACCATAGCAGCGATCTCTTTTCCTTTTACGCTTTCTTTTGGTTTGGCAGACAGTCCTTCAAACAAGGATTCTATTAATGTAACATCGGGTACAGGACCACCTATCATCCTTATAAGATCAATACTAATCATTGATTTAGGGTGATTCTTAACAAAGGCCTTCATGTTCTCTAGCTTTTCACTGCTATATGAACTGAACTCGGCAGTATTATTTGCTATGAATTCCTGTTTAGCCCTGGGATCGGTCAGCGCACGAACTTTCGTCTGAAAACTGGCGATTTTAGCGTCAATAGATTGGTTAAGCTGTCTCAAAGGCTGATACTCATCATTCATAGGTGTCCCTGTAACCTTTGCGTGTAACAATGAGTCTTGACTGGTTACAGCTATTTGCCCGGGTTCCAAATAAATGGATAAGTAATCGGTATAGCCTTCCCCTGGTTTCAACGGCTTATGGATACTCAATGTTGCTGTTGTATAACCAGAAACATTGCCATTAAAAGCAAAAGACCCATTTACAATCTTACAGGAATCGTCAGTCCTTTTCCCTGCGCTTGTATATATCAGGTAAGCTAGCTTATTTGAATTTGGAATATGAAGTTTTCCTGTTATGCTGAAATTACCAGACTGGGCAAAAAGCAGGCAAGGGTATAAAAATAAAAGCAATAAGAAATTTTTCATGTCTGATATTTAATAATTAATAACCTGGGTTTGGTATTAAACTAGGATTTGTCAGTATCGCAGTTTGTGGTATAGGATATAGTACCGCTGTTGGTTTCCACTGGGGCTTTATAAGACTAAGAACAGCGGTTGCCATGTTTGTACGTTTCAAATTAAGCCACCTGTCGCCCCACTCCACAAACAATTCAATCCGTCTTTCCTGTGCAATTGCAGGGGCTAGTAAGGAAGGCACACTTGCTGCCGTGTTCCCCAAACCAGCCCGATTTCTAATAACGTTTAAATCACTTTGCGCACTATTATCTCCAACTAAATTACCTTGCTGCATTCTGGCTTCAGACCTTATTAAATATAATTCACTTAAACGTAGGCAAATTTGAAGCTCTGTGTTTGTATTTGTAATGGCTTTATATTTATACGGAAATTTATAAACCACATTATTGAACGTAGCTGTACCAATCCACTTTGTAGCCCTGGTATCTCCAGATTCAAATGCACTTAACAATTGAGGCCTAATCGCATAAAGCGGTAACTGTGTACCGGTAAGATAATTTCCACTACCTGGAAGTGTTTGCTGTGGGAAACCGTTAAAATTGGCATAGAAAGCAAAAATTGTTTCTGTACTATTTTTAAGGAACACATTGTTGGGATCGGGAACAATCTTAAATAATGCCGTATTGTTGATCACTCTTGTAGCCTCGGCTTCTGCCGCAGACCAATTGCCTTGATAAAGGTATACTCTTGCTAGTAAAGCACTGGCTGCCCAGCTATTCGCACGTGTCCTATCATTTTGCGACCATGAGAAAGTGGTAGAAAGAGAATTACGGGCTATAAGAAGATCCGAAACAATCTGACTGTAAACAGTAGCAACTGGAGTCCGTGGCAACGAACCTGTAATAGTGATATCTGTACTGAGTACCAGCGGCACATCTCCATAGTAATTGATCAAATAAAAATACAAAAGTGAACGCATGAACAAGGCCTCACCAACCACCTGTTTTTTCAACGTACTGGTAAGATTTGGCGAAGACTCGGCCGACTGGATAATATTATTGGCTGTATAAATACAGGTATAAGAGTTATTCCATAGCGTATTTACATTTCCTTCCGCCGGTGTTAAGGTATTGGAACTAAAATTATCAATGGCGTTTGATACAGCGTACGTTTCATCTGCCAAGCGTGCCGGGTCAAGCTGTATATTGATGTCAAAATAACTGCTACCACTACTCATATAATATTGGCGATACATTCCATTTACAGCCGCTTGCGTGGTCAAAGAATCTAAAAATACAGATGATGAGATTAAAACGTTGGTTGGAATTGGAGATTCAATTAACTTTTTGCAGCCGCTTTGCCACATGAATAATATGAATGCTATGGGAATGATTAAATATTTTTTTATGATTGTTGTCATGACATTTAATATTAAAATGAAAATTGAATTCCTGCTGTTAAGCTTTTTAAAGGAGGTGCTACTTGCGTTGGCAAGGTGCCTGGCAAACCCACCTGGGTTATTGCCTGCGTTTCAGGATCAAATCCATCGTATTTTGTGAGGGTAAGCAAATTTTGCCCTGTCACAAAAACCCTTAAACTCGAAGCCTTCATGGCCTTCAACCAGTTTTGCGGCAAATTGTAGGAAAACGTAATATTTCTGAGCCTTACATAAGATGCATCCTGCACCTTGCCATTTGAGTTTACAAAATAATTTGCATAAGAAGTATATGACGCTGATGTCGCCAGGGTGCTGGGCTTAAATTGGCTATTCAATACGTCCTTAGGCTGGTTGCCTACCAAGCCCGGAAATGGCGTAGGTGCATATCCCAATTGCTTTGTAAAGTTGATAAACACATCAAGCTGAAAGTTTTTATACTTTAGATTGTTACTTAAACCTCCGTAAAACTTTGGATCTGTAGTTCCCGCAACTACGTAATCGCCCACATTATTTTGACCTGCACTAAATCTCCCATCTTTGTTTACATCTTCAATTTGTGCTATCCCATTTACAAAACCAGTAAGGTTATAGAGAGACATGATGTTTAGAGACTTGCCAATCACATATGTACCAGCATAAGTTGTTCTTGCTAGCCCTGGGAACGCAACAAGCTTATTTCTGGAACCGCTGATGTTGAAACCAACGTTCCATTTAAAATCCCTTTTGTTAAAAGCTACGGCTTTGACATCCATTTCCAACCCACTGTTTTGAACAACAGCATCGAGATTTGCCGTATAAGATGTAAAACCTGTTTGTCCGCTAAGCGGGAAATTGGCTAATAGATTGTTAGACCTATTTTGGAACCAATTGGTATTAACAGACAAATTATTATCCAAAAATCCAAGTTCAATAGCGACTTCCAGTTTCTTAGTCGTTTCCCAGCTAAAATCCGGATTGGCAATTCCAGATGGAGTGATCACCGCACTAGTACCATATGCCAGTGTACCTACACGATAACTATCCAGATAACCGAAGGCCCTGATTTGATCATTTCCTACCGTACCATAACTTCCACGCAGCTTTCCAAAACTTAGCCATTTAACATCTTTTAGTAAGGACTCCTCCGTAAACAACCAGGCGGCACCAATGGATGCGAAATTACCAAATTGCTTACCCGGACCAAATTTCGAAGAGCCATCCCTTCTAAACGTTCCGGAAAGAATATATTTATTATTCCAGTTGTAATTGAGGCGACCAAATACAGAAGCATATTTATACAAATAGGTATAGGCAGTACGCGCCAGAATATTGGCTGCTGCACCAAGGTTTCCAATCAATGCATCAGAGGCGTATGTATTGGCCACAAGAAAATAAGGTTGATCGAATTTTCTATATTGATATGTACCGCCAAGTGTTGCAGCCAATTTACCATTTGAAATTTGTCTGCTGTAATCTACCTGTGGTTCCACATAGTAAGTAGTAGTCACACTAGACGTGTACTGTGCAGCAGAATTGGCAGAAGTTGCGGTCGCCGGATTTTGCGCGGACTGAGGTGAAAGCAAAGTAGATTTTTGCGAAATGTTATCAGTCCCGGTATTTATTTTAAGATTTAAGTTGTCTAGCACCTTATAACCGATATTTCCATTCAAGGTAAGGTGTTGGACTTCCGTAGAATAGTTCCTTCTTAAGTAAGCAAGTGGATTGTTAGCGATATTTGAGTTGAAGTATAAAGTACCATTTTCATTGTAGAGTGGGTAGTTTCCAGGAAATGTAGTGGCCGGACTGGTAAAATCACCACCAGGCAGTTCATTCTTGTCCGCAGAATAGAGAGTTGAAAAATCAACTTTTAATCTTCCATTAGGAGAACTAAGGTATCCCCTGCCGTGCATAGACCCCCTGTTATAACCAAAATCCGTTGGCAAAACAGTAGTCTCGTGGTGATATGCCCCACTTAAAAGAAATCCATTTAATGCATTACCTTGAGATAACGATACGTTTGCGTCTGTGGAATGTGCCGTATTACCTATTAAATATTCCTGATAATCAGTATCATTAGTTTGGCTCCATTGAGTAAGGTCAGGCGCATTTGCTGTGGTTGGTGTAATGTTATCATTGGCAAATGCTTGCTTTCTTAGGGCGATGTATTCTGCCGTGTTTAGCAAAGTAAGCATACGGGTAATTTTTGAAGCGCCAGAATAAACCTTACCCTCTGCCTGCATTTTACCAGATTTAGGCTTTTTTGTGGTAATGATGATCACCCCGTTAGCACCTCTGGATCCGTAAATAGAAGTTGCATCAGCATCTTTTAACACATCCACACTTTCAATATCAGCAGTGTTAATTGCGTTCAGCGGATCTGTATTTCCATTTGCCACATTTGCCATAAATGTACCGCCGCCACCTACGCGATCCGTTGGTAAACCATCAAACGGTACTCCATCAACAATGTACAATGGCGTTGTCCCAGATGTGATAGAATTTGTACCCCGCAGCATTACTTTGGAAATTGCACCAGGATTCCCGTTGCTCTGCTGAATAAATAAACCAGGTACCATACCTTCCAAAGCCTGTATTGGGCTTATCTGCTGTGCATGCTGTATATCATCCGCGGTTATAGTTTTAACACTACCAGTATTCAATCTTTTTGTAGTTGTTCCATAGCCGATTACTTGCACCGCATCAAGGTTGGATATACTCATTTTCATCTTGATCTCGCCCATTGCAGACCTAGCAGGGCGTTCGATGGTTTCATAACCTACAACACTCACCACAATAATGGCTTTTTCATCAACGTTCTTGAGCGTAAAATTTCCTTGCGCATCGGTAATGGTGATACGGTTAACATTTTTTTCCTGAACGGTTGCTCCTATAATTGGTATACCTTGTTCGTTCAATACTTTCCCGCTCGCATCTATGGCAGCAAATGAGGATAAAATTTTCTCGAAAATTGTCTTTTTCTTTTCCTCAATTAAAATGGTCTTGTCATCAATACTGTAGCTTATTTGTTGGTTTGCAAAGATTGCATCCAGGACTTTTACCATAGGGGCAGCTCGCATATTTATGGTTACCGGGGTGCCCTTATCAACTATTTCATCACTAAAAAGTAATGTATATCCGGTTTGTTTGCTGATTTCCTTTAATAAGTGATGCAACGATGCACCTTTTTGATTCAGTGTAACCTGTTGGGAATAAACGGCAGCGCTTACCTGCATAAGGGCTGAAAGAAGAATTATTCCGGTTAGTTTCATTATTAACAATGCTTTTTTGTAATGGCAAGTCATGCGGCTGCCGACAATCCTTTCAGATTGTATCATTTGTTTCATACCTTTGATTGTTTGGGTTTGTTTACAGTTCGTTGATAAAATTGTTAGGCATTACTCAAATTATTCTGTTAAAGCAGAACTTTAGCCGTAGAATGTTGCAAGCATTCTGCGGCTTTTTGAATAACGTTTTGATTGTTTTGGTTTAATAGATTTAGTTCGATCGATCTCCTTTCCTTTTTTGGTGAACAGAATTATTTAACAGTTATCTCTTTCTTGTCAACTTTAAACCGTGTATTCCCTGTCTTCGTGAGCATGTTTAGCACCTCAACAATTTCTGCCCTTTGCGGCACTATTCCAGTATAATGTACATTGGGTACATTGCTTTCGTAAATTACACGCACATCATACCATCTGGACAACTGCCGCATAACAGATGTTATGTCATTGTTTTCGAATTGGAAATTTCCATTTAACCATGCTGTTTCCTGATGTACATCTGTCGGAATTATTCTTAGTCCCTGCCTACCGGTAACTGCTTGTTCGCCAGGTTTGATAATTGCCTTTGATTTGCCAGATACAATTTTGACACTGCCTTCTAATAATGTTGTCTTGGCAAACGGTTCATCAGCGTAAGCACTAACATTGAAATGGGTGCCCAGAACTTCAATGTTTAATTCACCAGATGTAACTCTGAAAGGAACCGCAGCATTGTGGGCAACTTCAAAATAAACTTCCCCTATAATACTTACATGACGTTCTTTTCCTCTGAAAACCGTCGGAAAAGTAATCGAAGAAGCGGCATTAAGCCAGGCTAAAGTACCGTCAGGAAGTATTAATTTAAATTTGTTCCCTCTTGGAGTAGAAAGCGTATTAATAGCAGGTTCAATCACAGATCCAGAAGTTTCCGATGACTCCTGATAAACAATCTTTCCATCTTCAAGTTTGTTTACTAACATCTGACCTTGTGTTGCAACTTGTCCATTCTTAGCTTTAGTAAGTGCTACCTGAGACCCATTTGCCAAAGTTAAAATTGCACCATTCCCACCTGGCTTGATCATGTTACTTACTACTTCAACTGGTTGATTTTGATTGCTATAAAAATGTAAACCAACTGAGATACACACTAATAAAACAGCTGCTGCAGAAACCTTGGTCCATATCCTTAAAAGGTTCTTTTTTTGATCAATCTGAAAATTGATGTTGTTGAGCATTTTCGATTTGATATCCGTAAGGCTAAAATCCAAAGCAACATTTTGATTCGAGTTGCACCATGAATTGTATATCATCAAATCGTCATCAGACGCTATGCCCTCATCAATACGAGAAACAATATTTTGCAGCTCTTTTTTTGTTAATTTCATGTTCCTACATTGGCCAATCTAATATTAAGGGACATAAGTAGGACCCAACCCCCAAATAATATTGTAAATTATATCAATAAAGACCAAAAGGATTTTTTACGTAGGGTAATTCGTAATTTTTTGAGCGCAATGGTAATCTGATTTTCTACTGTTTTTTCTGATATCCCCAGTCGAGCGGCAATCTCTCTATTGGTTAAATATTCATTTCTGCTAAGTGAGAAGATTGCTTTAGCTTTAGGTGGCAGGTCATTAATGAATGTACTGATTACAGATTTCAATTCTTTAACCTCTAATTCATTTTCCATCACAATATCTATTACAGGATCTCTCAACGCCAATATTTCCTCCCTGCGTTTGCTATTTTGGATAGCCCTGATTAACTTATATTTTACGGCAGCCAGTAAATATGATTTTAAATTTATGACCTCCAGCTTTTCCCTATTCTGCCAAAGCCATATAAAAATGTCCTGGGTAGCATCCGCGCATTCATCACTGTCTTTTAAAATATTATATGCATAGATGTAAAGGGTCTCAGCATATCGTTTATAAATTTCGCTGAATGCAAGACGATCGCCCAACTTTATCCGATCGGTAAGTTCTTTATCCGGAAGGTTGTTGTAGATTGTCATTTGTGGAATTTCAGATGTCGTAAGTTTACGAAAACATCTTTAAACAAAAAAGACCAGACAAACTGCCCGGCCCTTTAGTTTAGGAAAACTGTAAAGTTTTATTTCAATTCTGATTGGATCTTAGTGATCATATCCAAATGCGCTTTTACAACCGGGGCTGTTTTTGTCGCGAATCCTTTTAAAGCAGAATCTTTACAGTGCTCCGATCCGTCCTGCATTAATGCCAGCGTTTTCTTGTGGCCTTCAACCATCATGGCTACATAAAGCTTGTCAAAATCTGCTCCTGATTTAGATTTCAATTCTTCTTCTTTTTTCATGTGTTCTGCATCCAATGTAGCGGGAAGCGTGATATTTTTCTCACCTGCAATCGCCATCAGTTCTCCGTTTGCCTTACCATGGTCCATCACCATCATGTTGGCAAAATCTTTTACTTTAGCATTTACTGCTTTTTCCTGTGCCAACTTTCCGAAGTCAACTTCGGCCATTCCACCGATCGCAGCTTTGTTTGCAAAATCAATGTCCATTTGGTCGACCGCCATTGCCGATGTATCAGTCGGACTCATTGAATCCATGGCTATCGCCGTACTGTCCGAAGCGTCTGCGCTATTTTTTGAGGTGTCGCTGCAACTCTGAAAAGCCAATACTGTTCCTGAGATTGCCAATGTGTAGATTAATCGTTTCATACGTTTTTGTTTTGTTTGGAAGGATAACCATTTTTATTCGGCTTTGTTTCAGCACTTTGAGCCAAAAAATAATTTACCGTATTTAACTCATGATGACGATGTTAAATGCTGGATATCATATCTCATTATTTTGCTAATTGATCCACATTAGGCAATGACTATAAATAAAATCTGACAAGAAAGTTGATTGACACGAGGAATTGATTAAATTTGAGAAGACGCACACAAAATTTAACCTTTAATTAATAAAAGGCAATACAAGGTCCGGAAAAGAGCTAAAAGAGGTAATATAAAACAGGGAGATAACAGGGAGCTAACAGGGACGTAACAGGGAGGTAACAGGGACAAGCTTCCTATTTTTTCCTTATTAAGTCCAGGTTAATTTCTTATCAGGTCCGAGTTATCTAATAGGTCTTTATCTTTTCATGCCCAATTCATGTATACTTCTTTTATTCATCAGAAATCACGTATAACCCTTTGAATGTAAAGGGAAGCTCTTTGTGGATGCGTTAGGCTCTATACAGGAATTAATCGGCCAGGGAATGCTTAAACAATACCGCGAAAATTAGACGGCCTGAAGTAAATGCCGTGAAGTAAAACTGCCTAAAATAAAAACAGGGAGTAGTCCGAAGACTGCCCCCTGTAATCTAAATAACGCTCTCATTATAACAACAGTCAGCGTTGTCAATTGTTCTTACAATTTCGCCCGTATTAATACCCTATTTTCTTTTTTTGAACAGCGTATATAACACTAACGCTGTTGCAGCAAGGGTGGCGACTTTTATAGCTACACCTTTCGGATTGTGTTTTAGTTCCATTTTCCAGCCACGCTCTTTCACAAGGTTAGGAACATAGCCTTTTTTTAAATCATCAATCAATCCTTCCACAACATTTACACGGTCGGCCAAAATCAGGGGAATCCAATGGCGATACCTGTCTTCACTGTGCTTGAACGCATATCGTCTTATCATTCCGCTTAACCCTGATGGTGGCACTGTCGTTCCGAAAACGCGTGTCATTTCAGGCCGCTCGTTCGATTTTAGCATTTCTACAGTTTCGGGCTGCTGTTCAGACTTTTCATATAAAAACCTGTTGTGGTCATCGCCAGTGTAATGTTTCATCGGGTAGGTAGGTTCATTTTCGGGATCGGCATCCATACCCCAGCCAGGTATGTCTTTATAATTTACTATGTTGGTATCCATAAAATAGTCTTAAGGGATGAGTACAGTTTTTATACAGTTGTCAAGTTTTGATGAAAATAGCCTGTAGGCATCAGATACTTCGGCAAGTGGTACACGGTGGGTAATCAATCCTTTTGGATTTAACCTGCCCGATTGCACATGATCAATCAGCTTTGGAAGTAAGCGTTTAACACCAGTTTGATTTGCCCTTATCGTAATGCCCTTGTTTACAACATTACCGATAGGAATCAAATTAAACGGCGGACCATAAACTCCTACAATTGAAACAATCCCTCCTTTTTTCACAGAATTGATCGCCCACTGCAACGCAGTTCCGGCTCCGGCCTGCATTAACGTAACCCGGCCACTAAAGGTTTGCAGCGTATTGCCTTCTGCCTCACAACCTACACAATCTATACATACATCGGCCCCTGTCCAGCCTGTTGTTTTTTTGAGGAACACCACAGGATCTTCCATATCCTTAAAGTTATAAGCTTCGCATTTGGCGTAGTTTTTAGCGAATTCCAGTCTATAATCAATATGATCAATTATGATGACCCTCGAAGGCCCGAAAAACCATGCGCACCGTGCGGCCATGATCCCTATCGGCCCTGCTCCAAAGACCACAACCGTATCACCTTTTTTTATGCCACCCATTTCAGCCGCCTGATAGCCGGTCGGCACCACATCTGTTAACAGCACCGCATCATCCGGATCCATATCTGCAGGTATTACAGTTGGTCCCACATCGGCATAAGGTACCCGAACATATTCTGCCTGTCCACCGGCATAACCGCCGGCAGTGTGCGAATAGCCAAAAATACCACCAACAGCTGTCGCCATAGGGTTTGATTCGTGGCAATTGCCAAACAGCCCTTGTTTGCAGAAATTACATTTGCCGCAGGCGATATTGAATGGTACAAGTACCTGATCGCCCACTTTAAGCTTTGTTACCAATGGACCAACTTCTTCTACAATTCCCGTAAATTCATGGCCAAAGGTTGAGCCTACCCTGGTATCAGGCACCATACCATGGTACAGATGCAAATCCGAACCGCAAATACAACTGCGCGTAACCCTAACTATAGCATCTTCAGGATGCTGTATTTCCGGCATCGGCATGTCTACTGCCCTGACCCTATACGGGCCTCTGTAATTCATCGCTAACATGTGATTTGATTTAGATTAAAAGTTTAGTTCGTGTGTCCATCCGCGGGACTTTCCCCTGGCAGATCGTCTCCATTGCCGGCATTGCTAATGTTCAACGCTTTTGCCAATGCCTGCGCTTTAGCATAGTGCCCTTTAATTACGGGTAATGTTTTCGAAGCGAAATCTTTGATTGCTGGTGTAGGCAGCATTGCCCCATCTGTAAACAGTTTAATAGTTTTGGCGTGATCGCCCAGCATCATGGTAATGTATTGCTGGTCTAGTTTTTTGTCTGCAAGTGTCTTCAGGTCCCGGATGTGCATTTGCTGTTCATCAGGCAAAGAGGCAGGAACAGCTAAGCCTAATCCAGCGGCAACGGCAGACAATTCCTTGTTCGCAACGCCATGATCTTTTAGCATCAGCATTGCAAAATCCTTTACTTGCTTGTCTTTAGATAATGTCAATACCGCGTTTGCTGCTTCAACTTCCATCATGCCCCCAATGGCAGCCGCATTGATAAAGGTCATTTCAGGTTCAGTCAAGTTTTTACTTTCAGGCAAGTCTTTGCCCATTGCTGTCGAATCACTAATGGAATCTAAGGTCGCTGTTTCCTGTTCGTCTTTTCTGTCACTCAAGCCACAGGACTGAAACAGCATTGCTGATAAAAGCAGGGCTATAGATAAAGTCTTTTTCATAATTGAAGGTTATTTTATTGCAGAACATGACCTCCGAATAATATGTTTTCGCCAATTAGGGGCGATTTATACGTGAATTTCATGGTAAATACGTATTGTAGAAAACGAATACCTGAAATTAAAACCCTTTAGGATTTCAATAGTTGTCAGTCGCCAAGTGATCGGTTTCGGCCACGCACCATTTTAACATCAATAAATATTATACTCATGCACAACTCTAAAAAATTGCCTGCAAACCTGATCTGTCTATCCCACTTGAGATGGGACTTTGTTTACCAGCGTCCACAACACCTGCTTAGCAGATTTGCCAAAGACACCAGGGTTTATTTTTATGAGGAACCGGTTTTTGACGCAGAAAATGGCAGCTATTTGTCCATTAGCGACCGTGACGGTAAGCTGAAAGTTGTTGTTCCGCACCTGCAGCCGGGCTTAAATGAGGAGGAAATTGTTAACGCCCAGACGCAAATATTCGATGAGTTTATTGCGACAGTCAACTTAGCCGAAACGCTATTTTGGTACTACACACCAATGGCCCTAAAGTTTACTGATAAGCATACGCCACTGGTAACCTGCTATGATTGTATGGATGAACTGTCTGCCTTCTGGTTTGCACACTCAGAAATTGTCACCCTAGAAAAACAGTTACTGGCTAAGGCAGATGTAGTATTTACAGGCGGCCAAACCCTTTACGAAGCGAAAAAACAATACCATGGTAATATATTTGCCTGCCCAAGCAGCATAGATAAAAAACATTTCGCAACTGCAAAAACAATTGCTGAAGCACCGGATCAGGTAGCAATCAACGGGCCGAAGATCGGATTCTACGGAGTAATTGATGAACGTTTTGATTACCAGCTTATCGAGGAAATTGCCACCATGCGCCCCGATTGGCAATTGGTCTTAATTGGTCCGATTGTAAAAATTGATCAGAACTTATTGCCTAAAAACCCTAATATCCACTATATCGGACAAAGGTCTTATAAAGAATTGCCCTCCTACCTGGCCGGCTGGGATGTGGCCATACTTCCTTTCTTATTGAACGACTCCACAAAATTCATTAGTCCGACTAAAACACCGGAATACCTGGCATCCAATACTCCGGTAGTCTCCACCCCTATCCGCGATGTGATCAACCCATACGGAATTCAAAAACTGGTGCATATTGCCAGCGACAGCGATGAATTTATCGCAGCCATTGAAACAGAACTGGCTGTTGAGGACCGGACAGATTGGGAACGCCGCACCACTGAATTTTTGAAAGACATTTCCTGGGATAAAACTTACAGCAAAATGGCTGAGCAAATACAAAGGGCCATCAGCAATGCAGATAAGATTTCAGCCGCAAGCTGACCTTGGCGGAACTATTCAGGAATCAAGAATATCACTAAGAGTGATAATATAAAGAAATATGCTAACTATAAATTAAAAATCCTTTCCAACTAATTAACCGACTTAATAGTCCATCTTTGGTAGCCTTCTAGATTAAGGTACTCATGTCAGATTATCAGGTTGACCTTACCAATTGCGACACTGAACCAATTCACATTCCGGGAGAGATACAATCGCATGGGTTTTTGCTTGTTATTAACCAGCAATACATCATCACCTATTTTAGCGACAACCTATATAGCTATGTTCCGGGAATTACCGATCAATTACTTGGTCAAACCATAAATTATTTCGAAGGTTTTATCAATGCATCCTACCAGCCGGAATTTATCAGCACGATACTCAAATCTGTAGGCATAGCTGAAGAATTTGAACGTTCAAACCCGGTACCCGTAGAAATTGTCGGACGCACCTTTTACCTCATTGTTGCAGTTTCAGGAGATCAACTCATGTTAGAGTTTGAGCCTGCGGAGTCTGATTTCAGGCTTGATGTGCAAAAAACAATGGGCAGGGCAGTAGCAGATATCCTTAAACACAAGCAAGTACAGAAACTGCTTGACCATTCTGCCGAGCAGGTACAACAAATTATCAAGTACGACCGCGTAATGATTTACCAGTTTATGGAAGATGGTCATGGCGTAGTGATGGCAGAAAAGAAACTTGAAACCCTTGAGCCATGGCTGGGCCTGCATTACCCTGCTTCCGATATTCCAAAACAGGCCAGGGAATTGTACAAATTAAACGTAACACGCCTTATTGCAGATGTACATTCGAAAATATCGAAAATTACGACTAACAGCAGTGAGGATAGTCAACTTGATTTAACCAATTCACAGCTGCGCGCGGTATCCCCCATCCATATTCAATATTTAAAAAATATGGGTGTTGCTTCCAGTTTTAGTATTTCCATTATTTGTAACGGAGAACTTTGGGGACTGATAGCCTGCCACAATTACTCGCCAAGATTTATTGATTACCGCTCCCGGGAATATGCCAAGCTAATTGGTGAAATCCTGTCTTCAGCTTTGGAATTCCGGGAAGAAGAGGTGAATCAGCACATCAGCCTTTCGTTGAGAGATGCTTTAGACAAACAAACAAAAGCTTTACAAAATTGCGCTACCGTCAAAGAAGCACTACAAATTGACCCGTTAACCCTGATGAACATTGGCGGAGCGACAGGGCTTGCCTTAGTTTTTGACCAAAATATTATTGCCTTTGGTGTTATGCCTCCCACTGAAGCACTAAAAAAATTAATAAAATGGATTGGCGGCAATATTAATAGTCCAATATATCATACAACCGAGCTCAGTAAAATTTATCCTGATGCAGCGCAATTTCAAAACATGGCCAGCGGTATGCTATTATGTGTATTGTCAGAAGATCCCAAAAAACTCATCATTTGGTTTAAACCAGAGCGCATACACACGGTAACCTGGGCAGGAAATCCGGATAAGTCGATGATCCCTTCCGAAAGTAAACTACAATCCATCTCTCCAAGGGAATCATTTAAAGCCTGGGCAGAAACCGTGAACGGCGTATCGGAAAAATGGCCTGAAGAATCGCTTAATGCGGTAAGCCTGCTAAGGGAAGAGGTTAGCCATACCATAAATTTAAAAGCGGGTGCCTTGCGCCTGATGAACGAAAAACTTCAGGAAGCCTATCAGGAGCTGGAGTCTTTCAGCTATTCTATTTCCCACGACCTTAAAAACCCCATCGCCTGCATAAAGATTTACGCTAAACTACTTACCCGGGATAAAACGCTGGCAGAAAGGGGACAAATGATGTTACAACGTATAGAAGCTCAGGCGGATCAAATGCACCTAATGATAAATGGAGTGCTGGACTACTCAAAAGTTGGCAAATCAAAACCCAAGCGTGAACCAATTGACATGCGCAGCCTCATTAGCGGGATAGTACAAGACATGGAAAGCATTCATCAAAAGAGAAAATTGGAAATTACCATCGGTATTACCCCTGGTTTAACAGGAGACAGGGTAATGATATTGCAGATCTTTTCCAATCTGATCAGTAACGCGGTCAAATATACCCAGGGAGCCAATCCGGCAGTCATAACAATTTCCGGAGAGACCATCGCCGATGAAGTGATTTACACAGTAGCGGATAATGGTCTTGGTATCGCCGAAAATAACATCCCAAAAATATTTGAGCTATTTAACCGCATGGACAATGTTCAGCATATTGAAGGTTCTGGCGTAGGCCTCGCAATTGTTAAGCGGATTGTAGACAAACATCAGGGACGGATCTGGGTCGAAAGTGAATTGTACATCGGATCAAAATTCTTTATCGCCTTCCAAAATACTGTATAGGCAGGATTTCAATATTAAATACAGACTTTCTATATTTAACAATGAGAAATCTTATCATAGCGGCCATCCTGTTACCGGCCCTTACCTATGGACAAGCTAAAGTTCGTATAACAAAATTTGTAAATCCGTTACTTGGAACGACGGTATTGACCGATTCTGCCCTGCTTGGTTACAACCCACCATGGAGAACCTGGAACGGATTGACAGGCCCGGGAGCTACTGTCCCGCACGGGATGGTACAGGTGGTACCCGTTACCACTTACGGAAGCGGAAGCGGTTATGAGTATGAAGTTAAAACCATCAAAGCAATCGCCCAAACCAGCGGTAACCACTGGGGCGACCTCAATATCCCCATCATGCCCCTTGAAGGCGGCAACTTTACTGCTGATGATTTTGCCTCCACTTTTAGTCATTCAAAAGAAGTGGCACAGCCCGGATATTATCAGGTAATGCTGGACCGCTATAAGATAAAGGCAGAACTTACCGCGACCAAAAGAACAGCCTACCATAAATATACTTATACAGTCGGACAAGATAAAAAGCTCGCTTTCGATCTTGTACATGCCGGCGGCGGAAGCAGCACCTGGGAACTTAATAAGGAGGGTGATTACACGGTAACCGGTAAGCAGGGCAACCTATACTTTTATGCTGTAATGAACCATAAGATCAAAAGTATAGACATCAATAAACGAAATCCAAACCAACCTGATATCCCGCGAAGCGGACAAGGTGCCGGAGGGCAGCGAAAAATAACCGGAAATATTGACGTCCCTGTAATTAGTTTCGAGCGTTCTGCAAAACCCTTAGAGGTCAAAATTGCCTTGTCCAGAACCAGTGCCGCAGGTGCGAAAGCCAATTACGAGATAGAAATTGCGAATAAAAACTTTGACCAGGTTTACAAGGAGGCCGATGAGACTTGGGAACAGCTGCTCGGAAAAATTAAAGTTACAGGAGGCACACAAAAACAAAAAATGATGTTCTATTCCTGCCTATACAGACAATTTTGCCCGCCTGCTGTAACAAACGATGCGAACAGCAATCTCGGGTTTGATACGTACTCCAGTCCGGCAATCTGGGACGTTTTCCGCACACAACTTCCTGTCCTTGACCTGATCCAGCCAGAGGTAAGCAGTAACATTATCAAATCGATGATCATAAATGGTGAACGCTCCGGATTTCTGCCTACGTCTTTTCACGGCGACTTCTCCTCAACGTTTATTGCAGGCGCATATGCACGCGGTATTCGAGACTATGATGTTAAGAAAGCTTACAGTATGATGCTCAACAATGCAAACACGCCAACTGCTGAGGGCGTTCGCGGACCACGACCACATAATGCAAACTACCTGAAGCTAGGCTATGTGCCAGAGGCAGCTATCAAAAATCCGACTACAGAAACAGTGTCTACAGCAGGAACCACCAAAACCCTGGAATTTGCTTATTCAGATTATTCAATCGCACAAATGGCAAAAGCGCTGGGCGACAATGAGACTTACAGCAGTATGAGCAAACGTAGTCAGAATTACCGTAACGTGTTCGATGCCCAAACAGGATTTATGAGAGGTCGCCTTGCCGACGGGAAATGGGTTTCGCCCTTTGACCCGGGCTATCCTTATTACGAATTTATGTACAGGGAAGCAAATGCATGGCAGGCATCATTCTTCGTACCGCATGATACAAAAGGACTTATTTCCCTTTACAAAAGCCCTAAAGAATTTGAGCTTAAATTAGATTCCTTGTTCACTATCCCATGGGGAGGCTACGCGAAAGACAATTTATCAGCCTTCCTTGGACAGTTTTGCATGGGCAATCAACCCGACTTCACCTACCCATATCTTTACTATTTTGTAAATAAGCCAGAGAAGTCGCAGGCCATCCTGACCAAGTTATTATCAGACTATTTTGGAACCGGTCCGGAGGGCCTTGCTTTGCCGGGCATGGACGATTATGGTTCTTTAACAGGCTGGTACGTTTTGAATGCAATGGGCATTTATCCCTACTCACCGGCAGATCCGGAGTATATCGTTTCTGTACCGATCTTCAATAAAGTTGAGATACAATTGGGCAATGGCAAGACATTTATTATCAATAAAAAAGGGGCGGGTAAAAACATCAGCAAGATGGAGATTGGAGGCGTACCGCTAAACGGTTGGTTCGTTAATTATGCGGATATGAGCAAAGGAAAGCAACTGGATATTTACACGAAATAAGCTTGATTAGGTAATACTTGTGAAACATAGCGATAGCTGCAGACCAGTGGATTTACAATGTAAGCGCGTTGGTAGGAATGAAAAATACCGCTTTAAGGGTGACACGTCATATCACATCCCAAATTATCTTTGTAAGAGCTTAGACCATTTTTCAAAGCAAATTTAGGAGGCGTTATTCAATCTGGATGGATGAAGCGCTAAATAGTTGATAGTTTCGTGGCCGGCGTGAGGACGCTGGCCGCTTTTATTTAGGATTTCTGTTATTGCGAGGGCCTTCCGTCATTGCGAGGTACGAAGCAATCTTCGCGTTTTTAGGGCAATGTCGAGGACACTGGCCGCTCTTGTTCAGTGATTTCTGTCATTGCGAGGTACGAAGGTACTGTCTTCAAAACCAAATATATTTTGACTTATA
>JAZKHD010000009.1:0-174584 GCA_040385565.1 Bacteroidota bacterium | reverse complement strand
TTGAGACCAGCGCGTCTACCAATTCCGCCAACTGGGCATTTGCTTATTCAGCGGGTTGCAAATGTATATATTGCTATATTAATTACCAAGAGTTATTTGAATTATCTTCCTTCAATTTCTTATCAACCCAAAAAGGGGCGAATGGCAATAAAGATGCCCCTCCTATTACTACCGCCTTTCTGAAACTCCATTTATATTCAGCCCAGGCCATTACCAGCAATACCATGTAAAGCACAAACAAAAGTCCATGTGCCCAACCAGTATACTTTACAGCCAGCGGCAGGCCAGCCCAATATTTTAAAGGCATCGCAACGAAAACTAATAAAACGTAAGAGATGCCCTCAGCAACGGCAATTTTTCTGAATATTGATAATGTACTCATATCATGGTTTTACACCAAAGATATCTATTCTTAATGCGGGGAAAAGGGAAACAATAACTTATGACAATCTGCCAACAGCAGGAGGGCTTAGTTAGCTAAATAGTATGCCAGCTGGCCTATTACCTTACCAAATCCGTAAACAGAGAAGACCGACAACAGGATCAATCCCATCGTTACAAACTTATTTTCGAGAAGATTTGCGCATTTTTCCATAACCTTAGTATTGTGTGTGCAATACAAGATAAAAACAATCTCTGACTAATCCTAATAAATAGTCAAAAATTATTATTTCTTTGAGCCGATCCTTAGCAGGTACTTGCTGCGATAATACAAGTCTTTAACCGCCAAAAGCGTCTGGCTTTGCTCCTCTTCGGTTTGCGTCTCATAATCAGCTGTCAGCTCAGCAATCTTATCATTGATGCTTGTTCCAAGTACAGCGATCTCAGCTTTAATAGCAGCCTCCTTTTCAGCGTCCGGATCAAATTGTAGGTCCATTAACGATTCGTTCACATCCATCATCTCCATTAGGAATTCCTGGGGCAAAACATAATGTTCACCTTCAGCGATCTGCCCTTTAAGTTCAAGGATGTATTGCAGGCGCTTTTGCGGATCGCTCAGCACCTGGTAGGCTTTATTGTTGACTGTACTTAATTCCAATACCTCCCCCTGCTTCTCTTCACTTTCGTTGATAAAGAAATCGGGATGGTATTTTTTACTCATCTCATAAAACTTCTGCTTTATGAGATGGGTATCTGGATTAAAGCTTACTGGTAAACCGTAAAAAGCAAAGTAATCGGCCATCTCTATTTTTGGAGAAAGGCCTTAAAGATGTCGTTCCCGAGCACAAAGACCATGAGTGATAGCAGCATCACAAAACCGACGATCTGTGCACGCTCCATAAACTTATCTCCCAGTGGTTTGCCTTTTATCATTTCAACAATCAGGAACACCACGTGCCCGCCATCTAGTGCTGGTATTGGCAACAAGTTCATAAACGCCAATGCAATTGATATAAAGCCGGTAGAAGCCCAAAACCTCATCCATATCCACTCACCACCATAAACCTTACGTGCAATCTCTACAGGGCCTGAAAATGCTTTGTTTGCTTTGATCTTTCCTGTTAATACTTTCCAGATTCCTTTACCATTGTCGCTAAACACTTTCCATGCCTGGTTAATACCTACCGGAAGTGCTTCGAATAATCCATACTTAGTGGTCTCTTCTCTCAATTGCTTAAGGTCAAACTTGATCCCTACTGCTCCTGCTGTATCCACTGGAATAGTATAAGTAAGTTGCTGACCGCCGCGGTTAATATTAAATACAGCTGTCTTGTTCTTCAATTTTGCAAGCGCATCACGAATGTCAAGGTTGTAATTTACTGGTGTTCCGTTCACAGAAGCTACTTTATCTCCTTTTTGTATACCGGCAGCTTTCGCATTGCTATAAACGCTGTCTACAGAAGTGGCTAGCAGGGGTGCGCGACTAATGAACTCTTCTGGTCCTAAATCAGACACTTTATTTAAAATGTTATCAGGAACTTTGATGTCCATCGCTTTGCCATTACGTATTACCGTAAGGGTGGTATTACCAAGCAAAACTTTTGAACTGGTAATTTCATCAAACTGTATTACTTTTTTACCATTTATAGCAACTACTTTATCGCCTCGCTTTAAGCCAATTTCTTTACCTATTGATCCTGGATTGATACCCAATACAGAACTGTTTGGAATAAACGTTTCACCGTATTTGAAAGTCAGCATCCAGAAGATCAGAATACCTACAACTACATTCACTACTACTCCGCCAAGCATTACAATAAGGCGCTGCCATGCTGGTTTCGACCTAAATTCCCATGGTTGTGCAGGCTGGTTCATTTGCTCTGTGTCCATCGATTCATCAATCATACCGGATATCTTCACATAGCCGCCCAATGGCAACCAGCCGATCCCGTATTCACAGTCTCCTCTTTTAAAACTAAATAACTTTACTCCCCAGGCGTCAAAGAACAGGTAAAACTTTTCCACTTTTATGCCGAACGCACGGGCAGCCAAAAAGTGCCCTAATTCGTGTAAAATAACCAGTATCGATAATCCCAGAAGTAACTGGGCCGCCATAATCAGTCCGCTCATATATGATTCTAAATAGTTTTGTTTTTGATTCTAATTGTATTGTTTTGTTACCAATTGGTTGGCAAATATACGTGTATGCTTGTCTGTTTCTAAATAATTGTTCAGGGTTGGTTCGGCGACAAAAGGGATACTGCCCATGCAATTTTCAATTACATCGCTCATCTCCAAAAAGCCAATTTCATCCTTTAAAAATGCGTTCACAACAACCTCATTTGCTGCATTAACGATGCAGGCCATGTTACCACCCTTCCTTAATGCCTGGTAGGCTAAATCCAGATTTCTAAATGTCCCACTATCTGCTTTTGCAAAAGTTAGCTCCGGATAATCCATGAAACTGAAACGTTTGAAATCGCTGCTTATTCTCCCGGGATACGCAAAAGCATAATGTATGGGTAATTTCATGTCCGGAAGCCCCATTTGTGCTTTCATCGACCCATCATTAAATTGAACAAGGGAATGGACAATTGATTGGGGGTGCACAATAACATCAATCTGATCTGCTTCCAGTCCGAATAACCATTTTGCTTCGATCACCTCCAACCCTTTATTCATTAACGAAGCAGAGTCAATTGTAATTTTCGCGCCCATCACCCAGTTGGGATGTTTCAGTGCTTCAGCTTTGGTAACGTTAGCTAAAAATGCCCTGTCCTTTCCTCTGAAAGGCCCTCCTGATGCGGTTAAATAAATCTTTTCTATGCTGCCATAATCTTCACCTACAAGGCATTGAAAAATGGCAGAGTGTTCAGAGTCGACTGGGATAATCTTCACATTGTGCTTCTTTGCCAATTGTGTAATTAAATCTCCCGCAACTACCAATGTTTCTTTATTTGCTAACGCGATGTCCTTACCGGCTTCAATCGCAGCTATTGTTGGTTTTAAACCTACAGAACCCACAATTGCGGTAAGCACTAAATCTGCATCAGGCACCTGTGCCGCGTCGCATAGGGCATCTACTCCTGCCCTAACGTCAATATTGGTCTGTGCCAATGCTGCCTTTACCTCTTCATACTTCTTGTCGTCGCAGATAACTACCATATCCGGCATAAACGCTAATGCCTGCTTGATCAGTAAAGTGGAGTTCGACTGGCCCGTTATGGCAACTACCCTGTATAAGTCCGGATGTGCTGCTATTACTTCGAGTGCCTGTGTTCCTATGGAACCCGTCGAGCCTAAAATGGATATATTCTTCAATCTGTAAAGCTACTTAAATCATTTGCAATCTTCCTGTCGTTAGACAGCCGGGGCACTTTATTCTGCCCTCCCAGTTTCCCCTGTGCCCTCATGTAGTTTACAAAAGCATCCTTTTTTAAGGTGCGGATGATCAATGGTTGTAAAATCTTGCCTTCAATGAGGTCAAAATAGTAAATATTCTTCTTCTGCAATGCCTCATCCACTCTTTTACTAAAGGAAGCCAGATCTGCAGGGGGTACTGCAAACTCTACAAACCATTCATGGTAAGGCAATTCTCCTGTTTTTGTCTCCACTTGTGGCGCTACCGTAAATTCTGTAATTTCTACGTGTTCTTCATTAGCTACCGTTAACAACGCATGTTCAACTTCTTCTCCTATTACGTGCTCGCCGAAGGCGGAAATGAAATGCTTAATCCGACCGGTTACTATTATTTTATACGGGTCCTTGGAGACGAATTTAACGGTATCGCCAATGTTATATCCCCACAGTCCGGCATTGGTATTCAAAATCAGCGCATAATTAACATCCAGTTCAACGTCTGCTAGACTAAGTCGTGTTGGATTTTCATTGTAAAACTCATCCGCTGGTATAAATTCATAAAATATACCTGCCTTAACGAGTAATAATAACCCCTTTTCCTGCTGACTGTCCTGATAAGCAATAAACCCTTCTGATGCCGGATAGGTCTCTATCGCAGCTATTTTTCTGCCAATGCTGTTTTCAATCTTAGCGCGATAAGGCTCATAGTTTACCCCACCGTAAACGAAAAGGCTGAAGTTTTTGAAGATCTCTTTTATTTTTTTACCGCTTGTTTTCTCTGCTAGCTTGTCGAAATACATCTGAACCCAGGGTGGTATCCCTGATATCAGTCGCATGTCTTCGTTAATTGTTTCTTCAACTATCGCATTTACTTTCTCTTCCCAGTCTTCAATGCAGTTGGTTTCATAAGATGGCAGCCTGTTTTTTAAGAGATAGGCCGGAACTAAATGCGCTACAATACCCGAAAGTCTGCCTACTTTGATGCCATTTTTTTCAGTCAATATCGGACTGCCTTGCAGGAAGATCATCTTGCCATCTACAAATGAGGCATCTCCTGTTTCATGAATATAACTTAATAATGCATTCCGGGCAGCTTTGATGTGCTCAGGCATCGACTCTTTTGAAATAGGAATATATTTTACTCCGGAAGTAGTACCCGATGTTTTAGCGAAGTATTCAGGCTTCCCCTTCCAAAGCACATCCGGCTCTCCGGCTACAACTCTATCGATGTATGGGCGCAAATCTTCATAATCCCTTACCGGCACGCGCTGCTTAAAATCTTCGTAGTTAGTGATTGTATCAAAACCATGGTCTTTGCCAAAAGCGGTATGGGCGGCCGATTTCAATAGCATGGCAAGTGTTTCATCTTGTGCCGCTACTGCATTCTTTTTCCATTTAGCAATGCCTTTTAAAACAAAGGCAGCAAAAGGTTTACTCAATGCTGCTTTTAAGCCCATGCAATTATATCAGGTTGTGTATAATATCTGGTTCATTGTCGCCGGTGTATTCGGTCATCATTTTCCGATAAGCGATCGTCAACGCAACAATGGACAGCGGTACAATGATAAATGAGCTCAAAATGTTTACAAAAAATGCAATTACCGGCCACTGGATGTACCCTAAGAACCAGTAGATCACCTGAAAACCGCCCAATACAAGCAATAAAAGCAGGATTTTGGTGAAATTACCTTTTGTAATGGCTAGACTGAATTTTATGGATCTGAAGGGTGTTTCATTCTTATCGATGATGAAGAACGGGAAAAAAGAGATTCTGACAAACGTGATAAATATAGCTACAATAGCCATTCCTACACATATATTGGTGATGATCACACCCGCAGCAGAAAAATCATTTACCCAGCCAATTCGCACAATCAATTTTAGCAAGGGATCAAGAATAAGCAGTATCGGATAAAAGATGATCCCGACTACGACGATACATAGTGAAAAGTAGAATGTGGCAATTAAAAACCGGATGATTTGCTGACGGGTTGGAATTGTACTTACAATGCTTACATCATGCTCCTCATCGTCCAGTAAATGAAATATATACCTGAACAGGGAAAGACTGATGGTAAAGTAGAGTATTATAAACAATGTGGCCATTAGTATACTAAGTCCCCTGCTCACATTATTTAAAAAGAACGCCATCATGTTTGAGGCATTTGAAGTTAAAAACATCAGAAAGCATAGGGTGGCAATAGAAAAGTAATTTCTTTTAGTAACCTGCCAAGCCTTGCTCATCACTTCATTGACAGCGAACGTACTTTCTTTTAAAAAATCTATCATTGGTTATTAAATACTACTCTTTTTATAAAATCCTGCATAAAGCCGAGGCCGTAACCTCCAAGCTGTATAAATGCGGCAACCGTACTCAAAAATGCAACTTTTAATGATCTGTTGCTTTGCAAAGCATGAAAAAATATCATTAAAAAGTACACCAGCATTATAAAATTGCAGACGTACGCCAAAGGTGCATAAAAACAATTCATTAATATCGTAAAAATAACCGAGCAGGCGAACACCGCCGGAAAGAAATGCACCAGTTTCAACTCTGCAGGAAAGTGCTTGTAAATGTTGATGCGCGCCCTTCCGAAGAAATGAACTTGTTTATAAAACTGCAGAAAGCTGGTCCTGCGCTTGTGGAACACTTTGGCCCCAGGTATCAGCCCTATCTTAAACCCATGTTCATGGATCCTTATGCTGTATTCAATATCTTCTCCCAGTCTTGTTAAAATAAAGCCACCTACCTTCTCATAAACTTCCCTCGAAACTCCCATATTGAAGCTCCTTGGATGGAATTGTCCGATGTGCTTGGCGTTGCCCCGTATCCCTCCGGTTGTAAACGGTGAAGTCATTGCGTAGCTTATCGCTTTCTGCACAGGGGTAAAACTTTCATGCGCGCCATCCGGACCGCCATAGGCATCCAAATGATGCTCAAACAAATAGTTCTTTACGATTTCCAGGTAATCTTCCGGAATCAGGCAGTCTGAATCAAACACCACGAAGAAGTCGCCCTTTGCCCTTTCAAAGCCATAGTTGCGCGCAAAACCCTGACCGGCATTCGGCTTCACAAAATACTTGATATCAAGCAAATCGGTATATTTCTCTACAACTGCTTTGGCGTCTTTGGTCGACCCATCTTCAATAACCAACACCTCAAACTGTAAATAGCTCTGCTTGGTGAGGCTGTTTAACAGTTCGTCAATTTCTTGTGGGCGGTTGTATAATGGGATAACGATCGAAAAGAACATCGACTATAAAATCTCTTTTTCTATGAGGTAATTATTACGCTCAGGCGCACTCCTGGAAACCAGTTCGGCAACAAAACCTGTTAAGAAAAGCTGCGAGCCTAAAATGATGGCAACTAGCGCGATGTAAAACAAAGGCTGATCAGTCACATCTCTCTTCAAAGGTATCCCCATTGAAATGTCGTAAAGCTTCACGCCTATCAGCCATATGGCCAGAAACGTACCGATAAAGAAACTCAGCACACCCATGGTACCAAAAAAGTGCATTGGCCTTTTGCCAAACTTGCCCACGAAGAATATAGATAGTAAATCCAGCAACCCATTGATGAAACGGCTCATGCCAAACTTGGTTACCCCGTACTTACGGGCACGATGCTCAACAATCTGTTCTTCTATTTTAGTGAAACCTGCCCATTTCGCGATTACTGGAATGTAACGGTGCATTTCACCATATACCTCTATATTTTTAATCACTTCCTTGCGGTAGGCTTTCAAACCGCAGTTGAAATCGTGCAGGTTATGAATACCCGACATCCTGCGGGTGGCAGCATTGTATATTTTGGTAGGGATTGTTTTACTTAAAGGATCATAGCGCTTCGCTTTCCAGCCGGAGATCAAATCAAGTTTCTCCTCTTTGATCCTGCGGAACAGTTCAGGAATTTCATCCGGACTATCCTGCAGATCGGCATCCATAGTGATAACCACATCTCCAACCGCAGCTTCAAACGCTACATTAAGCGCCGCTGATTTTCCATAGTTTCTTCTGAATTTGATTGCCTTAACAAAGGGATACTGCAACTTCAGTTCTTCAATAACAGCCCATGAATTATCTGTACTTCCATCGTCTATAAACAGCAATTCATAGCTAAAATTATGATCCTGCATCACTTTTGCAATCCATGAAGTTAGTTCAGGCAATGACTCGTCTTCGTTAAATAGAGGGATTACAATAGAAATATCCATGTGCGCTACAAAGCTTAATTCAATCCGCAAACTTAGACAGAATTTTTATAACTTTGAATATAACCATAAATTTAAAACACACAATGACGAACTTTCCTAAAAGCTTATTTGTTGCCTCATTACTAGTTGGAGGAGTAAGCATGGCGAATGCACAAGAAAAAACCAAACCTGAACAAACTGAAGTTTACACACCTGTACCACCTGTAGTTGCTGCTAAAGAAGTTACTGTAGCCGCTCCTTCTGATGCCATCGTTTTATTTGACGGTAAAGATTTAAGTCAGTGGGTGATGACGGATGACAGGACTAAACCTGCATCGTGGACGGTAGCTAACAATGTATTTACAGTGAATAAAAAAGGTGGTGGCAATATCGAAACCAAGCAATCTTTTGGCAACTACCAGTTACACATAGAATGGCAGGTTCCTGCTAATATTGAAGGTAAAGGTCAGGGTCGTGGTAACAGCGGTCTGTTCTTAGCTTCTATTGGTAAAGGTGATGACGGTTACGAATTGCAAATCCTTGATTCTTATAAAAACGACACATATACAAACGGTCAGGCTTCAAGCATCTACAAGCAATTGGTACCATTAGCTAATCCAACCCGCAAACCGGGAGAATGGCAAGCCTATGATATCATTTGGACGGCTCCTACCTTCAATGACGATAAAACCGTTAAAACTCCTGCAAGAGTAACTGTTTTATTCAATGGCGTACTGGTACAAAACAATGCAGAATTAAAAGGCCCGACTCAATACATTGGAGATCCTGCTTACAGAAAAGCGCACGGACCTGCTCCAATCAAATTGCAATCACATGGTGATCCTAGCTTACCATTAAGCTTCCGTAACATCTGGATCAGAAATTTGTAAGTCCAAATTAAAAAGCGTTAAAAAACGCCATAAAAAAAGAGCAGGCCAATAAGACCTGCTCTTTTTTTATGTTTAATAGGATAGCCTACTCCTCTTGTAGTTTAATAGGAGGATTCTTTTTCATAATAGCCGCAAGGATAAGTGACAGTACACCATACATTGCCAAAGACACACCAATACCTGTTACCAAGTTCTTTCCGTTAATCTCCAATTTAGATTGGCCGGAACCTGATTTCGCAAGTGCTTCTTCCAGCTGATCTTCATCTGTAATGAATTTCGCCATCATTGTCCTGGTATTTTCATCAATAGCAGCACCTGCACGGGCAGGAAGATCCGGATCGATTACTTTCATTAGTACAACATTATAAACGGTTGAGATGGCTGTAATAATAAGTCCCATGATCAGGAATGATTTGAATGCTTCGCCAAATGTCCAGAACCCACCCACTTCTTTCCTAATGGTTTGACCTGAATAAACAAGCAAAGCCAGGAATACAACGAGCAGTACCAAACCTATCCACCAGTTTGTAAATGCCATTAACGGGTCAACAAAGTACATTACCAAAGAAAGGACTACACTGATCCCCCCAATGATTAATCCATTTTTAATGGATAAACTGTTAATTAATTTTTGTTTTTCTTCCATGATTGTTAGTTTGGTTAATTCTTATTAAAAGTAGCAATTAAAGTATAAACTGCAATGTCAAAATCTTTATTCGCACTGTAATCTTCCAGCTCTTTTATAACCTGAACGCTTGATATTGGCTGGTGAAAAAACACCATAAATGGCACGAACAATTCTTCCATTTCTTCTCCAAGCTCAATCATGCCGGCGTGACCGCAAATATCTTCTACACTCGCTTCTACCAATTGCTGGTTGCTGATCAGGTCTTCATAGATATGGAACTCATCCTGGAACTCATCTTCCTCAACCAATAAAAACTCTTTCAGGAAATCACCAAGTTCTGGTGTCAGCTTCTCATCATGGCATTCATTGATATACAAGAGCAAGTTCAATAACTCTGTACCCCTGTCAATGGTCTCTTCTTCAATATCTGCCCATTCATCGGTCTCCAGGTAATCTTCTTCCAGTTTTTTAATGTCACTGGCAAAGAAGTTGATCATCAGCAAATCGAAAAAAACCTCTCTTAGTTCATCAAAGGCCGGGTATTCGTCGAAAACCTCATCAAACTCTTCTACTTTTTCCAGAAAGCCAAGGTCCTTGCTAAAAACTTCTATTAATCCCTCTTCAAGTTTAATTGAATCAGTACCCGATGCCGAAGCATATTTATCTAATGACGCAATTAGCGCCACTCTAACGTGATTATCCATATCAATTTTTAAATCTCCTTCAAAATAAGCCATTTTTTCCTACAAACTAGAAAGCTAAAATAAAAAGTTAGGAATGAAAAGGTAGAGAGCGTATAGATAATTGGATACTTACAGTAACTTAACTAGTAGTTAACTAGGATATCACAGGGAGCTTGTCCCTGTTACGTCCCTGTTAGGTCCCTGTTACTTCCCTATTACGTCACTGTTAAAAATCAATTCTTTAGCTTGTCTCCCCGACAAGTTTTTGACTTCTGGTTAATTTTTATAAATTAAAGCGTTATTAATAACAACTTTAACTTTACCCGTGAGGGTTTGATTCAAAAACGGCGAGTTAGCTGATTTTGAAAAATTACTGTTAGCATTATATTCCCACTCCTCGTCGGGGTTATACAAAGTAAAATTAGCAGTAGCACCTTCAGCAATGGTAGCAATTTCGAGTCCAAGTAATCTGCGTGGGTTAACAGAAAGTTTTTCTGCAATTGCTCCGGCATCAAGTTTCGCCTCTAAAAGTAATGGAAGTACAGTTTGTAGTCCAATAATACCGAAAGAAGCTATTTCAAACTCAACATCCTTATGCTCTATTTCATGCGGGCGATGCTGGGAAGTAACTGCATCAATTGTCCCGTCTTTCAAACCATTTAAAAGCGCCTTAACATCAGATTTCCCCCTTAGCGGTGGTTTAACTTTATAATTGCTGTCGAAGTCGTTGATCTGCTCTTCAGTTAGGATCAAATGATGCGCTGTCACATCACAAGTAATTTTAACACCGTCCTTTTTGGCCTTTTTAATTAGCGCCACTGATCCTGCAGTGGAAATGCTGTTGATATGGATTGGGGCATCGTGATAGGCCGCCAGGAAGATGTCCCTGCTGATCAGCATCTCTTCTGCTAAAGCAGGTAGCCCTTTCATGCCTAACAATACACTTGTCGCACTTTCATTTACCTGTGCCTTGCCGGCTATGGAGCGGTTTTCAGGATATACCATAATCAAACCATCAAAGCCCTGTGCATATTGCATCGCCCTGCTCATGAAACCATCATCGTTGATTGGGTTATCGCCATCTGAGAATGCAACGGCACCTGCTTGCTTCATGTCATACAGCTCTGCCAGCTCCTTCCCTTCCATGTCTCTGCTAACAGCGCCAATGGGGTGTACATCTACCAGGTTGTTTTTAGCCCTGTTAATGATGTATTCTACTTCAGCTTTGGAATGAATTACCGGTTTCGTTTTTGGCAAAACTGCGATTCCGGTGAAACCCCCGGCCTTCGCAGCGGCAGTAGCAGTAGCAATATCCTCTTTGGTTTCATAACCCGGATCACCAATTGAGCAATTCAAATCGAAAAAGCCAGGTGATAAAATGCATCCATTGCCGTCTATAACTTCTGCACCACTGTTTGAAAGGTTGTCCCCGATTGCAGCAATCAACCCCTTATCTACTAACACATCACATTTTTGTTGGTTGAAAGGACTGTTTGGATCGGCAATGGTAGCGCCTGTGATGAGGAATTTCATGCTATTCTTATTTTTTTTGAATATTAAAAAATCTGATTAGTAGTGTTTCAACGGCTAAGAAAACAATGGCCAAAATTATACAAAGTTTCCATAACTCGGTGCTGTTATTTTTTGCGATGATACTCAGCGACTGTGCATCTTTTCGGGAATTAATTACCCTTATCTCTTCCTTGCCGAAGAGCTGTTTGAGCTTGTCTTCATCTGCATAATGCATATCAGATTCGGTACGGTTGTCGTTAAACGCCAAAACAGCTATTTGCTCATCTCCTCGTTTCAGGTCATAAAAACCGGCTTTCTTGATCTGATCCGCAACATATAAAAGCGTCTTTCCGGGCGTTTGTCTCACATCCGGAATCACGTCAAATTGTTCAGCAACCAGTTTCAGGGTTTCATTTTTTAGCAGCGCGATTTTTTGTATCTCCAGAACACCTTCCGCACCTGTAACATAGGCCAAAGGGGTAGAAAGGATACTGTTAAAGGCAACTTTATACATCAAGGGAACAAATACCGGATGCCTGGCTAAATTGGTGTTTTTGGCGTCTAGTGAGGTGGCCGACAAATAAACCTTTCCTGATCCAATCTTATACCTTGCTAAAAGAAACCTGTCCAGGGGCAATTGAAGGATAGGTTCTTTTGCCAACGAATTGTTCACATAACTGAAGTAGCGCTCTGCTACCGGCAGATCCAGGTTTTTAGGAATGTTGTCAAAAACAGCTACAAACAGCTCATTTTTTAAGTCGGCCGTACTGCTTACGGGTGCACCCGTGTTTAACTGATTCACAGCCGGTAAAGACAGACTAGTTAAAAAAGTCGAATAAACTGGAGCCCCGGCATCAACATCCGGGAAAATGATTACTGTACCACCGTTTTGGATATACGATTTCAGCTGCTCTGCCAGACCGGATGAAGGATTCTTCAATGCCGACAATATGATTAAACTGTAGTTTGAAAAGGTATTGTAGCTGATGTTTGATTCTGGTGTTTCAGTAAGTTTGAAATACTTGTCGGCCGCAAAAAGGGAATTTATATACTGCTCAGCAGGGTTCCCTGAGATATTCAGAACTTTAAGTTCGCTGCTTACATTAAAAGTAAAGTTAAACTGGTCGTCGAACGTAAGTGGATAATCTTTAATCTCAATTACACATTTTTGCCAACCTGCTTTTAAGCCTCCAAATGATAAGGTATCCAGAACAGACTGACCGGAGGGAACTTTCAAGTTGGCAATCGACTTCTGTGTCCCGTTGACGGTTAGTTTTACAGGTATAAGTGGTGAATCGTCTCCCCCATAGTTTTTAAGCCTGACAACAATTTTTTCTGACTGCCCCGGTTGATGGACCGGAGAAAGGCTCCAGACACTGTCGATCGATATATTCGGGAGACTATTGGCATTTAGCCTGATAAAATTAAGCAGGCCGGGTTCCATTGCAACCAGGTTCTTTTGTCCGGTAAAGTTGAGCTGAAAATCGGAAAGCAGGTAATGTACCTGACTGCCGTTATTGGCGGTGGACTCCATGCGGTTTATCACCTGCTGAAGCGGCCGGGTTGCTGAAGATATTTTTACTTCCTCAAGCTGCTGAATAAACTCGTCTTTGTTGACAAGGCGTTGATGTTTGCCTTCAAAATCGTTGGTTAGCAGTTGAAATTGATCATTCAGTCCGTAGGTATTTACCAGCTCTTTCGCTTTGCGTTTGGCCTCGTCAAGTAAACTACCCTCCTTGTTGACAGTTTCCATGCTATAGGAGTTGTCGACATAAATACTCACGCTGTTCCTAACTGAAGGAGCAGCATTATGATTATCAGATAAGTATGGCCTCGCGAATGCCAGCACCAGAAAGGTAATTACGAGGATCCTGCTGAATAAAACCAGTAAATGTTTAAGCTTTTCGCGGGATGAATTTTGTTCTTTCGCCTCTTTTAAGAACTGTACATTACTAAAATATACTTTCTTAAATCTTCTGAAATTAAATAGGTGAATTACAATAGGAATGGCTATTGCCAGAAGGGCGATAAGAAAACCTGGGTATAGGAAATTCATTAAAAATCAAAGGTAAAACTTTTAAAGGAATTTCCTCATAGCATTATACAAAGTTTCGTCCAGTTGATAAACGTCAGGTCTATACTGGACAATGCCATCTTGCGCCCATGCAGTGAGGTAATTGATGACAATAGGTATTTGCTTCTTAACACCAAACCATTTCGGCTTTAATGTGAAGGTCTTAAGGGTATCGGATTTTTTTGCGAGTATTTGTTTATAACGCTCCATTTTAGTCGTGTCAACCGGTGGCAGGTTAACTTCCATCCTGAGCAGATCATATTCATATTTGTCCTTAATTAAATTCTCTGCAAATTCCAGCGGTCGCTCTACACGTACGCAACCATGACTAATGGCTCTGTTAGTATATTTAAACGCTGTCTTATTGTTGGTATCATGAAGGTAAACGCTTGAGTTGTTATCAAAGATGAACTTGAATTTACCCAGGGCATTCCCATCTCCCGATCCCTGCTTAAACTGAAAAGGAAGCTTCTCCCTTGGGTATTTGTTCCATTGTATGGTATCCGGATCCATAACCTCCCGTCCCTTGTAATAGACTTTAATGTTGTTATTGGATAGGTAATAAGGATCTTTCATTGCCATATAGTAGATTTCGCTCCTTGCAATACTTACCGGGATATTCCATATAGGGTTTACCTGAATCGCGTTGAACTTACTATACAGTATGGGTGTTTCATGGTTCTTGGGCTTGTCGTCCAGGTTTTTTGTTTTCAAATATTGCTGAATTTTAGCGGCGTAATCATCTTCTCTTTTACCACCAACACAGACATTCATGTGAGAGAGGGTGTCGCCCTTGTTGAACCAGGTGAGCGAGAAATCAGGGATATTCACTTCAACATATTCATCGCCCAACTTAGGCAATTTCCAGCGCTGACGCTCCATATTGACTAGTATTGTTTTTATGGTTGCTTCATTATTGCCCGCCGACTGCTCCATGAGCCGCAGCTGCTGCTGTAGAACTTTATAAGAATCGCTTTTAGGCTGAATGTCGCTTAGCATCGTTTTAAGGTCCTGTGTTTCCAAAACCTTAAGCGTACTGGCGCTATCGGGACGCTTAACCGGAATGTAATACCTAGTAAATAATTTACGTGGATTGGTGCTGCCGAAATAAACCAAGTTATGATACTTGATGGCCGAGGTTGCAGCAGTAATTTCCAGCGCTGCTATAACTGGATACAGAGATTCGATGGTTTTAAAATCGTTTCGGTCGACCGCAGCCGTTAGAGATTTTAACTTATTTAAGTTAAATGTTTCAGGATTGTAACCGTGTTCTTTACTCCTGGCAATGAAATTTTGGAGACTATCAAGGCCTCCATTTGTATAAAATCGGGTAGTCCAGACAGGTTGCTGGTGATTACGATGATAGAAATCCGCAAGCAATTTAGCATTCGGCAGACCCGTTGAAACGGAATCAAGGTATTTTCTGAAGATTATGTTGTACTCCGCAGTATCAAATTTATTGTAAAGCTTGTTATTAAAATGCTTCGCAAGGACCACCCCTATTTCAGGAGTTTCTTTAAACCATTGGCAGGACTGAAGGGCAAACAGGAGAAATATTAAGGCAGGCAGCGATTTTTTCAATAGCTTTAGTTTGTGCAAAAATAGCAAATTAAATGCCGAAACCCCACTGCATCAAGTAGATTACACTTATCTTTGCGAAAACTGGTTAAGAGAGCCAATTAAAGTAAATAGTAAAAAAATGATTAAATTATTTGTGGTGGGTTTTCCACTGGATATTGAGGATGCTGAGTTAATAGAACTTTTTGCCATCCGTGGGTTGGTACACAGTGTACATTTAATAACAGATAAAAATACACATAAGCACAAAGGCTACGGCTTTATTGAAATGGTTGACCAGGAAGGTGCAGACAGGGCCATCGAAGAGCTGAACGGACTTGTGTTGAAAGGCAGAAAGATTACAGTGAAAATGGCAGATGAGGAAAGGGTACAAAAACCAAGAACCTTCAGACCTAACCATTTTCCTGGCGACAATGACAATTCCAGCGAGAACAAAGACACAGCGTTCAAAACCAAGCGTCCAAGGAAACTGATCTCAAATTAGTTCCTGTAAGCCTACATAAAAGGAGAATTTTTGATTTCTCAATTGTATTTATATATTTGCATCTCCTCATGATGCTTGTCATTATTGAAAAGGAAATAAATAAATATGATTACAAGTTTGAACCATCACTTACATTTGCACCATCGCCAACTGGCGATGTATATGTAATGTTTTGTACTTCAAAACTTGTTTCCGACCTATTTTCCTGTTCAATTCAATAATTCAAAAAGCACAAATTGAAAACACTCAAAATTGCTATCCAGAAGTCGGGTAGATTAAACGAAAAATCAGTAGAGATCCTTAAAAATTGCGGATTATCTTTCGAGAACTATAAGAGTTCACTCATATCAACAGTAACAAATTTCCCGCTTGAAATCCTCTTTCTTCGTGATGATGATATTCCGGAATATGTTCAGGATGGCATTGCAGATCTAGGCATAGTTGGTGAAAATGTAATTGTAGAAACGGGTGCTGATGTGAACTATTTACAAAAGTTAGGCTTTGGAAAATGCACCCTTAAAATTGCCATTCCGAACGAAAGCAATATCACAGAAGTAGGGCAACTTGCAGGCAAAGCGATTGCTACTTCTTACCCCCTTATTCTTGAAAAATACCTCAAAGAAAATAACGTTGCAGCCGAGGTTCGTACCATCTCCGGATCGGTAGAAATTGGTCCGGGTCTGGGTTTAAGCGACGCCATTTGCGATATCGTTTCTACAGGCGGAACACTTAAAAGTAATGGCCTCAAACCTTTCTCAGAAGTGATGAAATCTGAAGCTGTGCTGATAGGAAAAGCAGGGTCTGACTTGTTACCCGAAGTGCAGGAATTGCTGCAGCGGATCCGCTCTGTACTGCGCGCGAAAGAGACAAAATACGTGGTATTAAATGTTGCTAAAACCAACCTGAAAAAAGTAGTGGATTTGTTGCCGGGTGTGAAAAGTCCGACTGTAGTTCCGTTGTTTGATGACGAGTGGGTAGCTGTTCATTCTGTAATTGCAGAGCACGATTTTTGGGAAAAAATTAATAGCCTAAAAGCTGCCGGCGCAGAAGGAATTGTGGTAATGCCGATAGAAAAGATCATTACTTAGTCTTAACTAATAGTTAACTATAAAACATAATACATTGAAAATCTATAGTTATAAGTCGTTATCTCAACAAGAAATTGAACAGCTATGCCTCCGACAGTTGGCGGACGATGAAAGCATCAATTTACGGGTTGCCGAGATTATTAACGAGGTAAAGCTTAAAGGTGATACTGCACTTTTTGCTTATGCGCAGGATTTTGATAGAGTTTCTTTGGGCAGTTTGACCATCGACAAGGAGGAGATTTCGGCCATTGCCGCGACCATTTCTGAGGAGGCGAAAACTGCTATCGACACGGCATACGACAACATTAAATTGTTCCATTCTAGTCAGGTTTCCAAAGCACAAAAAGTAGAGACAATGCCCGGTGTAAACTGCTGGAGAGAGAGTCGCGCAATCGAGAAAGTTGGCCTCTACATCCCCGGTGGATCTGCAGTTTTACCAAGCACTTTTTTGATGTTAGGCATCCCGGCAATGCTTGCCGGATGTAAGGAAATTGTGGTCTGTTCTCCGCCGCAAAAAGATGGTAAGACAAATTGTTATGTGGCGTACTGCGCGCTGAAACTTGGGGTAGAAAAAATCTATTTAGCTGGGGGTGCACAAGCAGTTGCGGCCATGGCTTACGGGACGGAAACTGTACCTAAAGTTTATAAGATTTTTGGCCCGGGAAACCGGTATGTAACACAGGCGAAGCAGATGGTACAGTCGGCCGCTATGACCGCGATTGACATGCCGGCAGGACCATCTGAAGTTCTGGTAATTGCAGATGAAACTGCGAACCCTGCGTTTGTGGCATCGGACCTTTTGGCGCAAGCTGAACATGGTCCGGATAGTCAGGCGATATTGGTAGCTACCTCATCAGATATCATTACAAGCGTGCTACAGGAAGTTGAAAAACAGCTGGCTGCGTTATCCCGAAAAGACGTAACTGCAAAGGCAATTGGGAACTCTTATGCAGTGCAAGTGGATACGTTGTTAGAGGCAATGGAGTTTAGCAATGTTTATGCACCAGAGCATTTGATCCTGGCAACTGATCGATTTGAAGAACTGATTCCAAAGATTGCGAATGCAGGCTCGGTGTTTTTAGGAAACCTGACGCCGGAAAGTGCCGGTGATTACGCATCCGGAACTAATCATACGTTACCAACCAGTGGTTTTGCGAAAGCATATTCTGGTGTATCGCTGGATTCATTCGTCAAGAAGATCACTTTTCAGCACATCAGTAGAGCAGGGTTAAAAAATATAGGTAACACAGTTGAAGTATTGGCAGCGGCCGAAGGCCTCGATGCACATAAAAACGCGATTAGTATTAGATTAATGAAAATTTAACCACGCTGTCATTGCGAGGAGCCCTTCGCGACGAAGCAATCTTAATGAGAAACAAGATTGCTTCGTCGTTCCTCCTCGCAATGACGAACGATGCACAATGACGAACGACATACCTTGACGAACGACACATAATGACGAAAATCACACCTTGACGAGAAATAAACATTATAATGATGGATATTAATAATTTACAACGAGAAAACATTAAAAACCTGAAGCCGTATTCTACGGCAAGGGATGAATATAAAGGGCAGGCAAGCGTATTTTTGGATGCCAATGAAAACAGCTACGGCTCGCCATTGGGCAAAAACTACAATCGATACCCAGACCCTTTGCAATTGGACCTTAAAGATGCAATCAGCAAGATTAAGGGCGTACCCATTGAAAATACTTTCCTGGGCAACGGCAGTGATGAGGCTATCGACTTGCTATACAGGGCATTTTGCGAACCCGGAAAAGACAACGTAGTCATCTTACCTCCTACTTATGGCATGTATGAGGTTTCTGCAGGCATCAACAATGTGGAAATCAGAAAAGTAAACCTTTTAGCTAATTTCCAACTGGATTTGGAAGGCATCGCGGAAGCTATTGATGAAAATACCAAACTGATCTTCATTTGCTCGCCCAACAACCCTACCGGCAATTCGATAAACCGCACCGACATTGAAACCATCCTGGCCAATTTTAATGGTCTGGTCGTTATCGATGAGGCTTACATTAACTACGCGAAGCAACGTACCTTTATACAAGAGTTAACGGAATACCCCAATTTGGTGGTGATGCAAACGTTCTCTAAGGCATGGGGATTGGCAGCATTGAGGTTAGGAATGGCTTTTGCCGCGCGACCGGTTATTGACATTTTAAATAAGGTAAAACCGCCTTACAATATTAATCAGGCCACTCAGGACATTGCTCTGGAGGCATTGGGGAATATTGCACAGGTGAACGACTGGATCAAAATAACTGTTGAGCAGCGTGAGCAATTAAGTAAAGATCTCGCTGGTCTGGAGATGGTGAAGAAAGTCTATCCTTCTGACGCCAATTTTATTTTGGTTGAACTGGATGAGCCGGTGCAGACGTACAATACACTTGTTGAAGAAGGAATTATTGTGAGGGACCGCTCTAAAGTAACGCTGTGTGAAGGTTGCCTAAGAATCACCATTGGTACAGCACAAGAGAACGAAACATTGCTGGCGGCATTAAAAAATATCAAATCATGAAGAAAGTATTATTTATAGACCGGGACGGAACACTGGATATTGAACCGGAAGATGAACAGGTAGACTCCTTTGCCAAGCTTAAATTTTACCCGAAGTCGCTTTACTACCTCTCTAAAATAGCGGCAGAGCTCGATTATGAATTGGTTATGGTTACCAATCAGGATGGTTTGGGAACACCAGCCAATCCTGAAGAAAACTTCTGGCCGATACACAATTTCATTATCGACACCTTCGCTGGTGAGGGCGTTATTTTTAAGGAGGTGATTATAGACCGCACATTCGCGAAAGACAATGCTCCTACCCGCAAGCCGGGCACAGGCTTGCTGCTCCATTTCTTTGAGGAAGGTTACGACTTAAAGAATTCCTATGTGATTGGTGACAGGCTTAATGATGTGATCCTGGCAAAAAATCTGGGCGCAAAAGCCATCTGGCTTAGGAACAACGACTTGCTCGGTGCGAATGAGATGATGGAAAAGGCAGAAACATTAAGCGACGTCATCGCCCTGCAAACGCAGCATTGGGTGGATATTTATACCATGTTGAAGGCTGGAGCGAGAACGGTAGTGCATGAAAGGAATACCAATGAAACCAAAATCAGCATTACGCTGGATTTGGATGGAACGGGTGAAGCAGAGATAGCTACAGGGCTAAATTTCTTCGACCACATGCTGGATCAGATCGCCAGACATGGCAGTATGGACTTAAAAATTGTGACGAAAGGCGACCTGCACATCGACGAACACCATACTATTGAAGATACTGGAATTGCTTTAGGTGAGGCATTTGCAAAAGCAATTGGCAACAAACTTGGCTTGGAGCGGTACGGATTTTGCTTGCCTATGGACGATTGTTTAGCACAGGCAGCAATTGACTTTGGCGGCAGAAGCTGGATTGTTTGGGATGCTGAATTTAAAAGGGAAAAAGTTGGCGATATGCCTACAGAAATGTTTTATCACTTCTTCAAATCTTTTAGTGATGCTGCAAAATGTAACCTGAACATCAAAGCAGAGGGCGACAATGAGCACCACAAGATTGAGGCAATATTTAAAGCCTTTGCTAAAGCTATTAAAGTAGCTATTAAGCGTGATCCCGAAAAATTGGTTCTACCAAGTACAAAAGGAATGTTGTAATGATTGGAATTGTAAACTACGGAGCTGGTAATATCTTTTCACTGACGTCGGCATTGGAAAGGCTCAATTTACCTTATGGTATGGTTAACAGCGAAAAGGAACTTGATGAGTACAGTCACATCATTATCCCGGGAGTTGGGCATGCAGGTACGGCCATGAAAAAATTGGAGCAAACCGGACTCGTTTCAGCAATTAAAGCATTAAAAAAACCTGTGCTTGGAATCTGCGTGGGTATGCAGCTGATTACGGAGCACTCTGAGGAGGGCGATGCAGCAATGCTGAACATTGTTCCGGTTAAAACACGCTTATTTGATAAGTCGCTGGGCATCAAGATCCCGCACATGGGATGGAACAGTATACAGCATCAAAATAACCCATTATTTGAGGGCATTGAAGACGGAGTACAATTTTACTTTGTGCATTCGTACTTTATTGAATATAACCCTACTTTTGACATCGCATCTGCAAACTACGGAACTACATTTTCGGCAGCTGTGCAACGAAACAATTTCTACGGTGTACAATTTCACCCTGAGAAATCCGGATATGCCGGCGAGCGTTTATTAAAGAATTTTTCAAACATAAAACAATAAAATGTACATAATTCCTGCAATTGATATTTTAGATGGAAAGGTTGTTCGCCTTAGAGAAGGCGACTACAATCAGAAAACAGTGTATGATGTTTCCATCGCCGAAATGATTGAAACTTATAAATCAAACGGCACAGAATTTATACATATTATTGATTTGAATGGTGCAAAGGGGGATTTCAGCAATCAGGCTTCTCTTTTTGAAATCATTAAAAAAACAGAAATGAAGGTGCAGTATGGTGGCGGGATAAGAACCATTCAACAGGTTACAGATCTTTTGGACGCCGGTATACAACGCGTAATTGTGGGCACACAAGCGATTACCAATCCAGACTTTTTACAGGAACTGAGCGAAGAAGTGGGTAAGAAATATGATTATGCCAACCGTATTGTGATTGCCATTGACGTGCTTGATGAGGTAATCAAATATTCCGGATGGATGGAAAGTTCACCAATTAAGCTGATGGATTATGTTGATAAATGTCTGCAGCTAGGCTTCTTCAGATTTTTATGTACAGATATCAACAAAGACGGCAAACTTGGCGGTGCTGCGATTGATCTTTATAAAAAGCTACTGGAGCATTCTCCATTCATTAAGCTAATTGCCTCTGGGGGCATCAGCTCCATGAAAGACATTGAGGAACTTGCAGAACTGGATATCCGGTCTGTTGTTGTAGGAAAAGCGATCTACGAGAACCGTGTTTCCATAGATGAGATAAAGGAATGGAACTTAAGGCAAATGACCTCGCTGTAAGCCGATGCTGAGCAAACGTATCATCCCTTGTCTTGATGTAAAAGATGGCCGGACTGTAAAGGGAGTAAACTTTGTAGATCTGCGTGATGCCGGTGATCCGGTTGAACTGGCCTGGCAATATGCGCAGCAAGGTGCAGATGAACTTGTTTTCCTTGACATTACTGCTACTCATGAACGCCGCGGTACGACCATAGAAATGGTTAAATCTGTAGCGCGGCAATTGAATATCCCTTTTACCATTGGTGGTGGAATTACCTCTGTTGCTGATGCAGAAGCACTGCTTAATTCCGGCGCTGACAAAATTAGCATCAATTCTGCAGCGGTAAGAAATCCTGCCTTGATTGAGGAGTTGGCGAAAGCTTTCGGAGTTCAGTTTGTGGTATTGGCTGTTGATACTAAATTGGTTGAAGGCCGGAATATGGTGCATTTAAACGGAGGCAGGTTGATCACTGAGCTGGAGACGGAAAACTGGATCAAACAAGCCGAGGGTTTGGGTGCAGGTGAGATTTTGCTTACTTCAATGGATCATGATGGCACTAAGAATGGCTTTGATTGTAAGTTATTAGATAAAGTTGCCGCTTCAATAAATATCCCGGTTATCGCCTCTGGTGGTGCCGGAAAAGTAGCACATTTTACGGAAGTATTTTTGAATACGGGAGTGGATGCGGCACTGGCTGCTTCTGTTTTCCATTATGGCGAAATAGCAATACCGTATTTGAAGCAAGAATTAAGTAAATATAATATACCGGTAAGGTTATGACAATAGATTTCGATAAAACGCAGGGTTTGGTTCCTGTAATTATACAGGATGTACAAACACTTGAAGTGCTGATGCTGGGTTATATGAACGAGGAAGCTTTAGATAAAACTGAAGCCGAAGGCAAAGTAACTTTCTTTTCGCGTTCAAAAAACCGCCTGTGGACTAAAGGTGAGGAAAGCGGAAACTTCTTGTTTGTGAAAGAAATGTATGTTGATTGTGACAACGATACCATCTTAATTAAAGCAAGCCCGGTTGGACCAACTTGTCACACAGGGTCACGCAGCTGCTTTAACACCGACTACAACCAAAACTTCATTTTTGAATTGGAGAAAATTATTGGCGACAGGTATGACAATCCTTCTGAAGAATCATATGTTAATAAACTTCGTCAGAAAGGCTTAAAAAAAATTGCCCAAAAGGTTGGCGAAGAAGGTGTTGAAACGGTAATCGCAGCGCTAGCAGAAACAGATGAAGATTTCATTAATGAAAGTTCAGACTTAATGTTCCACTTATTGGTGCTGCTAAAAGAAAAAGGCAAGACATTATCAGACATTGGTATTAACCTGGAAGGCAGACACCTCAAAAAACCATAGATGTTAACGCATTTGCATACACTGAGCGGGCATCAGAATCCGGTTTATGCTTTGGCAAATGGCATTGAAGACAACGCGTTTTATAGTGCCGGCAATGACAAAGGCGTAGTAGAATGGTCGCTGGAAACAATGGCCTTTGTAAAAGTACTGGTGCCGGTGCAAAGTTCGGTATATGCTTTACACAGGGAGGGTGATTTGTTGTTTATTGCACAAAGAAGTGGGTTAATTTTGGTGTATAACTTGTCTGACTCAAAGCTGGAAGCCACACTTACTCACCATAAAAAAGCAGTATTCGATCTTAAGACGACATCCTTAAAACAAGAACTGATCAGTACCGGTGAAGATGGAACGGTTGCGGTTTGGTCGTTGAAAGACTACACACTGCTTTATAGTTTCCCGGTGATTAACGATACTGTTCGATGCATTGCAATCAGCAAGGACCAAACTGAAGTAGCGCTGGGCTGTAAAGACAGTCTGATACGCATTTATAATTCTGCTGATTACGGAATGATTCGCGAGCTAACCGGTCACAAATTGCCGGTAACAGCATTGCAGTACTCGCCTGATGGCAGGTATTTAATTTCAGGTAGCAGAGACGCCCAGTTAAAGGTGTGGGCATTGCCTGAATATGAAATTCACAATAACATTGCGGCACATATGTTTGGCATTTACACCATCGCCTACCACCCTACCCAACCCTATTTTGCAACCTGTAGTCAGGATAAAGGCATTAAACTATGGGGCAGCGAGGATTTTAAACTGTACAAGATCCTGAGTCTTGAAAAGAACACAGAGGGACATTTCCATTCCATCAATAAGCTGATATGGAGTACTGATGGAAAATACCTGATTTCTACCGGCGATGACAGGCAGATAATGGTTTGGAAATTTACCGCGTAGTTTTTCGGTCTTATCGTTTCCTGTTGTAGACTTAACCAAAAGAATTGACTAAATTGTAATAACCAATTATAAGATTATGTCAAAGGAACATCAGTACAAGACCAGCCTGGCATGGACTGGAAATAAGGGATCCGGCACTATGGATTACCGCTCTTACGAAAGAAGCTATGTGATTTCAGTAGACCATAAAGCTGACATTCAGGGGTCATCTGATTCTGCGTTTATGGGCGACAAGGCGAAACACAATCCTGAAGACCTATTGGTTTCGTCACTTTCCTCCTGCCATATGCTTTGGTACCTTCATTTATGTTCTCAGAACGGGATTGTAGTTCTTGATTATAAAGATACCGCGGTGGGCAAAATGGTTGAAGAAGCTGATGGAAGCGGGCGCTTTACAGAGGTTAAACTTTTCCCGCTAGTAACGATTACCAATGAAGCACACATAGAAAAAGCAAATTCCCTCCATGAGCAAGCTCACAAGATGTGCTTTATAGCCAATTCATGCAACTTTCCAATATTGCATGAGGCTCAGTATGTTATTGAGAAATCATAGCGGTTATTATTTAATAACTACTTTCTTTATCACTTCCCTTCCGTAAAAAGTTGGAAAGTACATGAGTTCTGCCTTAGCAGGATTAACTGTGTAGCTGCCAGCATAACGCGGCATAAGCTGTATTTCAAATGTATACTTACCTTCTTTTAAGCCATTGCAAAATATAGAAGTCTTGTTTTTGAAATATTCACGATGGTTTTCAACGCCATTGTATTCCTGGTTTTTAGCGTAGTAAGAACAGCCAGCAGGTATCGGTACTTCTATCATTACGTAGCTCGCATCCGCACGTACTTCAATCTCAACTTTTAGTGTAGTGATAGCACCTGTCTTAAGCTGCTTTACTAAAAGCCCATTTTGGAAAAACGATGTATTTACGGCAAAATCCTGAGATACCTTTTTAGGGGCAGGATTTTGGAATTGCTGGTAGGCCGAAAAATAAACAGGTGATTTGCCTTTTTTATCGACAAACAGGCTTCCTGCACTGAAGCTTTTGGTAAAAGGAAATGATTCTATTTTTTCTGTCTTGTTTAATACTAAACTGGTCTCCCCTGTCTTGCTTCCTGATTCCAATAATTCTGGAAGGATAGTTTCTAATATTAAGGAAGACTCATAGGTATTACGCCACTGCCCATCTCTCCTTTGCTCAAGAAAATAGGTGATTATTTGATCCAGTACTGGCCTATGATTACCTGCCGACTTTAAAATCTTATAGGCCAATAAACTATTTTGAATGCTATTATCCAAGAACTTGTGGTTGGGCTCTCCCCAATAAGTATTACCCAGCAAGGTTTTCTTTCTGATGCTCAATAGCCAGTCTATGTCGACAAGCATTCCCGTGGATTGCTTCATCTCCATGAGCTGAAGTTTATCAATAAGTGGAACAGCCTTCATATTCTTTTCTCTAGTTAAGATATCCTTTTCAAAAAAAGAGATCCAATCAGCGGCATTAGCGTAATTGCCCCTCAATAACTTTAAAATTTTTAAAGCATAAAACTGATCTGCCAGTTTCCTTTCCGTCATCCCTGCTAGAATGACACTGCTTACTTGAGCACTATCTAAGGCGATCCTATAGCCCGCTCTACTGGCTTTAACCAGCGCATCTATGGCGTGCAAGCTGATCCAATATTCAGGATTGCTGTCTTGCCACCAGCCCCACAATTTACTTGTTGCAGCTACCGATTGTAATTTTTTAACCAGTGCTTTGATCTGCCCCTCTTCTTTAAATTTGGAGCCTAATAACGCGCTGATCTGCTTTTCTAACAGCAACGCTTTTAATTTTGAAGCCAATTGCTCATTACACTGGTACTCATAACTGCTGATCTTCTGGATTTCATCCATCAATATGGGAAAAACTGATTTTTCTGCATGAATGGTAACTCCACCAAGGGCTGAATCGAATTTATAGACTACCGATGTATCGTTCAAAAGTGCGTCAAACTTACCGATAGTTTCCTTAATACCAGCGGCCAATACAGGCACCTTACGGATCTCCCCATCAAAATAACCATTAGCTTTTTGCAAAGAATATTGAAAGGCAAGGCTATCTGTAGCCATTCCGTCCGCAACAATAGTAAGCGTATCGATATGGGCATTTTTAAATTGAACAGGCCCGTTTGCTAATTCCTTTCCATTGTAAGTAAATTTGCGCATAGCTTGTTCATCAGATAAACCATAGTTCATCAATTTTCCAATTACGTTTATAGAATCACCTTTAAGGGCAAATAACGGTGCAGAAAAATTAGCGCTCAATGTTTTAAATGATTTTATTTCAGTTTTAGCGAATCCTGATTGTTGCTCAGTATTCATGACCAACACACGTGTCGTCCAGCTAGTGAGATCATCGGGAAAAGTCACTTTGAACTTAGCCTTACCATTTTTATCGGTCACGAGTTTCGGTTGCCAGATTGCATAATCCGAAAAATTCTTACGCATGGTTTGTTGCTGCGACACCTCAGTATCCTTCGCACCTACATTTGTAGAAGTAATAAGGACAACACCACTGGCTCCCGCTGTGCCATATAAACGAACAGCTTCCTTTCCATTTAGAACATTTATAGATGCGATTGTATTCTGATCCAAATCTTCCATTTTACCGTTAAAAACTTGCCCGTCTAATATCATAAGGATTTCTCCAGAATTGAATCCGCTCCCAGTTCCGGTTATACTTATGGTACTCAACCCCCTAATATTTGTAGAGCCCCGTATACCTGGTGCGCCCCTACCGCTAGAATATCCATGGACGACTAACTCTTCAAATAAGTTATTTTCACTTTCTTTTAACTGAACCAAAAGATTTGATGACTGGCGGATTTTGACGACCTTACTATTGTAAGAAACGTAGGAAAACGTTACACTCCCTTTTTTGGGAACCATAACATCAAATTTGCCATCTGCTTGTACGACACCAATAATCCGTTGCATGTTGCCAACTTTTACAGATATATTGGCGCCTACCATTGGCTCGCCACTTGCCGCATCACTAACTTGTCCTGCCATTCTTATCACCCTCAAACTTTTATCCAGGGCAATGACATTACTTGTTGTGGCGGGTTGCTTTACAAAATCACTTTTGTAAGATTCAATACTTTTTTCATCTGCAGATTTGATTTCCCTATCCAAGGCCTTACTTCTCTCATCCGCAGACAATATGTTTGCCTTATGAATGCGGTAGTAATTTTGGCCATAAGGTTTAACCTCCAATCCTTCAGAAATAAAATAACGATTGTCTTTAAACAGGAACATTAGTTTATATAGCCCATGTTTCAATCTGAATTCTTGCTGATTAGCCCCTGGCTGAATGAACCTATAATTCCTATTTGAATCTGAATGGACAATTATATTTTTAATATATGGCAGTTTATTCAGAATGGAGGTATCAATTTCTACCCGTAAGGTCCCAAATGCCCCACCAGTTTGCGCAGAATTTTTTACCAGCCATTCACTCCTGCTTCTTAAATTTAAGTAGTCCTCCCATACACTGTCCAACTCTGACTGCGACAAGGGTTCATGCGTGTAGTCTTTATTCTCAGTTCCTTTAGCAATGCTGAAATACAGTGGCACCGTAGGTTTAATTGGCACTTTAATGATGCTATCTGGTAGGAACCCGTAGATATAACCATTTTGCTTCAAGAAATTTTTATGGACCACTCCTGACTCAAATTTTAATTCTGTTGAATCTAGAGGGCCAACCAGTAAATTATGTCTTTTGAAAGGATTAGGTGGTGGGTTAATTAAAAAATTTTGTCTACCATCTGATATGGTTGACTTTGTTCCTTCAAAATTTTCATAGACCAACAGCATGTATTTTGACAATTGATCCCTTTCTTCAACAGATAGTAAAGCGGGAACAACTGATACTTTAGCCTTCTTATTGGTCGGCATTGCTGCTATACTAATGGTGCTGCGCTCTCCTTTATTGAAAGTTCCCTGATATACAATTTGATAATCTGTGGTTCGCAATCTAATTGTATGATTGCCAGGCGTCACTTTAAATGCATACCTTTTAAGTTGGTCGGCCTGACTAAAGTATACAGGAACATCATCAACATAAATAATATGAATTGGCTCAATTTCACCCCCTTTTACCACAAAGGGCACCAATACCGCAACTGTATCTTTAATTTGCTCTTTAAATATCTCAAGTTCCGAAGCGTTAATAAATTTATAAAAGGACAAGTTGTTTAACCCAAGTCGGTCTCCCCATTTTTTCCATTCCAACTGCTGTTGCCCTTTTGATTCAACACGTTCTGATCTGTTATTCTTGTATGGCCTAAAGAAGGCCTCGCCGAATATGGGGAAATAAGGGTCGCTACTCTCTAAAAATTTTGAGGTATGCGCATACGCAGTCACGTCTGTTTGTGCGACCGGTTTACCTTCTACATCGGCAACATTGACTTCCATATCGACCGTTTGCCCTGGGTAAACGACTGCAGGAGCTTCCAATGAAACATTAAGTACATTTGCATCATAAATAGTCCTGGCTGATTTGTGGTCGATACTCCCAGCCCATTGATAATTTAAGACTACATCGGCAACCTTGGAATTGTCAAACTTGAAAGCAGTATCCAATTGGAGACCATAGCCCTCAAGAACCACATGATTATTTGAAAAGACCGTATACCAAAAAGGGAGTTTGCTATTGTTCTTTACATGGATACTCAATGAATCTTTGCTTAACACGGCAGTGGGCTGAGGAGCTGCCTGGACGTCCCATAAGTATTTTTCAAGAACTTTCCCATTCGGAAGCCTTATGATGTAGCGATTTACATTGCTATTTATCGGTATCTTAACTGGTAAAAAAATCTTACTCGAATCCTTGGGTAGGGATCCTGTGTATTCCGCGTATAGAGTCGCTTTTTGTGACTGGCTTTTACCGTTAAGATGTAAGTCTAACAGCAAGCTGTCCTTGTCCAATGATGTGACCAATTCCTCATCTTTCACTTTTCGGCGAAAGCTTGTATTATATTCCGAGCGCTCATTACTAGTGTTAAAAAAAACAACGTTAACTTGTGCCTCTAGGTCTTCATTAGGGAAAATATTTTCCGGTAGCAATAACTTAGTCTCTCCAACTGGATCAAGGGGCATTTTTTTAACGTACAAAGTGTCCTTTATGAAAATATGATCAGCGGTATATTTCGAGGGTTTTGAACTTTTTACAGTAACTTCAATTCTTCCATCTGGCACGGTGAGTCCATTTTCGTTTGTCGCCTTTACATAAAGCGTGGCTGCCATGCCGGGATAGTAGGTTTGTCGCTCAGTTCGTACTGCCAGATAGGTCGACTCCAATTCATAATCTTCCAGGCTAAATGACCCCGAAAATACCTTTTGCCATACACCATGATAGTTTTCTTTAAATATTAAATTTTGGGTGTTGTCTAATTCAAGTTTCAAGCTGTCGCTCAAAACAAAGCTGCCCTCATATCCGCCGTCTCGATATGGCACCAGCGATGTAACAAGCATTTCTTCATCGTCTTCATTCTTTACATATACCTGCAGCTTTTTACGCTGAATGGCTTTGCCTGTCCTTGTTAATAGAAATGTTTTAAATTTAACGGTATCGTTTGGACGAAATATAGGTTTGTTAAATATTAAAGTCCCTACATACTGCTCTTTAGGTCCGTTTTCCGACCGGTAGCTTTTATCCGGCTTTGACTTAAATATGCTTTTCAAAAACGAATTCCGCTTTGGCCTTTCCTCCTGTCCATAAAACCGAAAAAAACTACTTGTCCCTTGGTAACTTACAGTAAGAACACGGCCTTTACCGCTTACGCTACCTTGATAACTAGATGTTTTCTTATTATAACTTACGCTGTGATTGTTAAAGCGTACATCAGCATCAGAAATTTGTTTCCCAAGAAAATTAGTTACCACAAACTGAAGGTCTTTACTGTCTCTTAAAAACTTAACATTAACATTAGAGCTGGAGTAGAGTTCATATTGAAGCTTACTTTTAACTGCGGTAACAATCAAATAATTGCCATACGGCAGCTTTTTATATTTTATAAGTCCATTTTCATTTCTGAAAGAATCTACGAGCGAATGAAAAAAACTGTCTTTGATTTCTAGTTGAGAATTCTTTGCAACCTTGAAAGTTTCTGTATCGCTGAGTCTATAAACCAAACTGTAAGAACTACCCGTTCTGCTTTGCCTTAATGAGGTTTGGGAGAATGCGCATTGGATGATACCCAGAACAAGCAGGAATGAGAGCGGAAGAAATTTCATTTGGTTGGATTATGTATGAAAATACATAAAAATCTCTAAACAAATCGTTTAATAATCCGGAGTTTGTGCGTATACCGCGCCAGTTCTGCGCTGTAGATGCCTTGTCCGTCTATTGGGTCAATTTTGACTTTTCCAGAGGCATGGATGATTTCCGAAGTATTTAACATAATCCCAACATGGGTAATTCTTCCTTCGTCGTTGTCAAAGAAGGCAACATCACCCGGCTGCACTTCCTGAAGAAAATCTACAGTTGTACCTTCCTCTGCCTGTTGCCAGGCATCACGCCGAAGTTTGATTCCATTCAATTTGTATACCGTCTGCACGAAACCTGAACAATCAATTCCGAAAAAACTTCGGCCTCCCCACAGGTAAGGAGTATTCTGGAAAAAGAGCGCGTCTTTAATGAGTTTTTCAATGCCATTGAACACAAATTCTGCTGGTTGAAACTGCAAATCAAATTGCTGCTGATCAATATAGCAGCTAGAATCCTTCAATCCAGGCAGATTGCTACCGGGGCTGAGGTAATAGTTGCCCCCGTTTTCATCAGTTAAAATATTAAGCGGACTTGGTGGAACGAGGTATTTGCTGAGCTGACCATTTTCAAACTGCTCAGCACTTATAATGGCCAGTTGTTTAAAATCCATCCAACCTTCATAACCGTCATATTTGGCCTGAACATGCCACCAGCGCTCTGACTTTTCAAGAACTTCCACATACTCGCCAAACAACAGTTGCGAGGCATTCTCAGCTTTATCTGAAGGTTCGGACCTTAGCGGTGCGACCGAGACCTTACAAATTCCATATACCTGATCCATAATTTATATCAATTGCATAAAAGTAAACTTTTGACCAGTTAAATTGTTATATTAATAGTGTTAAAACTTAATCTACAAGAAGATGAACCTCAAGAAAATTCTAATTGCAGTAGACAACAGTACCTGCTCTGAAAAGGCTGCCAAGGCCGGTTACGAAATGGCGAAAGCTTTTGGAGCCGAGGTTGCACTGGTAAATATTATTGAGCCAGTACCTGCAAACGTAAACCCGGATTTAACTTTGGCTCCTGTCTTTTTGGATACCTACGACAACAGTGAAGAGCACAGTCATGTATTGTTAAAAGAGATAGAATCAAAATACAGTACAGGTATCAGTACCACATATTTTAGTGTGCTGGATAGTGCGGCCCATGGAATTATTGCCCAGGCAGAAGATTACGGAGCCGACCTGATTGTGATTGGCACTTATGGCAGATCAGGCCTTTATCATTTTTTGATGGGAAGTGTGGCGGAACATGTAGCACGGAAGTCTGCATGTCCGGTGTTGATCATCCCCAACAAATTTGAAGATGCCGACTAAAAATAAAGCATAAAAAAAGGGCGCCAATTGGCGCCCTTCTCATTAAATATCTGTTACTAGCCTTCCTGATGTAACCAGGCTTTTTTAGCTAAAAGTTCATCTTCGGTTTCGCGGACATCCTCATCATCCACACAGCAATCCACCGGACAAACTGCAGCACATTGAGGCTCATCATGAAACCCTTTACATTCTGTGCACTTATCTGAAACTATATAATATACCTCATCTGACACTGCATCCTGTGCAGCTTCAGAATCAACCTGCTGGTCGCCAAAATCAATGATTCCATTTAAATTTGTACCGTCAGAAAATCTCCAGGCAGTACCTGCATCATAAATCGCATTATTTGGGCATTCAGGCTCACATGCTCCGCAGTTAATACATTCGTCTGTTATTTTAATAGCCATGTCTTCGTCTAATCTATTTGCTAAGTTTACCTTTGCAGCGCAAATATAACACTTAAACTTTAAAATTGTTGGAATTATGCCAATCCTTAACGCTGAAACCCTAATTATTGCATTTGAAAAACTTGGCGACTTTATCGCTAACCCAGATGAGAAGTTTGACAGTTTATTGCAGAGTTCAAGAAATAACAACGCCTGGTTTACTGAAGAAGAGGTTAAAAAAGCTTTAAATTCCTTACACTTGATGCTACAAAGGGTAGATCTTGAGCAGTGGTTTAAAGGCATCTCGATAAGCGACAATCCAAAAAAAATAGGTCTCATCCTTGCAGGAAATATCCCTCTGGTTGGCTTTCATGATGTACTTAGCGTACTGGCCACCGGAAACATTGCCTTAATTAAGCTATCATCTGCAGATGATAAATTACTTCCTGCAGTGCTGAATAAATTAACTGAAATAGAGCCAAAACTTGCAGACCATATTGTATATACTGAGCGCCTGAAAGATTATGATGCAGTGATTGCCACGGGTAGTAATAACAGCTCAAGATATTTTGACTATTATTTTGGAAAGGTTCCAAATATCATCAGAAAAAACAGAACTAGTGTTGCAGTATTAACAGGAAAGGAAACCACTGAAGACATTACAAAGCTGGGCCATGACCTGTTCGATTATTTTGGTTTAGGATGCAGGAACGTGTCTAAAATCTATATTCCTGAAAATTACGACATCAAAGATTTCTTTGAGCCATTAGAACAATACAATCCTATTATAAATCATTTTAAATACAACAACAATTACGATTACAATAAGTCGATATACCTGGTTAATGGGGCTAAACATTACGACAATGGTTTTTTACTGCTAAAAGAAGATACCGGGTTTTCTTCGCCCCTGGCTGTGCTGTATTTTGAAAAGTTTGCCAGTTTAACAGAAGTTGAGGATAAATTGAAGGACCATGCAGAAAACTTACAATGTGTGGTGACCACTGCGCCCCTGGTTATACCTACACCAACAACAGGCTTTGGGGAAACACAGCAGCCCAGGCTTTGGGACTATGCCGATAATGTTAATACCGTAACATTCTTAAACAGCCTTTAAATTTTAACTAATTAAGGGTATATTTAGGTCTATTCTACCAATGTGAACTATAAGCATAAGTTGAACCTTAGCTTAGCATTACTGCTAATTGGAATGTTGCTATGCGTAACGTCTGTACGCGCGCAAATTTGTGAAGGCTCATTAGGTGATCCGGTGATTAACATCGATTTTGGCAGAGGCAATACTAATTTCGGACCAAGTCTTGGTGCTTCAACAAATTATAACTTCGTTACGCTGAGAAGTCCGAATGGTGAAGGTGATTACACCATTGCCAAATCAACGAGCAATTTAAATCTCGGCTGGTATACGTTCTCTAATCATACTCCGGATGATATAAATGGTTACATGATGATTGTTAATGCTGCAACATCTCCGGGAATATTTTATGAGTCTGCAACACCAATTGACTTATGCCCAAATACAACTTATGAGTTTGCAGCCTGGGTATACAATATGCTTCGCAATGCGAACGGCATTAGACCAAACATCACCTTTTTTATATTGTCTACCGACAACGAGGTTTTGGGAACTTATAATACAGGAGATCTACCGAATGCGGATCCGCAATGGAGGCAATATGGACTTCAATTTAGAACGACAGCTGCTGCCCAGGTAAAAATAAGAATGGTAAATAATGGTAAAGGGGGAGTTGGAAATGATATTGCACTCGATGACATTACCTTTAGGGCCTGTGGACCGGTGATAAAAGGTTCCATAGGAAATACCAACAACATAACCGAGAACATCTGTGAGCAATCAAACCTCAGTTTAAAGCTTTCAGTTGAAGTAGAAGGAAACCCTTCACTAAGTTATCAATGGCAAAAAGATGAAGGAAATGGCTGGGTAGATTTGCCAGGGGAAACCACTAGTTCTACTACCGCTGTTTTTGTAAATGCCGTACCGGGTCAATATTATTATAGGGTATTGGTTGGCGATCCGCTAAATTTTGGATCTGTAGGCTGCAGAACAGCCTCTCCAACCCTAACAATAAATGTAAACAGATACCCTGACCCAAAAGCAATTAGCAATAAGGCCTGCGTTGGCGATCCAATTATGCTGGACGTTGTAGATGCTCCTGGAATATATGAATGGACCAATCCGCAGGGTGTGGTTATCTCTACTGAAAAGTCGCCCGTAATACCTAACGCAACTCTGGGAATGGCAGGAGTATATAATGTAAAGGTGAATAGCCTGGGCTGCATTGTGAACGCAAGCGTGACAGTTGAGGTTGTAAACCCACCGGTAGCGCAAGTAAACAAAAGTGAGGTAGAAATTTGCCAGGGGACTACAACCCAATTGGTTGCCAGCGGTGGAACATCCTATACCTGGCGACCAACATTAGGTCTTACCGCAACGGATATTCCAAATCCCATTGCCTTTCCCGAAAAAACCACATTATATACTGTTACAATTTCAAATGGTTTCTGCAGCCGAACAGCACAGGTAAATGTGATAGTTATAGGTATACCCAAAGCAGATGCAGGCGCGGATAAGAAGATATTACTTGGAAATAGTGTGCAGCTGGAAGGAGCAGTTACCGGTGATGAGGTTAATTATTACTGGACACCGGAGACAGGACTTGATGACCCGCGAAAACTGAACCCTATTGCCAGCCCTACTGTAAGTACAACGTATACACTGAACGCAGTCTCGGGCCTGGGATGTGTTACTTCAACAGATGAGGCCTTTGTATTGGTTTATGAAAAGGTATTGGTCTCTTCGAGCTTTACCCCAAATGGCGATGGCATTAACGATTTTTGGAAAATAACGGCTATTGACACATATAGCAAACCCAGAGTTAGGATTGTGAACAGATACGGGGAATTAATTTACGAAAGCACCGACTATTACAACAAACCCTGGACGGGCAAGCAAAATGGAAAGGATGTTCCTGTTGGAACGTATTATTATCTCATTTACTTAAATCCGGAAGATAAACCACTTTCCGGTGCTGTAACAGTTATCAGATAACTCGATAAATCACGCGACTTTCAATTGAAATCTCTATTTTTGAAGCAATGTATATTATAAAAGTAAAAGGCATTGCTAAAATACCTGATTACGTGCAGTTAAGAGATGATAAATTCACTTTGCTCGCTTATTTCAGGGTAGACAGACCGGATAAATCTTTAGAGAAACTGGGGTTTGGCGACAAACAAACTTTTATAATGAATTTTGTTAATGATTTACCTTTTGGAAAAATCGCTAAAATAGAACTTTAAATGGCATCAAACACAGTTATAAACCTCACGAACGTTGATGTGTTTCAACAAAAGCATCTGGTTTTATCAAATGTTAACCTGGATATAGACAAGGGGGAATTTGTTTTTCTTATTGGGCAAACGGGATCCGGAAAAAGTAGTTTATTAAAAATTATTTACGGTGACCTTCATATAGGTAATGGTGATGGTCTGGTAACAGGTTTTGATTTAAAAAACCTCGCTATTAAAGATGTACCATTTCTGCGGAGAAAATTAGGCATTGTGTTCCAGGACTTTCAATTACTGACAGACCGTACGATAGAGAAAAACCTGGAGTTTGTGCTTAAAGCTACAGGCTGGACGGATAAAAATTTGATTGATGAACGCTTAAAGGATGTTTTGGAAAAAGTAGGCCTGCGTTCAAAAATCAGGAAAATGCCTCATGAATTATCTGGAGGTGAACAGCAACGCGTGGTTATTGCACGGGCACTGCTAAACAATCCGGATATCATACTGGCGGATGAGCCTACAGGAAACCTGGACCCTGATACTTCAGAAGAAATTGTAATGTTATTACGGCAAATCAGCCTGGGCGGTACAGCAGTATTGATGGCCACTCATGATTATCACATCATCCGCACTTTCCCTTCACGGATCATCAAATGCGAAGGCGGTGTGGTACATGAGGACGCACAAATAGTATAGTCAGAAATCTGACAATATTTTTCTTTTTTGTCATTTAGGTCAGTTTAATCCATAAAAAACTGTCAGCATGACGGATATCTCGCATTGGCAAAGCATTTGAGTTTACATCCAAAAATTCTACTATACATGTTTAGCAAGAAGAAAAAAAACGTTAACGAAGATCAGACTGTGGAAGAGAACGACAAAATAAACAGCTCAGAAGAACAAATTACTGCTGAAGAAACAGCTAATCAAGTATCCGGAGAACCGGAACAGGAAGTTATTCCTGAACTTACGGTTGAAGAGAAATTAAAGGAAGAAAATGCCGCGTTAAATGATAAATATTTACGCTTGTTTGCTGAATTTGACAACTTTAAACGTCGCACTCAAAAAGAAAGAGTTGAACTTTTGCAAACAGCTGGCAAAGATGTAATCGTTTCTTTACTATCTGTACTTGATGATTTTGACCGTGCGAATAAAGCGATGGACACTGCTACAGAAATTAACCCGATCCGCGAGGGGATTAATCTTGTGCATAGCAAATTAAAGAACTTGTTAAGTCAAAAAGGCTTAAAAGAAATTGAGAGTATCAATAAAGTTTTTGATACTGACAATCATGAAGCGATCACAAAAATTCCTGCCCCTAATGAGGATTTGAAGGGAAAAGTAATAGACGAACTTGAAAAAGGCTACACTTTAAATGATAAGGTGATTCGCTTTGCTAAAGTTGTAGTTGGAAGTTAATATGAGTAAAAGAGATTATTACGACATACTTGGTGTGACCAAGGGTGCATCTGCTGAAGAGATTAAAAAAGCTTATCGTAAGATGGCTATAAAATATCACCCGGATAAAAACCCGGGCGATAAACAAGCTGAAGACAACTTCAAAGAAGCTGCTGAAGCATATGAAATTTTAAGCAATGCCGAAAAGAAACAGCGCTATGATCATTATGGTCATGCCGGTGTTGGAGGTGCATCTGGCGGTGGCGGCGGCTACGGCGGTGGCGGCATGAACATGGAAGACATCTTTAGCCAGTTTGGAGACATCTTTGGCGGAGGTGGCGGCGGAACCCCTTTCGACAGTTTTTTTGGCGGCGGCGGTCAGCAGTCGCGCGGGGGAAGACGAGTTGCTAAAGGTTCCAATCTGAGGATTAAAGTAAAGTTAACTTTAGAAGAGATTGCCAACGGCAGTGAGAAAAAGATAAAAGTAAATAAGCAGATTACTTGTAAGACATGTGATGGTACAGGTGCAAAAGATCAATCGTCTGTAAGTACCTGTAAAACTTGTGGCGGTAGCGGCGCAGTAAGAAGGGTAACCAATACGATACTTGGTCAGATGCAGACCAGCTCTACCTGTCCTACCTGTAACGGTAGCGGTCAACAAATTACTGCTAAGTGTAATTCTTGTCATGGAGATGGCACTGTGCGTGGTGAGGAAACCATTACAATTAATATTCCTGCCGGAGTTAGCGACGGCATGCAGCTTAGTATGAGCGGAAAAGGAAACGCAGCACCGAATGGTGGTATTCCAGGCGACCTTATTATACTTATTGAAGAAATTCCTCATGAATCACTTAAGCGTGAAGGAAACAATGTTGTGTATGATCTTCATGTATCTATTATAGACGCTGCGCTTGGTTACAGTGCTGAAGTGCCTACAATTGATGGAAAAGCGAAGATCAAAATAGAGCCTGGTACACAAAGCGGCAAGCTGCTGCGTTTGAAAGGCAAGGGTATTCCAGAAGTTAATTCATACCAGAGAGGTGATGAAATTATTCATGTAAACATTTGGACTCCTAAGGCTTTAAGTTCTGAAGAACGTACTATTCTGGAAAAACTAAGAGATTCTCCTAACTTCAAGCCCCAGCCGGGAAAGAATGATAAGAGCTTCTTTGAAAAGATGAAAGAGTACTTTGAGTAAAATTCTTTTGAGTAAGAAGCACCTGGAGTAAAAGAATTAATTCAAATATATTTAGCATTTACAAGCCATCTTCGGATGGCTTTTTTTATGCCATTCAATCTTTTAATTCTATTTTAGTGTTTAAGAATAATCAGATGAAGGCGGCAGTAATAGATCTTGGAACGAATACTTTTCATTTAATTATTGCTGAACTAACGGGCAGCGATGTTGATGTGATTTTCAAAACTAACCTACCCGTTAAGCTTGGTGAGGGGCGAATAAATGATAACATCATCATTCCGGAAGCCTTCGCCAGAGGCATAGATGCATTGACATCGTTTAAGCGCGAAATTGATAGACACCAGGTTGAACATTTAAGCGCGATCGCCACGTCTGCAGTTAGGAGCGCAACCAATGGGAAGGATTTTGTTGCTGAAGCTAAGAACCGAACAGGTTTGGAGATTAACGTAATAAGCGGAGATACGGAGGCTGAGTTTATTTATCAGGGCGTAAAGGCGACCGGATTAATCGGCTCTATCTCGTTAATCATGGACATTGGCGGAGGCAGCACAGAATTCATCATCTGTGATGAAGAAAAGATCCTCTGGAAAAGAAGTTATGATCTGGGGGCTGCCAGGTTGCAACAGGCATATTTTCATTCAGATCCCATCAGCGAACATGATCAGCAGGCAATATTTTCTAAGCTTGAGACCGAATCGGTTGATTTGAAAAAAGCATGTGCTGAATTTCGCCCCCGGCATCTAATTGGCTCGGCAGGGGCCTTCGAAACGTTCGCGGTAATGACTGGCAGCGGTGCAGATAAATCTTCGAACACACATGGTCAGATAGGTTTACCCGCCTATTTTGATTTAGCAGCTAAACTGATAAATTCAACGCATGAAGAGCGGGAGACTTTTGAAGGTTTGGTCAAGTTGCGTGTAGACATGATTGTAATCGCATCGCTGATTACAAATTTCGTAATCTCAATGGCAGGTATTGAAAAGCTTAGTTTATGTAGAAACGACTTAAAAATGGGTGTATTACACGGTCTGATATCAAATACTTAATAGCGCGTTATACAATTTTTCAGTCGGCAGCCCCATAACATTGGTATAAGAACCTATAATTTTTTCGACACCTATTAAGCCGATCCAGTCTTGAATACCATAGGCACCAGCCTTATCGAAAGGATTAAAATTTGCTATGTAGTAATCGATTTGCTCGCTTGAGAGTTTGTTAAAGAAAACTTCCGTCACATCATAGAATGATGCAACAATACCATTGTAAGAAATACTGACGCCTGTATACACCTGATGGTTGGTACCAGAAAGTAGTTGAAGAATTTCTCTTGCATGTGTCGCATCCGCCGGCTTACCCAATATTTGACTTTGATAGGCTACGATGGTATCGGCAGTTACCACGATATTATTGAAGCTATGATCTAAAAAAGCATCGGCTTTCTTCTCTGCGATGTGAACTGCGATTTCAGCCGGGAGCAGATCAGGTGGATAGCTCTCATCAACATCCTTTACAACCACTTTAAAATCCAAACCCATCGCCTTAAGAAGCTCTTGTCTGCGTGGCGATTTAGATGCGAGAATAATCGGTAGTGTTTGCTTATACATGGCGCTAAAATAATAAAAGCGACCATAAGTCGCTTCTATTATTTATGAAACAAGTTCAATTAATTTATGAAACAGTATCATTTATTAATGACACACGTTCAATTATTTTGTTCCTGCAGGACGGCCACCGCCTTCCATGCGCTTTTTCATCATTTCTTTACGCTCTTCTTTGTAGGCTGTAAAAAGCTTTTTCTGCTCAGCTGTAAGCAAAGCATCAATTTTTGAGTCGGTCTGATCGTTTTGTTTAGTCATTACAGCTCTCATCGCATCTCTGTCGTCACCTACTGAATCACGTAACTTTCTCATTTTAGCGTTTTGCTCAAGATAAATTGCTGTTACTTTAGTTTTTTGATCTTCTGTAAGTTTCAATTTCTCAGCTACCATTGTAACATTCCTTTTAGCGCGCTCCTCTGGAGTACCACCTGGTCCGCGGCCACCACCTTGTCCATCCTGTGCCTGTGCAAACGTTACTACGCTGAACAATAATCCGCAGATAAAAAATAATCTTTTCATACTTCTGTTTTTTAATCGATTAAGATATTTAGAAAGTTTAATTGTTTTGTAGTGATTAGAGAGGGGATCTACAACTTGGTTTAATTGCGATGTGTAACATACACGTTGCAATCCATCCTATTTTTATTTACCAGAATCGGCGGCAGATGGTTGTTCGTCAAACCATTCTTCCTGAACGCGCAGGACCTTTTCAATGACATCCCTAACTGCAGTTTTTCCGCCGGGTGATGGAGATATGTAAAGTGAACAGGCTTTAATTTCGGGAACAGCATCGGCCGGACAAGTTGGTATTCCCACCAATTTCATAAGCTTTAGATCGGGAATATCATCTCCCATGTAAAGAATTTCCGCGGCACTTATTTTGTATTTTTCCAGTAGACTCTGGTAAACCTCGACCTTATCAGAAACACCTAAAAAAATCTCCTGGATACCCAAAGCTTCGAAACGCTTCTGCATCGCATTGCCTTTTCCTCCAGATATGATGCAAACCAGATAACCCTTTTTAACAGCAAGCTGAAGCGCATAACCGTCTTTGATATTAAATGTCCGCAGCAACTCTCCAGAGTCTGACGCGAGGATGGTTCCATCGGTCAGCACGCCATCCACATCGAATATAAAAGTCGTTACCTCCTTAAGCTTCTGCAAAAACATATCTAATCTTGATTATCACGCCATTCGTACACCCAGGCAGACTGAATTTGTTCAAGATGACCTTCTGTACTTTCTTCGCGTGTACCTTTGAAGTTGGGAAGCTCAAGTACCCAACCAATTAGTTCGGTGAACCTAATTCGGTAAATCTTGGCCTCATTAAACTCATCACCAAATTTTTCGTACAATTCCTGGGCAATGTCTTCATGATCACTCCAGTGTATAGGTAAAGCAAATTTATCTTGCATGTCTTAAATATTTGTTGTTAGTGGCCCAGAAATTCAGACTGATCCGGTATCATTACTTCGATGTCTCCATCAATTATTATACATTGACAACCCAACCTGGAAGAGATTTTTGGTCTTACAGCCCTGTCGATGAAGTCTTCTTCTTTATCAGAGATTTCCTGAATGTTATCCATGCCTTTCAACACGTACACATGGCAGGTACTGCAACCACAAACACCTCCGCAATTGTGCTGCAATTCTATATTATTATCTAAACAAACATCAAGAACTGATTCTCCTCCCGCTATCGGAAGTTCCATTGGTTCTTTGCCTTGTTCTTCAAAATTTATTCTTAATTTATAAATACTCATAATTTGTGTCGCAAAAATAAGCACGAAAAACCGCAATAGTAACTATTGCCAGTTTTTTTTAATGCCTTCAGTTAATGTTTGGTAGATGTTACTCAACTCCGGATTGTCTGCCAGTAGATTGAGGTGATCAGAAATTGTTTTTTTATCTCCCCTTACAGCGGGACCTGTCTGTATGTTTCCCGGCATATCAATTTGGGCCTTCATGGCGGTTTCCAAAATGAGTGGTCTTAGGATATCGAAATCGATGTTACTCTTTTCAAGCAATTTACTGCTTACTGCATACATGTAGTTGACGAAATTGCAGGCAAAAACTGCTGACAGGTGGAGCGTTTTCCGCTTCTGACTATCTATTTCGTAAACATGGTTGCTTATTTCATTAGCTATGGTTTTTAAAGTCTCTAAACTTTTAGGATCAGATGCCTCGATGCAAACGGGCACATTCTTAAAGTCCAGTCTTTTGCCTTTCGAAAAGGTTTGTAAAGGGTACATCACCCCGTAATTGGCAATAGAAGAAAGAATGTTGATATCGGTAGCGCCAGATGTGTGGACTACAAGGCCACTGACAGCGTGTAGTTTGTGTTGAACTTCTGCAATTGAATCATCACTGACAGATATAATATAAAGGTCTGCAAATTGATCAAAATCTTCAAGATCCAATACCGCTGTCGCTTCAACCTTATCGGCTAAAGTCTTGGCATTATCATAGTGCAGACTCCAAATTTCAAGTATGTTATGCCCTTGATCTTTGAGCGCTCCAGCCATGTGTGTGGCAACATTACCCGATCCGATAAAACTGATATTCATCTATGCAGTTTTCACTTCTTTTTGCCTCCTGAATATGGAGATCAGGAAGCCAATTACCATTACGATGGTACCCGCCCAATATAAATTGATGTAAGGGAATTCAATAGATTTGAAAACCACCCAGTCCTTAGCTTGTTGTGGCTTTTCGTATACCTGAAGCTCTACCTTTCCCTGATCTGGCAATACCTTGGTAAATCTAAGTCTCAACCCAAGTTCATCAATGTTACGGGCAAAATCAAACACGTTGTTTCCTTTAACAAGAAATATTGGCTCTGCTTTATAAATCTTACCGCTAACATTTATTTCCACTGGCATCCCAACAGCAAGATCTCCTTCAGAAAGAACCAGATTTTTAGCTGATGGCTTAGTATTTAGTGCTTTAACTGTTAGCACCCCACTGCTGGTGTGCAAAGTGTCACCTACGCTTAGGACTGCAATTCTAGGCGCTTTATAATTTTCTTCCTCACTATGACCTTCATGCTCCTCATGAGATGCGGCTTTTTCTGCCGGAGCACTCGTAATATGGGTGTAAATATCATACGTGAGGTAATGTTTTGTATCCGGAGATGCGATCAGCCCCATTTTCTCATTGGACTGAACATGAGGATTTAAATTAAAATCTTCCTTTATATCACCGGTTTTATCATCGATAACCTTAAAGTTCAGGGTATAAATTGTATTAGGTGCCACAATGGTATCGGCAGTGTAGGTTACCGTATAACGGCCCATTTTCTTTGGCTCATTTTTGTATAATACAATGTTCTCACCTGGCTTTTCTGCCTTTTCAAAATCTTGTACAGGAATGAATTTCGATGCATTCAATGAGATTGGCTTATTAGTGGCCGCAGCAACTAAAGCGCCCAATAGCAAAAGTGCAAACCCTATGTGGGCCACAGCTGCCCCAACCAATTTTCTCTTACCTCCAAAAGCAATTCCAAGAATTTTTGCGTTAGATGCTATAGCGAATACACAACTGAAAGTAAGCAAAATGAACATCAGGTTCTGATATACATGCGTAATGTACACAAAGCCAGCAGTGATTATGGCCGAAAATAAGACAGTAGCCAGCAAACCACTATAGAATTTACGGGCATCTGTTCTTTTGTATTTCATAAACTGGGTAAAACCAGAAATGATGGTAACCAAAATAGCAAAAGGTGCCTGCCATTGATTGTAGTATTTTACTTTATCGATTGGCGGAGCAAAGTTAGTTCCGAATGCAGCATTAAATACAGGGACAGAGGTAACAAAAATAACCTGGATACAAGCAATAGTAATTACTAAAGCGCCAATGAACAACCAAAATTCACGGGAATAGGTCTCTTCATCTTTATTTGTTATCGGCAGGCTTTTCCACCTAACTATCAATAGAATTGTCGGAATCAGCAAAAACACAACATTGTACAATATCAAATGCCCGAACATTCCAAGATCTGTAAAGGCGTGTACTGATGTCTCACCCAAAATACCGCTACGCGTTAAAAACGAGGCATAAAGCACAAGGATAAAGCTTAGAAAGACCAATACTATTGCAGTAAAATAAGCGTGACCGGTATTCTTAAATGCAATCATAACGTGAATTCCGGCAATTAAGGTTAGCCATGGTATTATAGAAGCATTTTCAACAGGGTCCCATGCCCAAAAGCCGCCAAAATTAAGTGCTTCGTAAGCCCAGAACGAGCCCATTATAATACCGGTTCCCAGTATCATTACCGCAAAAAGCGCCCATGGCATTGCAGGCTTAATCCATTCTTTATATTTTTTTAACCAGATGCCTGCAACAGCATACGAGAAAGGAACGATCATACTGGCAAAACCAAGGAACAGCGTAGGTGGATGTATGACCATCCAGTAGTTTTGAAGTAAAGGATTTAATCCCCTCCCATCGGTTATAAATTTCAGGTAATTTTTAAAGTTTTCTGGATCGGCAAATACCACAGGTGCCATCTCCTTTAGGTTTACGGCCTCCCTCATTAAGATGAAAGGAGAACTTCCGATCCGTTCTCCGAAAATCTCTACTCCAAGGAGCATTGATGTTAAGAATACTTGAGAAAAAGCCACAACCGTCATCACCCCGTTTTCCCAGGATTTCGCTTTCCAAATCAGTAAAGCACCTAAGATTGACTGCCAAAACGCCCATAACCAAAAACTACCTTCTTGTCCTTCCCAAAAAGCGGAAACAATATAGTATACAGGCAATTCCTTTGAGGAGTGCGAGTAAACGTAGTAGTATTCATTGTAATGTTTTAGAATTAAAAAGAATAGTGTGGCACCGATGCCGATGATACTTATCCAGTTTACGAAAAAAGAAATCCTTCCTAAACGGTTCCAGGAAACATCTGCAGTGTTCTCATTTTTAGCAGCAAAATAATAAGAGATTGTCGATAGCAATGAGGCTCCAAAAGCCAGGACAATAAAAAACTGGCCGATTTTACCCGGAAGGAGGTTCTCTCCAATAAACTGAATATCCATTAAGATTAATTGTATTTTTCCACTTTTCCGTCCTGTTTTACTTCAACCAGGTCATTGTTATATTTAGAAGGGCATTTCATCAATATTTTCGAGGCGTAGAAAGTACCCGATTTCATTTCTCCAATTAGCACCAGCTTCTCCGACCGTTCAAAGTCCTGAGGTTTTGTGCCGCTGTAAACCACTTTATTAACAGAACCATTTTGGTCCTTCATGTAAAAAGCGAAGTGATTGGCATCTTTTTGTGCATCATAGTAAGTGCCTTTTACTTTTTCCCAGTATCCCATCACATGAAATTCTCTGGACTCCCTTGCGGCTTCCGTAAAAGTTGAATAACTACTGGTATCAGCATTAAGACTTACCAGGAAGCCAACACAGATTGCTATAGTAATTAATCCGATGATTGCACTCTTTTTCATCTTTCTATTTGGATTTTAGATTGTACAAAGATAAAAAATATACCCACTGATAATCTTTTACGAATATTCAATTCAATACAATGCCCGTTTATTGATAGTTCTCTGACAATCAATCCAGATAATTGGATTTTATTAATCCCGGTAATGCCTTGCGCAACTTAATGACTTTCGGCTTAGAGACGTTCCTGATATAGGGCTCCCACACATTTCTTTTATAATAATCCTGATGATTAGATTCTGCACCATAGAAAACTGTAAAAGGCAGGGTTTCTGTCACAACAGGATGCTGGTAAGCCCCGTCAGAATTAACCATTGTGATAACTTTTTCAATAGTTTCGCGCTCCGCTGCATTTCGATAGAAAGCTATTGAGCGATAATCAGATCCAATATCCGGACCCTGTCCATTTTCCTGTGTGGAATCATGAGCATGGAAAAAAGCATTCACCAACTGATCATAAGTGATAACAGAAGGGTCGTAGTATACCTGAACTGATTCGGCATGCCCGGTTGTTTGACTGGTAACATCATCATAAGATGGATTCTTAGTTGTTCCTCCGGCATAACCACTAATCACTTTATTAACCCCTTTAAGTTCAATCATACACTCCTGCATTGCCCAAAAGCAGCCTCCGGAAAATGTAGCTACTGATTCACCTTTTTTAGGAGCAGGAACTACTGCGAAACCATCTTTACTTTCTAATTTCTGACCTTCTTTACAGGAGTATAAAAGCGTTATACAGACTAGAACCAATAAGTATTTTAAGTTATTCATCATAGAATATACGATATCGCAGTATTGCGGATTTTAGTGATGAATTAAATAGCAATATGCTGACACAAAAAAACCGCAGCAAGGTTGCTGCGGTTTTTTATATCTATTTTAACCCTTATGGCCAAACGCCAAGGTTCATATAAGAAACAGCAATTTTATCTATTGAACCTACAAACGCAGCAGTTCTTAAGGTTTCAACTCCCGGTTTGGTGATTAAGTTTTCACGAATTTCATGATATGAATGCATCATGGTATCCTCTAAACCAGAGTTTACCAATTCCATTTCTGAAGCACCCTTAACAATCATTAAACGATTTTCAGCAGGTATTTTCTTACCGGTAAGACTTTCCAACGTATTGATCAGGTTTGCATTTGAGTTTTCTGCATAACGGTTTTCCATACGGCCAAATGCCACATGCGAAAGGTTCTTTAACCATTCAAAATAAGAAACAGTCACACCACCTGCGTTACAATACATGTCTGGAATTATGATCCCTCCCATTTCTGTGAAAAGTAATTCAGCTTCAGGTGTAGTTGGACCGTTTGCCCCTTCAGCAATGATCTTAGCTTTAATATTTTTGATGTTAGCAACAGTAAGTTGGTTTTCCAAAGCAGCAGGTACTAGAATATCACATGGCTGCTCCAAACCTTCCATAGAATTTTTGAAGTCTTGCGCACCCGGGAACCCTAAAATAGAGCCGGTATTTTTCCTGTGGGCAAAAACTTCGTCAACATTTAAACCATTTGCATTATAAATGGCACCTTCAAACTCACATAGTCCGACAATGGTAGCACCAAACTCTGCCAGGAATTTTGCCGAGTGATACCCCACATTTCCCAGGCCTTGAACGATTACCCTTTTATCTGCTAATCCGGCTTTAAAACCAATCTTAGCCATATCTTCCGGTACGTTAACACACTCCTTAACAGCATATGCAACTCCCCTGCCTGTAGCTTCTTTACGTCCGCGTATGCCATGCAAGGCAATCGGTTTACCGGTAACACATCCAAGTGCATCAAGCTGTCCCGGGTTCATTGTCATGTATGTATCTGCAATCCAGCTCATTTCACGTTCACCTGACCCATAATCTGGAGCAGGAACATCAATACCCGGACCAATGAAATTCTTTTTAATCAACTCAGTTGTGTAACGGCGGGTAATTGTTTCTAATTCGGCAACTGAATAGTTTTTAGGATTGATACATATACCTCCTTTTGCACCCCCGAAAGGCACGTTAACTATAGCACATTTGTACGTCATTAACGCCGCTAAGGCCATCACTTCATCCTCATTTACCATATCGCTATAGCGTATACCACCTTTAGTCGGACTCATGTGATGAGAGTGTTCTACCCTCCATGCATCAATTACTTCAAACCCATTGCCCCTGCGGATTGGGAATTGAAAACGATAAACACTGTTACAAGCTTTTATTTGATTAAGTAGACCTTCAGGATGTGAAGTAAAGCGCGCTGCACTGTCAAAATTCTTGCATACGTCTGCAAAAAAATTGCTCTCATTTGCTGTATTAGCCATTAGTTGTTTTTTATGAATGAAATAAGTTATTATTTACGGCTGCAAAATTGCATTAAAAAAAATGATTAATGCAAATGCCAATACCCTTAGTGTAACCGTCACACTACCCGATAAAACAACTAAAAAGGCCGATTGTGTGATTTAAAATAAGTTTTTAGACGCTTATTTTTTTTCTAATTTTTTTAATCTTCTGTCTATTGAAAAGAGATAGAAAAGTATTCCTAGTAAAATCAGGCCTGCGCACGCTACAACAACATAGATTTTACCTGAAGCATAGACGCTGTCAGACAGTGAAGGCTCTTGTGCCTGCGCAAATAACTGCACAGATAAGAGTAGTAATAATAGGGTAATTATATTTTTTTTCATCCTGTAATATCTTAAATACTGTTTTTCTCAAGAGCCCTAAGCCTATACCTCAAAGTATAAATCCAATAGCCAATTAATATCCATCCAAGGCAGGCTGGATAAAATACCATCCTCATTCTGCTGTCAAGGTCATAAGCATTAAATCCTGGATTGCCACCGTTTCCGGGGTGAAGTGAATCTGCCAATCGAGGCAGCACAAATAACAATACCACCATTATCGGGAAAGCAAAGATATTGTATATGGCAGAAATCTTGGCCCTGTTTTGCTCCTCATCTATCGCATTGCGCAAAATCAGGTAAGCAAAGTAAAGCAGTAAGGCTATTGCAGCAAAGTTCTGCTTAACATCAAAACTCCAGGCCTGGCCCCATGTAAACTTGGCCCAAATTGCTCCGGTTACAATTCCCAGAATTCCAAAAATGATTCCAGCATTAACACTTTCTACAGCCTTGATGTCATCTTTTGGATCATTACTTCTTAAAAATTTTATGCTGTTAATTACTGAAATGGTAAAGAGAACGATCATTGCAAACCACATAGGAACATGGAAGTAAAGGTTTCTGATGCTTTCATGTAATATCGGTAAAGCCGGAACGGTTGATAAAAATCCCCATATAGTTGAATAAAACACCAACACAGCACCCAGAATTTTCCACCAGTTTTTATACATTTATATTCAGTTTAATCGCGCCAAAGGTAAGATTTGATTTTTTATTACTGTTTATCAATCTGTTGCAACTCATAATTAACCGAATTATTTAAAAGTAATCAACAAAGTAATCATGAGTGCAAAAGTAACAACTTATCCTTTAAACCCGAATTGTTCAAATTTATTAATTAGTAAAGGTAAAGAGAATTTTATCTATTTCTATTACAGACAGGCCAGCAAACGCAAACAAATCAAGTTTAAGCAAGGCTTAAACGACCCAGAAATTACAAAATCTATAAAAGACAGAAGAACAAAAGCATTATATAATGAAATACACGATTTGCTGAAAAGTAAAGTATTCAATGGTAAAACGTTTGAAGATAAAAAGCAAGCAGAAACTATTCCAACAGTACATTTTGCGATAGACACATATATTTCTAGCAGAAAACCCTATGTAGAGGAAAAAACAATTGAAAATTATGAAGTTGGTCTTAAATTTTTCAAGAACTACTTGACATTAAAAGGTCTATCTGAACTAACAATTGATAAAATAGATGCATTAATGATCGAGGACTACATTGGCTATATGTTAAGGTTTGTAAGTCCAAAGACTAAACGACCTCTAACAGTTAAAACTGTGAACGAATATAAAGATCGGCTAGCCTTCTTGCTAAACTTTTGGACAAAGAAAAAAAGAGTACTTCCTTATAGTGTAATGGAAGATGTTAACACGGGAAAAGCCCTTAAGTCTCAGGATAGCTTAATTCATAAGGCTATGACTGTGGAGGAATTTCAAGAGGTTGTAGCCTACGTTAAGCAATACAGAAAACCACCTTATTTAACTTTTCTACTGTTGATATACTACGCTCATATGAGACCGAAAGAAATATGCAGGTTACAATTGAAGGATTTTGATATGCAGAATAGAGTTATAAATCTTATTGCAGCTAAGAGTAAAACAAGAGTTGAAAGGATTATCACTATTGATCCTCCACTATATCACCATTTAACATCAACATCTATTGATTTTAATTCATTGGATCATCAAAGTGACTACTTTATTAGTTATTCAAAAAGAAATAGAATAGGCTTTATTGGGAAAAGAATGTATAATCATGATAATATAAGTTATTCATTTAAAACAATGATGGCAGACTTGGGAATGGAAGATCGAGGGTTCACAAAATACGGTTTAAAGCATACTGCAAATGTTCACGAGATAGTTTATGAAAATATGTCCTTTGCAGAAGTACAGGTAAAAAATGGTCACACTATGGAAAGACAGACTCAAACATATCTAAGAAATTTGAAAGATTTTGTGAATTCCACCCATAAGATACGGGTGCTAGATTTTGGAATCTAAAATTGATAAATAACCTTTTATTAACGCTCTATCAAAAACCAAGAACCAGTTCCTGATGATCTTATAAGTTCGCTTTCCTCCCCTGCATCACCCTTAAAGAAATATTGACCATAGGAATTACCATAAGGCCACTTTAATATTTCAATTTTATGAACGATAAGATGATGTCTGTCACTCCAAGTGTCTTTAATTACTGTAAATGGCAAGGTTCCACCATTAGCACGCCATAATTTAAAAAGGTTTGTTGGCTTCTCCATATATACTTTGAATTGAGATTTTTTTCTAAATTAAGACTACTAGAATGTATAGGACTGAGACAAGAACGACCAATCCAATGTATTTATTAATCTCATCATGAAATTTAATCTTTTTGAGTTCTTTCGTCTTATCCATTTCCTGAATATTACTAAAGAAATTGACTACATATCGTTTAGTTATCCTTAACCAGTATCCCAAAAAATTTATTGTAAAGAGAGCAAAACTGTCTTCCATAAATTGAATTTAAAAATTTATCATTCAACTAACTATTTCTTAATGATCACGATATCCTGAACCAAAAGTGTTTCTCGAAAAGGATATTTAAATTGAAACTTGTATTCTGCGTAGTCATATAATGCCACCTGTCTTTGTATTATCTCAACAAGCTTTTCTTGTAACTGCTTGCAATATGTGGTATAATTAGCGTAGATGAATTTATTTTTATAGTTGTCGGCTAATACATCGAGGAATACAATTATTGAATCAGTATCTATCTCAAATAACAAAACCTTTTCTGGCAAAGCCTGTCTCAAATATTTATTTTGCAGTGCCCAATTATTTAGAGCAACACCAATAGTACTTCGAAACATATCAACCATACTACAAAATTATGCTAAGTATTTTAGTATCCATAATGATGTTGAAAGAATGTTTAAAATCTGCTTATATTTAAAGTGACAAAGAACTCATGCAAGAACAATTACAATGTCCAAACTGTTGCAGCATAAACATTAAAACTAGCACGCAGGAGTTTCGATTAGTTATAATATTTATTATGGTAATAGTTCTCGTCTTGTCGTTTTTGGTGCTAATTTTTACCCCAGCTTTTATCCTAGGAACTTTATTAATAATCGCATGCTTATTAATAAGTCTATTAAATGGCTTAAAATATTTATTATTTAGAAAACTGAATCTTGCAAGATGTTCCGATTGTAATAATCGATGGAAGTTCTATCCTGCAAAGCCTAATCAAAAGTTAAAACATTAATCTTTCTTTTCTTCATTTTGACTAAGCTTTTTCTTGATTAGTTCCCAGAAATCTAAATTAGTTATAGCTCCAAGGTTCTCGAAAATGCTTTTGATTTCTACTGTTGCAATAAAGAGAGCTAGTATTTTCATCATCGGAATTACGCCTCCTAAGAAATCCAATTCAAAAATATGCCCGACAACTAAAGCTATTAGATATGTAGTACTCTTACCTACTGTATCTATTATTTTTTTGCTTGTAATGGCTTCATCTTTTCTTCTGGTAACCCAAACACCTATTATAAAATCAACAGCAATAAAGACATCTATTGCGATCATACTGGCAACAACTGGTGAAAAGTAAAACGTATTGATTTTAGCAAAAGAAATTTTATACTTTAGTGCAAATGAGAACATGACAAACGAGGAAATTAATAAATATGCGACTCTTTATAGGGGGACGGTAATTAACAAAATGATTACGCTAGAAAGGACAGTTGATTTCTACCTCGCACACTATTTTTCTTCTAATGCAGCTAAAGAGAAAGAATTAATGTTGTTAATATTTGGCAATGAACGGATAACTTTTGGAAACAAAGTAGACATTCTATCGCATCTGTGTAAATCTAAAAGTGTCGACTTGTCTGAAAATTACCCCACTCTACTTAAAGACTTGAGATTTTTAATTGAACAAAGGAATATTTTAGCTCACTTTGTTATAATAGATGATGCTATTAGCGAACATTTACCAGATGGAACTATTGAGTTAATGAAACTTAAAAATGAGGGGTCAAGGTTGCATTTCAACACAGAAGATTTTGATTTAGCAGTTAGTAAAATTGAAGACCTTAAGAAATATATAGAAAGTAGTTTTGGATATCATACAAGCTAGCATCATAACTGTTTCAACTAATAATAACATTAATAAACATTGTCATCTTGAAGAACATTAGTTCAAGACAAAAAAATTAGATCATAAAGTAATTAGGTTATTAACATCAGTTTTAGAATATGTTAAACAATAAGAAAGCCCTACAACAATAGTAAGGCTCTGATAAAATAGTTGTAAAACAAGTTCTAGACGAGCTTTTACATAAAGAAACTTTGAGGAACTAACTTCAAATGTCTTAACATCCAGAGCAATTCAGGTAGTAAAACTATAAAAACTGTGCAGAAGTTTTCATACATAAATTCAAAGTTATTATTACTTTTGAATTGTAAGGAGAACATGAGCCTAGCTCCATTCTCCCCTCGATAATTAAATTTGACCATAATTTGCTTGTCGAAACATTTATTATGAAGGCCAGTGTTAGAGCACTGGCTTTCTGTTTCTTATACAAATGTAGGGCATGAGAGCTTTTCTGTCGAACGAAGTTGTTAACAGAAGTGGTAAATCCGATTTCTAAAACATCAGAATAATATCATAAAACAGCCTCAGAAAAGCTAACTGTTTCGTTTTAAGGGGATAGGGAAAGTATTTAATTGTTAACAATTTTAAATAACTGACATTTTTTAAAGTAGGAGTTAGTAACAACCCGCCTCTAAATGCATTTTAATGGCTATCTAGTGTGATTTAAAAAATAAAATTAATGTAGCCAACAGTCAGTTGATCATAATCCGCTCTTTGTAACAAAACAATTGGTATAACCCTCTAACTTGGATAAAACAATTCGATAAAATAACAAGAATAAACATGGCCTCAACGCATTTAGAAGATGAAGTTATTAAATATGCGACAGATTTTCATGTAAATATAAAAAAGAAAAAATCAGTTGCTGTGGTTTGCGGTGCAGAGTATTTAGGTTCCAAGAACCTTAGCACATCAGGAAATTTTATTGCAGAAAATGGCTTTTATCTGAAATTAAAAGACAAATTACTGAGTTTCGGAAAGATTGGCGAAAATGTGAATGGATCATCAGTCGGATGTTGTGCAGAAGTGAATGCTTCTAACGACATTTATATTTCTCATAGTATTGAATTAAAAGATATATCCCTTTCCAAAGCCTATAGACCAAGGACAATGCAAGTAAAAGAAAAATGTCACATTTGTAAATCAACATTTTATTAAGCTATGCCATATTCTATAGTCGAACAGTTGAATAATGATTTTGATGTACTTCTATTTGATGGCCATAAGTTAATACATATAGCTACTGCAGGCAGTATTCTTCCTGCTAAATTAGGTCAAACTCAAGTGAACTTTGATGAGCAAATTAGAAAGGTATATAGATATAGAAGGGTTTTTGAGGTTATCGTGAATAGCGATCTAATTAGAAATAATTTCACCGATCAAAAGAGCTATTTTGAATCTTTTACTTACATGGCAAAACGAGGATTCTACTCATATGATAAAGTGGATATTGATAATATAGAAAATCAAAATTACCAGTTAGTGGCTAGGCCAACCTATAACAGGAAAATTGAGTTAACTAACCCAGAACAAGAGATTTATCCTGAAGTGAGGTCAAGATATAGTTTGAAGAGCAACATTATTTTTATTGAAACTTCAAAAGAGTTTCCAGATACATTTAATGAATTCAATATTACTGATTTCTTATAACTTTATGATGTGAGGTGATGAACCTTGGCTTAAAATAATGGAACGTTGTACTACCAGATGAGGCATCAAATAGCAGAAGATTTGCTAGCTTTTTCTTTTCGATTTATTTAAATGAAAAGTTGGATTCAAATAACTTTATTAAAAAAAGCTTAGGCCAACCATATAAAGGTTCTGGTAATTATCACCTTGGAATTTTGGGCAATTTTATAAAAATATCAAAATAATGAATTTTAATGAAGTATTAAAAGGTTGTGGAACCTACGATGGAAAAACTAACATCACAACTTATATAATAGAAAATGCACCACCAATGGTTGGCAACCTCAAATTTGATTATTCAATTATTGAAGGAGAACTAGATAACATTATCGATGTAAAAAACAGTGACGGTTGTTTTACCATCAGAATATCGGGTGAAGTGAAACCAAACACCTATCAAATTTTTGTTCGGGAAATTTGAATGTTAGTACTCTAATTATTTCTTATTCATTCTCGATTAGCTTGATTATAACGACTATTAGAAATCAAAAACTGTGACGAGTGACATTCTATAAAGATCCAACGAAAATTAAAAAAGTCCACAGTATTTAATAGGATTTTGGCTGCCTTTTTTAATGTATAATTCCAACGACTGGTTTATATATTTATCTCTTATATCGTCATCAGCGATCTTTCCGAAAAACTCATATCTTCCATCTTCCCATTTGTTCCAACTCTCAATTTTATAAATTTCTCTTACAAGCCCATTAAAAGATGCAATTGCATACTTTGCATCGTTTCTCTTTACTCCTACTTTCCATCTATGCTTTGTAGCATTGTATAGCTCTTCCGCTGACATATGGCGTTTATATTGGCGATTTATGTTGATAATAATTGCAGGCTCTTCAATAATGATTTGTCGGGAATCGTAGAATTGAATTATCTCATCTATATTTTTCATTCCCCTTTCCCAAGTATTATGACCTACAACCTTATTAGTTAAATTCCCCAAACCAAGTAGATCTATACATGCCGATTCAATTTCTAAAGCCATTTCCTCAGTTAAACCATGCCTTAAAATATAATGCTCAACTTGAAATCCATTTGTGATAATTTCACGGATGATATTATATTTAATACTGTCTGAAAAATCTTCTAGGGCACAGTTTAAATGTTCAAAAAGACGATTGCCTTTTCCTTTACCAACATAGAATATGCTCTGGCTAATTGGATTTTTTAAGATATAAACATAATAACCAATTTTCTCACAAACCGCGTTTGAGAATGCAGCTTTGATCATCATTATGCTCTTTGGTGTTGAGAGAGGCATTTTTGGGAACAATATGTCTTACCTATGATTCCTCCTGTTAAAGTACCCCATAATCCTTTGGAATACACCGCATTACTTTGTTTGAAATCTTTACCACACCAATTGCAATGAGCTTTTGGTTCGGGACGTTTTACGGGTTTTTTAGGTTGAGGCATCTTATTAAAACGAATTATCTAAACGGTTTCTGAAAAACTAATATATAAAATTAGCCGACGAAAACTATTCAGTTGAGCAATTTAGTTGACGTAAATCACCAATCTAACAATTACCTGAAATTCAAAAGCAGTGAGCCATCGACAATCAATTTTTTTTTCAACTCAAATTTATCTTTGTTTAAAGAAATTTCATAAATTTTAACCTTAGGGAAGGTATTTAAAAGTTGTTGGACAAATAAAAGTTTATCCTCCTCCTTGAAGCGAAAACCCAATATTACTTCGCTTATAATTTCGCTGTCAATGTTATGCACTTTACCGTTACGATACGTATGCAATAACCTATATTCATTTTCATGTTCCCAGACTGTCCATTTAGTATAGAATAAATCTAAAAAATGGTGATGCCGTTCATCAGGGAAAAGAGGAATGTATGGAAAGTCATCTCTATAAATAACTTTCCCCCCCATTCCAAACAGCTCGCTACTAACTAATTTCTCTGTATTGTAGCCAACACAAATTCCTTTATGGGAATCTGCATAATATGACCACATTAAAGTATTTAAAGAATCTTCTGTAACGCAAAATATTCCGAAGTCTCTACAAGATTTTTCAAAGTTAAGTCTATCAAATTCATCAATATGATCAGGATTGTTGAGTAATCCCTTTTGTTGGTTGTCAAATGCATACTTATGCACTTCCGTATCAGTTGCATCTGGGTATTTATATTTTGCTAATTCAAGACACTTTTTAAAAATATTCTCTTCTGTCAAATCATTTGGATTATATCTAAAGGGAATTGCGGAATCATAAGGGTCGTTAAAAGTATCCGCAGAAGGAATAAAAATTTGATTATTCAGTAATGACTTCACACTTTGTGAAACAAGTTTTTCTTTATCAGAATCTCTGTAGTATCTATACTTAAATAAAGTAGGGGGCAGTTTAAGTTCTGATATTAGCTTAACATTGTCCATTCACTGATCTTTAAATTAACAATTGCTAAACATCCTTCTTTACTTCAGAAGATGATTTAACTGCTAGATGTACCGCCTCCACAAAACTATATAGTAAATTGTATTTTTCTTTAAATTTAGATTTTGAGAAGGTATTTAAATCGTTAAGGATATGATTGACAAATGAGAGTTTTACATCTTTTAATGAAATTTTACCATTTAAAGTCTTATTTATTTCATTAATCTGTTTAATAAATGGGGTATCATCCAGAAAAATAGTTGTGCCATATGTTGTTTCGATCACAAGTTCTAGAACATCTTTTGGAAAAAAATCTTCTAACGTGGCATTCTGTTTAACATTTACTAAGTCATTTAATTCGAAAACTCTCGCAGTATTGAAATCTTTAATTATCTGCCGTTTAATCTTTTTTCCATCGGTATCTGAATCAACAATAACAAAACCTTTTACAAATTTATTGTCAATAAATTTTAGATATTGAGGGATTTTTTCAACACCATCAGTAGACAAAGAACCCACGTTACCTTGTTCCATTTCACTTTTAAATCTTACTGAAATAGAGTCAAAAACGTCTTTATCGGTCTTTCCTTCAAAAAGAATCATATTTGGCTGAACATGTTCAAATATTGAAGTTCCAAGAGCTTCATATATGACCTCCTCTTCGTATGGGTTCTCTTTATCAAGTTGTTTAACATGTGTAAGTGATTTTTCTTTATAAACCTTATAATGCCTATTAATGTTGACTTTGTCAACCATGTAAGTTGAGTGAGTTGAAATGATAACAATATTTTCTGACGAGATTCTTAACAATTCTTCCCTTAGATATTTTATTCCACTCGGGTGTAAATGGACCTCGGGTTCGTCAAGGATTAATATTTTTGGTTTATCATTTTTCATTGATAAATTCAACAAAATTGAGATAAATTGTTTGAAGCCATCACTCCGCTGTTCCATTTTGTATTTTGGCAGGGTATTATCTTTATCTTCAACCATTACACTACAAATGGCTCCTTCAATTTCTACTCTAATATTCACTTCATGCTCAGGCCAGGTATTATTAATGTGAGTAGTAATTGCATTTGTTAATTCATCCTTAAGCTGTGCCCGTTCTTCATATTCACGAATAGCTACCTCTACTCTATTGCCAACATCATCGATTCCTGCCAGTTTGAAAAGATTAAATAGTGTAATTGATACTGTAAAATCCTCCTTAAAAAGGTTTAAATCAATTGGTTCGTTTATTAAATATTGATGCGAATTTTCCCAATATACAAGTTCAGGAATCATTTCAGCTACTTTCTCTCTATATGTTGTTTCTACAATATTTTCAAGAGAAGACTTTGTTACGATCTTGTAAGAGTCACGATAATGCGTGTTCAAATAATCTTCATTAATCATATCTTCTATCAGCCCTAAGGATGATCCCAAAATAACTCTATCATTACTTATGTCATGAACATATCCAGATAGTTCTAGCTCTTTAAAATAAACAAAAAAAGAACGAATTACGCTATTATCAGTATGGCCAACAACAGAATATTCCATTTCCTTTACTAAAATCCTATCGAAAAGCTCTTTCGGTACCCCTAGAGATTTATAAGTAATTTTTAATTTATCTAAAAGCTTTAAATCAAATTCAAAGTCAATTCGTATGTCCTTATTTTCTTTTTTAGCTTTTTTATTACAATCTAGATCATAATCGATTGTATAAATTGGATTCAGTAAGGAGATTGCTTTTAGGATATTACTTTTACCAGCCTCATTTCTACCTAAAAAAATAAAGCATTTCCTATCTGAAATCTCTTCGATAACCAGTTTGTATTTTTCTACACTTCTAAAGTTGTTTACAACAATCGAATTTATCATACTTACGAATTTTTATAAATATCTAAATTTTTATTCCAAATATTTTAAAACAATAAATTTAAGGTATACCTTTTTTTAAAACATATAATTATTTGATTACCAGGATCTTAATTTGCATTTTTGAATTGTTTTTCCTAATTTTAGGGTATAATTCAATCAAGCTATTTTTATGAATATTTTATACATTAGGACAAGTTCAATTTCTCAAAATTCTGACCGACAAAAAATCAATCAAAAAGATTTCGACATTGTTGTAGAAGATAAGTGTTCGGGCTCGATAGCATTTGCCGAAAGAGAAGGGGGGAAAAAAATTTTAGCGTTGCTATCAAAGAAAAGTATAACAACACTTTCAGTATTGAGCATCGATCGTTTGGGCAGGAATCTAATGGACTTATTAAAAACAATTGAATTATTCAATCAAAAATGTACACCAATAATATTCGTGAACCAAGGCTTGCGTACACTAGATGTGGACGGACGTGAAAATGCCATTTCAAAAATGATGATCAGTATCTTAGGTACAGTCAGCGAGATGGAGCGAGTACAGATAAAGGAGAGACAGCGAGAAGGAATAATAATCGCTAAAGCCAAAGGTGTATTTCTCGGAAGAAAAAAAGGCACATCGGAAGACAACTTAAAATTTTTATCTAAAACAAAAAATGTAAAAGCTCTCGAATACATGAAAATGGGTACTCTTTCAAATTTAGAAATTTCAAAACTTGCCGATCTACATATCAATACATTAACTAAAATTAGAAGATTAGGTCTTGAAAGATAGGCCGAAAACCTGGCGATAACCCTATGAAAACCTGGTAATAACTACGCATACATAGTATAATATAGGTGGATTATTAAATGGGATTTGTCCATTCTGATGTCAATTTCCCTAAAAAAAGCTTAAGTAAGTCCATCAATTGATAACATCAGCTAAAATGGCAGGGACTTTAACGAATCGCAAGCAATTTATTTTTTCCTAACTTCAATCTTTCCTGTACCACTACATGTTGTGCAATAGTTTCCTAAACCCATACCCGTACGCCGTACTTGTGCTTCAGATGCTCCAGCATAACCTACTCTACCAACCCCACCGCACCAAGTACATTCTACCTTACTAGCTTTACCCTCGTGAACTAACTTATTATTTTCAATATCCGTCTCTACACTATTATTTGATGTTGAATATTTCTCTGTCTGGTCTCTATTCATATATGCCCCATACCCAAACATCCCAACAACAAAGACTACGATAATAATTGAAAACTGTCCCAAATCCTTTAACAGGGTTGATTTTTTAGATTCTTCCATAATACTAAATAAATATAAATGCAAATGTACCCATTCGTGCGTACGAATTAAAATTTCATTATCACAATTTTTGAACATGGGTGACAAAAGCGGAAATAAGGATGCTATTGCGCTACTGGCTAAGAATCTAAAAAAATATAGATCCAGTAGTGGATTATCATTAAGACAACTCGCTACTGCTTCCGAACTCTCCTTAAGTCAGGTCGCACGAGTAGAGCAAGGAGATATTAACACTTCAGTTTCTACCATTTGGGAACTTGCTAAAGGACTGTCAATCCCACCCTCTAAATTGTTAGAAATCCCCGATGAACACTAGTTAGTGATGTCATGATCATCGTACGGATTTTGTAATATTTATGTTATTGTTTCTTGCGATAAAAGCAATTGATAATTCTGTTCTTCCTAATCTATTGGCAATTTCTATAATTGGCATTTTTTTTTGAGCAAATAGCCTTACATACTGAATGTCCAAAGTAGTGATCGGCTTGTTATTATTTCTAGGATTGTTTGACATATTCTTTATTTATAAATACCTAGAAACCCCGATACCACGTCCGCAACCGAAATTTACCGCAGCAACAAATTATCGGCTTGCAATTACGTATCCGCTTATATATTTCCTATTTATTTAAATGCCGACACTTATTTACCGACCCCTTAAAAAATTTCCAGAAAAAAAAATTCGTTTGGAATTTTGGATTATTACAATCATGTCTGGTACTCATAGTAATCAATAACATCAATTATTCGCTCACAATCCTGGGAACCAAAATACATAAGCATCAACCAATCACCAATAATGCGAACAATTATCTATAAGTATGAATGCATCACAACTTTTAGAATAGGTCTAAGTTGCTGAAGTAAACAGAGAACTTCTAATAAATCACTTATTGATTCCTCAAAAGTAGGTTTGACACTTTGCACTTGAATCAAATTACCACTATCCATAGAATTTGAAAGTATCCAACCTTCTTTGACTTTTATGTAAATCGTTCCCCACTTATTTATAAATCTGTAACTATCCAATCTCCTCAATTCTTTCATTTTATTCATCTTAGGCAACTAGTAATATCAAAGTTTCGTTTCCATCAATGGCTTTGGCAAACTCATATATTTTATTTTTGAAATAGACTGAACCAGTTTGAGAACCCATTAATTTTTCTCTCAGTTCATCGATTTCGGACTGCTCGCTAACATTGGAAAGGATAATATTATGATTTGCAAAATGATATGTTGCATTATTAACAATTAAAGTAACTGTGTCTAATTCCTCATTATATTCTTCAGAGATTTTTTCTAAGTGAACCCCAGTGCCTTCCCTTTTAAATTTTGGTGATATATCATACTTTACCATTGCATCCGATATAAGTTGCTCCGCAAATTGAAGATCATCTTCACTAGTACAAACGATAGCATCATGCAAAGTCAATACTAGTTTACCAGCCTTAACCATTTTTTTAGCAACGGTGTCTATCATGATGTTTGCTTCTAGCTTTTGCATACTAATTGCAAACTGCTTGTAGTCTTTAGCTTTGAGCTCATTGATTATTTTGTAAACCGTCGGGAAGGCATTTATAAACGCATCTTTTATAGGTGTTGACCAATTGGCAACCTTTGAAAAAAAAACGTCTGTGAAAAATTGCTTTTTAAACTTAGTACGATCACCATTGTGCCCTGCTTTCTCCATTAGAAATTCGTAAAATAATCCTGATTCAGCTAATGATTGATAATGCTTAATGTCGTCTGGCAAACCCAATAAGCCCTTACCAGAGCTGATACTATACTGTTTCTTTATTGCTGCAACACTTATCAACACTTGACTGCTATTGACGTCTGTCATTATTAGTGGCTTTCCGTTGAACTCAATGAACTGCCTAAATTCTCTTTTTAGATTAGTTAAATTATTATAAACACGGCTCATTTCATCTGGTCTGGTACTATTAAAATCACCTAGCAATATTTGTATTAAGGGTAAATCAATTTGATCCACTTCGTACCCCCCCAGTAAAAACTGAGGTTCTCTCTGATCTAAAATCTTTGTTTTTGATACATTGAAAGCAGTTTTTTGATCAAGCGCCTTTTTTAAAGTAAGAGAAGAGGGAGAAATGCAAGAAGAAATATAAGAATATTTAAAATTAAGATAATCTAGACCTGCCTGATTTAGAGTTAAGAGTTGAATATTGTATTTCAACTGTTTTAAAGTTTTATTGATCTCATTTTGATCGCTATTGATTAATTTCTTAATGAATCCAGCATCGGAAACATGCGCATCCATAATAGTATATCTATCATGCAGATATGTATCAGTTAATGCATAACGAGTTGACGACCTCTTAAATTTAAATTTTTCAGTTTCTACAATGATACCCCACTTAACCAAATCATTCACCATTGCTGAGGATTGAGAATCTCTGCATCCAAATAAGGCTGTAAGTGTATCAATATTTAATTTGCATCCAACATAATTGCCTTTATGAAAGGTATTGTCTGCAATGATCTTATGTACTATATAATAGTACTTAAACTGTTGGATATAAGGATCTACCCCAGATTTTTGAAAAGTTAATTCTTTAATTTTATTATACAACTTATAAGTCGTAAATAGATGTTTTGTAGTTTGCAATTAGGCATTGTACTTGTTCCTACTATAGCTGTAGGTAGCTCTCTCATTATGTTCGTATCAACAGTCAAATGAGAAGGCGGGGTAATTATTCCCGCCCTATATTTTCAAGTAACTAATTGCTGATCGAACGATCTACACATATAAATAGTGGCTACATTCAGAATGAAGTAATATTTTCTATGTAATGCAAGTATAGCCCAGAAACTAAATTTGTCAAGTTTATTATAACTAATTATATATTAATAATTCTAACCTATTTACATATACACATACTAATATATAATATCATAATATACTTTATTCTCTTTTCTCTCTTACTATAGAGAGGGGGGTACTACTATTATCGCCTTTAGAATATATTTAAAGGCTGTTTAAGAAGATAAAAAATGTTGAGGGGGTCACAGCTTTTAAGTATTCAACTGCATTTTATTCATGAAGTTTGACTCTTGTTGCAATTCAATGCTTCAATAATTATATTAGATTCCTAAACTTAATCAATGTCTAAAATAAATGTTATTGGTAACGGATTTGTACAGGTTGATAACACCCTGTATAATTTAAGAAACTACCTTACGGTTGAAAAATATACCTATGGGTATGATGAAGCTCAAGGAACAGCTTATGGAATACGCCTCACACCACCTCACGCAGATAAAGTGTCTTATGAAAATGGCGTGGCTGGATCATTCTTTTTATCAACTTATTCAGAAAATGAAAAAGAACAATTTGAGGACGATTTTTATTTATTAATTACCGCTCTAGAACATAAACAAAAAAGGGTACATTCTTTTGCTATAGTATATGAGGTTACTGAAAGGAACCACATCATTACAACTCCATTCGAATTTGATGGTAGTACTGTTAGAGTTTATATAGATGGTTTAAGGCAATCTTTTGGTTTTGATTTTAACTATTTATCCAATAACGAAATCGTTATCCTCGATCCATTTAGTGCAGGCACCAAGTTTATCATCGAAGATTAATTCATAATTAATTGCAATCCTCATGAGTTTTACAAAAGCCGAAATTTGACCAGATGGATATTAAAAGAAAAATCTGATAGTAAAATCTTAAGAGGAAAAAGAAAAGACGCTGGATTTGGTGATTTGCTGATTAGAAAAGTATTTCAATATTTAAATCATACAAGACGCTTATCCTCCAATCGCAGATCAAATCTTTATTTCTTATTTTATAAAATAACCAAATAAACTGCCTAATGAAACAATTATATTTATTAACAGCTTTAATGATAATTCTAGCTTCTTGCAAACGAGAAGATCCAAAAAAATTAGAGTTCATTAATTTTTTGAATAATACAGCTAAAAAACTTGACAAGAAAAAATTGGAAATTATCAGTCTTAATGCTATTGATACAATATTTATTACTGATTATCATACTGTTCAAATGGAAAGAGTGTTTGAATCCTACGATCCAGAAAGTGAAGGGACAGATACTACAATTGACACTTTAGTGAGTGAATCAACTACTCGATTTTCAAAAGATTCTATTGATTGGTTAAGTTATCCTTTCTCACGAAAATTGCATGAGGCAATTAGATTTGAAACCCCAAACTATACCGACGAGTTTAATTTACCTAATGGATTTATGAATTCAATTGTCATCACGAATTACAAGGAGTTTAAAGACAGTATATTGAATAATAAAGATTTCCAAAGAAAATTACACGAAAATCTAGTTTCATATGATGGTTATGAAGCACTAACTAACCTAGAAATTTATAATAATAATATTAGAATGGAAAGATTAAAAAGCAAAGAAATTCATTCTTTTATGTACAGATGCAAATATAGAATGGATGGCATTCTTTTTCAGACAGACTTCCTATTTAATAAACAAGGTAAGATTATTGAGTATGCTCAGATTGAAGATTAGCTAAATGCCCAACAAATTATTTAAACAAATATGTTCAATTTCAATAAACATTCACGAGCATTAAAATACTTGTTTGTTTGCGCCTTTGTGGCAAGGAACTTATGCGAGTTGACCTAAATCCTACAAATTATTTGATTATCTCAACTTTTCATTTACGATTAAATAATTTATATATGCAAACACTTAAAGAATGGACATCCTTTGCTTGGAAAATGATTAAGGATAAAACTCAAGCTGTTGATCTACCCTCTGCTGTATCTGCTATATCTAATATGGAAAGCTTTAAACTTACAGGTATACATCCAGAAGAATTATCAAAGGAAATTAAAATTCTTATTGAAGCGGAAAGGAACGCCATCAAGGATCGAATACGCGAAAAACTGAAAGCAATTAGAAACCCAGAAAAGTGAGATTATTAATTAAGTAAAGTAATCAGTTGTAGTTGAAAAAAGTAATCAAAAGGTAATCAATCTCGGTTTTTTGATTACTTTTACTAATGTTGTAATGGATTGTTAAACAAGGGCAGGGCAGGAACGGTTGATAAAAATCCCCATATAGTTGAATAAAACACCAACACAGCACCCAGAATTTTCCACCAGTTTTTATACATTTATATTCAGTTTAATCGCGCCAAAGGTAAGGAAATAACAATAAAGTCACCGTTCCAACCAAAACATTTATGATACAGAGCAAGCCGATTTCATCAAGACTAACACTCCTGTCCAACCCATCTATTGCATTCTTAGTGAGCTTAATTAGCACCATCAAAACCGGTATAATAACAGGAAAGCTTAAAATAGCCATCAGCATTCCGCCATTACTTGCCTTAGATGCAATAGCCGAAACCATTGTAAAAATGGTCGAGAAGCTAATGCTTCCAAGTATTGTCGCAAGCACATACAACCCAAGATCGATTGGTACGTAATCAAATACCAATATGTAAAAACCCAGGGCAATGATAGTCAGCAGCACCATAAGTAGTGCGTTATAAATTGTTTTTGAAATAATCAGCGCCAGCGGACTAGCTAGGGTATAAATGTAAAGCTGCCTGCCTTTGCTCTCTTGCAAAAAGCCTTTGGCTATTGCATTTATTGATGCAAAAAGCATAATGATCCAAAAAAGGGCATTCCAGGTAAGGGGATTAGGTGTGATTTTAAAAGACAAAAAACACACAAAAACAGTAGAGACGACATACAGCAAAACGCCGTTCAATGCATATTTAGAACGCCACTCTAAAACGATCTCCTTATGAATTAAAAACTTAACCTCTTTTGCCAATTGCATAAGTAACAAAGATATAGTATTCTTGCAATATGAATCCAGCATTTTGTTCAACTATCGATAGCCCAATTGGCTTAATAAAGATATTTGCAGATGAGGAATTTGTTACTGAGATCACGTTTTCAGATAAAGACGCCAACGGTCTTTCGGAAAATACGCTTTCTAAAACCGCCGCTTTACAGCTAGAATCATACTTCAAAGGAGACCTGAAAGAATTTTCGTTTCCTATGAAACAGAAGGGGACAGAATTTCAACAAGAAGTTTGGAAGGCTTTGAAAGCTATTGATTATGCCAACACCGTGTCTTATGCTCAGTTTTCGGCCCATAACCCTTTAGCGATACGCGCCATTGCAGCAGCTAATGGAAAGAACAACCTGGCCGTAGTAATACCATGTCACAGGGTGATTGGCAGCGATGGAAAACTGGTTGGCTATGCCGGGGGTCTATGGCGAAAGAAATGGCTATTACAACATGAACGTGAAGTAGCTCAAAAAGGTCAAACAGAACTTAAATTTTAGCAATGAACCCCTATCTGGATATAACTTTAAGAAGTGCTGCAGTGTATGTATTTATGCTGGTAGCAATAAGGTTGACCGGTAAAAAAGAACTTTCTCAGTTAAATGCTACGGACGTGGTGTTGATCTTGCTGATCAGTAATGCGGTACAAAATGCAATGGTTGGCCCTAACACGTCCTTATTGGGTGGTATTGTTGCTGCTGCTGTTTTGTTTACACTTAATTACATCCTCAAAAAATTCCTTTTCAAGAACAAAAGTCTTAGAGACCTCATCAACGATAAACCTCAAATTCTTATACACAATGGAAAGCTGGATTTTACCCTTTTAAGTAAATTAGGCATTACAAATGACGATCTCCATGAATCGATGAGAGAACATGGTATAGATCATTTTGGTGAGGTCAAGCTCGCCGTGCTGGAAGTAGACGGAAACATCAGCATTATTAGTAAAGATGAACACCTGAAAAATATTCAGGTTAAACATAAAAGAAAACACAAAACATTGGGAGAGAACTAGCTCCTGTTATTTGACACGCACAACCTTAGGTTTTCTAACCGTTATAAGTATAAAAGCGCCTGCGGCAATCACATACCAGCCCCATTTATACTTTACTAAACCCGCAGCAAGATTTACCAATTTCTTAAAATGAAGGAAACTGAATGAATCATGCGCCTTCAAATAAATACCAAATAAAGTTATCAGGACTAAAACAATGGCTCCCCAGCCTGCAAATCTAATCAGGCCCGTTTTTTTAGTAAAAGCTCCAACCAAACCCACAGCCACCAAAACATAGAATGTGATGGCCAGCCTCATATCCACATCAAAGTAATTCCAGTTACCAATAATTGGCAAATGTAATAGCGGACTAATCCCACCAACGGCCATAATGGCTGAACCTGTAATGCCCTGGGCTCTCATTTCTATCCTTGTGTATTGATTCCCATTTTATCGGCAAAGTGAGCGCAATAATCACGAAGATCTTCTACAATCAGCTTCTCACCTGTTGCCTTTAAGAAACTATCACCCATGGTTTGTAAAGTTTCATAGAAAAACCTTTTCATCTCATCCACTGGCATATCCTTGGTCCACAAGTCAATACGCATGGAGTTTTTGTAATTATGGTCCCATAAGGCCAGCATCATAGACTTAACAGGTACTTTTTCCTGTGACTCCGCATCGGTTGATTCCCAAAGAAGGTTCTCAGGAACATTATTATCATCCAGTTCTACTGTAATTTTTATTTCTGCTGTTTTCATTTAGCGGATACTTGTTTTTATTATAAATATTAAAATGATCATAAAAATGACCAAAACACCTTCAATAATCCAGAGTTTCTTTATACTGGGAACAAACCTCCTAAAGATTTGATCTGAGATGAATGCAATTATACCGGCAAGAACGCTCAAGCCAGCCATTAGATCAATTAACGCATCAGGAGTAGCCTTTATTAAGTCCCGTTTATTAATAAGCAGCAGTATTGTAGCAGTTAAGCACAATGCTGACACAATGTTTAGGGGGGTTAATTTTACCTTCAACTTTTGATCTTATTTACTTTTGAACTTCTTTTTTTTCCAGGAGGGTTGTTTGTTTGTCTTGTTTCTCGCCGCAGCAGCTATTGCCGCAGCATGCTTTTTTTCATGAAAGGCACCTTTGAAATCAGGGTCGTCTTTACGTTTTTGATCATCGATAGCCCTGTTTATTGCTTGTCGCTCTTCATAAGGAGTTTCTTCAACAAATACTTCCTCAGGCAAAGGTACAACAGGTATTTGTTGCCTAATTAACTTTTCTATTTTTTGAATGTAATATTTTTCAGCATCCGTGCACAGTGTGAGCGCATCACCTTTAGAAAATGCCCTTCCTGTTCGTCCTATACGGTGTACATAATCCTCTATTACAATGGGAACATCAAAATTAATCACATGACTTACTTCAGAAACATCAATACCTCTTGATGCTACATCCGTTGCAACCAACACCCTAATGTTTCCTTCTTTGAAGTTGTTGATGGAATTGATTCTTGTATTTTGACCCTTATTGGCATGTATCACCCTCACCGCATCGGCTCCAAATCTTCGTTCAATAAAACTAAAAATATTGTCGGCCACGGTTTTAGTTTTACAGAATATGATCAACCTCGTAAACTCCTCTACATTTTTAAGCAGGTGCTGGAGCAGATTTATTTTTGTTTTGAAATTTGGTACATAATAAAGGCTTTGCGTAACTGATGCTGCTGGCGTAGCCTGCTGTGCAACTTCAATGATAGTTGGGTTTTTTAGAAAGTCACCTGCTATCTTCTGTACCAAATCACTCATAGTGGCAGAGAATAATAGGTTCTGTCGCTTTCTTGGTACAATTTCTAATATTCTATGTATAGAGCCAATAAAGCCCATGTCCATCATCTTATCAGCCTCGTCCAATACCAAAAACTTTAAATATTGGGTGTTGATGTGATTGGCTAAATAGATATCTAAAAACCTCCCCGGGGTAGCCACTATGATATCCACCCCTGCCTTAACCTGTTCTATTTGCGTCTTGGGTCCGAGGCCACCAAACATCACCACTGTGCGCAGATCTGTGTATTTAGCGAACATCTTAACATGTTCTGTGATTTGCATAGCCAACTCTCTTGTTGGTGCTAATATTAAAGCCCTTGGTGCATCGCCTTGTGCATATTTCAACTGCATTAATATCGGCAGCAGATATGCAGCAGTTTTACCGGTACCTGTTTCTGCAATACCAAAAATATCCTGACCAGAAAGAACCGGCGCTATCGCTTTTTCCTGTATTGGTGTAGCGGTTGTAAAGCCCGCATCGGCTATAGCATTCAATAGCTGTCTGTTCAGGTTAAACTCTTCAAATTCTTTCGGCATTTTGCAAAACTACTTAAAATTTATTTGGCAGTCGCCTTGCACCGTCCCCACCGCGCCTGGCCTTCCGATACGTAAAGACAATTAATTACCCCAAACATTAGCAGGTGCTTTATTATCATCAGGTAGGAGGAGCCGCTCAATCTACTCCTCACAAAGAAAGCTGGCCCAGAGAACCATGTTAACCAAAAGGCTGCAAACAGTTTCAATTCAATCTTTATGACAACTAATTTTTTCTAATTTTGAGATCATGAAAACCATTCTTATCAAATCGGCTTCAATTGTAAACGAAGGACAAATTATTATTGCAGATCTTTTTATTAAAGATGGGATAATTACAAAAATTGCGTCTTCAATCGACCAGTCGGCAGATCAGGAAATTAATGCAGAGGGCCTCCATTTGTTCCCCGGAATGATTGACGACCAGGTACACTTTCGTGAGCCCGGCCTTACTCATAAAGCTGATATTTTTTCAGAAAGCATGGCTGCAGTAGCCGGTGGGATTACCTCTTTTATGGAAATGCCCAATACAGTACCGAACACTTTAACACAGGAACTCCTTGCAGATAAATACCGCATCGCTTCAGAAATGTCGCTGGCCAACTATTCTTTTTTCATGGGGGCATCGAACGACAACCTGGATGAGGTCCTCAAAACAGACCCTAAAAATGTTTGTGGTATAAAGGTCTTCATGGGCTCTTCTACAGGCAACATGCTGGTAGATAATCAAACCGTACTGGAGAACATCTTCAGCCAGGCACCAATGCTTGTTGCTACACATTGTGAGGATGAGCAAACCATCCAGCAAAATCTTGCTCGTTTTAAAGAACAATATGGCGATGCCATCACCCCTGCAATGCATCCCTTAATAAGAAACGTAGATGCCTGCTATATTTCCTCATCAATGGCCGTTGCACTTGCTAAAAAGCACAATACCAGACTGCATATCCTGCACATTTCTACGGCTAAAGAAGTAGGATTGTTTGATCCAACAACACCATTAAAGGATAAAAGAATTACTGCAGAAGCCTGTGTTCACCACCTTTGGTTTGATGATCGAGACTATGCAGAAAAAGGCAATTGGATTAAATGGAACCCTGCCGTAAAATCAGCAACAGACAGAGAAGGCATACTTCAAGGTGTATTAGACGATCATATAGATATAATTGCAACAGACCATGCACCACATACTATAGAAGAAAAGGAACAACCTTACCTTCAAGCGCCTTCTGGGGGACCCTTGGTGCAGCATGCAACTTCTGCACTTTTTGAAATGTATCACCAAAAGAAGATTAGTTTAGAAAAGATTGCTCAAAAAACGGCTCACAATGTTGCTATCTGTTTTAATATTGAAAAAAGGGGCTTTATCCGGGAAGGCTACTGGGCGGACCTATACTTAGTTAACCTCAATGACCCTTACAAAGTTACCCGTCAAAATGTGCTGTATAAGTGCGGCTGGTCGCCTTTTGAAGGCCAAACTTTCCAATCAGAAATTACCCATACCATTGTTTCAGGGAATCTGGCTTACATGAAGGGCAAATTCACCACCAATGAAACCGGCAAGAGGTTAAGCTTCGAAAGGTAATGAACCGAATTTACAGGAAGCCTTTTAAAAGGTTTGTTATTCTCGCTTCTATTGCATTGATTATTTGTCTAATTGGGCTAAATGAGGCTTTAGTAGAATATATATATTCTGATGGGCTTTACTTATTTACATCAATAATTCAGCGTTTCATCAGTTCTTTCCTTCCTTTTGCTATAGGGGATTTCTTTTATCTGGCATTGATCCTCTTTGTACTAAAAAAGGTGTTCCTTCTCGGGAAAAAAGTCTACAGGAGATCATTTAAAAAGACAGATGTTGTTACCATACCTTTAAGGGCAATAAACTTTTCCCTCCTTTTATACCTCGTTTTCAAACTAACCTGGGGACTAAACTATTCCAGGCCCTCGGTGGCAAAACAACTTGGAATTTCTAATGATAAATACAATACTAAAGAGCTGGTTTTGCTTGGTCAGTTTTTTATTGGCAAACTAAACGCCCTTCAAAACGTCAAGAAAACCAGATTTCACATTAAGCAGCTCAAGACTATTGCTACAACAGGTTATCAGGAAATGGAAAAAAAGAACCCTTTCTTCGATTATCATATACCCGCTGTCAAACCGGTATTAAATAGTTGGATAATCACCAAAATTGGAATTGAAGGATATTACAATCCACTCTCAGGGGAGGCTAATGTAAACACAAGGCTCCCATCTGTAGCACTACCATTTGTTACGTGTCACGAGATTGCACACCAATTAGGTATTGGCCGTGAAGATGAAGCAAACCTAATTGGCTACCTTGTTTCAAGCAACAGCAGCAATCCATATTTTCAATACTCAGCTTCCTATGCGATGCTAAAAAGCATCCTGTTTGAGATCAGGATTAAGTCTCCCGAAGATTATGAGAGACTCTACGCGACAGTCAATAAAGGAACAATAAAAGACTTTGAGGCCGACAGGGATTTCTGGCGCAAATACAACAACCAAATGTTTGGCTACCTGGATGTCGCTTTTGATAAATTTTTAAAGCTGAATAACCAGTCTAAAGGCACCGATAGCTATCAGGATATAGTACTTTGGCTTTACAATATCCATAAAAAAGATTTGTAAATTTGCCCCACTATGGCAAAAATCTCCATCAACCTGGCAACCGGTTCTTTCCAGCAGGAAGAAATCATTGTTGGTATAGACCTGGGCACTACCAATAGCTTGGTAGCATTTATCAATCCTGAAAAAAACCCTCAAGTAATTAATGATACCGGCAAAGGATTATTGGTGCCGTCAATAGTACATTTCAATGCACAGGGTGATGCACTGGTTGGTAACGAAGCCAAAGAATTCCTCATCACAGACCCTGCAAACACGATATTTTCTGTAAAAAGGCTATTGGGCAGGTCTTACAAAGATGTAGCTAATCACCAGGACACCTTCTCTTACAAAATCATAGATGACGAAACTGATTCATTAGTAAAAATAAAAGCGGGCGACAAGTTCTACACACCTATTGAACTTTCTGCCGAGATACTTAAAGAACTAAAAGCCCGTGCAGAGCACGCTCTAAAAACACCTGTTAACCGGGCAGTAATTACAGTACCAGCATATTTCAATGATAGTCAGCGTCAAGCCACCAGAGATGCCGGTAAGTTAGCCGGGCTTGATGTTTTAAGAATAGTTAACGAACCAACGGCTGCGAGTTTAGCTTACGGTATTGGCCTCGACCCAACCCAGCAGAAAACAATTGCTGTTTATGATCTTGGTGGAGGAACGTTTGACGTATCCATACTTTCCATACAAAATGGAATATTTGAGGTCTTATCTACTAACGGAAATACTTTTCTCGGCGGTGATGATTTCGACCGCGCCATTGTTCACTATTGGATAGAGAAGAATAACCTTGATATTCAATCGGTTCGAGAGGATTCAGTTTTGATGCAATCTTTGCGATTAAAAGCAGAAGAAGCGAAAAAAGCTTTAGGCACTCAAAATCTATTTAATGAAAAATTAGGAGAGATCTGGTGCACGCTTGACAAACAGACGTTCCAAACTTTAATAGCGGATAAAGTAGCAGAGACCATTGTAGCTTGTAAAAACGCGCTAAGTGATGCCAAGTTGGAGACTTCTGCTATAGATGAGGTGATCCTTGTGGGCGGTTCAACCCGTACCCCTTATGTTAAGCAGCAGGTTGAAGCCTTTTTCGGTCGCAAGCCACATGACCAAATTAACCCTGATGAAGTAGTAGCACTTGGTGCAGCCATCCAGGCCGATATACTTGCCGGTAACCGGTCTGACATCCTATTATTAGACGTTACCCCCCTATCTCTTGGTATAGAAACTATGGGGGGCTTAATGGATGTCATCATTCCCAGAAATGCCAAAGTGCCGACAAAAGCCGGCAGACAATATACCACCTCTCTTGATGGGCAGGTAAACATGAAGATTTCTGTGTTCCAGGGAGAGCGGGATCTTGTGTCGGAAAACCGAAAATTAGCAGAGTTCGACTTAAAAGGGATACCGGCAATGCCTGCTGGATTACCAAAAGTAGACATCAATTTTATGCTGAACGCAGATGGCATATTAACGGTACAGGCAATAGAATTGCGGTCAGGAGTAAAACAAGAAATAGACATTAAACCCAGCTACGGACTAACTGACGATACAGTTGAAAAGATGCTGATTGACAGCATCACCCATGCAAAAACTGACGTAGAGCAACGCATGCTGATAGAAGCCAGAAGTGAAGGTGAGCAGTTGGTTTATACTGCAGAGCGATTTATTGCTAAACATGCAGAGTTCCTGACTGAGGAAGAAATAGAAGATACCAAGGTTTATATCGATGGTCTTAAAACTGCCCTTTCTACAACCGTAAAAGACGATATACTTAAAAAAGCTGATGAGCTCAACGAGTTTACCAGACCGTTTGCAGAACGCGTTATGGATGTTGCAGTTTCATCTGCTATGAAGGGTAAGCACATCGATAAATAACCACCTTATAGGTTTTACAACCGAGGTTTGCGTTATGAAGCACCTCACCATATCCGTTGTCCTTATCATCTCACTGGTTGTTTGCAGTTCCTGGGGCTTTTTCGCACATCAGCGCATTAATAGGTTTGCCGTGTTTACACTTCCCGACGGAATGGTAAGGTTTTATAAGGCTAACATTGATTACGTAACAGATCATGCAGTAGATCCCGACAAGCGCCGATATGCAGATACTGCTGAAGCACCGAGGCACTATCTGGATGTTGAATTGTATGAACAGACGATCGACAGTATCCCAGAACGATGGGATAAAGCCCTGGAGAAATATGGTTTACCCAAATTAAACGCCAACGGCATTCTTCCATGGCAAATCCAAAAAAGCTATTTTAAGCTTGTAGATGCTTTTAAGGAACGGGACTCTGCAAAAATACTGATCTATTCGGCCTACATTGGCCATTACATTGCCGATGCGCATGTCCCATTGCATACTACGCAAAACCATAACGGACAATTAACCAATCAGGTTGGCATACATGCTTTCTGGGAAAGCAGGCTACCAGAACTTTTTTATCATGAGTACAACTACAATGTTGGCAGAGCCACCTATCTGGAACAACCCCTTAAGAATGCATGGAAGATTATAAAACACAGTCATAGCCTGGTCGATTCCGTTCTGAGTTGTGAAAAAGATGTCGGTAGGGAGCTGCGGGCCCGTGATAAGACCGACTTCTCCAAAAGAAAAAACCAGTTGCTAAAGCAATATTCCAGGAAGTACTCACGAGCCTATGATACTAAAATGGACCACATGGTAGAACGCCAGATGAGGAGTTCAATTCTTGAAATAGGATCTTACTGGTTTAGCGCATGGGTAGATGCCGGACAACCTAAACTGGAAGGCTTTTAATCTTCTTTGTTTTCAATAATGGCTTCAATCTTTTTAGGCTGAAACCGGCTCCGCACAGCTGCCCAAACAGCCGGAACAAACGTTACCACGGCGATCAACACAATCACGATATCGAAATTATCTTTGAACCATTGAATTTGTCCGAGCAAATAGCCTGCAAACAGCAAACTAAATATCCATGATACTCCGCCAACTACGTTAAACAACGTGAACCTGCCGAAAGGCATTTTCGCAATACCTGCAACAAATGGCGCGATGGTTCTGAAGATTGGCAAAAAGCGACTAAAAATTATTGCCTTACCACCATGCTTTTCAAAGAATTCATGAGAGTCATGGTAATATTTTAGTTTGAGGATTTTATTCTTTTCTTTGAACACCCCAGCCCCAAAGAAACTGCCCAGCTTATAATTTAGGGTATTACCCACAATGGCTGCTACAACAAGTATCAAAAACATAAGCCAAACATTCAGGTCAGTTTTACCCCCGGCTATCAAAGCGCCAGTTGCAAAAAGCAGGGAATCTCCAGGTAAAAATGGGGTCACTACAAAACCAGTCTCGGCAAAAATGATAAGGAATAAAATTAAGTAGGTAAGGGTGTGGTACTCATTAACAATATCAGCCAGGTGCTTATCGATATGGAGAATGAAATCTATGAGATGGTGTAGAAATTCCAAGTTTTATGAGTTAAGTCCAAAAATAGGAATATCAGGCTAATAAACATGATATTTCTATTTAAAGCGTGTAAAATTAGTTCTGCAATACTGAAAAGGCATACAATTCTGTATTAACCGATCCAGTCAGGATCACTGTATAAATTTTTCCAGCTTGAAAGCTTGTTGCGATTTCGGGTGCAACTGTAACACCTGTAGCTGATGGCTGAAATTTTGTACCCGGATCTACATTGTAATAAGAAGATGCAGCGGCAAATACAAGCGCAGGAAACAAATCTGCTCCACCTACTACCGAAACCTTTAATGAGTTATTCAAAAAATTATTTAAATGCACAAATCTAACCCTGGCTTTTCCAGTCGGCGGTGCAGTCATATCGTCCTTGATTCCACCTGCTGCTAAGGCACCGGCCAGAGTCTTATAATAATAGACACTTGCGTGATCGCCGGTTTCCAATCCGTAACTGATGATAGCATTGGCAGTAGTAGATCCGCGGTCAGCAAATGCAAACAAGTTAATGCCCGAATAAAAAGTTAAATAGTCTGTAGCCTGAGCATATCCTATTCCTAATTTGGTTTCTAAAGTATTATTTGCAAATACGTCCTGAGATCCAGATCCAGTTACAGCATTAATAAACCTTACTTTTACCTCGCCAACGGGTACATCTTTCTTTTTTACGCAGGAGCTCAGCAAAAGCAAAAGACCAAAACTTAAAAAAAGTACTCTCTTCATGATCATATTCGTTAATTCCAATTTAGTATACGCAAAAATAACAATGGCCTGGTTAATAACCAAGCCATTATAATACGTATAAATGTTAAATTAATTGTAATTGTTAAGCATTACCGGCATAACCAGCATCAGCACATTTTCATTCTCATCGTTTGTTTGAGGAATGAGTAACCCTGCACGGTTAGGTGTAGACAGTTCCAAAGTAACTTCCTCACCACTTAAATTACCAAGCATCTCAATTAAAAAACGGGCGTTAAAGCCTATCTCAAGGTCTTCTCCCTCATACTGACAGCTTAAACGTTCGTGTGCTTCATTGGCAAAATCCAGATCTTCAGAAGAAATGTTCAACTCACTGCCATTGATTTTTAAACGAACCTGATGGGTGGTTTTATTCGCAAAAATAACTACACGGCGAAGGGTATTTAAAAACAGTGCCCTGTCAATAACCAGCTTATTTGGATTGTTTGCAGGAATAACTGCTTCGTAGTCAGGATAACGCTCGTCAATAAGGCGACAAACCAGATTAATATTTTCAAATTTAAAGAATGCACTTGTTGCATTGTAATCAACAGATACATTAGCATCTGAAGAAGGAAGTGCAGCTTTTAAAAGCGTTAATGCTTTCTTTGGAAGTATAAATGAAGAAGTTTTGTCTGCCTTGCTATCCATACGTCTGTATCTTACCAGTTTATGAGCATCAGTAGCCACAAATGTGATGTGCTGATCTGATAACTGACAGAACACACCTGTCATAGCAGGACGAAGTTCATCATTACTAACTGCAAAAATCGTTTTTGTAATGGCCTCTATTAAAACTGAAGCAGGTAAATTTACCGACGATGCATTTTCAACAACAGGAATTTTAGGGAAGTCGTCACCATTCTCGCCACTTAATTTATATTTTCCATCGCCTGCACTGATCTCAATTGAAAAAGAGCTATCGTCAATGTTGAAAGAAATAGGCTGATCAGGCAAGGTTTTCAATGTATCTAATAATATTCTGGCTGGAACAGCAACTTTGCCACCCTCTTTAGATTCAACAGGAAGGGACGTAGTCATACTTGTCTGTAAATCAGTTGCCGATATGGTTAAGCTTCCGTCTTTAATTTCAAAAAGAAAGTTTTCCAGTATAGGCAAGACAGTGCTGCTGCTTGACGCACCATTCACAGTTTGCAAATGCTTAAGTAACGTTGATGTGGAAACAATAAATCTCATAGTCTGGTCTAGTCAGTTCTCAAAAATATAAAAATTACCTTGCATACTTATGTTTGCGGTAATAATGTTGAAAAATCGCAAACAATATCAACATTAACAAAGGCATACAAATGTTAATCATTTGCCATTGCACTTTTTCCGTTCGCAACCGGCCTTTGTCCAAGAGCCTGATCTTAACCTCCTTATTTCGTAAAGCAATCAAATTATTGTCATTGGCCAGGTAATCGGCAAGGTTTAGCAGTAAGGATTTGTTCCCGAATGTTTGTTGTGTATACCGGTCAAATCCCAAAGGAAATACAGATCCGTCACGGTTGCTTACCTGATTTTTGAAAACGTCGCCATCTCCAATCACCACCATCTTGCCAGCCTTGCTTTGAGCAGGAACACTAAAAGATTCAGATATTCCGGCAGGTACAGCTCTGTTTAGAAAAACTGAAGGGAAGCTTCCTTCTATCAAAACAGCAGTCGCAACAGGCACACTCGCATATGCCCTGGGATCTGGCTGCTCTGCTGCCATTTCCAGGGAAATTAGTTTTGGTGTGTTGTGAACTTTATTAAAACCAGAGGTATGCAGGATTACCGTTTTCTTCAAACCTTTCACTCCTATGGTATCTACTGTACTCACAAATTCTGACCTGATTCCATCAATGTTTTTCACCAGTACGCTTGAAGTGTCAGGCATCAGCAGAGGATAGTACACCCATGGCGCCATTTGTATCTGTGCCTGCTGGCCGCCGGTACTGAGGGGTATTTCCGTACAATTCGCATCGGCAATCAGGTTATAATTAATCCGTGCGCCGTACATGAACAACATATCGTCCAGGTTTAAACTTCTGTTGAATACAAGCTGCTCGCCTGTCCTTCCCATACTGTCAAGCTCAGCACTAACCTGATCAACACTCCACAATACCCTGCCCCCGTTCATCACAAAATAATTCAATTTGTACTTTACTGCCTCAGTAAAAGGTTGTTGCGGCTTTGCAATGACCAATAATTTCAATTTGTCTAATCCTGCCTTATCAATCAGATTAAGGTTCACCCGCCCCACTTCATAGGAATCCGCAAGGCTATTAATTGCATCACTTAACTGGCTGTCAGACAATTCTCCATTCCCTTCAGTAAAACCAATACGCGGGTGCAGGCCGCTAAGTACTTTTTGCACTGCAGAAGTGAATCCATATTCCAGATTTTCGATAGCGCTGTTTATACGCTCTTCGTAACTTACACCCGGATCCAGGTTTTGCAACAGATTTACCGGAAAACCGAGGCCATTCCCCTCCACAAGAGCCATAGGAAAAACAGTTTTCTGCTCAAAACCATTGTCGGTTTTAATATCAATAGTTGTTGGTTTAATCCCAATCCGTTGCAACTTAACCAATGCTGAATCAACTTCTGCCCCTGAAAGACCTTCGAGAGGATCAATGAATTTTACGATTAGTTCTCTGCCTGCATGGCCCCGGTAATCGTTAAGCAAATCAGAAGTTGAATTTTTTAGCCTTTTAAATGCGGCGGGTAAATCCCCGTTCAAAAAAACAGTGATGGTTACGGGCTCATTAATTTTTTCAAGCAACGCTTTTGTAGCAGGCTGAAGCGTAAATCGTTCTTCCTTAGTAAAGTCTATCCGTGCGTAAAAGTAATTGGCCGCTACGTTGAGCCAGATAATACCCACAATAAACCCTAGTGTGATGAGCCACTTACTATACCTGCTATTCACCATTTCCTCCTCCCCATCACCGCCTTAGTTAAACCCAGAAAAAGGAGCACGAAAGAAATAAAATAAACCAGATCCCGTGTATCCAGCACGCCTCTGCTTATGGATTGATAATGTTCATTCACACTCAAGCCAAGCAGGGTATTCTCTAAGGCGCTAAGGCCGAAGATCTTGCTCATGGCATCGAAACCATTGTAAGCAATAAAGCAAAGGAAAACCGCAACAGCAAAGGCAACAACCTGATTTTTAGTAATTGATGACGCAAAAATGCCGACAGCAGTGAAGGCAGCGCTTAACAGCGACAAGCCTATATACGAACCAATTACAGCTCCAGAGTCGATATTCCCTTTTGGCAGCGCTAGCTGATAAATTGAAACGCAATAGACAAGTGTTGGCAGCAAGGCGAAAAGGACAAGTACATAGCAGGATAGATACTTAGCCAGAATGATTTGCCAATCATTTAATGGTCTGGTTGCTAATAACACATACGTACCCTCACGTCTTTCTTCCGCAAAAGAACGCATGGTTAGTGCAGGAATAAGAAATAAAAACAGAAAGGGTACAAGACTGAAAAAACCGTTTAATTCGGCGTAACCGTATTCGAGAATTGATGTATCCGGAAAAAACCACAATAGCAATCCCGCAGCAAGTAAAAAAACCCCAATGGTAATGTAAGCCATCAATGAATTTAAAAGACTAAAAAGCTCTCGCTTAAATACTGCGTACATAGGTGATTAGAAGTTGTAGCCAGCTCTTAAGCCTATGAATGACCTTGTGCCATTACTCCTGGACCACCCTTCATACCTTACACCGGCATCAATACTTCCCCGGTTTGATACAGGAAACTCAACGCCTATAGTCGGGGCGTACGCAAAAGCGGTACCGCTGCCAGAGCCATTTGCAGAAGAAATGGAAATCCCTGCTTCACCAGCGCCATAAATATATTCACTGAAAAAGTAGCGCAAGCCAGCCTTTATTGGCACAAAGGCTTCTCTATATTTTACGTTTGCAAACACACCATCACCATTAAATTTTAAATAGGCCACATTGATGGTATAATTTAAATTCTTGCTAATTCCATTCTGGAACAGAATTGAGGGCCCCACTCCGTAGCTTGCATTGTTGCCAAAGTTGTTTTGAGGAAAGGCAAAGTCTGCACCCAGACCTACACTTGGTCCTGATTTTTGCGCACGTACCGCTGTTGATGCCATCATAAAACACAACACCACTACTATTGAATATCTCTTCATTTAAAAAGCTCTTTATTGTACAACGATTATAGGAAATATAACCGATGGAAGCAAAAATCGTTAAAATTGCGAACACAATAGCAATTTTCATATGAAATTTGTCGGCTCAGTAATTTAAAACAAAAAAGGCTTCCCTGAGGAAGCCTTTTAAAAGTAATCTTATGGTTATTATTACAAACCGAAGTTGTAGGCCAATCTTAATCCTACAAATTTAGTAGTTCCACCATCGTATTTCCATCCTTCATATCTACCACCCAATTCGATAGTACCGCCATCTGCTACCGGAAATTCAATTCCTATACCCGGAGAATATGCAAAGCCCGTTGAACCACCATCCTCAGTGGAGAATGAAGCACCAACTTCACCATTCACAAAAATGTTTTCAGCTAGAAAATACCTTAAACCTGCTTTTACAGGAATAAACCCTGCATTGAAAGTAGTACCCAAAATTTCCTTTGACTTGAAATTGATGAAGCCGGCACTACCAGTGACATTCAATTTATTGGCTATTGGATGTTGGTATTGTAGGGAACCACCATAACCGAAATCTACTCCGTCAGCCGTACTACCTGTTGGGAAAGCAAATTCTGCACCGATACCCAATTTAGGCCCACCCATTGCCGGGTCTTTAGTTTGTGCGTTTAAACTGGTAAATCCTAATAATCCTACTATTGCTGTTGTTAAAATTAATCTTTTCATGATCTTGTAAATTAAAATGTTTAAAATTTAATTTGATTGATCACACAATTACAAATTCCAGGCCAAGCGACCGTTAACATTGACAAATTGACTATAAATAGCTAATAGTCAGCAAAATATAGTATTGAAGAATGTGTAGGCAAAATCGGGCAATTGGAATAATGGGTTTTACATATCAACCTTGCTTAAAAATCGAAGCCTACGCCAAGTGATAATATCCTATTCCTGAACCTGGCTTCTTCCATCTGACTGATATTGAGTATACCAACTCCATAGCCCAGATTGAAACCCAAACCATTATTGAACCGATAACCCGTCAGTAAGTTGACTCCAAAATCACTTCTCTTCAGTCCACCTTTCATGCCCGTATCTTCATTGTATTGTGGCTTGCCGAAACCAAAATTAGCATCGGTAAATGACGACTTATCGCCATCCATTGTAAAATCAACACCCATGTAGGCATCAATCCCAAGGGCGTAATACGTACCTCCTCCAAAGAAGAATGCACCTTTGCTGTTTGGAATGGTGTACAACAAATTTATTGGTACTTCTAAATAGGTTATATTAACTTTTTGTGTTCCGTAAACTTGCAGCGGGCCTGGCCCGGTATCAAAGGAACCTTTACCGCCTTTAAAGACAAACAACAAACCTGGTTGAAATGATATTGAGGGATTTAAAGCAAATGTTGCTGTTCCGCCAATAAAAACAGAAGGCTTCAGCTTCTCATAATTTGTATATCCCGGTCCTTCTCTATTGGTAAATTTAGTGAAAGCCATTCCCCCTTTTACTCCCCATTTCACCTTTTGGGTTTGTGAAAATGAAGACAGACAAAAACAACTTAAAATGAGAGGGAGCGCTAAGAATTTCATGAGCTTAATTTATATGCTTAAAACTAGCTATTTGGAAGTTAATTTCCTAAAAATATCTTCCAGTGACAATGCTGGATGGGCAGCTTTTAAAGCTGTTAAACTTGAATCAGCAACGATACTCCCCTTGCTAATCAAAACAACCTGATCACAAAGTGCTTCTACTTCCTGCATAATGTGAGTAGACAAAATTACTGTCCGCTTCTTACCTAATTCTTTAATCAGTTCACGGATTTCAGCCAGTTGATTAGGATCTAACCCTGAAGTAGGTTCATCCAAAATCAACACTTGAGGATCGTGGATAATGGCCTGCGCCAGTCCGACCCTTTGCTTGTAGCCTTTAGAAAGCATACTGATTTTTTTATGCTGCTCCACCTCCAAACCTACCTGCGTAATGGCGAAGTCGACTTTTTTGGCAACATCATTTAAACCATAAGTATTCGCCACAAAATGAAGAAACTCCTTTACATACATATCAGTGTACAGAGGTGTATTTTCGGGCAGGTAACCTAATATTCGCTTTACTTCTATTCCCTGCTTAACCACATCAAAACCGCAAAGCGATGCCGCGCCGGATGTTGGTGTAAGGTAGCCGGCCAGCATTTTCATTGTGGTGGATTTACCGGCACCGTTTGGACCGAGGAAACCCAATATCTTTCCAGGCCCTGCTTCAAAACTAATTGAATCAACAGCCTTTTGTTTGTCGTAATGCTTAGAAAGGTTTGTTACTTTGATACTCAATGTGTTGTAGGTTAATGCTTTATGTGAGTTTTTAGTTTAAGTTTAATATAAGGCTGGTTAAAGGCCTAATTAATCGCACGAGCTTTTCAAACTCTCGCCGTCATTGCGAGGCACGAAGCAATCTGTCAAACAAATAAAATAACTTCGTACCTCGCAATGACAACAGCAGGGTTGCTTCATACCTGGCATTAACAACTGAGGTTTAAGTCAATCATAACGATACACTCAAAAGTAGAAAAAACAGCTTTGCATTCATGAAAACCATTAAAATATTTTATCTAAGTTTGCACTATTATGGCAAAAAACACTAACGACGAGCAATTTAAAAATGTGATATCGCACGCTAAAGAATATGGATTTGTATTTCAAAGCAGTGAAATTTATGACGGACTAAGTGCTGTTTATGATTACGGACAACTTGGTGCCGAACTAAAAAACAACATTAAATCGTACTGGTGGAAAGCCATGGTGCAAATGCATGAGAATATTGTTGGGATAGACTCAGCCATTTTTATGCACCCAAAAATCTGGAAAGCAAGTGGCCATGTTGATGGCTTCAACGATCCGATGATTGACAATAAGGACTCTAAGAAACGCTATCGTGCAGATCAGCTACTTGAAGATAAAATAGCCCGTTACGAGAAAGACGGCAAAACTGACAAGGCTGCAAAACTGCAGGCAGATATGGACGATGCTTTAAAGGCTGAAAACCTGCCACTTTTAAAAACGTTGATTGAAGAACATGAAATAGCTTGTCCGGTTAGCGGCACCAAAAACTGGACAGATGTAAGACAATTTAACCTAATGTTCAGTACGCAGTTTGGCGCAATGGCAGAAGGTTCCGAAGAAGTTTACCTTCGTCCGGAGACCGCTCAGGGTATCTTTGTTAACTTCTTAAACGTGCAGAAATCCGGCAGAATGAAAATTCCTTTCGGTATCGCCCAAATAGGTAAAGCTTTTAGAAATGAAGTAATTGCACGGCAGTTTATTATGCGCATGCGCGAGTTTGAACAGATGGAAATGCAATTCTTCGTTCGCCCGGGTGAAGATGAAAAATGGTTTGCTTACTGGAAAGAAGCCCGCTTAAAATGGCATACCGCATTAGGTACGCCTGCAGAAAAATACCGTTACCATGACCATGTTAAATTGGCCCACTATGCCAATGCAGCAACTGATATTGAATTTGAATTCCCATTTGGCTTTAAAGAAGTGGAAGGTATACATAGCCGCACTGATTTTGACCTTTCCCAACATCAGGAATTTTCTGGCAAGAAAATGCAATACTTTGATGCCGAACTAAATGAAGAAGGTAAGCCTTATGGAAACTACATACCTTATGTAATAGAAACTTCTATTGGTTTAGACCGCATGTTCTTACTTACCATGATAAATGCGTTTGAAGAGGAAGACTTAAGCACAGAAGACAGACAAGACAGCAGAACATTGTTACGCCTGCACCCATGCCTTGCCCCTATCAAAGTGGCGATTTTCCCGCTGACTAAAAAAGATGGCCTTCCCGAAAAAGCAAGAGAGATCATGAACAGTTTGAAACTTGACTTCAACTGTATATATGAAGAAAAAGATGCTATTGGTAAACGCTACCGTCGCCAGGATGCAATTGGTACACCTTTTTGCCTAACCATAGATCATCAGACACTGGAAGACAATACCGTAACCATCCGTCACCGTGACACTATGGAACAACAGCGCATTGAAATAAAAGACCTTCAAGGTTTAATTGAGAGCAAAACAAGCTGGAAAAATTTATTGATGTAGCAGCTAGTTACGCCAGAGTCTTTCTGGAATAATATAATTCAGCCCGATTTACCAAATCGGGCTTTTTTTATGCCCAAAAAAATACAACCTGAATTAACCATAGACGCACACAGCGTGCTCACAAGTAAAAGGCAGCTTCACACTTTGTTCACACCTCCCTCACACCAAACACACAAACGGGTACCTTTTTGTGAACAAAGTGTGGAGATGGTGTGCACAAGGTGAGAAGATGCGTGCCACCCTTGTGCCACTCACCTCCCGCTCACCCTTATCCCTTGCCATTTGTATTATGTCGCCAGTTATATTTAATTTCACCAGATAACATCATAGATACAAAATTTATATGGCAAGATACAAAAATGGAATTTTAGGCGCATTTTCTGGAAAAGTAGGCGCAGTAATTGGCGCTTCATGGCGTGGAATAGATTACATGAGGGGCATACCAAAGATCAGCAAGAAACCCCCAACTCCAAAACAACTCGCTCAGCGAATGAAAATGAGCATGTTCAGGGGATTTTTATTGGGGCTGGATGAAATCATTGAGATCTGTTTTCAAAACTATGACCAAACATCTGCCATGAACGGTGCAATTTCTTACAATATGACCAACAGTGTTAGCGGCGTTTACCCGGAAAAGTGCATTGATTTTGCGAATTTTGTATTCAGTAAAGGAGACTTACAGGGATCCTGGGCACCTCAGGCAACATCAACGGAGACTGACACTGTAAATTTCAGCTGGACAAACGGGCCATTCAATAAATTGCGTGCAGCCGAAGACCAGGTATTGCTAGCCATTTACAGCCAGGTAGAGAAAGGATTTGTCTTCTCGACAATTGCCGGTACAAGAGGCTTGGGTGTGGCAAAACTAAATGTTCCGAAAGAATTTAGTAACAAAACGGTTCATTGTTACCTCAGTTTTTATTCAAGTGAGCTGGGTTTCGCCTCTACGAATGAGTACCTGGGCGAGGTGGTCATTAGTTAAGCTAATGGTTAACATTGGAAAATAATTTTGCTGTGCTTATAAACTAAGGCCCGTATTTTGCGTTATGCCAGTATGAACGTAATTAGCCTGGTTATACTTTTAACGTTAAAAACCTTATTTCCATCAGCCGGCGAAGACCTTGTCAAGGCAGACAGCAGCTGGACTAAGGAAGAGTTGCGCGCGGCCAATACTGCAGGTGATGTGAAATATTTAAACGGGGAAGAGAAAGACATGGTCATTTATATGAACCTGGTAAGAATGGATGGAGAGAAATTCTTTAACACCTATTTTCAGGACTATGTTGAGAAGCACAACAAACAGATGTCGCAATACAGCAACTTTAAGGAGCTGAGAATTTTACGCACAGACAAATACTACAAGAGTTTGGAGGAGGACTTGAAGAATATTAAGAACCTCCCACAGCTTTGGCCTGATGAAGCAATGAGCTGGGTATCTGAGCAACACGCTAAAGACATGAACAAGAAAAACTATGCAACCCATAATTCTTTGGACGGGCGCACAGTTAAAGATCGGATAGGTAAAATGTACCCTAAAAAAGCGTGCGGAGAAAATCTGGCATTCGGATACTCAAGTGGATTGGCTAATATCTGTATGTTATTGCTAGACAGAGGAGTACCAGATCTTGGCCACCGTAAGTTGATCATATCCGACGACTATAAGTTCAACTTTATCGGAGTGAGCATCCAGCCGCATAAAGGATATAAATACTGCTCAGTGACAGACTTTGTAGCGCTTCCACGTTAAGAAAAGTTAAAATTTCAGGTAATTCGAAAGGTTCTCCTAACTTTGCATCAACAGAATTAAGCTGAATGCGCAAGGCCTTATTACAACTCATAGACTTTTTTTATCCGCCTTTTTCAAAATGGCTCCCGCTTCATACTTTCCGTTACCTGGCCTCGGGTGGTAGTACTGCTGCTTCAGGTGTAGTGATCTATTATATATCCTACCATTGGATCCTTCATCAAAAGGATGTAAACCTGGACATTGCTTTTTTCCCTAACCTGATCACTGCATCTACTGCGGCATTGGCCATAGAGTCTGTAATTACATTTTGTATTGGTTTTATATTAAACAAATATTTGATCTTTACCCAGTCGGATTTGAAAGGAAGGGTACAACTTTTCAGGTATTTGTCTGTGTATACCACAAACATATTGATCAATTATGCCTTGCTAAAAGTATTGGTAGATGCATTCGGATTCTACCCGCCTCTTTCTAAATTTATCATCACCGTTATTCTTGCTGTTTTCAGCTACTTTTCACAAAAGCATTTTACATTTAGGGTGAAGAAATAAAAAGTAAGTACTTTAGCAGGACTAACTTCTTATATTCTGAAATGAGCGATTTTAATGATTTTAGCAATCCGCAGGTTGCTGCTTTGCCTAAACATTTAAGACAATTTATTGTAGAGCAGCGTTATGAAAAATATACGCCAGTAGACCAGGCCGTTTGGCGCTATGTGATGCGCCAGAATTACAGTTACTTAAAACATGTTGCCTATTACCCTTATATACAAGGCCTAAACCGTGCCGGATTGAGTATTGAATATATACCAAACCTGCAAACCATGAACGATAACCTCGGAAAAATTGGTTGGGGAGCTGTAACCGTTGATGGCTTTATACCCCCGGCAGCCTTTATGGAATATCAGACTTATCGAGTATTGGTTATTGCTGCAGACATCCGTCAGATTAATCATATAGAATATACGCCTGCACCGGATATAATCCATGAATCTGCAGGTCATGCCCCTATCATTGCCGACAAAGACTATAACAGTTACCTCAGTTATTTTGGATCTATCGGCGCAAAGGCAATGTTTTCTTCTAAAGATTTTGAGTTGTACGAGGCGATTAGAAAGCTTTCGATACTAAAAGAAGCCTTGAATACACCTGAATCAGAAATTGCGAAAGCGGAAAGATATTTACAAAGGGTTTCTGAGGATATGGGCGAGCCATCAGAGATGGCCTTGCTGGGCAGGCTGCATTGGTGGACGGTAGAGTATGGGTTGATTGGAACTTTGGAAGACCCGAAAATATATGGTGCAGGTTTACTTTCTTCTATAGGCGAAAGTGTTAGCTGCATGCAGCCTGATGTTAAAAAACTCTGGTATAATCAATACACAGTAAATTACTCGTACGATATCACTAAAACCCAGCCTCAGTTATTTGTGACTGAAACTTTCCAGAACCTTATAGATGTACTTGAAGGTTTCGCAGATACTATGGCGTTTAGAACAGGTGGGGCAAGTGGCCTATTAAAAGCCATCGAATGTAAAAATCCTGCCACGGCAGTCTATAGTTCAGGCCTACAAGTTACCGGTACATTTACAGATTTAGGTTTAACACGGGATGACGAACTTAGCTTTATAAAAACTACAGGCCCATCAGCCTTAGCTGTTAATGGGAAGCAACTGGAGGGCCATGGAAAAGATTATCATAAAGACGGGTTTTCATCGCCTGTAGGCAGGCTAATTAATGCAGAAAAATCTTTGGAAGACCTGGATTTAAATGAACTGGGAGAGTTAGGCATTAAAGAGGCCTATGTTTCAAGGCTGGAATTTGAAAGTGGGATTGTTGTGGAAGGTGAGGTAAAAACTATCCTAAGACACAAGCAAAAAACTGTACTGATTTCTTTTGCAGAATGTACTGTTAAGGAACGCAATGGCAATTTGCTTTTTAAACCAGAATGGGGCGACTATGATATGGCAATCGGTGAACGCATTGTTTCGGTATTTAACGGGGCGGCAGATAAGGACGCCTATGAGGAGTTAACTCCTATAAGTAACCAGCAGACATCAGCAGTTATTTATGATGCTGCGACTACCAAACTGCATGAGATTTACAAAATGGTTAGGAGGATTCGGGAAGGTCAGGAAAGTGACGTACTTTTGTCGGAATTGTTTAGTCGGTTAAAGTCGAAACACAGGGAAGATTGGTTGGCTTCGCTTGAAATTTTGGAGATATTGCACCACCGTAATGCCGCTCCTGAATTAGAGAAAGAGGTCAGGATTTATCTTGAAATGAAAGCGGTAAACGAAAAAGAACATACAAAGCTGATTAATGATGGTTTACATGTAATTGCAAATCCGGTTAGCCAGCTGATTACTATTGAGGATTAAGAAGGGCTATAATAGCGGGTTATACGTTTCGTCATTGCGAGGCACGAAGCAATCCGATAATGAGGTTGCGTCGTGCCTCGCAATGACGTAGGGCCTAAACACAATAAGGCAGTTAATAAAATTATAAATATGAACATTGTAATTACAGGAGCAAGCAGCGGGATTGGGTTTGAAACAGCTTTGGAGTTTACACTCAGCGCAGCAAACAAAGTTGTATGCATCGCACGCAGTGCAGATAAACTTAGAAAGTTACTGGAGATTGCACGTGGTATTACTCCCGATTGTACGTTGCTTCCTGTAGAATTTGATATTGTAAATGACGACTATGCTGCACTAATACCTTTTTTAAAAGAACGCTTGGGTACGGTTGATATTCTAATTAACAATGCAGGTTCTTTAGTTAATAAGCCTTTCTTAGAAACTACCCAGGCAGATATGTGGCAGATGCTGAAAAGCAACGTGATGGGACATTTTAACATGATCCAAAATGTATTGCCTTTGATGAGCACAGGCGGGCACATTGTAAACATTGGTAGTATGGGCGGTTTTCAAGGCAGTGTGAAATTTCCAGGCTTGGCTGCTTATTCATCCAGCAAAGCTGCTTTACATACCTTAACAGAATGTGTTGCGCAGGAAATTGTAGAGACTGGCGTGAAAGTAAATTGCCTTGCCTTGGGATCTGCACAAACGGAAATGCTTGAATTGGCCTTCCCGGGATACCAGTCGCCGGTAATGGCATTTGAAATGGGCAAATACGTAGCTGATTTCGCAAAAACGGGTCATCGTTTCTTTAACGGAAAAACTTTACCCGTAGCAGTTACAACACCTTAACAAGTTTTCCACATTCTGTGCGGCCCAAGATATTTTTATATATCTTGGGAACATTGATATGAAGAAAACTTTTATACTATTCATTTTCATTAGTGTTAGTGCGTTGACGGCCCGGTCCCAAACCACTATCCCGGTTGAATACCAGCAGCTGGTAAACAAGCTGATTAACAAAATGCCTGAGCGCAAGGAAACGGAGCCGGCATCAACAACTCCAAACTCTCTACTTGATTTTGCTAAATCTATGTTGGGCATTCGTTACAGAACTGCTTCAAGCAGTCCTAAACGTGGCTTTGATTGTTCAGGATTTGTAAATTATGTTTTCAGTAACTTCGGCTTTAAAGTTCCAAGATCGTCAAGAGATTTCGCTACAAGCGGAGAGAGTAAAAAACTGGAAGAGGCGAAAATAGGCGATGTAATTGTGTTTACAGGTACGAATAGCAGGACGAGAACTCCCGGACATGTGGGCATTATCTATTCTATAGATGGTGAAGAAGTCAAGTTTATCCACTCCTCATCCGGTAATGCCAAGGGTGTTACGATCTCAAGTTTGGAAGAAGGCTTTTATAAAAAGCGTTTTTTGAAAGTGATCAGTATTCTTTAAATTTTTATTAGAGTTATTTCGACTTGTTGCAAGGTAGTTAGCTAATGGTATTTTTTAACGTAGGCAAATGTTAAAACTCCTTATTCTTCAGAATAGCAAAGTTTTATAGTAAAACTATCTTCAAAGCCTCTTTAACATTCCCTTCCGTTAATAGCTGATGTGCAAGTTCATGCAATTCACGATCTCTGTTTACCGGATCACCAATGGTAGCATCCATAATTTCTTTTACTTGTGCAGAGGTTTTCATGGCATCAATATCGTCTTCTGAGGGTAGGCTTTCCACATTACCGAGCATCCCCAAATCATTACCGGTTAGCACGTGTGAATTTCTAACCCTGGCAGGAAGGGCATCTACTCCTATTCCTAACGTAGTAAGCGGTTTAGGTACTTTGAACAAGCTTTCTGGAGTGACGCGACAATACCAGTCGCCGCCCAGCCTAGCTACCAAATCGATTTTTGCCTGGTCTATTTTGCCCTCATCGTCAAGTATTTCTTCATTGATGTGAATTGTTTTTATTTCTGCAAGCACAAGATTTCCGGCACCAGGAAGTTCGCCCAAACTAATTACCTCCCTGATGACACATTCCATTTGAACAGGCGATTCTTTAACCCTGGGTGGCTGTACCAGCTGAGAAGGCAGCATTGTAAAACCTGCTTTTTCAAACTCATTTGTGCCTTTAGGATATTCTGTACTGGCCAGGCTCATTTGCTGGACCATTGGATAGTTAGCAATATTGATAACACATTCTTTTACCTCCAGCACATTTTCAAGGGTATGTTTAGTGGTATTATCCCTCACCCTTCTTGCCGGAGAAAAAATACAAAGCGGCGGGTTGGTGCTAAACATATTGAAAAAACTAAAGGGGCTAAGGTTGATGTTCCCAGCCTTGTCTATTGTTGTGGCGAAACAGATTGGCCGCGGAGCTATGGCGTATTGCAGGTAATTCTGAAGCTGTACCGGACTAAGATTGGCAACGTCTATGGTCTTCATTTTTATTTTATATTATTCCTATTGATATTTTAAATTTTACATTTTACATTTTACAAGCCGAGTTAAAACCGTCATTGCGAGGCACGAAGCAATCTTGCTCTAGGATTGCTTTAGGATTGCTTCGTGCCTCGCAATGACGACTGGTAGTTGTTACAGGATGATATGCACACTTACTTTTTTAATGCCAGTATAGAGAAATCTGTATCGGCTCTTCTAATGATGCTGCTTAAACGGCCTAACCCGGTTATTTCCATTTCAACTATATCGCCGTCTTCTAACCATTGTGGTTGGTACTCGGGGTTATTAAGTAAACCTGTGCCATTCAGTTCTAAAAGACAGCCGGTGCCAACCGTTCCTGAACCAATTACATCACCAGGCAAAATATCTGCACCATAAGCACAACGTTCAATGATCTCAGCGAAGGTCCAATCCATATCAGCCATGTTGCCGGCAGACAATTGTACACCATTAACAGTACAAGTCATTTTTAGATCATATGCATTACCAGTGTGGCCATCTTTTGCGGTGGTTTTGTACTGCTCCAGTTCATCTGGCGTAACCAGCCATGGTCCAATCACAGTTGAGAAATCCTTGCCTTTTGCAGGGCCGAGGTTCAACAGCATTTCTTCCATTTGCAATGTTCTAGCACTCATGTCGTTCATCACCATGTAACCGGCGATATAACTATCTGCTTCTGCAGCAGTAATGTTGCGACCCTGCTTTCCAATCACTACGGCTACTTCCAGCTCAAAGTCGAGCTTTTCAAAATGGTCTGGCATACATTCGATCTCACCGGGACCCTGAATTGCATTATGGTTGGTGAAATAAAAGATGGGATACTGGTCGAACTCAGGGATCATTTCTACCCTTCTGTTTCTTCTGGCAGAGGCCACATGCTGACGAAAAGCGTAACCATCTCTGCATGAAGTTGGATGAGGCACAGGAGCAAGCAACTCGAAAAAGGCTTCCTCTTTGGGTTCAATTTCTTTGGATTTGATTTGCCCATCCACCTTTTTAGCGCGATCCATTAACACCTCGCCACCCTTAAGAAACTCTGCCATGTTATCAGGCAGTTGCTTATCGCAGGAGTTTAGGTTATAAATATGACCATGTACAAAAACACCAAGGTGTTCTATATCTTCAGTTTTATAAGATACCAGCTTCATATGATTCAAATTAGGTTATTCAAAGCTATATAAAAATAGCTCAAACATGTTAGTAAAAAAAGCGTGGGTTCTAATAGTAAGGCAGAACTTGCACATTATAAAATTAAATACTTAATTTAGCATCCGAATTAGAATGATGGAATACCAAAATACATATCAGGATCAAATAGCAAGACAAGCACTGTCTTTGTTCCGTGATGCCATGCTTTCTAAACTAATCTTCGCTCAGTATTCCTTTTTATAAGCCCACTCTTTACGGCGCTTTCTGAAAACGTTTTTAACGTTTAATCAACATCATCCTTTCATTTAATAAAACTGCCTGAGCTATGCCTATTTACCATACGTTAGGATCAATACCTGCTAAACGCCATACGGTTTTTCGGAAACCGGACGGGGAGTTATATGCAGAAGAATTAGTTTCTACTGAAGGTTTTTCAAGTTTATATTCGCTGGTATATCATTGCTATCCCCCAACGATTGTAAAATCATTAGGTGAGCCATATTCTGTTGAACCTAAGATTGCGAGGGAAAAGCATTTAAAACACACCAGCCTTATTGGCTTTAATATTAAGCCGGAGGACGATTATCTGGAAAGCCGCAAGCCCGTTTTAGTAAATAGCGACCTGCACATTTCATTGGCAGCACCCCGGAAATCTATGACTGATTATTTCTATAAGAACAGTCAGGCAGATGAGGTAATTTTTGTACACGAGGGCTCGGGAACACTTAAAACCGGCTTTGGTAAGATTACTTTTAAGTATGGTGACTACCTGGTTATTCCCCGCGGAACCATCTATCAGTTGCAGTTTGATGATGAGAAGAACAGGTTATTTATAATAGAAAGCTTTAGTCCCATTCGTACCCCTAAGCGTTATCGCAATGCGTATGGGCAGTTGATGGAACATTCCCCGTATTGTGAAAGGGACATCAGGCGGCCTTCTGATTTAGAAACAATAGACCAACACGGAGACTTCAAGGTCTTGATTAAAAAGCAGGGACTGATCTATCCGTATACATATGGGACACATCCATTTGACTTTATTGGCTGGGATGGTTTTCATTATCCGTGGGCATTTTCAATACATGATTTTGAGCCGATAACCGGCAGGTTACATCAACCACCTCCGGTACACCAGACGTTTGAAGGACATAATTTTGTGATCTGCTCTTTCGTTCCACGTAAATACGATTATCATCCGCTTTCAATACCTGCCCCTTACAACCACAGCAATGTGGACAGTGATGAAGTGCTTTACTATGTAGACGGAGATTTTATGAGCAGGAAAAGTGTGGTTAAAGGACAGATTACCCTGCATCCGGGAGGAATACCACACGGGCCACATCCAGGGTCTGTAGAGAAATCTATTGGCAAAGAAAGTACAGATGAACTCGCTGTAATGATTGATCCTTTCAAACCCCTTATGCTTACCGATTATGCCGTTGGAATTGAGGATGAGGGCTATTTTAAAACCTGGCAATAACCGGGCTGACTAACGACTAACTTATTATAAAAACAATGAGTACACAAACATTTGCAGAAAAGATTTCTAAAGCACAGGATTTTCTCCCGATAAACGGAACTGACTATATAGAATTTTATGTAGGCAATGCCAAGCAGGCAGCCCACTATTATAAGACAGCATTCGGATTTCAGTCGCTGGCTTACGCAGGGCCCGAAACAGGGTTGCGTGACCGTGCCTCTTATGTACTGCAGCAAGGTAAAATAAGGCTGGTATTAACATCAGGATTGAAATCAGATAGTGCCATTTCGGAACATGCAAGAAAGCATGGAGATGGGGTAAAAATTCTGGCCCTTTGGGTAGATGATGCATACAGTGCATTTGAGGAAACGACTAAGCGGGGTGCTAAACCTTATGTTGCGCCGTATACACAACAAGATGAATACGGTGAGGTGAGAATCTCAGGCATTTATACTTACGGAGAAACTGTGCACATGTTTGTGGAAAGGAAGAATTACACAGGTACTTTTTTACCGGGCTATGTAGATTGGAATAGTGATTATAATCCATCTGACGCAGGGCTTTTATACATCGATCATTGTGTAGGCAACGTTGGCTGGCATAGAATGGATGAGACCGTAAAATGGTACGAAGAAGTTATGGGTTTTGTGAATATTCTTTCATTTGATGATAAACAAATCAACACCGAGTATTCTGCCTTAATGAGCAAAGTGATGAGTAACGGTAACGGGTTCTCAAAATTTCCGATCAATGAACCCGCAGAAGGAAAGAAAAAGTCTCAGATTGAAGAATACCTGGAATATTATGAAGGTGAAGGGGTGCAGCACATCGCGGTAGCGACAAAAGATATTTTGACTACCGTAAGAACCTTAAAATCTCGAGGGGTTGAGTTTTTAAGTGCACCGCCTGAAGCCTATTACAATATGATGCCTACCCGGGTTGGGGAGATTGACGAAGAAATTGCGCAGTTGAAAGAATTGGGCATCCTTGTTGACTGTGATGAAGAAGGGTATTTATTACAAATATTTACAAAACCTGTGGAAGACAGGCCAACTATATTTTTTGAGATTATCCAGCGAAAGGGCGCACAATCCTTTGGTGCCGGGAATTTCAAAGCGCTGTTCGAATCTTTAGAACGCGAGCAAGACTTAAGGGGTAATTTATAAAGATCTCTTATTCATTTCAAAACTGGAGAGGGCATCTATTGATTTAGATGTCCTTTTTTTATACTTTCGGTGCGGAGACTAAGCGTGGGAATGGCATTTATTTTTTTAGATCGGATCAAACTTCTTGGTAAAAGACTTAAGGCAGCGTTTTCACTGTTCCAGAAAAATGATCCGTTACGACTTGCCGGGGCTACCGCGTTCTTCGCAAATTTTGCATTGCCTCCTATCCTACTAATCCTAATCCGCCTTTTCGGCTTTTTTATTGATCGTAAAATATTGGCATCAAGAATATTTGAAAGGCTTGCCGGCATACTGGACGACAGCAGCACTTTACAAATTAGACAAACACTGAGAAATATAAGAGGTATTGACCATCAGTGGTATGCAACTGCAGTGAGCTTTGTGTTCTTCCTGTTTGTTGCCACTACCTTGTTCAATGTGATAAAGAACTCGATGGATCAAATATGGTCCATTGGTATTAGCGCAAAATCAGGTTTTATGTTTCGGCTAAAGCTGCGTGCGAGATCGATGGTAATTATCCTGCTGGCAGGCATGCTGTTTATCACAGGATTTATGACAGACAGCATTCAGGCTTTTATTGGTGAGTATATCAATACGGCTTCACCCACCTTTGGCAGAATCTTTTTTTGGACAATAAACCAATTGTTGTTTGTTGTTATTGTTACAACCTGGTTTACCGTGTTGTTCAGATACCTAACAAACGGCAGGCCTACGTGGATAACTGCTTTCCGCGGAGGCGTGCTTACCGGTGTACTTTTTACCGTAGGAAAATATATATTAAGGATTATGCTTCCGCTGAGTGGCATTGGAAACATTTATGGCACATCAGGATCTATTGTACTGATTATGCTTTTTGTGTTCTATTCATCCTTTATCTTTTATTTTGGCGCATGTTATGTAAAAGTACTCAGCGATTCACGCGAGACACCTATACGCGCAATAAAGGGCACATACAACTACGAAATAAAAGAAATTGTGAAAGAAGATTAAGCTGCTGCAGACTGATTAATCTTTTCGAAACCCTGCATTTCAAACACTGCCAGTTTGCTTAGCAAATTGTAATGTAAAGTTCCAAAGAAATTTACCACTCCATCTTTAGTTTTACCTTCTATGCAAATGCTTTCCCTGATCACTTCTTTTCGGTTATTTTCCTGTTGATTAAGGATCATGTCCTCATCCTGAATTTTAACATTGGAAGCGTCGATTGAGAATTGTTTAAGCATCTCCAGAAAGCTTTGTCCGTTTAGCAATATGTCTTTGATTTTCATGACGATTTATTTGAGTTAGGTGTAGATGGAATATCAATTTTAAAGCCAAAAAGAAAGGGCAACCATTTTATGATTGCCCTTTCTCTAGAAATGTTGAAAACTCTAATGATTTAGAAAATCTTATAAGCCAGGCCAACAGTGAATAATTTTAGTTTGGTATCGCTGTAGCCATTCTCGCCAATTTTGGAAAGACCTTGTTCATACCTTATATCGATACCTAAACTCCTGATATCCAATCCAGCACCAAATTGCCATGCGATATTTTGACCTTTAAAGTCGCCATTGAATGCGCTGCTGGCCGCTTGTCCCAAAGACTGGTCATCGCTAAGAATAAAAGACACTACCGGCCCTGTATTTAACCTTACGCCGATACCAGCAGCACCAATTTTAGTACCCACAAGCACAGGTACATCCAGACTGGTAAATTTTATTTTGTTTTCAAGGCCGTTTGCGTCCTTAAGTGTCGTGTTTTTACCACTTAAATAAAGCTCAGGTTGCAGATGGATACCAGCGGCACCAATTCGTGCCCATAAACCCGCATAATAACCTGCACGGTTATCACTGCTAAAAGTGTCTTCTGTACTTAACTTGGATAAGTTTGTACCCGCCTTTACACCCAATTGGAAGCTTGGAAGAACCTGGCTGAAACCGGCAAGGCCAGAACAAATTAATAATGCTGATAAAATTATTTTTTTCATAATATAAAGTTTAGTGCTCGTTAATTATTTAAGTAAAAATAAGAATATTTTAAATTGGAAACTAAAAAACGTACTTTTATATATCAAATATGAATAGCAATCATTTTGTTTTAAATATCACTTTCTAAGTGAATTAGAACCAGTAATGGATTTCAAATTTAACATTTACGCCCTCGTCCTAATTTTCTTCGGAAAACTTACACTCTTTCTGTCTTACTATGTTTTTAGGAAAGGTGGCGGCGCTGTGCGGCTGTTCGCAATAATGATGTTTTCCAATGCCATATGGTCACTTTTTTATGGTCTCGAACTGGCAAGTTCTTCTTTGAGTCAGATTACATCACTTATTAATGTGGAGTATATTGGTATCACGACGCTCCCACTTACCTGGTTCTTGTTCTGCTTGCATTTATCTGGTAAGGAATGCTGGTATAAGAAGCCACTTAACATAGGTCTGTTGCTTGCAGTTACCGTTGGCACGAATGTATTGGTTTGGACCAATACCTATCATCACTTCTACTATAAAAGTCTTGTGATGGATTATTCGGGTTATTTCCCGATGGTGAAAATTGAGCCTGCCATGGGTTATCATTTATTTACTGTGTATTTCTATATACTTCTGGCCATTGGAAACTATTTATTATTCGCCAAATTCAGAAAAGCAGATTCGATTTACAGACGTCAAAACTATCTTATTATCATTGCCTCGTTGATTCCCTGGATTGCTAATATAGCTTATGTAACAGGGATACGTCCGTTGGGTAATCTTGACCTTACTCCTTTTGCCTTTGTCGCAACCATCCTGCTCATTGCAATTGCCATCTACAGGTTTAAGCTATTCGATATAGTTCCTGTTGCAAGAGAAAAAGTGATGGACCTTATGCAAGATGGGTTTGTTATACTGGACAATAAAAATCGGGTTATTGATTATAATCTTGCGTTTAAAAAATATCTCCGGTCAGTAGATGGCCGTAAAATTATAGGTTCTGGAATCCACGAGCTATTTCCCGGTCAAAAGGAACTGATCGATTTCATGGAAGAAAAACGTTCTGGGAAAGTAGAAATAAATGTATCAAACAACGAGGCGGTTTATGATTTGGAAGCCGATATTCTATATCTCAACGACAACAAATTAAATAGCGAAGCGATCATAATCAAAATGCAGGATTTGACGATGCTGAGAAAGGATTCGTTGAAATTTCAGATACAAACTGAAGAATTAAAGCGGTTAAATCAGTTGAAGGACCGCATATTTTCTATTATAGCGCATGATTTGAGGGCACCTCTTGTGAACCTATCGGAAGTATTAAAGATGATATCTAATGACTTGATTAGTCCGGAGGAGTTTAAGGAACTTTCACCGGCACTTAGTAAAGACATTATATATACAACGGACCTGTTAGAAAACATACTGCATTGGTCGAGAAGTCAACTAAAGGGATATGGAATAAATAGGGAATTTTTCGATCTAAAAGGCTTGATAGTAAACGAAGTAAATTATCATATGCCATCAGCCGCGGCTAAAAAGATAAACATTATTCAGGATGTTTTTCCAGGCGAAATGATCTATGCAGATATTTTAATGATACAGATTGTAGTGAGAAACATTCTTAACAATGCAATTAAATTTTGTAATGAGGGTTGTGAGATCAACATATTTGCTGTGTACACCAAAGAACATTTTATCAAGCTTTGTATTGAAGACAATGGAATTGGTATGTCTGAAGATGTACTTGAAGGATTATTTAGTGGTGAGAACCATTCTACCAGAGGCACAATGAATGAAAAAGGAACCGGACTGGGGCTGGTGGTTTGTAAAGATTTTATGGAGAGAAACGAAGGAAGGATTACAGTAACCAGTGAAATAGGAAAAGGTGCAAGATTTTGCCTGCACCTTCCTGTTGATTCTAAATAATATATTAGTGGCCTGTCACTTCATCAATTGCCTGCTGCTCTTTTAAAGCATCAACATTGTTTTTAGACCCGAAGTTTTGAGTTTTCTCAGCAAAATATTCCAATATAGATTTTATTGTGTCCAGGTTGTCTGCTACCCTTTGGTGCATATCCGGCAAATCTTTGTCAAGTTTCCCATCGCTTAACTCGATATTATCTACTTCTATTTTTCCTATTTTTTGTATGATAGCTTGTTGTGAGTGTTGTAAGTCTTCTAGTTCTCTTACAATTTTCTCCATTAACTCAAACTTTTTTAAAGTATCCATATTTTTGTTTTTTAGTAGATTTAACAATTATTTACATAGCTAGTCAACCAATTACCTTGCCAATAATATCTATTTACTTTGGCAAGCATATTGTTTTCTAAACTAAAAAAGTTTGAATATCAACTGGAATTTGCATAAATAGCAAATAACTAATATTTTAGTTATTTGAAAATACCCCCTATATGAAAAAAGCAATTGTAGCCTTATTAGTTATTAGCGGAATTGGTGTCAGCACCCTTAATGCTCAAACTGTTCTGGACAATGATAAATTGCTGGAACTTTATCAGACACAGAAATATGCAGAAGCTGCTACTTATCTGCAGAGCGTTTACAAAGACGATACACAGGACCAAAAAGAAATTTCACAGCTGGCCTATGCAAACTTAATGGCCGGAAGGTTGCCAGATGCAGAGAAGAACTACTTGAAGTTGTACGGTTTGCAACCTACGAATTTACCCACCCTGTTTAGCCTGGCTGATATTAGCCTGAGGCGCGGTAATGACGAGAAAGCTAAAGGATATTATTTGGAAGTTCTAAAGGTTGACAGCACCAATTTCAATGTTTATAAGCAACTAGCCAGTTTAAATAAAGGAGAACTGAATACTGCAAAAATCAATTACCTGAAAAAAGCGAATGCCCTAAACCCAACAGATGCAGGAGTTGCGTTCGATCTGTGTGAGATTTATTTTAAGATGAATTTCTTTAGTGGCGCAAGCAAAGTTCTTGAGCCGGCGTTGCAGGCTGACACAACTAATCTTCAGTTGCTTAAGATGAAAATGCCTATAAGCATGGCAAATAAGAAGTACGATGAATCTATTTCCACTGGTAAAAAACTATTAAACTACGGTGATAGCTCTACATTTGTGCTTAACAATCTTGCTAAATCCTATTTCTTACAGCTTGATTACCAAAACGCCTTAAAATACTTCCTGATTATAAATGATAAGTCTTTCGACAATGAGGGTTTGTTCTATAACATTGGCTTAAGCTATCGGGGCATCAAAGATTATAAGAGTGCCGCACCATATTTCGAGAAGGCCATTAAAGAAGGTATATCAAATAAAATTGCATCATATTATGGCCTCTTGGGGGATTCTTTTGAAGAGATCAATAAAAATGAGGAAGCCAATACTGCATACAAAAGAGGCTTGTTATTTGAAAACAATGGTAGTTTGCTTTACAACATTGCCTTGGTATATGAAACGAAGTTAAACGATAAGAAGAATGCTATCGTCCATTATGAGCAGTACCTAAAAACTATAAATGAAAAGGAGCAACCAAAACTGATTATTTTCATTAAGAATAAGATAGCAGAATTGAAAAAGTAATTACTTGCTAAGGAGTCGCGCTACATATTTTCCAATGATGTCAAATTCAACGTTTACGTGGTCATTAACATTGATTTCATGTAGATTTGTATGTTCGAAAGTGTAAGGGATTATAAAGACAGAAAATTCATTTGCTGTGGAAGAAACTACGGTTAAACTGATTCCATTTACGCAAACAGAGCCTTTTTCTACTGTTACGTTACCGACAGCGCTATCATATTGAAAGCGGTATTCCCAGCTTCCATCAAGTTCCTGTCTTTTGATACAGGTTGCTGTCTGGTCTACATGACCTTGAACAATATGACCATCTAAACGACCGTTCATTTGCATGCACCGTTCAAGATTGACTTTACCGCCGGATACAAGACTATCTAAATTGGTTTTCTGCAGCGTTTCTTCAATTGCGGTTACCGTGTGGCTGAATTCATCGAAAGCAACAACCGTTAAACAAACACCGTTATGAGCAACACTCTGATCAATCTTTAACTCTCCGCTAATTGCCGACTTTATTTTAAAATGAACATTGGTGCCTTGCTTTGTAATTTCGGCTACTTCGCCTAGCGTTTCTATTATTCCTGTAAACATAATTGCTGATTAAAAATTTAGCCGGTTTTTTCTCCAGTTACTCTCCTTGGTAACTGAAGTGATAGCCTGGTTTGCTGCCTTCTGCGCTTTAAAAGAAAGCACACCGGCAACTGCCGCTATAAATGCCTCATCTGCATCGTGGTTTTCCAAACTCCTGGCGTTAAAAAATTTTTCTACAAAATGAGTATCAAAATTACCAGAAGCAAATGCTTCATGCTCCATTACAAATTTCCCGAAACCTAGAGTAGTCTTAATACCCGTAATGTCATATTCATCAATGGCCCTTATCATTCTTTGGATAGCCTCATGCCTGTCGGCCCCATAGACAATCAATTTTGCGATCATCGGGTCATAGTATATTGGTATTTCCATGCCCTCTTCAAACCCGTCATCAACCCTCACGCCATTTCCTTTTGGCGTAACATATGTTTGCAGCGTACCAATATCCGGGAGAAAATTATTATCTGGATCTTCTGCATAAACACGAAGTTCGATTGCATGACCATTAATCTTAAGATCCTCTTGTGTAAATGACAATTGCTCTCCTCTGGCAACTTTAATTTGTTCTTTCACCAGGTCAAGTCCTGTTATTAGTTCTGTAACAGGATGCTCTACCTGCAAACGTGTATTCATTTCCAGGAAGTAAAAATCCAGGTTTTCATCAAGAATAAACTCAACAGTACCTGCACCTACGTAATTTACTGCCCGGGCTACATCGACTGCACAGGCGCCCATCTGCGACCGCATTTGTGGAGTTAATACACTAGAAGGTGCTTCTTCGACCACTTTTTGATGTCTGCGCTGGATAGAACATTCCCGTTCAAAGAGATGAACAATATTTCCGTGAGTATCTCCGAGTACCTGGATTTCAATATGGCGGGGGGATGTAACGAATCTTTCTATAAAAACAGCACCATCACCAAATGCAGATTTGGCTTCGCTAACGGCAAGCTCCATCTGCTCTTCAAAATCTTCGGTCGCATTTACGATACGCATTCCTTTACCCCCACCACCGGCAGCAGCTTTAATTAGAATAGGAAACCCCACCTCTGCAGCCCTGCGTTTAGCTTCAGGGACATCTGTAATTGCTTCTTCGGTGCCAGGTACCATAGGGATATTATACCGAAGTGCAGCCGCTTTTGCGGACAACTTATTTCCCATAATCTCCATGGCTTCAGGTGTTGGACCGATAAGGGTTAGTCCTGATTCTTTAACAAGCCTGGCAAAATCAGCATTTTCTGAAAGAAAGCCATAGCCCGGATGGATTGCCTCTGCTCCGGTTGATTTGCATGCTTCAATAATTTTATGTCCCAACAAATAGGATTGACTTGAGGGCGCAGGTCCAATACAAATGGCCTCATCAGCATAACGCACATGTAAAGCCTCCCGGTCGGCCTCAGAATATACTGCTACGGTCTTAATGCCCATTTCACGTGCAGAACGCATAATTCGCAACGCGATTTCGCCCCTATTGGCTATAAGGATTTTATTCATTTTAAATTCTTAATGATTTCGATTGCCTGGTCGACAAGACCTGAGGTTATTCCAAGGTGAGTTACCATCCTAACTGTTTTCGAACTCGTCGTATTACATGCCAATCCTTTATCTGCAAAAAGTTTTACCAGGACATCGGCTTTGTAACCCTCAGTTACCTCAAAAATAACGATGTTAGTTTCTACAGGCATTACTGAAGCAACGTAATTAGTTGACTTTAAGGCTTCGGCAAGTGCTTTAGCATGAACGTGATCTTCAGACAGCCTTTTAATATTATTGTCGAGCGCATAAATACCTGCAGCGGCAAGATAACCGGCTTGTCTCATACCACCTCCAAATGCCTTCCGTACCTTGGTTGCTTTCCTGATTGTCTCCTTAGTGCTCAACAATACCGACCCCACCGGGGCACCAAGCCCTTTTGAAAGGCAAACGGAAATACCATCGAAGAATTGACCATAATCATTTGCCTTATCTCCTGTTGCAGTGAGCGCGTTAAACACCCTAGCTCCGTCTAGGTGAAGCTTTAGTCCTCTATTTGCACATAGGGCATGAATAGGTTCAATTTGCGACAATTTATAACATGCTCCACCACCTTTATTGACAGTATTTTCAAGTACAACTAAAGTAGAATCCGGATAGTGGATATTTTGTTCATTGATTTCAGGCTCGATCAGCTCAGGTGTTAGTATACCTCTGGGGCCGTTTAAGAGCCTTACGGAAGCCATTGAATTGTAAGCGATTCCACCAACTTCATAACGATAGACGTGGGCAGTCTGATCGCAAATGACCTCATCCATAGGCTGCGTGAAACATTTAATAGCTATTTGATTGGTCATAGTACCAGAAGGACAAAACAACCCTGCCTCCATATTAAAGATACCGGCTAATTTTGCCTCCAAGGCGCTCACTGTCTCATCTTCGCCAAACACGTCGTCTCCAACCTTAGCACTCATCATTGCATCCAGCATTCCGGCCGTTGGCTTGGTCACTGTATCGCTTCTTAGGTCTACTATTAATTCCATATTTATTACGCTACACAAATATTCATTTTTTTTGATTCAATGGGCAGGTGAAAAAAAATAAAATTACAGATTAAAGCACTTTTTTTATGTCTGGATGGCAATAACATATCGTTTTTTTGTCTGTAAAAGGAAAGAGACAATTTTAAATTTGGAAATTAAAATAACAAGCGTATTTTAGCTTAGTGTTTATTTAACAATATGGTAACACAAAAACGACGAGCAACACGTTAAAAAGTGCCTTTTTGACATCTTTAAACGCGTAAAAACTTAAAACAACCAAAACTAAAAGACAAAATTTATGAAAGAAAACCAAGTACAAGTAATAGGATTGTTTACTTTTATTCCAAATTCTAAGTAAAATGATAGTTATTGCAGACGGTGGTTCAACCAAAACCAATTGGTGTTTAATAAACGAGGCTGGCAGGAAAATCCTTTTTAATACAGAAGGTTATAATCCTTATTTCTCAAGCGAGGAATATATAATTGAATCTTTAAATAATTCTTTACCAGATCATTTGGAAAAAGAGAAATTAACGGAGGTTCATTATTATGGCGCAGGCTGCTCTACAGACGCTAAACGCAAAATTGTCTATGATGCTATGAAACAGGTTTTCACTGGTGCGGATGTTAAAATAGGGCATGACCTTTTAGCTTCCTGCCGTGCTTTACTTGGTGATGAGCCGGGTTTTGCTGCTATTTTAGGTACTGGCACAAATACCTGCTTATACGATGGTACAGACATTAGCTTAAACATTGATTCTTTGGGTTATTTTCTTGGCGATGAAGGTAGTGGATGTTACATTGGCAAAAGAATCTTATCTGATTACATGAAAGGCTATATGCCAAAAGGTTTGAGAGAGAGCTTTTACGATAACTTTGCGCTGACTAACGAAGATATATTTGACAATATTTACAACAAGCCATTACCTAATCGCTTCTGCGCAAGCTTTAGCAAGTTTTTGTATGACTTTAAAGACAATTACGAAGATTATACATACAACACGATTGTTTATGCTTTCACTGCGTTCTTTGAAAGCCTTGTTGTTCACTATCCAAATTATAAAGATTACAAGTTGAACTGTGTAGGGTCAGTAGGCTATAGCTTCAGGGACATCTTAAGTGTTGTGGCAGATAAATACGAAATGGGTATCGGTAAGATAATCCGTTCTCCTATAGACGATCTGGTAGACTACCACTTGAATGCTGCAAATAAATAACAAAAAAGCCCCGATAACCGGGGCTTTTTTGTTAGAATGAGATTTCTTTACCAAATAGCTTGGCGTATTTTCTCTTATCAAATTTATACAAGGTTGCTGCCCTGAAAGACACACCCTGCTGCTTTTCTTCAAGATCTTTCAATACACCAAAACTCAACATCTTCTTCCGAAAATTACGTTTGTCTAATTTCTTATTTAGAATAACCTCGTAAACGTTCTGTAATTGTGTAAGGGTAAATTTCTCAGGCAACAGCTCAAATGCGATTGGTTGATGTTTAATCCTTCTTTTTATCTTCTCAAGACCCGTTTCAAAAATCTTCTTATGGTCAAACGCCAATTTAGGCAAGTCCTTAACATCGATCCAGTTTGCCTTTTTCGCATACGTACTTATAGGTTTAACCGCCTTATCACCCCCAAGCCTAAGTAACGCGTAATAGGCGATACTAACAACCCTACCCTGTGGGTGACGGTTAACATCGCCAAAGGTGTAATATTGCTCCATGTAAATATTGGATAAGCCCGTTAACTCATTTAAAATACGTCCGGCAGACTGATCGAGACTTTCATTTTCTCCAACTATGTTTCCCGGCAAAGCCCACCAATCTTTAAAAGGCTCCTCGTTTCTTTCAATTAAAAGAATTTTCAATTCCCCATCATCAAATCCGAAAACAACACAGTCGATGGAGAATGTGGAATTAAACTTTGGTAAAATTTCGCTCAAAATATTATTGTTTAAGATTTATTAAATTCTCACTTGTCTGACCCTATTATTTTTGCAAATATATATTGATTCTCTACAATTGAGACAAGGATGAGTTTAGAAAAATAGGAAATTTAAATTGAAAACAACAAATTGGTTATTTGAATTGGACATGTTGAAAGCGAGTAATGTTTTATTGAATAGGAAGATAGCTGTCATAAACTAAAACTTTAAAACTGATCTTTAAATTATAAAATGATTTAAATATACTTGCCCGCTAATTACACAAAAAATACAAATAAAATTACTTAGTGTAAATATTACACCTTATATTCGTATATAATTATGAAGCCAAATATTAAAAATATCGCTGTACTTACATCAGGCGGCGATGCTCCCGGAATGAATGCCTGCATTAGAGCGGTTGTTCGTACGGGGATATACAATGGTGTAAATATGTTTGGGGTTTTGCAAGGTTACCAGGGACTGATCAATAACAATATCATTCCTATGGATGCAAGATCAGTTAGCAATACCATACACATGGGTGGCACCATATTAAAAACTGCCCGTTGTTTAGAATTCAAAACTGAAGAAGGCATGGAGATAGCCTTTAAAAATCTTCAGTCCAGAGATATTGACGGACTTGTTGTAATTGGTGGGGACGGAACTTTTACAGGTGCGCAACGTTTTGGCAAAAAGTTTGGGGTGCGCGTAATGGGCGTTCCTGGAACGATTGACAATGACCTTTATGGATCTGATTTCACACTTGGCTATGATACTGCCATTAATACAGTTATCGAAGCAATCGATAAAATAAGAGATACGGCAGACTCTCATGACCGTTTGTTTTTTATAGAGGTTATGGGTCGTGATTCAGGATGCATCGCATTAAGAAGTGGAATAGCAAGTGGTGCTGAAGCCGTATTACTCCCTGAGAAGGAGACGAGTTTGGATGAATTAATTGCCCAGCTGGAATCGGGTGCTTCAACCAAGAAGTCGTCAAGTATTGTAATTGTATCTGAAGGAAACAAATTTGGTGGTGCTTACGACATTGCAAAAAAAGTAAAGGAGCGGTTTAACCATTATGATACTAAAGTGACTATATTAGGTCACCTGCAACGTGGAGGTAGCCCAAGCAGCTTTGACCGCATCTTGGGAAGCCGACTGGGGTTTGCCGCGGTAAATGAACTTTTAAAAGGCAATACCATGCATATGGTGGGCTTAAGAGGGAATGATATTGAAACAACCAGTATTGAAGAAGCACTTACAAGACATTTCTTTAAACTTGAAAGTGATTTATTAGAAATGACAAAAGTATTGTCGATATAAAACAAATGGTAGCAGTAGTATACAGCGGTTCTAAAACGGCTTTCTGGAAAATAGCCAGAGATGGAAAAACCATCGCTGACTGTACCATGCCCGGAATTAATCCTTGTTTTAATGACCAAAAAGCTATTCTACAATTTCTGAATAAAAAGGCTACGTTAATCAACCACGCCGAGAGTATTAAAAAGATTTACGTTTTTGCTGCGGGCGCTTCTTCAAAAGAACGCAGGGACGAATTGGCTCAAACCCTTGGTATGTTTTTTAAAAACAGTAAAATTAAGGTAAGAGATGATTTGTACGGGGCGGCAATTTCCGCATGCTATAATAATAATGGCATTGTAGGAATATTGGGAAGTGGCGCAAACTGTTCTTATTTTGATGGAAAGAAATTAGAGAAGAACAATTTCGGTTTGGGCTTCATTCTGGGAGATGAAGGATCTGCAAATTACCTCGGCAAGGTACTGTTAAAAAGTTTTATGCAGGGGAAATTACCTAAAGAGCTGCACAGCGAATTTGCTGCGAAATATAACCTTGATAGACCTCAGGTGCTTGAAAGAGTTTACAAGAAGCCAATGGTACAGCAATTTTTAAGCTCTTTCTTTGATTTTTACTTAGAACACCGGGAGCATCCTTTTATCGCTGATATATTAAATACTGCATTTAAAAGCTATTTCAACACGTACTTGTTGCCGACAATCAAGCAACATCCAGATCAGGAGATCCATTTTGTGGGAATCGTGGCCGGGAACTTCCAGCAGGAGATACGTGCGATGGCACAAACCTACGGACTAAACATCACCTCGATTACTAAAGAACCCATATACAATCTATTAAACTACTATTCAAATTAACAAAATGAGCAAAATTGGAATAAACGGCTTTGGCCGTATCGGCAGACTGGTATTCAGAGCTGCTTTGAAAAGAGGATTAGACATCGTTGCAATCAATGACCTTGTGGAGCCAGATTATATGGCTTATATGTTGAAATATGATTCGACACACGGTCGTTTTGATGGAACTATTGAAGTTGAAAATGGAAATCTTGTAGTAAACGGAAAAACTATCCGTATTACTGCTGAGAGAGACCCTTCTAACCTTAAATGGGATGAAGTTGGTGTAGAAACTGTAATTGAATCTACAGGTTTATTTCTTACTAAAGCTGATGGTCAAAAACACATTGATGCAGGTGCTAAAAGAGTTGTATTCTCGGCCCCGGCAAAAGATGATACCCCTACTTATGTAATGGGTGTTAACCACGATAAATTAACTGCGGATCAAACTATAGTTTCTAACGCTTCATGTACTACTAACTGCTTAGCTCCTATTGCTAAAGTTTTAAATGATAATTTTGGTATTGTTGAAGGACTAATGAGTACTATTCATGCTGTAACTGCAACTCAGAAAACTGTAGATGGTCCATCTGCTAAAGACTGGAGAGGTGGCCGTGGTGGTTTTTCAAATATCATCCCTTCATCTACAGGCGCAGCTAAAGCAGTAGGTTTGGTTCTACCTGAACTAAAAGGTAAGTTGACAGGTATGTCATTCCGTGTTCCGGTTGCTGACGTTTCCGTTGTAGATTTAACTGTGCGCTTAGAAAAACCTGCAACTTACGAAGATGTTAAAAAAGCAATGAAGGCTGCTTCCGAAGGTGAATTAAAAGGTGTCTTAGCCTATACTGAAGATGAGGTAGTTTCATCTGATTTCATTGGTGATCCTCATGCGTCTATTTTTGATGCAAAAGCAGGCATCTCCCTAAATGATAACTTTGTGAAAGTTGTTTCATGGTATGATAATGAATGGGGCTATTCAAATGCATTAGCGAAGTTTGTGGAATACTACGGAACGCTAAAATAAAACCTAATTAAACAGGTTTATTCGATTTACTGAGGGATGCTTGAGATATAGCATCCCTTTTATTTTGTGACACTTACTGTTCCGGCACGTATTCAAAGGGCAGCCGGTCACCGATTCTCATTCTGCCCCATCTGCCGTCTATCCAAAAGCTTCTATAGTTTTCATAATTTCCTTTGCTGTCAATTATTGTACGATCCAGATGAAGTTTAAAGTAGGAGACCGTATTGTCAACCACTAATTCAGTGGGTTTTGCTAATTTACTTACTCCTCTTTTTGATACGGGAGGACGGGCTGGACGATTTGAGTAACTTACATGCAGTTGCTTTTTGAATTTTAATTCTGCGAAGTTATTATCCATTCTAAGGACATATCGAGACATATCTACAAGAGCCTGCTCTATTTTTGGGGGATCGCTTAAAGGATCCATATGGTGAGTTGAAAATCCCTCAGTATCGGAATTCCCGGCATATACTGAACGTAAATAATGCATAAAGGAACCCCGGTAAGCAAATTTTCTGTTCGCATTCCAGTTGCTTTCTTTATTAGGCGTTCCCTTCATTATTTCAAATACACATTCACCATCGTAGTTGGTCACATTGCTTTTGCTATCAAATTTGAAATAACTGATGAGGTACTTAATCGTATATCCTAAGTCATTATTTTCAATTATAAGAAAATCGGGAGATGAGGCCTCTAAAACAGTTCCGTTGGTTGTATATTCTATAATTTCCGGATTTAGAATTTTACAGCTCTGCGCATTTTCGGAAGTACCTATAAAATTGTCAAAAAATGTTTTGAAATGCTTGTTGCGGCGCGATTTGTTCCCGATAATCACTTCGTTCAATGTAATCCTTCTTTCCTGGAGAGTGTAAGTCTTAGCCAATGAACCTGCCTGAATGTCAAATGACTCTTTTAATGGCTCATAGCCGACCATGCTAATTACCAGTTGATAGGTTCCTGAGCTTAATTTCAAAAATTTAAATTCACCATTTTTATTGGTAAGCGTTTGTTGGCTGGACCCGTTCAAAAAGACCGTCGCGGATTCCAAAGCTTCGCCATTGGCATTCTTTATCCTTCCAGTTATCTGGTAAAGGCTTTGAGCATAGCTGAACTGACAGCCGATGAGCAGTAATAATGTGATAAAATAGCCTTTCATTTTGAGAACGATTAAATAATGAATGTTTATTGAAGTTAATCTGAGATCTGACTAACGGGCAAACGAATCTTGTTCCTGTATACAGAGATTAAAATTAATAACATTCCAGACATTATGGAGACGTCTGCCATGTTGAAAATACCCGTTTGGAAAATCACGAAGTCAATGTGAAGGAAATCAGTTACTGATCCGAAGAGAATTCTGTCATATAAATTCCCAATTCCGCCCCCAATTATAAAAGCTGAACCGAATACCATGAGCCGGGATAGTTTTTCTTTTACCAAAATGTAATACATGCCTGTCAGCATAACCATTAAAGGCAACACAATTAATAATGCAATTTTCATGAAAGCAGGTAGAAAACTGCCCATGCTTAAAAAAGCCCCACTGTTTTCAACTTTAGTAAGCGTGATATTATCTACGAGAACCTTTATATTCTCATAATAGCCGACCTCATTTCTTACAATGGTTTTAGAAATTTGATCACAACCGATATTGCAAAGTATAATGAATAAGACACTTAATCTGGTTAGCCGTTTATTAACATTCATGTTCATTATATTATGATTAAACATAAATAAAATAAGTGAAAGATAAATGTAACTGTAACATATTAATTACGCTAAAACCCTTTAAAGAAGGTTGTTGTACTTTTATAGACACACATTACAAATGAGCCTTTTTACTAGATTAATATTGACATGCCTTGTGGTTTCGGGCAGCATTCTCCATGCAAATGCGCAGAACTACACTGTAAAAGGATCTGTATTGGATTCTGCAGGACTACCGTTGCCTGGTGCTGTGGTTAGGATAAAATGGGCCAAAGATAGTCTGGCTACCTCAACCACACCTGAGGGTGCATTTAATTTCTTAAAGGTAAGGGCAGCTCAATTTACACTCACTGCAGCGTATCTCGGATTTGAGCCTTTTAAAAAAGACTTTCAAATAAGTCAGGGAAATACCTTTGTCATCCCCGACATCAAATTGCTTCCCCTATCAAATACCCTGGATGGGGTTACCATATCTGGTGTGCCACCTGTAAAAATCACTGAAGATACTGTAAGTTTCAATGCTGCTGCCTTTCCCGTAAGAGAAGGTGATGCTGTGGATGAAGTTTTGAAAAAATTGCCGGGAATTGTAGTTGACAAAGATGGTAATGTAACCAACCAAGGCGTTGCCATTACAAAAATTAAAGTAAATGGGAAGGACTTTTACGGCACTGACGTAGCTACTGCAATTAAGAATTTGCCGGCCGACATTATTAAAAATATCCAGTTTATTGACGACTATGGCGATCAGGCAAAGCTCACAGGAATAAAAACGGGGGAACCGGAAAAAATTCTTAACCTAACTATTGCAGAAGATAAAAAGAAAGGATACTTCGCCAGGGCTTCCGGAGGTCTAGGCAGTTCGGATAGGTACAACACGAGTTTGCGGGGTAACCTGATGAAAGGCGAACGTCAAATATCTTTCGATGGCACAGTTGCAAATGCCAATATGAGAAATGGTGGCGGTGATGGAGTTACAACAAGAAATTCAGGCGGATTAAATTACCGAAATGAATGGAGCCCAAAGGTGTCTGCAGACATGAATTATAACTTTGATAATACCAAAAATAACACCATAAGTTCTGCTTTCAGCAGGAGATCTCTTCAAGACTCTACACATTCGTTCACAAGATTGGAAAATTCGAATAATAACAACTCAAGTGACCGCTTTAATCATGAATTCTCCGGAAACCTTGAATATAAAAGGGACACAATGAATTACCTCAAAGTGTCACCTGGATTCTCCTTTAATACGAACACGAGCAATAACCTTGGTGCTTCAGACATTACTCAAGAGACGTTAAGAACAAACAGGGCTAGCAACAGTTTTAGCACATCTGATAATATCAATGTAAGAACCAATTTATTCTTTAACCATAAATTTAGCAGAAGGGGCAGAAACTTTAGCCTTTGGGGTAACATCAACTATTCCAACAATAACAACTTTAGAAATTCCGTAAACGATTACATTATCAGAAATACAAACCTGGATTCGACCAGATATCAAAACCAGCTTAATGACCAGAACAACAATAACCTTGGTACCTACACTGGATTTTCATACATGGAACCTTTTGGTAAAAAAACCTTTGTGGAATTTAACTACAATTTTGGCAGATCGGCAACATCAAATACAAAAGACCTTCGGGATGTAATTGGCGGTCAGGAAATCTACAATGATAATTTAAGCAACATCTATGATTACCAGTTCATAAATAATAAATTCGGTATTAATTATCGGTTTATTGATGAGAAGCTAAATTATACAATTGGTTTTATTGCGCAACCGGCCGTTTTAAAAGGCCAAAATATCAGCAAGAATGTCAACACTATGCAACGGACATTCAATCTGGCACCATCGGCACGCTTTGTCTACAAGTTTGCTAAACAGGAGTCATTGGAAATAAACTACTGGACCAGAAATAACCAACCCGGTTTTTACCAGTTACAACCAATATCTGATAATTCAAATCTTCAAAATATTGTAACCGGTAACCCGAACTTAAAACCTGAATTTACCAACAGCATTAATGCACACTACAAGCAGTCTGACTGGAATCTAGGGCACTTATTTGATGCAAACATCTCCTACAACCAAACCAGCAATAAAATTGTAACCACTAACCAACTGGTTCCCGGCACTATAAACCAATTTACCACCTATACCAATACCAATGGCTTTTATGATATAAATGGAAATTATGGCTACAGTAAACCATTCGCAACCCGCAAATACACGGTTAACTATGGCGGCTGGGGCAATTTCAGAAACAATGTTTCCTTTATCGACAGGAATAGGAATAACGCAAAGAACACAAGCTGGGGACAGAGATTAGGTCTTCGGGTTGATTTAGAAAACATTACGAATTTGGAAATTCAAACCTCTTATTCTCAAAATAAGGTGGACAATTCTTTACCCTCGTCTCAAGACAGAAAAACAGGTAGGTTTGAGTACGGAATAAATGGTAGAAATTACTTTTTTAAAGACCTCACAATTGGTTATGATTTTACTAAAGTGATTAACTCTGGTTTTAATTCATCATTTGTAAACAATCCTACTATCCTGCGCTTGTTTATGGAATATAAATTTCTTAGAAAAGATATGGGTGTTTTGCGTTTGGATGGCTTCGACTTGTTCAATCAGAACTCTGGTATAACTACAGATGTATATGACAACATAATTATAGACCGTAGGGTAAACCGCCTTGGACGATATTTTATGTGTTCATTCATATTTAAAGTAAGGAACTTTGGGGGATAATTCGTATTTTGATTTTCAATGAAGAAAATCATTTACCTATTTTTTCTTTTAGCACTTGCTTTGAGTTGCACTGAAGATGAGTTGGGAAAATCTTACCCATCTAGAATGATCAGTCAGGGTGAAACATTTAACGATTACCCTTCGGAATCGGATAGTAGTATTACTTTCATAGGTTACAAAGAAAAGGGTAGTGAAACTGTTACTGGAAGGAATAAATTGTGGTTTCAGGTAAAGTTTGGAGATACAATAGTAAAAATACAGACCAGCAAAACAAATCCATCAATAACAAACGGCAAATTTCTACGTGGGAAGTTCATGAATACTCAAAGAACTTGCCTTCTTGTTCAAATATCAGACAATCTTGGTTTGAGGGCAAATTTCTATCTTATCGCGCTAAAAAATCATCGCCTATCCGTAACTGAATTAACAAGGCCCTCTACCTTTAAGGGTGTTAACGGTTATGCTGGATTAATTGATGTTGGCAGTGAAGGCTATCTGATAAATAATGAATTTTTAATCAGTTATGTTAATGCAAAAGTTCATTTTATTAAAAGACAAGACCCTGAAGTACCCCTGCAGGGTCAGTATTACATGAAGTCGCCAGACCACCAAACCTTTGTTTTTCTTCAGCCAAATTCATTATATCAGGTAAATTACTTAACCGACGAAACACTAACTCTTCCTTTGAATGTAGATGCCCGAAAGCCTGGGATCTCAATTCACATACACGAAAATTATGCTTGGAAAACGAAACGGCCGGGTGTAATGTTTTTAATGGAAGATAAAAATGCGCTTGCAACAAAATAAGTATGCTATATTATTAGATTTGGATATATTGCTGCATCATTTAACTTTGATAAAAAACTATCAGTTTAGTATACACCCTTTAATCAAATATAAATTCAAATGAGAAATTTAATCTACGCATTGGCAGTAACAATCCTATTTTTTAGCTGCAGTGGCAGAAACGAAGCAGTTTTCGTTCCAAGAGTCTTAAATGATACTGAAAAGTTTAACACCTATCAAGAAGGCGATGCCCTCTTTATTGTTAAGTATGGCACTGATGACCGTGTTAAAGAAGATAAGGATGCGGAGGGAGAATTTAGCGTGAAATTTAGAGATACTGTAGTTACTATACAGACAAACCCAGCAGACAAAGCATCGATAGCAGACAAATTTTCTTTCGCTCAGTATGTAAATACACAAAAAACGAGTATTCTGGTTCAAATAGCAGACAAGTCTGGTTTAGCAGCCCCAGTTTATCTTATTAATTTAAATGAAAACAAAATTGACGTGGTAAGCCTTTACCGTGCATCTACAGGTGCGAAGGACAAGGAATTCACAAAAGGCCTTATAAAGGTTGCGAAATCTGGTTATTTGATTAACAATGATTTTTTTATCACCAACGTAAATGCAAAAGCTTATATGCTTAAAAGAGAAAAGCCGGAAGAGCGTATACAAGGAGACTATTTTAATTTATCACGCGATAAGCAAACCCTTGTTTTCTTATTGGCCGATGCTTTATATCAGGTGCATTATGCTACAAACGAAGTAGTTACAGTTCCTCTGGGAGTCGATTCCTCAATGAGCAGGGATCAAATTGAGGCCTATGTAGCATCAAACTTTAGCTGGACCTTTAGTAATGGAATTGCTTTCCTTAAAAAGAAAGGCGACAAGGGTTCTGATAAAGTTGTGGACATAGCATCATTCAAATAGAAATTCAACTTTAAAAAAAAGAACCGGCAAATTGCCGGTTCTTTTTTTTTACGGATAGATCTATATTCTATTTGGCGTCATTAACTTCGAGCCAGTGACCATCAGGATCTTTGAAATAGATCTGCTTTACGCCATCCACCCTTGATGTAACTGTATTTGGTTTTCCAGGCCAATCCTCATAATTGACTTTAAGCTTAGTCAGGTTCTTTACAAAATCATCTACCGAAGGAACACTAAAACAAAGGTGTTCATTCTTATCGTGCACATTATTGGTTTTTGCACCTTGGATTAAGTGCAACTGACCTGCCAACCCTAAACTAAACCATGTGTGACGGTTATCCTTGAAAGGCTCTGGTATCTGCTCAAGGCCAAAAACTGTTTTGTAAAAGGTTGTAGCGGTGCCCAAATCTGCTACATACACAGCGATATGATTTAGTACAACCTGTGCTTTATTAGTTTGCGACATGGCATTTTGGAATGGATACGATATAGATAAAATTAAAATAGCTGCGACGACAATTGCTTTCATTGAAAAAGGATTAAGATTTCTTAAGTAAGATCGTTAAAATCCTCGGTATTTGTGTGCGGTCATTGTTATCGAAATATTCATCAACATTCACAAGACTTAATCCATGCTTCCTTGCGGCATTTATAAAATCAGATACATTATGATTAAAGCAATCAACCACCTGCTGCTCACCCTCTGCTATATCAAATCTAGCCTTTGTGCCAGTATATTGCTTAAAAGGATGCAATTCGCCAATGTAAACATATCCTCCCTCATTGATTGATTTCCCAACCTCATTGAACACATAGTCCAAATTTTCAATATGTTCAAGTATCAGACTGAATGTCACTAAGTCGTACAACCCATCCCTGAAGTTCCATTTGCGTGTAATATCCGCCTGCTTAAATTGAACCTTATTTGATGTAAATTTATCTTTAGCCCTTGCCAGCATTTGATCAGAAAGGTCTACTGCGGTAATTTGTACTGCTTTTTCAATTAACCATTCTGTATTTTTACCTGTACCACATCCAATCTCAAGTACCTTGTTAAAAGAGACACTAGCTAGTGAAAGTTTCAACGCCAGACCTTCCAGGTCCCTGGTTTTATTATCGTTAGTATCGTATTGCGCCGCCCAAAGGTTATAGGCTTGTTTAGTATTCATATTGTCAACAAAATTACTTCAATTATCGTGATTACTCAAATACTAATTAAAAGCTTGTTGGTGTTACCAGTATATTGCCTGTAAAATGAAGACAGCATTCATCACAATGTATGCTGCCAATAGAGTTAGCGACGATATTTTATCAAATTTATTGGCAGCGGCAAGCTTGTCGCGCTTAATTAGCCGCAGCGAATATGCTGTTGAGACAATAACTGTTAAAATAAAAATCAGCGTGATGCCATGGAGCGTGTCTACCAATGTAAAAGTAGTTGTTTCAGGTAGCGAAGCATCAATAATATACTTATTACCAATTACCGCAAATAGTGAGCCTACACTTAACCCAAAACGAGAATCAATGCTATCTGAATGAATATAGAAACACATGAATGCGATAAGAAACGCTACATACATACCTAAAAACATTTTCCAGAAAATACCCATTGCATCCCTGCTAATACTCATCCGCACTTTGAAATTACTGTATTCCGTATGGGGCTTAGCTATAGATGTATCGCCAAATGCTGTTTCATAAAGTTTTGTTCCTGAAGTGACGTTTAAGCTGTCGATATCCCAACCCCGCAGTGTAAACCGGGGATCAAACTGCTTACCCAGAGTATCAGGCTGAAATATTAAAGATTTGGAGTCAAATTGTGAATTTTCTATTGACAACCTTAACATTTGATGATCAAAAGGAAAATTATCAATTGCCCAGGAATCTTTCATCACGCACTGGATTTTCATCAGCAAGTAAACCTCTGTTCCTGATGAATCAATTGTGGAGAACGATTTCGTTACACTTTTTGCTTGGGGAATTTCCAGATTCTCCACAAAATTGAATTCCCTGTTTTTATATTTAAGCCACAACCAGAAATCCATCGTATATTCTTTCTCCTTGAAATCTATATCGTGAATGCTTGTTATATAAATCCCGGTTTTAACGGTATCAAGTTCTGCCTGTCGCGCGAAAAGATTGCTGGACAGCGCAAATGTCTGGATGATAATAAACAATAAGAACTGGGTGTATTTCTTCAAATTTGACTGGTATTTCTTGGGGTCGATTATAAAGATACAAATACTTCTGAAAAAATTTGGTAGGACCTTAATCTAGCCTGATGGTCAAAAATATGCGAAGTTGCCATAATCTCATCTACCTGTGTCTGGTCAACAAAGCTTTGCAAATCCTGTACTAGCGTTTGCTTGTTGCCTATGAATGTACATGCCAGCATTTGGTTAGCTTGAGCTTCTTCATAAACATCCCAAATATCATCCATACTGTTCACAGGGGGTTGAAGTAATTTTCTCTTGCCTGTAACAATTCCCTGAAATAACTGAAATAAAGAAGTTGCTAACCTATTGGCTTCCGCATCAGTATCTGCAGCAACAACATTTACGCAAGCGAGTACATAAGGTTGTTGCAATTGCGCAGAGGGTTTGAAATTATTTCTATAAATATCTATCGCGGTTAAAAACTGGGCTGGTGCAAAATGACTGGCAAATGCATAAGGTAATCCCATTGCTGCGGCTAAATGGGCGCTGTCGGTACTGGATCCCAGGATCCAGATTGGAATATCTAGTCCTTCACCCGGAATAGCCCTAACACTGCTATTGCTGTTCTCTGCGGAGAAATACTGCTTCAGCTTAAGAACATCTTTGGGGAAGTCATGAGCCGCACTGAAACGCTCTCCACGAATGGCCATCGCAGTAACCTGATCCGTTCCAGGGGCCCTGCCTAAGCCAAGATCAATCCTATTGGGGAATAAAGATGCTAATGTTCCAAATTGTTCGGCTATTACCAGAGGAGAATGATTTGGCAGCATGATACCACCAGAGCCCACCCGCAAGGTTGTTGTACCAGCAGCGATATGACCAATAACTACGGAGGTTGCAGAACTGGCAACGCTGATCATATTGTGATGCTCCGCCAACCAATAGCGGGAGAAGCCCCATTTCTCTACGTGGCGGGCAAGATCCAGGCTGTTCTTAAATGTGTCTGCCGGCGTTTTTCCTTCTATAACTGTAGCAAGGTCTAATACTGAATAGGGTATGGTGCTGAGTTGCTTTTTCATGTCTTTTATACAATCACAAACTTAAGGCCTATCGCAGTCAAACCGTTTTTATCATTAGTGATATGACTTTAAATCCACTTTTTGCTATATTGGCACCCTTAAACCAAATCAAATGAGATCTTTAATAAAATATATATTTGTGGCAGCAGGATTATTGACGTACAACTTCTCTTCCTTAGCACAAGAACAGAAGGCAGTCATTGCTGGGGATTTTGCAGATCCGTCAATAATCAGAAAAGACAAACAATACTTTGCTGTGGGCACTTCTTCAGAATGGGCGCCGCATTTCCCAATTTATACATCAACGAATTTAACTGACTGGAAGCAGACGGGCTATGTGTTTGATGAAGCACCAGAGTGGACTTCCGGTTCATTTTGGGCGCCTGAATATTATCTTATCAATAAAACGTACTACATCTATTATACGGCACGCCGGAAAAAGGACAATGTATCTTATATCGGTGTAGCGACATCTAAACGACCAGACCGCGGTTTTAAAGATCATGGGGTAATTATTGAGCATGGTAAGGAGGCTATTGATGCTTTTGTATACAATGACAATGGCCAATTATACATTACGTTTAAAGCGTATGGATTAGATAACAGGCCAATAGAAATATTGGGCAGTAAACTGTCTGCTGATGGGTTGAAACTTGAAGGCGAAGTATTTTCTTTGTTCAAAGACGATAAAAAAATTGGCTTGGAGGGGCAAAGCATTATTAAAAAGGATAACTATTACTATTTATTTTATTCAGCGGGTAATTGCTGTGGAGTTCAATGTGATTACAATGTAAGAATAGCAAGATCCAAGAATTTCAAGGGCCCTTATGAAGATTTCTCAAATAATCCAGTTTTAAAAGAAGCTACAGATTGGAAGTGCACAGGTCATGGAACATTCGTAAATACACCTGAAGGCAAGACTTATTACTTGTATCATGCCTATAATAAAACTACTACAGTTTTTACAGGTAGGCAAGGAATGCTAGCCGAGTTAACGTGGCCTACAAAGGGAGGCTGGCCAGTATTCAAGGCAGAGCCTAATTCACTAGCAAAAAACTTGGGAATTACTGCTAATTTCATGGGTGTAACACCTGAAGATTACTGGCAATGGGATTTCCGCAATTCATCTCCTGCAGCAAAACAACTTAACGGGAAGCTACATTTATCAGGCGTGATTCAGGAAGAAAATCACTCAGGTGTAGTTTATACTGTGAGACCAACGACCAGCAATTACGAAATCAGCACTGTTGTTACGAATCATAATGACGCGCAAAAAGGCTTGGTAATATATGGAGATGCCAACTCAGCGATTGGCATAGCTGCCATTGGCGACAAAGTTGAATTATGGATTGTTAAAGCAAACAAAAGAACTGTTCTTGCTTCAGCGCCGATATCCGCTACGGGCGATGTTATGCTTACAATGAAAATTACACCAGATTTAAAATGCAGTGCGATGTATAAAAGCACTACGAGTGGTGGCTGGAAAACGTTGGCTGCAGAAGATGGCGTGACAATATCGTTTTTACCACCTTGGGACAGGAGCCCCAGGGCGGGCCTCAACTTTATGGGAAACCCAGACCAAAGTGCTATTTTTTCTTCTTTTACGCTTGTGAATAAATAAGCTATTTTAGTTTGCCTATAAGTTCAATTGCCTTTTTGTAATTGGCATTGGTTCCCGGTATTTTTTTTAACCATTGAATGGCTTCTGCTTGATTTTCTTCTTTAACATAGCTTAATGCTATGTAATAGGCGGCATCAAACTTGAAAACAGATTCTCCCTGGTATAAATTTAGCAGAATAGTGCGCGCTTCAGGCGCTTTATCGTTTTCAATGAGTATAATAGAAAAATAATACGCTAGCAAAGGATTCTGTGGATAGAGCATGTACTCGTTCTGCAATATTCTTTTTGCTTCTTTGAAGTCTCCCTTATTATATAATGCTGCACCTTCAGAAATCCTGCTTCTGCCATTGCTGCCTCTCTCTAATACTGACATCGTTGTACTAATCCTATACTGTTTGTACAAATTTTCAGACCATGGGGCCCAGACAAGTAATCCTATAACGAGTACAGCCGCAATACTGATGTATTTGAGGTAAGTTGTTATTGTAATCACTTTTGCTTTGGGTCTAAGATTTGCATTTCCGGTATGTTGTTCTTTAAAATATTGCTTGTTCATCACGTTAAGCGTCATTGCTACTTGTTTATCATGATCGTCTGGGGCAACGTTTATTTTTAAAAGATGATGAATTTGCTTGTACTCCTCAACATCTTTGCTAAGCAGTTCATCCTCTCTCATCCTATTTTCAAACGCTAGTTTTTCTTCAAGTTCCATATCACCTTCGAGGTAACGGGCAACAGTAAGTATATTTTCCGCTTTCATCTTAATCCTCCATTTTTTCAGATTGAACCATTTTAATTAGAGATGCCATACATTCAGATTTCTTCTTACGCAGGTATCCATAAGTGACGCCCAAAGTTTCTGCAACCTTTTCCTGTGCCTCCCCTTTCATGCTCCACGATATGATTTCCTTGCAGCGATCGCCCAGTTTCTCAAAAGCATCGAGAAATATTTTAGACTGTTGCTTCTGCTTTTCCAGATCATCTGCATTCGCGAAAGTATCTTCTCCAATATGTAATAAATCCTCCTCGCTATTTGTTACCGGTAAAATAGATTTTTTCTTGATCTCGTTAAGCCACTTCCGTTTGCAAATCAATAGCATGTAAGGTTCAAAGGGGCAGGTTAGTTCCAGCGACTTGTATTTTGCCTGCTTGTAAATATCCATAAGGGCTTCCTGAAAAATATCAGCAGCATCATCCTCACTTCCATTATTAAAAGTGATCCACGATTTTACTTTTGCTGCACAGCGTTTATAAATTTCGTTAATAACTACTGAATCATTACTTACTAACCCCAGAATCAGGCGCTGATCAGCGTGTATGTTTTTAGCCATTTAATGGTATTATGAGGAACTAAGCACTAAAGTAATATTTTTTTCAAAACAGGGGGTAACAAATCTCCAGTGGACTTGATATCTATTCGAATCACCTAACGGCGAACGCTGAAAAGCCAGAATAGAGTAAGCAATTTTTAATTTAATTATAAACGACATGAAAAAGTTAAACTTAACATCAGCATTATTCATCGCACTATTATCATTAACAGTTGCATGTAAAAAAGACAGGGCAATAATTTCCAGTAACACGGTAAACACTGCTAAAGAATTCACCGCAAAATTTGGAGCGCAAAAACAAACTAAAGAAATAAATGCCTCGGCCCTTCCTCAAACAGTTTCACTGGCAAATGGAACAAAAATTACGTTCCCTGTAGGTTCATTAACTAAAGGTGGAATACCGGTAACAGGAAACGTGACAGTTGAAGCTTATGAAGTTTTAAAACGAAGCGCTGTAATATTTACTGGTACAAATACCAATCACTCATCTGGTGCGCCCTTAGCTTCAGACGGATTTATATTCATTGATGTTAAAGCTAATGGTATCAGTGTTGATCAAAATCTGGCCGTGCCTGTAAAAATTGCAATTCCTGCCAAACGAGAAGGTGTGACTCAACTTTGGGTTGGTGTGGATCAGGAAAATAAGCCGCTTGCCGCCGCAGCAAACAACCAAATGGCATGGGCAGCCCCAAGACAGGCAAACGGAGTTGGTTTGAAAGAAGTTGGTTCAGTACAACAAACTTTTACATTCGATTTTGGAAGTCTGGGTTGGGTAAACTGTGATATTTTTTATAATAATAGCGCAACTAAAACCACGATTACAGTTGATGTATTGAATAATCCTGGAATTATGGCAAGCTTCCACGCTTACAGCGGAGAAACCTTTGTATACTTTTGTGCCAAAGGTAGCAATGTGGTTGCACAGATTTATACTCCAAATGGCGCTAACAGTGTAAAGAGCTACGATAATATGATGCCTATCGGATCGGAAGGCCGTATGTTCGCTTTTTCAATAAAAGACGGTAAATATTATTACGCGGCAGTAGAAACAACAATTACCGCAAATCAAAACATTAGCCTCGCCTTAACTGAAACAACAGAGACAAGCGTACAAGCATCTATAAACGAACTTGATAATTACTAATACTACCTACTATTAACAATCAAGATAAAGCACCTAATGGCGCTTTATCTTTTTTTAGTTATTATAAAGTTATTTGCTAAATTTAATATTGATGAAAAACTTAGTATCCCTGCTTTCATTTATGCTAATAGGCTGTCTAAGCGCGTTTGGGCAGGAATTTATACTAAAAGCTTTGCCTTCTGATACCGTGCCAGCAATAATTAATTTCAAAGAAGAAAATGGTGCATTTAAATTCTCCTCTCTATTGAGGCCATTGCGGCAAATTGCTGGCGCACCAGAACCATTTTACACTTATTTCTGGGAATTTGGCGATGGGAAATTTTCATTTGATAAAGAACCTTTACATCAATATGCAGATACAGTTCTTCGTAACGTAAGATTATTTGCCATCAACAGTTATGATGATGGTAAAAGACCACCCACCAGACCTAAGCCAATAAAGCCGGGTAGCAGCAAACCAGTACTAGCGAGTACTGTTAATGGACAAAACTTTTTTAAATCGGGAGGTTCTTTGGAAATGAAAACGAACAGTATGCCCAAACCTGGTGATGACATGATGCTCATTTTTGGCTATAGAAATAAATCAGAACATGGAATAGCAAATTTGAACGGAACGCTAACTATTCTCTATAACGATAAGGAATTTGACAAAGACAACTTTGAACTAGTTACCACAAGGAATTATAACGGCGAGAAAAACTTAAATTATAACGCAAATAGCAGTCTCGCAATCTTAAAACCCAATCATGTTTTTGAAAGTTATCTGACATCACTCTCCGGACCCAATATACTGGAAACAAATGGTATGATGCTGGATGCAGATGAAACAGCTCTTGTAAAACAAACAGCCGACGGATTTAGAACCGGGCAAAGCTGGAAATTTGAAAACCTCAAATCGGGTGAAGAAAAATTTTTGTTTTTCGAGTTCAAAACAACTCCTGAAATGATCAAAGACACCAATGCGGTAGTGAAGTTAACAGGAATATTTGTACCGGAAAACCCTTTAATTACCACTGAGTTGTTCACTATGGAATTGCAAATCGTGGCCTCGCACGATCCCAATAAAATGATGCTTAAAAACAGTCGAATGAATTTCCGCTTTACAGGAAAGAACAAACAACTCACTTATAAAGTTCGATTTCAAAACACAGGTAAAGGTCCTGCTAAAAAAGTTGATGTAGGTGTGGCTATATCAGCTGTGCTGGATAAGAGCTCGGTTAAAATCATAGATTCGAAACCTAAACTTCTGTCTTGCGATTCTGCTTATGCAAATCAAAGTTGTTTGGACACAGTAAGTTCGGCAGACAGCCTGCATTTTGTTTTCAGGAATATTTATTTACCGGGCTTGCAACAGGAAGGAGTCGAAGATGCAGATTCGACAATGGGTTTCATCCAGTATCAAATTGGCTTTAAAGATAAACCCAAGAAGTTGCCTTTCAACAGCGGCGCAGCTATTGTATTTGACAAGAATGAACCCATTTATACCAACCGATCTGTAGGCAAATACAAAACAGGATTCTCTCCCGGTGTGATAGCAGGTTACGGTTTTCCATTAGAAAGAGGCAATACTCCCGCTGCCGGTCAAAAAAGTTTGTCTTTAGGTGCCAGCATTGCTCCCTATGCCCCTCATCGATACTTTTTGCAGGCAGAACTATATGCCAGTTATTATTCAGAAAAAGAGTACCTGATTAACAGAACAGATGGTGGCGGAAGAGTCGTAGTGCTCGATGGCGCAAATGGCAGAAAAGAAGAATTCAGGATCAATTATATCGACAGCACTGCTAAAATAAAAGCCTTAACAATCAACATTGTTCCGATCCAATTACGAAGAAATTTCAATAAGTACTTTGGCGCAGGAATTGGTTCCCTAATTTCATTTAACCTCAAAAAGGAATCGTTACCATCAAGATCCGGCGTGCTGGAATCACTGGTTACACCCGGCACCACCACAACCATCAAAGAAAACTATGCTAAGCTTAAAAATGGAATAAGCGATTTTCAGAATACAATTTTTGCTGACATACAAGTTGGAAAAGTGCACGTAGGACCTGCTATTGGTTTTCGTTACCTCTATACTATTCAAAACACTAGCAACAGGCTGATTACCTATTTGACATGGAAATTTTAGAAATACACGTCAAGTTACGATCATCTCTAAGATTGGGTTCTTAAAAAAGAAAGCAGTATTTTAGCTAAAATGCTGCTGGATGAGAATAGCGATATACTTACTTTTTATATGCCTTTCCATTTTATGTTTTACGACGAGTGGCCAGCAACAAACCCGGCAAATTAATAGGTTACTCGATTCATTGAAAAAAATTGATAACCTTAGTGACTGGCTGTACGCACGGATAGACTATAGTTATAGCAACCCAACGCAGCACTTGAGTTTTCTTATGAATACTGAAAAGCAGCTATGGAGACCTGCTAAAACTAAATCCGAGCAAGAAGCAATGTTGGTCCTTTTTAGTAACCAAGCGTACAATCAACTATTCTCCGGTAACATATTAGAGTCAATTGACCGGTATGAAAAAGCCTACAATTACTTCATAGAAAACAATTTAAATGTTGCCGGTATTGCTGATTACATCTTCAAACCGTGGGCAAATAATTATACCCGTTTGGGCGACTATGAAAAGGCGCTATTTATTCAAAAACAAACGCTGGCATACGCCTTAAAAGAAAAAGACTATGAGCTGGTTGCGGGCAGTTATAATAATTTGGCCATCTCTTATAAGTCGCTAGGAGACCTTAGACAGGCTGAGAAGCATGTAAAGATTGGTTTGAGTAAGATTCCTTCGACTTCCCCCACTGTTATATTACTCAACAACACCCTGGCTGACGTTTATAAAGACGGTTCCAGAACTAAACTTGCCGACTCAATTATAAAGTTCAACATACGACTTCAGGAACGGGGTAGGCAAACTTTCGAGACGGCCTACTGGCTAATGAGCAGTTATATCACAGCTGGTGATATTCAATTTGATAACAAGCGATATCAGTTAGCTGAATCATTTTATAAACGAGCTTTGGGGATTAATGACAAGTTTTATAAAGGTGAAAGGGCGCGTGAGAAAGCTTACATCATAACACAGATGGGTAATATCAAGTTGCAGACAGCCCGTCCCAAAGAAGCAATAGCGTATTACAATAAGACACTGAATATTCTTGGCATTGAAATAAATTCACTAAAAGAAGATGACTTATTTGGAGACAACCGACTGATAGATGTCCTTTACCAGCGTGCCATTGCTTATAAAATTATAGGCGAACCGGTATCAGCCCTTCGTGACTTAACCCTGTCTTTAGCAGCTGCAGATAAAATCCGTTTTGAACTGGCAGATAAAAAAACCAAACAGCGATTTCAGGCAGATACCAAACGAAAAGCTGAAATGGGCATTGCTATTGCCTTCAGTTTGTTGGAAAAAACAGGACATTACCGATATGCTGGATCTATAATTGCTTTGTCCGAACAAACCAAAGCAAGGATATTATTGGATGAAATCCGCAGGAACAAACAGCAGCTCAGTTTACGAACGAAAGATCCGCTGGTAGAAACCCGGCATAACTTAGAACGTGCTATAGCATATAATGAACGGGAAACGTTACTGAGCCTTAATAATACCTCAGCTATCAAACAAAAAACAGATGCGCTATTATTCAGACTAGCAAGTGTAAATAAAAAATTGCAGGAAAAGTATCCGGCCATTACTGAACCAGAGAATTCCTCTCAACAATCATTAAAACGAATACTTAGCACTTTGCCCAGAAGTGCTAATGTTATCGAATATTTTGTTGGCAACGATTGCATCTACATGCTACAAATAAAACAACGGAAGATTGTACATGTTAATAGGATTCTTTCTGCTGAAAAGATAAAGTCGTCAGTCAAGCGTTTTGTAAAAACATATTATCAAAATGGCCCAGAAGCTATGATGAACAGCCCCCGAGCTTTTTTCATTGCTTCTAACCAGTTGTACAACAGTTTGCTTGGAGGCACAGACATACACAAAAATGAAAAGCTCACCGTTATCCCTGATGATGTGCTGGGATATCTTTCTTTCGATGGGCTTATTGCGGATAGCACCTATACTACTGAAATTTCAGCCTGGCCCTATCTAATCAAAACAAATACAATATCATACGGATTTTCATTAAAAACATTGCATAACCAATCAGCAATCAAGAAAAATCCCAATAATGATTTCACAGGCTTTTTCATTAGTCATGAGCAAGGCAGCGAACAAGCTATTCCAGCAGTAATTAAAGAGGCTGGAGACATCAAAAAAGTTATTAATGGAAATTACATGTTGGATGATAAAGCTACGGCCGGTAACTTTATGTCTGCGTTTGGAAATTCTTCCGTATTGCACATTAGCACCCACGCTTACCTCTCTGGTGAGCAGGAAGAGCCAACTTTGGCATTAAAAAACCACGCGCTGTTCCTTTTTGAATTGTCAGCAAGCAGGCATTCGCCACAATTAGTGGTGCTAAGTGCATGCCGGACAGCGGATGGCTTGATGGCGGCGGGCGAAGGTATTTTGAGCCTCGGCAGAGGATTTACTGCGTTAGGTTCCCAGGGCACAATAGCTGGTCTATGGAATGTAAATGATGATGCTGCTGCAAACATCACTGCAGCGTGCTACAATGAAATGCTTAAGGGGAAAGATATTAGTACAGCACTCCATCATGCAAAAATTAAATGGCTTAGTGGTAAACGGAATGGAGAACAAGAATTCTTACCCTACTATTGGGATTCATTAATTTATATGGGGATAGATCAAAAAATATTATTAAAACCTCCAGCCGGAAAAACTATCATCTACTTGTTGTACTCAATCGGGATCTTAGCGACTGCTACAATTATTTTGCTTGTTTTAAAACGATCGCAGCTAAGGGCGGGATGGTCAAAGAAATAGAAAATTCTCTGCCATGACATTCTTCACTCAAAGGTAAAAGAACGGACTCATTTGAAATTCCACTTCCAAAAAATGTCTTATCATCTGTATTGAATATCTCTTTCCACTTAGCCTTAAATGGTAAGCCTACAAGGTAGTGTTCCCGTAGTACAGGCGTAAGGTTTAATATTACAATTAATGTGTCTTTTGCCTTTTTACCTTTACGTGTATAGATGTATACAGAATGCTGGGCATCATCTGCATTAATCCATTCAAAGCCTTCTCCGGAGAAGCTGTATTCATACAAAGCAGGTTCAGATTTATACAATTCATTAATGGCCCTGACTGTCTTTTGCATACCTAAATGAGGTGGATGTTTTAATAGATGCCAGTCTAAAGAGTTCTTAAAATCCCACTCATGAGTTTGTGCAAACTCATTACCCATAAACAACAATTTCGTACCTGGCTGCGTAAACATATAAGCGTACAACACGCGCAAATTAGCGAACTTTTGCCACTCATCTCCAGGCATCTTATAAATCATGGATGATTTACCATGTACAACTTCGTCATGAGAAAAAGGCAGCATAAAGTTCTCGCTAAAAGCATAAGTGATGCTGAAAGTTAATGCGTGATGGTGATGTTGCCTGTTTATCGGATCGTTTTTGAAATACTTCAGTGTATCATTCATCCAGCCCATCATCCATTTCATACCAAAACCCAGGCCTCCGTCATGCACCGGATGAGTTACACCCGGATAAGTACTGCTTTCTTCAGCTATAGTCTGTACGCCTTCAAAATTGCCATACACAGCTTCGTTCATGTCTTTTAAAAAACGTACTGCTCCAAGATTTTCACTTCCACCATACTCGTTGGTACCGGATTCCTCTGGCGTTCTGGAAAAATCGAAGTAAAGCATGGAAGCTACGGCATCTACACGCAAACCATCCACATGGAAATGATCAAACCAATAAAGTGCATTACTTATTAGAAAAGAACGTACTTCATTACGATCGTAATTGAAGATGTATGATTTCCAATCGGGATGGAATCCCTTTCTCATATCTGCGTGCTCATACAAATGTGTGCCGTCAAAATTATAAAGTCCGTGTGCATCGCCGGGAAAATGCGATGGTACCCAGTCCATAATTACGGCTATATTATTTTTATGCAATTCCTCTATAAGGTACATTAACTCCTGCGAGGTACCATGTCTTGAACTTGCTGCAAAATAGCCGGTAATCTGGTAACCCCATGAAGGATAATATGGATATTCCATAACAGGCATGAACTCGACATGGGTAAACCCCATATCCAGAATGTATGGTACCAAACTGGCTGCAATCTCCTTGTAGGTAAGAACCCTTTTCGGATCACTCGGGTCACGTTGCCACGAACCCAAATGAAGCTCATAAACTGACATTGGTTGATTAAGGGCGTTTAATTTGGGCCGCTTTTTTAACCAGGCTTTATCCTTCCAGGTATAATCGTTATCCCAAACTACAGAGGCAGTTTTCGGCGGGTGCTCCCACCTTTTAGCAAATGGGTCCCCTTTTTCTAACTCATCGCCATGAAAACCCTTAATCGCGTATTTATAAACGTCCCCCTTTTGAACGCCTATTATGAAACCTTCCCAAATGCCCGACTCATCCTCCCGGCGATTAAGGTAATGTGCAGATTTGTCCCATTGGTTAAAATCACCAATAACCCTAACTTCCTTTGCGTTAGGTGCCCACACAGCAAAATAGGTACCCAATTGATTATCCACTTTAATCAGTTGTGAACCCAGTTTTTCATACAACCGAAAATGCTTGCCTGAAATAAACAATGCGATATCAAAATCGCTCAACAAGCTATGGGCAAGCACTTCCATTAGTTATATATTTTTACCAGGGTGAAATTCTTATTTGATTTGAAACGCAAACAACTACGCTCATCTAGTGTAAAATCTGTTATCTCTTTATCGTCAACAGTAACCTTGTTTGGTTTAAACGGTAACCCCACCACATTATAATTATATAACTCATAATTTGGAGTGTAAAGTCCCGTCCTGCTTTGCTCTATGATCAGGTTGCCATCCGATCCTTTTACAGTAAATTTCTTCTCAGAATAGATGTCCTGCTCATAAGCAAAAGTATCTCCGTGGTCTTCATATAGGAATGAATTAACTTCGTAGTCGGAGAAATATACATTTAACAATACCTCGTCTACATCCTTCTCTCCCACGTACTGCATAACTGGATATTCGGGAATTACTGACCCTGCACGTACAAACAATGGCATATGATCTAGTGCCGCTGCAATGTTATGTTCGCTTTCTCCGTTTAGAACTTCGTGTGTCCAGAAATTATACCACTTACCTTTCGGTAAATAAACCATTCTTGAAGTTGCACCCTGTTCTAAAACAGGGCACACCAATATTTTATCACCAAAGGTAAATTCATCTTGCCTAAAACTGTTGCTTAAGTTTTCCTGCTCCAGCATAACCAATGGTCTCAAAATAGGGAAACCATAACGATGATGCTCCCAGAAAACTGAATATAGATAAGGCATTAATCTATACCTTAATTCGATATAAGTGCGGTTGATGCTGGTAAAAGGCTCCCCGAAACTCCAGGGCTCGCGTTCAGCGGTATCTCCTGCTGAATGTGCACGCATAAATGGCGAGAAGGTACCCAATTGAATCCAGCGTGTAAACAACTCTCCATCTGGCTCTCCGCTAAATCCTCCTATGTCTGTACCAACAAATGGCACACCAGAGATAGACATACGCTGGCATTGGATGTTACCTAACTTCAGGTGCTCCCAAGTAGCCACGTTATCTCCAGTCCACACACAGCCATACCTCTGCATACCTGAATAGCCAGCACGCGTGATGGTAAAAGGCCGCTTATTACGCATCAATTTTTTTAAACCATCGTAGGTAGAGCGAACCATTTGCATACCATATACGTTATGTGCTTTACGATGCGAACCTCTGTACCCATCGTAATTATGCCTTACATCATTTGGAAAAGTCCCGGAACCGAACACAGCAGGCTCGTTCATATCATTCCATACGCCCGCCACTCCAATTTCCACCAATTCTTTATATAAGTTGCCCCACCATTCGCGTACTGTTGGATTTGTAAAATCAGGAAACTGGCACCTGCCAGGCCAAACATGACCTTCCATAAAGTAATCGTCGCTGCGGCGACAAAAGAAATTATTTTCTTTACCTTCTTTAAACACCCAGTAATTGTCGTCTACTTTAATACCTGGATCAATCATCACTACGGTTTTGAAACCATCGTTAGCCAGCTCCTTGATCATTCGCTTTGGATCTGGAAAATGGGTTTTATTCCATGTAAAACAGCGATAACCGTCCATGTAATCGATATCCAGATAAATCGCATCGCAGGGGATATTCCTAGACCTGAAACCGTCTGCAATCTCTTTAACTTTCTTCTCGGGATAATAGCTCCAGCGGCACTGTTGATAGCCTAAAGCCCATTTGGGTGGCATAGGATGGGTGCCAGTCAGAGTTTGGTATCTTTTCACCACGTCCATCATATGTGGCCCATGAATGTAATAGTACTGCAACTCGCCACCATCCGCCCAGAAGCTGGTTTTCTCATTGTCTTCGCGGGCAAAATCGAAATAGGACCGGAAAGTATTATCGAAGAAGATGCCATAGGCAGCTCCATCATGGACACCAGTATAAAAAGGGATAGTTCTGTATAATGGATCCTGGTCCCAACCAAAAGAATACGCGTCAGTATTCCAGTTCTGAAACTTACGGCCCCTTAAATTCATGTTGCCAGACTTATCGCCCAAGCCAAAGAAGTTCTCTTCTGGTTGACATTTTTTCGTAGCATAAACATAGTATCCACCAAATTCTACATTCTCTTCCCAATGCATTGGTACGGCGTCTTCGCTCATTACCATCTGACTTTGGTTTTCTGAAAAGGAAATATGAAAATCGCTTTTTCTTACTTTACAGGTAATCGTATTCGTAGATACTGCAAAATGGTCGTCTTCCTCTTGTAATCTGAAAGTTGTGACTTTTTGATCTACAACCGGAACAGCATAAGAAAAATCATCCAGAAAAACGCTGTGCGGCGCAAGGCGTACACGAATTATTTCATCACTAACAACTCGTACTTCCACCCTTGCACTATCGTCACCAAAAAAGAATTTGTTGCCATCTGCTACAACCTTTTGGACACTGCTTAAATACTGTTTAACAATTGGTTTTAAGTCGGTAACTGGATTGTTTAAGTGTTGAATTACCTCTTCAACTGCCTCTTGTTTATTTATAATTGAATTATTGTCTTTGCTCAGATCTGTAATTTCTTCCATGAAAATCTCGTAAGTGTATTTAGCTCCCTGTAGATGGTGTAATTTATACTCTAAAGTGTTAAAATTTCCTTTAAATGCAAAGTAATGTGGAGAGATAAGTTATTTACGAACTTTTCCTTGTTGCAATTTGCGGTTCAGGCTCATAATGTTACTATCGCCATCACTGGAAAGTGGTCGGATGGATATTTGCCGAAGTAAGTATCTGTCAGAATTCCCCATTTACTGGCTTTAAATTGTTTAGACATAAAAATGTGATCTATGACCCCCATTCCCCTCGGCGTTCTAAAACCATTTGAAGAAGAATTATTCTCATAGGGATATTTCACGGCGCCATATACATCGGTCAGAATGCCGGAATTGGCAATGGTCTGGTACCACTCGCTTTTCCTGTCGCCATTTAAGTCGCCAGTAAGAAGTACAGGTGATGAACCTGCAATTTCCTTAATCTTACTTATCATAAGTTTACCGCTTTCCTTACGTGCTATTACCCCCTGATGGTCAAAATGCACATTGAAAACATAAAACATTTTTTTAGTGCTGAGGTCTTGCAGGTATAACCATGAGCAAATGCGATTACAACACATTGCGTCCCATCCCTTTCCCGGCTTTCCTGGGGTTTCCGACAACCAAAAATCACCTTTTTTAAGTACTTTGAATCTATCTTTTCTATAATAGATGGCAGAATGTTCCCCACTGTCGATACCATCGTTCCTGCCAACGCCATAACGGGCGTATTCTGGAAGTGCAAGGCTTATATCATCAAGTTGATTCTTAAGACCTTCCTGAGTTCCAAATACATCAAAGCCATGGAATCGTATCAAATTTGACACTATAGGTGCCCTGTTTTTCCATAGATTACCAGTATCGCTTTTAGTATCATAACGCAGGTTGAAAGTAGCCACAGTAAAAGATTGTGCTTGTGCTACCGAATGGCCCATGACCATCAGGAATGCTATAATTAAAGGATTAAATTTCATAACAAGGTGAATTGCTTAATAAAAAAGGCCCGGACGATGCCCGGGCCCGATCATTTGTATTGTAAAAAATTATGGGTTAAAGGTTATTCCGACGTAATACAACGCACCTACCGATGGGTTACCATATGAAGTGAAGTAGTATTTATTTAAGATATTAGAACCACCCAATTTGATCATTGATTTAATTGAAGGAACCTTTAAGTTGATTTGCGCATCAACCGTACTGAATGCTGGTACATCTCCAGAAGCAAAAGATGAGTTCCAGTAAAATGCATCCTGCCATCTGTAAGCAACGTTAAAACCTACGTTTTTGATAACTTCTTTGTTACCAAGGCCTAAATTGTAACGAATGGTTGGCGTGTTAAAATCATTGATATACGAAGCTGGTAGATCACCAATTTCATTGTAAGATACGTTACCGCTAACGTTGTAATCTCCAATCAAGTAATCCAAGCCTAAAGCTGCGCCATAAGAAGTTACTTCACCCTTTGCGTTCACAGGCACTCCAAATTTCGAAAATGCAGTTCCGTTTTGCTGATACACATCTACGGCTGTAATAAAGTTTTTATACTTATTGTAATAACCATATGCATCAATCAACAGTTTAGACCCCAGCAAACCTTTGTAACCCAATTCGTAAGCTTGAACACTTTCTGGAGTTACACCTTTAGGATCAAAGTTATAAGCTTGCAATAACGCAGGGTTTGGCGTTCCTGCAGCTACTGAACCCAAGAATGCACGGTAGCTAACATCAGTATAAGGTTTGTTTGTTGTTAACAATCCATATTTATTTAAGCTACCAGGTAAGCCTCCTATTAGACGCTGTAATCCGCCGGCAACTGATAAGTCAATATATTGATTTTGAGTGGTTGGGTTACGGTACCCGGTTTGGTAAGAAACACGGATATTGTTGTTTGGAGCGACAGTGAATACGCCCGTCACTCTTGGTGTAAAGCGACCCTCAAAGTTGCTGTTCTTATCATACCTTCCCGCAACAGTAAGTTTCAACTTATCGTTGAGAAGCTTTTTACCCAATTGAGCGAATGCTCCATACTCTTTAATATTTATTTCTCCGTTGAGGTCATCAAAAATAGTACCTCCTGATCTTAGCTGATAGATTCTATATGAACTACCTACCTGAAATTCCACTACATTATTAAATACATTAGAGAAGTTATACATTCCTTCATAATGGTATAAATTGGTTTTGTCATTAAACTTTGCACCAACACCCGATGCAATTGTACTGTTTGTCAGATTAGCTTTAGCAGTTTCAAATTGCGCTGTTCCAGGAACCAGACGTCCCTGATCTGCCGTGTTTCTGGCAGCAGCGTGAGCTTGTGCATCTGTTATGGCTGGATTACTCAGTTTTGCTCCTATATAGGTACCAATATATTGTGGATACCAATCTGTAGATTTTTTCCCAGCTTCGTTTATAAACGAGCCAAGAATCGACGATATATAAGAATCACCAGAACGCTCTTGTGTAGTGTATCCTCTTAAGAAGAAATCTTCACCTTTCAACTCCAGTTTATACTGCCCGATGCTGAAATTACGTAATGAATACCGATCTGAACCAGTGTATACTGAAGTACCTGTACCCCAGTTGGCTTGTGCAATAGCCTCAATTGTTGAGGTTAGCTTATAGTGGGCCGATCCAGAAGCTTTAAGGGACTGCGTATCGTAATCAACTAGTGCACTTTCATTATACCCTGTTCTGCTTACATTCTGGTTCGGTAAAATTGAAGAGTTAGCAAGTCCAAAGTAGAATGGCAAATACTGACCAATTACTGCTGGTCTTAATGCTGCTGGCACATTTGAGTTGATAAAGCCAAGATATTGTGCATATGTAGCGCCCGCAGGAACGTTGTTCAATGCTGTTCTTGGATTAAACAAACCTCCAGAAGCCGCCAATATACCTGCTCGCACTGCGGGCTCAATGCTTTGAGATACTACACTGCGCATGTTTTGTGCGCTCTCGTCTCCATATACATTGATTCCATCATATGCAGGATCTGATTGTCTATCGCCAGCCTTAAATGTTCTTGAAGCGCGGTCAAAGTTGCTATAGTTATCTGCTTGCCAGTCTTTAGCTTGTAAAAATGAGAAAGTTCCTTTTATAGCAAAGCGGTTATTCCATGCTTTAGCTAACCTGACATCCAGTTGTTTATACTCTTGATTGCCAGTATTATTGTCATTTACATGATTAACTCCAGTTTTGAACTGAAAACTTGCACCCTGGTAAGCAAACGGATTTTTTGATGTCATCAACATTGTACCGTTGATCCCACCAGCCCCATAAAGTGCAGAAGATGCTCCAGGCAACAACTCAACATTGTCAAGATCAAGATCATTAACACCAATTATATTTCCCACAGAGAAATTGAGTCCCGGTGCCTGGTTATCCATACCGTCTACGTATTGGTTAAAACGGGTATTACCGTTTGAATTAAAACCCCTGGTATTAACTGATTTAAAAGTTAAACTTTGAGCACTCACCTCAACGCCCTTCATGTTTGTTAATGCATCATAGAACGATGGTGTAGGCAGTTCTCTTAAAACTGATTGTCCCATTCTTTCTACTGAAACAGGTGATTCCAGAATACGTTCAGGCGTACGGGATGCAGAAACCACGACTTCTTGCCCTAAAATAGCCGACGATTCCAGTTGAAAATCAAGGTTGCTTGCGCTGCCACTGATCTCTTTCTCTATTGACGTGTAACCTACATAAGAAATTACGATGGTAAACGGCGTTTTCTCAGAAGTTGTAAATGAGTACTTCCCGTTGTTATTTGTTGCTGTTCCCGAAGTTTTACCTTTAATGGTAATACCTACGCCGGGCATTGGCATATTAGTAGCCTTGTCTACAACAAGTCCACTAATGGTTACGCTTTGTGCCTGTGCGAATGCGATTGTAAAACACAAAATGAAAAGCGTAAATACGGCTTTTGTAAAAGTTTTGCTCATACTGTAATTTTATAAATGGTTAATTATATCCTAAATCTAGTACTAATTTTTAATTATCCAAATTGCATTAAGGTTATAATATGAGCGATATTTCCAATTTCCTATAAATGATTAAGTTTTATGTTAAATTGCAGGACCGAATATATATTTTGACTCAACTGGCATACCCTAATTTTAGCAGAAATGAATAAAATAAAAGCCATTATAACTATCGTTATACCTGTTTTATTAGTTCTTGGGCTCAACACAAAATTTGGCGATACCCCTCCCTTGCTCAAGTTTCTAAATCCATTCACCGGCTTTTGGCAGAACGCGGAAAATACCACAGTTAAAAGAGCTCAGACAATTGTTTTGAAGGGTGCTTTCAAAAGTATAGATATTGCTTTCGATGACAGGATGATCCCCCACATATTCGCTCAAAATGACCATGACGTATATTATGCCCAAGGATATGTGACTGCAATGCACCGTCTGTGGCAAATGGATTTTCAAACGCGCTATGCCTCTGGCCGTCTGTGCGAGGTGGTAGGAAAAAAGGCCATTGAAGTTGACAGGTATCAACGGAGAATGGGAATGGTTTACGGGGCAGAAAAATCACTGGAAGGAATGCTGGGAGATCCTAAGTCAAAAGAAATGATTTTAGCTTACACTGCCGGAATCAATGACTATATACATTCCTTGTCGTCATCACAAATTCCGCTGGAATACAAATTATTGGATTTCAAGCCGGAGGACTGGACACCGATTAAATGTGCGCTTTTATTAAAACAGATGTCTGCCGTGCTTGCAATGGGCTCTGACGAATTCTACATGACCAACATCAGAAAAAAGTTTGGGACTGAGGTAGTAAAGGATTTATTTCCTGATTACCCCTTTAAGGAAGACCCAATTATACCCACAGGGACGAAATGGGACTTTGAGCCTTCGCTTGTCCCACAACCTCCGGCAACGTTCAATGATGATATCGCAAATGTTAAAACCAAAGAACTGGAAGAAGGTATAGGGAGTAATAATTGGGCAATCTCCGGCAAAAAAACAGCCTCTGGCTTTCCAATCCTGGCAAACGATCCACATCTTGATCTTTCCCTTCCTTCCATTTGGTATCAGATCCAGTTACATGCACCGGGTTTAAATTCTTACGGGGTATCCTTGCCAGGTGCTCCCGGAATCATTGTGGGTTTCAATCAAAACATTGCCTGGGGCGTAACCAATGTAGCCGCCGACATACTTGATTTTTATAAAATAAAATTTAAAGACAAAACACACAGCAGTTACTGGTATAACAATAAATGGAACAATACCAAGGTAAGGTATGAGAAGATCGTTGTAAGAAATGAAAAAACTGAAACAGATACCGTTTTTTACACACATCATGGCCCTGTAGTTTATCTCGAGCGCCCGGAGAATTACTCCAAGTCGAATAATGTCCCCACAGGCAGTGCATTGAGGTGGATCGCTCATGAAAAATCAAACGAACTAAAAACTTTTTACCTTCTTAACAGAGGCAAAAACTACAATGATTACCGTAAAGCATTATCTTTTTTCTCTGCACCAGCGCAAAATTTTGTATTTGCTTCTGCTGAAAACGATATCGCTATCACTGCAAATGGTAAATTTCCATTGAAGTGGAAAGATCAGGGTAAGTTCATTTTGGATGGCTCTGATCCTAAAAATGACTGGCAGGGCTGGATTCCAGCCGAACAAAATCCAACGGTTAAAAATCCTGCGAGGGATTTTGTAAGTTCAGCCAACCAATCATCTACAGATCAAACTTACCCCTACTACATCAATTGGGAATTTGCACCATATGAACGTGCAAAAAGAATCAACGATCGACTAACAACAATGACCAATGCCACGGTAGATAGTATTCGTATTATGCAAACTGACAGCTATAGTATATTTGCTCAAAATGCTGTAGGAGCTTTATTATCTAAAGTTGACATCAGTATTTTGAATGCTACACAGAAGGAGGCTTTAAATAAGGTTGAAACCTGGGATAAATTTTACAATGGTAATTCTATTGGTGCAAGCATTTTTGACCTTTGGGCGAAACGCCTTCAATATGCAATTTGGGATGATGATTTTACAATCACAGATGTCCCGATGAAATATCCGTCTCGTGACAGAACACTTCATCTGATTTTGAGCGAGCCTAATTCCAGGTGGATTGACAACAACAAAACACCAGAAAGGGAAACATTGAACAAATTGGTGACAGCGTCTTTTACCTGGACCTGTGATAGTTTAGAAAGAAAATATGGTCCAATAGGTAAGCCATGGGAATGGGCAACTGTTAAACACACAAATGTTCCACATCTCGCAAAGATACCTGGCTTCGGTTCAAAAGTTTTAATGACTGGCGGAGGAAAGATGTCAATTAATGCGATGAGTGAGTCTAATGGCCCATCTTGGCGTATGATAGTTGAACTGGGAAAAACCCCAAAAGGTCATGGCGTTTTTCCGGGCGGACAATCTGGTAATCCAGGAAGTAAATTTTATGACAATATGATCGATACCTGGGCAAACGGTCAGTTATACGATCTTTACTTTATGAGCAACCTCAATGATCGCTCATCTAAAATAATTTCAAACTTAAAAATAGTTAAAAAGTAACATATATGGTATTCCTAGTCATTTTGATAGCCTCACTACTTCTACACTTTATTTTGCCTTGGTGGGTTATTGTGATCGTTTCTTTTGTAACCTGTGGCCTTATAGGCAAAACAGGAAAGATATCGTTATGGTCGCCATTCTTCGCAATATTTTTATTGTGGACTGGGATGTCACTCTACAAAAGTTTGCCCAATGACAATGTGCTTGCATCAAGAGTTGGGGAAATGTTGGGAGTAAAGGCATGGTGGCTGGTGTTGGCGTTATCATCTACGTTAGGCGCTTTTGTGGCAGGTATAAGCGGCTTTTGCGGTTATCACTTTAGAAAAGCAGTTTTAGCTAAAAAAGCGACATCCTAATTCCCAATTCTTGTGTACTTTTGTGCTGTGAACGATTTGGCACAAGTAATATTTTCTAGCAAACTCCAGGAGGAATTTGATAAAAACTGTCTTACTATTTTCCACCATCAGGCTGTTCACTGTGAAATCTATCGCCGTTATATCTCTCACTTAGGTATAGAACCTAACGATATTACTGAAGTTTCAAAGATTCCGTATTTGCCGATAAGTTTTTTTAAAACTCACAAAATTCTAAGTAATTCCAACCACCCACAATTGACTTTTACAAGTTCAGGAACTACTGGAATGGCGCAAAGCAAACATTTTGTCACGGATCAAAAACTATATGACGCGAGCTTTCTAACGGCATTCAATATATTTTATGGATCGGTGCGAGATTATTGCATCCTAGCCCTACTCCCTTCATATCAGGAACGCGATGGTTCCTCATTGATTTACATGGTGGATGCACTTATCGAGGAAACTGATCATCCAGACAGCGGCTATTTTCTTTACAATCATTCTGATTTGTTTGATAAACTGGAACGGCTAAAAAGCGATAATCAGAAAACTATACTAATTGGGGTAACCTATGCACTACTGGACTTTATTGAACAATATTCAATTTCTTTTCCAGAACTCATAATTATGGAAACAGGCGGCATGAAAGGAAAACGAAAGGAGATGGTGAGAGAAGAATTACATCAAATACTAACCACAGGATTTGGCGTGAGTTCAATTCACAGCGAGTATGGTATGACGGAGTTATTGTCCCAGGCCTATTCGACAGGAGAGGGGATTTTTAATTGTCCGCCATGGATGATGATTAAATTGCGGGATACAAATGATCCCTTGTCGTTAATTTCCGGACAAAAAACTGGCGGCATAAACGTCATAGACCTTGCAAATTTAAATTCTTGTTCTTTTATAGCAACGCAGGATTTAGGAAAGCTTTATCCAGACAATTCATTTGAAGTATTGGGCAGATTTGACAATTCAGACATTCGGGGATGTAACCTATTAGTGCAGTAATGAAAGTTCCAGAACTATAAAAGACGATTTATCAAAATTATACCGCTACAATTAGGAAGTAGTTCTTTTTGCCCTTTTGGACAATGATGAACTGATCATTAATTAGATTTACCTCCGTATAATTGCTACTCGCATCTAAAACTTTATGCTTATTGATGCTTAAGCCGCCTCCCTGAACTGTTTTCTTCACTTCACCTTTGGAAGGGAATATGGCCGTTTTTTCTGCTAATAAGGTAGCTGTGTCCAACCCACTTATCAAATCAGTTTTCGAAATGCGAAATTGAGGAACTCCTTCAAATATTTCAAGGACACTTTTTGGGTCTAGCGTACTGAGAAATTCAAGCGCGCCATTTCCAAACAAAAATTCTGAAGTTTTGATTGCAGTTTCCAGTGCTTCTTCAGAATGGGTTCTCACAGTGATATCATCAGCTAATGCTTTTTGTAAAATCCTCAAATGCGGCGCAGTGTTGTGTTCTGCTTCCAAGGTTTCTATCTCAGCCATACTTTTCAGTGTAAAGATCCTGATCCATTTTTTGGTATCATCGTCGCTCGCATTAAGCCAAAATTGATAGTACTTGTAAGGCGAAGTCTTCTCCGGATTCAGCCACACGGCGCCGCTCTCTGTTTTACCGAACTTAGTACCATCGGCCTTTTTAATTAACTGAGTAGTTAGTCCGTATGCGGTGCCTGCATCCTTTCTCCTGATTAACTCTGTACCTGTAACAATATTTCCCCATTGATCAGATCCGCCCATTTGAATGATGCAATTATGATGTTTCCAGAGATAGTAGAAATCATAACCCTGAATCAGCTGGTAGCTAAATTCAGTAAAAGACATACCTGTATCCCCTTCCAGTCTTTTCCTAACGCTGTCTTTAGCCATCATATAGTTCACGGTAATGTGTTTCCCTACATCCCTTATGAAGTCAAGAAAGTTAAAGTTTTTAAACCAGTCTATGTTATTCACCATTACAGCACCATTACCTTCATCTGTAAAATTCAGGAACTTGGCTAGTTGAACTTTCATCCCGGCCAGGTTATGCTGTACCATTTCTTCGGTTTGCAGATTTCGCTCGTCAGATTTACCGGACGGGTCTCCCACCATACCTGTAGCGCCACCCACAAGTGCAAAAGGTTTATGCCCGGCACGTTGAAAGTGGATCAATGTCATAATCTGAGTCAAATGACCAACATGAAGTGAATCTGCAGTTGGATCGAAACCGATATATCCAGAACACATGCCGGCATTTAGTTTTTCTTCAGTTTCTGGCATTGCATCATGCAACATGCCTCTCCAACGTAGCTCCTCAATAAAATTGGTCATCTTTAAATCCTTTTGCGGCAAATATAGGAAAAGCTCTGTTATAGTGTAATTGGCGTCCTTCAAAAAACGGACGGAAGAAATAAAATCCCTACTTTTAGTTATGAACTTCCTCTCCCATTTTTATTTCGAGCGAAACAACAAAGATGCAAATACCATAATAGGCGTCGTTTTACCCGATTTTGTTAAGAATGCGGAAAAGACCATCAACTTATACCCTTCCAAAGAACCTCAGTTATTTGAAGAGAACGAGGTGCTTCAAAATATTTTAAAAGGTTGGGAACGCCATATAAAGGTGGACGCCCTATTTCATTCTTCTGAATTCTTCAATAACGAAACACAAAAATTAAAGCAATTAATATTGCCAGCTATAGAGGGCAGCCCGGTTAAACCTTTCTTTCTCGCGCACATTGGTTTGGAATTGATACTGGACCATCTGTTGGTTATTAATGGAGCTATTAGCATAAACGGATTTTACGATGCTTTAACCGAAGCTGATAAAGCTGCACTTGATACATTTTTAAAAAAATGTAGGTTGCAGGATACAAGTCAATTTTTCAACTTTTTGAACGGTTTCATTTCTGGAAGGTATCTGTTTAGCTATCAAAGAATAGAAAATATAGCGTACGCACTCAATAGAATTTGCATGCGAATATGGGATCAACCTTTTACTGAATCACAAATTGTTTTACTAACAACACAACTGGCGATTTATAAAACTCAGCTCGAGCCAAACTACCTGATCATTTTTGAAGAGATAGGTGCGCAATTATAATAATCCTTAATTTGTATCTTCGTTTCTATGTCATCATTAGATATTAAAGACAAAATAGATGCGCTGGTTACTGAGCTTAACCAGCACACGTACAACTATTATGTACTGGCAATGCCAACTATCGCTGATTATGAGTTTGATAATAAGCTGGAGGAACTGAGTAAACTTGAATTGGAAAATCCCGAATTGGCAGATCCTAATTCTCCCACGCAGCGAGTCGGCGGCGATATTACCAAATCTTTTACCACGGTTAGCCATCGGTGGCCCATGCTTTCATTAGGCAATACTTACAACGAGCAAGATTTGAGGGATTTTGACGAGCGTGTTAGAAAAACAATAGGTAACAGTTTTGAATATGTATGTGAGCTTAAATTCGATGGTCTATCCATAAGCCTGACTTACGAAGACGGCAAATTGGCAAGAGCGGTTACAAGGGGTGATGGTTCAAAAGGTGATGACGTAACTACAAATGTGAAAACAATCCACACCATACCCCACCGCTTGAAATCGGATCTTGCACCTCCATTATTTGAGATAAGAGGCGAAATATTTATGCACAGGGCCGCTTTCGAACGGCTTAATAAAGAGCGTGAGGAACTTGGAGAGGTTCAATATGCCAATCCAAGAAATTTTGCTGCAGGTACAGTGAAAATGCAGGACTCTAAAGAAGTAGCTAAAAGGCCCTTAGATTGTTTTCTTTATTCGTTAAATACCGATAAAGATTACTTCAAAACACATTGGGAAAGCCTTGAAGCATTAAAGTCATGGGGGTTCCATACCTCAGAACATACAAAACTCACCCTTGGAATTGAAGAGGTTCTGGAATTTATTAATTATTGGAGTGAGCAGCGCTTCAAGTTATCTTATGATATAGACGGTATAGTTATTAAAGTAAATAGCTATGCTCAACAGCAAGAATTAGGCTTTACGGCAAAGTCTCCCCGATGGGCAATTTCTTTCAAATATAAAGCCCAGGAGGTGGAAACAATACTTGAAAAAGTAACCTATCAGGTTGGAAGAACCGGCGCAGTTACACCGGTAGCAAATTTAAAGCCTGTCCAACTCGCAGGTACAACGGTAAAAAGGGCTACCCTCCACAACGCAAATGAGATTGAAAGGCTTGACCTGCATGAAGGCGATACGGTATTCGTTGAAAAAGGCGGCGAAATCATTCCAAAAATAATAAATGTTAACCTCGACAAAAGAAAGGCAGATGCCGAAAAGGTAATTTATCCGACATCATGCCCTGAATGCGGTACTGCACTTATACGTAATGAGGGAGAAGTTGCCTTCTATTGTCCAAACGATGAAAGCTGTCCACCGCAAATTGTTGGCAAGATCCAGCATTTTATAGGAAGGAAAGCGATGAACATAGACGGCCTTGGTGATGAAACCATTGAGACATTTTATAAAAGAGGTTTAGTAAAACACATCAGCGACCTCTATGTATTGAAAGACAAGGCTGAAGAATTAAAGTCAATTGACAGATTTGGTGAAAGATCCATTGAAAATATGCTTGCCGGTATTGAGCAATCAAAACAGATGCCTTTTGAGAAAGTACTTTTTGGTCTGGGTATTCGGTATGTAGGAGAAACTGTAGCAAAAAAGCTGGCTTTCGGCACCAAAGACATTGAAAATCTGATGACAGCTTCCGTAGAGGAACTGACAGCTATCGACGAAATAGGGTTAAGAATAGCTGAAAGTATAACAGAATACTTTGCTAACCCTGATCATATTGATCAAATCAGGCTATTAAAAACATCAGGTTTACAATTTGAAGCCGAAGAAAAACAAATTGAACTGCAAAGTGATAAGTTAACTGGAAAAACATTTGTAATTTCGGGCGTTTTTGAAAATTACAGCAGAGAAGAGTTAAAAGATGTGATCGAAGGTAACGGAGGCAAAATATTGAGCGGTATATCTGCCAAACTTAATTACCTTCTTGCTGGTGAAAACATGGGGCCTTCTAAACTGGATAAAGCCAAAAAACTAAATGTACCGCTGATTTCAGAGGGCGATTTATTTACGATGTTGAAATAATAATAAAATGAACAAATTTCATGGAACAGGTGTAGCGCTGGTTACGCCTTTTAAGGCAGATGGATCGGTAGATTATGATGGGTTGAGAAACCTTATCAACTACCAGATTGACGGAAAGGTGGAATACCTGGTAAGTTTAGGAACAACCGGTGAATCATCAACCCTTAATAAGGATGAAAAGAAGAAAATATGGGAATTTACAGCAGAGATAAATGACGGCCGCCTTCCTCTTGTTGCTGGAATTGCAGGAAATGACACCCTGTCCGTAGCGAAATCTATAAAAGAATTTGCTGTGAAAGGTTACGATGCAATACTTTCTGCAAGTCCAAATTATAATAAACCTACGCAGGAAGGGATTTACCAACATTATAAAGCATTAAGTGAGGTCAGTAACCTGCCTATCCTATTGTATAATGTTCCGGGAAGAACTGGTAGCAACATGACGGCTGAAACGACTTGTAGATTGGCCAGTGACTTCAATAACATCATCGGTATTAAAGAGGCATCTGGTAGCTTTGATCAATTCAACTTGATCATGCGTGATAAACCTGAAGGCTTTTTGCTGATTTCCGGTGATGACCCGGTAGCCTTACCGATGATTTCACTAGGGGCAGTTGGGGTTATCTCAGTTGTAGGGAACGCGCTTCCTGCTCAAATGTCAGAAATGATCAGGTTGTGTTTACAAGGAAACTATACTGCCGCATTACCATTGCACCTGAATTTAATTGAATTCACCAGGTTAATGTTTGCGGAAGGTAATCCAGCAGGCGCTAAAGCTGGTTTAAAACATTTTGGAATTTGCGAAGATCATTTAAGATTACCTTTAGTTGGCGTTTCAGATGAATTGAGAAGTGCAATCGCCTCAGAAATATCAAAACTTTAACCCGGAATTTATATCAATAAAAAAGGCGGCCCATAAGGCCGCCTTTTTTATTGATATGAAATTATTATTCCATAGCAAATTGGTTTTCCTTATAGTAACCACTTTTAAGTTTTGAAGACACCTCACTAAACGCATCAAGAGTCCGTTGTACATCATCCAAAGTATGCATTGCGGTAGGTATAAGTCTCAATTCTATCAATCCTTTGGGTATCACAGGGTACACAACAATTGAACAAAATATACCATAATTCTCTCTTAAATCCATTGTTAATGCCGTCGCTTCAAGCAACTCACCTTTTAAAAATACGGGGGTAACCATGGTGTTTGTAACTCCTAAATCAAAACCACGCTCTCTCAATCCATTCTGCAGCGTTGTTGCAATGTTCCAAAGTTTCTCTCTTAACTCAGGATTATTCTTAAGCAGTTCTAATCTTTTTAATAGTCCGATTACCATTGGCATAGGCAACGCCTTGGCAAACGTTTGCGACCTCATATTGTACCTAAAGAAGTTTGTAATTTCAACGCTTGAGGCAACAAAAGCTCCAATACCGGCCATAGATTTTGCAAACGTCCCAAAATAAACATCCACACCTTCTATACAGTCCTGCGCTTCATGCGTTCCTGCCCCGGTTGGTCCCATTGTACCGAACCCATGCGCATCATCAATCAGCAAACGAAAATTAAACTCCTTTTTAAGATCTACAATTTCTTTCAATTTACCTTGGGCACCTGACATCCCAAATACACCTTCAGTAATCACTAAAATTCCACCTCCGGTTTGTTCAACAAGCTTTGTTGCTCTTTCCAATTGTTTGCGTGCACTGTCTATGTCATTATGCTGATAGACAAACCGCTTTCCCATGTGTAACCGTAATCCGTCTATTATACATGCATGTGATTCACCATCATAAACGATAACATCGTTTCTGTCCACAAGACTATCAATAATTGAAACCATTCCCTGATAGCCAAAATTCAAGAGAAAGGCATCAGGTTTCCCAACAAATGCTGCCAATTCCTGTTCAAGTTGTTCATGGTACTTTGAATTTCCAGACATCATCCGGGCGCCCATAGGGTAAGCCATACCGAAGTCCGTAGCACCTTGCTGATCTGCCTTTCTAACCTCGGGATGGTTTGCCAATCCCAGGTAGTTGTTTAAACTCCACACCAAATGTTCTTTACCACGAAAAATCATGTGCGGTGCAATATCACCCTCCAATTTCGGAAATGAGAAGTATCCATGTGACCACTTGTGGTGCTGGCCTATTGGCCCCATATGCTTCGCAATCTTATCAAAAATATCCAATGCCGTATCTATTTTTAGTTATATCCGTCAAATTTAAGTTTAATATCATGGATAACCAATATTTACAAAAAAGCCTTAACAAAATTGCTAAGGCTTCAAATGAAAAATATGATTATTTAATCTACATTATCATGCAGAAAGGAGTTGTTTGGCCTTATTTCAGTAGTTCCATCCTCATCATTACTTAAAGTAAATCTCGACACCTGAGACTCCGATGAATGTTGAACTTGTTGAAGATTCATCTGCTTGCGCTTGTAGGCAGGCTCATTTTCGAGTTCCTGTAAACCGTTACTGGTTCTTAATTTCATACTAAGGTCTTTAAGTCTCAGTATCCTTTCTTTAGATTTCTTTAACTGGTCCTCAATTGACTCGTCGTTCTTGTCATCATCCTCTCCAGGCTCAGGCATTAACTCAACTTCGGGCTCAAAGTCATTGTTAAATACTTCTACCGGTGTTTCAAATACAAAATCTGTTTCTGCAAGCTTTACTTCAAACTCAAAACCCGTCTCAATTTGCACATCGGCAGGAGAAGGCTCTTCTTCAACTAAAGAATGTTTAACAAATGTATTCTCAGGTTCCTCAGTAACACGGCTTTTACCCAAATTAAAAAGATCGCCAAATAAATCTGATTGCTTTAATTCCTCTTTTAATTTCATTACCGGCTCTCTATTGTCCACTTCCTCTACCTTAGGTGTAATAAAGGAATTAACAGCTTCAACCGGGCGAACTAAAGGAGCTTCCTCCGGTGTTAATAATGAAATCTTTTTAACATTTTTCCTGTCTTCTTCACGCTGCTCTTTGGTTTGAAAACCTGTAGCAATGATGGTTACAGAAAGTTTGTCTTCCAAACTCTCATCAATACAATTACCCCATATTAAATCTGCAGACAAACCTGCTTTTTCCTGTATGTAGTCAGTAATAATAGTAACCTCGTCCATTGTTACTTCACGTAAGCCTGAACTGATATTTAAAAGAATATATCTTGCTCCCTCAATCTCATTATCTTTCAACAATGGCGATGCCAACGCACCTTCAACTGCATTTAGTGCGCGCTGTTCTCCATCGCACGCAAAGCTTCCCATAATAGAAACACCACTGTCTTTCATTACAGTGCGTACATCTTTAAAATCCACGTTAATATAACCTGGTACAGTGATAATTTCGGCTATACCCTTTGCTGCTGTAGTCAATATATCGTCTGCCTGTGCGAATGCTGATCCCAGGGTAAGGTTGCCAAATATTTCCCGCAATCTATCATTGGAAATCACAAGGTAAGAATCCACATATTTCTTAAGCTCATCCAAACCGTCATTTGCCTGCATCTTACGTCTCTTTCCCTCAAAAGCAAATGGAGTTGTAATTATGGCAACGGTCAGAATATCCATTTCCTTGGCTGCTTTGGCAATAATCGGACTGGCACCAGTTCCGGTACCACCACCCATTCCAGCAGTTATAAACAGCATTTTTGTGGTACTGCCCAACATTTGCTTAATGTCATCGATATTTTCAATTGCTGAGTTTTTACCAACTTCAGGAATTGAACCGGCACCCATTCCCTCTGTCAAACTAGCACCTAACTGAACTTTATTGGGAATAGGGCTAAACTCAAGAGCCTGGGCATCGGTGTTACAGATTATGAAATCTACACCAGTAATCCCCTGACGGTACATATGGTTTACCGCATTACCACCACCGCCACCAACACCAATAACTTTGATGATTGATGACTTATCTTTTAACATTTCGAACTGCATATCTTTATGAATCAGTTATTTAATTATTTGTTTTACCTGTTCATCTACTATGTAATATTAACACTTTTTTAACAGGCGTTTTCCACACGTGTTGATAATGTGGAAAAATCGTGTTTTGTGGAAAACAACTAGGGTTTTATGTAATCTTCGTCGCTTACACTCATGTCATCCTTGATAAAATCCTTTGTCTTAGCAAGCAGCTTATCAAACAAACCGCCACCAGAACGTTTAACTTTTTCTTTTTCCTTAGAGTTGTCAACAAATACCCCTGGCTGTTTCATTTCTTCTACTAACTCTTCAGCCTTCTGGATACCCTTTATCAATAACCCTACACTTGTAGCATACATAGGGCTTTTTAAATCGTCATAGATCGTCTTCGGCATGTCTTCATATTTTGACAAATGCTCGTTAGGATAACCAACCCGGCAGTCTAAACCCGTTACATATTCCACCAATTGCGAAAGGTGTTTCAATAAAGCTCCACCGCCTGTAATTACCACGCCTCCAATTAATTTTTTCTCATAGCCTGATGATTTGATCTCATAATAAACATGTTCTATGATCTCTTCCATACGCGCTTGAATTACGTAAGCAAGGTTTTTAACAGATATTTCCTTTGGTTCTCTACCTCTTAATCCGGGAACACAGATAATCTCGTTTTCTTTATTTTCTTCAGCCAATGCAGAACCGAAACGGGTCTTTAGCAATTCTGCCTGATTTCTCATTACAGAGCAACCTTCCCGTATATCTTCTGTAACACTGTTTCCACCAAATGGAATAACAGCAGTATGCCTAATAATTCCCTCGTGAAAAATAGCAATATCGGTCGTACCACCACCAATATCAACCAATGCTATGCCTGCTTCTTTCTCCTCATCACTCAACACCGATTCTGAAGAAGCCAATGGCTCTAATATTAGTTCCTGAGTTTGCAGCCCGGCATTGGTTACACATCTCATAATGTTTTTCACTGCAGTTACCTGTCCCGAAATGATATGGAAATTCGCTTCAAGTCTAACACCAGCCATACCTATGGGATCTTTAATGCCCGGCTCATTGTCAATAGTAAATTCCTGTGGTAATACATGGATAATTTCTTCTCCAGGCGGCATAACCAATTTAAACATGTCATCAATCAGTTTGTCAATATCTTTCTTCCCGATTTCGTTGTTTAACTCCCTCCTCGTAAGAATACCCCTATGCTGTAAACTTTTGATATGCTGGCCGGCAATACCTACATTAACAACGCGTATCTCTACGTTAGATTGCCCACTGGCAATTTCAACTGCCTGCGAAATTCCCTGAACAGTTTTTTGGATATTTGAAACTACCCCCCGGGTTACTCCGGCTGATTCTGCTTTTCCTATCCCCAAAACTTCTATTTTGTCATGCTGCGTTCTCCTGCCTACGATAACGCAAATTTTGGTGGTACCAATATCCAAGCCTACTACTATTGGAGATTGAACGGATGATTTTTCTTTGCCCATAACGATATTGATTTGTTGAGTGTAATTATTTGTTTTTCTTGGTATCTGTCTTTTTCTTTTCTTTCGGCACTTCAGCTCCTGTCTTTAGCGATTTCTCATCTGATGTAACCCTTTGCTTTTCGGCAACCTGTTCTTTCTTTATATCTTGATGAATCATCGAATCGATGGAGATTGCCTTTGTAACCGCACTGTCCACTGCGGGTATGCTGCTTTTGGCGTTGGCTGCGAGAGAATCAATTTTGTTCTTTTCGCAGACAATCTGATTCGTATATTTAATGTTAATCGTTTTATAGGTATCCCAACCAACTTTAGGCATCGCTTGCTTGTAAAATGCAAGAAGATTGTTCATTTTAATTTCCAGTGAATCAGCACTTCCTAGTATAATCCTTTGAATGCCTACTCTCGGAACAAGTTCTATATCACTTTTATCATTTACAAACAATTGCTCTATCTGGGCATCCCAAACAGAGTCAGACTTTATATAAAGCGCCGTTTTATACAGATCAGCAGCCAATTTGGTAATCAAGGTATCTACCTTGCCCGTAAAATGCTCCATAATCCTTCCGTTGGCCACAAGCACATTAGCGGTAAAATTACCAGAAACGGGCATCTTTAATCCATTTCTATCGATATAATAGTCCTGATCATTGGAGTTGATTATCCTTAAAATGGGCTGCCTTTGCTGAACTTCAATGTGAATTATACCATCCATATCTGCGTAAACGGTTGCAAAAGCGATGTACGGATTCGCCTTTAAACTTTTTTCTATATCCTGAAGATTGATCATCTCCAGTTTTCTTCCAATTAGTTTACCCTGACTTTGGTTTAATATGGCATCAATCTCTTCCCGCTCAATAAAATTATCAGCTCCGGGTATCAAAATCTTAACATTAGTACAGCTTATCGACTGCTGCTTTATACTTACGAAACTCATCAGCACAATAACTCCGCTTAGGCATGTCACCCAAGCTAAACCTTTAAATACTGCAGTCCAGTTAATCCTCTTAAACATGATCTAATATTGCTTTAAGTGGTGTAACTAATGTATCAATATCGCCAGCACCAACTGTGACCAACAGTTCAGGCTGCTTATGTTTAATAATTTCCAGCACCTCTTCTTTCCCCACAACCAATGTGTTTGCAAGTTGGATCTTATCAAGCAGGTAATGGGAATTAATCCCTTCTATAGGTCTTTCTCTTGCTGGATAAATTTCAAGCAGCAACAACTCATCTGACGTGCCTAAAACTTTCGCAAAATCATCTGCAAAGTCGCGGGTACGTGTAAACAGGTGTGGCTGAAATATAACTGTCATCTTTTTATTCGGGTAAAGCTCTCTGACAGCATCAAAACAGGCACGCAATTCTTCCGGGTGGTGGGCATAATCGTCTATATATACACTTGTTGAATTGACTACTACATATTCGAATCTTCTTTTTACTCCCTTAAAGGAAGCAACCGCCGAACTGATTTTTAATGGATCAACTCCTGCCTTAAGTGCTACTGCAATTGCTACTGTTGTATTTTCAATATTATGCCTGCCCGGGAGAGCTAGTTTAATTCCTGCAATCGCGTGAAGCCCATCTGAATAGTCAAACACAAACTTTGAATCCTCTATTCTTATATTATGTGCTTTCGCCCCACCGCGATCATTATTTTCGATGCTATAGGTGATACCCGATGCAATCGGCAAGCCCGACTTAACAAATAACGTCCCATTAGTTTTAATCTGGTTAGCAAACAATTTAAATGACTCATGAAGCTGGTTTTGGTCACCATAAATATCTAAATGGTCCGCGTCCATTGAAGTAATAACAGCAATATCCGGGTAGAGCGTTAGAAATGACCTGTCGTACTCATCTGCTTCAACAACTACAACATCATTACTACCTAAAACAAAATTGCTGTTAAAGTTCGTTGCAATTCCTCCTAAAAATGCAGTACATCCAAAACCGGTATCTGTCAGTAAATGTGCAACTATGGAAGATGTAGTTGTTTTACCATGGGTGCCTGCAACTGCTATACAAAATTGGCCTTTACTGATAATACCAAGTACCTCAGACCGTTTCTTAAGTTCAAAATTGTGAGCAGCAAAATAATTCAGGATAATTGATTCCTTTGGTATTGCTGGCGTATACACAACCAAAAGCTCCTCGTCAGATGCGGACATACCGTTCAGAAGAGATGAAACTTCATCAACATACGAAATTGACATTCCCTCATTTTCCAGGGTTTGAGTAAGAGGGGTAGCAGTCTTGTCGTAGCCTGAAACTTTACAACCACGATTGAGAAAATATCTGGCAAGGGCGCTCATTCCGATCCCACCAATACCTACAAAATAAACCTGTTTAATAGCATTCAGTTCCATCAGTTGTACCGCCCTCCTTCAGCTAAATTTAAAACTTCTTCCGCTATCAAATTATCAGCATTCGGCAAACCCATTTTACCAATATTTTCTGAAAATGAGGCCATCTTGCTTCCATCCTTTAATAATGCCAAAGCCTCATAAACTAAAGTATCTTCGGCCGAATGATCGTTAATCAACAAGGCAGCACCATTTTTAACAAGCGCCAGCGCATTCTTCGTTTGATGGTCTTCGGCTACATTTGGAGATGGAACCAGAATCACAGGCTTTGCAATTAAACAAAGTTCAGCAATGGTACCTGCACCTGCTCTGGAAATAATAAGGTCGGATGCCGCGTAGGCCATGTCCATTTTATTCAAAAACTCTAGAATCCTTACATTGGGGTGAAAGTCTGCCCCAAGCCTTTCAATTATCCCATTATAATAAAATTTACCTGTTTGCCATATTACCTGAACATCATCTTTCAGAATCCCCGAAAGATGCTTCTCAATACTTTTATTAAGTGTACCTGCACCCAGACTACCACCTGTAACCAAAATGGTTTTTTTAAGCGGATCTAGCTTAAACATTTCCGCAGCCTTTTCACGCTTATTTAAAATATCAACAACATCTTTTCTTACCGGATTACCTGTCTTCATAATGCTAAATGCAGGAAAAAACTGATCCATATCATCAAAAGCAACACAAATTTTCGCAGCTTTTTTACCCAGCCATTTATTTGTTACGCCCGCATAGGAGTTTTGCTCCTGTATCAGGTAAGGAATTTTTTTTAATGATGCAGCAAACAATATTGGCCCGGAAGCATACCCGCCAACACCAACAACTACATCCGGTTTGAATTCACGAATCAGCTGCAATGCTTTTGCCATACTTCCAAATAACTTGAATGGCAGGCCTAAGTTCTTGGTAATAGAGCCGCGCTGGATACCGCTAATGTTTAAACCAACAATGGTGAAGCCTGCTGCCGGTACTTTTTCCATTTCCATCCGACCATTTGCACCAACAAATAAAATCTCACAGTTAGGCCTCATGCGCCTTAACGCATTTGCGATAGAAATGGCCGGAAATATATGTCCGCCAGTCCCCCCTCCTGATATGATTATTCGTGTTGCCTCCATTTTATGCCATAGCAGGTATTTCTCCTACAATTATCTTCTTTCCGCTATATTCCTCGACGTCCTTGCTTACGCTCAATATTATTCCAAATGCAATACTTGTGAATATCAGGGATGTTCCTCCCATGCTAACCAAGGGCAGTGGCACTCCCGTCACCGGGCCTAAACCTACGGCAACAGCCATATTTGCAAAAGCTTGTATAGTTAAGCTAAAACTAAGTCCTGCCGCCAGCAGGGCGCCAAATGCTTTAGGCGCTTTAGTTACAATCCGTACACACCTATAGAGCAAGGTCACGTAGAGTAAAACCATAACCAAAGCCCCAAGTGTTCCGTATTCTTCAACAATGATGGCAAATATAAAATCAGAGTATGGGTGAGGAAGGAAATTTCGCTGTGTACTGTTACCCGGACCTTTTCCAAAGGCACCACCTGTAGCCAAGGCAATCTTTGATTGATCGGCCTGATAGGTTTTATCAGAATTCTGCAATTCTGGATGCAGGAATGAATTTACCCTCGACTTATAAGTTGCAGCTCTCGGTCCCAGGAAAACGATGAACAGTAAAAGCACCCCACCACCTACACACACAAGCATGATTTGCTTAATGCTAATCCTTCCAATTATGAGCAACAAAATACTCACGCCAAATAACATCAGCGCAGTAGATAAGTTCGCCCAGGCAATTAGCGCAAACACTACGCAAACAGACCCCATGATAGGGACAAAAGCTTTTTTTACGTCCTTGATGTTCTCCTGTTTTCTGGTCAACATCCTGGCAAGGAAAGTTATTAAGGCCAGTTTAGCTAAATCAGATGTTTGAAAAGTCAGGCCAATTACGGGTATTTTAACCCATCTTGATGCATCATTAATATGTTCACCAAAAGCGGCTGTATACAGCAACAAGGGTATTGTTATAAGCATCAAAATCTTAGAAATACCAGCATAGTACTTATAATCAAGCAAGTGGGCAATATAAATCATTCCAATCCCTATTATCACAAAGATCACGTGCTTATACAGCAGGTATTTCTCAACTGTCACACCCTTATTATACGCAATGGTTCCGGTAGCACTGTAAACAGTAAGAATGGATATCATAGACAATAAGATTATGATCAGCCAGATCCAGCGGTCACCTTTTGTCTTATCAAGCAGCGTATTTATTGCAATCATAACTATAACTCTTTAACGGCCGATTTGAATTGGTTTCCCCTGTCTTCGTAATTTTTAAACAGATCGAAGCTGGCACAGGCAGGTGATAATAGGACAGTATCACCTTTTTTTGCCAGATGGTAGGCCACTTGAACCGCTTCATGTGCAGAAAAGGTGTTTACTATAATTTCAACATCGTCTTCAAACGCCTCATGTATTTGCTTGTTGTCTTTACCAAGGCAAACAATTGCTTTCACTTTTTGATGAACCAAATCCTTCAGCATTGAATAATCATTGCCTTTATCTACGCCGCCCATAATTAGGATAACCTCTGCACTAACACTTTCCAGTGCATACCATGTAGAATTTACATTGGTGGCTTTTGAGTCGTTGATATAATTCACTCCGGAAATTTTAGCTACATGTTCCAGTCTGTGTTCGATATTTTTAAAATCGCCCATGCTCTCGCGGATGGTCGCATTGCGAATATCCAGCACTTTTGCCACTATGCCCGAAGCCATAGAGTTATAGATGTTGTGTTTACCCTGCAGGGCTAACTCTGTAATAGACATGGTTAAGGGATTGTTTAGGTTTATATTGATGTGTAGGTTATCGTTCTCGAGGTAAGCTCCAGTCTCCAATTTCTTGTGAATAGAGAATGGAAATGCTTTTGCATTAATGCGTACTTTCTTCATTACTTTAATGGTTTCTTCATCATCTGCACAGTAAATAAATACATCCTCCGCCAACTGGTTACGTATTATCCTCATCTTAGAGGCCGCATAGTTTGCCAGTTTGTAATCATAGCGATCCAGATGGTCAGGGGTGATATTTAGCAGCACAGCAATATCCGCTTTAAACTCATGCATATCATCGAGCATAAAGCTGGAAAGTTCGAGCACGTACCATTCAAAATCTGATGTGGCAACCTGGGCAGCAAAGCTATTCCCAATATTACCTGCCAGGCCAACATTCAAACCCCCATTTTTTAAGATATGGTAAGTAAGCATCGTGGTTGTCGTTTTACCATTCGAACCCGTTATGCAGACTGTTTTGGCCTTGGTATATCTTTTTGCAAACTCTATCTCCGAGATGACAGGAATCTGTTTTTGCTTAATTGCTTTGATAATTGGCACAGTATCAGGTATACCCGGACTTTTAATGATTTCTGTAGCAAGCAAAATCTTTTCTTCTGTATGCATTGCTTCTTCAAAATCAACCCCAAGGTCTTTCAACTGATTTTTGAAATGGTCAGCTATAGTACCAAAATCAGATACAAACACATCAAAGCCCTGTTTCTGCGCAAGCATAGCTGCACCAACACCACTTTCACCAGCACCAAGAATTACGATTTTGCTTCGCCCCATCATCTTAGTTTTAATGTTATAATGGTAATAATGGCAAGCAAAATTCCAACAATCCAAAACCTGATAACAATCTTGGCCTCATGGTAACCTTTCTTCTGATAATGATGGTGCAATGGGGCCATAAGAAAAACCCGCCTTCCCTCACCAAAACGCTTCTTTGTGTATTTGAAGTAACTTACCTGGATAATCACCGAAAGGTTTTCCAAAAGGAAAATGCCACAAAGTATGGGTATAAGTAATTCCTTACGGATCATAATTGCAAAAGCAGCTATAATTCCGCCAATTGCCAAACTTCCCGTATCACCCATAAAAACCTGGGCCGGATAGGAATTATACCACAGAAACCCAACGCATGCACCCACAAATGCCCCAGCGAAAATCATCAGCTCGCCAGAATTAGGAATGTACATGATGTTCAGATAATCTGCAATTACCGTGTTACCTGAAACATAGGCCAGCAACCCTAAAGTTATCCCAATAATGGCAGATGTACCCGTAGCCAAACCGTCAATTCCATCTGTTATATTCGCACCATTTGATACTGCGGTAATAATGGTGATCACAAAAAGCATGAAAACAAACACCGCATATTTCTCATAACCCGGACCTAAAAATTTTAAAACCTTGGCATAATCAAACTCATTGTTTTTATAAAAGGGAACGTTAGTTAATGTAGATTTCACATCCTGAGAATACCAGTATTTACCTTCTTTTTCATTGCCTCGCATTACCATTGGTGCGCTGGATTTAATTGCATTACTATCTCCAACGGTCTGCCTAACTACGATATTTGGGTTGAAATACATTGTCCACCCAATAATTATAGCCAAACCCACTTGCCCTACAATTTTGAAACGTCCGGCAAGCCCTTCTTTATTTTTCTTGAAAACTTTAATGTAGTCATCAACAAAACCGATAATCCCCATCCAAACTGTGGTTATGATCATTAGAATCACATACACGTTTGTTAAATTGGCTAGCAATAGTGTAGGTATCAAAATTCCCAGCAAAATCATAATTCCACCCATAGTAGGTGTTCCCTGCTTTTGCATTTGGCCTTCTAAGCCAAGGTTTCTAACGGTCTCCCCCACCTGCATTCGCTGCAGGTAATTGATAATCCTTCTTCCAAAAACAGTAGTTATAATCAGCGATATAATGATAGCCAGCGAGGTTCTGAAAGTGATGTACTGAAACAACCTTAAACCAGGGAAATCATAGTTACGATTCAGATATTCAAATAAGTAATATAACATTAGCTGATTAAATTAAATTGTTCCAACAAAACCTCTTTGTCGTCAAAATGATGTCTAACGCCGTTTATTTCCTGATATTTTTCATGTCCCTTTCCGGCAATCAAAATAATGTCTCCAGCTTTTGCTATATGACAAGCAGTTTTAATTGCTTCTTTTCTATCCAGTATACTAAGTGTTTTTCTTTTGTTCGTTGGTGATACCCCTGCTTCCATCTCGGCAACAATTGCTTGTGGATTTTCCGTTCTTGGATTGTCTGAAGTTAAAATCACTTTATCGCTCCAATCGCAAGCTACCTGGGCCATTACCGGTCTTTTTGACCGATCTCTATCGCCACCACATCCAATCACAGTAATTACCTGCTCAGTACCCTTTCTAATATCCTGAACTGTATTCAATACATTTTGAACAGCATCAGGGGTATGCGCGTAATCTACAATCCCAATCAACCCGGTTTTAGAGGTCATGAAATCAAATCTGCCTTCGGCACCATCAAGGCGGCTCAATGTCGTGAGAACAGTCAGCTGGTCCTGATCCAGTAAAAGTGCGGTACCATAAACAGCTAATAGGTTATATGCATTAAAAGAACCAATAAGTTTAAAGAAAACCTCAATACCATCTACATCGAGATGAAGACCATTGAAGCTGTTTTCAACAATTGTAGCTTTATAATCGGCAAGTTGTTTTAACGCATAGGTTTTCTTAGTAGCTTTCGTATTTTGCAGCATCACCATCCCATTTTTATCATCCAGGTTAGTTAGTGCAAATGCATTTTTTGGGAGCATATTAAAGAAGCCCCTCTTTGCCGTAATGTAATTGTTAAAAGTAACATGAAAATCGAGGTGATCATGGGTTATATTAGAAAAAACGCCACCTTTAAAAGTAAGGCCTTCAATTCTGTGCTGCACAACAGCATGCGAACTTACTTCCATAAAACAATAGCCGCAGCCTCTTTTCACCATCCTGTCAAGCAATTCATTTAAGGCAAGCGGATTTGGTGTAGTATGTGTGGCAACTATAATTTCATCGTTTATTTGGTTTTGAACGGTCGAAATCAATCCCGTCTTGTAACCCAATGCCATAAAGAGTTTAAAAAGAAGTGTTGCAATGGTAGTTTTTCCATTTGTTCCGGTAACACCAACCAGTTCCAATTTACCTGATGGGTTTCCGTAGAAGTTGGCTGCCATTATCCCAAGCGCAACCGCGGTATCCTGAACTTCAATGTACGTTACCTCCTGTTTTGCTTCAACAGGCATCAGTTCACAGATTATCACTGCGGCACCTGCTGCAATTGTAGAAGATATGAAGTCGTGCCCATCAGAAGCCGTGCCCCTTATTGCAAAGAACACACTGCCTGATTTTACTTTTCTGGAATCAAAAGTTAGTTCGCTAACAAACCTGTCTGTAGTACCAGACAAATTAGTGATTGAGACGCCATATAATAATTCCTGCAGCTGCATGTTATTGTAATTCTATTAGTAATGCTAAACCTTTACCAATTCTGTTTCCTGCAGGGATTGATTGCGCTACTACTTTGCCACTACCTTTTACCTTAGTTTTTAAGCCTGCATTACCAGCCAGGTACAAGGCATCCTTCAAGCCCATACCTTTCACATCCGGCATTATGCCTTTAACAGCATTAAATTCTTCATAGGCAATACCATTGCTGGTATCAACCTTGCTAAACTCAGTTGATTTTGCCGCGTACAAAGCTTTGATACCAAAAGCACTGTATACTTTTTTCACAGGCTTACTAGGTCCGCTTTTTGATTCAGGGTTCACCGTATTTCCTACAAAATGCTCAGGAATATTATTATACATCCGCATATCACTGGCGTAAATACGATCCGCAATTTCTTTAAAGACCGGACCGGCAACTGCCGCACCATAATAACCGTGTTTCGGACCGTTGATGGCCACCATAATCGAATATTTAGGCTTATTAGCGGGGAAATAACCGCAAAATGAAGCCTGGTAACTCTTCTTGGCTTTGTAACCATTGTTACCATCGGCCACTTGTGCAGTACCTGTTTTGCCAGCCACTCTGTATAAGGGCGAGCCCATCAATTTTCCTGTACCTTCAGTAACAACGCCCTCAAGCATGGCTTGTAATTTTTTTACAGTTTCCGGTGAACATACCTGATCGCTTATTACCCTCGCTTTAAATTGCTCGATCGGGTTACCCAGTCTTCTTATTTCTCTAACAAAAATCGGCGAAATGTATTTACCATCGTTAGCAATCGCATTGTAGAATGAAAGCATTTGCAACGGGGTAATCTGCATTTCATACCCATAAGCCATTTGTGGCAGCGTCATGTTCTTATTCCAGCTTTTAAAACTTGGGTCTTTTATTACGGGTTTTGTTTCACCCGGAATCTGTAAACCCAATCGTTCGTTCATGTGAATACGATATAAGTGATCCGTAAATTGAGAAGGGTTATTTTGGTAATGCTGATTAACCAATTTTGCCACAGCAGTATTTGCCGATTCTTCAAATGCTTTTTTAACGGTTACTGTTCCAATACCACCATGTGAATCTTTGATGGTATGGCCAGGTATCTTATAAAAACCATCACCTGTAGCTACAAGTGTATTGGTATCCACTTTGTGATCTTCAAGTAAGGCCATATAAGAGGCAAGTTTAAAAGTAGAACCAGGATCCTGACTGCCACCAATCGCGTAATTAAATTGCTCTGTATAAACACCTTCACTAACTCTTGTATAATTTGCTACGGCCCTAATTTCGCCGGTATTCACCTCCATTAATATCACGGTACCATGATCCGCATCACTAACAATCAATTGCTTTTCCAACGCGCTTTGCGCCAGGTCCTGCATATTGATGTCGATTGTTGAGATGATGTCAGCCCCTTCTTTTGGTGCAACTTCCGCCTCGTCATTAATTGGCATCCAAACACCACCGGCTATCCGCTGCATTAGGCGCTTGCCGGTTTCTCCGTTAATGTATTCTCCATAGGCACCTTCAAGCCCTACACCATTACTTACATTCTCATTTTTGTAACCAATCGTTCTTGCCGCGAGGAATTTAAATGGTTTAATTCTTTTATTTTGCTGAACGGCGATAAGACCGCCGGTGTATTTTCCGATGTTGTATAAAGGGAAAGTCCTGATTTGTTTCAAATCCTGGTAACCTACTTTACGTTTAATAAGCAGGTAACGCGCCTTTTCAGACCTTGCCGAACGCAGATAACGAGAATATTCTTTGGCACTTTTGTCTTTAAAATAATCAGACAATGCCATTGCCAACGAATCAACTTGCCCCTCAAAAACCTTATCCTCACTAATTCCGCCCGCATAGGTATCCATACGCAACTCGTATTCAGGAATTGAGGTAGCCAACAGGCTGCCATCCACAGAATAAATATTACCCCTGGCAGCTTCTACAGAGACGTATTTTGTAGAGAGACTATCGGCCATGGCACGCCACTTATGTCCCTCCACAAATTGTACGTCACCCAGTCTGATCAGTACCGCAACGGCAAACAGTACAATCAGACCAAAAGACAAATAAACCCGTAATAAAATGTTCGCTCTAATATTCATTATTGCTGATTACAATTTTCTTTGGTGGTTCGGTTAATTCTTTGATACCCAGGGTATCCACTTTTTTAGCAACTTCAGTTAACTTGCTTTTAAACATCAGGTCGGCTTTTAACGATTTGTATTCCCAACTCAGTTCCTTTACTTCTTTATTCAGCTTGTCAATATTTCGAATGTTCGAAACAGCCATGTGGCTATTGGCGATGTATAACATACACAGCACCGAAATAAAAATCAGAAAAGGCAGCATTTGAGTGGCAGCCTCTTTACTGATCACACCCTCAACAAAAAATTTCCTTACGATATGATCTGTCTCAGGCTGTTTCTTTTTAGGCTTAACTTCAATTTCTTCAATTGGAGTATCCTGTTCTATTTCTTCCCTAAAGCGGTTGTTCATAGTTTCTCTCCAATTCTAAGTTTCGCACTTCTGGCCCTGCTGTTGCGTTCCAATTCCGCTTCATCAGCAATCATAGCTTTTCTTGTAATTACTTTAAAAGGCTTCTGTTCGTTGCCAAAGAAATCCTTCTCCACCTCTCCCCTAAACTTTCCTTTAGCCAGGAAATTTTTAACCGGCCTGTCTTCCAGCGAATGGTAAGACATTACCACCAAACGCCCGCCAACGTTTAATACATCAGCAGTTTGTGATAAAAAATTCTCCAGCACATCAATTTCTCCGTTCACTTCAATGCGAAGCGCCTGAAAAACCTGGGCCATATATTTATTCTCTTTTCCTTTAGGGATTTGCGCATCCACCATCTTCTTGAAATCAGAAAGGGTGCTAATTGGTTTGTCCACCCTCCCGGTTACAACAGCTTTAGCAAGCGATTTTGCATTTTTAACTTCACCATATATGCCGAAGATCCTATGGAGTTTTTCTTCTGTGTACGTATTTAAAACCTGAGCTGCAGTTAAGCTGCGCTGCTTATCCATACGCATGTCAAGAGCTGATTCAAAACGTGTAGAAAATCCCCTTTCAGGCTCATTGAACTGATGAGAAGAAACACCCAGATCAGCAAGGATGCCATCCACAGTGCGGTATCCGAGTAAACGCAGGTTGTTTTTTAGGAATGCAAAATTTTGATCTACAAAATGAAACCGGCTGTCGGCTATTTTATTACGCTGTGCGTCCGGATCCTGGTCAAAAGCGATCAAGACACCATTTTGATTTAAATTCTTTAGGATTTCGCGCGAGTGACCGCCACCACCAAAAGTCACATCAACATAAACACCATCAGGTTTAATGTTTAATCCATTGATGCATTCCTCCAATAAGACTGGTACGTGGTAGTTATTTTCCATCGTCCCTCCTGTTCTTACTGCCCATCACTTCTTCTGCAAGAATTGCAAAATCAGCAGGTGCTTTATCAAATAACGCTTCGTATGCTTTTTTAGACCAAACCTCAATCTTATCAAACTGGCAAGCCAGCACAATTTCAGAATTAGGCTCAATGCCTACAGATTCCATTAGAGAATTTGGCAGGTTTACCCTCCCTGTATTGTCCATGGATAGGTCAGAGGCTCCGCGGGTGAAGTAACGGATGAACTCACGGTTCTTTTCTTCGTAGCGGTTAAGTTTATGAAGATCTTCAACAACATCTTCCCATACTTTTTTGGGATAGATTACAAGGTGCTTTTCAAAACCCCTGTTGATAACCAAACCCTCTTTGTCCACATTAGGCAATTGCTTAATTAGCTTCGCAGGCACCATAAGGCGGCCTTTCGCATCTAACTTACAATCAAACTCTCCTAACAACTGAACCATTTTATAATACGCGCTTTTTATGTAGTGTAAAAATAGATACTTCTACCACTTTTTACCACATCCTACCACAAAAAGTTTTCCACATATTACTTTTCTACCACTTTACCTATTTTTAACCCATTTAGGGCGCTAAATCAGTGATAAAAAAAAACAGGCGCTTTGAGAAAAACAAAGCGCCTGTCGTCATTTTAGTCCACGTTCGTTAGTCGTTAATTGCCTTAACACCAGGCAATTCCTTGCCTTCCATATATTCAAGCAATGCGCCACCACCGGTAGAAACATAGCTCACTTTATCTTCTAAATTAAATTTAGCAATAGCTGCTGCAGAATCACCCCCACCTATCAAAGAAAAGGCCTGATTGTCCTGTGTAGCAGCCACAACTGCATCAGCAATAGCACGGGTACCCTGTTCGAAATTTGCCATCTCAAAAACACCCATCGGACCATTCCAAAGCAACGTTTTAGATTCTTTAATTACCTTGGAAAACAACTCGACCGTTTTCGGACCGATGTCCAATCCCATCCAGTCGGCCGGAATCTTACCAGTGTCTACATTTTTCTTTTGCGCTTCGTTGTCAAATTTATCGGCAATAACCGTGTCGAGCGGCAACAACAAGTTTACACCCTTTGCCTTCGCTTTGTCTAGCAATTCAAGGCATAAAGCCATACGGTCCTCTTCCAGCAGCGAAGTACCAATTTCTCCACCTTGTGCTTTTGCGAAAGTATAAGCCATACCGCCACCAATGATCAGGTTATCCACTTTATCAAGAAGGCTTTCAATCAGCAGGATTTTATCAGAAACCTTTGCACCGCCCATTATGGCTGTAAAAGGTTTTTCAGCACCATCATTTACCTTTTCGGCATTTTTAAGCTCTTCAGCCATCAGGTAACCGAAGTACTTCTCCTGAGGGAAAAATTCAGCTACAATAGCCGTAGAAGCGTGTGCACGGTGTGCGGTACCAAAGGCATCATTAACATATACATCACCCAGTTTGGCAAGTTTTCCAGCAAAGTCTTTATCACCCTTTTCTTCCTCTTTGTAGAAACGCAGGTTTTCAAGCAACAGTACCTCTCCGGCAGCAAGCTCTTTTGCGGCCTCTTCAGCCTCTGCTCCAATGCAATCCGCTGCAAACTTCACATCAACACCAATCATAGCAGAAAGATCCGCCAGGATGTGCTTTAAGGAGTATTTGTCTTCCGGACCACCTTTAGGCCTGCCCAGGTGGGACATCAGGATTACCGCACCGCCATCCTTTAAAATTTTATTTATCGTGGGTAAAGCGGCACGCATTCTTTTATCATCAGTAATTTTAAATTCCTTATCAAGAGGAACGTTAAAATCCACTCTTATCAAAGCCTTTTTATCTTTAAAATTACACTGGTCTACTGTTTTCATTTTTATGTTAAATTTCTGGTTCTGTATGTCTTATCGCGCTAATTGCGTTGATCATGTAAAAAATGCCGCCGGGTTAAATTGCCTATTAAAAGATATGCTCGTAAAAAACGATTCAATCAAAAGAGCAATAACAATTCAAAGCACGACAGTTCAAATATAAGAAGCATTCTCAGATGTAGGCCTTTTTACATCAAAATTTATCCGTAACTATTAAACCATAAATCCTATGAAATTTCAAGAAAACAGTCACCGGAATTCAGTTAACCATTATAATTGCCTTCAAGTTTGATAACGAGGTCTGCAAGCCTGGAAGAGTAACCAGATTCATTGTCGTACCAGCCTACTACTTTAACCATATCCCCTACGATTGAGGTTAGCTGCGCATCAAATATGCAGGAATGCGGATTGTCTAAAATATCGACCGAAACGATCGGATCTTCCGTGTATTCAAGGACACTACTCATTTTACCATTTGCGGCATTTTTGAAGGCTGCATTAATTGCCTCAATTGTAGCGGGGGTTTTAAGCAGGCAGGTAAAATCTGTTAATGAACCATTGAGCACAGGTACACGTATACCCGCCCCTCCCAGTTTATCTTCAAGCTGAGGAAATATCCGGGTAATTGCTTTAGCAGCCCCTGTGGTGGTAGGAATAATAGATGCGGAAGCCGCCCTGGCCCTTCGGAGGTCCTTATGGGGGGAGTCATGTAAATTTTGATCGCCTGTCATGGAATGTATGGTGGTAATATACCCTTCAAGCACACCCCAGTTATCATCCAGTATCTTTACCATGGGCGCCACGTTATTGGTGGTACATGAGGCGTTAGATATGATGGGAGACAGCAAATCAACTTCATGATCATTTACCCCAAGGACGATGATCGGAACATCCTTATCGGGAGAAGGCGCAGAAATAATTACCTGTTTGGCACCGGCCTTCAGGTGCAGCTCAGCTTCAGATCTTGTAGTAAATCTACCGGTTGATTCAATAACAACATCAATTTCAAGTTCACGCCATGGAAGTAGGTCAGGAGTTGGAGACGCAAAAACCCTGATTTTTTTACCATTTATTATGAGGTGATCAGCATCAAAATTTACCGAACCTTTAAAACCACGATGAACCGTATCATATTTAAAAAGATGGGCGAGTGTTGCAGGCTCGCCCAAATCATTGATGGCAACAATATTTATATCTCGCTCAATAGCGGTACGTAAAAAAATACGGCCAATACGACCAAAACCATTAATTGCAACGTTCATTTCTTACTCATTTAATAGGCAGCAAAAGTATCGATATTCGAAGACTATCTCTCACCTAAAGTGTCTTTTAGCAAAATGTCGACAAGTCTATAATCATTAGACAAATGAACTCCGCGTAAATAAGTTAGAATTGAATTTCCTACTACAGCGAACATAAAAATACTAATCAATAAAGACAACAAACCAAGTGACTGAAAAACAATGGAATACGCCGATGCGCAAAGTGTAAAAATTGATAAAACAGCTACAGTTTTGAGGTCACTCATCCCAAGATCTTTTATCCTATGATGGACGTGGTTTCTATCTCCTAAAAAGAGTGACTTCTTTTGTATTATTCGAATTAGGGAGATTCTGGTGCTATCAAAAACAGGAACTATTAAAAGAGCAAAAACTATCGCACCAGGGGACTGATATCCCATTACCGATGTTGAATTCCCATACTGTATAAATTTAAATCCTAGTGAGGCGGATATAAGACCCAGCAACATTGCACCAGCATCTCCCATAAAAATTTTTCTTTCAAGAATATTAAACCTCAGGAATGCCATTGTTGCCCCACAAACCACGATCCCTATAAAAGCGAAATCGAAAGAACCGAACTGATATAATTTGAACGATAAATATAGGTTAACAATCAAGCTAATTATTCCAGCAAGACCATCTATCCCATCAATAAGGTTGAACGAATTTATTAGAAAAACAATAACCAGTACAGAGAGTAACTGAAGGACTATTTCGCTGTAGAAATCCACGGTTACAATCCAAGGATATACTGTTAATCCAAGCTTGCCAAAAGTGGTGAGTATTATAGATGCTATGAATTGCATAAAAAACTTTTCTAAGGGCTTTGCGCCTCCAAGCAGGTCATCTTTGAAACCCAGAAGCACAAGTACAATCGTTGAACCTAACATTGCATTAATTTCAATGCTAAAAGATGTCCAGAAGATTGGAAATGTTAGGCCGGCACCGAAAATCATGCCTGCGCCACCTAACCTCGGTACTAGCCACCTGTGCTTTTTACGATAGTTATCTGTATCGTCAAAAAGCTTTAGATGATTAGATAATTTAATTATTAAAAAAATTGCTGCTGCTGTAAAAATTATGGCTGTAACAAATCCACAGAAAATTCTAATCATCGATCGAGAAACTGACTTAATTTCCTAATTTTTTTCATCGCCAGCACCGCAATTGGTCTACCAACGTTCGATTTCAGCAAAATCTTGAAATCATTCCTTAAGGTTATTATTGCCTTTTTCAGAGAGCCATTGCTCATCCCCCCTTCGCGCATGATTACCACGATCATATTAAGATAAGTAGCAGAAAATTCATGGCATGAAAACAGACGCAACATAAATTCATAATCACCTGAACTACCGAATTCCGAAGAGTAAACTCCAACCTGTGCGAAGAGTTCAGTCTTTATGTACAATGTCGGGTGAGGAGGCATCCATCCTGAACTCAGTTTGCCCGGAAAATACTGATCTGACGTCCATTTTCTCGAAATCTTAGAGATATTATTCCTTTTTGTATAGATGAGGTTACCGTAAACCCCATTGCACAAATTATTACTAAACTGATTTACAATGGATGATATTACGAACGTATTAGCGAGGCAATCATCAGCATTCAATATACCGAGTACAATACCTTTTGCTCTATCAATTCCCTTGTTGATGGCATCATATAGTCCCGCATCAGGTTCTGAAACTAAAAAAAGTCTTGGATGCGCATTTTCATTTATGATCCTAACTGTGCCATCAAAAGACCCACCATCAACTATTATGTGCTCAATATACGCGTAATCTTGTCTCCTCACAGATAAGACACAGTCCCTAACAAAGTCCTCACAATTAAAAACTGGCGTCACTATACTAACAATCATTATAATTAATATATTTGCTCACAATATTAATTAATAAATCATAATAACTGATAAATTAATTAATAATAAATTACTGACGTTTTATTAAGGTTTTGTATTGTATTATATAACTGCTGGTCAGTATAGAATTTAATATAGAAAACTAAGAAAAAAGTGCCTACGGTAAAAATATTTTGCAATTCGTCTCATCTTGAGCAATGATAAATAAAAGAGAAATTAACTATCTAAAAGTATTTCAAATTCTGATAAGCCGGTGGTACTGGCTCATGCTCTCGATAATAATAGGAGCACTAACAGCCTTCATCTATCTACAGTTATCCGCACCACAGTATTCGTCTATAGCTGCCTTAAGGTTTGAAGATAAAAAGTCTGAAATAGCAGAATTAATAACTTCAAAAAATTGGTACGATCGAACAAATAAGGTGGAATCAGAAAGAACTGTGATACTTTCCAAAAGTGTGATTTTATCAGCTGTCGCTATGCTTGATTATCAAATCAACTTCTTTGATAAAAAGGTACTACATGAAATAGAAAATTACCCTTTCAAACCTCTGGATATTAATATAGTAAAGATGAGCAGCTCAAAATTGCCTGAGCATACATTTGAATTTTCCACTGTTAATAAAACTCTGTTCCGGCTATCTATTAGAACTAAAGATGGAATTACTCAAAATTTGTTCAAATATGGTAATGTCCTGTCATGGAAAGGCCTGCTATTTAAAATTCACCCCCCAATTAACCCTTCAAAAGGCAAAATAGTCAAATTTCGATTTAATAATCCTGGTGCAATAGCAGATCGAATTTATAAATCTTTAAAAGTAGATGATAGCCAGAACACATCAGTATTGACACTAACAATCACTGACACCAATCAGAAATTTTGTCAAAATGCCCTAAACAAAATATTGGAAGCGTACATCAACTACGACCGTCAAAAACGCGAAAGTTCATTATCACAAACTTCCGCTTTCATCGATCAATTAGTGAACGAAATGTCTTCAAAAGCTAAAAAGGCTTCTCAGGAAATGCAAAAATTTCAAGAAGAAAATGAAGTTTATGATGCAAGAACTCAGGAAACGCAGGTTCTAAATTCTCTTGAAATCTTAAAAAAGGAAAAACAGAACCTAGATATTCAAAAAGCGCTTCTACAACTTAGTCGGTATGACTTAAATCAGCGAAAATCGCTGGAACCACGACTTTTAACTATAAAAGGTATTGATCCGCACGTTCAAAACCTAGTCACTAAATATCAGGATTTAATATTGGTACTAAATGAACAGTTAAACCGTTACACGCCTGATTCCAAAGTAATTGTATTCCAAGAAAGTCAATTAAAACTATTATCAACAACAATAGAAAATACCCTAACCGATTATATAAATGCCAACATCAAGAATTCATCAATAGTTTCAATGCTTATTGATAGTTTAAAGAGTGAGCTTAAGGAATTTCCTGGAAAGGAAGCCATCTCCCTCACGCTTGGCACGAACTACGAGATAAATCAAAAAATCTACAATTATTTAGCAGAAAAAAGACTCGAAACACTTATAGCAAAAGCAGCAGTTGTGGCAGCGGCGACAGTTTTAGATCATGCAAATTTCCCAGATGAGCCTATATCTCCAAAACCAAGGAAAACTTATCTCATGTTTACTAGTATCTTTCTTTTTATCGGAGCGGCAATAACCATATTTATAAACACTTATAACCCATTTATATTTAGCACAAAAGATATCGAAAACTTAACTTCAGTTCCCATCCTGGGGACTGTTAGAAAACATAAATCCATTGTTGACGGCAATTTAAAACATCAAATTGTAATTCAACAGGAACCAAGATCACTTTTTTCTGAGTCAATGAGATTCGTAAGAGGAAACTTATCTTTTTTAATGGATGCTGAACATAAGGTTATCTGCATCACGTCTGAGACATCCGGGGAGGGCAAATCATTCATTTCACTCAACCTCGCTTACTCTTTATCACTTGTTAAAAAAAGAGTGATTCTAGTTGCAGCAGATTTAAGAAAGTCGTCCAATCACTTTCCATTCGAACATACACATGAGATCGGGCTAAGCCGGTATTTGTCAGGTCAACTAACCATCGACAAGTTAATCACTCAAACAGGGATGCCTGATCTTGATTTTATCTCATCAGGGACTATACCGCCAAATCCCTCAGAGCTGCTGCAGGATGGCAGGATGTCGGATTTAATGGAAATACTAAAATCTAATTACGATGTAGTTATCATCGATTCTGCACCTATTGGATTAGTATCTGATATAAAGCCAATAATAAAATTAGCTGATATCAATCTTTTTGTACTCAGAAGTGGATTTTCAAAACATCAGTATGCTACAACACCGGAGCGACTTAAAAACGAACTCAATCTTTCTAGAATTGCAATAATATTGAATGGCTTTGAAAATGATAATTTCTATAATCATTACTACAATAATGAACCAAGAAATCATTATCAGAGCGATAATACTTATCAAGCTGCACACTAAAAACTAGAATGGAACAACAATTATATCCTGGTCAAAAAGTACTTTTTCTGGCATTGACGTGTTTTGGTGACGCTGGTGGTGTTCAAAGAGTTGGCAGAATCTTAGGCTTCACATTAGCTTCAATCTGCAGCTTAACTCCAAAAAGCACATTCGAGATGCATGTTCTTTACGATAGTACCACAGATCAGGAATATATACCAAGTCAGCAATTGATTTCCTACAATGGCTCCAAATTGAAATTTCTTCTAAAAGCTGTTATTAAAGGTAGGCAACAGGACTGGGTAATATTAAGCCATATTCATCTACTTCCAATTGCCCTATGTATTCGATTGTTTAACAGCCGCACAAGGATAGCCCTTGTTGCGCATGGTATAGAAATTTGGGTCGGCCTGTCACCATGGATAAAAAGGTTTCTTAGAAGAGAAGTTTCCATCTGGGCAGTCAGCCACTTTACAAAGCGAACAGTTGTGAATACACACAATGTATCTCCACAAACAGTACAGGTAGTTAACAATTGCCTTGACCCATTCTTTAAGCCTCCTGGAATATACGCAAAGCCTCTAAATTTACTACAGAGATATAAATTGAGTTCGGATGACCTGGTGATGTTAACAGTTTGTAGAATGAACAGATATGAGCATAAAAAGGGATACGACATAATACTAGAATTAATTCCAAAGCTAATAACCCAATTTCCTAGATTAAAGTATTTGATTGGGGGCCAGATAGAAACACAAGAGTTACATCGAATCCAGAGATTAATATCAAGACTCGATATAGAAACTTATGTAAAATTCCTTGGATTCATTCCCGAAATGGAAATGGAACAACACTACGTACTTTGTGATCTATTTGTTCTTCCCAGCCAGAAGGAAGGATTTGGATTGGTATTTATCGAAGCGGCTGCCTGCGGATGTCCTGTTATCGCCGGAAACATTGATGGCAGCAAGGATGCCTTATTAAATGGCCAATTAGGAGCCGGAGTAAATCCTAATGACCCTAACGAAGTGAACGATGCGATAGTAAATGTCCTTAAAGCAGGTCGAAGCGACATTAATGCTGAGAAAATCCAAGCAATTTGTGTTAAACACTTTAGTCAGAGCCAATATCAGGAAAAAATTAAAACATTATTATATGAAAAGCAAACCGTGGATAATTAATGCTGAAAGGAAGGGGTTTGACCTAAATTTGAGTGAATTATCGTTGTATAAATACCTTTTAAGACAGTTAATTTACAGGGATTTTGTCGCGTCATATAAGCAAACGCTTTTGGGACCTGCCTGGTTTATAGTTCATCCAATCCTTTCCGCCGGCATTTTTACAATTGTTTTTGGAAGGATTATTAAGGTCTCAACTGAACAACTTCCTCCCCCATTGTTTTATCTTACTGGAATAACCGCTTGGAATTATTTTTCTGAGTGTCTAAACAGAACTGCTTCAGTATTCCGGGACAATGTGAATATTTTTGGTAAAGTCTATTTCCCTAGAATAATTCTTCCAATTTGCTCCGCAGTTTCGCTTTCGCTTCGTCTATCCATTCAGCTTATTATTATCGCGTTTTTAATATGCGTTTATAAATGCTTGGGTTACGATATTCCCTTAAGTCCTACAATTTTTGCGATACCATTTCTAGTATTGCTAATCGCCATGCAGGGAGTTGGTATCGGCCTGATAATTGGATCTTTGACTGTACGGTATAGAGACCTTAGCTTCCTTCTAGCATTCGGGCTTCAATTATTAATGTATACCACAACTGTGATATTTCCACTTTCTGCAGTTCCTGAAAAGTCTAGGTTCCTTGTGCAATTGAATCCCATGACAACTATTATTGAAGCTTTCAGATTTGTCCTATTGGGCACGGGCAACTTTGGGTGGATGGAAATGGCAATTTGTTCAGCCTCTTGCATGCTTTTTTTTACAATTGGACTTCTGATTTTTAACAGAGTCCAAAGAACTTTTATTGATATAATATGAACAGCTGTGTACTCAAAGCCACAAATATCTCTAAAGCATATGAAGTGCGAGAAAATAAATTATCGGGGATAATTTGGGCACTGAAGGACATCGAGTTTGAAATTTATCCCGGAGAGAGAGTAGCCATTACCGGCAACAACGGTGCGGGGAAAAGTACCTTATTAAAAATAATTAGTCGCATTACTGCCCCTACTTCAGGGAAAATTGTAGGTTATGGACGTATAATCAGCATGTTGGAAGTGGGAGCAGGCTTTCATTCAGAACTTACCGGCATCCAAAACATTTATCTAAATGGTGCAATGCTTGGGATGAAGAAAGCTGAAATTGAAAGAGAAGTGGATGAAATTATTCAGTTTGCTGAGATTGCGTCACACATAAATAACCCTGTAAAAAGATATTCTTCAGGACAATATATGCGTCTCGCATTCTCGGTCGCGGCCCATTTAAAGTCTGAAATTTTAATTGCAGATGAGGTATTGGCAGTAGGAGACAAAATATTTCGAGAGAAATGCCTAAAAAAAATGAAAGAACTGAGTTCCTCTGAAGGAAGAACCATTATAATGGTGAGTCATAATACTGATGACCTAAAGTTGCTTTGCAACAAAGAAATAAAGTTACATGATGGGAGACTTACATGAAGCTTAATCATCCGCTTTTACCAATAATATTTTTACCCTGGATGGCATCAGAAATTACAGCTGACTATTTTGCCTTGTCATATATGACCGCATGGCTTGGATCTTTCTTCATCTTCTATGTCACTTTATTTTCAAGGTTTTCTATATATGCTGTTTCAAACATACAACGAACAGACGTTATGAGACCAATAGTGCTCATTCAACTCATATTTGCAGGTTTTATGTGCTGCACCTCGATTTTTTATTTTATCGACAATTCAAACAATGACTTAGAATTGGTAGCAAAATGTCAACGCCTTGCCCTATTGGCCCACGCATCTTTGGTTTTCGGCATTCTAATTATGACGAAAAATAGCGTATCAATCTTAGCTCGATCATCCATACAATCACAAATATTAATTGTAAAAATATGCTTGACTAGCTTGCTTGCCTCATTATTCCTAAATTATTTCCCAGTTGTGATTCAATTTAAATATCCGCTAATAGCGCTATCTGGGACAGCAGCATCATATCTATTTGTTACTGGGTTGCACGAAAAATCTCCACTCTTGGTCTTTACCGGACTCCCCGTATTGGTCTTCAATTTCGCGAATGCAACACTCACTGGTTTTAAAGAAAGCATGATCGTCCAGTTTGTTACACTTGCCTTCGTAAGCTATCGGTATTACAAAAAAAGCATCATCTTTCTGGGTATACCCTGCGGCTATCTCATGTTATACGTGTTGCCTACCTATACCACGCTAATCAGAGAAAAATCATGGTCAGGGTCGAAAACTAAGGAAATTGCTCGTCAACAAGCTTATCAAACGTTTTTTGATGATAGTAATGATCAATTTATAATGGAAACCAACTGGAAGTTTCTTACTAATAGATCGAGCGAAATAGGAATGTTTGTTAAATATGTCGGAAAAACCCCGAAGACTTTGGGTTATTCCGGACTCAAAATCTTTGAAGACTCATTCCTCGCCTTGGTTCCCCGGGCAATCTGGCCAGCAAAACCTTTAACTGAGACGGTAGCAATGGAGCGTGTTTACTCATCAGGCATCGCCAACCGGGCATCTTCAGTTTCCGCCAAAACACGGCCAGTTGTAGATGGATATCTTATGTATGGAGCTACAGGAGTATGCATACTAATGTTTTTATATGGAACAATAACGCAGTGGATTTATAACAAAGCCGAAACGCTCTTCTCTGGTTATGAAGTGGGTGGGGTAGTAATATTCAATGGCCTTTTCCAGCAATTATGGAGAGGAAACAACTTGGAATTCCTAATGAACAACGTCCTTTATGCATACTTGCTTATGCTCATTATTTATGCTCTAGCAACAATCAGTATTCCTCTAAAACTGCCTAAGGTATGGTGATTCATGTAATACCAGCGTATAAACCGGCTTACATATATGGCGGACCCACAGTATCCGTGTCATCATTATGCGAAGAATTAGCGAAAGTTCAAATTGAAGTCCAGGTTCTTACCACTACAGCAAATGGAAGAAACGAGTTCGAATTGAAGGCAGAAAAAGGAGTGATTTTACACCATGTGAAGGTAAATTATTTTAAGAGAGAATTAAGAGGGCAAGTACACCTGTCTATTCAATTACTTTTATTTCTATACACATTACTTAAATCCAATAAGTCGGTTGTGCATATCCACTCATGGTGGAATGCAACTTCAATCCTGTCCTGTATAATTGCAATCTCACTCAAAACAAAAGTTGTTCTTTCCCCAAGGGGCATGCTTACACCATACAGCCTTAACAATAGACATCGAATACTGAAATGGCTTATCCACCATATTTTAGGAAAATGGCTGATCAAATGTTGCCAAATACATGCTACGACTGAATTGGAAAGAGATGATATTTTGAAATTAATTGCACATAATAATATCGTCGTGATCCCAAATTACCTTAAACCGTCATTTAGTTATAAGACTGCCCATACTACAAAATCAGGTAACAAAAGTTCCTTTAGACTTCTCTTTTTATCCAGAATAGAAGAGAAAAAAGGCCTGGACCTACTGTTGTCAGCACTACCCCTCTTAGATTTCAATTGCAGTTTGACTATTGGCGGTACAGGATCGGAAAAGTACGTGCAATTACTTAAAAAAAGCATCAAGACTCAAGAGATTAAAACGAAAATTGATTGGGTTGGATTCGTTAACGAAAGACAACGGGTGAATCTCTTAAATACCCACGATCTTTTGGTGCTTTTTTCGTGGAATGAAAATTTTGCCAACATCGTTATTGAAAGTCTCAGTTACGGGCTACCGGTAGCTTTATCATGCAAGGTTGGATTATCAGACTTTGTAATAGCAAATGATCTGGGCTGGGTATGCGACCCTAACCGAGAGGCAATAGCAGCCACAATTCGGGACGCATGGATTAATGAAACAAAAAGGATAGCTATTCGTAAGAAATCAAAATTTGTAATCGAACGCTCCTTTCATGTAAAAGAAATTCTTCCTAAGTACATCAGTTTATACATAAATAAATGAACTCAAAATTTTCCTTTATCATATTAACATTAAATGAGGAAATACATTTGCCTAAGCTACTTAAATCATTGGAGCCACTTTCAGCTAAGATATACGTTTTAGACTCAGGAAGTACCGATGACACCATATCCATTTGTGCTAGGCACGACATTGAAACTTTTTACCACAAATTTCACTCTCATCCTCTTCAATGGCACTTTGCTTTAAACCATTTTCAAATCAATACACCATGGACGATAGGGTTAGATGCAGATCAAATCATCTCACAAGATTTATGTGAAATGCTTTTAAATTTTAATGAAAATCAAAATGTTGAAACCAACGGTATTTATTTCAATAGAAAATATTTATTTAAAGGCAGTTGGATTCGCCATGGTGGATATTACCCAAAATACCTCCTGAAAATGTTCCGGACAGGTATTGGATACTCTGACTTAAATGAACACATGGACCATCGCTTTCAAGTACTAGGAAAGCATAAAATTTGGAAAAAAGGTTATTTGATAGAAGAGAATATTAAGGAAAATAAAATTAGCTTTTGGATTGATAAGCATAACTTTTATAGTGATATACTCGCCGAAGGAGTAGTTCGGACAAGACACAGTTACCATCATCATCCGATGAAAAACATACTGTTTGGTTCACCAAACGAAAGAAATGCTTGGCTAAAATGGTTTTGGTATAGCCTACCTAAATACCTTAGACCATTCTTATATTTCACCTACCGGATGGTCTTTAAATTGGGAATATTTGACGGGAAAACAGGCATAATATTTCATTTCCTCCAGGCATTTTGGTTTAGATTACTAGTGGATATTAAAATTGATGAACTTGAAAAACTTAAACATAATGCTCAAAGTGGTTCAAAGTGAACCCGCTAAATTTCTAATCAAATTTCTTGCTTCATTCGGAATTTTATATGCCTTCAATATCCTCTTCATTGGCTTGACCACTTCTCCAGGTTACTACTTTCAATGGCTGGACGAAAACGTTAATTATATCGACAAATGGCGTATGCTTAATATAAATGCTACAGCTGATCTTTTACGTTTAAATGGCTATAAAGTGATTGTGTATGCGACAGGTATTAAAACAGTTGGACATTCGGGGTTTAGGCTCGTGTATTCTTGCCTCGGTTACGGAATACTTAGTTGCTTTGCTGCATTTATTATATCGGCACCAAAAAATTGCAATTCAAAAGTATACTTTCTTATTCTTGGGATTATTTTATTCCAATGCCTGAACATATGTAGGTTGTACTTTATTGCGATATACTACACACCTCAAAACAGTTTCATAAATGTCAACCATCATGACATCTTCAACTTTATGATATATATTATTCTTATAGTGATCTCTTATTTATGGATTGAATTTAGTAAAACAAATGAGCCAAGCGCAACAACAGTTAAAAAAGAACTTTGATAAACAGGGGTACACTCCAGGAGCATCTAAATTAAAATGCGTTCTTTGGTACGTAATGAGTCTTATGTTTTTCAAATCTGGAGTAATTCCATTCAGTAACGTATTAGTATATATCCTTAGAGCATTTGGTGCGTCTATTGGCGCCGGCGTAAGAATTAAGCCCTTTATTCATATTAAATATCCGTGGAAATTAACAGTAGGAAATAATTGTTGGCTATCAGACTGTTATATAGAAAATCTTGATGGAGTAGTTATAGCCAATAATGTATGTGTATCACAACAGGCAATGCTACTAACTGGTAACCACAATTATAAAATGTCTTCCTTTGACTTAATCACATCGGGCATTGTCTTAGAAAATGGAACTTGGATTGGGGCGAAAGCAATTATTTGCCCTGGGGTAAAAGTTAAATCGCACTCTATAATATTTGCCGGTTCAGTGCTTACTAAAGATTCTGAGCCTTATTGCATCTACCAAGGAAACCCTGCCCTACTTATTCGCAAGCGCTTGATCAATGACAACCTTGTGCGCTAAGATAATTATCGAGTGAGAAACAATATTGTTGTACAATGTTCGTATTATAATGGAGAGCGTTAATTTAGATGGGACGGTGAAGGATCGGAAGGATC
>JAZKHD010000008.1:70741-306817 GCA_040385565.1 Bacteroidota bacterium | reverse complement strand
GCTGGTCTCAAACACCTGTGGGAAACCGTGCCGGTTCGACTCCGGCACTGGGTACCAAGCCGGAGTTAGTTCTAATTTTAGTTCTAACTCCGGTTTTTTTATGCGATAACAAACTGTTAATCTGATAGATAAGATGCGCCGCAAGATTGATTTTACCGGTTCGACCTTTATTTTCTAAAATAGTCCATTTTTCTGGAAAGATCGAACCGATAATATAACGTTTTGCTTCAATATCGCCGTTAGAATACAATTCAGTTAGCTTTTTGAACCTTTTTAAAGCTTCGTCAACTATGTCACTGACATCTGTTTTAGCATTAGCTTGATCTTTTAATTCTTTTAGCTGTGCTTCAAGTCTTACAATCTTCTCTTCACACTTGGATTTCATGATTTTGTAATCAGCTACATCTATATCATCAGACAATAGCAAAGCCCTAATTTTGGTTAACATATTATTTTGATCTGAAATCTCGGCAACTAATTGTTTTCTTGTTTCATCAAAATTCTTTTTATTATCACCAAAGGTGTCACAAACAACCTGTTTGTATAATTCTGCCATTCCAGGTTTCGGAACGAATTTTTGTAATTCACGAACAAAATCTTTGTTCAACTCGTCAGCTTTAAATCTAGCTTTACATGGAGGTTTACAGTGGTAGTAATAATAATAGCCAGGCCTGCCTTTAGAAGCACTTCCAGTTAATGTACGGCCACAGTCTGGGCAATACAAGAAACCTCTCAACGGTAAATTATCCGGTGTTTGTATTTTCACTTGTTGAACCTTTTTTCGTCCATCTAAAACATCCTGAACTTCCCAAAACAACCTTTCACTTATCAAGGGTGTATGCTTTGCCTCAGAAAGAAACATTTCATTATTTTCATCCGGCGGAACAATAATCTTTCCGCAATAGACAGGATTACGGATGTTTGCCCAAAACGTATTCCTGCTGCATTTCATTCCTCTATCACTAGCGAGCTTCCATACATGATCTGTTGGATATATGCCTGCGGCAATCGTCTCAAATGCCCATTTCATGTGAGAAGCTTCTGGCTCAATTAAATCGATGTATTTAAATTTATCTTCACGGATTTTATTTATATAACCTGCTGGTGCTTTCCCCATCCATCTTCCTTCTAACTTACCTCTGCGCATACCGACAACCACATTCATTCCTCGCCTAATATTCTCAGCTTCAGCCATAGAAATATATACAGCTAGCATGATTCGGCTTTCGGGCACTCTTAAATCTAATAATTGATCAATCGCATTAGGTTCTATATTCAAACCAGTAAGCGTGTCGATCATATTGTAGGCGTTGGCTGTATTCCTACTAAACCGATCCCACTTTGTAAATAAAATCAAATTACAATTCCTACCCTTAGTCTTTTTCAACTCCAAAAGTAGCTTAGACCAAGCAGGACGCTTTTTAAATGTCTTTGCAGAATAATCTTCATAAATTACCCTTCCCACTTTTATGTTATTCCGTTCACAATATTCATGCAGACGTTGATCTTGATCTCTTTGCGAAAACCCCCTATCTGCTTGCTCGTCTGTACTTACTCTTATATATAAAAAAGCTGTTGTTTGTTGTATCGTCTTTAAGCCATTAGCTTTATTTTTTAGCTCTGGCTTGTGCGTTCTTCTATCACGATAAACGATTTGATCACCTGTATTTTTTGCTCCCATCACAATTCGAATATTTGTTTTTAACTAATTGATTTACAGACAATATAGCAAAATTATACATGAAATCCAAAATTATTTTCGCTTCCTCAAACGTTACGGTTGTACCATGTTCACGGAGTATTTCTACAGCTATTTGGGGTGTTATTGAACGTTTTTTATCCAGCATAATTTACCTAGCCTTTCTTTAATCAAAAGCAATATGCAATGCTGCAACTTAAAAAACCCGCAAGTTCGGGGGAAGGTGCGGAATGTTTTTATATCTATATTTAATATCTAATTCCAAATTAATGAGTAAAGCGAAGAAGTTGAATGCTATAATTGACAAATATTATAGTAAATGTCAAAACAAGCAAAGAAAATGTCCGGTGGATGGTTGTAATGAAAATGCAATTAGTTCTCATTTACTTCAAAAAAATGGAATTATTAATCACATTGCTACAAATCAACATGTTAGACAAGTTAGTTTTGATAAATTTCCAACTATTAAATATAAGATTAAGTTAATTGGTGTTAATCAAGCATTAACCTTTAAAGGTTTTTGTTCATACCATGATTCAGAATTATTTAAAAGCATCGAAGGCCTAAATATTGATTTCAATCAGTACAGATGTCAGTTATTGTTTACCTATCGAGCCTTACTCAAAGAATATCGTGAAAAGGAAATGATGATTGATTTTTATACTCAAATTTTAAATATAAAAATAGATGGTCTCAGTCAAGACATTGAGGGTATTAAAACTATAATCCTCGGCAATCAATATATGATGTGGGATTTAGAGTTCAACATGAAATGTATTTATGAGGATCTTTTTTCCAATAATAGAAACTTTAATTTTTTGGCATTTTCATTGCCGAAAATTGAAATCTGTACTTCATCAGCATTTTCATTTTCTTCATTAATGGAAAGTTTTACCATGAAAAATGATGCTCTAAAAAAAGAGAAGCCCATACCAGCGGTAATCTTAAATCTTATTCCTTTTAGAGATGATACAAAATTGATTATAGGTTATAATAAGATTAGTGAAGGAAATCTAAAACCTAAGTTTGATGAACTTAAGAATTTTACACTACCAAATCTTTTAAAGGAATTAAGCGACTATCTAATAAGGTATTTTGACATGTGGGCATGTTCCGAAACGTTTTACCAAAATCATATAAAGCCAAATGGAGATGAACTCGAAAGACTGATTAATTTTTTTACCAAAGAAAATCAGTTTTCCCAAATACAAATAAGCTTTAATCTTTTCGGCAGCTTGGAGCTTAATTAAAACCCACTTACATTAACAAGTCTTACCAACTATAATTTCCCGCACCTACCCCTATACTTGCGCTTTAACAATTTTTAAGCATACCATCTTTACATCACAATTAACCGAAGTTCAAATTCACTTTCGGGAGGTCAGTGTTGTAGTCCGCGTGGACTTAGCAAAGATGTATTTTTGCATGCAAAAATATCTTTGCTGTCCTTACGGCCAGGACTTCACTCGGAACTCGTGAAGTCTGAACTTTCTAAAATGTGCTGTATATGCCAAGAAAGAGAGCGACAAATCAAGATGCATTATTAACTAAAAATGTTATCGTCCGGATAACTGAAACTACTTTCAACAAACTAGAAAAAATGCGGGTTGAAAGTGGCAGTTCTTCCGTGGCCGCTGTGATCCGAAAAATTCTTTCAAACCGTAAAATAAAACTATTACACCAGGATAATTCTTTGAATGCTCCAATGGAAGAAATGGCTTTGATTAGAAAAGAGCTGAAAGCAATAGGCATCAATATTAATCAGATTACTAGAACTTTTAACCAAGACAAGGCTGAAAACCATCGGGCATTTTATGTAATAAAAGTGGCAGACCTTTACAAGAATGTTGACGAGAGGGTTGAAAAATTACTGGTTATAATTTCACAATTAGCGGAGAAATGGTTGCAAAAATAACGATCGGCAAAAGCATCAGGGGCATCTTACATTACAATGAGAACAAGGTTTCTGAAGGAAGTGCTAGCTTGATTTTGGCAAGCGGTTTTGCAGGCGATATCGAGAAAATGAACATCCAACATAAAATCACAAGGTTTAAGCACCTTACTGAATTAAAGCCTAGCGTAAAAACCAACGCACTACATATATCACTAAATTTTGAGGCAAGCGAGAAAATTGATAACGCTAAAATGCAACAGATTGCCATCCGATATATGGATCTGATTGGGTTCGATGAGCAACCATTTCTAGTTTACAGGCATAATGATGTAGCGCATCAGCATATCCATATTGCCACCACAAGCATCCTGCGGAACGGCAAATCGATTAACCTACATAATATTGGCAGAGAATTATCAGAGCCAGCCAGAAAGCAGATCGAAAAGGAGTTCGATTTAATCGTGGCAGAAAGCAAGAAGTTCAAACCTCTGTCTGCGATAAAGCCAGTTGATCCAGCCGTTGTAAACTACGGGCATGTCCCAACAAAGCGGGCAATTAGTAATGTTGTCACAGCAGTAATGGAAACATACAAATTCACTTCACTCGCCGAATTTAACGCTGTGCTGAAACAGTCTAATGTCTTTGCAAACAGAGGAGGCGAGGATACAGAGATGTTTAAAACCAAAGGTTTACAGTATTCCATTCTCGATAAAGAAGGAAATCAACTCGGTGTTCCAATAAAAGCAAGTTCATTTTATAGTAAACCAATACTGCGGAGACTAGAAAAGAAGTTTGGCCAAAATCATGATAAAAGGAAACCATACCGACAGGATCTTATGCTCCGAATAGATAGGGTTATCGATAAATACAACTCCATTTCCGAAGCTACCTTGCAAAAAGAACTGAATAGAGCTGGGATAAATCTTGTTTTTAGAAAAAATGCTGAAGGATTTAAATACGGAACAACTTTCGTTGACCATATTCATAAAACAGTTTTTAATGGTAGCGACTTGGGTAAGTCGTATAGTGCTAAAGCGATCGGCGTAATCATCGGAACTGACCAATTGAAAACGTATCTGAAACCTGCTGACCAACAAAGAACTTATTTAAAAGCAAATACTTATTCCCATCTCGAACCCAGTAAACCAACTAACTTCCTTGATACCCTGTTGGGCAAATCACAACCAGATTTTGCACCAACAGTTGGCAACAGGAAAAAAAGAAAACGTAAAGGTATAACCAGATAATTATTATGAATACAGGAGAAGATATACAGGGATTAAGAAAGATTATTGATTTCACAAGGCTAATAAGCTTGTTTATACTGAGCATCCACTTCTACTTAGCTTGCTATATAGCATTCAAGCAGTTAGGTTTTACATCTGAGATAACAGACAAAATCGTTATCAATATTTCAAAGACTGGCCTTTTCAAGAGCCTCTTCCTCCCTAAGGTGGCAGCACTATTATGTTTATGTATCTCATTGGTTGGAGCCAAGGGCAAAAAGGACGAGAAGATAAATCTAAAATCTATCCTAGCTTATCTGAGTTCTGGATTATTTCTATATTTCCTAAGCTTTATTTGCCTCTATATTAATAGTCCGGCTATTGTTGTTGGTTGCTTTTATATCGTTACTACTTCGATTGGATATATTTTAATTCTTACGGGCGGTGTTCTATTATCAAGATTGATCAATGTCAATCTTAACAAAGACATATTCAATGATCAGAATGAAACCTTCCCACAGGAAGAACGGCTGTTGGAAAATGAATACTCCATAAATCTGCCAGCGAAATATCGGTTAAAGGATAAGGTAAGAGACAGCTGGATAAATTTCATTAACCCGTTTAGGGGAATGCTTGTTGCCGGAACTCCAGGAGCAGGTAAAAGCTATTTTGTTATCAGGCATATTATTGATCAACATATAAAGAAGGGCTTTTCGATGTTTCTATATGATTTTAAGTATGATGACCTGAGCAAGATTGCCTATAATAAATTGTTGAAATATTATAGTGGGTACAAAATAAAGCCTTCATTTTATGTCATCAATTTTGATGATCTAAACCGAACGCATAGATGCAATCCCCTTGATCCGGCAGGCATGGAAGATATAACAGATGCGACGGAAGCAAGCCGCACCATTATGTTGGGGCTTAACCGAGATTGGATCAAGAAACAGGGTGATTTTTTCGTAGAAAGTCCGATCAACTTTCTGACTGCCATAATCTGGTTCCTGCGTAAATATGAAGATGGTAAATACTGTACATTGCCACATGTAATCGAATTGATGCAGGCAGATTATGACCCACTGTTTGCGGTATTACAACAAGAAGAAGAAATTAAGGTACTTATCAATCCCTTCGTTTCCGCCTTTCAGAATAAAGCAAAAGAGCAACTCGAAGGACAGATTGCCAGTGCCAAAATTGGACTTGCCAGGTTGTCATCACCCCAACTCTATTATGTACTCAGCGGAAATGATTTCACACTTGATGTGAACAATCCATTAGAACCCAAAATTGTTTGCGTCGGAAATAATCCCCAAAAAATTCAGACATACGGAGCAGTGTTATCGCTTTACATTTCAAGAATGATCAAGCTCGTAAACAGAAAAGGTCAATTAAAAAGCAGTTTAGTGTTTGATGAATTTCCAACAATTTATTTCAACAATATGGACAGTCTTATCGCAACGGCTAGGAGTAACAAGGTTGCCACAACTTTAGCTGTTCAGGATTTTAGCCAGCTGAAAAAAGATTATGGTTCAGAACAGGCGGATGTTATTTCTGGAATTGTCGGGAATATTATTAGTGGACAGGTCACTGGAAGTACAGCCAAAAAGCTATCAGAAACATTTGGTAAGATTATGCAGGATCGAACGAGCTTGAGCATCAATAGTTCCGATACTTCAATTTCAAAGTCATTACAATTAGAGTCCGCCATACCTGCGTCTAAGATCTCATCATTGTCATCTGGTGAATTCGTTGGGATTGTAGCCGATAATCCTGATCAAAAAATCAAGCTCAAGATATTCCATTGTGAGATTCAAAATGACCATGCAGCCATTAGAAAAGAGGAAGAAGACTATAAATCGATTCCGCTAATAAAACATGTTAGCGAAACCGATATTCACGAAAACTATCTGAAGATAAAGTCGGATATTGGTAAAATTTTTAAGGTTCAATTAAACAAAATAGGAAGTGTTGACGAGCATAAAAATGAAGATGATGATATCTCATCTAATGGTACATCCATTTCTATGTGATGTAAAGATTAGGCCGTGTAAGATTTCAATTTTGTATCATCTTAATTCGCTTCTCTAAATTTTGTATATTTGCAGCGGATGAAATACCTAGTTATCATATTTAGCCTATATATGACCATGCTTACCCTGCTACCATGTCAGGATAACGAGGATTTTGAAAAAAGTTCCATTGAGGTTTCATCACTAAAAAAATCGCCAAAAGGAATCGAACACAATAATCAAGAAACTTGCCCCCCCTTTTGTACATGCTCCTGTTGTTCTGTCTCAAGACATTTTCCTGTCGTAAAGGATCAGATAGCAATATTCTCTTTTACCCAAACATCCTATACCGCATACCGCATGCCTACAATCAGCGAACAGCCGATTGAAATCTATCAGCCCCCGAAAATAGCTTAATACGTTTCATAAAATAGTTTGCTTCGCGGCCTAGGCTGTGGACATTTTTCACGTATTAACAAATTTCCATGTTTGAAAAAATAATCTCGTTCTCCATCAAGAACAAAATAACTATTGGCTTGGCAACACTTGCACTGGTTCTGGTCGGCATTTATTCCGCCTACCATTTGCCGATTGACGCACAGCCCGATATCACAAACAATCAGGTTCAAATTATTACCCAAGCGCCTAGCCTTGGTGCCCAGGAGGTGGAGCAGTTTATTACAGCTCCCATTGAACTTTCTATGGCAAACATTTCTGGAATCATTGAAAAACGTTCGATATCCCGTTCTGGGATATCAGTAATTACCATAGTTTTTAAAGATGACATAGACATCTATTGGGCAAGAACACAGGTGAATGCGCAGCTCAAAGAAGCCGAAAATTCTATCCCATCAGGATTGGGAGAGCCAATGCTCGCTCCGATTACCACAGGTCTTGGGGAAATATACCAGTATGTGATCCACACAAAAAAAGGCTATGAAGATAAATACTCGGCTACCGATCTCAGAACTTTGCAGGATTGGTTGGTAAGGACACAGCTTGCCGGAACAGTTGGTGTAGCAGAAGTAAGTGGCTGGGGCGGTTTTGTAAAGCAATATGAAATCGCACTCGATAATGATAAGCTTAATTCCTTGGGCATCACCATTCCAGAAATCTATGAATCCCTTGAAAAGAACAATGAGAACACGGGCGGCTCGTATATCGAACAGCAAAAAAATGCCTACTTCATCAGAGGGCTTGGGCAGGTCCAGAACCTTGAAGACATCCGAAAAATTGTTGTCAAAAATATTGCTGGCACACCAATTCTGATTCGTGACGTAGCCACGGTACAGTTTGGAAGCGGAACTAGGTATGGAGCGGTTACACGTAATGGTGAAGGCGAAGTTGTGGCAGGTGTAACGTTGATGCTCAAGGGCGAAAACTTTAGCGAGGTAATCGAGAACGTAAAAGAACGAATGGCTCAGGTACAAAAATCACTGCCAGAGGGCGTAGTCATCGAACCATTTATCGATCGCACCGAACTTGTAGGCCGTGCAATCGGAACAGTTAAGCAGAACCTGTTAGAAGGTGCGCTTATTGTGGTGCTGGTACTCGTCCTGTTATTGGGCAACTGGCGTGCTGGTCTCGTGGTAGCATCTGTGATACCGCTCGCCATGCTTTTTGCTTTTTCGATGATGAAGCTTTTCAATGTCTCGGGAAACCTGATGAGCTTGGGCGCAATAGATTTTGGGCTCATTGTGGACGGGGCTGTAATCATAGTCGAAGCGATTATTTTCAGGCTAACGGAAAACAACCTTTTTCCAGGTGTGAAAAGGTTTGACCGCAGGCAGATGGATGAGGCTGTTTTTGAAGCATCGTCAAAGATCAGGAAAAGTGCGGCCTTTGGTGAGATCATTATCCTTATCGTTTATCTGCCACTTCTAGCCTTAGTTGGGATTGAAGGAAAAATGTTCAAGCCTATGGCGCAGACGGTGGTGTTTGCTATAATTGGTGCATTTATTCTTTCGCTTACCTATGTCCCTATGGCGAGTGCACTGTTCTTGTCTAAAAACACTACGCACAAAAGAAATTTCTCAGACAAATTGATCGAATACCTGCAAAGGGTATATCAAAGGGCACTGATCAGGCTATTAAAGGTAAAAAAATCTGTAGTTGTGGTGGTAGTTGCATTGTTTGCAATCTCGTTATGGGCATTCTCGAACATGGGTGGTGAATTTATTCCAACATTGGAGGAAGGCGATCTGACTGTTGAGATTTCAATGGCACAGGGAACATCACTTACAGAGGTTGTAAGTGCATTCGGCAAAGCGGAGAAACTGCTTAAAAATAAATTTCCAGAAGTCAAGCAAGCGGTAACACGTATTGGAAGTTCAGAAATCCCAACCGACCCCATGCCGATGGAAAGGGGCGATATGATGCTTTCGATGAAACCCAAAGAGCAGTGGACATCGGCTAGTTCAAGGGAGGAAATGATGGAGAAAATGGAAGAAGAACTATCCATAATCCCCGGACTGAATGTTGAGATCACTCAGCCCATGCAGATGCGTTTCAATGAGCTAATGACGGGAATAAGACAAGATGTAGCCATTAAAATCTATGGCAATGACCTTGAAGTGCTGGCAGCGCAGGCAAATAAAATTGCCAAAATCATATCCCCGGTAGAAGGTGTCAATGAGCCTTTCATAGAAAAGGTAGATGGTCTTCCGCAAATACAGGTTGTTTATGACCGTGATAAAATAGCGCAGTATGGGCTTAACATCGGTGATGTAAATATGATACTAAAGACCGCATTTGCGGGCAGTGTAGCTGGTGTCGTATTCGAAGGAGAAAAGCGTTTTGACATGGTGATAAGGTTGAACAGGGAGCTCCGCGAAAACATTTCAGGAGTCGAAAACCTATTGATACCCCTTCCCTCTGGCAATAAGGTGCCGTTAAACCAGGTAGCATCAATCGACTTTAAGGATGCACCGGCACAAATTTCACGGGAAGATGGGAACAGAAGAATATATGTTGGATTCAATGTCAAGGGAAGAGATGTTGAGAGCACTGTGCAAGAAATACAGGGAAAGTTAGATAGCGAGCTTAAATTGCCCAGCGGGTACTATATTACCTATGGTGGTCAGTTCCAGAATCTACAGGCGGCCAAGACCAGGTTATCCATTGCTGTTCCTGCTGCCCTGATCCTGATCCTATTGCTGTTGTATGTAACGTTCAGGTCTGTAAAGGACAGTCTGCTTATTTTTACCGCAGTTCCACTTGCTTCAATTGGAGGAATAGCAGCCCTTTTACTACGTGGAATGCCATTCAGCATATCGGCTGGAGTTGGGTTCATTGCGCTGTTCGGTGTTGCAGTTCTTAATGGAATAGTTCTCATTGGCTACTTCAATCAGTTAAGAGATGAAGGAGTGACTGATATTTACCAGCGGGTACTGGAAGGAACAAAAACAAGATTACGTCCCGTACTGATGACTGCCTGCGTTGCGTCATTAGGTTTTCTTCCAATGGCATTATCTTCAAGTGCGGGTGCAGAGGTGCAGAAGCCCTTGGCAACCGTAGTTATCGGTGGACTGATCACAGCAACCCTGCTAACTTTATTTGTACTCCCTTGTTTATACCTATTATTTAACAAGAAAGATCGCATGAAGATTTCCATTCCAAAACCTACGGTAATACTTCTTGTTGTTGGTATGTCTGCCTGTTTTACAATCCCATCAAAAGCCCAGCAAGTTGAGCCATTGAGGTTGGACAGTGCCATTTCCATGGCATTGAAGCAGAACATCCAGCTAAAGACTTCACGGCTTTCCATTGAACAGTCACGGTCGCTCCAAAAATCTGCAGTCGATATCCCTAAGACGGAGCTGCTGTTAACACAAGACCCTACGAGTGGGGGCAACATGGACAATTCCCTGGGGATAAGCCAGAATATTGCGTGGCCTGGCCTTTATAAGAACAACCGCAAGCTGTTGAACCAGCAGACCATCTTGGCAGAACGGACCAACCTTTCTTTAGAATCCGAAATAACCAGAAATGTTAAAAATGCGTGGTACAGTTATCTTTTGAACAGGGAAACCGTGCGTGTGCTGAAGTATCAGGACAGTATCTATAACAACTTTGTTAGGAAGGCTGAAATTAGGTTAAAAGCCGGGGAAACATCAAAACTTGAACTGATCAGCGCAACTACCAAGTTCCAAGAAGTTCAGGCATTAAAAACCAGTGCTGAAGCGGAACTAAAAAATAGCGAATATACTCTTAAGCAGTTGCTGAACATGGATGGTACTTTGATGGTGGCAGAAGACAATCTTATCGCTGCAATGCCAGTTACAACTACGATCGATCCATTGGTAAATCCCCAAACAAGGGTTGAGTTGCAGAATATAGAAGTTGCGAGCGCAAGACTTGCCGTAGAAAGATCGAAATCACTGCCGGAGCTCATTGTGGGATATAATCAGCAATTGCTTATTTCTGGCTTTAATCCAGCAAATATTTCAAGAACATATTCCCCTGGTACACGTATAGCAGGGATCCAGTTTGGTGTCGCCGTTCCAATTTTTAATGGTGCAAACCGTTCGAGGATAAATGCCGAGAAAATCGGTATCGAAATTGCCAAGTCCAATCTGGAAAATACAAGGTCACAGGTCAGCTTGGCCTATAATCAGGAACTGGAACATTATAACACTTTCAGAAAACTGGTAGATTATTACAAAAGCTCAGGACTTAAGTTGGCCGATGAACAGTCAAGGATTGCGCAGGTATCCTTCAACTTGGGAGAAATCGGATATATGGAATATATACAACATATAGCTGGAGCTGTTCAGACCAAGCTTGCTTACATAGAGGCACTAAGCCAACTTAACCAATCAGTTATTCAGTTACAATATCTTAAAGGAAATTAACATGTATCAAATCAAAATAAAACTAATCCCTTTCATCACTGTGATAGTTCTGGCATCACTTGCCAGCTGTTCCAGCGATCCCAAAAAGAGTGAAAAGAACGAGACTGCGACCGAGGAGCCTAAAGGGGAGGCAAATGCACTTGAACTTACGAGCGAACAAATGGAAACAGTTGGAATCACAATAGGTAATATCGAGCAGAAGAACCTTGATGCAGTAGTTAAGGCGAACGGGCAACTTGCCGTACCACCACAGAACAAGGCTGACGTGAGCATCCTTTCTGGAGGCATCATCACAAGGATCAATGTACTGGAAGGCCAACAGGTTAGAAAAGGACAAGTGCTAGCCACAATTAACAACCAAGATTTGATCAAGATCCAACAGGATTATTTGGCAAGCAGGAACAGCTTTGTTTATGTAGAGGCAGAATATGAACGTCAAAAGCAGTTGCAGGCAGCAGATGCGGGAACTGGAAAATCGTACCAATCTGCACAGGCAACTTTCAATGCAGAAAAATCAAAACTTACGGCCTATGAAAGCCAGCTCAGACAGCTGGGTGTTTCCCCCGCTAGCATTGCCAAAGGAAAAATTATCTCCCAATTCCCGGTCCTGTCGCCAATAAATGGTACAGTTGGCCAGATCACGGCCAATACGGGCGCATTTGTACAGCCTGGAACATCAATCATGGAAGTCGTAGATAATTCCAAGATCCATTGCGACCTTACGGTTTTTGAAAAAGACCTGATGGCCGTAAAGGTTGGGCAAAAGGTAAGTTTCCAGTTGACAAATCAGGAAAACCAATTGATCAGCGGACGGATAAATGGCATCAATAAATCTTTTGAAAATGAAAGCAAGGGCGTAATTGTCCATGCGGTAATTGATAATGCAAAAAACAAGAACCTGATACCTGGCATGTATGTTACCGCCCTGATCAGTACGGGAAGCAAACTAATGCCTGCTCTTCCTGTTGATGCGATAGTGAGATCGGAAGGTAAACAGTACATCTTTGTGGTAGATGAGAATGCTAAAAAAAATGATGCAAAAACCTTCAGTTTCATTAGAACCGAAGTGAAGACCGGTGTTAGCGAACAGGGATATGTACAGGTTGTTCCTATCGAGGAGCTACCAGCAAAAGCAAGGGTTGTAACGAAAGGGGCTTTCTACCTTCAATCTAAGGCAAGTGGCGGAGGCGAGGAAGAATAGATTAAGGAAGGAAATTCCTTTGATTAATATAGCGAGACAGAAAATTAATTCGGACCAGAGAAAATGAAAAACCAATTTGAAGATATCGACCTTAAGCTAAAGGACCTAAAGCCCAATGTAAGGGCAAAGGCATTGGAGCTATTAAATGATAGGCAAGGTGAACTCCAAAGCAATAGGAGCCTTGCCATTAAAAGGGCGATTGAGGAGGCAGAAAATTGGTTTATGGATTCGGAAGGTTAACCTTTAGAAATACTATAATGAAAAAACATAGCGATAACACTAAAAAAGATAAACCAAAAAGTCCGGTAAAGAATGCCAGATCCAAAGGTCAAAAAGAAAACATAGTGCATGGTGATGCCGAAGGAGATCACAAAGATAATGACGGTCATGACCATGGCATTGCAGGACCCGAACAGGCCGGGTGGCGACAGCATCTAGGTCTCCTATTAGGTCTTTTCATACTCATTTGCGTATTGGCTCTTGATTATGGCTTTGGCATCAAATTTTCCAAATGGGTGTCGTTAGTGGTTAACGGGGTTGCCTATCTTTTGGCAGGATGGAACGTACTTATACTTGCATTTCGTAAGGCGGTACGTGGCGATATATTCAATGAATTCGTGCTGATGAGCATTGCCACTTTGGGAGCGTTCTATATTGGGGAATATTCAGAAGGTGTTGCCGTTATGGTATTCTATTCAATCGGCGAATGGTTCCAGGATTCTGCCGTAGACAGGGCAAAAGCCAGTATAAAGGCGTTGCTTGATATACGACCAGATGAGGTAACTGTTTTAAACGATGGGGACGCAAGGGTAACCCCGTCCGCAGAAGTTGAACTTGGTAATATTATTCAGGTCAAGGCGGGAGAAAAAGTTGGGCTGGACGGAGAACTGGTTTCTGATAAGGGCTCATTTAATACTGCAGCTTTAACTGGCGAGAGCCGTCCCGATAGCAAGTACAAAGGCGAAAAGGTACTTGCTGGAATGATTAACCTAAATACGGTTTCAGAGATCAGGGTAACTGCGCTATTTAAAGACAGTAAGCTGAGTAAGATACTTGAAATGGTACAGGATGCTTCCTCACGCAAATCACAGACCCAACTATTCATCTCGAAATTTGCGAAAGTTTATACACCTATCGTTTTTTTCTTGGCGCTGGCATTGGCTCTGGTTCCCTATTTTTTTGTGGATGGGTATGTATTTAATGAATGGCTATATCGTGCCCTGGTTTTCTTGGTCATCAGTTGCCCTTGTGCGCTGGTAGTTTCGATTCCTCTGGGATACTTTGGCGGGATAGGCCTTGCTTCAAAAAATGGGATCCTGTTCAAGGGCGGTAATTTCTTGGATGTAATGACTAAGATTGATACCATTGTAATGGATAAGACGGGAACACTTACAAAAGGTGTCTTTAAGGTTCAAAAAGTAGTGCCTGTTGGATTAACAGAAAAACAATTGGTCAAGTTAGCTGCGGTACTTGAAAAAAACTCGACACATCCCGTTGGACAGGCCATTGTTGAGTATGCAGGAAAGGCTGCCGATGTAGAAAAAGCAACTGCTGTGGAAGAAATCTCAGGGCATGGACTCAGGGGGAAGATCGATGGAAAGGCGGTAATGGCAGGTAATCTGAAACTTTTAAAAAAATACAAAGTTGAATACCCAAAAGATGTTGAGGAAGTTGTAGACACCATAGTAGTTGTTGCTGTAGATGGGAAATATGTAGGCTATATTACCATTGCAGATGAAATCAAGGAAGATTCTGCTGAAGCAATTAAACAGATGCACGATCTCGGAATAAGAACAGTGATGCTTTCGGGAGATAAAAAGGCCGTGGTAGACAACGTGGCCAAAAAACTAGGCATTGATAATGCTTATGGAGATCTTTTACCGGAGGGCAAGGTTGAAAACGTAGAAAAGCTAATCAAAGAAGGCAGGCACGTTGCTTTCGTTGGCGATGGCGTTAATGACGCACCAGTCATTGCCCTGGCGGAAGCTGGGATTGCAATGGGCGGACTTGGTAGTGACGCAGCTATCGAAACAGCGGATATCGTTATCCAGAATGACCAGATTTTGAAGATTGTTGCTGCACTTAAGATTGGAAAGCTTACCCGTAACATTGTTTGGCAGAATATCGCTTTGGCAATGGCAGTAAAGGTTGCTGTATTATCTTTAGGTGCATTTGGTGTTGCCAATCTCTGGGAAGCGGTAATCGCAGATGTGGGTGTAGCATTTCTGGCGATACTGAATGCGATCAGGATTCAGCGTAAGCACATCTAATCTAGCCAGTCCTTTGGTCAAAAGGCTAAAAAGCAGAAAGCTTTCAAAAAGAAAGCCAACAACTGCTTATATCGTAAAAATGACTTTGTTTTGGATGATGTGGATTATTCTTGGTATCGCAGTAATGATGAAACTTTTGCACGTTTTTGAAGTGCATATTTTCAACTGATATCCAGTTCACCAAATAACTTTGGAATAAAAAAGCCGGGGATTCCCCGGCTTTTCACTGCTATTTGCAGGTTTTTTTGCATTCGCCTGATGCTTTACAGGCCTTGCTACAGGTATCCATGCAATTTGGCTTGCCACAAGTTTTCGAACATTTCGTGCAACTCTTCATCTTGCTGTTACAGCACGAAGTGTTGGCATAAGAAATTGAGAATATAGATAATGACATCACCATTGTGGCGAAAAGAAACTTTTTCATGATTTTTGATTTAAATGATTAATAATACTTACGGTACTAGATAGATGTACGGAATTATTATTAAACTTTTGGAGGGTGCCAGCCAATCTGTGTGTATCCAGTAACAACACCAATTGTTGCAAGTGGTACAGACTTACCGCTGCTCAAGGTAAAAATATCTTGAAACAATAGCTGTTCAGATATGATGAAACCACACTGGCTGCAAGAAACCATTCTGCTGCACGCCTTACTATCACATCCATTGTTCTGGTTGGTTTGTTTTCCATGCTTGCAAGATCCCTGCTTACAGCAATCCGAGACCGAACTTGAACGCATATTTGCGCCATTCCCCTGAAGAGATGAAAGCATCAAAATGCAGGCAACCAGAAGTAAGGCGATCGGCTTCACAAAACAAATAACGTAATTGTAGTCCAATAAGATGTCATTTCATTTAAAATACTTTGGCTGGAAGTGAATTATGACAAAAACATGTAATAATGGTGTATTGAAGGTTCTATGGACGCGGTCAATTTAAACCGGTACCTGGATGTTTTTCTTGTTGCTTGAATCCGCTATTTGTTGTGGAATTATACAACTTTTTCACAAAATCCTGTAAAATTCGAAGCTCTAAGTCACCTTAACTTTGTTTATCAATAACACGGTAATGAAAACTCAAGACAATATACAAACCATTTTGCTCCCAGTTCTTGGAATGACCTGTGCTGCTTGCGCAAACAGCGTGGAGAGTATGATCGGCGCCCAGCAGGGAGTCGAGCAAGCAGAGGTCAATTATGCCACCCAGACTGTCAAGGTATCCTATCATTCCAATCAGGTGCAGCCGCCCGCTTTCCAAAAGGCGGTACAGTCAATAGGCTACGATTTGATCATGGATACCGAAAGCGGGAAAGAAAAACAGGAAGAACTACAGCAAAAAAATTATAGTTCGCTTAAGAAACGCCTGCTCGCATCTGGGATACTCACCTTTCCTGTAGTATTGATAGGCATGTTCTTTATGGATATTCCCTATGCCAACTATTATATGCTTGCGCTCACCACACCCGTTCTTTTTGTCTTTGGAAGGAATTTCTTCATCAATGCATTTAAGCAGGCCAACCACAGAAAAGCAAATATGGATACCTTGGTTGCCTTAAGTACGGGGATTGCCTATCTGTTCAGCGTATTCAATACATTGTATCCAGAATTTTGGCATCAAAGGGGGCTTCATCCCCACGTTTATTACGAAGCAGCTGCTGTAGTCATAGTATTTATTATGCTGGGGAAACTGCTCGAGGAACGTGCAAAATCCAATACTTCTTCCGCCATCAAAAAGCTGATCGGACTGCAGCCAAAAACGATACTTGTTATTACAGAAAATGGAGAGAAGGAAATCCCGCTATCTGATATTGCAATCGGCGATAAAATACTTGTGCGTTCTGGGGAAAAGATTCCTGTTGACGGCGAAATCTATGAGGGCACATCCTATGTAGATGAAAGCATGATTTCGGGAGAACCTGTAGCTGTTTCTAAAAATATAGGAGACCAGGTCTTTGCAGGAACAATCAACCAAAAGGGAAGTTTTCGGTTTTTAGCGCGAAAGGTAGGTGGCGAAACCATGCTTGCACAGATTATAAAAATGGTGCAGGATGCCCAAGGATCGAAAGCTCCGGTACAAAAATTGGTGGATAAGATCGCAGGAATATTTGTCCCGATAGTAATTGGCATTTCGATATTGACCCTTCTTTTGTGGGTTCTCGTTGGAGGTGAAAATGCGTTTACGCAGGGAATGCTTGCAATGGTTACCGTTCTGGTGATCGCTTGCCCGTGCGCACTTGGACTTGCAACGCCAACGGCAATCATGGTTGGTGTAGGTAAAGGTGCAGAGAACGGAATACTGATCAAAGATGCCGAAGCTTTGGAACTTGGATATAAAGTCAATGCAGTAGTCCTTGACAAAACTGGAACACTTACCAAGGGAAAGCCAGAGGTCTCAGAAATGCTTTGGCAAAATGGGTCTACAATTGACAAACAAAAACTCAGCAGCATTCTTTATGCTTTAGAAAGGCAATCTGAACATCCACTTGCCGAGGCAATAGTCAACCAGTTGAAGCCCGCTATTGACAGCGAAGTTAAAGTGTCTGGATTTGAAAGTTTAACGGGAAAAGGAGTATCTGCTTCTTATGAAGGACAAAAGTATTGGGCGGGCAGCCATAAAATTCTAAGTGATGTCGGCATTAAGATAAACGATGAGCTAAAACACACTGTTGATGGACTGCAACAACAGGCAAAAACGGTAATCTATTTTGCTGATGAAAAACAAGTGCTCGCCATTGTTGCCATTACCGATCAGATCAAGGAAGGTTCCGCCGATGCCGTGACCGAACTTTTAAGACGCAACATTGCAGTTTATATGCTTACGGGCGATAACAACCAGACCGCATCAGCAGTTGCAGCACAGGTTGGAATTACCAATTTTAGGGCAGATGCCCTGCCCTCTGATAAGGCTGAATTCGTAAAGGAACTGCAATCACAGGGAAAAATTGTCGCTATGATAGGCGACGGCATAAACGATAGCCACGCCCTTGCACAGGCAGATGTATCAATCGCTATGGGGAAAGGTTCTGATATTGCTATAGATGTTGCCAAGATTACACTTGTATCTTCTAACCTCATGCAGGTTCCAAAGGCCTTGCGCCTATCGAAACTCACTGTTCGTACGATACGCCAAAACCTTTTTTGGGCATTCATTTACAACCTGATAGGAATTCCCCTTGCTGCTGGTATTTTATATCCTATTAATGGCTTTTTGCTAAATCCGATGATCGCGGGTGCAGCAATGGCGCTGAGTTCTGTATCGGTGGTAAGTAATAGTCTTCGCTTAAAATTTTCTAAACTTATTTAAACAATCACAATCATGGAAACATTAAAATTCAAAACAAATATCAAATGTGGTGGCTGTATAGCTGCCGTTACACCCCACCTGAACAATCTTTCAGCTATTGAAAACTGGGAAGTTGACACGCAGAACCAGGACAAGATATTAACGGTGGAGGGAAAGCAGGGAATCGATATCGATCAGATTATCGACACACTTGAAAAGGCTGGTTACAAGGCAGAAAAAATTTAATCTGGTTTTCATTTTGGCAAGGACATCATTTGGTTATCAATTGATGTTCTTGCAGTTAATAATTATCTCGTTGAAACAAAGCGTATATTAGCATTTAATCTAACCTAAAGGGTATGTTGTTATCAATAAAAAACATGGTGTGCGACCGTTGCATTTCGGTGGTGACACAACAGCTTCAGCACCACGATCTCCAGGTTGATGATATTTCACTTGGGCAGGTCGTTGTTTCTCCCGAACCTTCGGAGGAATTGTTGAGCGAAATTTCCGCCTCGCTTAAAATTTTGGGATTCGAACTGATTGACAGGAACAAGGATAAGATGGTTGAACGGATCCGTAACACGATAATTGAACTCATACACCATTCCCCACAGCAAGAACTGCATATTGTTTTCAGTGAAGCATTGAGTGACCGGTTGCACCGAGATTACAGCTACCTGAGCAGGTTATTTTCCGAAAGTGAAGATACGACCATCGAAAAATTTATCATCCAGCAAAAAATAGAGAAGGTAAAAGAGCTTATCCAATATGGTGAACTCAACCTGAATGAAATAGCTTGGAAGATGGGTTATAGTAGTAGCGCCCACCTATCCAACCAGTTCAAGTCAGTAACAGGTATGTCGCCTAGGCAATTCAAAACATTAAAAGTTAATGATCGAAGACCATTAGACCAGATATAGAGGACATGGAATTATGTAAGTTTTTCACCTAATTGTGTAATAACCAAAACTCTTACTTCGGTATCTTTGTTCATATTAGAATAATAGCTTATTTTGTAGTAATGAAAATCAGTCTGTCAATAAAGTTTAAGGCCGTGTTTCTAACAATTCTATTCCTTTCGAATACAGTTGTTGGCTTCGCCTGTACTATTGGTGCAGATATGTTATTTAACAGAGACCATCACCACGAACATTCGGCAAGTACTACAATTAAGGTTCATCGGCATCCAAAAGGCACAAAACCTCACAGCCATTCAAATAAAAATGCCGAGTCTTCTACTGCCCATTCTCATAAAAAAGAGCAAGAGAGCAAAAAAGATAATTGTTGCAAAGATGAAGTAGCCAAATTTGTGGCAGTTGACAAGCAGATAAGCAAAACTATATCCATTAAGGCACCGCAAATGTTTGCGGATATTTTCCATCCTGTTTTTATTTTGGCAGATGTTGAAATGGCCAGCGGCCATACACCAGACAAGAGTTATTTTGTTAGGTGCCATCATCCCCCCATACCTGATATCCGCATTGCGGTACAGAGTTTCCAGATTTGATTTAATGACTGTTTTTATTTTTTTGACGACAGAGTAATGCCGCCAACGTAATAATCTATGTACATTAAATTAAAAGAAAATGAAAAAAATATTTTTATTAGTTGCTTTTATAGCAACAACCTTAGTGCAAACTGCTTTTGCACAAGACGGGCACAATGGACACCATACTGCCGCATCAGTGCTAACTTCATATTATTCACTTAAGGATGCACTTGTAGCGGGCGATGCTATTATTGCAAATGCTAAAGCCCTCGAACTTAATAAAGCTATTGAAGGTACGGACGAAAAAACACTTAGCTCTAAAGATAAAGAGGAACTTCTAAAGCATTCAAAACTAATATCAGGCACTAAAGAGATCAAAGCTCAGAGGGAGCATTTTGCCCCACTTTCAACCGTTATGATTAGTGCATCAAAGTCAAAGAAACTGTCGGCAGATATAATTTATGTGCAGTACTGCCCTATGAAGAAAAGCAGTTGGCTAAGTAGTGAAAAGCCTGTTAAGAACCCGTACTATGGTAGCGCCATGCTTACCTGCGGAAAAATTTCTGAGACCATCAATTAATTATTATTGCACCATCCACTGGCAATACATCCTGTGGATGGTGTTAACCTTTCTTATCAAAAAAAAATGAAAAATATCATCTTAGGCATGGCAATGTCGAGCCTGTTGCTCGCCGCATGCAATAACAATAAACAGACCAATGACGATACAAAAGATACTGTTGCTAATACCAATTCAGAAACAGCCGAGGCAAAAAAAGTCTCTGCTGTCGATGCTGTTACCAAAGATTATCTAAAGCTTAAGAATGCCCTTGTGGAGGACAATGATCAGCTTGCAGCAGAAGCAGGAAAAAGCTTGGTAACTTCACTTGGAGCTGTCGACAAAACCCAACTCTCATCCGAGCAGGCAAAAGTTTTCGAAGACATCAATGCGGATGCGAAGGAGCATGCAGAACATATCGGCTCAAATGTGGGAAATATTAAACATCAACGTGAACATTTTGAGATGTTAAGCGGAGAGATTTATGACCTCCTGAAAGCAGATAAAGCTATGGGACAAAAACTCTATTATGACAATTGCCCAATGTTTAACAAGGGCAAGGGAGGAAACTGGATCAGTGAAACAAAAGATATCAAGAACCCCTACTATGGGAAATCAATGTCGGATTGTGGAAGTGTAAAAGAGGAACTGAACTAATATGAATGGCAAAAGGAAGGTGTTTTTAGGAATGGCGACGGTTTTTCTGCTGTTGCAGTTTATGCAACCAGAGAGGAACAATGATGGAGATCCAAATCACACTAACTTTCTTCATGCTTTTCCTGTCCCAGAAAATGTAGGGAAGATACTAAGCAATTCATGTTTCGATTGCCATAGCAATTACACCAAATATCCCTGGTATACAATGATCCAACCTTTTGGTAGATGGATGAATTCGCACATTGTAAAAGGCAAATCAGAACTGAACTTTGATGAGTTTAATAGTTATAGCCAACGGAGAAAGATGAGCAAGCTCAAATCCATTTCTTCTAGCATTGAAGATAGAACAATGCCGCTTTCCTCTTACACCCTGATCCACCAGAATGCAAAGCTTTCCGGAAAGGAGCAGAAAATAATTACAGATTGGGCCAGCGCAGTTCTGGACAGTCTGCAAAAAAAAGATAACAGATGAAAAAGATAATATTACTAATGTTGGCTGTCTTCACGTTGCAGATGGCCAAAGCCCAACACGACCAGCATGGTACAGCACCTGCTACCATTAAAAGTAGTGAAATATATACGTGCCCAATGCATCCAGAAATCCAACAGGGCAAGCCTGGAAAATGCCCAAAATGCGGGATGGCGCTGGTAAAGAAAAAACCTGCAGCTACTAAGAAGCAATCAACTCCAAAAAAACCTTCCACTGTAACAAGACAGCAATCACCTGCAAAAAAGGAGGTTGAAAAGATGGACATGGGAAGTGGCAAAACTTCCAATAGTAAGCCAGCTGTTGAGAAAAGTGCATCGTACACCTGTCCCATGCATTCGGAAATCCATCAAGACTCACCTGGAAATTGTCCAAAATGCGGAATGAAGCTGGTTCCAGAAAAAACCGAGTCTGAAAACAAAAGCCACGATGGAATGGATATGGGGAACGGCACATCTAAAACAGCGATGGAAGGAATGGATATGAACGACAATGACGCAACTTTCGCAAACATCAAGAAAGCAAAAGCTAATCTCGGTCCCATCAAAACAATTCCAAATAATACCAAGCCTAGGACGGTACGTTACGATCTATATATTGCAGATACTACCGTAACCTATGGTAAAAAATCAAGACGTGCCATTGCCGTTAATGGACAGATACCTATGCCAACCTTGACCTTTACTGAGGGAGATACCGCGGAAATTTACGTGCATAACAACCTTGATGAAGAAACCTCATTGCATTGGCATGGTCTTTTCCTCCCAAATAAGGAAGACGGTGTTCCATACCTGACCCAGATGCCTATTAAGCCCCATGGAACCTATGTTTACAGATTTCCGATAGTTCAGTATGGAACCCATTGGTACCATAGCCACAGCAAACTTCAGGAGCAGATTGGAATGTATGGTTCATTTATCATGAACAAGCGCAAAGAATGGAATATTCCAACATTGCCAATTATAATCAGCGAATGGACGGATATGAAACCAGAAGAAGTTCACCGTAGCCTAAAGAACGCAACCGACTGGTTTGCCATCCAAAAAGGTGCTACACAAAGTTATGCAGAAGCCATTCGATCTGGAGAGTTTAAAACGAAAGTGAACAATGAATGGAAGCGGATGAACGCTATGGATGTGAGTGACGTATATTACGATGCTTTTTTGATTAATGGAAAGAACCAGAATGTACAGCCCCAATTTAAGGCTGGCGATAAGGTAAGATTACGCATAGCCAATGCGGGTGCATCTGATTATTTTTGGCTGACCTATTCTGGTGGAAAGATTACTGTTGTAGCTACTGATGGAAATGATGTGGAGCCAGTGGAAGTAGATCGGCTGATTATTGCTGTATCTGAAACCTATGATGTAGTTGTTACGATTCCCGAAAACAAGAGCTATGAATTTTTGGTGACTCCAGAAGATAGGACTAAATCAGCCTCCCTATGGCTGGGCAAGGGAGAAAAAGTTCCTGCCTCTCCACTTCCCAAACTGAAATATTTTGCGGGAATGAAAATGATGAACGATATGATGGACATGCATGGAAACATGGTCGAAATGGATGGGATGAAAATGCAAAACCAGATCATGGACATGAACACAGTGATGTACCCTGAAATCACCGGAGAGAGAATGCCTAAAAACAGTTCAAAAGCTGAAGACAAAGGCATGGCAGGTATGAATATGGCTACTGCAAGCTCGGATATTGTTACCCTGAACTACGATATGCTGAGAGACCCAAAAAAAACAACGTTACCGAAAGGGCCATGGAAAGAACTCAAGTTTGATCTTACTGGCAATATGAACAGGTACGTTTGGAGCCTTGATAATAAAACAGTTTCCGAAACTGATAAAATATTGATCAAGAAGGGCCAAAACGTTAGAATTATCCTATTTAATAACAGCATGATGCGACATCCAATGCACCTCCATGGACACGACTTTAGGGTGGTAAACGCACAGGGTGATAATGCTGTGATGAAGAACGTTCTGGACATCATGCCGATGGAACGCGATACCATAGAATTTGCGGCGACTGAGCCAGGCGGAGATTGGTTTTTTCATTGCCATATACTCTATCATATGATGAGCGGAATGGGCAGGGTTTTCAGCTATGAAAACTCACCTGCGAATCCAGAAATCCCAAATCCTAGATTAGCACAGCGCAAACTGTTCAGCGACGACAGGGAATTCCATCTAATGGCAAATGTTGGACTGGAAAGTAACGGTAGCGATGGCGAGGTAATGTTAGCGAATACTCGCTATCGTTTCTCAACAGAGTTTCGTTTAGGATTAAAGTCGGAACATGGAAATGAAGTCGAAGCGTATTTCGGACGCTATATTGGGAAAATGCAGTGGTTCATGCCATTCATTGGTTTTGATTATCACTATAACAGCATGGGCAATATGTCCGAGAAAAATATGTTGGGACAGTTCAGCAATCAAATGAATAGAAAGGCGGCTGTGATTGGTGCACAATATATTCTTCCAATGTTGGTTACTGCCGAAGCTCGTCTGGACAGTAAGGGCAAGTTCCGTTTTCAATTGATGCGTGAAGATATGCCACTAAGTAAAAGGTTACGACTGAATATTATGGGGAATACCGATAAAGAGTATATGGCTGGCCTAAGATATATTGTGACCAAATACTTCTCTCTTTCCACACACTATGATAGTGACATGGGCTATGGAGGAGGAATAACATTAACTTATTAAACTGGTAATTATCGATTGATGAATTATTTGAGAGATCAACATTTAGATATTACTCAGTAAGGTCGACAAAGGCAGGTGAATTTATGCCAGCAGATTCTTCGGGATAAGAAGAGTTTGTTGGCACTACCTATTCTATTTGTTTAATCTTGTAAAATGGGTTAACTTACTTTATATCTACCACAGGTAGGGAAAAATAGAAAGTGGAACCATTGGCGGGGGAACTTTCAACCTCTATCTTGCTGTTATGGTAGCGTAAGATTTCGGCGACTAAATAAAGTCCTATACCGAAACCAACAGTTTGCCTTGTCGATTCATTTTGTACGCGATAGAAACGTTCGAAAAGACGCTGCTGATCTTTTTCACTGATGCCAACGCCCTCATCTTTTACATATATTTTAACTGAGTCTCCATGTCGCTGATAGCCGACGGTTATTCTTGTATGCTCCGGGGAGTACTTAATGGCATTACTGATTAAGTTGATCATCACTTGGGCAATCTTTGCACTATCAGCCTGGATTTGTATTACGCCGCCATGGACAAAATTAATATTATGATTTGTGAGCTGTATTTCCTGAATGACTTCCTGTAATAAAGTATGTAGTTCAAAGCTTTCTATGTAAAGCTCGACCTTAGCTTCTTCTAGTCTTGACATATTTAGAAAATCCTCAATCATTTTGGTCATACTTTTAGCCTGTTTTTCTGTTCTTGCCAAAGTCTGGGTGATAAAGGAGTCGCCAGTCGCCTCTGTTCTTGAAAGCATAACCTGCAAGTAGCCGAGAATAGATGTTAGCGGTGTTTTGAGCTCGTGGCTGACCATTGACACAAAGTCATTTTTCCGCTGTTCCTCCAGCACCATTGCTGTAATATCTCTAGTGAAGCAACGCGTATGTATAAAATTTCCGTCTTTTCTTAGCACGTTGGAGCTGATAAGCACATGTTTGATCGTACCATCCTTACATTTCAACCTTGCCCTGTAGTTGTGCAGTGTTTCATTGTTGATTAGCCTTGAAAGAATATCTTGAATAATGTTTTCATCCGCATGAAAATTAGCAATGGGCTGACCGATATATTCCTCTTTCTCATATCCAAGTGCTATAAGTTCAGCTTGGTTTGCCCAAATAATAATTCCTTCTCCATTTACCCAGTGAAGAGGAATTGCCGCATTTTCTATAAAATCGCTCAGTTCTTCATTGACTTGGGACAATTCCGCTACCCGATTTTGGTAATGTGAAATTTCTTCCTGAAGTTTCTTGAGAGACATTTCTTTCACAAGTATGGTTTTACCCAAATCTACGTTAATTGTTCGACAAAAAAAGACATGTTTTTGTGGACATTTTTTAGGATATTACCGATCTAAAGTCAAATATTAAAAATACTTCCAAAAATCTTGCGCCTAGTGAATACTATTTATTTTTTTGCGTTTATTTATATCGAGAGCGTTAATTTAGAAAAGCGGGAATTGCCTTTGGGTAGTTCTCGCTTTCTTTTTGGCAACGCTTAGTATATGACAAACAGTTTTCGTCTATAAAGCCTTGAAGTCAATTTCACTCACCACTATATCATTTGCATATCGCTTTGTTCCATCTTTAGCCTCGTAGTTATTGGTGTTCAATCTACCCTCTATCGAAAACCAAGTTCCTTTTTTGATTTGTGTTTCTGCAATATCTGCCTTGGCATTCCAGAAAGTCAAGGTAAACCACTGCGTTTTTCTAATATCTTCCCCAAGTGAATTTTTAAAATGCTCCGTCACGGCCAAGTTGACACTTGCCAACTTTTGTTGGTCTGGGAAATTTTTGACCTCGGCATCTGCACCAGCACAACCGCTTAAAAATACTTTGTTTACTACATTTTCCATTTGTTAATTTGTTGTAAATAATCCTTAATAGTTTTTATGATTGGTATCTTCTTTTTGTTTTCTTTTTAGGAGATAAGTATTCAATAGATTAGTGTACACGTCCCCATAAATGTCGCCAAACATAAAATTCAATCCATTCTCCATAGTAATCTGACCTCTTTTAATCTGGCTTATACATTGAATAGATATTATAAAAGCCCTGTGTAGACGTATAAATTGTGGATAGTTTGAAAGGTGCTCCTCGACATCTGAGATTGAGAGGTATGTCTTAATTCGCCTTCCTTTTAGGTGTAGTAATACATGATTACGTTGAGCTTCAAACGCCACGATTTCGTCATAGAAAACCTTATACAAAGTATTATATTCGGATGTAGCTTTCACAAGTAAAAAATCTTTGTCCACCAAACCCATACCTTACATATCTTTTACCTCAAAATGCGTCCTTAACTTCTCAAGGTAATCCTGAAAATAACTATAGTGCGCTTTAAGGATTTGCATCTTAAATTGTCGTTCAGCAAAAAACAACGTGAGTTGACAATCCGAAATTGATTCGAAGAGGTAAAATCTCATTGGGTTTATATCATCATTGATAAAGAATACTGTGTTGCTTTCTGCGGGCTTCAATAGCTTTTCGCCGACCTTAAACCTGTAATCCAATTCATAATATTCTCCCTTGTCTCTCCATAAAAAGCAAATCTTTGGCACTTCATAGCCAAAGTTGCATGGCTTCATATCCATTTTTCTTGGCTTTTTACGAATATTTCTTAAACCGTATGTAAAGTAATGATGCGTAAGAGGCTGATGGATTAAGTAAGGTAACGCATCCTGCCACAAAGTGAACAATGCTTCGAACCGCTTCAAATTTTCTTCTTCTATAACTGTAATTTGCTCTTTAGTGCAACCGTAATCGGGTTTGAGGATGGACGTAATAAGCCCCATTCTATTGCAAATTTTGGAAAGTTCAATTTGCATTGGAGAAAATTCAGTAATGTCTCCATTGGTTTCTGAAGTAACGAATGAAGTAAATGTCTTGATGGCATTTTGTTTTTGGGTTAGTGTACCTTTATAAGGTATCAAAAATGGCAAATGGTTCGAGTGCCATGATTTAAGATAGGTGTCAGCTAAACAAAAGCCAATTCCATTTTTTTGTTGATCAATAACAAATTTCTTATCCATGAAAATCATTAGAGGCCGATTAAATTTGGATGCAATACTTGGCATTTTCAATTCTCGTCCAGGTTTCAAGAAGAAGGAATACTTAGGCTTTAGAGTGATATCTAAACCATTTCTGTCATTGATAATTGTTAGATATCTACTTCTGCCATTACTAGAAGTAAAAAAATCTGGCCAGTAATATCTTTCAAAGTTGCAATAGTCGTTAATGTACATTAGCTTATGTAATGCGAAATAAGCATATCGACTCAGATAGCTTTCGTCAGTATCTACACTACAACTTATTAATAACTCTTTAAGCGTTGCTTTTAGATATACTTTTTCTTCCTTTTCATTATCAAGTTTAATACCGATTGTTAACCATTCATTTTGAAAAGAAATTTTACGAATAGTAATTGTTAAGCCTTTCGTAAGTCTAAAGTCTGAATAGCTATTCAGTATATCATATCCTAATTTCAGTGTTCCATCTAAAAAAGGCAGTTTAAACAACCTTGAATTTTGTATTGGGGTCTTGACATTAAACATTTGAAACCTCCTTTTCTATCTCTTTTGATTCCAATTTTTCCAATCTTGAGATTTCTTCCTCACACATGCTTTCTGTCATTTCTAGAAACCTTGCAATCTTTTTCGATAAGGCGTTGGTATCCTGTTTTTGTACCTGAAAAGTATTGCCATATCTGGCTTGTGAATAGCTTTTCACCAAGATTTCGAATAATCTGGTATCTTCCTTTGTTCCACTTAGAAATAAATTATATGGAGCATCAGAAAAAGCATTGCATAATAGTAACAGCCGTTTAAGATTATGGACTTCCGAGCGATAAGCAAGGAACACTCTAATGAGGCCAATACAGCATTGTTCCACAACTTGATGTAATAAAAATGTGCATACTGCATATTGTTCCTTAGCGAGGCATTCGTTTGCACCAATTAAAAAAGCTTCAGCAAGAGAAATCCTGTGCTGATAATGGTTGTATGCTTTAATCGGAGCATCTGCAATATCATATCTTCTGGTTAAGTTAAGAACGTTTATTCCATCGCGACTATATATCAACTTGCCAATAGAATATAGAGATATGAAAAAACGACTATTTTTCTGGATTGCCTCTGAAATAGGTTCTTGACCGTGGCAGAGGATAGTAATAGTGCCATCCACATATAAACCATTAGCATAATCTTGCACTTCATGGTCTATTCGTGTGTTTGTGTCAGTGACCATTAGCAAACAATAATGGCACTGATAAGCTGTAGTATTCTCTACGAAAGTACCACTCATACCATCCATGATAAATCTCTTGGAAAAGCAAAAGATCTGTAGAGGTTTAAACTTATCTACCAACAGGCCAATAAACGATTTGAAATCGACGGTGTGGCGGTCGAACGCCGAAAAGAATTGTAGCTCCATATCTCACATTTTAGTTGACAAACTAGAATGAGCCTTGTGTCGGAGATTCATACATGTGGAATCTGCCTACCATGATCGCATCAAAGTTTCTCAGGCCTTATGTTAACATGGATTTACAGCAGATTCCACATCTATGTAGAAGTGCAAATATAGCACAACCATCCATAGATATGGTATTACTCTGCTGTCCTGCGTTAACGGCCTGAGATTACGATCGCAAGACTCTTAAATAATTTTATAAAACGAATATACAGAAAAAAGATAAACCCAACTATAGTTGGGTAAAAATATTTTTATTATCTCTTACTTAGACCTAGAAATGGCTGAAATATCCAAAATTGAGCAATACGTTATAGATAAAGTAAGAGAGAAAAGAATCAAAGCTGGTCTTACTCAAACTGTTTTGTCAGTGGCAATGGACATAAGCTCTAAATTCGTCGGAAATGTGGAAAGCGCCAAAACAAACGCAAAATACAACATCAATCATCTCAACAAACTCGCGGTAATTTTTGAATGCTCGATCAAGGATTTCTTTCCAGACAAGCCACTTATTAGCGATTCCCCAGACGGAGAAAGTTAAAGTATCAGAATTCCTCACCTCACTTCTGAAATAGAAGTTAGTTTTTCTTAATTCATTTTTCTTGAAAAGTTAAGAAAACAAAAGCAAACTATCTTTTTAGTGGTACTATTTTTGTGCGAAAAAATTACGTTTCATCCCAGAAATTGTTAATGTTATTGTCTTAAATCGGAACTTATGATAAGAGCTAATTATCCTGAGAAGGAATTGGTTATAGATATTCTTTCTGAATCATTTGATGCAAATCAAAGCGTAAACTATATCGCGCAACAGGATAACCGGCGCATAAAACGGATTCGTGCGCTCATGGACTATTCTTTTGAAGTCTGCCACTCGTTTGGTGAAGTTTTCTTGTCCGACGATAAAAAGGCATGTGCACTGGTTTTATTCCCCGATCAAAAAAGAACAACACTAAAGTCCATTTTTTTAGACATAAAATTGATTTTCTCTTGTATTGGGATTGGTAATATTTTCAAAGCCTTGAAACGGGAGTCAAAAATTAAAAACCTTCAGCCGAAAGAGACCATGTTCTACTTGTGGTTTATCGGTGTGAAACCTGAATATCAAAATACCGGGATCGGTATGAACTTGCTCGACGAAATAATCAAACATAGCGAAGCTATGGAACGACCCATTTATCTTGAAACTTCCACGACGTCCAATCTGCCGTGGTACAAGAAATTTGGATTTGAAATTTACAATGAGCTTGATTTGGGATATAAGTTGTTTTTTCTGAAACGCAAGCTTGGATTTGGTAATGATAGATAAAAGAAAAAGCAAATATGTTGGTATTCGGAACACAGATGCATGTTGTGACTTTCACGTTTGTGATTCTGGAAATTGCTATGCTTTTTTATCAGGTTGTATATTACTTATTTAGGCCGCAAGATAAAAGTAGGTTATGGTACATGATCCTATTAATATTACTCATTATCTATAATATCACAGGCGGCCTATTACCCGATGAGAATATCAATATTCCGATAATTACACAAAATATCATAGCCTATGGTAGCGGTTTTCTCATGGCCTCCTATTTTCCATTTTATTTTTACAAGGGATTCGAATTAATGCAATTGAGGTTTCATGCATTATATGGTGTTCCAATCCTGCTTTTAATACCTTATCTGGTTTTCTTTGTTGTCGGCTATTCCATTAACGGCAATCTAGATTCGGCCATTAAACACGGCGTAATAATCCCTTTCTTCTATGCTATAGTAGTTCTTGTCGCAATTTTAAGATCAATCCGCCTCAAATACTTTGAAACTACAGGAACTGTCGACTACAAGGAAATGATTGCGGTGTATTGCGCTGTTATACCATGGGCGTCAATGCCCGTACTTGCATATATACATGTTAGCCAATTAACCGAGGTGATCTTTACAAACGTGGGATTTCTTATCATCACCATCATATTCATATCTAAGTCTATAAAAAAAGCAAGAAGGGAAAATGAATTGTTATTGGAAATTGATTTTGCTTCTTGTGATCCACGCACCATTGAAGCTAATTGTAAGCGTTACGGTCTAACCTCAAAAGAAGCAGAAATAGTGCAATTAATTTGTCAGCGGATGAAATTCAAGGAGATTGCCGACAAACTTTTCATCTCACCCCGAACTGTCGATAAGCATGCGGAAAATATCTACAACAAGGTTTCGGTTAGCACAAGAGGAGAATTGATTCGCAAGATGAATGACCTCTAGTGTCATTATTAACCCCATTTATTACAAAATACGTAGCAACTACGTATAAAAATACGTGCAACAACTTATTGTTGTACTAATCATTCTAGCCCAACTTTGTCCTGATTTACATTATCCGATTTAGGATCGATAAATAAGAAAGGACAGCATGAATAAATAAATACTCATTTCTCGCATGTTGAGGTATCCGGATAACCGGTAGGCAGCGAGTGTTACTAACTGTGTATTTATGTTGGCTAAGATGAGTGAAGAGCTATACACCAAGCTCACTGAACAGATTGATCGAATCGTTGAAGTAGAAACCGACACTTTCAAATTATTGTCTGAAATTTTGAAAGCTGTCCGTGAAGCCTTAAAAAAGTTAAAGGAATATATTCTCGACCACCCTTTTAAGGACGACGAAGAACAGATCTGGTTTTTTAAATGTGTTAAACCAAAATTTTATAGTCTGCGGCTGTTTTACTTAGAAAGATACGATCTTCAAACGGCTGTCCCGTCGGGAAACCCCAAACAGATCAAGCAATTTTACCACGATGAACTGGCGACGATTATGCGCTTCTTTCAGCGCAATGCTTTTATCTATCAGTATTATCGTCGAGGCGCAACCGAATTGGATAGGATTTACTTTTTACGTGGGGTAGATGTTCAGAGTGTATTAATTCCAGATATCCCAGAACAGGATTGCGACTTTTCCACAACTCAGGATTACCTCTTATCTAAGATAAAAGCTTATGAACTTTTGCAGGAATATATCTTAACCCAACTCCGGCTCTTGGATAATCAAGTTTTTGTGCAACCAGCAACGGACGTAAAAAATGAAACCAATAAACTTACTTGGACTGGAGATAAAACAAATCTTGTAGAGGTAATTTATGGCCTTTTCTACACTGGCCAATTGAACAATGGTAATGCTACCGTATCAGATATTATTAAATGGATGGAAGTAAATATGCAGATTGACCTTAAACGTTCTTATCGAAATTTCATAGATATCCGTAATAGAAAGCGTGACAGTCCGACTCGCTTTTTAGACAAGATGCGTGAATATATCCATCAAAGAATTGACGAGGACAATACCTATAAACCGAATAGAGGTGCGAAATTATTGGGTGATAAGCAATAATATCACGCACCTACCGACATGGTTGCGATACAAAAATTTGAGGTCTTTGAAACTTTGCTTTTGAAAATCACAGTGCAATGGAGCATTGGGATAAAAAGCAAAAGAATATGTTACAACATTTCACATGGCAGCAGTTTTTAGTTGCCTCAATGGTACTCAGCTTGATCTGGTATCTAGGTGTAATCCTAATCTATTATCGAACTGAATTTTTAAGATTTCTAAAAAGGGATGGTACTTCCTCATCTTCAGAAAAACTGCCGCACAAGTGGGAAAAAAATGTAGATGTCCTTCAAGAGGAATCGCCGGGAGATGAACTTATGGGAAAAGCAAAATTGCCAGATGGACTTTCTTCCGTTACAGCAGGAAGTTTCGGTTTTGCTCCATCAGAAAAAGATAAGGCAGACCAAATTGGGCTGATACCCGACCTACTTCAAGAAATTAAGGAAGTCTTTGCCCTCCTTGAAAAGGAAGACGGTACGAAGAACGACTTTCTCAACTTGATGGAGGTGGTAAAGGCAAATTATCCAAAGGTTGGTTCACATCCAAATATTGGCCGAATTAACCAGTTCATCAGTGATCATGCCCCATTTCATATATCCAATGAGGAACTAGAAAACCTGTGGGATTAACCAATAATTTTTAATCAAGATCAATATGAAATCCATTATAAAATCAAAAATCAACATTGTTCTCTTCTGTTGCCTAGTAGGCTTAACATTCGCCGCCAGCGCCCAAGATGGAAATTCGGGCATACAGGAAGCAACTAACAAAGTGAAGGGCTATTTCGATACGGGTTGCGACCTAATGTACGCAATTGGGGCAGTAATCGGCATTATCGGTGCCGTCAAGGTATATTCAAAATGGAATGGTGGCGAACCTGATACCAACAAGGTAGCTGCTGCTTGGTTTGGTAGCTGTATTTTCTTGGTTGTGGTAGCTACAGTTCTTAAATCATTTTTCGGGATTTAGTTATGGCAAGCATCTATCAGATTAATAAGGGCGTATCTAAGCCGATAATGTTCAAGGGACTAAAAGCCCAATACATCGCCTATTTGGCTATTGGCCTTGTGCTGCTGCTTATTGCATTTGCCATCCTTTACATTTCTCGGGTCAAGTTGTTCATCATACTTCCTTTAATCATTGGGTCAGGTACCGCAATATTTATGATCACGTTTCGACTAAGCCATCGCTTTGGCGAACATGGGTTGAGCAAGTTCATTGCCAAAAGAAATCTGCCAACCTATATCAAATTTCGCTCAAGACAACTATTCCTGAAACTTAAAACAAGATAATTATGGTAGAGGCAAAAAATATACTACCAATTTTTAAGGTAGAAAATAATTGTATTCTTTCGGCCCAAGGCGATATCACAATAGTTTACGAAGTGGTTTTGCCCGAAATATTCACTTTGTCGGATCGGGATTACGAAACGTACCATCAGGCTTGGGTAAAAGCGATTAAGGTTCTTCCTAAGCATTCGGTATTCCACAAACAGGATTGGTTTACAGAAGGCAAACATAGTGCCGACTTTGAAAAATCCGGTAACAGTTTTCTTTCGAGAAGCAGTGAAAAATTCTTTAACGAAAGGGAATGTCTTGAGCATAGTTGTTATATTTTTCTGACCAAGAAACCCAAAGACAGAAAACTTTCAAGTTCAGTTTACAGTAATGTGCTACGTAAATCAATCGTTCCTGTACAGACCATTAATCCTGTTATTTACAAAGATTTTCTCGACTGCGCTGGTCAATTTGAACGTATTATGTCAGACAGTGGGTTTGTATCACTGACACGCCTAACTGACGATGAACTTGCTGGAACAGCAAACAGCGCAGGTATTATCGAAAGGTATTGTTTCCTTTTAGATGTTAAAGAAGCGCCAGTAATACGAGATATCCATATCAAAGAAGATATGAGGATTGGCACTAAAAAGCTTGAACTTTATACATTGTCCGATACGGAAGACCTGCCGTCACTTTGTGGAAGTCGGATCAACTATGACAAGTACAGCACAGATCGTACAAAGTTCAGTGTTGGTTTTGCAAGCCCATTGGGCACCTTGCTTAATTGCAATCATATTCTGAACCAGTACATTTTCATAGATGATTCGGAAAAAACGATAAAGAGACTGGAAGCCAAAAAACTACGCTTACAATCTTTATCTAGCTACTCTAGGGAAAATGCCATTAGCCGAGATGCAGTAAATGATTTTCTGAATGAAGCTATTGCATCACAGCGGCTACCAATAAAAGCACATTTTAATGTGTTGGCATGGTCTGACGATGCGGGTAAATCCCAAGATCTTAAAAATATCGTTTCGTCCGCTATGGCTCAAATGGATGCCGTGGCAAAACAGGAGACGGACGGACAGGCGCAAATTTGGTTTGCGGGTCTGCCTGGCAATGAAGCTGATTTTCCGATGAATGATACCTTTGATACGTTCGTTGAACAAGCAACCTGTTTTTTTAATCTCGAAAGTAACTACAGATCAAGTGTTAGCGCATTTGGCATTCGTATGGGCGATCGGTTATCTGGAAAACCTGTTCATGTAGATATTTCTGACGAACCTATTAAGCTCGGTTTCACCACAAATAGGAACAAATTCATTCTTGGCCCCAGTGGAAGTGGCAAATCATTCTATACCAATCACATGGTGCGAAGTTATTATGAGCAGGGTACACATGTAGTTTTAGTGGATGTTGGACATAGCTATAAAGGCCTTTGTGATCTTGTTGGCGGGTATTATTTCACCTATTCTGAAAAAGATCCAATTAAGTTCAACCCGTTTTATCTGACTGATGGAGATGTGCTCGATACAGAGAAAAAGGAAAGCATCAAAACCCTTCTTCTTGCGCTATGGAAAAAGGATGATGAAACGTTTAAACGTTCAGAATATGTAGCTCTATCTAATGCGCTAACCCTCTATTTTGAGCACTTGGAAAAAAACTCCGATTTGTTTCCATGCTTCAATACCTTCTATGAATTCCTTTTATCGGAATACATGCAGGTGTTGGATGATGCCAAGGTAAAGGAAAAGGATTTTGACATAGGGAATTTTCTTTATGTGCTCAATCCCTATTACAGAGGTGGCGAGTTTGACTATTTGCTCAATGCCGCAGAAAACCTAGACCTTCTAAATGAGCCTTTCATTGTTTTCGAGCTTGATTCGATAAAGGATCATCCAATACTTTTTCCAGCCGTTACGCTGATAATTATGGAAGTGTTTATTTCCAAGATGCGCAAACTGAAAGGCATTCGTAAGATGATTCTCATTGAAGAATGTTGGAAAGCAATTGCTAAAGAAGGAATGGCAGAGTACATCAAATATCTTTTCAAAACAGTTAGGAAATTCTTTGGCGAGGCAGTAGTGGTAACACAGGAAGTTGAGGATATCATTTCTTCCCCGATCGTTAAGCAGGCGATCATCAATAATTCAGACTGTAAGATACTGCTTGATCAAAGCAAGTACCAGAACAAGTTCGATAGCATACAAGAACTTCTTGGACTTACAGAAAAGGAAAAGGCACAGATACTTTCGATGAACAAGGCTAACGACCCAAAAAGAACGTACAAAGAGGTATTCATCTCCCTTGGTGGGCAATATAGTAAGGTTTACAGAACAGAAGTTTCCATTGAAGAATACCTTGCTTACACAACCGAAGAGAGCGAAAAAATCAAGGTTCAGCAATATGCCGAGAAGTATGGCAGCTATCAAAAAGGCATCTCGGTCTTGGCAAATGAAATTAGAAACCAAAACCAGTAATCTATGAAAAATCTGATCATTTTATGTGCAGTTGCATCAGTGATGACTATTGCCTGCAAAACGGAAAACATACGCTCATTTATCCCCGGAACATATATTAATAAAGCCGGAAGTGAATTCAGCATAGCCAATGACACCCTTGTTATTGAGCCTTCAGAAAGTAATATTTTTTACATCCATAGGAAGACGGGATTTAATCTTGTGACCGATGGAAAAATTGGAAAACGCGAGTATGAGACCGAAAACTGGAATGCAGTTTTTGATGAGCGTACCAACACACTTACGGAAACGAAGAAAGGTAAGCTGATCACTTTTTATCCAGACTCATTAAGGTTGAAGGTTGGAAATAGGTCTTACCAAAAAATCAACTAACAAAAATTTATCACCATGAAAATTATAAAAATTATGAAGACGTACATGGTCATACTGCCATTGAGCGCCATGACATTGTTTGTTGCTTTGCCCAAGGGGGCAAATGCACAGGTGGCAGTGCTTGAGGTCATAAAAGCAGGAGTAAAAAAAGTAATCAAGGCAGTCGACTTGAAAGTCCAGCGACTGCAGAACCAGACGATTTGGCTTCAAAATGCGCAAAAGGTATTAGAAAACCAGTTGTCGAAACTTAAGCTAACAGAAATATCCGATTGGACTGAAAAGCAGAAGAATTTGTACAGCGAGTACTATGAAGAGCTTTGGAAAATCAAATCAGCCATTGCCTACTATAAACGCATCAAAGACCTCACTTTAAAACAAGTCGCAATTGTAGATGAATACAAATGGGCATGGGGGCTTTTTAATAAGGATAAGCATTTCAGACCAGAAGAACTCGAACAGATGGAGAAGGTCTACAAGGGAATTCTGGACGAAAGCATTAAAAATCTAGATATGATAATTCTGGTAGTCAATTCTTTCAAAACTCAGATGACGGATGCCAAAAGGCTTGAGCTAATTAATGATGCAGTAAATAAAATGGATGGCAACTACAGTGATCTTAAGCGTTACAATCAGGAAAATATCCAATTGAGCATACAAAGATCAAGGTCATTGGACGAGACGGCTAAACTTAAGGAGATTTATGGAATCGACTAAATTAAAAACAATTGTGTTCTTCGTTGTTGCTGTGCTCTGTTCCATTACATCAAATGCGCAAACTTATGCTGAATTTTTTAGGCAAAAGAAAACGCAAAAGAAATACCTTATTGAGCAGCTCGTAGCCTTAAAGGTTTATGCAGGCTATTTAAAAAAAGGATATGATATCGCAAGTGATGGCTTAAACACCGTAAAAGACTTGTCAAAAGGCGAATTTAACTTACACAATTCCTTCATCAGTTCCCTAAAAGCCGTCAGCCCTGCAATCAGAAATAATGGAAAAGTTGTAGACATCATCATACTTCAGCTTGAGATTAGCAAAGCATTGGGAAGCATTCGAAAAAGCAAATTGTTGGATGCCAACACACTTACATACGTCGATCAAGTTCGGGAAAACGTAATAGAAGAGTGCGAAAAAGACTTAGATGAACTTTTACTGGTAATTACCTCGGGCAAGGTTGAAATGAAAGATGATGAACGGCTTAAACGCTTGGAAAACATCTATCAGAGAATGGTAGACAAATCTCAATTTGTACAGCATTTCACCAATCAGCTCAAAATGTTCGGTCGCCAAAAGCAGCATGAAGAACAACCCATTCACGATTTAAAAAAACTTTATGAAACAAATAATTAAATACGGAATTGCCTTTTTTGCATTTCTTATACTATTTATCTCAAAGGTTCAGTTTGTAAATGCACAATCACAGGAGACCCAACAACTATTGCTAAACGTCGAAAAGCTGAGCCAATTAAAGAATATCCTATCAGATATGAAGCGCGGATATTCGGTAATTACCAATGGCTACAATTCGGTAAAGAATATTGCACAGGGAAATTTTTCACTTCACGAAGTCTTCTTAGATGGGCTGATGCTGGTCAATCCGGAAATCAAAAAATACAGAAGGGTTGCCGATATCATCAGCTACCAGAAAAAAATCATCACTGAGTATAAAGCGGCATATAATAGGTTTAAGGCCTCTTCAAACTTTAGTCCACAGGATATTGATTATTTGGGTAAAGTTTATAAGCAACTGTTTGACCAGAGTTTGGATAACATCGACGAACTGACCACGGTGATCACGTCGTCCAAGCTTAGGATGAGTGATGATGAACGGTTACAGGCCATAGACAGAATCTTTGCCGATACGGAAGATAAACTGATGTTTCTACGGAATTTCAACAAAGAAGCAAGCATTCTTAACCTCCAGAGGAAGAGGGAAACTACCGATCTGAAAACTACCCAAGGCTACTTTGGGATAAACTAGAGCTTATGAAAACAAGATTTTTTTTAACCACATTCATTGTGGTATCAGCCTTGCTTTTGCCCCAAGTTTCCAGTGCCCAGGGCATGGCGGAAACGTTAACTGGAATGCAACCCGTTCTTGACAGGGTGTACCATGATATGCTTCCACTTTGTAGTCGGTTAATCGGTGTTGCCCGTGGCATTGCTGGATTTGGTGCGCTATGGTACATTGCTAGTCGGGTATGGCGCCAAATGGCATCGGCCGAACCCCTAGATTTTTATCCGTTATTGCGCCCCTTTGCACTGGGTATGGCCATACTGATGTTTCCTATTGTGATTTCGGTAATGAATGGGATTTTACAGCCAACAGTTACCGCTACTGGATCAATGGTAAAGGATTCCAATAAAGCGATTGAAGTGCTTTTAAAAAGAAAGGAACAGGCGGTCAAAAAAAGTAAATATTACGAAATGTATGTTGGTGAAGATGGAAGGGGCGATAGTGACAAATGGTACAAATACACACATCCGAAAGACCCTAATCGTGAAGATGAGGGAATGTTCGAAGGTCTAGGAAACGACATCAAGTTTTTCATGGAGAAACAGTCGTATAACTTTAGGAATTCAATAAAACAATGGATGTGCGAGGTCTTGGAGGTACTCTATGCTGCGGCAAGCCTTTGTATTAATACAATAAGAACTTTCTTTCTAATCGTACTTGCCATTTTGGGACCACTAGTATTTGGCTTTGCAGTCTTTGATGGTTTCCAGAATACCTTAACGGTTTGGCTTGCCAGATATATCAACATTTTTTTATGGCTACCTATCGCTAACATTTTTGGGAGTATACTCGGAAAAATACAGGAAAATATGCTGAAGCTCGATATTTCCCAAATCGATCAGCAGGGTGATACTTTCTTCAGTAGCACGGATACAGCATACCTTATTTTTCTTGTGATCGGAATTGTAGGCTATTTTTCGGTGCCCAATGTGGCAAATTACGTTGTGCATGCAGGGGGAGGAAATACCATCCTTCAAAAGGTAAATTCTATTATCAGTACAACAGGCCATACAGGAATGCGTACAGGTTCGGCGGGTGTGGGAATGGCGGTCGATATGCTTGGAGACAGTAAACGCAACATGAGCCAAGGATACGCTGCGGCTAGTAACTCCGACTATTTCCCCGACCAGCAGAATAGCTCAAGCCATCAGCATAATAAACTTTCGGGCAAATAATCCTTAAAACACATCATTATGTTTACACAATTTAAAAACATCGATACGGCATTCAGCCACATTAAAAGATTTAGCCTTTTTTTAATAGTAGCATGTGTATTTATATCTGGCTTTTCGATTTATAAAAGCTTTGATATGGTAAAGACGGTTCAGGCAAAGATTTACATTTTGGCTAATGGAAAAGCTATTGAAGCATTTAGTACAGAAAGAAAAGACAATCTTCCCGTAGAGCTTAGAGATCACATTAAAACATTTCATCACCTGTTTTTCACACTTGATCCAGACGACAAGGTAATACAGAACAACATTTCAAATGCGTTGAACTTGGCAGATGAAAGCGCTAAAAAAGCCTATGATAATCTGCGAGAGCAAGGCTATTACAACAACCTCATCTCTGCTAATATTTCACAGGAAATTGCGACTGACAGCATAAAGATTGATGTTGAACAATATCCATTTTATTTCAAATGCTATGCTACACAGAAGTTGATTAGATCAACATCGGTAACATCTAGAAAACTCATTACGCAAGGTTATATACGTAACGTTACCAGGAGTGATAATAACCCGCACGGATTTCTAATCCAACGTTGGGAAACTTTGGAAAATACAGACGAACCATTAATTCATTAATGCAATGAGGCTATTTAAAAAAGAAAAAAAGGCGGTTAAATCCAATGATGCGATCGCTGAGAAAATTGCTAAAAAAATTATGGACAAGCAACGTCATCTAGCAGATTACTTAAATGCCAAAACAAGTAGGTTATCACGTCTAACGATCTCCTATATCTTATTTGGCTTTTGTATCGCATTTGCTTTCTACTGCACAATGTTGCTATTTAATTCAATCAATTAATCACAATCAAATTAAAAATTTTAAAGATGGAAAGAAAACAAAAAGACAAAAGAAAGGTGCTATTGGTAATTCCATTACTGATACTCCCGTTTTTGGCGCTAGCATTTTATGCTATGGGTGGAGGAACTGGAAATATCCCTTCAGTAACAGCGAGCAAAGGCATTAATGCTTCACTGCCAAATGCCACATTTAAAAGTGTAGACCCTTCGGATAAGTTGAGCATCTACAATTTGAAAAGGAACGATACTGCTGAAAATGATATTGCAGGAGTTGCTAACCGGCTTGGATTTAATCCCACTAACGAAGATTCGCAGACTGACCAGATCAGTCAAAAATTGGAAGCATTGAACAGAGAAATATCAAAGCCATCAACAAAATCTACCAATACATCGGGTACAGCTAGTCAACATTCGAATGGAATGAAAAATGATGTCGACAGATTAGAAATGCTGATGCGATCAATGCAATCGGGAAAAGGTTCAGACCCCGAAATGGATCAATTAAATTCCGTGCTCCAGAGCATTATGGACATACAGCACCCAGGGCGTGTAAGGGAAAAATACATTAATCAGGTTGCAGACAGTCCCGATAGTTTGTTCAAGGCCATACCCGCAATTGTTGTAGATAATCAAAGAGTAGTGCAAGGCTCAACGATCAAACTACGTCTCCTAGATAGCGTAAAACTAAATGGGCAGACGATACCAAAGGGGCAGCTAATTTATGGCCTTTGTAATATTGCTAATCAGAGATTGTTGCTTGATGTAAAAACTATCCGCTTGGGCAATCGGATTGTTCCTGTTGACCTATCAGTTTATAGCCTAGATGGAATTCGTGGTATTGAAGCACCAGAAGCGTTATTAACAGATGCCATCAATGGAGGTTCGGACGATGCTGTTAGAAACATACAATTGTTAGGCCTCGACCAGTCAATGGGTGCACAAATTGCAGGTGCAGGAATTGAAACAGCAAAGAACCTCTTTTCAAAAAAGGTAAAGCGCATAAAGGTCAAGCTAAAAGCAAACCATCCAATCCTGTTGCGAAACAACAAACCAAATCAATCAATTCGGTAACTAAAAAGCATTATTATGAATTTGAACAATCTAGAAGATCTCAAAGATGAGATGAAGAAATTAGGCTTCGATGAAGCCCTAATTGCCAAAATGGAAGGGCACATGAAAAATGACGATCCGACATTCAAGCTCTACGATGACGTAAAAGCGAGCAGAGGCCAAGTAGATATTACACTGCATTTTAAGCAATCTGGCCAGTCCGACTATTATTACCTTAACAAGTTGGAAGCGGTGCATAATCAGGGCAAACCTTTGGAAGAAGGTCAAAAGTACATGGTGATTACCAAAACAGATGATGGAAAAAACATCGTTAAAAAACTTGAAAACGTTGGAGAGGCTATTGAGTTTTTCAAGAAACAGAATGGAAATAGTGAGTTGGCAGTTGGTAAGGATGCCGCCCATAAAACCATGCTTGCAAACATGGAGGAGGGCAAAGTGAATTATGTCTCTAAAGATTTTAAGAGAGACTATTACTCCCCATCAATCCCGCAAACTTTTTGGTTAGACCATGGAAAAGGTTTCTCAAAAGAACAGGCCGCGAATTTGGTTCAGGGAAGAGCCGTTTATCGTGATGATTTGTTAAGTAGAGAAGGTACCCCTTACAAAGCATGGATGCAGCTTGATACGGAAAAAGAAAGAGACCGTCAGAATAACCTAACCTTTCGCCAATTTACCGATGCATATGGCTTTGATGTAAAAGCATTGCTGGATGACTTTAAAATCAAAGAAATGGCTGACCCTAAAAAAGCTGCCGCTTTGGAAACATCTTTGATCAACGGCAACCGGCCACTTGTCACAGTTGACAAAGATGGACAAGAGTCAAAGATGTATCTGGAAACTGCTGTACGTTATGGTAAGCTCAACTTCTATAGAGAAGATGGTAAGCCTGAAAAAAGGGAGCAGTTCCAAAAAGAAACTGGACTTGAGGTTGCAAATATTTTCTCAAAGAAAACAGAGCAGGGCAAAGAAAAAGAAGTGGCGCAAAGTAGAGGCATTTAATATGGCGTGCTATCAGCGGTTAATAATTTAAAAAATGCGGCAGCCTAAAAGTTGCCGCATTTTTTATAATACATTTTGTATTTAAGTAATTGCTTAAATACTTATCTTTGTCCTTTATTTGATTATGAACGTTTGCAAGAGAATATTCGCCGACAAGGGACAGATTAACAATTGCAGGGAAATCCTCGAGAACAATAGTTTGTTTTCGGAATTGTCAGGGTTGCTTTCACTAACAGGAAATGAGGTTAGATTAAAGATACTTTTCCTTTTGGATAGAGAGGGAAAGCTATGTCCGTGCGACCTCAGCGATATATTGGATATGACCATCCCCGCCATATCACAGCACCTTCGTAAGCTGAAGGATGGTGGTATGATCCATTCCGTAAAATCTGGACAGACCATATTCTATTCCATTGAGGCCTCCCAACTTAACCTGCTCCGCCCGTTCTTCAATCAACTGCAAGAACATTTAACAGCGTTACATCCATGAGCATAGGAACACCAAAAAGTTGGATAGCAGGCTTGTTTGCCGCCTTTACGGCATCACTTTGCTGCATTGCGCCCTTATTTGCCGTCATCGGGGGTGCAGGCAGCGCCTCAACCTATTTCGGGTGGATAGAGCCTTATCGCCAATATATTATCGGACTGACCATTATAGTGTTCGCATTGGCATGGTACAATCTACTGAAACCAAAGAACGTACAAAAAGATAACTGTGGCTGTGAGGTGCAGAAAAAAAGTTTTATGATGTCAAAAAAGTTTCTGATGGTCGTAACGGTAATCTCTGCTCTGTTGATAACTTTTCCCTACTATTCAAGTTTGCTTTACGCCAACCCAAAAACAGTGCCCATAAACGGAACGGTAAATAAAAAACTTGCCAGCGTGAAATTCTCCATAGAGGGAATGAGCTGCGAAGGCTGTACTAGCCACATCGACGGAGGATTAAGGGGGATTAGCGGTATTGCCAGCTCCACTACCTCATTTGAACAAAGAATGGCTTTGGTCAGTTACAACCCAGACAGTATAACTGCTGACAGCATCAGCAGAAAAATAAGGAAAATAGGCTACAGAAATAAAATAATAAGTAAAAAATAAATGGCTACAGCAATCCTACTCAGTTCAACGATCACCTGCCCAAGCTGCGGCTTTGCAAAAAATGAAGAAATGCCCACTGATTCCTGCCAGTATTTTTATGGTTGCGAAAACTGTGGAACAATCTTGAAGCCACTTGCTGGGGACTGTTGTGTTTTTTGTAGCTATGGTACGGTCAAATGCCCGCCCATACAGGCAGGAACTTCCTGCTGTGGCTAGCTTACCACTTCATAAAACGTGATAAGGTTTCCATAAAGATCTAATGTTGCCAAATCACGGTGTCCCCAATATTGTTCTTCTACAACGGAATGTTCACCGTGGAGTACTCCCTGTGCTTTGTATTCTGAATACAACTCATCGATACCCTCGACCTCGACCCTACAACTAGCTGTTCCAGCAATAAAGGTTTCGGCACCACTCCAGATCGGTTTAAGAAAAAGTGCTAAGCTCCTGAATTTCCAGCTCTTGTCACATGCCTGCCAAAGGTGTATCTCGACACTGCCACGTACCACTATAGCAAAGGTCTCTTCTTGGTGACGGGCAATAAAGCCCATTTTTGATTGGTAGAAATCTACAGCCTTTTTCATGCTAACTACTGGGAGTGCTGGAATACTGTTCTTGAAATTAACCATTGCTCTTTTTTCCTATAACCTAAAGTTAGTGAATTTAGTAGAACTTTTTCCTGAACCAGAAGGCCAAGTTGACAAGTGCAATCAACGCTGGAACTTCCACCAATGGACCGATAACCCCTGCAAATGCCTGTCCGGAGTTAATTCCGAATACGCCAATAGCAACAGCAATGGCAAGTTCAAAGTTGTTCCCCGTTGCGGTAAAGGCAATGGAGGTACTTCGTGAATAGTCTGCACCGAAGTATTTACCTGCAAAAAAGCTGACCACAAACATAATGGAGAAGTAAATGACAAGGGGTATAGCAATGCGAACTACATCCATCGGAATCTCAACGATCAGTTTTCCTTTAAGGCTAAACATAATTACTATGGTAAAGAGCAATGCAATCAATGTTATTGGCGATACCAACGGTACAAACCTATTTTGGAACCATTCTTCACCTTTAAGTTTAATCAGACCGTATCTACTGATGATGCCCATGGCAAAAGGAAGTCCGAGATAAATTCCGACACTTTTGGCAATCTCACCTATCGTAATATTTACCTCCAAGCTTTTTAGCCCGAAGTAAGGCGGTAGTACGGTGATGAATACATAGGCAAAGACGCTGTATAACAATACCTGAAAGATACTGTTCAAAGCGATCAGGCCTGCCGCGTATTCACGGTTCCCCTCTGCAAGTTCATTCCAGACCACGACCATTGCAATGCAACGAGCAAGTCCGATCAGAATGACTCCGACCATGTATTCGGGGTAATCTCTTAAAAAGGCAATGGCCAGAAAAAACATCAACAGGGGGCCTATCACCCAATTCAATATCAATGAAACGGTAAGCACTTTTGTGTCCTTGAATACCTCGCCCATCTTTTCATATCTCACTTTTGCAAGTGGGGGGTACATCATCAAGATCAGGCCGATTGCCAATGGAATATTGGTGGTTCCACTTGAGAATGAATTGATGAAGCCCGATGAGGATGGGATAAAGTAGCCAATTCCAACACCGATGGCCATAGCCATGAATATCCAAAGGGTAAGGTAGCGGTCAAGGAAACCAAGTTTTTTCCGCTCTACCACAGGTGCACAATGGTTTGCCGACATCTTAGCGTTTTAGGTTTTCGTTAACGAAGTTTTGTGCATACTTCCTTATCATTTCCCTCACCTCACGGAACTGCTCCATTACTTCTTCTTCTGTTCCACTAGCTTTGGCAGGATCGGGAAAGTTATAATGGAACTTAACCGCATTGGTCGGAAAATAGGGACAATTCTCCTTTGCGTTATCACAAACGGTAATCACGTAATCGAAGTCGATTCCCGCATATTCATCAATGTTGTTAGAGGTATGGTTAGAAATGTCTATACCATCTCTTTTCATGATTTCAACGGCTTTTGGGTTAACCCCATGTGTTTCTATTCCCGCACTGTAGATTTCTGCCTTATCTCCTGCAAAATACCTTAAATAACCTTCTGCGATCTGGCTCCTACAACTGTTTCCCGTGCACAGCACTAAAATTTTCTTCATAAATTTTATCGTTAAATGATTGTTTTACTTCTTCTTTCCAGCAGCACGGTGTCTCTCCAAACCCCGTTCTGCTTTCCAATTTTTTCTCTAACGCCAAGTCTTCTGAACCCAGCTTTTTCGTGTATGCGAAGACTTCCGATGTTCTCGGGAAATATACCTGCCTGTAATGTCCATATCCCTTCCGCTTCACTTAGGGTTACAAGTTCTTTTAAAAGTGCAAGTCCGAGTCCTTTACCTGATTGTTCGGGGTCAACATATACGCTGACTTCAGCTACCCCTGCATACACGCAACGTGAAGAAACCGGTGTCAGTGCTGCCCAGCCAACTACTTCTCCGCTTTCTTCGATAACAATTCTGCAATTGCCTAGATGTGAACTGTCCCATTCTTCCCAAGTGGGTGCTCTGGTCTGAAAAGTGGCGTTGCTCGTAGCAATGCCATTCTCATAAATGGATTTTACCTGCTCCCAATCCAAGTGCAATAGATCTCTTATTTCCATAACAAAGGGACTAGCAACAACCGCCACCAGGAGTACAGCTGTTCGCCGCTCCTGCCAGATTGATCATTCCTTTTTTTGGATACTCCTCAACTCCACAGGCCTCTCTTGCAAGGCATGCAGTCTGTTTGGCGAGCAACAGGAAGTTTGTTCCATCAAAATCAAGGTCATATTTACCTATGGTTCCCGACTGATATTCCACTTCAATGTCTAGGTCTTCCATGCCCAGCACCTTTTCAGAAAGAGAAATGATATTCAAAAGTTTTCCTGCTTTTAGGCGGTGCTCATAATCATCGGCATCCCATAGCTGGAAATTTGCCACTTTCTCATGTCGCACTTTCCCTCCACAGTCGATGAAGTCTTTGGTGATGATACCCACTTCTGTAACATGGAAATGTTCTGGTACTGTTTCTCCGTTTTCTACTTGGAAATTAACTGCTTCAGCTGTTGCCAAGATGGTTTTGATTTCTGATAATTTCATATATTTTTTATTTACATATCGTAATTTTACGATGGATTTGCTTAAAAAAAAGCTTAACAACAGACATTGGGATTTACGTACGAACCCATAAAGTCTCCAAAGAGCTTTTGCAAAAGGCTCCACGTTTTCGGTTCAATACAGTAGCAGACCTTTACTCCATCGATTGTGCCTTGGATAATACCTGCATTTTTCAGCTCTTTTAAATGCTGTGAGATAGTTGCTTGTGCAAGACCCAGTTCTTCTACAAGATCGCCACAGATACATGCATTGGCTGATATGATCTGCTGCAATATCGCAATGCGGGCAGGATGTGCGATCGCTTTCAAAAGTGTCGAAAGCTCGTTCTGCTCATCAGTAAATATTTCTGTCTTTGTTAGTCCCATAATTCGTATCGCAATATTACGATTGTTTTATTCATAATGCAAATTTATCTTCAAAAAACACATTGGTATCTTCTAAGAAACCGATAACCAGATATTATTGATATAATCTGTTGGTACCATTTCAGGGTATTCAATTAAATTTTGAAATTCTGTTTTCTTGATTGGTGCTTATTATTTGCCAGTTGCCTACATCATTAATTCTCTATATCATTTCCAGTAAAACTATCATTGACTTCAATAACTCTTTGATGTGCCTTTGATGTGCTGAAAATTATCCCCCAACCTTTTTGTGCCAAAATTTCTGAACAATCCCTTAGGCTAGTCAAGACCAAGCCCTACGGGTTTGCTGAAAAAAAATCTCCACACCTCGCTTCGCTTCGGGTAGTATTTTTTTTCGCAAAGTCTTGCCTGCCTATTGGATTGTAGTCAGGTGATTGGGTTTAACAAAAAGGCAGGAGGCTCCTGCCGACTGAATTTTAAAAGGAAAAAACCCATGAGCAGAACAAAAGGCAGAAGCCCACCCACAGCACAAAACAACAGAACCCATTTACTAGCGCAAATAATTCAAATCATTATCGAAAACAATTTAAAAAACAGAAGTTATGAAAACTACAGTAATCACAAGCGGAAAAGAAAACGGAGCAGTTAAAAACAATTCTACTGATAAATCGGCAATCCGTCCGGCGGTACCATTGAAAGACGCTAATCAGCAAGATAAAGAAAAACCAAAATTGGAATTAGAAACGGCAAATCCTACAGCTGTTAAAGTTGAACCCAAGGAAGAATCAAAAGTAATCGTTGTACCAGCCGAAGCACCAAAGGCAGAGCCGACCAAAATTGAAATCAAAGAGCAGTTGAAAGAAGAAAAACCTGCAATGAACTTAGAAGCTACTATAAAATTAGCCTTGGACTTAAACCGTCGTATCAACCAAAGGGGCAAACTTTTAGAAACAATTGGAACGCTTGAAACCTTTGAAGTGGCGCAAAAGGATGATGCCGAAGAAACAGACAGCACACATTTTCAGCGTTGCGAATTAACGATTGAAGATGATAAAGGCAGAGAATTTACCACTAAAAACCCATTTATTATTAATGCAGTTGCCAAAATGGTCAACACACTTTGCGTTGATAAATTGGCAGAAATCGAGGGTGAAATTTTTATTCCAACTAAATAACCCAATAGAGCGCCCTGCCGTGCGGTGGGGCGTTTAATTATTCACTAAACCTTAATATCATGTTTGAGGCATTTATAGAATTCTTAGACCAGTTGTATTGGATTGGCTATGGATTAGAGTTTGAAGAGGAAAACCCTAAAGCATTTTATCAGCAGTTAGATAAGTTCAAAAAACAACATTCACAAAAAAGATGAAATACGAAACCTTATTTATTATGGTCCGCGTGGCAGTTCATGCCGACCATAAGCAGTTATCAGATATCGTCAACGAAATCGAAACGCAATCAAAATTAACGTTAACCGATACCGCCAACGTAAATATTTTGGAAACCGAAATCCTACTATCAAGAGTTAGAAACATTAAAAACATTCATCATGTCGCACAACCTAAATTATAACAGCAAGACAGAAAAGCACAGCTTTTTTTCTGTCAAAGAAAAAGCCTGGCATGGACTAGGCACGATTATAGAAAACTATCCTACAAGTGCAGAAGCGATAAAATACGCAGGCCTAGACTATACGGTTGAAAAACGAAACCTTTTTACCTATGGAGACGATACCACTCCCGAAACCGAGGACAACGATATTGTAATGGAATGGCGTGTAGATGTAACGAACCATTATGCAACTGTTAGAACAGATACCGACGAGGTTTTGGGTGTAGTTGGTCGGGATTACCAAGTAGTACAGAATATTGATGCCTTTTCGTTTTTTGATAGTATTGTAGAAGAAAAAGATGGAATTAACTACGAAACAGCGGGAGCATTAGGAAAAGGCGAACGCATTTTTATAACTGCCAAGTTGCCAGAATACATCAAGGTTGGCAGGAACGATTTAATTGAGCAGTTTTTATTTTTGACCACTTCGCACGATGGTTTTGGAAGTATTACCGCATCTTTGACGCCTATTCGCATTTGTTGCCAAAACACATTAAATGCGGCATTGAAAAATCAGAGCAACGCAATTAAGATACGCCATACTGCTAGCGCACATGATCGGCTAAGGGAAGCACATAAATTACTAGGAATTACTAATCTGTTAGCCAAAGAAATGGAAGGGGTGTTTAACCAATGGGCAAAGGTTAAGATTACAGATAAGCAGGTTAAAAAATTGGTGCAAATTGCAATGGCACCAAATAAAGAAACCTTGCAGAATTTGCAAATTGGAAAACAGGATGAATTTTCAAGTGTGTTTACGAATATGGTTGATAATGTTTTGGAATATACCGCCACAAGTCCGAGCCAACAAATGGAAACTACAAAAGGTAGTTTATTTGGTGCTTACAATGCAGTTACTGGATATTTCCAAAATGTGAAAAGCTACAAGGACACGGAGACAAAGTTTAAATCCATCATGACAGGCAACGCATTAGGAAAGGCGCAAGCTACATTTGATTTGTGTAGTGATTTTGCAAAAAATGGCGTAAATGCTTTGAATTAACAGCAATTCCTAACGTGGAGAGGGCTACCTGATATTGACAAAAATATCGGGCGGCCCTTGCGGGCAATAAGTGATTTCTAAATGATCCCAAACTGAGTGGAAATGCTCTCTAAACTGGATGCTTTATTGTTACTGTATTTAACTTTTTGTTAATAAGATTGGCGTAGCATACTTTTTAAATTTATATATTTAGGATATCAAACTTAAAATATGAAACCACTCATTTTCGATTATCAAGTTTCAAGAACAGAGCATAGTGCAGAAATCAAATACAGATATGATGAGACGCTTTCCCTTAATGTTTTAGACATCAACGGAGTGGCGAAACCATTTATAGATATAGAGGCTAGCGATGTAGAATTTATGACAAAGACAAGAGTTCGTCAAGAAAATGATGATGATGGATTTAATTTCACTGAACTAATGACAAAGACGAAAGTTAGTGGTGAAAGATCTGATCTACACGATTTATTTCTTGAACTAAAAACCAAGACTTTTACGATTGCGGAGAAGGATGATTAAGACCTTAATCATTACTAATAAAAGTGACATCACTACAGATTTCATTGTAAAAAAGCTAAACGAGATTAACGCCTCATATTATAGATTAAATACAGAAGATATTGGGAGACACATCAATGTTTCACTTGATTTTGAAAGCCAGCTATTTTTCATAACCGATACGAGACTTGATATTTCATTTAACCTACTTGATGTTAAATCCGTATATTTCAGAAGACCTGAAATTAGCGCGAATAACAGCGATCTGACCTTAGGAGAGAATAATTTTATTCGGGCAGAATTACAATTTACTTTGGAAGGAATTTATAGAATTCTAGAAAATGCCCTCTGGATAAGCAATGTGTATGCTATCAGAAGTGCAGAAAATAAGATTTATCAACTTTTGGAAGCAAAGAAGTTAGGATTTTCAATTCCAAAAAGCTCAATTTCTAATAGTGCATTAATTGCAGAAAACTTCTATTTCGCCAACTCAAAGTCGTGTATTATTAAACCTATCAGATGTGGGCTTATTGAAGGAGAAAAAGAGGAAGGTGTAATTTTTACAAGTGAAGTTGAAATCAACGACATTAATAAGCAACGAATTAAAGCCTGCCCGATTTTCCTGCAAGAACTTATCTCAAAAAAAGCCGATGTAAGAGTTACGGTTGTTGGAGACAAACTGTTCCCTGCATTAATACATTCTCAAGATGAAAAAGAGTCAGAAGTTGATTGGCGAAGAACAGACAAACTATTAAAGTATTCAGAAGTCAAATTACCAGAGGAGCTAGAAACAAAGTGTCTCGCACTTGCTGAGAAACTATCATTGAGTTTTGCTGCTATCGACTTTATTTTAACGAATGACGATGAATATATTTTCTTAGAAATTAACCCCAATGGCCAATGGGCTTGGATAGAAAAGCAACTTAAATTTAAAATCTCGGATGAAATTGTATCCCTACTGGTTAAAAATTAGCCTTTATCACATACGTGAATTTTTTTGGCCTCTTCTTGATAAGAGTGAGGACGATCAACCCACTGAACTCGAAATTGAAAACGAACAGGAAATATTTATTTCTAAAGAGAATATGGTTAAAGCCTATGATTTGAAAGCTAAGATATCGGCAAGTGAGGAGGATAGGCGTGCGAGCGTAGAATCAAAGGCATCCCTTTTTATAAGTACGATCAGCGTTACTACTTCTGTAGTAGTTGCTGCAAATGCGCTAACGATCAATAATAACGAGAACTTATTCGCTGTGAAAATTTCGGTCATTATATCTTTTATCCTGACGGTTTACACTGTCAGAACAGTATGGTTTTCTGTTAAAGCATTGGGAAGAAAGGCATACCATGTTATGGATTTTGAGGATATTAATATCAAAGGTGATGAAGAAGAATATCACAGGGCATTGATTTTAAGCCTATCAAAAAAAACTAAGCAAAATGAAGATGTAATAAATGATAAAGTTAACAATTTGGTTTTAGCCCAAGAGTATTACAAAAGAGCGATAGTTGTAATTTGTATATATGCGTTTTCTGTCCTAATATTTTGTTTATTTTTCAAAAAACCACTGGTCAAAGAGCCCTTAAAACCCAGATATTATCAGGTTGACAGTTTGTTTAAAAACTAACTTACGGTAGCATTTAGTCGCTTCTTTATCTTGTAGTATGTATTTATAGTGTTTAAAAGTGTGTAAAAAACCCACTCGAGTTGCTCAGGGTGTTCGAGGGTCTTGGTTGTGTCTTTGTTATGACGAATATCAAAGGTGTTTACGATTTGAAAAAAAGCAGACACGTCTTTGGTAGAAAAGTAACTTTCCAGCTCGTCTCTTAATGGTTCTAATATATGGCTCAGAGTTTCACAGGCCGAACGCATTTTATCCCTACTATCCGGCTTATCAAAAAATAGAGCTCTGGCATGATTAATTTTTTTATCAATTGCTGCATCGCCTGTAGTAATTTCCTGCGACACTAAGTTATAAAGTGGTAGTTTCGGTAAACCCTTTATGGCTTCATCTTTACCAAAGCTGGTAACCTTAACCCGCTGATAGAATATTGTACCACCAGCTAGTCTGTTTGCATTACCAATATTTATAAAACTCTCGTCATTTAGATAGTCTAAGATCCTTTTGAATTCATCTGGAGCAGCATAAGCAATCATGCAGTCAGCACCAGATTTAAGCTCAAATGCTTTGTTTTCCTTGCCCCCATGTTTATAGAGATAGCGCAAAAAGTGAAAAGCTTTTTCTTCAAAATCTATTGGGGGATTTATGCTGTTATAGCCTCCATTAACGAACTCTGATGTAAAAACAATAGGCGGTTCACCGTTCAATGTTCTATTTTTACTTATGCCCGAAAGAATATCCCTGGCAAACAGATTGTTGTTGTCCAACATAGCTGCATATACTGAAAGTTCAACTTTTACTCGCCCAACAAATTGAGTTTCATATTCTAAAAGCGTTCCAGTAATGGGTTTTGCTTCACCTGCTTTTAATGGATAGCCTGTTATACAGCATTTTTCAAATTTTAAATCTAGTAGGTTCATTAGCTAAACGGGTTGAGAAAATACATGTGCAACATTAGGTTCTAAATTGAGCCATTCATCCAAAATTATAAGAGAAGACTGCAATAACGTAAAATCCCTAGAGACATCTGGCTGAAAACTACCGTTAAATTTTGAGCCATGAAAAAGATTGTTTCTGATGTCACGAATATGAATATCTAATTTTTTTACATCAGAGATATTGTCAACAAATACCCTGTCTATCCATATAATGACTCCGTTAGCTAGAGACTGCTTTTTTGGTGGATGCTGGAGGATATATTCAACAGCATCTTGTAGTTCCTGATTTTTTGCAGAATGGAAATTAGCTTGTATTGTATTGGTAAAAACGTCCCAGTTAGGTTCTACATAATTTCCCGCTTGGCGGGCATAGACTATGGATGCCTTTAGCGCAAATTCAAATCTTGAAAAAGTGATGAAAAAGCGATGGATGGTCTTTAGACCTACCTCATCTATGTTTTGTGATAGATAATTATCAAAATTAACAGATATGCTCATAAAACCCTTATTACTAGAAGTATTATCCGTATTGGATAGTAACGTAAACTTAGTCATATCACTTTAATTAAGTGTAAATTTGATTAACTAAAAAATATAAATTATGGCTCAGGGTAGGAATGAATTGTGTAATTGTGGAAGCGGAATCAAATATAAAAAATGCTGTATGCTCCTCAACAGCAAACCTAGAATTATTACTCCATCGAAAGTATCGCCTATGAAGAATGAAAAGGAACCGTTTTTTAGTGAATATGCGACGGCCGATCTGTTAAAGGTTTTTGCAGCAATAACCTTGTTGCCTGAGAATTATGGTAAAAACTTTAGGCTGGAACAGCTAAGTACACATGCCTTAATTAATATCAATGGCACCAATCTGTCTCCAAATTCCGACGATATCAGGAAATTTACAGAAGAAAACTTCGAATCAAGTTATATGGAAGATTCTTGCGTGAACCTGTTTACAGATTTAGTAACTTTCTTTGGAGGAGACTACTTACTTCTACCTGGAATTACAGAGAGTGGGGAACAAATGCTCACTAACTTGCTCACGGCAATTTATCAATGGCCTGACAGCGATTTACCTGAACAATTTAAAACCAATGTGCATTTTGTGGCAAGACTGTTACTTTTAATTAGTGATAGGGTTGCTAAAAAAGCCGGTCTAAATCGTTATCAAGATAGCGAAGTTTCAGATGACTTAATAAAGGTTCCTGAATCAGAAAAGCTTAATGAGCTTAAGTCTGCTGTTACTATTACTAAAGCAGAAATGGAAGCATTACTTGCGGAACATTCACTAGCGAAAGAAGCCCTTGATTTGTTCCTATTGAATCCAGCGGAGATAACACAGGAGACGCTAGCAATGGAAAGAAATCCACTCTTATATAAACCTATTGTGTACATAAATGATGAATACATAGTTGCATCCCCTGCGACTATAGGCCTAACGTTGACAGATTATATTTGGGCTAGTGCCGACCAAAGTGGTTGTGTCAAGGCTTTAGGTGATGCTTACCACAGTGTTATTTGGAATTCAATGCAACTTTATCTCGGGCAAATAGGATTTAGCGGTGTTTATGTGAACGGCGAAGAAGTTTTAGGAAATAAATGGTCAGGGTTTTACAAATTTGATGATGATAAAATTGCTTATATCACTTATGTAGCCGATACCGGGTTTGGATATCAAAAGAATCCGGAGCACGCAGTCACAGGTTCAATCAGCAAAGATGAAACTGCAAAGGCGATTGCGTTGTTGAAGGCAGATACTAATTACAATGCCTTCCAATTTATGCAACTTACATTGCTGTCCATGATTGGCAGAACCGTTTATTATATGCACAAAAGCCATGAGGAATTCAGAACAATTGTGACCCCAGTTTTTGACATAGAGGTAATTTGGCGATTACAAAATATCACGGCGATCGATCTTTGGAAATTTGCTATTACCAGAGAAAAATTTACTGCACATCCTTTACCATCGCAATTTTCTGTTTTAGATTTACTTAAATTTTATAAGGAGCATAATGACTCGTTCTATTATACGGACGAGCTGAAGAATCCATTACCGCCATTAAACTTTGGCGAATGTAAAGAGTGGCTAGCACAGGCTAAGGAAAAAAAGGACCCCCACTCAATATATTATGATAGGGAAGGAAGGATTGTTCCTGTACCTGTGCAAAGGAAAGATACTTATGCCCCCGTATATCTCGAATTAATGGGGCTCGCTTCAGGAGAGCTTAAATTTGCAATTGAAGGATTTCCTCAATCCTTGTGGGTTGAACCGTTTAAAATGCCAGAAACTTTAAGTAAGGAATTAAAGGACATTTACTGGCAACTCGCCGATGCCATTGCTTTTTGGCTTTGGCAGGTGCAAAAGGATCTAGCGCCTTATTTGAAGGATTTGGGTATCCACCCCGTAGTTGTAACTTTCGAACTAGATGAACCAACAAAGTTTGAAGATATAAAACTAGATTTCACAAGGGAGGAAAACTTAGAGTCCTTTTTCAAGTTAGAGATTAGAGAATGGGGATTTAATATCGTTGTTCCGTTTCAGCTAATTGCATACTTATATGGTGTTAATAATGAAGGAGAACGGGTGCTCGTCGAGAAAATTTTAGAAGGCTTTAACCAATTTCTAATCAGTAAAGACTTACCAGTTGTACCTGTCGAACAACTAGTGGCAATGCTTGATAACAATGCTCCTTTGGGGATGAAGAAAAAATTCTTTATACTGGATAGTAGTGATAACTTGCTTTTTGATCCAAGGCACTTAAAGGAACACAGATATGTGCAAGAATATGACGTCAGTAACGTCTTAGATCAAATTGTTCCTGCTCTTGGAACTGCGGTTCCACCAGTAGGGGAAATTGGCACTAAAGAGGAACGTCAATTATTTGCCAATAAAATAGCTACGGAGGTTCTATTGAATTTGCTGCGGGAGAAACTGAAACTATACAACACTCCTGACCTGCTTAAGATATTAATTGGAAAGCACGAAAGTTTGATCCGTAAAAGGGAGGAAATCAGGATTCATACTCCCACCAGAATAGCCTGTTTTGTTTCGAAGAGCCAGCAAGCGGCGGATTTAGAAGAAAGCATGGGTAAGCTGAGCAAAACCACGGTAGCGATTAGAGGGATTATTGAGCATATAATAGCCGAACCATATTATGGTACAAGCCGTCTTTCAACAACGGCAACAGATGAATTGATAGCAATAATGGATCAAATTATTGCTTGGGGTTCAACTAGCGACCACATTTATTTTAATCTTTTCGATATTAAAATTGGGATATTAAAATCGGGAAGAGTCGGCACTGATAAGACAATTCATAATGATGTATTTGATCCCTATCATAAGTCGAAAGCATCTGAAAACGTTGTGGACGCAATCGGAACGTTTAAACAGGTATTTCCGCAGAATAACAAAGTGGAGGGTCAGGCAATTCCGGCTAACTTGGACGATGCATTTATAAAAGATTATGGGATAAGTTTCACCAGAATTTGTGAATTCATCGATGGACTTGCAGTCATTGGCTTTTCCCAACCACAGGATTTTGTGTGTTTACCATATGATGAACTTTATGATTCAATTAATCAAGGATCATTTAAATTCGAAAAGGGTGAATTTGATAACGCTGTCTCGTTCCTATCGCTTAATTATCGAGGTGATGTAAATATGGTGCCCGAAGGATATCAGGACATAGATATTCAACCTTGGAGATTTAACAGGTTATTGTCGTGGATGAGACGCCCCTTACTAATTATCGAAGAAAACAAAGTGAAAACAGCATATTGGGGAGCAAGGCAGGTACTTTCCAGCAGAATCTATCTTGCGGAACAATGTCAATTGGATAGATTTAGAGTCTTAAAAGGAGAGAAAGCGGTAAAAAAAGTGCTGGGTGAATTCGCCCAAATTAGAGGAGATGCATTGGTAAAGAAGGTCGTTGACTCGATTGATTCTAGGGACTTATTTATTGTCACCGATCAGTTCATTGGGCCTAAAAATGAACATGAGTTGAAAAATGATAAACTAATCGGAGACATCGATATACTAATTATCGACCAACAGTTAAAGCGTTTATCAAGTCTTGAATGCAAGGCAATGGCTCCGAGTAGAAATATTCGAGAAATGGTTGAAGAATCAGGAAAGTTGTTTGGTAGCCCCGACAAAAAGGGTTGGATAGATAAGCATATGGAGCGAGATGAATGGCTTAAGGCTAATCTTGCTCAGATAACCGAAAAATACGGAATAGATGTCACGGACTATGAAGTGCAATCGTACTTTGTCACAGAAGAAGATATGCTGACCCCATATTTAAGAGAAATGGATTTACCTTTACCGTTTCTGTCCAGCTATTCAATACAAAAGGATGGCTATCAAGCATTAATTAAAAGCTTATAGTTTATTTACTATAATAATCTGTAAACGCCTATTATGTCGGCCTCGGGATTATTTATTAGATGTTCTTTCTTAATCGATTGTCGCTCGCTTTGATCGAATATCTCTAAGTGGTCAAGATATTTTTCGAGCCATCTCTCCTGCGTCTGCATTTCCTTTTTTGAAAAAAGACGTTCTGTTTCTGAGTATAATAGCCTTTCGAACCCCGCTGGAACTAATAAGTTATCTAGATCGGTTAACGTAAAATAATGCTTGAAATACTCATTGTTTTCTGGGTTGCTCGGATCATTGCGATAGTATTTATCCGAATGAGCCCAGACATATATGAATGAACCTGAAGCCAAATTTAGTTTCATTTGGGCTATTATCTCTTGACATTGTGCCAAATTAAAAAAATGTAAGATGTTAGCTAGAAAAACTACAGAATAGGGTTCTGCTGGCAAATTATCACTTAGCAAAGTGAGATTAAGCAGTTCGATATTTGCGCCTGTAATGGGTAGAGCATCTAATCTGTTTTTCAGAAAGTCAAGTTGATATTGGTCGTTGTCAATCCCTATCAACTTCCTATTTGTATTAATATAATCAAACAGAAAAGTTGTTTGACCACAACCAATATCGACTATTGCACCATCAACAAATTCGTTTTCATAATCCCTTAAGGGGTTATGCAGTACCCTGATTAAATCATCAGTTGAGAAGTTTTCGGAATAGGCCTCCCAATAAAGGCGCATTTGATCGTCCATACCATTAATTTTTAAAAATCAAAATACAGATTCTCCGTGTCGAATCCAATTTCGGCAAAATAACAAAATTAATGTTTCTGCATGCAAAAATAAATTTCGCCAGCTAACCTATTGGTATTGAAACAATTACATTCAATTCTTCTATAAACTGGTTCGACTTCAGTACGTCTGGGGGTACAGCCCCTTTTTACGCAAGTAAAGAGGGGTTTTTTGTTCGAAAAACCTGCCCTGTTCGTCACAAACCAAGATTTTTGGTGGTTCGATCTCCGGTTAGGGTAGTCGAATCACCCCAGCCGGACTAAAGTCGAACCGCTATATTATAGGCTGGGTTAATTTCGATCTTATCAAATATTCATTACTGAATAATGTAATTAATCTTAAAGCCTATAATTGAATTGCTTATACTCGGTGTGAAAGTGAATTTGACCAAGTTTTTTCCGCTAATAATCTTTTTCAAATAAGGATAAATAAAGTAAACTAGCTTAGTCGAAAGAATTCCATATCCTGCACCCATTACCACGTCACTGAACCAATGAACATGGTGGTACAGGCGCAAAATGCCTGTAGCGGTTGCTGTTCCATATCCAATAACACTGAACCAAGCGAATTTTTCGCCGTATTCTTGGTTCATGAATTCAGCGGCCATAAAAGCCATAGAGGTATGTAAAGATGGAAAGGAGCTTATCCCTGAACCGTCTGGACGAACCCGATAGATATTGTTTTTGGTAAAGGTTACAGCTGTACTGGTCAATCCCATCGACATTATCAGCATTGCAGTTCGGTCAATGAAGTTATTTTTAGCTTTTATTCCAACCAAGTCTATACCGTAAACAGCCGCAATAGGCCCATATCTCAAGTAATCGTCAACCGAGCCAGTATATCCATGCGGACCAATAGTTGAATTGTTTACATATCTATCTAACTGTCTTAAACTGCCACTTCCTAATGAAATTGCACCATATCCAAGGAAAGTTGCTGGAATTATTGCCTTTCTGATCAGTAGAGATTTGGGTTTAGCAATTTCTATGCTATCCATTTTAACAGAGTCAACCTGCGCTTTTGCTAGGTTTGTACTTCCAATAACTAAAACTCCGAGCAGTAACGTCTTAAAATTAATTCCCATTCCTTTTCCGTGATCCATTTAACTGGCACGAAACTAGAAGGGAAATCTGTAGTAATCCTGTGGCTTAAACGCTTAAAACTTATAGCTGTACCCTAACCTAAAAACCTGTGTTTCCAAGTAATCTGTACTATTATAGGTAAAGCCATTTCCGATGATGCTTCTCTTTGTTTTAAGTGTACCCAAAATATCTGTTCCATTTAGGAAGAGTTCGCCTTTTCCTTTTTGAATCTGTTTTTTGATACCCATATCCACAGAAAATCTCGAACCAATTGTTCCCTGTGGAATGATATCTTTGGCCAGATAAACACCCGAAAGCTGGATCTGTGTTTGTCCTTTTAGCTTGAACATATTGTTGAGCTTAAAATTTCCAGAGGTGATGCTTTCTTCTGGCATGTTATAAACCGTTGGTACTGGGTATCTATTGGTTATCGTAAAAGCATTGATCTTGTTTCGATAGATTGCCGCACTGGTGTTAAATGAGTACCAAGGTGCGAGTTCCTGCTGAAGAACAGTCTCTCCGCCTGTTTGGTAGCTTCTTCCAGCATTCTGGAAAATATTATAAAGTATGGTATTGCCCGGAACCTGTGTTGCAATCCGAGTAATCGTTGCATTGATCGTCTTGTGATAGAGTGAGGAATAAATATTTCCTTTTTTCCAGTTCAAACGGTAGCCCAATTCAACGGTATTTGTAAACTGTGGTCGTAATGTCGGATTACCCACTTTTAACAGTTCGGGCTCATCATACTTTGGAAATATGCGGATATCAACTTCGTTTGGTCTATCAACCCTTCTGTTATAGAATATCGATAGTTTATTGTTCCCGTCAATTTTATAAGCCAATCTTAAATTTGGAAAGGGACGGGCATAATCATATCCATCGCTCTGATAGGTATTGTGGTTTGGATTTACATCGTATTGCACCTTTACATATTCAAACCTTAAACCTGCTTCCATCTCAAAATGATTGGTCTCCAGCACATAATTGGCATAAGCCGCAGGAATGGTTTCCTTGTAATCTGCCCAACCACCAGCATTTACATCGATAGGTGAATTAAGTCCTGGAAAAAATTGCATATCAGTGGGGATAGTCCTTCTTCTAAACTTCAGTCCCATTTCTATTCGTCCCTGTTTTAACGGCCTGATGTAATCTAGGTTAAAATCTGCTACATGTTCATCAGATAATAATGCAAAGGAATCCTCTCCTGTAAAAGTAGGCATGATGTTGGTGAAGAAATATTTTTCGTCTTCCCTATGCCATGTATAGTTAAAACCTATGTTAAGCAAATGGCCTGGCTGGTTAAACTTATGCTGATAGCTTGCCGACCCTGTCGCCGTATATTTCACTTCATCTTCTAAAAATTGCCACAATCTTAACCGTTGCATACCTCCGTTGAAATACGGTATATCTCCCTTATCGATAATTTTTTCCCTATTAAAATAACCAGAGATAGTTAAGGAATTCTGCTCATTAGGATTCCAATCAATTCCTGTTTTTACGGTTGTATAATCTGTTGTCCTATTCCTTTTAACCTGCTGGTTGATGATAGTCCCATCGCTATACGTTCTTGTCGCAAACTCGTTTCTATTTAAAGTCTGGGTATACAGGTAGTCACCCTGTAAAAAGGTATTCAGCTTATTTTTTCTATAATTAAGTGAGAGCGAAGGATTGATTTTTGGGGTTGCCTGAAACTGCGGACGGATGGTTGGCAGATTTTCTCTTCTCTCCCAAAGTGAGCCAAGTCCAGTCGTCAATCCGATCTTTCCATTAAAACCTTCCTGTTTGTTCTTTTTATAAATGATATTGATAATCCCTGCATTTCCATTTGCATCATATTTTGACGACGGATTATTTATGATCTCTATTCTTTCAATTGCAGAGGCTGGGATATTATCCAAGCCTGTTTGGGTGCCGAAACCTGTCATCGCATTCTGCTTTCCATCAACCAGAACAGCAACCTTGTCATTTCCACGGAGCTGGATTTTGCCATCCTGCAGGGTTATTCCCGGCAGGTTTTGCATAGCCTGTAAAACCGACCCTCCCGATTGGGCAACATTGTTCGCAAGGGTAAACGTTTTTTTGTCCATCTTATCCGATAGTCCATCTGCATTGCTCTGACCGATAACATTAACCGTATTCAGGGTCTGTGCATCTTCTGTTAAGATGATTGCGCCCAGATCTAAAAAAGCATTTAGTGAGCCAATGGTGATATCTTGGTTTTTCTTTTGGTAACCAACGATAGTAAATTCAAGCGAGTAGTTTCCAGCTGAAAGATCTGCCAGTTTGAAACGACCTAGCGAGTCGGTAATCGTACCTGTGACAAATTTCTGATCAGTTTTCTGTTTAACTACAACATTGGCATATTCAATCGGTGCCCTGTTCTTTGCATCCTTAACGATTCCTGATACGGTTACTTTTATACTTTGTGCATTTGAAAAGTATACCGTAAAAATCAATAACAAGAGCAGCAAAAATTTCTTCTTAAAAATCATAACGTAAATTTATAGTGTATTATTTACATTGGTATTTTTATTATTAACTATATGTAATTTTAGTACATAGTTAACTGGCAAATCTGTTGGAATTTAGAAGTTGAAATCACTATGTGGAAATTTTATGCAATACTTTCGGCTTTTTTTGCGGCTGCAACTGCAATATTGGCCAAAATTGGTATCAAAGGAGTAAGCGGAAATCTTGCAACCGCAGTAAGAACAGTCGTTATCATCTTTATTGCTTGGGGAATTATCCTAGTTACAGGAGAAGTCCGCGAATTAAAAGCACTTACAAAGAATAACCTCATATTCCTTGGTTTATCTGGAATAACAACTGGTCTTTCATGGATCTTCTATTTCAAGGCACTGGAAACTGGAGATGTAGCTAAGGTTGCCCCGATAGATAAATTGAGTGTAGCCATTGCACTTGGCTTGGCATTTTTGATCTTAAAAGAACCTATTGAAATCAAAACTTTGATCGGCGCTTCACTTATTGTAGCTGGGACAATTGTCATCATCTTATAGGAGTACTGATTTGCTACAGAATTAAACATTATTTTGCACCAATGAAGATACTGGTTATTGAAGATGAAGATTCGCTTAGGGAAAGCATCGTTGCCTATCTAAAAGGTGAAGGCAATATTTGTGAAGTTGCAGGTACCTATTGGAATGCCATGGAGAAGATCAATCTCTATAGCTACGATTGTATTCTGCTAGACCTTACGCTTCCTGGCGGCGATGGTCTTAAGATCCTGAGCGAAATCAAAAATCTGAACAAAACCGAAGGTGTGCTGATCATTTCTGCAAGGCATTCGCTTGATGATAAACTAAATGGGCTGGAAATGGGTGCAGATGATTATCTGGTCAAGCCTTTTCATCTATCTGAACTGAAGGCCAGGATAATGGCCGTAGTAAGAAGAAAGAATTTTAGCGGAAGCAATCTAATGTCCTTCAATGAAATAAATATCGACCTTTTGGCCATGGAAGTGCGGATAAAAGAGAAGCTGATTACCTTAACTAAAAAGGAATACGATCTGCTTATCTATTTCATTTCCAACCAAGGCAAAGTAATCACCAAAAATGCCATTGCTGAGCATCTCTGGGGCGATGAGATTGATATGTCCGATGATTTTGATTTCATCTATACCCATATCAAAAACCTTCGTAAAAAGTTGGTAGAAGCAGGTGCTAAAGATTATATTAGATCGATGTATGGTGTAGGTTACAAATTGGAGAATGTATGAAGTTAGCACAGCGATATAACAGAGCAAACCTGATTACCTCGTTCCTAATTTTGACGATTACTGGGGTTATCTACTATATAGCAATCCACTTTATTCTTACGGGAAAGCTTGATAAAGATTTGGTTATCGAAGAGAGGGAGATCGAAGCCTACGTCAACAATTATGGAAAATTGCCTTCTCCGGGAGATTTTCTGCACCAAAAGGTTACCTATCAAAAAATACCAGTTGGAAAAACAATTGAGCGCAGTTTTTTTTATGATGATTTTTATAATGAGGCAGAAAAAGAAAATGAGCCAGGCAGAAGCCTGATTACAAGTGTAGACCTAAATGGGCAAAATTATCAGGTAACCATTAGCAAATCTCGTGTAGAATCAGAAGACCTGATCCAATTGATTTTCATGATTACCCTGGCGGTAACGATATTGCTGTTGGTATCGCTTCTGCTCATCAATAGGTTCGTTCTTCAGCGGATCTGGAGCCCATTTTATTCGACACTGGGAATGATGAAGGCCTTCAATATCACCCAAAAAGAAGAAATCAGACCTCAACTTACCAAGATTGATGAATTTAATGAACTGAATGACTCGGCAATTGCGATGGCCACTAGGGTGAGGAAAGATTATAGAGAACTTAAAAGTTTCACAGATAATGCATCCCATGAAATGATGACGCCTTTGGCCATTATCAATTCCAAACTCGACACCCTACTTCAGACAGGCACTTTCTCAGTAGCTCAAGGTTCTATAATAGAAGATATTTATACTGCAATCGGAAGATTGATTAAACTGAACCAATCATTGTTGTTATTGGCCAAGATTGAAAACAAGCTGATTTCTGATGTTCAGGATATTGATTTGCAACAATTGGTTTCTGATAAGGTATTGCAGTTTCAAGAACTATTTGAAAAGGATGGGCTAACTTTGAATCAGGAACTCCAACCATTTAAGGTAAAGATGAGCAAATATCTGGCAGATATCCTATTGAACAATCTTTTCGCAAATGCCATTCGGCACAACCATTCTGGGGGGGACATCGAAATTATTTTACAGGTTGGTTCGCTAGCTATTTCAAATACTGGAAAAAGCGAAGAACTGGACAATCAGCTTTTTGAAAGATTTTCAAAATCCGCTTCTTCTGAAGGAACAGGTCTTGGATTGGCCATAAGCAAACAGATCTGTACGCTTTATGGATTTACCATTACCTACCAACATCGGGAAAACAGACATCAATTCTTTATTAAATTCTAAATAGCTTTAAACTGGGCAACGGCTACAGAATTACTACATAATCTATCTCTAGTTTTATATAAAACTTATAAACCATGAAAAAAATAGTTTATGTCACCATCCTGCTTGCGCTTGTTGGAACAACGAGCTGGGCACAAAAATTGAATCCGACCAAAGTACCAACAGCCGTTAAAACAGCTTTTTCAAAGATGCATTCTGGTATTTCAAAAGTTGGCTGGAGCAAGGAAGATGCAAATTTTGAAGCAGAGTTTACCTTGAATGGTAAGGAAACCAGCGAAGTCTATTCAGCAATTGGAACTTTTTTAGAATCAGAGGTGGAGATTAAGGTAGCCGAATTGCCTGCGGCAGTTAAAATGAAACTAAAAGACAAGAAAATTGCTGAAGCGGCAAAAATTACCAGAGCGAACGGTTCGGTAATCTATGAGGCCGAAGTAAAAGGCAAAGACCTCTTGTTTGATGCTAATGGAAATTCGGTAAAACTGTAATCAATGAGCATGTGGGGAAGAAGAATAACGGGTAGTCTGCTCTTGCTCGTAATGGCAACTACCTGTTCTGCGCAACAACAGGATACGACTTCTAACGTTAGGCTAAATCCGATAGCTATAAAGAATATTACAGAAGAGATCAAATCAGAGAAATTTAGGGCGGTTCATTTTATTGCCCCAGTAGTTCTGATGTGTTATGGATTTGCAACGGTGCACGATCATGGCGCATTAAAAGAACTTGACCTTAGCACAAAGGCCGAACTACAGGAAGACCATCCAAAATTTGCCTATCATGCTGATGATTATATACAGTTTGCTCCCGCACTTGCAGTTTACGGATTGAACCTTGCGGGCATAAAGGGGCGGCATAATATGTTTGACGCGTCCATGTTATATGTTACGTCGGCAGCGATCATGGGTCTGTCTACCCACTTTGTTAAACGTGGCGTTCATCGTTTAAGGCCAGATACTTCTGGATATAATTCATTTCCTTCCGGCCATACAGCATCAGCTTTTGCAGCTGCAGAATTCTTGTATCAAGAGTTTAAATACAAATCTCCCTGGATTGGCTATGCAGGTTATTTTGTTGCAACGGCAACAGGTACATTGAGATTGTACAATAACAAACATTGGCTAAGTGATGTGGTTGCGGGGGCAGGTTTTGGTATCGCATCTACAAAATTGGGCTATCTGGTCTATCCCCAGATAAAAAGATTGATTGGTGGGCATGGACAAAAACAGAATCTGACTTTTATTCCAGCGTACGAACAACATCAACTAGGTTACAGGCTTACCTATAAGCTATGATTTCCTATAATATTTTTTAAGGTTTCAATATTTTTTTGTTTTCTTGTCTGTAAAACTGTTTTGCCATAACCGGTAAAATATTCATGGTTAGTTAGCATCTCCAGATTGAGCGCATTCCACTGTTCATCGGTATAGTGGATATTCAGACACGTTTCCCATTCCCTGCGCAGTGAAGATTCAAATTTTGGATAGTTGGTTCTGGAAAAATGGTAGAAATCTGCATCGCACAACACCATCTCCAAAGCATTTTTTGGGTTTTGTGGGAATGTGGTTGCCAATATGCAGGAAGTTATCTTTTCAATATGCTTGGCATCAAGGCCGTTATCAGCTAAAAAATCCCTTGCGATATTTACGCTCAATTGTTCATGACCTGCGTATCCCTTGGTATAACCCGTATCATGGAACCAGGCCGCAATGGCAACAAGGTCAAGTTCTTCTGGAGATAATCCAACTTTAATTCCGATTTCTTTTGCAGCTATCACCACATTTCCAGTATGATAGGCACTATGAAAACTAAGCTGTAAGCTTAGTTCATCAGCAAAAAGTGCAGTTACAAACTTGCTTGAAAGTTCAATAAGGGATTTCAGATCCATAAGATATAAAGATGTGCACAAGAGTACATTTAGAATCTGTAGCAATGTTGGAGCAGACAAGTTCAGATTCTCTTCAGAATTCAAAAGTAGCTTTGGCCTTCGGCCAAAATGAATGTCAGCACCAATGAACAGCTTCAAAAAATTGAACACTTTATTCCAGTACAGGTTTGGGCCTGTACTTCTCGCGGTAATATTGTTATGCACCACTTCCTTACTTACCAGGATTATGCTATTGGTGTATTCTTCAGCATCATTTGAGTGGAGTCTGATCAATCTTTTTAAAGTATTTTTTATTGGATTATTGTATGATCTGGCAGCTGCGTCTTATGCAATTATTCCCTTAGTTCTTTACCTGTGGATTTTTCCATCCAAATGGTACAGTAAAAAACTGAACAGGATTTTGTTGACTTCCTATTTTTTTGTTGTAATCATCACGCTGTTATTCAATGCGATTTCAGAATGGATTTTCTGGGAAGAGTTCTCGGTACGCTATAACTTCATTGCTGTTGATTATCTGGTCTACACCACTGAAGTCATTGGAAATATTAGGCAGTCATATCCTGTCAACACGCTATTAACAATCCTTGTTATTGTATCGGCACTTATAACATACTTATTGAGGAAAAAAATATGGGAGTCCACAATTATACCAATGCGTTTTGCCAAGCGTTCAAAGTTTCTGTTAATTTTTTTGATTGCTCCGATTGCCACCTATTTTTTGGTCAATCATAATTGGAAAAATCACAGCCGAAACCAATATGCGAACGAACTTTCTGGTAACGGGATGTACGATTTTGGATTTGCCTTTTGGCACAATCAATTAGATTATGATACCTTCTACAAGACCATGCCAATTCAAAGCGCATTGTCAATCATTAGGAAAAACCTTGGATTTGTGCCAAATAATGAAAAGGATCAGAATACCATTAGAAACATCACATCCGATTCTGTAGAAAAAAGAATGAACGTTGTCATGATCAGTGTAGAAAGTCTAAGTGCTGAATTCCTGGGCAGTTACGGGAATACACAAGGCATTACCCCAAATATTGACTCCCTTGCGAAAGAAGGGCTTCTCTTTACTAATCTTTACGCATCGGGAACAAGAACGGTTAGAGGTCTGGAAGCTTTATCTCTCTGTATTCCGCCAACCCCTGGGCAATCTATTGTAAAACGGCAGAACAACAAAAACCTTTTTACATTGGGAAGTGTATTCAGATCGAAAGGCTATAATAGTAGATTTATTTATGGAGGTTACGGCTATTTTGATAATATGAATGAATTCTTTTCTCAAAACGGATATGAAGTTACCGACCGAAATGCATTAAGCGAAAAGGAAATCCATTATGAAAATACTTGGGGCGTAGCAGATGAAGATCTTTTTATGCTTTCGCTCAGGGAACTTGATAAAGATTACAAAAATGGCAAGCCATTCTTTGCACAGATCATGACCGTTTCCAACCATCGCCCTTACACCTATCCAGAAGGAAGGATTGACATACCATCCCATACGGGAAGAGAAGGTGCGGTAAAATACACTGATTATGCAATTGGCAAATTTATCAGGGAAGCAAAACTTAAGCCTTGGTTTAAGAACACGCTGTTTGTAATCGTAGCAGATCACTGTGCATCAAGTGCGGGAAAGGTCGAACTGCCTGTAGACAAATATCATATCCCAATGATTATGTATGCTCCAGAACATATTAGGCCGGGCAAATTTGAAAAACTTGTTGCGCAGATTGATATCGGTCCTTCAATACTTGGATTGCTGAACTTCAGCTATCAAAGTAAATTCTTTGGGCAGGATGTATTTAAGATGAAAGATGAACAGCAAAGGGCATTTATCAGCACCTATCAAAGCTTGGGTTATATCAAGAACAACAAACTTGTCATCCTAGATCCGAACAGGAAATTGAGCACATTTATTCCTAATTTTAAAACTGGAGCTTCGAAATCTATTCCAGCTGAAGAATGGTTAACTAATGAAGCGATAGCGAACTATCAATTGGCTTCATATTTATATTCTAATGGGGGCTACTATTTTACTTCCAAGTAAATCAAAACGTGCCATTAAAAAATAGCATTATACTAAAATCAATTCCGCATGCAAAAATAACACGTTTTAGTTATCGAATTGGTAATGAAGATATTACGATCAAATCTTCTACAAACTGGTTCGATTTCAGTACGTCTGGGGGTACAGCCCCTTTTTACGTAAGTAAAGAGGGGTTTTTCATTTTAAAAACCTGCTCTATTGTCCAGAAATAAGGATTTTTGATGGTTCGATCTCCGGTTAGGGTATATGATTCACCCCAGCCGTATTAAGGTCGAACCGTTGAATTTCAAGGACATGTCTATCCATTGCTTGCGGACTTATACGCCTGTATAAAACAATATTTTACCAACTGCAAGATCCCATTTCATAAATACTTAGAATAATTTCAGAAAACTCTTCTCAGATAACGACCGTTTTTTGATAGAAATTGAGATGAGTATTTGATAAACAGTTATAGAACTATTGTGTCTTTTCTAGCAGGCCAGCGATGAAGTAAAGTCTACAGTTGTTTCCTTTCAACCATCAAGAAAAAGGAAGAATACAAGTTATCCTATGAGAGATTTTTGGCTATATTGTAATCACCTACATTTATTGAAATGAAAAACGACAAAACATCACAAAACTACACGTTAAACAGACGTAATTTTGTTACTGGAATTATCCCGGTGATAGCTGGCGCAACAATACCATCCTGGGCTTCGGCGAAGGAGATTCAACAAACCAGAGAAGACAATGACTTTCCAGGACTTATTACGCGAGAGAAAAAGCCATTAAATATGGAGTTTCCATTTCCTACGTTAAAAAACAGGATTACTCCAAATAACCAGTTCTTCATCAGGAGTCATTTTAATATTCCCAATATTGATGCTACAAATTGGGAATTAGAGATTGGCGGCAACACCAATCATGTCATAAAGATCAATCTGAGCGAACTTAAAAAGCTTCCTGCAAAAAAGGTAATGGCTACTATAGAATGTGCCGGAAACGGACGTGCTAACCTCGCCCCAAAAGTGAAGGGTTTAGGATGGGAACAAGGTGGGATCAGCAATGCTGAATGGACAGGAGTACCTTTATCCGTATTGTTAAAGAAGGCTGGCATAAAGGTGGGTACGGTAGACATTATTTTGGAAGGGAATGATGAGGGGATGATTACAGAAGAGCCGAAATCACCAGGAAAAATCAAATTCGCCCGAAGCATTCCGTTAAATATAGCAATGCAGGATCACATCATCATCGCCTATGAAATGAATGGAAAACCATTGAGTGCTGAACATGGTTTCCCGGCAAGGGCAATTATTCCAGGATGGTATGGTATGGCATCTGTGAAATGGCTGATGAAAATTACTGCATCTGAAAAGCCGTTTGATGGCTATTGGCAGACGATTGAATATGCTTACTGGAAGCGTGTTGAAGGACTACCTACCTTGACGCCCGTAACCACTACATTGGTTAAGTCTGAAATATCAAGGCCGGTATTGTTTGAAGCGGTGCCGGCTGGAAAACCTTATCAAGTAAGGGGTGCAGGATGGTCAGGTGATAGTAACCTATCGAAAGTAGAAATAAGCACGGATAAAGGAAATTCATGGCAACCAGCAAAATTAATTGGTCCTGCTATCCCTTTCGCCTGGCAGCTATTTGAATTTGAATGGGTGGTTCCTGCTAAGACTGGAAGATATAGTTTAATGGCTAGAGCGACAGATCAAAATGGCAAAACGCAACCCATGGAGCATGATTTAGACAGAAGAACTTACATGGTTAATTTTATCTCGCCAATTGATGTAGATGTAATATAGCTCAATAAGAACAAATTTCAGGATCTTGCGGTTATCGCATAAGGCTTGTTTGGCATAAACAGTTTATCACAATTAATATTCTACATCAAACCATGATCAGATTCACGTCTATACTTCTACTATTTGCTAGTTTCTCTGCACGAGCACAACATGAACACATGCAAATGGCAACTAAAAAAAATGTCTTCCTTGGGCAAATGGCTCATATGATGATGAAGATGGATGAAATATCAGCTACCACATCTGCAGACAGAGATTTCATACAAATGATGATCCCACATCACCAGGGTGCTATTGATATGGCAGAAGAAGAGATTAAGACCGGAAAAAATAAAGAAATGATTCAGCTAGCTAAAAGTATCAAAGCTGAGCAACAAACCCAGATTCAGCAAATGCGACTCCTGCTCAGCCATCCTGAAGGATTTATCGCTACAGGCAACCAACATCAAAACGCCAACCAGAAGATGATGAAAGTGATGATGGAACAAATGCCTGAAGAAAAACAATTGTCTGATACTGATCTGTCCTTTGCAAGGATAATGCTTCCTCACCATCAGGCTGCCATCGACATGGCTAAAGTTGAGTTGCGGTATGGAAAAAATAAAAATGTAAAAAGACTGGCCGAGAATATTATCTCAGATGAACAGATAGAAATCCAACAAATGAAGACATTTACAAACTCCCATTAACATATGAAAAAGATATCCTTGTTTACGCTATTAATATTCAGTTTTGCCCTACAATCAAAAGCACAATCAATCTATGCCCAAGACAGGGTTTATACAGGCAATCAGATATCTAATACGGTTTCTGTCTTAGATCCCTCAACACAAACGCTATTAGGAAATATTGTTCTTGGTAAACCCCAACCTGATATCTTAAGTCCTCTATATAAGGGACAGGCCCTGGTTCATGGCCTGGGTTATTCCCCTAAAAGGCAATTACTAGCAGCGGTTTCCATTGGATCAAATTCAGTAACCTTTATTTCAACAGCAAAAAATAAAGTTTTAAAAACTGTTTATATCGGACGTTCACCGCATGAGGCAACCTTTAACCCTTCAGGATCACAGGCATGGATATCGGTAAGAGGAGAATCGTATATCAGCGTAATTGATGCAAATAAACTGATTGAAATCAAGCAAATTCCAGTAGCCGACGGCCCGGGAATGGTTGCTTTTACTCCAGATGGAAAATGGGCTTATATTTGTTCCAGCTTTACTGCAGAAGTGGATGTAGTGAATGCAACTTCTTATGCTATTGTAAAGCGTATTCCAGTAGTTAGTCCATTTTCTCCAAATATATTCTGTAGTCCTGATGGGAAATGGATTGCATTGACACATAAGGATGTAGGGAAGATCACTGTCATCAGCACGGAGACAAATACGATACATACAGTACTAAATACAGGTCCAATTACCAACCATGTCACTTTTACTTTAGTTAATGATTCACCTGTGATGCTGGCAACCATTGGCGGAGAAAACAGCTTAAAAGTATTTAGTGTTTCACAAGATTTCAAGCTTACTGATAGCGTTGCGACAGGATCATTGCCACATGGCGTCTGGACTTCGGCAGATGGTAAATTTGCATATGTCGGATTAGAAAATGATGACCAGGTACAAGTGGTTGATCTGGTAAAAATGGCCGTTGTAAAAACCATTGCTATTGGACAATGTCCGCAAGCATTGTTGTACGCCGCTAATGCCAGCCCTGCAAATGCCTCAAAAGAAAATTTAACCCCGCTTAATCTTGCAGACAAAAGTCAGGTGATTAAATTGATGAATAAGGATAATTCAATGTCATCAGGCATGCTAAACGTAAGAAGCGTAGGCTTGACTGATCTTGTCCAACAGGACTTTAAAAAACTCGAGCCAAATACTTCGTATACTTTAGCGTTAACCAACTCCTCAAATGATACGTTTAACGCAGATTATGTCATCAATTCTTTTAAGACCGATGAAAAAGGAGCTTTTAGCGGTCAATCCTCGGGGATAATTAAGAGTGTAGGAACAGGTGGCGCCGATTATAAACATGTGGTTCTTATTGATGATCTTTCAAAAAAGCTGGTGATGATCAGTAACTAATGTATTTTAAACCAAAGATATAACTGCCCATAATGCAGCACTTGAAATTACTATCCATAAAATTACGCCTTGTAACAGTGGCATTATCCCCACTGCTTTCAAGATAGTAAATGAGAGTCCGCTTCCTATCAGGAACAAGGTTAAAGTTAAGCCTGCTTTTGCTAATGCTACAAAGTAGGGCGCAAAAGGCTTAATAAAAGGTAAGTAGGTGTTGGCGATCATTGCCAGGATAAATAGCCCTATAAAATAGGGTATACTAACTTTGCTATTGTTGCTTTTGAACAGGAAAGATGTACCAAACGCTACGGGAACAATCCATAGTGCTCTGGCTAACTTAACAGTTGTGGCTATCTGTAGTGCTTGTTCACCATATTTACTGGCTGCCCCAACAACAGAACTGGTATCGTGAATAGCAATGGCACACCACATACCAAATTGTGACTGTGACAAGTTAAGCGCATGTCCGATAGCGGGGAAAAGAAATAAGGCCACCGAGTTGAGTATAAAAACAGTACCCATTGCAACGGAGATCTGTTTTTCTTCTGCGTTCATTACAGGCGACAATGCAGCAATAGCACTTCCACCACAGATCGCCGTTCCAGCTGATATCAAAAAAGATGTTTTACGTTCTATTTTAAATACTTTTCCCAGGATAAAACCAATGATAAGCACTCCGAAAATAGAAACTACGGTAAACAGTACGCCTTCTTTTCCTGCTTTCATTGCACTGAATACATTCATTCCAAATCCTAGCCCGACAACAGAAATTTTTAGCAGCAGGTTTGTGGCCTTGTGATTTAAATGCAGATAGGGATGTTCCATTAGTTGCGCCAATACTAATCCTAGCAATAAGGCTAAAGGAGGCGACATAAATGGAAAGAGGCACAGCAAAACTGCCAGGATGAAGATAATTTTACGGGTGTTTAAATTTAAGTTTAGCAGGTTACCCGCCTTTATTTTAGAAGAATTTGAATTGTCTTTGATTTGTGTCATAATTTTGATTGTCTTTATTTTCTAATTCAAAGATCCATAACTAATAAACCCCGATCAAATCATTAAAACTTATCTTCCATAACTTCATGTTATAGAAGATAAGTTTTTAGACATTATTTATTCCCAACCCCATTTTTTGAAAATGAGATGTCCTTTATCGGATTGCATAAACTTGATAAAATCCTCAGTTTCCGACTTATGCGTACCAGTGCTACCCCTCACTACAGGTGTACCTCTATAGACTGTTTGTGTAACAGGAATCCTAACCATTGAGGTGAGGTCTGGTAAACGGTTATGCCAGGAGCCAAATGTTATCCAGGCATCATATTGAGGATCATTTTTCCATGCAGCAATACCCAATGCCGAATTTGCAAATGTACCTGCTATACGCTGCTGTATGTTTGCAATCAGATCTTGTCGACCTGCCAAATCTTCCCAAAGCCCCATTTGCCCAGCCCCATTCACATCAAGAATTTTCACACCTGGTTTACAGAGATCGCCCAGATTTTTGATGTTTTTAGGATTGCCGGGCCGTACCAGGATCGCTGCCGCACGTTTATATAACTCTGTCCGAGAGTTCGCCACTATCATGTTTGGGTGGTCAGACATGAATTTTGAAAGCATGTATTCTGCTCCTCCAAAGAACAGATCTGCATGTTTCATTGCATCCGGCATCCATTCATTATCTGGCCCGGCAGTGACTTTAATTACGATATCATGCTGCTTTCCAAAAACCTTCGCACATTCATTGATCGGTCCGAGCGGCCCACCGGGACCATAGACATATAAAGTATCGTTTGGGATTTGTGCATTCCCAATGGTCACTACAGCAACGACTGACAATATGGTTAAAAATATATTTTTCATTGTGTTTATGTTTAAGGTAAATCAAAACCAAACTTTTTGTAGATGGCAGCAGCCTGCGGACTGATCAAAAAATCCATAAAATCTTTTGCAGCGGCCGGATGTGGCGCATCTTTTAACTGTCCCGCTATATATTGCGCATGGATATTCTCTTTTTCAGGAATTTCAATGAGCTCAACAGGATGGCCAATCATTTTCTGATAGTAGGCCTCAGTATACCATACTGGAGCGGCGTCACTTTCGTTGTATAGGATCCTCATTGGTGATTGGCGATGATGGATCATGGTAAGATAAGTAGTCTTATCTTTAACTTTATCTTCCATGATGGTAGATTTTAATGTTTCCCCTCCAGCTTTCACATAGGCTTCTTCAATACGTTTACCGATCCCTTCATTCTCTGGATTGGGCATACTGATCCTCAGCTCTTTATTTGCTAAATCTTTGAGTGACTTCAATGCCTTCGGATTTCCCTTTTGGACCATGATTGCCAACCTGTTTCTAGCATATAAAGTCGTTTTGCTAAACCATTCAGGGGTCATGTCTATCCGGTTCTTACCAGCTGTATAAACATCCGGCTTTAAGGTAATTCTCATGTTGCCCACCACAATGCTACCGGTTTTTATTTGTTGGGCTAAAATGCCTGGGGGAAGCGTTTCGGCAAATACCCGCTGATAATGTGGATATGACTTTTTAAAGGCTGCAATTAATTCGTCAATGCACATAAACTGGTTACCGGCAAAGAAAACCACCAGTTGGGGATCATTAATGTCTCCAAAAAGATCAGGCACATTGTCTACTCCAGGTACTGTGAACTGAACTTTACTTTCAGGTGGAGTATTCCAGGGCGGATCAAAGCGATGATCCTGGGCCTTAACATTTCCACAAAGCAATAAAAATGCAACTGTGGCTAAAAAGGTGTGATTTATGTATTTCATGATTTTCTAATTATTTGGTTTAAGGATGTACAACTGCCCATCCCTGATATTGACGGATGATGATTTCACCATTGCCGCTGGGTACATAACTGATAAAATCAAATAAGGTATTTTTTTCGATTTTCCTTTCTCTGACGGTATTTTCACATTGTGCAAGAATTACTCCTCTGGATTGCAGTTCTAACAATGTTTTTTCAAAAGATCCGTTCTTCTGGTAAACAGCTACGCCATCTCCAAAGGCAATAAGTTCTGCATTGATTTTCCCTTTTAACCTGGGATCGTCGAGTGCATTTTTTAGGTTTCGAAGTGTTCCTGCAATCTTTTTCTCATCACCGTTATTGATTACATACAGTGCCTTATAATTTTTCAGGGTGGCTTTTGCCCCTGTAAAATTAGCAGGTGTAGCTTGGGCAAAAGTGGCCGAGGTTGCTGCGATCAGCAAAAATAATGTACAGATTAAGGTTATTTTTTTCATGATTTTAGATTTTGATGATTTATTTAGTTGTTAGTTTTACTTGTTTTTCGGAGGTTACAATTGGTGCAAATGGACCATACTTATGTTGATTTTCAGAAAATTTGTCGGCATATGGTCCGTATGGCGCATCAAAAGGTTTTTTTAACAAATCAGGGTAATCTTTTCCCTGATCTTTATGTGGTCTTGGCTGTGAGTTCACAAAAGCAGCGAGATCCCAGGCCTCCTCATCACTTAACTGCGCATCTCCATATCTGGCACCATATGGCATATTGTTCTTTACGAACCCCGCAAAGTTACTGAGTCTATACATCCCTGCGCCATCATTGTAGCTGTGTTTGCCCCATAATGGCGGATAAACATAAGTTAGTTTGTCTTCATCAAGTATTCCCTCACCATTTGCACCATGACAACTTTGACATTTACTGGTATATAAAATCGCTCCATGTTTGACATTCGCTGCCCTATCCAGGAATTTTAATTTTTCGGTTCCCGTTCCAAACACTTTCTCCCCTTTTTTTACACCTGTTCCAAGCCATTTCATATAAGCCAGCATTGCCTGTATCTCTTTACTAGATTCGTCTGGTACTTTGCCTGCAAGACTTCGATTGAAGCACTCTGCAATACGTGCCGATGCAGGTTCAACCTTTCCTGATCTGCCACTCATTTTAGGAAAACTGGAAATAAAACCAGCATAATTATTTCCGAACAGTTTGGTTCCACCCTCGAGGTGACAATTCTGACAATTCATACCATTTGTAATACGGGCTATGGATCCATTTGGCCCAAAATATTTGCTCGTATGTGCTATTAATTCTTTGCCATACCTGATCATCTGGCCGTACTTGGTGTCCGCCGGAATCGTATTTTCATCAGGCGCTTTCCAGGCATCAGCAGGTACAACCTGGCTTTTGACGTTAACAGCAGCTATACCGGTTTCCACATCCTGTTTGGTTTTTGCTGTCACTACATCTGGCTGCCCATTAAAAAATAAAGTGCAGATGAAAATGGTTCCACAAGCAACAAATAGAAACGCAATGATAGCCGTTGTCCTGGCTGTATATATAAGTGCTTGTCTGATTTCTTTTTCTGTTGATTCCTTATTCATAACCAATATTTTTCTGTTACAAATGTGCATTTATTCTACTCATCAGAAAAAGCATAAAAAGTTATTGATGATAACGTAAGGTTATGATGTCAGTACCCGTTGAAACAAATTGTTTGTATCTTAGGTTATCTACTAAAACCGTGTATGATAGATTTCCGTTTGCAAGTATTTTATGCTGTCGCTAAAAGGCTGAATTTTACAAAGGCCTCGGCAGAGTTATTTATCAGTCAGCCTGCTGTAACCAAACACATTAAAGAATTAGAGCAGGAGTTCAAAATGTCATTATTTGAACGCAGTGGAAACAAAAAAATCAGCCTCACCCCAGCCGGCGAATTATTGTTGCATTACGCAGAACAGATTTTTGGAACTTACCGGGAACTGGAATATGATATGAATCTACTTACTAAACAGCATAAAGGAATATTGAGGATTGGTGCCAGCAGTACTGTGGCACAATATATCATTCCACCTGTATTGGCACAGTTTCACAATAAGTTTAAGGATATACAAATTCAACTGGTTACCGGAAACACAGAAGATGTAGAGCAGCGTTTGATTGCTAAGGAAATAGATTTTGGAATCATTGAAGGCATCTCCCGGAACCCACAGATTAAATACGAACAATATCTAAAAGACGAGCTGGTGCTGGTGTGTTCTGGTCACAATTATGCCATGAAAAAGGAAATGATCAAACCGAATGAGTTGAAGGATTATGATTTATTACTTCGTGAACCTGGTTCTGGTACACTAGATGTTATTGCATATGCTTTAAAAGCACACCAGATAAAGGTGGGGGACTTAAATATAGAAATGCAGTTAGGTAGTACCGAAAGCATTAAATCCTATTTGATTCACAGCAAATGCCTGGCTTTTTTATCTATCCACTCCATATTGAAAGAGCTCAAGAATAATGAATGCCGCATCATAGATATCAAGGATATGGTTATCGAAAGGCCGTTTCATTTCATTCAGCTTCATGGTCAGCAGGACGCTCTGGCGGAACTATTTATGCGCTTCGCTAAAAGCTACAACTATAATGTATAGTGTTACCGAAATTTCGAGGCAATATCAGCCAGCTAAAGTGCTGCTGCTCTTTGTTTCTGAAGCTCCTGGAGGTGACGATAAACATTTTTACCTGGGAAATACTAATCTGTTTCGAACAATTTATCTTGCATTTAGTGAGGTATTTGGCGATTTTAAATCTGTAGAAGATTTTTTGCAGTTCTTTAAAGGCACGGGATGCTTTTTGGAACATCTAACTTGTACACCTATTGATAAATCGTCAGTTAAAATCAGAAAAAACCAGAGGCAGGGGGGAATAGAGCAATTAGCTCATAAAATCAGAACATATCAACCCCGATTAATCATGATCCTAATGAAAAGCATTGAACAAGAGGTTAAAGAATCTATTGACCTATCAGGCTTATCGTTTATCGAAGAAATTGCAGTTACCTGCTATCCTGCCGGCACTGAATCAAACAGGCTTACTTGCATCCGGGATACCAGGGTTATCATCTCCAAACTGGCATCGATATTGACATAACATGCAAATATATTGCTGTAATATACCGATACAGAACAAGATGAAAATTCAAGATCAGGAAAACACCAAACAGCATGCAGGAGACCATTTGGCTAATGAAAGAACATTTTTGGCCTGGATCAGAACCAGTATTGGTATCATGGGATTTGGCTTCGTGGTGATGAAATTCTCGCTATTTATCAAGCAGATCAGTGCCGCACTGGGGAGTAAAGTGCCCCTGCACCAAACCGGAGATTCCCGCATTATCGGGATTTTTCTAGTTGCCCTGGGAGCAATTACTATCATTTGTTCTTACTTAAGATATAATTCAACGAAAGAACAATTGAATCAGGGGGTGTATTACCATTCAACACTTTTTGTTAAAGTTTTAACCGCTTTAGTTTTCATAGCTAGTATACTTTTACTGCTCTACCTTATTAAAACAACATAGGCAGTTAAATCATCTGTACTTGATGCTTTAGAAAAGAGAGGAAGGAAAGCGGTCGATATAGCGTTGTTTTTTGATATAAATTGCTGATTGCATTGGTCAAGGATCTTATAAAAATTTCACCTCTTTATGATAATCCACAGGAACAGGATAAGTCAATATTTTATGTTCCCGTAAATATTTTGGGTACCGCAATACGCTGTGAAGAATATATACCTGAATGGCCACTGAAAAAATAGGCTGTAAAACAGGCTACCGCAAAAAACATGGTGTATTCACTACCAAAAAGTTCTATACCCATAATCGTACAGGCAAGGGGTGTATTCGTTGCACCAGCAAAAACAGCAATAAATCCAAGGGCAGCAAACAAACTAACTGGAGCATTTAATAAGGTCGAAAGTGCATTGCCTAATGTTGCGCCAATATAAAACAAAGGCGTTACCTCACCACCTTTAAATCCAGTTCCTAATGTTAAAGTTGTGTAAATGGTCTTCCATAACCAGCTCCAAGTATCTGCTCCACCAGGCTGAAAAGCAGAGGGAATTGTAACGGCTCCTTGGTATTCGCTATCCACGCCCAAACTTAAGTAATCCGGTTTCCCGATGGCGTAAGTCAAGCCTATAATAATCAGACCACCGATAACAGGAATAAGCCACTGGATCTTACATACTTTAGAAAAAAAGGCCTTGATCTCATGCACCATTACAGCAAACAGGTAGCTGGCCAGACCAAACAATGTGGATGCTAGAATAACCTTACTAAGCAGGAGTAGGTTTACCGGCAGGTATTCAGATAGAAAGTAGGCACTTTTCTCTATGAGATCGATGTGATAAGCGGTATGATGGATGCCCCAGGCAGAGACAGTAAGATCACCAAGCACGCTGGCAATTAATGCGGGAAGTAAAGCCTTGTACTCTATTCTTCCAATGGCCAGAACTTCCATTGCAAATATGGCACCGGTGAGCGGTGTTCCGAACACCGCCCCAAACCCGGCTGCAATTCCCGCGGTAAGGAGCATCTTGGTGTCTACCTCATTTAGCTTAAACCAGCGGCTAAACATTCCTGCGATGCTTCCTCCGATTTGTACCGCGGTTCCCTCTCTTCCAGCCGATCCGCCAAACAAATGGGTAATCACTGTAGTTATTAAGATTACTGGCGCCATCTGCCTGGGCACTCCACCACCCGGCCTATGGATTTCATCCATGATCAGGTTATTTCCTTTTTCTGAGGACCTACCAACTGACTGATAAATCAGGTGGATCACAATACCTGCTAAAGGTAGCAGAAAAATGAGACAGGTATGCTGAAAGCGAAAGTGAATGGCCCAGCCTAGCAGCCAAAGGAACAAGGCAACCATACTTCCTATTGCAATGGCAACAGGAAGTATAAGCAGCGTCCATCGAACCGCATATTTAAAAACCGAAAGGTGTTCAAATAAAAATTTATTATGTTTCATTGTAGGTTAGCGGCTGATTTATAATTTTTTATAAAAAGTATTGATTCCTGCAAATGATGCCCTATCACCAAGTTCTTCTTCTATCCGAAGCAACTGGTTAAATTTAGATACCCTTTCAGAGCGGCAGCCACTTCCTGTTTTGATGTGCCCCGCACCGGTAGCGACAACCAGATCCGCAATTGTCGTGTCTTCAGTTTCACCACTGCGGTGAGAAATAAAGCAATTGTAACCGTTTTTTTGGGCTAGTTCTACGGCCTTTAGCGTTTCGGAAACTGTACCGATCTGGTTCAATTTAATCAGTACGCTGTTTGCAATGCCCTGGTCGATTCCCTGCTGGATAATACTCGGGTTGGTGCAGAATATATCATCTCCAACCAATTCCACTTTGTCTCCCAAAAGGCTGGTCAGCTTTTTCCATCCCTCCCAATCGTTTTCGCCCAACCCGTCTTCCAACAGGATAATTGGGTACTCTTTTAACCATCCTTCCCAAAAGCCAATCATTTCATCTGTTGTGATCCGTTCTTTAGAACTTTTATAAAATTCATATTTTCCATTATTCCACATTTCGCTGGTCGCTGGGTCAAGACAAAGGGAAATATCCTTGCCTGGAGCAAAACCGGCAATATGTATCGCTTCCATGATGATTTGGACGGCTTCCTCATTAGAACTCAGATTTGGCGCAAACCCACCTTCGTCACCAACTCCGGTATAATAGCCTTTCGCTTTTAGCAGACTTCTCAGGGAATGAAAAACAGCTTCGCCCATACGGATACTTTCCTTAAACGAGGGGGCGTTATGAGGGGCAATCATAAATTCCTGAAAATCGATGTTGTTATCAGAATGCCTTCCCCCATTAATGACATTCATGCACGGTACGGGCATTACGTAACCTTCCCTTTCCACTAGCTGCCTATACAAGGGAATCCCTTTTGCAACGGCCGAAGCCCGGGCGAAGGCGATTGAGGCCGCAAGCATCGCATTTGCGCCGAGCCTTGATTTATTCTCGGTTCCATCCAGACCAATTATATGATCATCGAAGGCCTGCTGACCCTCAAAGGATAAGCCGGTGACTGATTTGCCGACTTCGACGTTAATCCCTTTTACTGCTTTTTCCACGCCTTTACCATTATAGCGCTCTGGATCACCATCTCTAAGCTCTACGGCTTCTTTTTCACCCGTACTTGCCCCGGATGGAGAAATACCCCTTGCTGTTGTTCCGTTAAGAGTGACTTCTACTTCTACTGTCGGATTGCCCCTGGAATCCAAAATTTCACGGGCATGAATTTTAGTTAATTTCATAGTTTTTTGTTTTATATTGATTTTTAGTATTTCGGTTGCTTACAAATAATTGAGTTTCTCAAAAGATCAAAACCAGTGTTCCCCCAATGATCAGCAGGGCACCAAAGAATACTTTCAGGGTAAGAGCTTCTTTCAGGAACACCATTGCAAGTATAATAGTTAGGGCAACACTCAACTTATCAACAGGGGCGACCTGGGACACTTTCCCGATCTGCAAAGCCTTGTAGTAGAATATCCAGGACAAGCCGGTGGCAAGGCCAGATAAAAAAAGAAATAGCAGGTTATGCTTTGACAGTTCCGTAATTCCTTTAAGTTCGCCTCTGGCCATTACGATCCCCCAGGCTACAATCAGTATTACCACCGTTCGTATGGCAGTAGCCAAATCAGAATTGACATTGGTTACGCCGACTTTTGCAAAGATGGCCGTAAGGGAAGCAAAGAAAGCTGATAATAGCGCGTAGATCCACCACATAGTTTTATGTTAATTTTCCGTTATTGAATAATTCCAAAGTAAATGAGTACAAGAACCGTTGCTCCGGCAATGATCCGGTAAATGCCGAACCAGCGGAAAGAATGCTTTTGAAGATAGGTGATGAAAGAGCGGATGGCCATCCATACATCCCACCCGCACCTGCTTTACTTAAATGAATGATCGTAGTTAGATTCGGTTCATGGGAAGGGCGTAGACGCTTAACGGTGTTTTTAATCAGTCCTGAAGCAATCTGATCTGCACTAGCAACTAGTAGCGCAATGGTAATAAGAACCTGCCAAATTTTTTTGCAGAAATTCTGGAAGAGGCAATAAATAATGAAGGCATAAAAAGGAAGCCAAAAACGCTTATCACTGGCCCAGTACATGATCGTATCCCAGAATGCATTATGGTGCTGATTTATCCACAAGAACCATTCAGTTTCAACCGGCAGGACCATTGCTAACACTGATCTCACTTTGGCAGACAGACAAAGTAAGACAAGCGCAATTAAGATAGCTGCCAGCAATAAGAGTTGAGAATTTATTTTTAATTTTTTCACCTACAATACTTTGACCGGCAGATTTTATTACCTGCTGGAATTTCTATTGTAGGCGCCATCAGCTTTTGAAAAAAGCGGTTGAATCGGAAGGACACCATTTCCGTATTGCAAATATAATACTAATAAAATGATGTGCAAAATCTTAAAGTAGGTGTTGAGAATTTAATTTATCACTATTCCTCCTTATTTGAATACGAGAACCAGTTTCTTATTCTTCTACCGTTTAAACAAGCATCATATCACGGGATTAAAGCTTTTCTTAAACAAAATGAAACCGCCTGGAAATAACCATGTTATCTATATAGGAATTTTTTTTATAACCCTAAAAAATTAAAGTTATGGGATACCATGAATGGAAAAACTGTATTGATGCATGCTTAAAGTGTGCTTCAATTTGCAATCATTGTGCAAGTTCATGCACTCAGGAAGAAGACGTGAAAATGATGGCGCGGTGTATTGAGCTTGATATGCAATGTGCAGCCATCTGCTACTCTGCCGCTCAATTGATGAGTATGGGTAGCTCTTTTGCTCAAGACATTTGCCGTATTTGCGCAGATATTTGCCAGCAATGCGGAGATGAGTGTAGTAATCATCATACCCAGCATTGTCAGGAATGTGCAGATGCTTGTAAGGCTTGTGCGGAAGAATGCAGAAGAATGACAGGAGTAGCTGCTTAAGATGCCAATCACCGTGAGCATTAATTGATTAAGGGCAGCATTCTAGTTGCCCTTTCATTTTTATAAATAGGCAAATTTATTCCATTCATTTTATTTTCATTATTCCCTCCTTTTTTGATAAGCGACTCTAAGCAAATGCTGATGCATTTAAGCAAAGTATAACGTTCCAGACAATCATTAAATATCTCTTTTTCTTTTTGCTGATTATCATAAACCCATTCCATTATTCAAATCAGAATTTTAGTTTTTGATGATGAGTTTTTGATAATTTGCGCTATATCAAAAACGAAGGATTAAATGTATCTAAAATTCTAATGATAATATTAGCAAAATCATTTGAGATAGCTTATGTTCATGGCCTGTATATCTTGTGTAGTGAAACCAAGCTATAATCATTTAAAGTTCAAGCTCTTCGGTTAGCAATCCAATTTTAAGTCCGATTTTCTGCGCAGCCAAGACAAGATTTCCGTTATGCTAGGCTCAAAGAAAACTTATTTGTAACCTGTAGCAATATTGAAGCATTTGTACTATCAGTTGTATGCATATTTATATTTTAGTGGGAGTTACAATTGTATTCCCAAGCAGATCAAATACAAATTACCAAAGAATTGTTGCAAAAAACAATTCCGCATGCAAAAATAACTCATCTTAATTATCACATTAGTATTGAAGCAATTATGTTCAAATCATCCATGAACTGGTTCGATTTCAGTACGCCCGGGGGTACTAACCGGGCTAAAGCCCAAAACCGGAGAGGGTTGCTCATATAAAAGCAACCCTTTTTCATTGACTTTCAGTACGTTATCGTAGAACGTTGGATCGATAAAAGCGGTTCTAAATAAACCGCCACCCCACACCAGTTTATCTTTGAACACCCCTCTAATCAAGGTATGCTTCTGCGTGATGTTTCCTTTTTCATAAATCTGGAACAGGTTGCCAAGTTCGGGCACCAACCGTTCGACCAGGTCGTCCGCGGCGTTGATCTTAGGTTTGGTATTGCCTTCAAGTGCCAGCTCCAGCGCTGCCTTTTCTTGCTTGAACTTTTGGAGCTAGACTTGATAGGTGGAGCTCTCGATCTCGTTGTTCATCAGCCTTCCTCCAGCTTGTAGATTTTCTGGTTGATCTCCTGTAGCTGCTTTACCTTTTCTTTGTGCCTATCCATTTTCAGTTGCATCGGCTGTACCAGCAAGGTCTTTTCCGTTTCGATCAGAAAGCGGATCTGGTGCGGCTGGAAACTGATGGCCTTTAACAGATTTTCAAAGGCCTCGTGAAGCAACTCGCCCCGCAGGTTGTAATTAGTATGGGTAGTACACCGGTAGTACAGGTAGTATTGCTTGCGCCCTTTTGTCCAACCGGCGGTCATGCTCTGCCCGCACCAACATGTCAATACGCCACTTAACGGGAAATAATCAGCGGGCTGTAACCTTGTTCTGCGTTTTGCACCGCTGATCATCGATTGCACCAACCAGAATTCCGCTTCGGAAATGATCGGATCGTGCAGCCCTTTTACATACTTTTTCCGGCAGATCACCGAAGGCCGGAACTTTGATCAGCCCGGCATAAACACAGTTTTGCAGGATTTCGGGAATGACCGATTTGCCGGTCAGGGTAAAGCCCATTGTCTTTGCATTCTTGTAGATAAAGTATTGCGGTATTCCGGTCAAGTAATCGTGATAGATACGTTCGATAAGCAGTGCCTGAGGACGGTAGATTTCGATGAGGTTGTGCTTGCTTCCGTTGATGATGTTCTTGTAGCCAAAAGGTGTCCTGCCCAGGTAGCGTCCACTTTCCTTTGCGTTCCTGATGTCCTGTTTGGTATGCTTTCTGAAGTTGAAGAGTTCCTTGTTGGCCATCATGTATTCAACGGCACGTTTCATGAACACATCGGGATCAGAGGTGTCTAGATAGACGCGCTCGCTGATCGAAAGTACTTTTACCCCGTACTTGGTTTCCAGTTCACCGATCTTCATCAACGCCTCGGGCAGGTTGCGGCTGAAACGGTCGTGATCGAGCACGATCAGAAACTGGCACTGGTTCTTATATCTTTTAAGGTAGGTTTCCAGTGCCCTATTTGGTTTTAACTTTTCCGGTCATAATGGTTAAGAGGCTTTGTATTTTTACCCGTAATTCATCAAAGGTCAGAATCTCTACATCCTTACTGTTATTGCGATATAGTTCAAAGGCACCTATCTGTTTTTCTGTAAGGTTAGCATGGTTGCCGATCAAAACCAATGCTTTGGGACTAAAAGTCTGGACTTCCTTGTTTCCTTGCATCAAGGTATAGTAACTTTTTTGAAAATGATCTCGCTGGTTTAATACCTGACCGATGCATCCTGACAGTTCTTTGCTCACCGCAAATACATTATCGCCTCTGTAGGCGGTAGGTTGTAGCAATCCAGTTAAGTGTGTTTTGATTTCAACAAAAGATACGTTGCTGCTCAGTCCTCCTTTTATTAAAAAATCATTGAACTTGCTACCACGATTGCTGATGGTGTTTCCTCCAACATACGCCTCGTTCTGATGCAAGATGACCGGCTGGGCAAATAGGGTGGTAAATATCCAGCTGTGTGTTTTCAGGAAGCCTTGCCATTTTTTCTCCAAACCTGCCGTATCTGATGTGATGGCGAAAAGTTTGTCGAATTCATCAAGTGCTGCTTGGATAAATTTATTGTCAATGATCTCCTTGGTTTTGGCAAGATTCGCATCGGTAAAGAAGTTTGGCAGGAGAGTTAGTTTCTCGAAAAGCTCCTTTATTGCCTGTTTATCCGCACTGCTGAATTCGGACATGGCATTTCCCCAGTCCAAAAGAGTAGCTGCCAAGGCTCCCGATGTGTAGGATTTTGCCGGAGCGGGAACCTGCGCAGGAAAGTAATCGTGCAAATATTGCTGACTTGCACGTTCTCTTTCCAGTTTTTGTTTATCGCTAAGGCTGGAGAAAGCGGTATTAAGTTCTATAAGCTTATCATCCGCTATTCGGACAATTCCTTTTGCGATATCAATCTCTGTCTTGCCGTTCTTCTCAATAATTACATCGGTAATCTTCATTGCATCCAAAGCCTCGCTTATGGGACGAAGGGTTTTGGTAAACCCATAACCAAATGTAAATACCTTGTATACCCCGACAGGCAATTTTTTGTTGAATCCCAAATAAGTAAATTGCTTGATGTTTGTGTATTTGGCCTTTCCTTTATAGGGTGTAGGGTAATGAACTTCTTTGTCCTCCTTTAGAAAAACTTCTTTTGATTTTTGATCAATATTATTCTCTACATCCTTAAAGTAGTATACTTCCTTGGTTACTTGGGTTACCTTATGATACTCTTCGGGTTTGTCCTGTATCGGTTTTTTGGCCATTGCGTTAATTTGATATGAATTATTCGACCATGAATTTACTAAACTCATTTGGCTTTTTAAACTTTCTGGCTTTCTTGTCATCTGACGGCCGCCGACAATTTTTATAAAACGGAATTATACCTATATTTAACAGGGCTTTAGCTAGTTAAGCGACCAGTCCAGCGCTACTCAACCAAACCAAACACTATGACCGAAAGCGGTAGATATATTGAACGCATCAGCTACCAGTTTGCCGTGCTAAAAACCGAACTTCACCAGAATGGAAAATTGAAACTGCTTAATTCCCATAAACATTGCGAAAATCTGGTGATGAAATTGATCAATCTGGTCGATGGGATCGACCTTAAAAATCTAAACAAAAAAGGACATGCCTTCAAAGGACTCGATCTTGGTTCGGATTCTTTAGGAACGGGTTTTGAAGTCACTGCTGAAAATTCTAGCCAAAAGATCAATGAGAAACTTCAGCTAATTATTGACAGGAAGGTGTACTTGCGCTTTCCTACCATTCGCTTTTTTATGTTAGTACAAAAGCAGAAAAGTTATAGCATAACAGTAGAGACCGATCCCTTTTTTTCTTTTGATTACCGTTCTCATGTTATTGATTTTGATGATCTACTGTTAAAAATAGGAGAACTTGAGCTGAAGCAGTTGCAGCAGGTTTATGCGCTTTTAGCTGACGAGCTACCACTTTTAGTCCATCAGACAAAATCAGGATCAACGACCGAGAACAAAAGTGGTGTAAAGTCCTTTTTTAGCAATCTGTTTAAACCGAGCGGTCAAACCGATGATGATGCTGAATATGACATGTCTCATAATCTGTGGAGCTCTATCAGTCCTCTAGGCAGCAATTACCAACAAAAGACCAAAATGGTCAATTCGATGCCAGCAGGAACTCAGTTCTTTTCTTTTGAATATGGACCATCAGGACATGCATTTCCGCTGAATTTAAAGGGGACGCATGCCCGAACGGAAATTCAGTTCACCTGCAAGATCAACAATCCAAAAAAGGCGATGTTCGCCGGAAATGAATACGCGCTAAACTATCTTCCGCCAAAATTCCTGGTCGAAGCTAGAACTATTTTGGAACAATATACGCCAAACAGATTGCGGTTAAAACGCGAGGTCGCTGCAAGTGATGTTCAAAAAAGGCTTGCTAAGTTGTTTGACGATGCGGGGGTAACGTTGGAGAGCGTAACCATCGGAGCGATTGATGCACTGGCGACTAACGCCGGTAGCAAAGAAAAAAAGATGGAGAACAAGCAGCAAGATCCGCTAAAATCAAATCCTAAAATATTGTTCTATAACTATCGTCTTGACCCGGATTCGACACACAATATCATTGTCGGGATGCCTAAAGCCACTAGCAAAAATGAGAAGTATTTAGGAGTACTCCCGCTATCCGTTAGTAACGAGAGCTCGATCGATGCAGAAAATATTACTGTTCTGTTTAAATATCCATCACAATCTCCACTTCCGGTGTCAGACGAAGGAGTAGCTGTCACGGACAAATCCTATATCTTGCAGGTAAAGCGAATATTTTTTAAAGATGAAGCTCAACAATGCAGTTCGTATAAAATTCCATCGGTTAGCCAGGAATCTCTAGTCGTCCTAAGTGAACCCTTTTATATGGCTCCCACTTACCGAATTGCAGACGTACCTTTCACGACCAAAGACGGGGTGGATGTCGTAGGCCGTATCCGGATAGAGAGTGAGTTCAACTTTGAAGTTCTCGCTATGTTCCGAAATTGTCTAAGTCAACGATTTGATATCAACCTTCAGATTTGGGAGAGTGAATCCTTTGATGATCTTTATAATCAGGTGACTACCAATTTTGGACAATCTTCGGACGAGAGAACTGAACACATTGTCTATTACCCCGATTTCAAAAGACAGTATACGAGTGAAAATCATACTCTTGATATGGCCCATTTTAATAAGTTGAACTTTCGGATTATATCAAAGGTTGGAAATAAAGTTAAGGTGATAAAAATGAATCAAAACGACACAGCCTCGGAATTCTAATACTGTTGTCCAGTCGTTAAGATAAATTTTGAAAACCATTTCTATTAGCCTTTATATCTGCCAACATTTTGGTTGAAAAGTTGACTATTGAAGGTGTGATCCACATTCAAAAATGATGAGAGTTTGTGTGAAACTTTTGTCTATTTGATAAAGACCTCGTTTCAAATCATGAATTATAGGTTCTATTAGCCTTAAAAAGTTTTCTAAATACTGAAAATATTCCTGCTGAACGGTACTCTTAATAAGAGTAAATCATTGTAAACTAAACACTTAAAAGGCTTTTTTATTTTAGAATACAGTTGTACATACAATCTTATAAATTATGTAAGTATGGAATTGGAAGTCAATGTTGTCAAAATTGATGGTAAACCTCTGGAAAAATTAATGGATGTTATAAAAAGTGTTGTGGGTACTTTATATCGCCCAACGTCAATTAGAAAGGAAGCGGAGGCATATCGAATCGAACCAATTGCAGAAGCTCAAAGTAGAGCTTTGTCTATTCAGAATAATGGCCAAATTGATGTTATTGATCGGACAATTAAGAGGCTGATCTGAGGAAATTGACTGTCAAATCAACATAGAGGCAGTAATCAGCAAGGCTATCCAATACTCCCTGCCCATGTATCTGACTATCCTGTAGATAATACTTGGCGTAAAAAATTTTTAGACCTCGCAAAAGAAATTGAGGATTCTAATCTTCAAGAAATATAGCCAAAGCTGCTGGCAGAAGAAGTATTTAAACCGGGTTCCACAAGTGCTAGGTATCTAGAGTTGTTATCCATCTTGACGGTCAACAAAGCACTTATATTTAAAAAAAGTTATCGTCTTGAAGAACTAAATATCTCTTCCTTTCCACTTTGTCTTCCATTCTTATTGATTTTTTTTGCTAGGGATGCAAGATTAACATCATATCAACTTTCTCAGGAACGGCGGCCATTTCTAATTCCTTTTCAATCGCTTCCCTGTTCTATTTAATAAGCCTTCAATCCAGGTTGGCGCGCTAAGCTTTTTTTTGCCCTTTGGCCTGCTAGTGGGGCACCCCCTTTTGCCTTTTTGAAATCCCTTCACCTGTTTTTAATTGTTTTTTAATTGATAAATCAAAGATACCTAGCCAGAAAACAGGCAAAAGTTTACGTACTTATTAGCCTTCGGAAATAAAATAGCATCTTGATGATGCATGCAGACACCACAGCAGACAACAGGGAATCAAGCTATTCATCTCATGAAATTTGTTCCGGTTACTATTTTGGCGACGATAATGTCACTTTTTTCAATATTGATGTATTATCACCGTTTATCACCGTTTTGGATTTAATCCTAGAGTGTATCTAGAACCAGGAGAATTATTATTTCAGTCTGTTAAGGACTTTGTGGCTACCGCAATATTATCAATACTATTTTTTCAATATTGCTTTTTGTTTGCATTACCTTGGTGGTTAAGGATGATTGCACGTATAATGCCTTTAAAATACCATAAAGCATTAAGTAATCCTGGTAAGCAGCAAGGAATTAAAAGCTTAAATCAAATTAAGCTTATTCATTCATATTAATTATTCTTGGGGGTTTTGTTTTTTATTTCGGATTTAAGATAACAGATGGCAAAATTCAATTCGCATTGTTGGCTGGAAGTATAATGCTAACTACAATACTTTTTCTTTCTCAAACCCAATCTTTCTTTTTGATTACATTTAGGAAGCATCGTATACAAAACAGATTATTTAGCCGATATATCCCGGTTATTAATCCTTTGGCGGCTTTGATACTTTATGTTTTGATGATGACTATATTGAATATTGCGACAATACAGTCCAACTATATCAAAACTCATAACCCCTACAAGGGTTCTCTGATCGAATTAGAGACCAAAGAACTAATTAGAATAACAAGTAAAGTGATTCTAATTGGTAAGTCAAACCATTACTATTTTTATTCATGCTGCCAAACTCTAGTGTTATGGTGGTTAATAGAGATCATATTATAAAAGAGGTATTCATAAAAAATCCTAGTACGAACATCTTTTTCAGTTTCTAAATTCTCTATAGAAGGGGGTGTGTTGGTAAGTGTCTTTTGGAATATAAAATATTTTATATACAGATTATACCGCTTTACCACGAATGATACACGAGATTGTAGTTTTTTTGGTCATGACTCGATTAATTGATTATTGCTACCAAGAAATTAATGTAACATCTTTGTCACAAATAACTATTTTCTATATTATGTTTGACGCGATTTAAAGCTCTACAAATGAAGAAGTGAATGATTGAACCATTCATATATATTATATATATTTATTTAACACAGCCTAATTAGATTGCTTCTAATTGAATTCTGTACATACCAATATCAAAGTTTTAACATGTGAAATCTTTGATTGACTCACTCCTATTGATGATTTGGTCAAAACTAGAAATATTATTTTGAATTAATTATTTGGTATATATTTGGTATATATTGTACAACAACAACAGAAAAAGCCGGGCATAAGTCAGGCTTAACTTGTATAACAACAACATATAAAACTATGTCTACGACATTACATAAGGAAGACGATATTACTGCTAGCGTAAGTAACTTTCTTGGAAGTATTCATCAAAAATTCGGGGAAAGTAAATCTTTACATGACTTGGGAGTAAATAATGAATTAGCTTCATACGTGCATGATTTTTTCTCTGATCCGTTAAAGGGTTTGATAGAATCTAATAATGCATCTTTAAAGGGTCTTAAAAAAATGGTGCAAAATTTAATAACTCGGTTTTTAGGATCACAAAAAGAAAAAATAAATAAGGCTTTTGTTTTGGAGGCTGATGCACAATTAGTTTATTACATCTGTATTAAAGACGACACAAGCGAAAATAGAGAGCCATATTTTGAATTTATGGAATTTTACGAGGAATTAGGACTAAAAAACAGACTACCTCTTTATATTAAGTTTGTACCAGAAAGGGTATTACATAAAGTAGATCTTGAAGAAATGGTATTAAAATAATGCAAGGCCACATAAATCAAGCTCTGCATAATAATAAATTCGTTTCTGAATGTTGTGTTACATATCCAGATAATTTTTTCGATTGGAAAATAACCGCAACATTTTATACAGCTTTACACCTGTTGAGGGCCTTCTGCGAAAATAGAGGTGTTAACCCTGGGAAAAATCATTCTGAAATTAGATCTTCGCTAAATCCATCTGGACAACAAATTACGCCGTTTAAGCCGCATGCATGGAAGGCTTATAATAAACTCCAAAACTATTCTGAAATTGCTAGATATGATGTCTTCTTAGACGCAGAGCTAGAAAACGAAATTCAAAGAGATAATTTTGAAGAATCTAAAAAGTTACTTGTTGAACTTCAAGGGTACTTTAATTCAGAAGGTATAAACTTGGAAGATGAAGCGGCATAGCTAAAATATATCATCAGAATCTTTTACCTCTATCTTTTCCTTTTTTTCACCATCAAGATTTTATTTTTTTGACTCATAGTGTTTGTCCAGGTGATCTTTCAGAAATTTACTCTCTGGTGTTTTATCCACTCACGAAATGAATCATCAAACTCATTCCTAGATGGACGATATAAATTTATAAATAAATCCAATACCTTTTCTATTTCACTATCATGTGAATTAATTACCTTTGTGATCTTAACTTGCAATTCGTAATCTGGGTGGTGGTGTTTATGGCAATTTTTTTAAATAAGTGTACGTAATTTAGTATATTTTTTATGAGTTGTCGAAATTTATAGCTGATAATCAACTGGTTGTTGGAATATAAACACTTAATACGTGTACATCCGTATAAATCCTCATTACTTTTGCGAATCTCTTTACCTTCAACTGATTTGACCATTTCTATGAATTCATTTTAAACTGTTAGTCCAATGGATTGCTATGCCAAATTTTTAACTCTTAGTATGGATTCCTCTAGCACATCTGGGTAACACCAAGTCTATCTTTAATATTATCTCTTAAGCGGCCCATTATTCCTTAGTACATTTTGCAATAATATATTTATGAGTTAGTTTTTTTAGATTTTTAAATAGAATGGTCTAATCGTTATATGTTAAATTACAGATAACTTCATTAAATGATTTTTAAAGTATTTCAATCATTAACCAGAGCGTGGCCCATTATGAGAAAAACTGGATTTCTAATGCTATTCACCCTGATAAGTGCATTTGCGTTTGGACAACGGAACCTTTTAATTAATGAATACAAGTTAAAAGGAGGCGCAGTTTCCATTTCCAACATCAATAACTGGCGAAATCGGGAGCGGGCTGTGTTGCTGAAGAGCATTGATGAATTACCAAAGGAAGTGAAACAAAATTTCGCCCAGCGGGGAGATGATATGTTGAAACAGCCCTGGTCAGTTATTGGCATTTCCGACTACCGTGAATACAAGGAGAACGGGAACCGGGTTAACTTTGAGAATCTATACCTCAGCAGAAGATCAAAACTATCAGTCCTTTGTGTGGCAGAACTGGCAACAGGCAGTGGCAAATATCTGCCGGAAATAGTGAATGGTTTAAACCTAATCATGGAGGAAACCACTTGGGTCCTGCCAGCACATTATTATACTGCTAAGAAAACCGCGGATCCTGATCCTTCAAATCCCATTATTGACCTATTTGCCGCAGAGACCGCTGCTGATATGGTCTGGATAAAATTGCTGCTAACTACTCAACTTGAGAAAGTTGCGCCAGGTTTGATGAAGCTGTTGGATTTGGAATTAGAGAAAAGGGTATTGAAGCCTTATATGGAGCGCAATAATTACTGGTGGATGGGATTTACTGACAGGGGAAAACAGAACAACTGGAACATCTGGATCAACTCAAATATGCTGAAGGTCGCTGCTATCGCTGAACAGGATTCGGCCACACGGACTGCAATGATCGAAAAGATCATCCGTTCATCAGATAGCTTTGTAAATTCCTATGAGCCAGATGGAGGCTGCGATGAGGGGCCTTCGTATTGGAGTGCAGCCGGTGGTTGTCTTGGAGAATTTGTCACGCTGTTGAACAGCATTTCTGACGGGCGGCTGACTTGGAGTAAGAACGAGCTAATCAAAAACATTGGTACCTATATCTACAAGGTACAGATCGATGGCAGACGCTTTGTGAACTTTGCTGATGCACCGGCTTCTACCATCCCTGATCCTGGTAGGGTGTATAATTTTGGAGCGCTTTTTAACGACCAGGATTTAAAGTCATTTGCTTCCTACCTTGTCACCCTGTTTGGGTCTGCTGGAACATTTCTCAACGCCGGTTCTATAAATACTTTTGCGGGTAGTGTGAGGAACTTTAAGGCGATTACAACAACACCTCCAAAGGCTCCTCTTCCCCAAAAGACCTGGTTTCCTGATCTGCAGGTGGTTAATTTGCGGCCAAACACAGGAAGTACAAAGGGCTTGACATTTATGGCTAAAGCAGGGAATAATGATGAGAGTCATAATCATAACGATGTTGGCAATTTTATGATTTATGCAGATGGCGATCCGGTTCTTATTGACCTTGGAAGAGGTACCTATACCAGGGAGACTTTTAGTAAAGACCGTTACAAACTGTGGTACATACAATCGGGCTGGCACAACTGCCCTACAATAAATGGATCGGATGAACACAATGGGCCTTCGTTTGTGGCTCAGGATGTTAGCTTTACTCCCGGAAAATACATAGACAAGTTTCGTATGGATCTGGCGAAAACCTTTCCCCTGGAGGCGGGAGTTAAGTCATGGATTCGTGAGTTTGATTATGATAGAGAAAATAAGCAGGTCGTATTAAAAGAAAACTATCAGTTGCTAAATGCTGTTGGGGCAACTCAGCTCAATTTCATTGCCTGTAAGCTGCCAGTTAAAGAAAAGGATGGAGTAATTAAACTCACTTCGATGACTGGAGTTTCAGCAATAACAATGAATTATGACCCTGCCTTGTTTGATGTAGAAATTGTAACTAAAACCATTGAAGATAATTTTCTAATCAGCATCTGGGGCAAGTCGGTGTACCGCATAATTCTAAAAAAGCGTGGTAATGTGCTTACAGGCAAACATCAGGTTACGTTTAAATAGCTTATGTATCCATTCGCTACTCTTAGACCCATCGAAATGAAAAAATTAACGCTATTGTTTTTTCTGCTTGCATTTATTCTTCAAAGTACTGCGTCGGAAATTACCGGGACTCTTAAAAACCATTTGTCTAGCGCAATTGTGATTTACACTACCAGCGATGGAGTAAACTCCACGCAGGCAACTGTTCCTGTTAAAAATGGGGTATTTCGTTATCAGATAAATTTGAAAAGTAAGGGTCAGTATGTCACGCTGAATTTCGATGAGCAAAGCTGGGATGTTTATTTAGCGCCAGGTCAAAGTTTGGATGTGCAAGCGGACTTGTTGGACTATGAAACCATGATTAGCAGTTTACGTTTTAAGGGAACTGCTGCGGTTTACAATAACCACATCATGTTTTTAAGAAGGACTGAGGAAATGAAAGGCTACCAGATTAATATGGAAGCCTACCGGCTTAAAAAGGAGCCATTTGTTGCTATGCTAAAACAAAGAACCAGAAAAATTGACAGTCTGAACCTTGTTTTCTTCGGTAAACTTTCGCCAGCTGAAATTGCCAGCCAGGAAATAAGAAATTACCGGCTAATTGACAGTATTTCCAATGTGTACCTTAATTTAAGTGTTTTAAGGTCTTATGCGGGATTCAGAATTAAATCCTTTAGTGATCGCAAAGTTTTTGTTGATCGATATATCGGAGAAAATATCTCTCTATCAAATAGCCCTGTTTACCTTGCAAGCGACAAATATCGTAATTTCTGGTCAAGTTACCTGGAAGCCCGGTATGATCAGGAAAGCTGGTCAAGAGACACGACGAAAGTATATGAGCAAAACAGAGTGGCATTCTTTGAGCGCCTGCCTACGCTCATGAAGGAACAGATGAATATTGAACTTTCCCGTGCCACTGCTGATTATTTCCTTTCAAACATGCACCAGGATTACAGGAACCTTAAGACTGATAATACAGATACACTGGATAGGGTAGTAGATCAATTAATGTCTTACATTAAGAATCCGGCTCGCGCCCTCGAACTGCAGAAGCGGATCCAAGTGGCTAAACAAGAAAAGTTTGCAGTCGGCAAGCCTGCAGTAGACTTTATCATGCTGGATAGTGCTAATGCAACTTATAAGCTTTCATCCTTCAAGGGTAAGGCCGTATATATTGATGTTTGGGCCAGCTGGTGTGGCCCCTGTATACAGGAAATGCCCTCACTCAAAAAACTTTCAGATAAGTACAAAAGTAATCCCAACATTCAGTTTGTTTCACTATCTGTAGATGATACCAAAACCGTATGGCTTAAAAAAGGACTTGCAGTACAAAAGCCGGATGGTTTTCAAGTTTGGGTTGAAGGGGGCTTTGCTAGCCCATTTGCCAAAAGCTATTCAATATCTTCAATTCCCCGCTTTATCCTGATTGATAAAAAGGGTTTGGTTGTGACACTTAATGCCAGCAGGCCAAGTGAACTTCTGCAAGACAGTAAAATTATTGATGATATCCTTTAATTCAAATTAAATGTGCTTACAGGCAAGCATCAGGTCATCTTTGCGACATACACCAAGTCGCTTGTTACTAAGCCGTCTTGAGTAGGTGGTGAAAGGAAGCGCTTTAAGCTAAGGATCTCGAATCGGTGGTCTGACAGCACTTTGGATAAGATGGTTTCCTTGTGATAGTTTACGTACACTAAATCGCCTGTGCCAGACGTTTGATAGCGAGATTTATTATGTGCATCTTCTTCCATAGTGCTCAAATAAAATACGCCACCCGGTTTCAGCAAGCCTGAGACATTTGAGATTAATTTGACCGCTTCATCGATGGTAAGATAAGGCAGGCAGAATCCGCAGGTGATTCCGTCAAATTGTTTGCTGATCTGATCTATTTGACGGCAGTCCATGAATTCAAATTGTGCAGTTGGGTTGTTTTCCCGTGCCAGAGCCAGCATCTTAGGGGAGATATCAATTCCCAAGATTTCAAATTCAGGCCTTTTATTTAGTATATACTTTATGATGTTTCCGGGACCACAAGCGATATCCAATATGCTGGAATGATCTGAAATGAGCTGATCATTAAAATCCTTAAAAGATTCCTGATATAGACTTACGTCCATAAATTTATCCTGATATATTTTCGCTGATTTATCAAACGCTTCAGCTGGCTCGATTATTTTGTTTTTTTGATCCATAAAGATAAATGTCCACTAATTCATACGTGCTTATTTGATTTTTACAGCTTTTAAAGTCCAGGTTCCTGCCTTTAATTGGAAGACCTGAGGCGTTGCATTGTCGGCTTTGTTCCACACTTTTTTGTTATTGAGCAAGATGTAATTATAACTACCCTTAGGCATGGTGACTTCAGCTGCTGTTCCCACCGGAACGGTGATCTCTAAGCTCGCTGCATCAGTCTTATTGCTCCATGATACTTTAATGTCGCCTGCTACCGATGGAACAAGTGTTTTGAAACTTTTAATACTGCCCGGTTGCGGCTTTACGCTAAATTTTTTATAGCCAGGCGTAATAGGAGATACCCCAGACAGGTATTGTGAGAGGATAGTGAGTCCACCGCCACTCCATGCATGGTTAACAGTCCCGCCACCAACACCATTACTATCTACATCCCAGACTTCAAAAAGGGTACTGAATTTTTTATTCATGACCATTGGGCTGAAGCGCTTTTCGTGCCGCTCAAGTGCCTGCTTCTCATACCCCATCATAAACATGGCCTCAAAAACATACTTTTCCATATAGGGACTGGCATGTTCTTCGGTTTGAAAAATCTTTAATAGTGCTGGATACTTTTCTGCATCTGCAACGCCCGATAATACCGCCAGCGCTTGGGTACGATCGTCGGTCTTTCCTTTATAGTCGGGATCCCGATATGAACTTCCGTTCCAAAACTGCTCATTGAATGAAGTTTTAAATCGCTGCATAAGCTTAAGGTAATTGTCAGCATCTCCAGTTTTTCCAAGCTCATTTGCGCTGAGCTGCATCCCTTTAATGCCCATATAATACCATAAATTGTACAAAAGCAGCATATCGCGGTTATCGCCCCAGTCTCCCCATGTCCACCCACCTGGCCTGAAAATTATAGTACCCTTTTCATTAAGTTTCCAAGCTGCAACATAGCGCCGGGCGCCGTCATAAACGTCAGCAAGGGTCTGCTTATCTCCGGAGTGGAGATAATAATTCCATAAACCGTAATAACCTACACTTGCCATCGACTGGTCAGGTAATTCTTTATCCCAGTTGCCGGCAGGAGAAGGGGAGAATAAACTGCTATCTTTTTTTTGCCAGGCAATCAGTTCTTTAAGCCATTTACGAGACATGGCGGTGCTGGATGTAGACAAGGCGTAGAAAGCTTGTCCAGACTCGTTTACTGCGTCTCCTGTCCACTGCGCCCTTTCCCTTTCCGGGCAGTCCATATAACTGTCCCGCATATTGAGGTACAAAGTGCGTTGGGCCTTCTGCCAAAGGGTATTTAAAAATGCGTTTGAACTGCTGAAACTACCTTTAAGGTCGGCATTGTAGCCTGTTTCCCTAAATTTAAGTTCAGTTACTTTCACCCCTTTTGGAATCAGGTAAAATACTTTATGGCCGTTGATCCAGCCCAGGCTTTCATATTCCTGGGGTCCGTCTTTGCTAATATATTCTGCCCGTAGGTTTGGCTCCCCTGAAAGAAACTTCAGATAATTATCAGTGTAAATCGTGATCTTCTGACCGGCTTTGGCCTCAATTTTAAAATAGGGTGTTATTTGAGCATTATAAGGCAGTTCACATACGATCGTATCGCCGTTACTGATAAATGGCAGTTTAGGGGCTTTAGTATAATTTGTTAGGCCGAAGTTCTTAAATAACGGTATTGGTCTTTTGATGAGTTTATTCCATGGGGATACCCCACGAGCCCCCAATTCTATTGCAGGTTGCATTTCTGCGTCATTATAATCATTGCCTTGCCAGTTTCCAATTTCTTTTGATGCATCATATAAAATGCTGGATTCAGGCAGTCGGTAGTTAGGAAATGGTGCAGCCGCGGTTTGGTAGGCTTTTAAAAGCACACTTTTCCAGCTCTTATTGCTGTTTAATGAAGGAATCTGGCTTTCAATATAAAGTCCCGCTTTACCACTATTTTTATGCGAAAATCCATCTTTGCCGAAGTACCATACCAGAACCACGAAAGTGTTTGTGCCCTTGCGGACATACGGGGCCAAATCAATTTCATCATAGTAGGTATTTTCCGGATCAGGTCCCCGCTTTAGACCGCCTTCGAAAATTACCAGCTTTTCATTGATCCAGAGCCAGTATTTGCTGTCAGCAGCAATTTTGGTTATGAGCTTTGCAGGTTTTTCGCTCAGGGGGATTATTTTTCTATATGCCAGCCAGGAATTGGCCTCATCCTTTGTTGTGCTGAGCGGGGAAATCCATTGCGATACATTGGACGTCTGGGCAATAGCGTCAAAATAACATATTTGAAATAGCATGCAAAGCATGAGCATAATGCTTCTGACTGGTTTAATCATTTGGTTAGATTGTGGTGATTACAATACCGAATATACTGATTCTTGATATATCTGATGTCTGTTTATATTGTTGGTTCTATAATGAATAGCAGGTCTTCTTTTTGCACCAAACTGCTTGCCTCAATTAGCATTACAAAGTGTTTCAACTTTATTGTTAGTTTTATAATATGAAATCCAACAAATACATTTTTGCTGCCGCCTTTTTAGCGATTCTGTTTAATCAACCTTTGAAAGCGCAACAAGTGGATAAAAAATGGATTAGGCCATTAAATTCTAAAAGTGAAGCCATGTGGGGCATCAACAATGGTATTGTATTTAGTATTTGGCCTACCGCTGTAGAGAATGGCAAGGACGTAATTGGCGGCCCCCGAGGACTAATCAGGGTTGGTTATGAAAATAAGGGCACAATTTACCTAATAAACTTCCTAGCAATTGAGCCGGTAGTGAAGGGGAAAACTGAATACAGCGAAATATCTCCGTCTTTAATTGATAATCAGTGGGGAAAGCTCATGTGGGCGGGCGGAAGCGATAAAGAAACGGCTTATTTTGCCGGAGCAAAAACGCGTGGCACTATCTTACATCCCGATAGCAGAAATCAGGAGATTGAAGAATTGTCGGTCTATATATTCATGGAACGCTTTAAAAGTGGTGCGCATCCGTATTTGAGGCTATTTATTCGAAGTGATCAGCCTGAAGAACTTGGGATTGAAGTTTTTAACCACGATGGAAGTACTACTATGGAGCGTTGCGTTGTAACTGCCACGATGGGCAACTATTCTCGCCTGCGTAAATTGCATCTGAAAGACCAGATAGTCAACTCGTTGGCGCTATATAAAGGATACAATGACATAGACTTCATTGAAAAAGAAAGTTATGGAGCTGAGCAGTTGTGGAAGGCAGGTAACGGCGATCTAATAGCTATCGCCGAATCAGATGAAGATTTTAATAGCCTGAAGTCCTGGCCAAAGGAAAAAAGCTATCTCGACAGGTCTGGCTGGCTTTACCGCCCGAACCTTAAGCTCAGTCAGTATTGGCGTAAAAAAGGTTCGGAATTTGATTCCTCACTGGAACTGCGTGTAAACGGACGGGCAAAATACTGGAGTGGCGGAAGTCGTGAGCTGCAGAACTATATCAACATACCCGGCGGACCTTCATTCGAAAATTTTGAGTTACGAGAGAACTATAAACCCGGACAAAAGTTCTATTTTGGAATTACAAGAAAAGCACCAGAGCAATTCTTAAAGGACTTTAATAAAAATTAAATGGAATGCGGTGTATTGGTAAAGGAGTGGTTAAAAATATAATGTCCTCAAAAATTCTGATCATTTGTTCCTTGATCTTAAGTGTATGCACCAGAGGAGTTTCACAGCCTTATTCAGCTTTCAAGCTGAGTACTGATAAGCCTGAGGCAGGAAAGCAAATTAACTTTGTTTATACTGGAATATTTGCGAATAAAGTTGATCCACGAATTACCTTATATTATTCAGGTGCTAATTCAGGCTGGCTAACTTTAAAAGCAAAATTTGATGGACAGCGCACAACTGGTTCTTTTGTTATTCCTGATTCAGTACTAGCCATCAGCATCGCACCCAGAAACAGCAGGGATAGCAATGAGTTATTTACCTATCCTTTGTATAATAAAGATAAACTATTGAAAGGGGCATTAGCTGCTGCGGCAAGGTTCAGCATCAATACTTCTCTAGCTTATCGGGAGGTTGAACAAACGAGAAAAGCCCAGGCTATGTTTTTAAAGGAATTTGAAATCAATCCAGAATTAAAACCAAGTCTCTTATTGAGATACTATGAATCCGGAGCTTGGTTTCCAGACCCTGTAATTAATATGCAGTTCGAGAAAACCTGGAGAGACTCCTTGGCAAGGGGTAAAAGTCAAAAGTTTCTTACAGAGATGTATTACCTCGGATCACGGTTTCGGGAGTTAAATAGTAAAAGTCTTTTGAAAGGGGATCTCCTTGCAAAATACCCGTACGGTGAAGTTGCCTTTACCGATGTTTCAGCTGAGTTTATTAAGAAAATCAAAGATGGGGGATTTGAAGAAGGTCTTGGCGAATTGGAACACAGATTTGAAGCGCTCCAGCGTCAAGGTAAGTTTGACCGCATGTATGTAGAGGCCTTCAAGGTTAATTTTAGTAAAGCGGATTTCGCTAACGCTGAAAAATACTTGAACAAGGTGCAATCTGATCAAATCAAAAAAGATGCACTGTTAAATGCAGCAAAGACATTGTTGAAAAGCAATCAAAATCTTTCAAAGGCAGAGGCTTACGTTACATCAGCCATTGCGTTATTAGCCTCTCCCGAAAATTCAATGCCATACTATGTTTTTGATAAAGTGAAGTGGCTTGAGGATATGGAAGCCTTAAGGGGAAATTATCTTGGGTTGCTTGCAGAAATTCAGCATCAACAGGGAAATACCTCTTCAGCTTTAAAAAATTTGTCCATTGCTGAGAAAATTAATGATTGGGATGAGCAAATCAAGGAGCATTACGTGCAATATTTGTTGGAATCCGGAGAAGTCAAATTGGCTTTAAAAGTATGCTCGGACTATATTAAAACTGATAAAGAAACCCCTGCGCTGAAAAAACTACTTTTGCAGGCATACGAAAAACTTAACGGGGAAAATGGCAACGCAAATGAATATTACACGGCGTTAATTAAAGAAGCTGATAAAAAGTATGCGATAAGAGATTTCAGTATGCTCAATGTTAAAGGAAGAGATTTTACGCTAATGGATTTGAACGGGCAGCCTGTAACTTATGAATTAGGAAAAGGTGTGGCTGCAGTATTGTATTTTTTCAGTCCGAATGCCAGTAACCCGGAAAGGGTAAAATTCAATGCCTACTTTAATGAAATGGCATTACAATATGCCGGGAGGAAGGATGTAGTGTTTTTTGGGATAGATAAGACATCCATCTTCGATGTTGATGCAGACAAGCGACTTATCCTAAGAAAGCAGAAGTTAAAAGAATTCATAAATCAATATGATTTCAAATTCAATATCCTTTTGGATCAAATGATTTATAATTCCCAGACCAGCAATGGGACTTATTTTGTCGTCTCAGATAATTACAGTTCCGAGTATTTTTCTCAATTTTATATGATTGATAAAGAAGGAATAGTGCGCTATAAGCACTTTGCGCCCGGGATTAACACGTATGAGAAACTGCGAAGAGAATTTTCAGCGGCTTTAGAGTTGATCATCAAATAGCTGACAACAGACTATCAGGGCATATAATCTACAGGCACCATATCTGCTACTTTTTCATAACCCCAATAGCCTTCAAAAAGTAATTCCTCTGGATCAAATGCAATTCCATATTGGTAAAAAGATATGGGGTTTTTAGGCTGATGGATAATAGAGACCTGCTCATCTTTCAGCTGCGGAGGTTTGCTAACTTTATACAAAGTTTGCCAGTTGTAGGCTATCGATTCTTTTTCCCCGGAATAGATAACATAAAGCTTGTTCTGGTAATTCATCCACCTCTGGTTGTTCATTTCTTTTTTTACCAGTGTATCGGTGTTTACCTCCGTCATGTTGAGCTTTTCAATCGTATCCGGACTCAATTTCATTTTGCTGTAGTATTCGAGTGAGTCTTTCCCGTTTGAACTTACCTGGATTCCCCGTATAGAAAGCTGCGTGTAGAATTTTATTCTATTATCCAGCACGGTCTCCGGCAGTTTGTTAGGATTGCGGATTTTTTCCATTTTATAGATGGTAAAGCCTTCCTTCTGCGATGTGTTGTTGAATAGCGCTGTTAAGAAATGCTGGGAAGAGCCGGAGTAGGCTTCGTCTCTCTTCTTCTTGTATTGCCGGGCTTTTGAGGTTGACTTGGCCAGATCTTCAAAAGAAGGGTTACCGTAATAACTGATCAGGTTCTGACGATCGTCTTTTTCAAAGTATTTGAGCAGATATTTTATCCTATAGCCCAGGGCTTTGTTTTCCAAAATGATAAACTCATCGGCAGAGGCTTGTAGAATGCGGGTATCATCGTCGTAATCAAAACGGATAACATTTGGATTGATGATTTTAGTTTCCTCTGCATTGGGCGATGTGCCAATGAAGCTCTCCCTAAAAATCTGCAGGTATTTACTACGGTTTCGATCTGCCCGGATCACCACCTCTTTTAGCTGTTTTGCATTCTCTGTAAGAACAAGGTCTGTAACAACAGATTTATCCGAGATGATCACATTGATGCTTGCTGGCAGGTATCCCATCATTTGCACGAGTACGGCGTAATTCCCGGGCTTCAAATTGCTGATTGAATATTTGCCTTCATTGTTGGCCACGGCACCAATTTGATAGCCGCTCAGGAGCACATTTGCCCCCGGGAGCGTCTGTCCTTTTTTGTCCTTAACTGTTCCGGAAATGGTATAACCTGTTTGAAAGGCATAAGCCCAACAGGGTATCATCGATAGTGTTAGAATGAGAATTCTGAAGAAGCGCGTCATTGAGTAATTTTTATCTGGTTATATTGTTAAGGGCAATTCATGGACAGGAAATGGGGACAGCAAGCGCATAAAAAGTTGCGCGGATTGCTAAAATCGGATTTTTATAACAAAAATGGGCAGAAAAAATATATTGTAGATACGAAGCAAAGTGTTGTAGTATGGAAAGGTTCTATGCTGTTTGGTGCATGGGAAGGTACTAAGTTATTGGGCGATGGTTCCTATACTACAGGGGATGTTGACCTGTTGAAAGGAGAATTGTTGATCGAAAACCTTCGCCTGATTGGTGGTACAGTTGTAGTAGACATGAACACAATTGAACAGAAATTTGATCCTCGTCCACGTAATAAATTGCCTGCATTTTTTGATGTCAAAAAATTCCCTGTTTCTACCTTCACAATTACGAAAGTTGAAACAGTGAATGATGAAAAAACTGAAGGCAGGAATGGGAATATGACTATTGAAGGTGCTATGCCTATAAAAGTTTCAGGGAACCTCACCGTCGAAGGTATCACGAAAGCAGTTACTTTTCCGGCCATGATGCATTTTAAGGACGGAATGGACGGAACCGTAGAGATGAATGGCACGCTGGTTATCGACCGAACAGATTGGGGTATCGGTTATAGGTCAGGAAGCAACTTTGATAGGTCTGGTGAGGGAACGATTTCGGACGACGTTAAACTTTATCTAAAAATCGTAGCCAGAAAATAAAACCTGCTATTCACTTCAACAAATAGAAATGTTGACGTTGATCGCTTGTCGATAAATTAAGCAAACATCAGTTTAAATGTAGTACCTACACCTGTTGTTGAGTCTGTTACAATTTGAATTCCATGATAAACAGCGATACTTTTTACGATGGCCAGGCCTAAACCATAGCCAACTTGGCCATCTAAATTGGTTTTCATAAAGCGGTTAAAAACAAGAGGTAGATCGGCAGTTGGAATCCCTATGCCGGTATCAGTTATGGTAATTTGACAACGGCCATTGTTTACGGTTGTACCATTAACCGTAATATTACCATTTTCCTTATTGAACTTGATTGCATTGTGGACCAGGTTAAAAAAGAGCTGAAACATGAGGTCTTTATTCACATCATGGAGCACCATATTTTCTGCAAAGGCTAAATTAATTGTTATGTTTTTTTCTTCAAGCCTATGCTTTATTTCATCTACAATCTCTTCAAATAATTCGACTGGCCGCACCGTTTCTTTTCTTATGTACTGCTCATTGTCTATCCTGGATATTAATAATAACGAACTGGTAATCTTTTTTAACCGGTTCACAGTCTTCATCATTTCTACAATAGCTACAGCATCTTGCTCTCTTATGCCTTCTTCTGCAAGAAAATTTTCCATTTTGTTCTGCAGGATGCTAATTGGTGTCATCAGTTCGTGAGAAGCATTTGAAGTAAATTCTCTTTCTTTATAAAAAGCTTCATTTATCTGGCTCATTAGAAGCACCAGCGATTCATCCAGGAATTTAAAGTCGGCCGTGCTTGTCCTAGCGGGTTTTTGATCGATAACAAAAGGGAATTTCTTAGGCGATAGCCGTGTTTTGATGATGCTGGTAAGCGGTTTTACAATAATCCTGATGAAGGTAAGGTCAAATATTATCGTTAATACGATAAGCGTAACCAATACATATAAGGCAAACCTTTGTAAAGGTTTATTGTACTGATTGATACTGGTATTAGTCTTGCCAATTTCGAGGAGGTAATTTTTGCCTTTATCATTGAATGTATAACTCAACACCCGATAACTCAAGGTGTCACCTTCAATTAACCGCTGGGAATTTTTGATGGTATCCAGACGTACGTTTTTATCGACAGGCAAGAAAGCTATAAATTCCTCCTTAAGAAGCGTGTAGCTTCCATAATTGTTCTCGCCCTGTAAATAGTAATCTAAGCCGTTTTTCTTCACGATAGACAATACTTTTTGGCGTTGCTGCGCTAAGGTATAGTTGGTATAGTTAGAGGCAATTTCCTTCACCAAAATAGGTAAGGTACTAACAAATAGCAGAACAATTGCAAGTTTAGAACCGGTAATGAACAACGTTAGTTTGGCGGATAACTTCATGCTATTTTTTGATTCTGTATCCTACACCTCTAACTGTTTCGAGCCATTCTGAACTTGCACAGGCATTGAGTTTTTTACGGATATTTTTGATATGGGCATCAATATAATTCGAATCATAATCGTCATTCACAAATGTGCCCCAAATATGCTCACTAAGTTGTACGCGGGTAAGTACCCTATTCTTGTGCAGCAATAAATAGCTTAAAAGATCAAACTCTTTACGTGAGAATTCCACATTTTCTCCGCCGCAAATTACCAGACGCTTTTGAAGATCAATTTCGAACGCTCCAATGCTGATCAATTCTTCAGTGATGTTGAATTTCCTGCGGCCAATTGCCTGCATTCTGGACTGTAGCTCAAGCAGGTAAAATGGTTTGGCAAGGTAATCATCAGCCCCAAGGTCCAGTCCGCTAACCCGATCTTTCAAATTTGTCCGCGCCGTGATAATAATATATGCCGCATCCGGATTGGTCTTTTTAGCATGTTTTAAAATGTCCAGGCCATCGCCATCAGGCAAGCTCAGGTCGATTAATACAAAGTCGTATTGATTGATTTCAAGGTTTTCAATCCCTGATTTGGAAGTATGTGCCAGGTCGCATACATAGAAACTCTTTTTTAGAAAAGCCTCCATTTCGTACGCCAGTGTTTTTTCATCTTCTACGATTAGTACTTTCATGCAGCTTAAAATTGGTAGTAAAATGCCAGGCCAAAATAAGATTGTTGTTTTTTAAGATCCGGACCGGCATTTGGGCCTAATATAGAAAACTGGTAGTTCAGCTCGGCAACATAATTGGCCCTGCTGAAGCTAAGGGGCAACTTAAAATTGTAAGACAAAAGGCTAAAACTATTGGAGGCTACCGTGACCGTAGTTTGTGTTGCATTACCCGAATTTCCCGGATTTAATGGCGCCTTTCCTTTGGCCTGATCTCTTTTGTTTTTGCTTACGGTATAGGTTTCATAAAATTGGCTCGTACCGGCAACAAATTCAACTCCAGGCTCGATATAAAATGTGTTTTTGTCGCTAAAAAAATTACCAAGGGTAATTTCTTTTGAATTATTAAGACTGATGAAAATGTCGTTTTGCTGTCCGAATGCATAATCTGCATTAAAGGAACTTTTAAGAAACGGCAGGGTATAAGTTGCCGAGAAGTTTAAATTATTGTTGTTTGAAGCTTGCAGTAAAGGAGAGTTGGCCGGAAAAAAGGAATGGGTGTAAGCCCCACCCAATGAAAGTTGATCGTTGATGTCATAGTCATACCCCAAGCCCAAATCTCCTTCAGATAATCCTGAGCCGTAATTGAGTAATTTATAAGCACCTGCAGAAAAGTAAATTCCCGAAGGAAGCCTTACTGTGGCATTAAAAAGAGCATAAGGCAATTTTTCATTGGTGGATTGGCCATAGTAGTTGATATTGCTGTTATACAATGCAGCAGCGGTAATGGTTGTTTTTTCGGCGGTTGAATCCTGTTGTCCCCTGGTTACCACCGATGCCAGGCACATACCAAGAAAGAGTAATCTGAATTTCATTAGGGTTTTTTTATCTTGGGACGAATGATTTTGATGGGTTTAACCTTGACTTTAGGTTTAACGACAACAGCGGGCCTAGCCTGTTTTCTCGCCTTTGGTACCTCTTTTACCACAGGCTTTTCTGGTCCCTTTTCCTCTTGTTTCTTTTTCTGCTGCTGCGTATTTGGAGTAAGAGTAATCACTTCAGTCTGCGCTGCTAACGAAAACCCCGAACTCAATATGATCAGTATGGAAACTAAACACCTCCTAAAAACAAATGAATTGCCCATCATCTAAATATAAACAAGTTTGAGCTATAATGCTGCGCTGATCAAACAAATGTCAATCCTCAACATGAAAATAAGATGAAATTTGCCCCCTAAATAATTTTGTAATTTCATTTTCATTTCATGTTGGCCGAGCAAATTTGATTCATAAATATAACGATAACTAAAATCGACAATTATGAAAAAGAACTTTGCTTTCTCCGCCCTCGCAGCTATCCTGATCATGGCTGGCACATTTTCGGCCTGTAAAAAAGATAGTGATAGTAGTGCTAACGGGACGACTAAAGTTCAGATTAGGATGACTGACGCACCTGGTAATTTTGAAAAGATCAATTTGAGTGTTAAAGAAATTGTTCTGGTCTCTGGCGGAAAACCATATGTTTTTGCATCGACCACGTCAAAATTTAATATTTTGGACTTCAGAATCGGCACCAGCAATCCAGATATCCTGGTAGCGTCCGGCGAAATGCCCAGCGGGGATATTACTGAAATCAGACTTATACTAAATGATGCAGGCAATACCATCGTTGTAGGAGGCGTTGAATCTGCATTAATCACTCCTAGCGCACAATCATCGGGCTGGAAAGTAAAACTAACGGCTAACCCGTCGCTGGTAGCAGGCGTAACTTACTCGCTGTTGCTAGACTTTGACGCTGCCAAATCTATTGTAAGTACAGGCAACGGAAAATACTTGTTGAAACCCGTTGTTAGGGGAATAACAGCAGCTACCTCAGGTTTAATTTCTGGAACAGTACTTCCGATAGCTAGTCACCCTGAAGTATTGGTTATTGCTGGCACCGACACCGTTGGTACAGTGGCTGACCCATTAACGGGAAAATTCACTGTAGGTGGACTCGCTTCAGGTAGTTATGCAGTGAAATTTATTCCTGTAGCTGGCTACAGAGATAGTACGGTGACAAATGTTGCCGTAGCTCTCGGACAAAACACCGCCATCGGCACTATAAATCTTAAGCAGTAAAATTTAAACGACAAAAATCTAAATTATGAAAAAGCTATTTATTTCCTTTTTATTGATGACAGGCGCTTTAATGCCTTTTACATCATCCGCACAATTGAATGTAAACTTAAATATCGGCTCACAGCCACTTTGGGGCCCTGTTGGATATGAGCATGTAGATTACTACTACTTGCCGGATGTTGAAAGTTACTATTACGTACCAACAAGGGAGTTTATTTATCAGAATAATGGCAAATGGATATTTTCACCAAATTTACCAGGCAGGTATTCAAACTATAACCTGTACAATGGATACAAGGTGGTGATTAATTCTCCGAAACCCTATCTTCAATTTAATGAGCAAAAAGTAAAATATGCGAAGTTCAAATCGAACCGCTCACAAACTGTTATTCTTAAAAGTAACGACCCAAAATATTATGTAGTTAAAGGTCACCCAAAAAATTCCGGGAAGGCCAGCATAAAGTCAGCAGGTAATTCTGGGCGCACCAAAATTCATGTTAGTGCTAAAGGACACGGAAATTCCAAAGGTAAAGGAAATTCTAAAGGTAAAGGTTAGGGGAGCGTTGATAAACCAGCGCGAAAGAGGCTTCCGTAAGGAAGTCTCTTTTTTTTGTCTATTTATGCTGTTATTAATTGTCTACAATTTGTCTCCAGATTTTAATCGGATATTTATAGCATGAAGTTGCTGATTGTTGAAGATGAGGAAAGTCTGAGAAGAAGTATTTTGCAGTATTTAGTAGCGGAAGGGAATATTTGCGATGTAGCACCAACTTTTGATCAGGCGATCGAAAAAGTTAGCCTATATGACTATGACTGCGTACTGCTCGATCTGGGATTGCCGGATGGCGAGGGCCTGAATTTGCTCAGACAATTGAAGAAGCTAAAGAAGCCAGATGGTGTGCTCATCATCTCGGCCAGAGATTCTATAGAGCAACGTGTGGAGGGGTTAAGTCTTGGAGCGGACGACTATCTTGTGAAGCCATTTCATTTATCAGAACTAAATGCAAGGATAACAGCGATAGTCCGCCGGAGAAATTTTAACGGGAGCGACCAACTGGTATTCAACGAAATTGTGATCGATGTAACCTCTAAGGAGGTTAGAGTTAATGATGCGCTGGTGTATTTAACTAAAAAAGAATTCGACATCCTGTTGTATTTTGTGACCAATAAATCAAAAGTAATCTCGAAATCAGCTGCAGCTGTACACATATGGGGCGAAGACGCTGATATGGCAGACAGTTTTGACTTTATCTATACCCACATCAAAAACATTAGAAAAAAGTTGACGGATGCAGGTGCTAAAGACTACTTTCACTCTGTATATGGTGTTGGTTATAAATTTCAGTAGGAATGAGGCTACTAACAGGTTATAACAGAATTTTGCTGGTGGTGAGTGCGATTGGGCTCATCTGTATTGGTTTTCTTTTTTATCATACCCTAAGCTTTTATTTAAACCGGCAAATCGATAATAACCTTATGGAAGAGCTTATGGAGGTAAAAGATTTTACGCATAGTCGTAATATCGTTCCAGCCCCTGAGCAGTTCAAGGACTTGGTGATTGAATATAAGAAGACTCAGCGTGTTGATACCGGCAAAAAGTTTGGTGATACCGTATTTTATAATCCGAAGAAGAACATTCGCGAAGCGGCAAGATATTTGAAAACTGGCGTCAATTTGGGTGAATTGAAATACCAGGTTCTAATCCTTACCTCTAAAGTAGAGCGGGATGAACAGATCAAAAGTATTTTCCTGGTCATCATTTCCCCTGTGCTGCTATTGCTGGTCGCTTTGCTGTTGCTTAACCGTTATATAGCCAAAAAGCTATGGCGTCCATTTAGAGAAACGTTGGAAAGCATAAAAACCTTTAATTTAAATCAGGATAAGCCCTTTGCTGTGGTGGAAAGTCCGGTTAGGGAATTTAGGGAACTGAACCAGGCGATCCTGGACATCTCGCTGCGTATCAGGTCGGATTTTAGGGAGGTCAAGTTATTTACGGAAAATGCATCGCATGAGATGATGACCCCACTGGCCATCATCAATTCAAAACTGGATACGATGCTGCAATCTGACAAGCTTGGAAAAGAAGAAAGCGAGACGCTTGTAGACCTGTATAAGGCAACTTCCAGGTTAACCAAACTCAATCAAAATTTACTGTTGCTGGTAAAAATAGACAATAACCTGATTCACGAACAGGATGAGGTAGACGTCTCTGCCGTGTTGGTTGAACGCGTTTCCTATTTTCAGGAACTAATCCAGAACAGAAATTTAAGTGTAATCACCACTTTAAATCCGGTAAATATTACGACAAACAGATATTTGCTGGAAATACTGATCAACAATCTCCTAAGTAACGCCATCAGGCACAATCAGGAGAATGGGAATATCGAGATCAATCTCGCTGATGGCCGGATGATTTTCAAAAATACAGGGCCTTCTGTAGCTTTAAATCCTGAAAAAATATTTGACCGTTTTTATAAGGATAGTCGTTCCGATGGAACCGGCCTCGGACTCGCCATTTTAAAGCAGATCTGCCTACGCCAGCATTTAAGCATCAATTACAGGTACATGGATAAGATGCATTGCTTCGAAATCATCTTTTAATACGCAACTTCATATTGTCTCCAGAATTGATCCGGATATTGCCATCAAGATTTAAGCAAGCTTTATATCATGAAAATATTATTGATCTCCATTCTTTGTTTATTTGCCCCACCAATAATCTGGATGGGAAACTATAATGAGGCCTTAAAACAGGCAGGGGAAACGCATCAACAAATTTTGATCAACTTTTCGGGTTCGGATTGGTGTGGTCCATGCATAAGGCTAAGAAAGGAAATCCTGGAAACACAAGCATTTGAGAAATATGCATCAGCGCATTTGGTACTGGTGAGGGCAGATTTCCCAAGACAAAAGAAAAACAGGTTATCTGTTGAACAGACTAAACTTAATGAAGCACTTGCGGAGCGGTATAACCCGGATGGAAAGTTCCCGTTTACAGTATTGACTGACGAAAAAGGTAAAGTAATCAGGACATGGGAAGGTTTTCCTGACGAACCTACAGATGTGTTTGTCGAACAAATTGCTAAGTCGGCATCGAAATGATAACATTAATGCCTGCGGTAAAAGTGTACAAGGAAGTTGTTAAGCTGATGGGAAACCGTTTCGAGTTTACTGCAGTAGCTGACGATGAGAAAATGGCTAATAATGCTATTCAGGCGGCCATTGCAGAGGTAGTGCGAATTGAGGATCTGCTGAGCACATTTAAGCAAACCAGTCAGGTCAATGAAATTAACCAGTTTGCGGGTGTAAGGCCGGTTAACGTTGATGAGGAAGTCATAGGGCTTATTTTGCGTTCCCTTAAAATTTCATCAATAACCCAGGGGGCTTTTGATATTACCTATGGCTCGATCGACAAAAGTTTATGGAATTTCGATGTGAATATGACTGCATTGCCGGACAGGGCACTGGCAATAAAAGCAGTCGGCCTGATTAACTATAAAAATGTGATCGTAAATGAGGCAGACCGCAATGTTATGCTGAAGAACAAAGGCATGCGCATTGGATTTGGAGGCATTGGTAAAGGCTATGCGGCCGATCGTGCTAAACAAGTCATGATAGAATTGGGTATAAAAAATGGCATTGTGAATGCAGCAGGGGATTTAGTGACATGGGGCAGGCAGCCTGACGGGAAACCCTGGACTATAGGCATTGCAGATCCCAATCATAAACAACAGGCCTTTTCTGCTTTAAGTATCAGCAACATGGCGATAGCCACTTCTGGTAATTATGAGAAATATGCGGTGATTAATGGCAAAAAATACGCCCATACCATTGATCCCAAGACAGGAATGCCCGTTACAGGAATTAAGAGTGTGAGCATCATTTGCCCCAGTGCAGAACTAGCTGATGCACTGGCGACACCAATTGTGGTGATGGGCGCCGCGGTAGGGTTGGATCTCATCAATCAACTACAGCATGTAGCCTGTGTGATCGTGGACGATGATGACCAAATCTATACTTCAAAAAATATTAACCTAAAATACTGATATGAAATTTTCAAAGCGTGCATTGGTTGTATTATGCTCTGGACTAACTTTCCTGAGCCTGTTAAGTGCTTGCAGCACTGTAAAGCCCTATCAAAAGAACAAGCTGAACGATGCGGAGATGTCTCTTTCTTCCAGGAAGGTACAAAAGTTTGAACAGAGCTTTCAACTCTACCGTGAAGGCGCATCGGGCGCTAATGGCGGTAAGAGCGGCGGTGGTTGTGGTTGTAATTAATTAATTACAGGGTAAATGAGAAAAATCTATCTGCATGTTATCATGCTTTTTCTGGGAATATTAGGTGCTCAGGGACAAATAAAAATAAAACCGAATCCGGCGGACAGTAGTAATTATCAGAGCAGAAAGCTTAAAATTGATGAGATCAATCTGGTTTCCGCATACTATAACCAAACGGGCAATAACTCTGCCGTTACAGGGGGAATAGGTACAGAAAAACTAACTGACCTTGCGAATACATTTGATGTTCAATTGTCCAAATTCAATAAAATGGGAAAGAAGAACACCTTTCTTTTTGAATTGGGTATTGACCACTATAGCTCCGCATCTTCTGATAAAATAGATCCAAATACAATTTCATCCGCTTCGAGTGCGGATACCAGGATATACCCTTCATTGAACTGGACACATTCTAATGAAACAACAGGCAATTCCTTTGGATTTACAGGTTCATACTCGGGTGAGTATGATTACCAGTCGATTGGTGCAGGATTTAACCTAACACGCCTGTCTACTAATAAAAATACCCAGTTTGACTTTAAGCTTCAGGCATTTTTAGATACCTGGACCGTGATTCTGCCAGTAGAATTGCGTGCGAACGGAGGGAATGGACATGAATCGAAAACTGAGGGCAGTAGTCCCAGAAATTCATTCAGTTCTTCGTTTTCACTTTCACAGGTCATCAATCAGAAGCTTCAGGCAATCATCGTGGTAGAGCCCTCATATCAGAAAGGCTTACTTGCCACAAAATACCAGCGCGACTATTTTACAGATGGCTCTTTATTGGCTGAGACACTTCCTGACCAACGATTTAAATTACCGATAGCAGCCCGGTTAAATTACTTTGCTACAGATCATATTTTAATCAGGTCATTTTACCGCTACTATATGGATAACTGGGGTATAAAGGCGCATACCGCAGAGCTGGAAGTTCCGGTAAAACTAAGTTCATTTATTTCCATTAGTCCTTTCTACCGGTATAATAAACAAACAGGAACTCGCTACTTTGCCGGATATGGCCTGCATGCTCCGGGAACAACCTATTTTACCAGCGACTATGATTTGTCGACCTTAAACAGTGACTTTTATGGCGCCGGAATTAGACTTGCACCACCAAAAGGAGTTTTTGGGATGCAACGAATCAGTATGCTGGAATTGCGGTACGGCCACTACAGCAGATCTACCGGGCTGGCTTCTAATGTGATTTCGCTAAACCTAAAAGTTAAATAACAGGAATCCATGAAAAGCATTTCCAGGATTTTCCATGGGATTTTACTGGCAATGTTATTCTTGCCGATGGCATTTAATGGTGCTGCTCAGACGAGAGACAGTCTGGATGCGGTTTATCATAGTCCAAAATTGAGGGCTTTCGTTCTGCCAGCGGCATTTATAGGTTATGGATTGATATCTCTGGCAGGTAAAAACCCTATTAGAAGCATTGACCTCACCACAAAGGACGAGCTTCAGGAAGACCATCCACTATTTGCGGCACACGCGGATAATTATTTACAGTTTGCACCAGCAGCAGCCGTGTTCGGCTTGCAGTTGGCGGGCATTAAAGGTGAGCATCCTATAGGCGATGAAGCAGGGATTTATCTGATGTCGGTAGGCATCATGACGGGTTCAGTAACCGTGCTCAAACACATTACGAAACGGGAGCGGCCAGACAATTCGGTCTTTAATTCCTTTCCTTCGGGGCATACCGCCACGGTATTTGCTTCTGCAGAATTTTTGAAGCGGGAATATGGTGAAGCGTATCCCTGGTTGGGTTACACGGGGTATGCCGTAGCAACGGCAACAGGTGCATTGAGAATGTACAACAATCGACACTGGTTTAGTGATGTTGTTGCCGGTGCAGGTTTTGGTGTTTTGTCGACTAAGCTCAGTTATATCTTATACCCCCGCTTAAAAAGACTGATTAGTGGGCAGCGTAATACTGCGTTTAGCCTGGTTCCCACCTATCAAGAGGGGAAAGCCGGAATTTATTTGAGTGGCAGATTCTAGCTACGTTGCCGGAATCATAGCCCAAAATACAGCAGGCAGATTCAGCATCTACGCCGAAACCCTTATTGATGGAGGAATGACCTATCTGTCTAAATAATAAATCGTTTGTAATTGCTATTACCAGTGGCTTATAATCTCAGCTACTTGAGATAGCCACTTGGTTTGCGGGATGGACTTGTCGAGGAAATAATCTGGCGATATGCCTTTATTGTCGATCGTATTTTCCGGGATTCGAAGACTTTTGGACATACAGTACCACATGGTAAACTTGCCATCGGGTGAAGTGATATTGTACATATTAGATATATCCAATTCGCCCATTGTAGTGGTACCAAAAAGTTTTACCTTTTTGCTTTGCCGGGCTGCCAAAAGGAATTGCTCAGCTGTGCTCCCGTTTTTTTCATTGATGAGTATGCCCACATTTTGTGGAAAGGGAAGAACTTTTTGGAGGCGGGTCGTATAAACACTATCGTTCAGTACAACAAATTTTCCTGGATTTTCATTCAACTTCTTTAAGTAGCCAGCATAGATAGCCTTATCAGACGAAGATATGCCGCTTTGTGACATGTATTCTTGCCAGAACTTATTGTTGTGGGGAGTTGAAAGGCGGGCTACAGATACATCCCTGATTGGATTGGTGTATAAATACGGGATGATTTCCGCAAAACTCTTATCGTCGCCACCACCATTGTTTACAATATCTATAATTAGATTCTTCTTACTTAGGATAAGATTACTGTTCATTAGGATAACACTGTCGATTGCTTTTTTATAACGAGAATCGAAAGTAGGAATACGAAGATAAACTGTGTTTGAATCGTATTCCCGGACGTACGGGCTATTGCTTTTATATGAGTTAACAGATGCTCCCGTTGAAGCATTTTTCTTACCTGACTTATTACCCTGATCCGGGACTGTCTGATTTACTATGAAGCCGAAATGGCCTACCCGAAAGAATTTTGCCCACTGCAGCATGGCCTGCACACAGGAATCAGGGTTGGTGATTTTACTGACTTTTTTTTCAAAAGTAATGTTGTGTCCGTTATAGCTTTCTCGGCCCTTCTGGTCAATAATGTATTGATAACCAGCATCGTTTTGTTCAAATGCTTTCGTTGCCCATTTAAATGCCGCGTCGCAATTGCAAGACTGGGAAAATGATGCGCCGCTAGCAATAATTGCCATAAATGTAAGAAGCAATGATTTAGTCGGACTCATTCTATATAACCCTTGTCGATGTCTATAAGACAGTTAAATTTAAATATGTTGTGTCAACGGTGTTTAAAAATAATAATTAATCCTGAAAGACTAAATTCATTTTACACACTATTAGTGCTTCACATCTTCAAAGTTCGCTACCTTTTTATCGTTGTACGAGTAGAAGTCATTGCGTTCTTTCCATGGTTTTAAAATGAGAAATATACCCAAACTCATCAACAACAAAGGATTGGTAATGTCTGCGAAGTAGAATGGTAGCAGACTTTTCAATAAGAAAATAGTTCCTACAATTATCATAACTATCCAGCCTCCTGGCTTAAAATTGCGGCTATACCCAAGAGCAAGTCCCATCCCTATAATAAAAGTTTTCCAGCTTACTATCCATGAGGGGATTTCAATTCCTGAATTTCTTAAGATGAATACTAAGCCGGCTATAATGAAGAAGGTGCCGATAACGAATTTGCTGTTGATGTTTTTGTTAGAGATTTCCATGATTGTTTTTATTTGTTGTCTCAAAAGTACTTTATGAGCTGCTATCGCTAAATGGACTGCGGTTCAAGAACAGGCTGTAATCGGTGAATGTCTTGATCTGGTCGGCGAAATGGTCGACCAATTTTTATATATTAGTCGAAACCAAGTATCACACATCATGAAATCATTTTTAACGCTTTTATTTCTCGGATTAGCTTTAGTTTCTTGCGCACAAAAGAAAACATATAATGTCAATGGCGAAAGCATTGACAGGGTAAATAAGGTTCCAACGAACTGGATATTTGCATTCAACGATCAGCAAAAGGCATCCTATAATTTTCAGTTGGATAGTACCGTTACGCAATCTGGCAAATACGCTATTTCTATTACGTTCAATAAGCCCGGAGCAAACTTCGGTGCGTTTAGCTATCCTATCAGCAGTACATTTGAAGGAAATGTTATTCAACTAAGTGGTTATGTAAAAACCAGTGAAGTGAAATCTGGTTATGCAGGATTGTGGTTAAGAATAGACGGAAAGGAAGAAACTATAGCGTTCGATAACATGTCGACCCGTGGTGTTAAAGGCACCACAGATTGGACAAAATGCACAATAGACTTACAGTATGAAAGTCAAAAGGCGAAAAGTATTGTCATGGGAGGTTTATTGGTTGGTGATGGTAAAGCCTGGTTTGACGGGTTTGAGTTGCTAATCGATGGGAAACCTCTAAATAGTGTTCCTGAAAAAGTGCTGATTACAGCAAAGGCGGATTTGGATACTGCTTTTAGTGTGAATTCCGGTATTAAGAACATACAGCTAACCAATCAAATACAGCAGAACCTTTACTTAACCGGACAATTTTGGGGCTTTTTAAAATACCACCATCCGGCAATTGCCAAGGGTAATTATAATTGGGATGCAGAATTGTTCAGGCATCTCCCAAAAGTTATTGCAGCAACAACATCATCAGCTCTCAGCAAAGTTTTGGAAGACTGGATTACTGAATTACCTAACACCATAGCCGGTACGGCAAAGTCTGTGTCTAAAGGTAAATTAGTAGCCATTAAGCCAGATCATGGAAGCTTGTTTGATGGCAAGTCACTTTCGAAAACACTCGTCGCAAAACTTGAACTTATTAAGAACAGCAATCGTGCGGCTGAGCACTACTACATATCATTTGTACCCGGAGTAGGTAACCCTGTCTTCGACAATGAACGTAGTTATACGAAGATTTCCTATCCTGATGCCGGCTATCAATTGCTTTCATTATATAGGTATTGGGCTATGATTAACTATTTTTTCCCTTATAAGGATATAATAGGGGCCAACTGGAATGAATCATTAAACGAGCGCATTCCGGAATTTGTTGGTGCCAGGAATCAAAAAGAATATTCAACCGCTACACTAAAATTGATTGCTGCGGTTCATGACACACATGCCAATGTTTGGAGTACCAATCCTGGTCTTGAAGAATTTAAAGGGAAGTTTAAGCTGCCATTCAGAGCAGAATTTATTGAGAACAAACTTGTTATTACAGCATTTAATTACGGAGAGGTAATGGGCGTAAGCCAAAAACTTCAGGTAGGAGATGTGATTTCCACTATCAATGGTAAAAAAGTGGAGGACTTAGTCAAACTTTATCTGCCTTATACCGCTGCATCCAATTACGATACTCAGCTTAGAGATTTGCCTTCCGCGTTTTTACTTCGCGGAAATGTAGAATCCTTTGATTTGGTGCTGAACAGGGATGGCAAAGCCTTTACGGAGACGATTAAAGCACTTGGGGCGGCCAATTACCCTTCAAGAAACACAGCTGCGGAAAAGTCAGGTTTTAAATTATTGGAATCCGGAATAGGTTATGTTTATCCGGGCAGCTACAAAAATGCTGATTTACCTGCAATTAAAACTTTGTTTAAAGATTCGAAAGGAATTATTGTAGATATGCGTTGTTATCCTTCAGAATTTATGCCCTTCACATTTGGTAACTATATCAAGCAAAACAACACGCCGTTTGTGAAATTCACAACAGGACAACTGGCAGCTCCCGGAACCTTCACATTCAACGAGCCCCTTAAAAATGGTGGTGGAACTGAAGAATTCTATAAAGGTAAAGTAGTGGTTATTGTAAACGCAACTTCGCAAAGTCAGGCAGAATATACCACAATGGCCTTTCAAAGCAGTCCGAATGTTACAGTGATTGGAAGTACCACGGCAGCTGCTGATGGAAATGTTTCCCGAATTGTTTTACCCGGAGGAATTTCTACAATGATTTCAGGAATCGGTGTTTTCTATCCAGATGGTACACCAACCCAACGTGTAGGTGTTAAACTTGACAGAGTGTTAAAGCCAACATTGAAAGGCGTAATAGCGGGGCGTGATGAGTTACTGGAAACGGCGACCAACATGATACTTAGTAAGAAATAATCATGATGGCTATTATAGCCATCAATGCCTGGAACAGGATGGCAGTTGCCACACAGCTTGCGCCGGAATAATTTTTATCTAAAATATTACACTGTCAAACCGTCTTTGCGAAAGTGAAGGGGGTTTGTTTTTATGAAACAATAGCATTAAATTTCAAAACAATCTTTATTTTCCCTCAATGCTAAAGTTGAACCCAAGGTATCCTTCAAACAAAGACAAAAATGCTTTTTGGCTTCAGCTCATTGGCACTGCAGAAATGTTTCCATTAGAACGGAGGATCTTCCATTCTATTAGCCTTGGCTTTATTGTGATCATGTGCATTTACATTCCGTATAACTTCTACGCGGGTTTGTATATCGCATCTATATCAGCATTAATATTTGCTGTTATGTTTGTGCAGCAGTACTATAACTCAAGGGTTAATGGCGTGCCTCATAGCAATGCTTTGGTCGGTTTAAGTGGTATCATCATTTTAGGTTTCAACTATTTTACCAACTCAGGTATCAACGGTTCAACTGATGTGATCTGGCCCGCCTCCCTTTTACTGGTTTTTGCGATCTCTCCTTACAAACAACATCTTTGGTGGCTTTTAATTTACGTGTTTGGGTTTTTAATAATTCATACCATAGAATACTATCATCCTGAGTTGATACAGCATCCTTTTAGTGCCGGTAAGGGACAATTTATAGATCGGATTACTGCATTTCCTTTGCCTGTTATTTTAATTTACATCATCATCAAGTTTATCAGGCAGCGCTATGATAAGGAACGCATGGAGCTGGAGAAAAGCAACATAGAGAAAAACAAGCTGATGTCTATCATCTCTCACGATTTGAGGGCGCCGTTAACCAACATACAGAATTATCTTGAGCTGCTGAATGACAATGAAATAGACAGTGCCGATCGCCCCCGTTTGGAAAAGTCGCTGTTGAAATCTACCAATAGTGCGATGGATATGCTTTCTAATTTGCTGCACTGGTCTAAGTCGCAAATGGACGGACTCAATGTTCATTTGGTTGAAGTGGAACTGATCACAGTTTTGCATAGTACGCTGGAATTGGAAAAGATCATAGCCCTGAAAAAGAACATTACATTAAATAATACGATTCCTGCAGCGTTGGCTATTGTTGCTGATGTTGATATGTTGCAGCTTGTTGTGCGGAACCTAGTGAGTAATGCCATTAAATTTACCCCGGAAGGTGGTACAATCGATGTTACAGCAATTGTAGAGGGAGAGACCTGCGAAATAAGCGTTACGGATAATGGCAAAGGAATCGATGATGATAGGCAGGATCGCATATTTTCTATGAAGTCAGAGCCATCGTACGGAACAAATAATGAAAAGGGCGTTGGACTTGGGTTGGTTTTGTGTAAGGAATTTATTGAACGGCAGGGCGGGACGATCAGTTTCAAAAGTACATCGGGTGGCGGTTCCAGCTTTTTCATTGTGCTTCCTTTGGCGGTGGTAAAAGATTAACAAGATTGCTTCGTCGTTCCTCCTCGCAATGACAGAAGTTTCGGGCCTATCATACTTTGCGATAGCAGAAGCAAAACTTCTATGAAGTATGAAATATTTTATAGCTCGCAATTATTTATATCTTGTTCGTAAATAGAAATGAAATGCAACTATTAAAAGCAGTGTGGTTTTTTTATCAGAAAATGATAATCCCTTCTTTTGCCGTCTCCATATTGCTTTCACTTTTTACCATGTCCTATATACAAATACTTCCCGGTATTGGGATCGCTTTCATATTTCTTACACCTGCTTTTCACTACTACATATATGAATTAAGAAATCCGGATGAGTACTATTTCTATTATAATATGGGACTTGGGAAAATTACATTATGGATTAGTACAATAATACTTAGCATTATCGTTGGCGTAATCTTAATTGTGATTTGATGGGATTAATTATTGATAGCGTTAGAAAGCGTTATGGAGAAAGACAAGTTATAAATGATGTGTTTCTTTCGTGTACAGTCGGACAGATTATCGGTTTGTTCGGGCGCAATGGCTGCGGGAAATCTTCCTTGCTTAAAATCATATTTGGATCAATAGGTGCCGATTATAAATATGTTGTCGCTGATGGCAATCCCGCAAATACCCTCTTCAATAACAAGAACACCATTAAATACCTGCCGCAGGATCATTTCCTGCCTGACCATATTAAAATAAAGAACATTATTTCTTGTTTTTGCAGTGCATCCAAAGCTATAAACGTAACGGAAAATGAGTTTCTTAAACCTCATCTCAATAAAAAAGTCAGGGAGCTGTCGGGAGGCGAGCGAAGGGTTCTGGAGATTTTGCTTGTCGTGAACACGGACGCTATTTATATATTGTTGGACGAGCCTTTTAATGGGATCGCACCGATATACATTCAAACTATCAAAGAAATTATACTCGCGTGCAGCGCATCAAAAGGGATAATTATTACTGATCATGATTATGAAAATGTACTAGACATTGCAACGCACCTCACTTTAATGACTGACGGAAATATCCGTCAGATTGCAGACCGTGAAGAATTGAGAAATTATGGTTATTTGCCCTGCACATTAGTTTGTATATTGGCTTTAAATCAAATGATAAAACCTAATCAAAAATGAAAACAAGAATTTTGCTATTGGCAGCAATGCTGTTTGCGAATACGCTAAGTGCGCAAACGCCAGGGGCTTATACCCCAACTGCGGGTAACCTTAAAGCGCGTGAGCATTTCATGGACATGAAGTTTGGAATGTTTATACATTGGGGTATTTATAGTGTACTGGGCGATGGAGAGTGGGTAATGCACCAAAAAAAGATACCATACTATAATTATAAAAGACTGGCCGATTTCTTTAATCCACAACAATTTAGCGCAAAAGAATGGGTTGCTTTGGCGAAGAATGCAGGTATGAAATACATCACTATTACTTCTCGTCACCATGACGGTTTTAGCATGTTTAAAACGAACGCTTCTGCTTATAATATTGTGGACGCTTCTCCTTACAAGCGGGACCCATTGAAAGAATTGGCCGATGAATGCGTTAAAGAGGGGATCGAATTGCGTTTTTATTATTCTCTGCTCGACTGGGGTAGGGATGATTATGCTTTTGGCAGCCCGATTGTAAACGGAAAGCCTGAAAAAGGAAATTGGGATAGCTACATCAATTTTATGAAGGCACAGTTGACAGAATTGATCACGAATTATCCAAGTATTAAAGGAATTTGGTTTGATGGCGACTGGGAGCGTAAAAATGCCGATTGGAAGTACGACGAGATTTATGCGTTGATTCATAAGCTTAACCCGGAAATCATGATTGGTAACAACCACCATTTGGCACCTAAGCCAGGTGAAGATTTCCAGTTATTTGAAAAAGACCTTCCGGGAAACAACACCTCAGGCTTTAGTGCAGAAGCTAAGATTGGTGCACTGCCTTTGGAGACTTGCGAGACCATGAACGGAAGCTGGGGCTTCGCGATTAACGACAGAAGTTATAAATCTACCAGGCAATTGGTGCACTATATGGTTAATGCTGCTGGTAGAAATGCAAATTTCCTGCTAAATGTTGGTCCGATGCCGAATGGTAAAATACAGCCTGAATTTGCCGACACGCTGCACAAGGTTGGTGAATGGGTAAAGGCAAATGGCGAAAGCGTGTATGGTACCAGGGGAAATGTAGTTCCTGTACAGCCTTGGGGCGTGGTAACTGCGAAGGATAAATTGTGGTATGCGCATGTGTTAACTGCTCCTGAAGATAAGCAAATTGTACTGCCGGTTGGAAACAGTAAAATAAAGTCAGCCACGCTGCTTAATGGCGATGTAAAGCTCAGGTATACCCAGGCCAAAGGCAATGTAACGGTGTATCTGGACAAGGTAACGGCTTCTGGCTTAGACGATATTGTGAAATTGCAGTTTTAAATATGCAGTACATCCTGGGAATAGATATTGGCACCGGGAGTACCAAGGCGGTAGCGGTAAACTTGGTGAATGAGGTTGTTGATGTGAGTCAGCATTACTACCCGACAAATGCGCCTTTGCCTGGATATGGTGAACAGGATCCTGAATTGATTTGGGATGCATTTAATACATGCATAAATGAAATACATTCAAGGCTTGGTGCACCAATGGCTGTTGCTTTAAGCAGTGCCATGCACAGTCTTATTGCGGTTGATAGCCATTGTAGTCCTTTATTGCCGATGATGACCTGGGCGGATTCCAGATGTGCTGACATTGTAAGACGAACAAAAGGCACCACACTAGGAGAGGAGCTTTACAACGAGACCGGCACACCGATCCATGCCATGTCGCCGCTTTTTAAAATTATTTGGCTGCGGGAGAACGAGCCCAAAATTTTTAGGGAAACGTATAAGTTCATTTCTATAAAAGAGTATATCTGGTATCGGCTTTTTGGGGAGTTTAAAGTTGACTATTCTATTGCTTCTGCTACGGGCCTGTTCCATATTCTACACTTAAGATGGCACCAATCTGCATTGCAACTGGCACAGATCAATGAACTTCAGCTCTCTAATCCTGTTCCTACAAGTTATTTTCGGGCAGGTGCGGACTTATCCGGTCAGGTGTTGCCATTTTGCAAAGACACCTCCTTTGTGATCGGAGCAAGTGATGGCTGCTTGGCTAATTTGGGCAGTTATGCAACTGAGCCTGGGGTAGCGGCCATTACCATTGGAACCAGTGGGGCGGTGAGGATAGCAAGCAGCCGGCCTATTGTTAATTTCAAGGCCATGACTTTCAATTACATTCTGAAGGAAAACACCTACATCTGTGGTGGTCCGATTAATAATGGGGGGAACGTTTTACAGTGGCTTCTAAAAAATGTTTTTAATTGGAAGGATTTGAACGATACGTCCTATAAAGCTCTTTTTGATGGTTTGATAGCTGTTAAACCAGGAAGCGACGGTCTGCTGTTTTTGCCTTATTTATCCGGAGAACGTGCACCGATCTGGGATACTAAAAGCTGTGGTGTCTATTTTGGATTAAGAAATTCACACAATCAAAGTCATCTGGCACATGCAGTGCTTGAAGGTATCTGCTTTGCATTGAATGATGTATTGACAGGTTTAGAAAGTATGGCAGGTCCAATCAGCCAAATCAATGTGAGCGGAGGTTTCGTGCAGTCTGAATTGTGGATGCAGCTATTGGCGGATATAACCGGAAAGAAGATTGTGAGGGTGCAAATTGAAGACGCTTCTGCTATTGGGGCAATTCAGCTTGCTGCATTGGCTTTGAATATAGCTGATTATCAACGTTCGGTAACCGGAAATGAAGAGGTAACCCTGCCAAATGCAGAACGTCATCAGATTTACCAAAAATATTTTGCGCTTTTTAAAAGGCTATATCAACAATCAAATGATACCATGCACGAACTGCATCAATTAAATCAATCTATATCCTATGTTTAAGAAGATCTCCTTTGAATGTTTAATGTTGCTGAGTTTTATTTGTTTACCAGCTTTGGTTTATGGGCAAGCTATTAAAGCAGAACAAGCCGGTAAAGCAGAGACTGAGCTGGCTGAAGCAATGAAAAAATACGCTGCAGTTGGCCTTTCAGTTGCTGTAGTAAAAAAGGGAACTTTGATTTATTCGCATTCTTTCGGATTGAAAAACGTGGCGCAGAAGATTCCTCTGACCGACAGCGATATATTCAGGATTGCTTCCATTTCAAAATCCTTTTCTGCTACATCCATATTTCAATTGATAGAGAAGGGCAAGCTGTCTTTAGATGAAGATTTTAGCAAAATCATTGGTTTTAAGGTTAGAAATCCCAAATTTCCAGAAACGGTGATTACGTTAAAGATGATCATGTCGCACACGTCAAGTGTGAATGATACTGAGGGCTATTTCAATCTGGATGTGATTAACCCTGACAAGAATGTAAACTGGGCGAAATGCTACAATAATTATGAGCCCGGTAAAGGCTATCAGTATTGTAACCTTAATTATAATATGATTGGTACAGTGATTGAAAAGTTATCGGGAGAGCGGTTTGATCGTTATGTGAAGCACCATATCCTCGACCCCTTAATGCTTTATGGAGGCTATTGTGTTGACTCTTTAGACGCTAACCGGTTTACCACCCTTTATGAATATAATGCTGCAGATAAAACATTCACAGCGGCACCGCTTGCTTATAATCCAAGGTCTGAGGAAATAAAGAATTACACGATGGGTTATAGCACGCCTATCTTTTCTCCAACTGGGGGAATGAAGATTTCTGCGTCAGATCTTGCTCGCTACATGACCATGCACATGAATATGGGAAAATATAAGGGCGGACGGATCATCTCAAAGAAAAGTGCTAAAATCATGCAAACCAAGATTTCCGAACAAGAGGGTTATGGGCTGGCCATTCGTACAGTTACTGATTTGATACCAGGCAAGGTATTGAAAGGGCATACCGGTTCTGCCTATGGTTTGTACAGCATGATGTTTTTTGATCCTAAGGAAAAGTTTGGAATAGTTGTGATTACCAATGGCTGCAACCCAGTTTATGTAAATGATTTTAATGATTTCTTAGCTATATCAACTAACATTTTATATAATAATTTTCTTAAATAGAGTCAATTTGAGACAGACTGGAGATAATTAGAAATACCAAATTTATATTAAAGATAATTATATAACATTTTAGGTAAATGAATCGCTTTGTGTATATTTAAGTGCAATAAACACAAATGGAGCCACGTACAATCAATACAAATCTTGCTGCTTCTCTTTTAGCTGAAGCATATGCATGCCGCACCTACGACCTTAAAAAAAGCATAAATCTTTCAGCAAAAGCACTCCAACTCAGTAAAGATCTGGATGATAAACAAAATGTTGGTTATAGCTTAAACCAGCTTTCTTTATTTTATATGATAAGGGGCGCTTATAAAAAGGCAATCAAATTGTCTAAGGAAGCAATCAGACATTTTGAAGAACTGGGGGATGAAAAAGGAATTGCCGACGCCAGGTACAACATTGCAGGTGTCTACTACAAAACAGATAATTATCATTTAGGACTGATTAACCTGATTAACTGCCTCAATATTTATGACAAGTATGACGATTACCATAATCAAGCCCGGGTACATAAATCATTGGGTACAATTTATGAGTATTTCGGTGATCAAAAAAATGCCATACGATCTTACGACAGCGCAATTGATGCTGCAAAAAAAATCAACGACTTAAACTTATTGTCGAATGCTTACAATCCATTGTCGGGCATTTACATTAAGCAGAATAAAGTTGAAAAGGCATTCAGGTTAATTGAGCGTTCTATACAATTGAAAAAGCAGACAGGAGACGTTAGGGGTCTGGCTTTTGCAATATATGGCAGGGCTAAGGTTTATGCGGTTAAGAAGAAATTTGATCTTGCAGAGGCTGATTACCTTGAGTCCATCAGCATTCATACAGATGCCGGTGAGAAATTAGGTTTAGGCATGGCCTATCATAAATTAGGCTTGCTGTATATGCAAAACGGTTTGCTGGACCAGGCAAAGGATATACTTAATAAAGCACTTGAGGTTAGCGATAGGTTTAACATAGTGATCATTAAGTTTAAAAGTAATTACCTGCTCTATCAGCTGGCAAAACTGGAAGGAGACACGGCCAAATCCCTTCAATATTTGGAGTTGTATTTGTCACAAAAAGAAGCTGTGATCAACACGCAGTCGCTCCAGATCATTGAAAGCTATGAACTGATCAATAAAATGCAGATTCTGGAAGCTGAAGCACAGTTGCAACAGGAGAAGGCAGTGATGACCGAAAAGAAAGACCGGGCAGAGCAGTCGGCCAGAATGAAGCAGGACTTTCTTTCTACCATGAGTCATGAAATCAGAACTCCTTTGAATGCCGTAACCACGATCACTTCTTTGCTGGGCGATAAATATGAGGGGGAGGACCAAATGTTGATTACCTCACTGAAGGCAGCCTCCCGAAATTTGCTAATGGTGATTAATGACATTCTTGATTTTACCAAACTAGACAATGGCAAAGTTGTTTTGGATAGCATGTCATGCGACCTGTGTGCAGTTTTACAGCGTATATTCAATACGTATGAAAGTCTGGCTATTGAAAAAGGAATCTCATTAAAGATTCGCATTGACGAGGAATGCAAAGGCATGTACGATCTTGATGAAACCAAATTATCACAAATATTAGGTAACCTGATCAGCAACGCCATTAAGTATACTGAGGTTGGAGAAGTATCGATAGAAGTAGAACAGCTCAACGCTGGCACAGGCATAGATTCGATCCGCTTCAAAGTGGTAGATACCGGTGTGGGAATTTCGCCGGAATATTTTGGGGAAATGTTTGAAAGTTTTTCACAACCCAAATCTATCACTACACGAAAGCAAGGCGGTACAGGTCTGGGACTGGCAATTGTAAAGAAACTGGTGGAAATTTACGACAGCACAATTGAATTTGAAAGTGAGTTGGGCAGGGGTTCATTCTTTTATTTTGACCTAAACCTTAAAAAGACAGCGGTTGAAAAAGTATTGACGCCCATTGTTCAAGATCAGTTAAAGAATAAAACTGTTCTGCTTGTTGAAGACAATCCGATCAACGCTATGGTTGCAAAGCGGCTGCTTAACAATTGGGGAATAATTACAGAAACTGCTGTAAACGGTGTTTTTGGAATTGAAAAAGCAAATCAGAAGGTTTTTGATTTTATCCTTATGGACATACATATGCCTGAGATGAACGGTTTAGACGCCACAGCGCATATTAGAAACAACGAGAACCCCAACAGATATACGCCGATATTCGCATTAACCGCTGATATTACAGCAGAAAATCAAATTGAATACAGTCATTATTTTAACGGTTTTTTGCGCAAGCCAATTGAAATTGATAAGTTGTATGCTGCACTCACGCATGGAGTGACAAAAGATGTTGCATAATTTTAATAAGAAATGAGTAAACGTTACCTTTTAGTATTCTTACCCTTCCTTTTCGCGTGCAGCCAAAAAAAGCAGGCAGACCTGATCGTTTTCAATGCAAAGGTTTACACTGTTGATTCGCTGTTTTCTGTTGCAGAAGCTTTTGCAGTTAAAGATGGAAAAATCCTGGAAACCGGTTCAACGAATGCAATTAAAGGCGCATTTGAGTCGAAAGACGAACTCGATGCAGGCGGCAATGCAGTTTATCCCGGATTTATTGATGGGCATTCGCATTTTTTAAGGTATGGATATACCCTGCAGCAGGTGGATTTAACCGGCACCGGGAGTTGGACTGAGGTTCTGAATAAATTAAGCTCATTTGACAAAGCAAATAAAGATGGCTGGTTAATTGGCCGCGGCTGGGACCAGAACGATTGGCCTGATAAAAGCTTTCCCGATAAATCTTTATTAGACAGTCTGTTTCCTGATAGACCCGTATTTCTGACCCGTGTAGACGGACATGCCGCAATGGTAAACAGTGCAGCAATAAAAAGCGCCGGGATCAAGGCTGGTCAGAAGATGACGGGTGGGGAAGTTGTAGTGTCAGCTGGAAAGTTGACAGGCTTATTGATAGATAACGCTGTAGATTTGGTATATGAGGCCATGCCCCAGGTTACCGCTGCACAGGCTACTGCCGGATTAATGGATGCGCAAAAGAATTGTTTTGCAGTTGGCTTAACCAGTGTGGTAGATTGCGGATTGGACTATCAGGCAGTTGGTCTTATCGACAGCCTTAACCGCGCCAATCAGTTAAAGATGAGGATGTATGTTATGCTATCTGATAATCCTGTTAACTATGATTACCTTTTTAAAAAGGGAGCAGTGAAAACGGACAGGTTAGATGTAAGGTCCTTTAAAGTCTATGCGGATGGTGCACTAGGTTCTCGTGGAGCATGTTTACTTAGGCCTTATGCCGATAAACCTGATCATTCAGGATTTTTGCTGAGCGATAAGAAGCATTTTGCAGCCGTAGCAGAAAAAATATTTAAAGCCGGTTTCCAGATGTGTACGCATGCTATAGGAGATTCTGCGAACAGGGAGATATTAAATGTATATGCCAGGGTTCTGGGTGGTAAAAATGACAGGCGATGGAGAATTGAACACGCACAAGTGATTTCGCCTTCTGATTTTGAGCTTTTCGGTAAGTATGGTGTAATTCCATCCATACAATCTACCCATGCTACTTCGGACATGTATTGGGCCGGTGAGCGGCTTGGTCAGGAGCGACTGAAAGGTGCCTATGCTTATAAGCAATTGCTTAAAGAAAATGGCTGGCTGGTTTTGGGTACAGATTTCCCGGTAGAAGACATTAATCCAATTCTGACATTCTACAGCTCGGTTTTTAGAAAGGATAAAAAAGGTTACCCTGAAAAAGGGTTTCAAATGGAAAATGCTTTAAGCAGAAAAGAAACATTGATGGGCATGACCATTTGGGCAGCAAAAGGTAGTTTCGAAGAGCATGAAAAAGGCAGTTTGGAGAAAGGTAAGTTCGCTGATTTTGTAATCATGGATCAGGACATTATGGAGGCCCCTGCAACGGGGATACTAAAGGCTAAAGTTTTAAAAACGTATGTAAATGGTGAAAAGGTTTTTGAGAAAAAGGGTATTTAAAATAGGACTAACAGCGGGAGTTCTGTTGTTACTAAGTTCATTTTCTAAGAAGGAAATTGTTTGGGTAACAATAGGCGATTCGATCACCTACTTAAACGAACATTTGAATGAGACGGGTGACAGGGTTACGAAGGGCTATCAAACGAGGGTAAAAGAAAAACTTGGAGCCATAACTTATTACAATCAAGGGCACAATGGCTGGACAGCCGTAGGTATAGCAAAGGAATTTGATAAGCTAGGTGTACAAAAAGGTGACGTCTACTCCATATTTTTGGGAACTAACGATTGGTGGTCGGGTTTGCCATTAGGCAATTTAAATGATTATAAAGAAGACACCGGATTAAAAACAGTGTGTGGTGCTTTCAGAGTTATCGTTAACAAGATCAAACTCATTAATCCTGAGGCGAAAATTATTATGATCACCCCAATGCAGCGAACAGATTTTGTTTACCTCTTCGATAAGAAGAATAACGCATGGGGCTCAGATAAAGCCAGAAACGATCAGTTCCTGTCAGCTTTTGCCGATGCCGTAGTTCAGATCGCTAAATATGAGCACTTTGATATTGTAGATTTGTACCATAAAAAAGAAATGGCCTTAAAAAACCTGGTTTACTTTAAACAGCTGAAAGATCCCGGAACCGGTGAATACAAAAACTATTCTTTTCCAGATTTTTCTACTATTCCATTTAATCCTGCCGATGACTATCCTTATCCAGCAGGGTCGATAAATGTAACTTATGATGGACTTCACCCTTCAGATAAGGGCTATGAAATTATTGCCAACATGCTTACAAAGGTCTTGAAGAAGTATCTAAACTGATAATCCTCAAAATGTTAAATATTTGTTAAATTTTTTCAGATGTCTATTAAACCTTATATTTGTAGCATGATGGCAAAGATGAAGTATTTAATATTGTTTGTGTGCCTGGCAGGTTGCCTGACTGCATGCAAGAAAAACTTAGGTGAAGAGAATTTTGATGTTGAGGGACAGTTTTTAAAAGATACTACTGCAATCCGTGCATTTATAAAGGCCAACAACATTCCCGCTGTGAAAGAACCTAAATATGGTTTTTTCTATCAAATCATAACGCCAGGTGCTGGAGTAGAGGTGAATGCATTAAGTAATATTAGTGTTAAGTATTCCGGTTCACTCTTGAACGGAGTTGTGTTCGATTCAAAAACCACCGCCGTAACCTTTCCGCTCAGTAATGCAATTACCGGTTGGCAGGCAGGAATTCCCCTAATTAGAAAAGGTGGTAAAATCCGATTGTTGCTTCCGTCTTTTTACGGTTATGGAAATGTGGCAAGCGGACCTATTCCTGCAAACTCTGTATTGGATTTCACGGTTGAATTAACCGACGTACAATAGGTTTAAGACGAGCAAACAGGTTTAAATATTATTTATGCCCATGGCATATAAAATGATATTTACGCCGAATTTGGTATTGTCTTCAGAAAGGAACCGTTTGTTTCTGAAATCATAATCCCATTCGCAGCCATAATCCTTGTTGCTGTAAAGTACACCTATCCGGCCGCTGACAGTTATGGCTTTCAAGTAATCGTGTACCAGATCGTCACCCCAGCCATTGAGCTCAAAAGAGGTGGTTGGCGGGCCTTTCTCAAACTTAAAGAAGCTGTTATAGATTTTGTGGTTATTTGGGATCTTTTTCAGCGCCTGGCTACCAAAAAGTTCATCCATTTGCTTTTCGAATGATTTGGCGAATAAGCCGTCGACATCGTGATTGCAGTCGTCCACAAATACAAATCCTCCGTTTTGAACATATTTCTTGAAATTAGCGGCTTCCTGCTTATTGAACTGAACTAACTTATGTCCGCTCAGGTAGCAAAATGGATAGCTGAACAATTCAGTGCTGCTGAGTTCAATTGTTTTTTCCTGAGGATCTAGTGGGATGGTTGTATATTCCAATAATGAATTCAGGATATTGGAAGGCATTCGTTGATCAGTATCCCAATCTCCAGAACTGTACTTAATTCTTGCAAAAGTAAATTTTGCCTGCTTCATTCTTCGAAAATAGCTTCAATTTTAGTTACAAGCGATTTTTTGAGCATTATATCATGTAATTTTTTTGATATTCTGCATGCTCGAACTGTTATTATAACGTGATATGCCCTATATTGATCGCACAAACGTTATTCAATAAAAATTACAATCTTGGAAATCTCAGAAACTAGTATTAAAACATTAATTCATAAAGTTTCCCTGCTAAAAACGGAAATTCAAAAGGTAATTGTTGGTCAGGATGTCATCATAGAGGAGATGTTGGTGGCGTTGCTTGCAGGCGGGCATTGCTTGCTTGAAGGTGTGCCTGGACTGGCAAAGACACTGATGGTAAGAACCATGTCGCAGGCACTCGATCTTTCCTTCAGAAGGATACAGTTTACGCCTGACCTTATGCCTTCTGATATTGTAGGTACAGAGATTTTAGAAGAAGACCATGTAACGGGCAAGCGCTTCTTTAAATTTAACAAAGGACCACTTTTTGCCAATATTGTTTTGGCAGATGAGATCAATCGTACACCACCAAAAACACAATCTGCATTGCTTGAAGCGATGCAGGAATTTGAGGTAACCTATGCCGGGCAAACCTATCCTTTAGATCGTCCGTTTTTTATTCTGGCAACTCAAAATCCAATTGAACAAGCCGGTACCTATCCATTACCCGAGGCACAGTTAGACCGTTTTCTTTTATATATCAAAATAGGTTATCCAACTTCAGCCGAAGAGGTTGCGATATTAAGTAATACCACAAGCTCTAAAAAGCCTGTTGTTAATGCGGTTATAGGCGCAGAAGAAATTAAGCAGTTGCAATCGTTAACGAGGGAGGTAAGTATAAGCCCCGAATTGATAGCCTATGTTAGCGAGCTGATAAGGGCAACAAGACCCGATACCACAAGTATAAACTATGTTAAGGAATGGGTAAGATGGGGCGCGGGCCCAAGGGCCGGACAAGCACTCATCCTTACCGCAAAAGCACGGGCACTAATGCATGGCAGGTATGCTGTAATTATGGAGGATTTGCAGGTAATGGCTTATCCCGTTCTCCGCCACCGTATTCTAATGAACTTTAAAGCTGATGCTGAAGGAGTGATAACAGATCATGTAACTGCAGAACTTGTAAAAGTGATATCAAGACCCAAAGGAAACTTGTAATGAGCAGGCTGCTTGACCCAAAAGTACTAATGGCCATTAAGGAACTTTCACTGGCAGCAAAGACTACCATAGACGGTTTTATGAGTGGAATAAACAAAAGTACGATTAAAGGTCAGGGTATGGAATTTAGTCAGTACCGGAGCTACCAGGCAGGTGATGACTTAAGGTCGCTGGATTGGAAAATGTTTGCGCGTTCAGACCGTTATTACATACGGGAATCGGAAATAGAAACCAATATTTCGATAAGATTAGTTGTGGATGCAAGTGCATCTATGAAGCACAGGGACGGTGAATTTGAAAAAATCGATTATGCCAGATATATGGCCGCCTCCCTGGCATATCTTGGTAACCTGCAGGGCGATGCAATTGGATTGTATGTGTTGAATGAAGAGGGAATTTTCTCAATGTCGCCGAAACAGGATTTCCAGCATATGGCCAGGCTGTTTTATCAGCTGGAACAAGTAGTGCCGGGTAAAAAGTTTACTGCCCCGGTTCACTATAAGGAGTTATATGCAGGAAGCCAGAAGAGGGAATTGCTCATTTTTATCACAGATATGTATGAAAGTGATGGAGAAATTCTTCATTTTTTAGATACTATAAATACGCTGAGGCATGAGGTAGTTGTTTTTCATTTGATGTCGGCCAATGAAATTGATTTGAACTTTAAGGGATACAGCACTTTTGAAGACCTGGAAACCGGTCAATCTGTTCAAATAGACCAGGATAAGGTGAGGACGATATACCAGAAAAACATGGATGTACATTTGGAAAATACAAGAAAAGCTATGCTGGACAGGGGGATTTTTTACAGAATGGTGAGAACAGATCAGCCATTGGATGTATCGCTAAGAGATTTTTTGAACCAGAGGAACAAACTTAAAGTATAGCTGGTGCATTTACTGTATTCAATAGGGTTAATCGGGCTTATTTCATTGGCAATACCGCTAGTTATACATTTATGGAATGTAAAGCAGGGTAAGACTTTGAAGATCGGCAGTATTGCGCTCCTTGGTGAAACGGCTGTACTCAGTTCCAAGAGTTTACGGCTTACCGACTGGCTTTTATTAATGCTCCGTTGTCTTTTATTGATAATGCTTGTGTTTGTGCTTTGTAAACCTTTTATTGACGAAAAAATTGATGCGGCGGAAAACAAGGGTTGGATTGTAATTAAAGAGCCTGCACTGAAGTCAGTTTATTTTACTAACAGGAAAATTATAGATTCCTTATTGCTGGTTGGGTACAAGCTGCATGATTTCGATCTTGGCTTTAAATCACTGGAATTAAAGGACACATCGGCCAAACAGAGTATATCAGGTAGCGCAGTACCGGATTTGGGTTTGCTCAGACAGATGAATGCTACGTTGCCCACAGGTTTTAATGTGTTTTTATTTTCTGATCAATTCCTTTCTGATTTCAATGGAACGTTACCCGCGTTACAAATCAATTTAAAATGGATTGCAGGAAGTACTGGAGACAGTATTGGGAAATGGACAACAACTTTTGCTGGTAAATTTTATGATGCAAAGTCGAGTTCTTCTCAAACAGTGTATACTCAGAAAGGTGCTGCACTTGAAGGGACACAAACACTACGAGTCGCTATCCGCGGTGGAAGTAATACAGCTGATGAGCGCTATATAAGGGCCGCGCTTACTGCAATTTCCGATTTTACCAAAAGGTCAATGCAGGTAAAACATTGGGAGCCGTCTGGTAATGAGGTTCCTAATTATGACGTTGTTTTCTGGCTTTCAGAAGAAGCCCCTAATGAAAGACTTACAAAAGGACTGAAAAAAGGAGCCAAGATTTTTCGTTATAAAAAGGGTAGAATAACAAATGCAAGTTCAGTTTTACACGCTAACGCCGGTTGGCAGGAGCTAGGTAGTCCGCAGATCTATAAAAGGATAGTCGCTAAAGATTCCGAAAATGAAGAAAAGATTTGGGAGGATCAGTTCGGCGCCCCGCTTCTGGTTCGTAAACAAAAAGACGGTATAGAAGAATATCTGTTTTATTTCAAAATAAACCAGGAGTGGACTGATTTGGTTTGGGAAAATACTTTTGTTAAATCTTTAATGCCACTGGTAGTTGGATTTGAAAATGAGCCAATGGACCTTGGTTTTGAAAATCATCCGTTAGATAAAAGGATTAGATTAATTGATACAACAGATTTGAAAAGAAATGATGGTCAGGTAGAGACAAAACCGGCTTTGTTGAGTCGCCCTGTTAGTATGCTTTTTTGGCTGGCAGCAATTGTTTTTTTCCTAATAGAAAGGATTTTGTCTTTCCGAAAGCAAGTGAGGTTGAGCTATGAGTAGTTTTCAAGGAAATAGGATCATTAGTTCGCTTTGCAGTAGATGGAGGTTGCTTTCATTTATGAAGGGCCTGTTGCTTGTTGTAGCTGCTTCTGCACTGGTTGTTTCAATTGGCGCCAACTTCGGTATGCGTACGGTATTCATGATTCCTATAATCGTAATCATTGCTGCTTTAACATTCTATTATCACCAGTTTTGGAAAATCTCAACAGCTGACGTTACCAGCTATCTGGACCGGCATTTTATTCAGCTTGAAGAAAGCTCAGGCCTTGTAATTCGAACCGAAGAAGAGCTATCTGGCCTTCAGCATTTGCAACAGCAGAAAATTGATCGTGAACTGACCCTGCTCAAACTTCCTTTTTATCCTGGTAGTAGCTGGTGGTGGATTGTTTTTGTAGTCATAGCATTAGGATTGAGCAGCGTGCTATTATTTTACAGACCTACCGCCGGAGAACAAGCGATTTTAAATCCATCAAAAGCAGTGAACGATATGCCTGTGAAGGAAAGGGTTCCCGTTCAGGTTGCCTCTTTTACAGTTCAGGTCAACCCCCCGGCTTATACGCGAGTTGCCACAAGAATTCAGCAACAGTTTTCTGTTAGGGCAGAAGTTGGTTCAACTGTAAGATGGGTTATCAAAACCAATCAGGCAATTGAAAAAAGCTATTTGATTTTTGATGGAAAAACAAGGGTTAAAATGAATGCGATAGGTGAGGAGAAGATGGAATGGAGCGCATCGCGGATCAAAGCTGACGCTGGATTTTACCAGGTGGAAATTGACGGCAATAAATCTGACCTGTATCAAATAGATGTGATTCCCGATTTGCCTGTTATTATTAAAGTAACACACCCGAAACAGCACAGTTCAATCGATATTGGCCAACCTGCAGTTGTTGACCTTAAATTGAGTTTGAAAGATGATTACGGCATATCAGCAGCATTCATAACAGCTACGATGGCGAGTGGAAAAGGAGAGGGGGTGAGCTTTACCGAAAAAAAATTACCCTTTAATTTTGAAATGAATAACAAGACAAGTGTTGCCCTGACAAAACACATCGACTTAAAGTCGTTAGGTATGAAGCCGGGCGATGAACTGTATTTTTATATCAATGCAACAGACAATCATGGGCAGAATAGCCGGTCGGACATCTTTTTTGTATCAATTGTAGACACCACCGAGTTAATGAGTATGGCAGGAATGACCAGTGGCGTGAATCTGGTGCCGGAGTATTTCCGGAGTCAGCGCCAGATCATTATAGACACCGAAAAATTGCTGAAGGAGAAAGCGGGCATTAGCGAAAGGGATTACAAAGACAGGAGTAATGAGATAGGCGTTGATCAAAAGCTATTGAGGTTGCGGTATGGGAAGTTTTTGGGAGAAGAATCTGAGACTGAGATTGGTGCTGATCATGAACACAAGGAAGGCGAGGGGCACCACGAAGATGAAGGTGCCGCAACCGAAAAGATTGGAGATGTGAAGGCCATAATGGATCAGTACGCACATAAACATGACATTGCCGAAGATGCGACATTTTTTGAACCTGAATTAAAAGCCCAGCTAAAAGCAGTACTTACTGAAATGTGGAGTTCGGAATTGAGGCTCAGGACGTACAGGCCGCAAGAGGCGCTGCCCTTTGAGTACAAGGCATTGCGTTTGTTAAAGGATTTGCAGCAAAAATCCCGGGCATATGTTGCAAAGACTACAGTGAAGACGACACAATTGAAAGACGAGAAAAGGTTGTCGGGAGAGCTCGACAAAATAAACCAAACCATTCAAAATGAAAAGTTTAGTAATGTGGTTACTAAAACTGAAGAGTTACGCAGGGCTTTAGCTGTGTTGGAGCAAACCAAGCGCACTAAAAGGGTAAGCGCGGATGAAGCGGTGTTTTTGAGGGGAATGGAAAAGTACCTGATTGCAGCCGCTTCGGGAAATCCTGCATCTTATCTTAAAGCTCTCAGCTCATTAAGAAAGCTTTCTTCAGTAACTGAATTTAATAGTAAGGATGCTGAAATTGTGCAAGCAGCTATCAAACGATTACTGCCTGCAGATCATGCCCGGCCGCAAGCATCAATGCATGGGCCTGCAAACACGTTGTATCAATCCTATTTCAAAAATCTTAAGGCTACAGGCAAATAATATGGAATATACGACCATCATTTATATTTTTGCTTTTGTGTGTGCTTGCCTGCTCATTTTCGGTGAAGTGAGACGGATGAATAAGGCAAGGCTGGTGTGGAGAATAATTGCCGAAATAATAGTGGTGCTAAGCTTGGTCTTTATAATTGTCCCGCCCAGATACAGGTCAGATTTGTACGTCAAAAATGAACTTGGGCTACAGAGCAGTGGCGGACCATCTGATCCCATTTTCGCGATCGTTAAGAATGGTAGGCCACAGGTGGTTGCAGACCTTGATTACTATCTAAAAAGTAATACCCAAATCAGTAGCATAAACATAACCGGTTTCGGCCTTAGTGATGTGGATTTGAAAAAGATTGTTGGCTATCCTGTTACCTTTGCAGCACCTGATACCCCTTCCGGGTTTATTCGAGGTGATTGGAACTCTAAACTGCAATTAGGTAAAATGCTTTTGTTTCAGGGATCTTACTTTAACGGGAATGGCAAAAAAGTCAGACTAGTTTTAAAAGGTTTAGGTACAACATTGGATTCGCTTTCCATTAATAAAAAAGGCCTTACGCAATTGTCATTACGGCATTTACCTGTTCAACCGGGTAAGGTGGTATATCAGCTATTGGCGCTATCCGGGTTAGATACACTTTCAAGTGAGCCTTTGCCATTCGAGGTAATACCGTCTGTGCCACTGAAAGTTGTTGTACTGGCAGCAGCCCCTGATTTTGAGTATCGATTTCTGAAATCATGGCTATTTAAGGAAAAGCATTCCGTGGTCCTGCGAAGCAGGATCAGCAAGGAGAAATATAGTTTTGATTTATTTAATACTGAGCGTAAGAGCTTCGTGATTGATAGGGCGTCACTGAACGCAACTGACCTAATAATTGCTGATGAAGAAGAGCTGGATGCCATGACAATAAATGAAAAAGCTTTGGTTGGTTCGGCTGTAAAAGATGGAATGGGTTTGCTGGTCCGGTTATCTGACCGCAACCTGAAAGCAAAATCATCTCTAATTAATGGCTTATCGCGCTATCAAGACGTAGATTCGCTGAGAAAGCAGTTAGAGGTATCAATCCAGGCAAGTGGAAGCGTTCTATCCCCTCTAAATATTGGGCAGGTGATATTTCTAAACAAAACTGAGTTTAGTAGGCCGCTTATGAAGGATAAAGCAGGAAAAACACTTGCTTCCGTGTACTTAAGTGGAAGTGGTAAGATTACAGGCTCAGTATTGAGCACTACCTATTCGTGGCTGTTGGCAGGAAGTACTGCAGCTTATCATGAATACTGGACAGAACTGATTTCTAAGACTGCACGCGAATCGGAGAATTCGTTAAGCATCTCTCTCAATCCAAAGTTTCCTGAAGCGGGCAATACCACACGGATTGCAGTTGAACAAAATACCAGTTCAAGACCTTTAGTCGAAATAGAAGAACAAGCGCCTGCGGTTCGTCAGAACATCCAGTTTCCTTACCAGTGGGATATGCTTTACTGGCCACGGAAAACAGGATGGAATACCATACGCGTTAATGATCAGTCAGCTTCATTCTTCGTTTATGATAAAGCTTCATGGCAAAGTCAGGCACATTTTGAAGCAATGAAGCGTACGACGCAGTTTGTAGCCAAGCAAAAGAACGTTGAAAAGCAGCCGGATACTAATGTTGCTGAAGAAAAAGAAGTTCCTGCATGGATATTTTTTCTACTTTTCGTCCTTTTTGCAGGCTTTCTATGGGTGGAGCCGCGGGTTTTCTCTTAAAAATTCAATTGAAACTAAATTGTTATACAAATTTTCTCGATAACTCTCTGAATTGGGTAAATTGTGTTGATTATTAACTAACCTAAAACTTAAAACGTTGAAAAGAAAAGACTTTCTCTACCTATCAGGATTAGGTGCAGCGGCTTTGATGTTGCCGGACCTTTCCGTTTTCGGAAATCCTATTGACCCCCTACAAGCTCTTGACGGAGTAGATGTAAAAATTAAGAAGGAACTGGCAGATGTAGCATTAAATGCAGCCAGATCAAAAGGCGCAACTTATGCCGACATTAGGATTGGCAGGTACTTAAACCAGTTTGTGGCCACCCGTGAGAAAAGGGTTCAGGGCGTTGCCAATACAGAATCGTATGGAGTTGGAATCAGGGTTCTTGCCAATGGATGCTGGGGATTTGCAGCAACCAATATGGTTACTAAAGATGCCATTGCAAAAGCTGCGGAACAAGCCGTTGCCGTTGCTAAAGCCAATTCTAAAATACAGGGTGAATCAGTGCAACTGGCCCCGCAAAAGGGATATGGTGAGGTAAGCTGGAAGACGCCTATAGAGATTAATGCGTTTGAGGTGCCTGTTAAAGAAAAGGTAGATCTATTGTTGAACGTGAACGATATCGCCATGCAAAATGGTGCAACGTTTGTGAACTCCGTAATGTTTGCAGTAAATGAGCAGAAGTACTTCGCTTCCACCGATGGGTCTTATATTGACCAAGATGTTCATAGAATCTATCCATCGTTTGGTGTAACGAGAACTGACCGTGAATCTGGAAAATTCCAGACCAGGTCTTCGCTCAGCTCACCTATGGGTATGGGTTATGAATATATGAATGCCAGACCTGAGGACAAAGTTAGTGGTATTATCCCCCGTTACAAAGGAAGGTATGATATGCTCGATGATGTAAAATTTGCGTCTTTGAATGCCAGTGAAAAAGTAAAAGCTAAGTCGGTGGAGCCGGGCAAATATGACTTGGTATTAGATCCTTCACACCTTTGGCTTACCATTCACGAATCCGTTGGGCATCCAACTGAATTAGACCGTGTATTGGGGTATGAGGCAAATTATGCAGGAACAAGTTTCCTTACCTTGGATAAGTGGGAGAGTAAGAAGTTTAAGTTTGGCAGTGACAAAGTTAACGTGGTTGCGGACAAAACCCAGGTTGGGTCTTTAGGTGCTGTTGGTTACGATGACGAAGGTGTGAAATGTAAGAAATGGGACATTATTAAGGACGGAGTTCTTGTTAATTATCAGGCAATTCGTGATCAGGCGCATATTATCGGACTAACGGAGTCGCAAGGCTGCTGTTATTCACAGGGCTGGGATGATGTACAGTTTCAGCGTATGGCGAACATTTCATTGCAACCCGGAAAAGAGAAACTGAGTGTTGAGGATATGATTAAAGATGTTGAAAAAGGTGTCTATATCATTGGCAACGGAAGTTTCTCGATTGACCAGCAACGCTATAATTTCCAGTTTGGCGGCCAAGTTTTCTATGAGATAAAAAATGGCAAGATTGTGGGTATGTTGAACGACGTATCTTATCAGGCGAATACACAAGAATTCTGGAATTCGTGCTCAGCAATATGCGATGAAAGTGATTACCGTTTAGGCGGGTCGTTTAATGATGGGAAAGGCCAGCCTGCACAAAGCAGTGCAGTTTCACATGGCAGCGCCACCACGCGTTTCAATGGGGTTAATGTTATAAACACAGCAAGAAAGATCTAATCATGGCTATATTAAGTAAAGAAGAAGCACAAACAATATTAAAAAAAGTACTGAGTTATTCTAAAGCCGAATCCTGCGAAATCAGTTTAACAGGCTCAGACGGTGGAAATATTCGATACGCCAGAAATGCAGTTTCTACAGCAGGACAGATTAGCGTGATGAACCTTTCTGTAAGCTCAACTTTTGGTAAAAAAACAGGCTCAGCGAGTATTAACGAATTTGATGATGCATCGTTGCAAAAAGTGGTAAAAAGGGCAGAGGAACTTGCGATGCTTGCTCCAGAAAATCCTGAGTTTATGCCGCTCCTTGGGCCGCAAACATTTCAGGATAGCCCTACTTTTAACGAGAAGACAGCAGCGATTACTCCCGACATAAGGGCTGAAATGGTTGGTAAGAGTTTGCAGGTGGCGAAGGCAGCCAATCTTGAAGCAGCGGGGTTTTTAGAGAATTCTACCCGATTCAATGCGGTCATTAATTCAAAAAACTTATTTGCCTACAATAAAAGTACAGACGTATCATTTTCGGTAACAGTTAGGAACCGCGAAGGTACAGGTTCAGGATATGTGGAACAAAGTTTCAATAATCTGGATAAGATGGATACCCTGGCGCTAAGTAAAATTGCTGCATCAAAGGCCAATGGTTCTGCAGGGGCAAAAGCCATTGAACCAGGAAAATATACGGTAATATTAGAGCCACTCGCTGCAAGCGATATGCTAAGCAATATGTTTAGAGGGTTCGATGCCAGAAGTGCTGACGAGGGCCGGAGCTTTATGAGTAAAAAAGGTGGTGGTACGAGAATGGGCGAACAGTTGTTCTCTGATAATGTAAATATTTATTCTGATCCAATGAATGCAGAAATACCATCTGCTGCATGGAATGGCGATGGTCTGGCTGTTAAAAGAACACAGTGGGTTGAGAAAGGGGTAGTTAAAAATCTATCTTATTCCCGTTACTGGGCTGGTCAGAAAGGCGTACAGCCGCTTCCATTTAACAGAAGCATCGTGATGGAGGGTGGCACACAAACACTCGAAGAACTGATCAAAAGCACAGAAAAAGGCATTTTAGTTACCCGTTTTTGGTACATCAGATCTGTTGATCCACAAACACTGTTGCTTACGGGGTTAACGAGGGATGGCACATTTTATATAGAAAACGGAGAGATCAAATTTCCTGTCAAGAACTTCAGGTTTAATGAAAGTCCCGTTATTATGCTAAATAATGTAGAAGCTTTAGGAAAGCCTGTTAGAACCGGCAGCGGTTTAATCCCGCCAATGAAAATAAGAGACTTTACATTCACGTCATTGTCTGACGCTGTTTAATCACAAATAGCGATGGGTACAAAGCTCATCGCTATTTTTAATTTAGAACTTTCACAGTGAGAAGAAGAGATTTTATTTATATGACCGGTATTGGCTTAGGTGCCGGAATCCTAAATAACAACCCTGTATTTGGAAAAGCCATCAGTGTTGAAGAGGCATTGACGCCTGTTGATGTCAAGCTGAAGAAAAAAATGGCTGATATTGCGCTTAATGCTGCACGATCTAAGGGAGCTTCCTATGCCGATGTGCGGATTGGCAGATACCTCAACCAGGTAATTGCTACACGCGAAGCGCAGGTACAAAACATCGGGAATTCAGAATCATATGGTCTTGGTGTTAGGGTGATCGCCAATGGAAGCTGGGGTTTTGCAGCCACAAATATCCTGACCAATGAAAGCATTGCGAAGGCTGCGGAGGCGGCTGTGGCAATTGCTAAAGGAAATGCAAAACTCATGATTGAGCCTGTAAAACTGGCTGCGCAGAAGGGTTTTGGAGAAGTGAGCTGGAAAACACCAATTATCCAAAATGCTTTCGAAGTTCCTATAAAAGAAAAGGTAGACCTCCTGCTTAATGTTAATGCGGAGGCTATGAAGGCTGGTGCAAAGTATGTGAACTCCAGTATATTTATGGTAAATGAGCAGAAATATTTCGCTTCGACAGACGGTTCTTATATAGATCAGGACATCCATAGGATATGGCCAAATTTTACTGTCACAAAAGTTGATGGTGCCGGTGGCAAGTTTGAAACCAGAAATGCTTTGAGCGCCCCGATGGGACTTGGTTATGAATACCTCATTCCAAAAGATGAAGAAAAGATAAAAGGTGGGCCCGTTACCATGTACAAGAAGCGCTACGATATGCTTGAAGATGTTAAAGAAGCAACGGCACATGTAGATGAGAAACTGAAGGCAAAACCTGTTCCTGCAGGTAAATGGGATTTGATTTTAGATCCGTCGCATTTGTTTTTAACCATTCATGAATCTGTTGGTCACACTACAGAATTAGACAGGGTGTTGGGTTATGAGGCCAATTATGCAGGTACTAGCTTTTTAACTTTAGACAAATGGGAAAGTAAGAAATTCAATTTTGGCAGCAAACTTGTAAGTGTTATTGCAGACAAGACCGAAACAGGCTCATTAGGTGCTGTTGGTTATGATGACGAGGGAGTGAAGTGTGGTAAGTGGGACATTATAAAGGATGGCATATTGGTGAATTATCAGACCATACGGGATCAGGCACATATTATCGGCTTAGAAGAATCGCAAGGCTGCTGTTACGCCGATAGCTGGGAGAGCATTCAGTTTCAACGGATGCCAAATGTTTCATTAGCACCAGGCAAGGATGCTTTGAGCGCTGCCGAAATGGTAAAGAATGTAGAAAAAGGGATCTACATGTTTGGTCGTAATTCATATTCAATAGACCAGCAGCGCTATAACTTCCAGTTTAGCGCTCAACTTGCTTACGAAGTTAAAAATGGTGAGATTGTAGGTATGCTGAAAGACGCATCTTATCAATCCAATACCCAGGAGTTTTGGAATTCCTGCAGTGCATTGTGCGGACAGTCGGATTACCGTTTGGGAGGTACTTTCTCAGATGGAAAAGGGCAGCCTGGACAAGTAAGTGCAGTTTCACACGGATCTGCTACCACCAGATTCAATGGTGTTAGTGTAATAAATACAGGAAGAAAGATTTAATTACTTTTCAATTGTTAATTTTCTTATTTACCTGATTTTTAGGGAGTGTGTCAGATTTTTTAACATATGATTTCTTTTTAAGTTGATTTAGATAATAATAAATAGGGTATTAGTTGATTATTTAACTGAAAATGTGGTATTATTAGGAATATTTTTAGGCATATGAGTACAATCAAGCTGAATAATTATCAAAATGTTCCCGATACTTGGGACGAAATGTATATTTCTGACAATAATTTGAGGGAGCAGTACCATAAAATTATTAGTTATCTGGAAAAAGAATCAGCGAGCGACTTAAATAAGAAGGAAGAATTGGCGAAAAGTCTATTCATGAGCCAGGGCATTACCTTCACCGTTTACGATAGTGGCGAAGGTATTGAAAAGATTTTTCCGTTCGACATTATCCCGCGCGTGATTACATCAACGGAGTGGGCATTTATTGAAAGAGGCATCAAGCAACGGTTAAAGGCTTTAAACTTGTTTTTAAAGGACGTTTATAGCAGTCAGTTCATCATTAAAGATGGTGTTATCCCTGCGGCATTAATTTATTCTTGTCCGCATTTCTTAAGAGAAATGTATCAGCTAAAAGTTCCTCATGATATTTATACACACATTGCCGGAATTGATTTAATCAGGGATTTCGATGGTACTTTTTATGTGCTGGAAGACAATCTCCGGACCCCTTCAGGTGTGAGTTACATGTTGGAAAACCGGGAGATAACTAAGAGACTTTTTCCGGATTTAATTCCTCAATGTAAGGTTAGGAGCGTAACAGAATATCCGTCGATATTATATAAGAATTTATTATCGCTATCGCCACGTGCAGTTTCTAACCCAACAATAGTGTTGCTTAGTCCGGGTATGTATAATTCTGCTTACTATGAACACACTACACTGGCCAGGTTAATGGGAGTTGAACTGGTGGAGGGCAGGGATTTAGTTGTGCGTGATCATAAAGTATTTATGAAAACCACAACAGGACTACAGCAGGTGGATGTGATTTACCGTAGGGTGGATGATGATTTCATTGATCCGCTGGTATTTAATCCGGGAAGTGTGCTAGGTGTTGCCGGGTTGATGAGCGCGTACAGAAAAGGTAATGTGGCCATTATCAATGCAGTGGGGAATGGGGTTGCCGACGATAAGGCGGTTTACAGCTACGTGCCGGACATGATCAAGTATTACCTGAATGAAGAGCCGTTGTTAAAAAATGTACCAACCTACAGTCTCGGAAACCCGGATGAACAGCAGTACGTTTTTAGTAATATTAATAAAATGGTAATTAAAAAAACCAACGGCAGTGGTGGTTACGGAATGTTAATGGGCCATGCAGCTACAGAGCAGGAAATAGAAGAATACAAAATAGAAATACTTAAAGATCCAAGAAATTTTATTGCACAACCGACTATCAGTCTTTCCAGTGCGCCATGTTATATGGATGGTGTATTACAGCCAAGGCGCGTAGATCTAAGACCGTATGCATTATACGGCCCTGATGGAATTTCTATTGTGCCGGGAGGTTTAACAAGGGTAGCTTTGAAAGAAGGCTCTTTGGTTGTAAACAGCTCTCAGGGCGGTGGTAGTAAGGACACATGGGTTTTATCATCTTAAATTAATTACATGCTAAGTAGAGTAGCTTCAAGTTTATATTGGTTGAGCCGTTATGTGGAACGCAGCGACGGCATCCTTAGAATGCTTAAAATTAATTACGCTTCATCACAGGATACCATTCAGGAATTCACCTGGGATCCGGTAATTCGTTTATTCAGCGCTGGCGAAGAGGAAGAAGTATCAAAAATTAGAACAGACAGCAGATCAGTAATTGAATATTTGCTTTTTAATCGAAATAACCCGAACTCCATCTTAAATATCATTACGATGGCCAGGGAAAATGCACGAAGTGTGCAAGAACATATTGCTAAAGACCTTTGGCAGTGCCTTAACGATTATTATCATACCGTTAAAGACCCAAAGTTGTTATGGTATGTGCAGAAGGACGACCCAATAACTGCATTGGATATCCTGGTTAAACAAGTGATGTTGTATTACGGCACTGCAGACAGCACCATGGAGCGTGGCGAGATCAGGAGTTTTATGAGCATAGGTAAGTATTTGGAAAGGAGCATACAAACTATAGATATTCTGGATACCAAGTTTAATTCCATTAACGCCGATCCGGATCTATTGACTGACACCTCATATTGGAAACATCTGCTGTTGTCGTTGGGAGGATACGAACTTTATTTGAAGTCCTATAGGGAAGGTTTTACTGCAGACAATATATTGGAGCTGGTTATGATTAACAGGGATTTTCCGAGGTCGGCTATCTATTCTGTTAATAATATTCAACGCTATTTTGAGCGCCTTAAGAGTGATAAGAATATTCAACATTACAAGAACCTATCATTCAATATAGGCAGGTTGAATAGTACAGTTACTTACAATTCCGTTTATAACATGAAGTCGGAAGGCTTGCACAACTACCTCCTTAAAATAAGAAATGAACTGTATGGAATTGCAAACCTGCTTGACGAATACTATTTTGCCAAATCTTAACAAAGCCCTAAATGCCTGTATTTAAAATCAAACATATAACCAATTACAAGTACGAATCGCCGATCCGCGACAGTGCCAACCAGATTATTCTGTTTCCTATTAAAGACGACTTTCAAAAAGTGATACAGCATGACCTCAACATATCTAACAGTCCTGATGTTGATATATTTCTGGATTATTATGGCAATGAGGTGGGTGTATTTACCCAGACTGAACCGCATACCCAACTCAAGATATATTCAAAAATCTACGTAGAAACTATTGCAAAGCCGTTGCCCCAAGATGACATTTTTGTTAAAGAGCAGTGGGACATTCTGGAGAAAATAAAACAAGAGGTTGAGTTTTTGGATTATTTAAAACAGAGCCAGTTTGAAGGGGCTGAGATGCTGATTAGCGCTTGCGTTGATATGAAAACTGCAGAAGATACTCCCTATAAAGTGGCGGTAAAGTTTTGTGCGTATGTATTTTCAAACTTCACCTACATTAAAGGCGTAACAACTGTTGATTCTACTATTGCTGAAATTATTGGCTTAAAAGCAGGTGTTTGTCAGGATTTCGCACACTTGTTAACCACCATGCTCCGGTTTGTGGGCATACCTGCGCGTTATGTAAGTGGTTATATATGTCCGAATAAAGATGGCATGCGTGGTGAAGGTGCTACTCATGCATGGGCAGAAGCTTATCTTCCAGATTATGGCTGGCTTGGTCTGGATCCTACAAACAACTGTATTGCCAATGAGAAGCATGTACGCCTGGCAGTTGGTCGTGATTTTAGCGACTGTTCTCCGGTAAAAGGCGTGTACAAAGGTGGTCTAAGTCATGTTCTGGAGGTTAATGTATCTGTTGGTTATGGAGATGATGATGAAGGATTTGAAACTGAAACCTACTTTCAGCCAAAGGAAATTAACTACAATAAACCAAGTATGAATATTCCTGCTAAAAATAGCTATCAGCGATATATGGACATCATTTCTCAGCAGCAGCAACAGCAGCAACAGTAGTTGTTATGGGTTAGGTTTTAACAGTTGGTTAAAATTTGGTATGTTAGGGTTTTTAACAACCAGATATGAAAGTATACTCCCTCACTATTGTATTCCTTTTCTTTGCAGGCATTGTTTCAGCTCAGCTTAAGGTTAGCTCCAGCCAGTTCAATCGAAAAAATGAAGCCTCCTTTTCAATTAAAGGAAATGTTATTGAAGTGAAGTGGCCTGCGGGTAATGGAAATTACGGACAGGTGGCGTTAAACATGGATCCTGCGCAACCGCTTTTTAAATCGATTGCTATAGGTGCTAAAATCGTTTCTAACGATGTTGATCCATCATTTTTGCTAAGCATTGGCAAACGTGATTTGTTGTCACAAAATGGCTGGAATATTTTTTTTGATAAGGTTCCTCAAAAGCCATTCAAAACCTTTCCTATCGTCTTAAAAAAATCTGCGGCTAGCATTAAAAGTGTTGGGAGCCATACTGTTCTGACGATATCTTCGCTAAGTGCAGATCGTTTCTCCGGCGATCTTGAGCTTACGTTTTACAATGGCAGTCCGATGTTTAACATTGCTGCAGTAGTTGTTACTAAAGAAGATGCAACCGCTATCGTTTATGATGCAGGCTTAGTTGATAAAAAAGCAGGTTGGAAAAACATTTCCTGGATCAACACCGAAGATGAATTAAAAACAGCATCTGTTAATGAGGCAGATTCTGCAAAGAATGTTGCAGTAAAATATCGTGCCATTGCGGCGAAAGGTGCTGCTGGAACATTGGCTATATTTCCTGCCCCACATCAATACTTCTACCCGCTTGATGAAGCATTTAACCTTAAGTTCACCTGGTTTGGTAATCAGTATAGAAATATGGTTGATGGTTATGGTATAGGGATACGTCAGGATCTTAAGGGAGATAACCGGTTTGTGCCCTGGTTTAATGCGCCACCAGAAACCAAGCAGCGTTTAAATTTCTTTTGCTATTTGGGTGCTGATGCTGAAGAAGCAACATTTACTGAAATAAAAAAGTTTACCCACAACGACAGCTATGTTAAATTGCCTGGCTTCAAAACCATGTCTAGTCACTTCCATAACGAATTTGTAATGAAGGTAATGATGGCGAATAAAGAAATGCCAGAAGTGCCTGATTTTGTTAAGGTATTTAAAAAGACGGGCATTGATATTGTACACCTGGCAGAGTTTCATTATACCGCCCATCCCCAAGGACCAGATGAGCTGCGCTTATTGGAGTTGAAGATGTTGTTCGACATGTGCAGGAAATATTCAGACGACAAGCTGCTTTTGTTGCCTGGTGAAGAGCCAAACGAGTTTTTTGGAGGCCACTGGCTGGATTTCTTCCCTAAAGAGGTTTATTGGATCATGTCTAGAAAGAAGGGTGTTCCGCTTGTAGAAAATCATCCAGTATATGGTAAGATTTATCATGTAGGTGATAAAAACGATATGCTTAAATTATTAGAGTTAGAGGCCGGTTTAGCCTGGACAGCCCATGCTCGTACTAAAGGTTCAGTGAATGCTCCTGACGTTTACAAGGATGAGGATTTTTTTAAATCAGACCGTTTTATGGGTGCGGCGTGGAAAGCGATGCCAGCAGATCTGTCTCAGCCAAGACTTGGCAAAAGAGTGCTCGATTTGCTTGACGATATGAATAATTGGGGTTTGAAGAAGACAGTTATTACAGAAGCCGATCTTTTTACCATTACGCCAGAAAACGAAATGTACGCCCATCTCAACGTTAATTATCTGATGATGGATAAGCTGCCAAATTACAAAAATGGTTGGCAGCCTGTGGTTACAGCTATGGAAAAAGGTAAATTCTTTTCCAGTACGGGAGAAGTGCTCATGCCACAACTGACTGTCAATGATAAAATTTCCGGAGAGACGCTAAAATTGGATGGATCAGGCTCAGCAAACATCAAGCTTAGACTAAACTGGACATTTCCAATGAATTTTATAGAGGTAATTTCAGGAGATGGCACAAAAGTGTATCGGGATAAAATTGATCTTACAGATACTAGAGCATTTGGAGACAAGTTATTTCAGTTCAAGACAAAACTTGCAGGTCGTAAATGGATGCGTGTAGAAGCCTGGGATATTGCTGCAAATGGAGCATTCAGTCAAACTTTTTATATACAGTAGACTATTTTTTATGCCTCTTTTTATATGCTGAAGGAGAGCCGCCGGTAATTTTACTAAATAGCCGGGAGAAATAGTATTGGTCGTCAAAACCAAGTTCTGCACAGATTTCCTTAATGCTGCGATCGGTAAAATATAAATACTGACAGGACTTTTGAATTTTAAGCTGGTTAAAGTAATTGATAGGCGATGTTCCTGTTTTTTCTTTAAACAGTCTGGAATAGTGTGAAACCGATATCTTTTGTTGATCTGCAAAATCATCTATTGCCAATTTCTTACTTAGATTGTCTTTCATATAAAGAATACTGCTACCTACCAGATCAGTCCTGGATATGCCAGTGTTGGCTTCTTTATGGTAGATTAGTGAAGAGACGAAGTGAAGCAGATCAAGATTCATTTTTTCCATTTCTTTATCGCTTACTCCATGTTCAAGCAAGTTGTAAATTTCATTGAAAAGTAAGAGGCGCTGTTCATCGTACGGAATCATTTTTACTCCGGGCTTTCCATTTTCCAAAAACCGTTCGTATAGTAGATCTGCTACCTCTCCCATATAATGGAACCAATAAATAGTCCATGGATTTTGGTTTGAACTGTGGTAACGGTGAGGTGTGTTTTTTGGAATGATAAAATAGCTGTTGGGGCTGAGTTCAAAGGTTTCACCACTCAATTGGATTTTGCCGGATCCTTCAATGCAATAGATCAAAATAAATTGATTGCTGCCAGACTTCCTTACCCTGTCGTGGTTCACTGCTTTAGGGTAATACCCGATTGCAGTAAGGTAGAATTGACGGCTTAGTAGATTTGTGGTAATTTTTCGCTTAATATTAGGAGGAAGTACAATCATTCGCTGGCCTAGGAAACCTTCCTTTATGCCTTTTTTATTATGATTGATGTTGTTTTCCATGATAGCAAGTTAGTAAATATAGGCAATTTGGCTTTCAGTAATATAGTCCATGTTTTTATTTGCTTTATCCATTTTGCATGCTGTAATTTAACAATAAGTTTACTTTACCAGTTCGATTGGTGACTGACTAACCAAATATCAGCATGATGAAACAACCAGAAACTTTTAACAGCTCTTATATAATAGGGATTTCCTTCATATCCGCGCTAGGTGGCTACCTGTTCGGATTCGACTTTGCAGTGATTTCAGGAGCTTTGCCTTTCCTTCGTACACAATTTATGCTGGACGCCTGGTGGGAGGGTTTTCTAACTGGTTCTCTCGCTTTGGGATGTATTGTAGGCTGTTTGATTGCGGGTAAGTTAGCTGACAAGTACGGCAGGAAGCCAGGTTTAATGCTGGCAGCTTTTATATTTGCATTATCATCGATAGGAATTGCACTTTCATCAGGTTTAACTTTTTTCGTAGTCATGCGCTTTGCCGCAGGCATCGGTGTTGGTATGGCCTCTATGCTTTGTCCGATGTATATTGCTGAAGTTTCTCCTGCAAAAGTAAGAGGTCGTAACGTTGCCATTAATCAGCTAACGGTAGTAATTGGTATTTTGGTAACCAATTTGGTCAACTATTTTTTAGCTGATACCGGTCCGGATGCATGGAGATGGATGTTTGGTCTGGGTGTTATCCCTTCCATTATTTTTCTTATAGGAGTAATTTGGTTGCCTGAAAGTCCGAGGTGGTTGTTAAAAGACGGCCAGACGGACAAAGCCAAAATGGTTTTGGATAAAATAGGTTCAGCATCTTTTGTAGATAATACGTTGATAGCAATAGAAAAGTCACTTAAAGGAAACGCTAAGCAAACCTACAAAGCTGTTTTTGAAAAAAGTGTCAGGCCTGCAGTAATGATAGGGATTACGTTAGCTGTGTTTCAGCAGTTTTGTGGAATCAATGTGGTGTTCAATTATACCTCCACCATCTTTGAATCTGCAGGTGCTAACCTGGATAGACAGCTTTTTGAAACGGTAACTATTGGTATAGTGAACCTCGTTTTCACCATACTGGCGATGTGGCAGGTAGATAAATTAGGCCGCAGACCATTGATGCTTATTGGTTCTTTGGGGCTGTCGGTAGTGTACATCATACTTGCTTTCCTTTTGCAGAATCATTACCCTGCGGGCATGGTTTCCATCTTTGTCTTGCTGGCCATTAGCATGTACGCCATATCATTGGCGCCGGTAACATGGGTATTGATATCAGAAATTTTTCCAAACAAAATTAGGGGCGTTGCGTCATCGGTTGCCATTGTTTCCCTCTGGGGCGCTTATTTCATTCTGGTATTTACCTTTCCAATTCTTGCCCAAAAACTTGGTACATACGGTCCTTTTTATCTCTATGCGGTAATCTGCTTTTTAGGCTTTCTGTTTGTGCTTCGAAAGGTAAAAGAAACAAAAGGACAAACATTGGAAGAACTTGAAGACAACTTAGTAAGGCATTAAGCAAGGCTTTTAGTCATTGCTACACATGTCATGCGAGGCATGTCATTGCGACAAATGTCATTGCGAGGCACGAAGCAATCTTATAGAAGGTTGCTTCGTGCCTCGCAATGACTCTGGATGGCGCAATGACTGGATGGAGCGATAATTCAATCACTATTATAAATACATCACTACATAAAATACGATGAATACAGAAGTAACAGTTTGGGCAGAAAAAGTAATCATTCCAACCTATGGTATCGGTAAACCCGATAAAAACCCGATGTTCTTTGAAAAACGGATTTATCAGGGCAGTAGTGGTGTGGTATATCCCAATCCGGTAATTGAGAAAATTTACGATGAAAAGATCGACAAAGAATACAATGGACTTTTCCTGGAGAATGATTTTATTAAACTAATGATCCTCCCGGAACTTGGTGGTCGCATTCAAATGGCATATGACAAGATCAAAGAAAGGCATTTCATTTATTACAATCAGGTCATCAAGCCTGCCCTGGTTGGACTAACTGGTCCCTGGATATCTGGAGGCATTGAGTTTAACTGGCCACAACATCATCGTCCAAGTACTTTCGATCCAATTGATTTCAAAATAGAGGAAAATGCAGATGGAAGTAAAACCATCTGGGTAAATGAAATCGAGCAAATGTTTCACACAAAGGGACTCGCAGGCTTTACACTTTATCCGGATAAAGCTTATATCGAAATTAAAGCAAAGCTCTTAAACCGTTCAGCTTTACCTCAAACCTTTTTATGGTGGGCAAACCCAGCAGTTAAGGTAAACGATCATTATCAGTCGGTATTTCCGCCAGATGTCAATGCAGTTTTTGATCATGGTAAAAGAGATGTGTCAACCTTTCCAATAGCAATGGGAACTTACTATAAGGTAGATTATTCGCCGGGAACAGATATTTCGATGTACAAGAATATCCCTGTGCCGACTTCTTATATGGCCATCAATTCTGATTATGATTTTGTTGGCGGTTATGAGCACGATACGAAAGGAGGACTTTTACACGTCGCCAACCATCATGTTTCTCCCGGTAAAAAGCAGTGGACTTGGGGACATAGTGATTTCGGACAGGCATGGGACAGAAATCTAACCGATGAGGACGGACCATACATTGAACTGATGACGGGTATGTTTACAGATAACCAGCCAGACTTTACCTGGTTGTTACCTAATGAAGAGAAGTCTTTTACCCAATACTTCATGCCATATCGAGATCTTGGTGTTATAAAGAATGCGACAAAGGATATTTTAGTGGCAATAGATAAGATCCAAGCCAGTATTGTCTTAAAAATATATGTAACCTCTGTGCAGGAAAACGTCAGTATTAAGTTGACATATCGTAATGAGGAACTGTTTACAGTCCAAACATCACTGGATCCAAAAGTAGTTTTTACAAAAGAAATCGCCATAGGTAACCAGCTGGATGAAAATGACTTGCTATTAAGCATTAAATCAACTAAAGGAAAGGAGTTAATCCGTTACGAACCGGCGAAAAATAAAAAAAACGACATACCGGAACCTGCGAAACCGGCGCTTAGTCCGCAACTTACAGAAAACAACGAGCAGCTGTTTTTCACTGCCCAGCACCTGGAACAGTATCGCCACGCCACTTATAGCCCGGTTCCTTATTATGAAGAAGCTCTAAAGCGTGATCCGAGCGACAGTCGTTGCAACAACGGCCTTGGGCTATGGTACCTAAGAAGAGGCCAATTCGCTAAAAGCGAACCATATTTCCGCAAGGCGATAGCTACCATTACACAGCGTAACCCCAACCCATACGATACAGAACCCTATTACAATCTGGGTTTATGTCTTAAGTTTCAAGGCCAGCAGGAAGAAGCATATAAAGCATTTTATAAGGCTACCTGGGGAAGGGCATATAAGGACAGTGGTTTCTTTGCGGTTTCACAAATAGACTTGGCAAGGGCGGATTATCAGCTTGCATCAGCGCACAGTACACTAGCAATAGACAACAATGCAAATAACAGTCGCGCATATGTTATTAAAGCTGCTGCGCTCCGGCACCTGGGCAATCTACCCAAAGCAATTGATGTAGCTTTATATTCCCTGGAAAGAGATCCTTTTAATCTTGGGGCATTATTTGAGCTTCATTTAACTTATGCGGCACAGAAACTAACGGAAAAAAGTCGAAGTACACTGATTGAATTTGTTAAACTCTCCAGAGGCGATGCGCAAAATTATATTGCCTATGCGAATGACTATGCTACAGCCGGATTGTTTGAAGAAGCGCTAAATTTAATCCAGCATGGAGTAAAAGGAGCGCTTACTAATCCGCTCATATACTATTATGCAGGATGGTTTAACCACGAACTTGGTAATGAGGTGCAAGCTTTGGAAAACTTCAAACTAGCTGCCGATGCGCCATCTTATCTTTGTTTTCCAAACAGGTTAGAAGAGATTAACTTGCTTCGCTTGGCGATGCAAACCAATCCGGAAGATGCTAAAGTACCGTACTATCTGGGGAACCTCTTCTATGATAAAAGGCAATACGACGAGGCGATTCAATACTGGGAAAAATCAGCTCAGTTAGATCCGAGTTTTCCAACTACATTAAGAAATCTTGGAATCGCTTATTTCAATAAAAAAGGAAATCCTTCCAAAGCGTTGTCGCTTTATGAGCAAGCCTTTGCATTAGATCGGTCAGACGCCCGTATCCTAATGGAACTAGATCAACTCTATAAGCGTGTTGGCAAGACACCCGGAGAAAGAAAAGTCTTCTTAGATCAAAACATGGAAACCCTGTTGCAAAGAGACGATCTTTACCTTGAATATGTGTCAATCCTAAACTTTAGCGGAGCATATCAGCAAGCGTTAGACTGGATCAGCAAACGACAGTTTCACCCATGGGAAGGTGGGGAAGGTAAAGCATCGGGGCAATACATCTCCAGCTTGAGCGCATTAGCGAAACAACATCTGGCATTACAAGAATATGATCAGGCTATTGAGCTGCTCAATCAAGCTCAAGTTTATCCACACAATCTTGGGGAAGGCAAGCTGCATGGTGCACAGGAGAACGATATCTTTTATTGGCTGGGCTGTGCCTACCGCGGCCTTGGCAATGAAGAGCAGGCAAAAAGAGCTTTTAATAAAGCGACTATCGGTTTAGATGAACCCGCTGCTGCCATGTTTTATAATGACCAGCAACCGGATAAAATATTCTACCAGGGGTTGGCTCATCGTGAACTAAATGACACAGCGCAAGCATATAATATATTTAATAAGCTGTTAAGCTATGGAGAAAAACATATGGACGATGAGATTACTGTTGATTACTTCGCGGTATCACTACCCAATCTCCTTATTTTTGAGGACGACCTCAATATCAGAAATCAGGCACACTGCCTTTTTATCAAAGGCCTCGGTTATCTAGGCCTTGGTAAAGATGAACTTGCAACGGCGATATTTCAGCAGGTGTTGGAGTTGGACAGCGAACATGCAGGGGCAAAAATTCATAGCAATATGCCAAATTGATACAATAATATTGAAGCCATTAGCCTAAATTTGAACACATAGCCTAAGTATAATGAAATTTGAACGATCAGTAACTCAAAACCTTATTTGTTTAGCGGGATTGTCTGCCAGTCTGTTTTTGCAGAGCAACAGTGCAATTGCTCAGCGCGTTAATATTCCAATTGAAACCGGCAGCAATGCCCTGGTGCTTCAAACCGATGACAGCAAACATGTAGGCACTATTTATTTCGGTAAAAAGTTGGCCAGCGCTGCGGAATATGCCCAAGTACCAGCAACTTATAAACAAACGAGTGATTACACCGGTCAGCTCAACTCGGCTTACACTACTTCAGGTTCAAGAAACCTGCTTGAGCCCGCTATTACTGTTACTCATGCAGATGGAAATAACTCACTCGATCTTCGTTATGTAAGTCACAAGACGGATAAGATCGATGATAATGTTTCCTTAACCAGCATTGTTTTAAAAGATCCTGTTTACAGTTTTACAGTGACACTATACTACAAGACTTTCGCTAAAGAAGATGTAGTAGAACAATGGAGCGTTATCAAGCATCAGGAAAAAGGTAATGTTACTTTACAAAAGTTTGCGTCTGCAAACCTTTATCTTAAGTCAGCCGGAGGTTTCTGGTTAAACCAATATCACGGAGATTGGGCTAAAGAAATGCAGCCTGAAGAGACTAAAATTACCCACGGCATAAAAACTATTGATACCAAATTAGGTACGCGCGCAAACCTGTTTCTACCATCTGTATTTATGGTGTCATTGGATAAGCCTGCTACAGAAGATGAAGGGACAGTACTATACGGAGCGTTAGAATACAGCGGCAACTTTAAAACAGACATTGAACTGGATTATCAGAATAACCTAAAGATCATTTCGGGAATCAATAATTATGCTTCTGCATATTCTTTGAAGCCTAATGAAGAATTTACCACTCCGGCTTTTTTATATACCCTTTCAACAACAGGAAAGGGCAATGCAAGTAGAAAGTTGCAGTCTTGGGCAAGGAATTACAAATTACTTGATGGAAACGGAAGTCGCCTCACATTGTTGAATAACTGGGAATCTACTTATTTCGATTTTAATGAAAGTAAACTGGCGGAATTATTAAAAGACACTAAAAAATTAGGTGTCGATCTTTTCTTATTGGATGATGGATGGTTTGCTAATAAGTATCCGCGTAACGGTGATGTTGCCGGGCTGGGCGATTGGGCAGAAAACAAAAGTAAATTGCCAAATGGAATCTCATCATTAGTTAAGGAAGCAGATAACAACGGTGTAAAATTCGGGATATGGATAGAGCCTGAAATGGTGAATCCTAAAAGTGAATTGTATGAAAAGCACCCGGATTGGGTAGTTAAAGAAAGTAAGCGAGAGGAATATTATTTTAGAAATCAACTGGTACTTGATCTGAGCAACCCTAAAGTGCAGGACTTTGTTTTCGGTGTGGTAGATGATTTATTTACAAAAAACCCTAAACTGGCTTATATCAAATGGGATTGTAACGCGGTAATTTATAACGCCTATTCTGCCTATCAGAAAAATCAAAACCACTTTTACATCGAGTACATGCGTGGTTTATATAAAGTGCTTGAGAAAATCCGTGCAAAATATCCAACCGTACCGATGATGCTTTGTTCAGGTGGTGGTGGCAGGGTAGACTATGCTGCCTTAAAATATTTCACAGAGTTTTGGCCAAGCGATAACACCGATCCAATGGAACGCATATTTATGCAATGGGAATATTCTTATTTCTATCCGGCTATCAGCAGTTCTAACCACGTGACCGACTGGGGTAAACAACCGATCAAGTTCCGTACTGATGTAGCAATGATGGGTAAACTTGGGTTTGATATTGTAGTTAGCAAACTGAATGAGAACGACTTAAAATACGTGCAAGATGCCATCAAAAACTATGATGCGTTGAAATCTATCATCTGGCATGGAGATCAGTATCGTCTGGCTAATCCAAGAGAGGGAAATGTGGCATCAATCCTTTACCTGAATCCTGGTAAAACTAACGGTGTACTTTTCAATTATTTGGTTAATAACCGATATGATGAAGCCAGCAAATACCCCATCCGTGTAAAAGGTCTTGATGCTGCGAAAAAGTATAGTTTAAAAGAGATTAACTTAATGCCTGGCTCCAAATCATCAATTGACGGTTCGAAAACCTATAGTGGCGATTTTCTGATGACGGTGGGTTTTAATCCTGAACTCAATTCTGGAAGAACAAGTGTTGTATTACAGATAGATGAAATAAAATAGTAAGTTTATACTTACAAATTTAAACTGTATGAACATCAATTCTTTTAAACACCTAAAGGGTGGTCTTTTGCTGGCGTCTGTATTTCTGGCAGGTTCGCTGCAGGCAAAAGTAAAGCTACCGTCCATTTTTAGTGATAACATGGTTTTCCAGCAGAAATCTTCTGCCCGGATATGGGGTAGCACAACACCCGGAACAACTGTAAAAGTTAGTGCCAGCTGGACAAAATCTGCATTTGGAACCACTGCAGCTAAAGATGGCAGCTTTATTCTATCCATTCCTACTCCAGCGTATGGCGGGCCATATACGGTTACTATTAACGACGGAGATGTAACCACACTTAACAACGTATTGCTTGGCGAAGTATGGGTTTGTTCCGGACAATCCAATATGGAAATGCCGTTGGCAGGATGGGGTAAAATAGTTAACTATGAACAAGAGATTGCAGCCGCAACTTATCCAAAAATAAGGTTGTTACAGGGCGATCATGTAACCAGCAATACACCTTTAGCTGAGGCAAAGGTATGGGCAGGTGGTTGGAAAGAATGTAACCCGGCCAACGTAGCCGAATTCTCTGCGGTGGCTTATTCATTTGCACGTGAAATCTTCAAAAAAACAGGCATTCCTATTGGTCTGATTCATACAAGCTGGGGCGGTACTATTGCAGAAGCATGGACAAGCTCCGCAACTTTAAAAACAATGCCCGATTTTGTAGCTGCGGTTAATAAAATTGAAACTGCTGCAAAGGGTACCACAGGACCAACCATGCAGGAACAAATGACTACCTGGGCAAATACAGTTAATGCTGCCGATCTTGGGTTCAAGGGAGGGATAGCGGGATGGTCGGCCGCCAACTTTGACGCTACTTCTTGGAAATCGGTAACACTTCCTGCGAACTGGGAGGACAACGGTTTACCGGGTGTGGATGGCATTGTATGGTACCGCAAAACGATAACCATACCCCAAGCCTGGGCAGGTAAAGAATTAAAACTAAACCTTGGTGTAATAGACGATAATGACATCACTTTTGTAAATGGTGTAAAAGTTGGCGAAACTCTTGGCTATGGAAATAAAAGGATATATACTATTCCTGCTGCGCAAGTTAAGGAAGGTCCGATCACTATTGTAGTTCGTGTATTGGATACAGGCGGTGGTGGTGGAATTTACGGTGGGGATAATGTCATTACCATTTCATCAGCTACCGGAGAAACACAAACTTTGGCTGGTGAATGGAAATATAAACTCGCGTTGAACTTTAAAGATGTGCCTCCGATGCCATCATCAAACGAAGGACCTAACCGCACTACAGTTTTGTATAATGCAATGATTAACCCATACCTTAATTTCCCTATAAAAGGTGCGATTTGGTACCAGGGGGAAAGCAATGCAGACAGGGCGAATCAATACCGCACACTATTTCCTAAAATGATTGAGGACTGGAGAACGAGCTGGAAACAACCAAATTTCCCTTTCTATTTCGTGCAACTGGCTAACTTCATGAAAGTAGAAGCACAGCCGATACCATCAGCCTGGGCCGAACTGCGTGATGCTCAAAAGCAAACACTTTCCTTGCCAAACACTGGAATGGCAGTGGCTATTGATATTGGTGACGCACAGGATATCCACCCCAAGAACAAACAAGAAGTTGGGCGCAGACTAGCATTGATTGCTTTAGCTAAAAATTACAATGTAAAAATACCTTACAGCGGCCCCTCGCATCAAAATAGTGTTGTTGCAGGAAATACAATGAGATTAACTTTTACCGCGGCAGATGGTGGATTAAAAACCAGCGACGGCACTGAACTAAAAGGTTTTGCCATTGCAGGTGCAGATCAGAAATTTTATTGGGCTACAGCTAAGATTAGCGGAAACCAGGTTGTGGTAAGCAGTCCGGATGTGCCTAAGCCTGTGTCTGTACGTTATGCATGGGCCAATAATCCTATCGCGAATTTTGTAAACGGTGCGGGATTACCTGCATCACCATTTAAAACAGATAACTGGCCAGATACAACAGCACCAACTAAATAAAGTCTTAAAGATGAATTTTTAAACCGCCGGCAAATCTGTTGGCGGTTTTTTTCTGAATACCCAGTATGTTTGCAGTACATAGTTGAAGCCAAGAGATACGATGATATCAACTATAATCCGGCTAAATTTATAGTCAATGTGCAGACCACTGGTAAACAGGTAGGTACCAGAGCTTTTCAGCAATATACTTCCAGCAACTACAAAAACGAACTTAACTAACTGCGCACCAACTGGATTGTTTTTTGCGTTTGCTGTGTTAAAGGTCCAATAGCGGTTTACTGAAAAATTGAACACCGCGCCTACAATACCTCCAATACCGATGGAAATGGTATAATGAATATGCAGCAGTTCTGTGCAAAATATCATCACCCCATAATCTATTAAACCGCCTACGAAGGCAGAAAGCTGGGCTTTGATAAATACAAAGACTGCATTGGTTTTAGCCATTAAGCACTATTCTTTTTTGCTAGTTTTTCTTCACGTTCCGCCGCATCACGGATGTCGCCCAACTTCAGCAGCTTACGGGTGTCAATGATGTTAATGATAAAAAGCGTTATACACATCCCTGCGGCAAAGTACTCTATCAAATGAGGCTGTATAACTTCTATGGTTAAAATGATGGCAAGTATTACCCTAACTTCCGTAGGACCCACTAAGCCTGAATCTATGCTGTAAATGTCGGTGATCTTGTATCTTAATTGGGATATAATCATCGCCCAGCCATAGAGTACAACAAAAACGAATGCAATCAATTCAAACTGGTTGCGGGCATAAACCATATAGCCTAAGCCAATCAGCACGGTGCCTACCCAATCCATAATAATATCAAGAGAAAAACCAAACCACTTTCTGGGTATGTTTCTAAAGTATGCGATACGCCCGTCCAGCGAATCTCCTAACCAATTTATAGCTAACCCTGCGATGCCTAAAAGGAGATAAGACCGATCTACGTATGTTGCAAGGATAAAGCCCAAAAGAACAATCACTGAACCGATAGTTCCGACAACAGTAAGCGTGTTTGAACTAATGAAATCTGGAACGCGTTTAACCAGGTAAGAAATAGTAGCTTGTTCGGCAGTACTTAAAATATTTGTTCTTTTTCTATCCTGAAATATTCGTTTTAACGTACCATGTTCAGCATCAATCGGTATCACACGTTCACTCAATTTATTTTCTTCCATTCGGATTTGCAGTCTGCTCTTTTAATCGCGGTACAAAAGTATATATTTTTAGTTTACCTATGTTCTTTTCAATTCAATTACGGTGATTTCAGGCCATATACCAACGCGACCAGAGAAGCCGATGAAGCCAAAACCTCTATTAATATTAAGATAAATTCCGTTTTCACCTGTTACCCCAGCCCAGTGTGCATAGCGATATTTGACCGGGCTCCATTTTATGCCAAACGCTTCGATACCAAACTGCATACCGTGGGTATGGCCAGCAAGTGTAAGCTGTACTTTTGATGGGAACTTTTTTACTTGTGCTTCCCAATGTGTAGGATCATGAGAGAGTAGTACCTTAAAGTCTGTCGGTTTAGTGCCTGTCAGTGCCTTTTGTAAGTCGCCACGCTCCCCAAATCCCAAACCCCAGTTCTCTACGCCAGCTAAAATGATCTTCTCTCCATCTTTATGCAATTCCACGTGCTCATCCAGCAGTAACCGATAACCTAAGTCAGCATGATATGTTTTCAATTGTTGCAGATTTCCACGTTTTAAAAGATCATTGTCCCATTTTACATAGTCACCATAATCATGATTACCCAAAATAGAGAACTGTCCGTATGGCGCTTTAATCTGGCTAAAATGAGCTAACCAAGGTTTAATCTCATCTGCCTTATTATTTACCAAATCTCCGGTAAACACAAACAGATCAGATTTTTGCGCCTTAACTAGATCAATGCCTCGCTGCACAGCGTTCGGATTAGTGAAACTACCGGCGTGTACATCAGATATTTGCGAAATAGTAAAGCCATCGAATGCCGGAGGCAGGTCGTCAAAGTATAAGGTATGTTTTATCACGCGATAAGCATACTTGCCCCTTATAATGCCGTATACGAATGCAATTACAACAAGACCTATAATTACCAAATCAAAATCAACCCAAAGATAGCTTCGGGGTATACCCATAATTAAACAATATAAGTCTCCAAGGAAAAGGACTACAGCAAAGATCACCTCAGTGGTGAACAGTATTAAAAACAGGTGTGCTGAAAACTTAAACAGGGTTGTCATTTCCCGCTTTTGAAAGCTGCGGATACCGAAGACGAGTAATAAAATTGCTAGGATAATAAAGCTCCAAAATGCATAAGGCAGAATAGAACTTGAAGTTAAAGTTTGCAAACCAGACAAAACATACCAGTTAAGCCCAATAAATAAAAATGCGATAACGAGGAGCGGTAACAGACTAATTCTTCTTTTCATTCGATTTTATAAATCGGTCAAAAGTACTGGTTGCTTTTACAAAGCTGCTATCAGTCAATGCAATTTGACAATAGAGATATAAATTTATTTCATCGCTTTCACCGGCACAAAATCAACCGGCAGCTGATTCGCTACTCTGAATGCTGCCCAATAACCCTCATTAATTATTGCATTTGGATCGGATAAATTACCATTATTATCTATTAGCGTTTGAGTTTTTAGCATTGTAATAATTGAAGTAGGAAAGGAGGGCCTGTACCCGGCACCGTAACCCCAGAAATCAGTCTGACTTTTTTTCTTTTTATAAGTGATGAACAATGAGCGCGGAAATGATAGCGTTGAATTACCTTCAAATGGCGAGCGTTGAACAATGTATTTGTAAGGAACTTCACCTGGATACAATACATTAAACCCAGCCTTACTTCCCCATTTATCTGCCTTGCTTTTTTCGGCATTAGTTAATACGATTGTGTCTTGTGGCGAGTAGTCCATTCCATTCCACCTCATGGTAACGATAGTATCCGGTGCCTTATGTTCATCGCCCTGCCAGCGTTTTAAAACAGGGTGACTAGCTGGTGGAGTTTTTGTCTTTTCAAGAATTTTTACCAAAAAGCCTTCTTCTTTAAGTTGTCGGTTAGCTAGTGCCCGCATGAAATGCGCTGAAGATCCATAATAGGCATTCTCTCTGTTTGCCATCCATCGCTCTTGTTCTTTCATGTCTTTAGGAACTATCTCTTCAAAATGCGTATAACCCGTATAAGAGGTGCGCCCTGCAACGTGTGAAAAGAAAGTCAGATCGTAAAAAACCTTGTACCCGAAAAGTTGATTTTCAATGATTAAAGTACTTCCAGCCTGGGCAGTTAACACATAGGATTTACTATAATTAAATGATAAAACCTTCGGATTTACAATGGTGCTTTGCGTTCCAGTTCTGCCAAAAAAGAACATTCTAAAGAGCATAAAGTACTCCTGCCAATTGGAGTCTGCTGTAATGTTTACTTCATCCAGAGATTTGCCTGAAGGTTCCAGTTCCAGGTGCAGCACAGGATTGCTCAAGGCATTCATCGGTATCGACAAAGGTTTATAACCAACGTAAGAAACTATCAGGTTATAATTTCCCGAAGGAACCTTTAAAACAAACTCGCCTTTTTCATTTGTAGTAGTACCTTTGGTAGTCTGATCGAGATAAACACTTGCTCCAGGTAATGATATCTTACTCTGCGCATCAATGACTACTCCTGATATTTTAATCTCTGTTTGTTGAGCAAATGAAGTAAAAGCAGTCAGCAATAAAAATAATCCAAACGGGAATCCGCGATGCATCATCTCTTTACACCATAAGATCTAAATTTTAAAAACTTGAGATCAAAATGTATTGAATCTGCACGCATCTCTGGGTCAAAACTTCGGGAATCGGAGTGGTTAGCCTTTTTAGCAACACCTGTCATTTCTTTTGTATTGTAAATAATCTCATCTGCAACGATTGTTGTATATTGATATTTGACAGTTGCTCCACCGTAAAGGCGAACCATTTCTTTAATATCAGACGTAACAACTGAATCCTTTGCAGACATTGAAAGAGGCATAGATACTGCATTTGGATTGCTTAGTGCATACTTGTAAATTTCAATCGTAGTATCATACTTTTTTCCATACTTCGCAGGTATTTCTGGATGACCTGTGGAAAAACTTACGCCCCATCCTTTGGCATACTCATCATTGCCAATAGTCTTTAACACACTCTCATGATATCGTTTACCGTCAATAATCAGCAATAGTTCACTACCCCTTTTTATACTCACCCCGCCGCCGCTTAATGACTTCCCATCCGTTTTGATTCTTATCCAATCATATTCTCTTTTTCCATCTTTATTTTTTACTGAATAACGATCGTAAAAAGTTTCCTTAGCATAAGATTTATTGTAAGCTCTCTTATTATAACGGTCTATTTCATTCGCATAAAAAATTTCGTTGCTATCAGTTTTAAGCATGAGCTTGCCATCTTTAAAACGAGTTTCATTGCTGTTTAAACACCTCGGACTTATCTTATAAAGAATACCTTTATCATAAATCTTCCCGTCAATAGTCAGCTCATTGATATCCTCAATCTTATAGTGATCTATCATCAACAATGAATCTGAAGTCTTCGTCTCCAAAACAATTATTTTCGCTTTAAGCATCTTTAGAGGAGGTGCAGCTTCAGGAACATCGTTGTCTTGCTTTGCAATGTCCAGTACACCAGCAGGTATAATTTCGGGCATTTTAGCATATACTACCTGTATCCCAAAAGTACAAGCCAACATCATTCCGAGTGGCAATACGGCAACATACATCCACTTTTTAATGTTGTTTGACTCACCAGCGAAAAGCATCTGCAATCTTTCCTTAAGTGGGTGTTTTACAAAACTATGTACTAAAACAGGGTTGTTCTTCTTAACGGCAATATTAAGTAGCAAACTAGCATACGGCGTATTGCCGATAGCTGAAGAAGTTCTCTTATCAGCCTCAAATTCATGTACCTGCTCTAACGCATAATCATAAAAATAGATGATAGGGTTAAACCATAGCAGCGCTTTAAATATGCTAATAATAAGCTTGTCGACAGAATGCGAGCACATCACATGAACGCTTTCATGCTTAATTATTTGAGCAATCTCTTCCTCGGTCATGTTTTGCTGATCTACAAAAACATAGTCTAAAAACGAACAGTTTGTAAAACCATCAGCTTTATAAATAATCTTAAGCTTACCGATTTTTTGATCAACGTGTCTGGCACGCCATAATACACGCAGAAGCTGCAAGGCAAATAGCAATAGCATGCCTGCTGCGACTCCCCAATAAGTAATCACAACTATCTTCTGCCAATCAACTGGATTGGCCGTTACTACTCCCGAAGCTTTAGTATCAACCTGTTTATCTCCACCACCTACAGACGGATCATTATCTACCCAAGTGGTAAAAACAGCTTTCTCTACCGATTGTACTGGCTGATAGCTGGAGCTCTGGATTTCAAACTCCACGAAGGGGATTAGCAAACTTACAACTAACGTTCCCAGCAGATAATATCTGTTTACATTAAAGAAGGTAAGTTTTCTCAAAAAGAAGTGATAGAAGCCATAAAACAAGCTTAGGCAAGCACTAACCTTAAGTAAATAAATGAGCGTTTCCATATCATTTAGTGTTTTTATTGATGAGAGATTGGAGTTCTTCTATGTCCTTTTTACTAAGACTTTGTTCCTTAACCATAAAAGAAAGCAAGCTGGCAGGGGAGTTGTCGAAATAAGCCGAGAACAATTTATTGAACGTAGTTTTCGTGTATTGCTCCTTACTTATTGTCGGAAAATACTCGTATGTTTTTCCATAAGCCTTATATCCGAGATATCCTTTCTTTTCCAAAAGACGCACAATAGAAGAGATGGTATTGTAAGGTGGCTTGGGCTCATCGTCCATCGCTTCAATAATATCCTTAACAAACACTTTACCCAGCTTCCAAATGATCTGCATGATCCGCTCTTCTGATTTGGTTAATTCTTCCATATCATAAAGCTATAACTTATTTTTCAGTTATACAACTTAAATATAAGTTTTATCTGTTAAGTTCCATATCTTTAGTTCTCTTAAACCAAGGATACTTCCGTAAATAATGAACGCTTCCCATAGCCATGCAATTATTATAAACAGATAAACAAGTATTCCGTGATTTAATATTGCGTAGTAAATCGGTAAAACAGTAAAGGCAGTTAGGATTGAAGTACATATAATGGTTAATTTATAATTCCATGTCTTATAAAAATACCCGAGACTTGTTACTAATAGATACAAAAGACTTAGAAGACCGATAATACCAATTGCAATTGTTTTAACCTCTAATAAACTAATCAGAAAGACATATACCATAGGAAGCGGCAGTTTATCATCAATACAAATGACAAAAAATGAATAATACAATACAAAGGGAATCTTAACATATGCCCAATTATCTAAAATATATTTGTTCAATTCCATAATCTATTGTAACAAGAATCAAAAGATATTAGTAAACATATCAAATGTAAACATTTTAAGACTTGGTAGAGGAGTCTGGTACAATTGAAGATGGTGGTGGCGATGCTATAGCAACTTCAACTCTATTACTAGGATCATAAGGTGCTAGTTTTGCCTGCAAGGTGATCTTGTAAGATAAAATTTCAGGTGCATGAGGTAAATACATGTAAAATAATGTAAAGTCAGAATTGTCCAAGCGCATCGCATCGGCATTTTCATCAATCTCATGAAACACCTCTTCGTAATCCATGTTAGCGGCAACCCAATCAATAAATGAGACGAACGCTAATTTCGTTTTTGGCCGATAAGAAACACTCTTGGGCAAGCCATTTCCTAAAACCAACGTCACCACTTCATATTCGCTTGCAAATACAAACATCTCATCGTCCTGATGGGATGTTCTAAACCTTAAATTTTTTGCCCAGAGATTTAGTTCTGTAGGTGATGATAATTTGTATAAATCCCAAATATCTAACGGACTATCTAGTTTCCCAATCATGAACTAAAGTTAGTGGTTGTAACCTGAAAAGCCAGCTTCATATTTACAAATTGCTGAACCAAATATTTCAGATGCGCTCATTCTTCTCTTTTTGATATTCATTACATTTTCTGGTCTAAGGACAGAATTTGGGTCTTTGAATGTTGATAGCTCAGTTGATATTAGGTCTTTAGCCTTACTTATTCTATTCAAACCAACTAGTTCGGTTGCCATTAGCTGTCATAATAAATGATTAAATAGAATTTATGGAAAGGAGAAATGCACTTACGGCTTTAAATCATATCTTTAATTATATTTTATTTACACAAATCAAACCGGTTAATTTAAAACAATGAAAAAACTAATTATACTCTGCGCTGTCCCGCTTTTTTTACTATCCTGCTCCAGCATGAAGCAGAACCAAACAGGCAAATGGATAAGTCTATTTGACGGAAAAACCCTTAACGGCTGGAAGAAAAACCAAAATCCAGAGACCTTTAGTGTTGAAAATGGAACGATAAAAGTAGCCGGGCCGATTTCTCATTTGTTTTACGACGGGGCGGTTGGAAACCATAACTTCAAGAACTTTGAATTTAAGACAATGGTTATGACCAGACCAAAGGCCAACTCAGGTATATTTATCCATACTACTTTCCAGCAAGAGGGATTTCCTAATAAAGGATACGAAGTGCAGGTAAATAATTCGCAGTCTGACTGGCGCCGCACCGGGAGCCTATATGGTGTTAAGGATGTAAAAGAAACCTACGTAAAAGACAATGAGTGGTATGAAGAATACGTTATGGTTAAAGACAAAACTGTAACGATAAAAATCAATGGTAAAACTGTTGTAGAGTATACCGAGCCAGAGGAAGAAGGCAAAAAGAACGCAGGTGGTAAAGCATTTTCTAGTGGCACTTTTGCGCTGCAGGGACATGATCCCGGTAGTGTAGTTTTCTATAAAGACCTCAAAGTAAGAATCCTTCCCGACTAGTTTACGAAAGCCAACTGTTCCCCATGAAGTTTACCAAGCTGGTCCCAAATATTTTTTATACTGACATCAATGATGGTTTAAAGCTTTTTGTTGAATGTTTAGAGTTTGAAATAGGTCACAGCGAGTTAGATTCTAAGAGGCCATTTTGTGTAGTGGAGAAAGATGGTTTGAGAATAAATTTGTTTGAGGATGCAGTTTTTGCGAAGGAGCATCATCCTGAATTCCGGATAGTGACTGATGATATCGAAGAAGTTTATCTGAAAATATCATCGTCCCATCCTCATTTGTTGCATCCTAATCTAAAAAAAGTAACATTACGACCCTGGGGTGCAAAAGAATTTGCCTTAATGGATACGCAGGTTGGTGTCATTATCCAGCAGTGGGAAAACTAGTAAAGCAGGGCACACTAATTTACAAAGCCGGCAATAGCTCTTTACCGCTAATGCAACACTTTTTTTGAGCGCCTAATATTGTATCCTTGTCTGTTTTGTTATTCATTTACAATTATTTAAGTTTGATCAGCAATCAATTTTTATGAAGTTTTTATCGTTAGAGCCATTTGTGCCTTCCGGAAGTGATTTTGAAAACGCAAAGCTTTTTTTCCAGGACTTAGGATTTCACATCAATTGGGAAGTTGAGGGTTACGCCGGGCTCCAGCGTGACGAGTGCCGGTTTATTTTGCAACATTTTGAAAATGTTGACTTCGCACAAAACTTTATGCTTAGTGTTAAGGTGTCAAATGCAAAGGAATTCAGAAATGATTTTATCAGCCGTGGCCTGTCTGAAAAGTACGGTACCCGAATCAGTGAAATTATCAGCCAGGCATACGGACTGGAAGTAAATGTTATTGATAAGGCTGGTGTCTGCTGGCATTTCGTTGAGCAGTAATTCGTGAGCAGCCTTCTATTTTAAATGAAGAATTTATAACTTGGAGTACCAATAGCTGTACCATGAATGATAAAAGCACCGCAAGAGTTTATAAGATGTCTTTCGCCGGGGTATACCCTCATTACATTCTAAAAGCGGAGAAAAAAGGACGTACAGAAGAGGAGGTCGATCAGGTGATATTTTGGCTTACGGGCTATGATAAAGAAACATTGCAGCATCACATTGACATAAAAACTAACTTCGAAGATTTTTTTGCCAAAGCTCCAAAACTTAATCCCAATGTGGCAAAAATTACCGGAGTAATTTGCGGATATCGTATTGAGGAGATTGAAGACCCTCTTATGAAAAAAGTGCGCTATCTTGATAAACTCGTGGACGAATTAGCCAAAGGTCGCCCGATGAGCAAAATTTTGAGATCCTAAAACGCTGAATAGATTCAGCCCCTACACCATCCAAACATTTTTATCATTTGTATGCTATGGGTTTTGCGTTACTAGTAACCAAGATCGTACTCGGTTAGCGCTTAATTTTCAAACTGCCTTTATACTGATTAACAACGGATATAGTACGGCTTTCATTCGGCTAAACCCATCTAAACTACGATGTATATCTATTGTTATTATAGTGTAAATTTGATTTCAACTGCTGTGCAAATCAAGTGAATTACCTATACTAGTAATGGTTTAGAAAGAATACGTTATGCAAGAATGAAACATGGTCCCTACGGGCCAATTGAAGGCAGGTTAGGTAACACCGTTGGGTACATCAGATTAGGTCAGCCTGTGGTTAGAATGATGCCCAAAAAGCTAAAGAGGAAGAAGAAAGGTACAGAAGCGCAGGTTGCTGCCAGGACAAGGTTTGCATTGGTTACTGATATCATTTCATCGATAAACGCTTTTACCAATGCCGGTTTCAAATTGAAGGCTAAATCCCTAATCGGAAAAACGGCCCAAAATATGGCTATGTCTGTTAATCTGAAAAACGTTGTTACTGGAGAATATCCTAATTATCAGATCGATTACACCAAATTACAGGTAGCTGAAGGGGATTTAAGTCTGCCGGTGAATCCTACCGTCGTGTTGGAAGGCAACATACTAAAATACAACTGGGAAATAAACCCATACTTGAATTATGTAGAGAAAACCAGTCAGATGATGGTTCTGGCTTATTTACCCGCTCTTAAAAAAGCTTACTACTTACTAGGAACAGCCAGCAGGTATGGTGGTGAAGGAAGTTTGGAAATTCCCCTTTCAAAGAAAACCAATGACGGCAAAGTTGTAGATTTGGCAATTGAATGTTATATGGCATTTGTTTCTCAGGACCGTGAGCGGATCTCCAACAGCATTTATTTGGGACAGGTTGCAATACCATAGGTGAACAGCAATTGAAAGTGTTTTCTTATCATTTAAATGCATGCTTATTTAATAATTTCGCTAGTTTTAAGTTCAACATAAAATTATAAGTTATGGGTTTTGTAAAAGAGTTTAAGGAATTTGCTATAAAAGGCAATGTAATGGACCTTGCGGTTGGGGTAATTATAGGAGCCGCGTTTGGTAAGATCATCGATAGTGTGGTTAAGGATTTGGTAATGCCAATAGTATCAGCAGTTATTGGTCAACAGGACTTTAGTGATAAATACATTGTGTTAAAAGGGGAAGTCCCACAGGGCACTACACTGGCTGCAGCAAAGGAGATTCCTGAGACTGCAATTTTTGCTTATGGTAATTTTATTACTGTAGCTATTAATTTCTTCCTGCTGGCACTGGTGGTTTTTATGCTTGTTAAAGGTATTAATGCTTTAAAGCGTAAAGAAGCTGCATCACCTAGTACGCCGCCAGCCCCAAGTAAAGAAGAGGTTTTACTGGCCGAAATAAGAGATGCTATAAAAGCAAAGCAGATTTAGCCAGATAAAAAAGAATTGATCAGCGCTAGGCCTAATAAGATCTTTTGACTGCAGGGTTAGTTACAATTATGTAATCGCCCTGCTTTTTATATTTATCCCAGTTGGGATTGGCAAAATCATCCGCGTAAAAGCTGGATATATTCAAAGCCTTAACTTTAGGCATCAACTGCTGCAGCTTTGCGAAAGTGCCCAGGTGCTCATCGCTATGAAAGCGTCCGTTTAGCTGCAAAACCTTACTGCCTTTATGGTTTTTTAGAAACCTGGCAATAGACCAGGCCATGGTAGCATCCCACAGGTTTTGCGCTTGAAATATTTTTGCCGTCCCTGAACTATGACCACCCATAAGGTCGGTGAATTTGTTATAGTATGCACCCGTGGCGGTATCTATGGGAAGTTTGGGTAAGTAAATTTTTGAGGACTTTGGCAGGGCACCAAGACCTGCAAGGCCCGATTTGGTAACCAGGTTGCTGTAGCGCGTTGCCGCATTGCCCCCTATCACAGGCAAGCGGTTGGTTTTAGCGAACTCTACCAGCGGTTTATAGTCTTTATAATTGTTCCACGCCCTCGCTTCTTTGATCAGGTTCTTTTCAGATATAAATCCCCCAAGATATTCGTCAAGTACACCCTGTACGTCAGTGTGAAACATTTCCAGTGTAAGCCCTATTTTCGGCTGAGCGGCGTAAAGCTGTCTGAATAACTCTGCTTCCAGCCAGTGGCCGATAGAATCGTTGTGTTCCTCGCCAAAAAACAATACATCCGCTGAAGCGGCGCTTACCACAAGCTCTTGCAGGGTGATTATTTTGGCTTTTTTAACATCGTAAATCTTATAGTGTTCGGCTTGTGCAGCGGCTAAAAATGGTAGTGCTGTTAAAAGAAAAAGAAGCAGTTTTTTCATATCCTAAATTAACGCATTTTTTTTACCGATTAAATGATGTGGTTTACCGACTAATATATGCCGTAGAATACTTGCTTGTTTGGTATTGCTAAAGTTGTCTATACATTTGACTTAACATTATGAAACAAACCAATAGCGATGTTTTGATTCATAAAAGAAAAAATTAAGGATAAAAGAATATATTTAAGACCAAGAATATGGAAAAGTTTAGCAACAATAGCTCAAGCAGGATATGGACCGGAATGGTTGTGTTAGCGATAGGTTTGGTGTTTTTTTTAAGGAATGTTGGGTTGTCTATCCCTCATTGGGTAATAAGTTGGCCAATGTTATTTATAGTGATCGGTTTGCTTGTGGGTTATAAACGCAATTTCTCTGGTGCTGGTTGGTTAGTAATGGTGTTGATAGGCGGTTTTTTTACATTGCAGAGTATAATAGATTATAGTTTCTCTAAATACTATTTCGCAATTGCATTCATTGCGGTAGGTTTATGGCTTATTTTCAAGCCTAAAAAATCGAGAAGTAAAATTAAGGGAGATTGGGATAAGAAGTCTGCTGATTTTGAAGATATTAATTCGTCTGATGAGGCAGGCGCAGGCTACATACATAGCGACAGAGAGGACAATGACATTCTGGATTCTGTTAATGTTTTCGGCGGAAGTCACCAGAACATATTCTCTAAGAACTTTAAGGGGGGAGATGTAATTGCAATATTTGGTGGATGTGATATCAACCTTACCCAGGCAGATTTTAAGGACACCATAACTTTAGATGTTGTCGCCATGTTTGGCGGTGTAAAGATTATTATACCCCCGGGATGGCAAGTAAAATCTGAAGTGACTGCAATTTTTGGAGGTATGGATGATAAGCGGGGTGTAGGACCAATAGCTGGTGATTCCCCCCGCAGAATATTAATTATAAAAGGTGTTGCGCTGTTTGGCGGAGTTGACATTAGAAACTTCTAATAGATAGGAACCTTGACGACCAGACCATTATCAGTAGGAAAAATCCAACAAATTGCCACCATCATATTTTGTGTATGGGTGGCAGTTTTTGTATTTTTATTCTATTATTCGCTCAATTTCTCTTTAACTGTTTCTGTTACAGATAGTATTATCACCAATGGCCTGCTTGCTGTTGGCTGTATCATATTAAGTAACCTGCTTGGCTATTATCAGCCAAAGAATGAAACCATTTTATTTGTGCTGGTACTCACGTTAATGCTGGCTCTTATTATAACTGTTGTAAGCAAGTTTTCATTGAACATGCTTTTTGATGATGATGTTACCTATCAAAGTTTCTTAAACTTATCAGTAATAATCAGATTTATCATTTTGTTTGTATTTCTTGCGTGGTGTGCATTGGCAAATATTCTTTGGTACAGATTAGAAGAACAATCTGCTACGCAGGAACGTCTGCTTACAGCTCAAAACCTTTCCAAGGAGGCTGAGCTTAATAAGTTGAGGCATCAGTTGCAACCACACTTTTTATTTAATAGCTTAAACTCAGTCTACGCACTTACCATTGTGAACCCTAAAGAAGCCGGAACGATGATTACCAAGCTTGCATCTTTTTTAAGAGGTACCTTAAAACGTGATGATGAGGTTTGGGTGAATGTTGCGGAAGAAATGGAATACATACAACTTTACCTTGATATTGAAAAGGTAAGGTTTAGTCACCGCTTAAACATTGATGTTAAAGTTGATGAAGAAAGTTTAGGTCTTTGTTTGCCGGGAACGTTGTTGCAACCGATTGTAGAAAATGCCATCAAATTTGGATTGTATAATACCTCAGCACCTATTACAATTTCAATGCATGTTAAAGTAGAGCATAATTTGCTGGTAATCAAAGTCCAGAATCCGTATGACCCGGAAATGAAAGCAACAGGGGGTACAGGATTTGGATTGACCGCAATAAAGAGAAGACTATATTTGCTTTTTGCAGATGAGCAACTCTTGAAAACAAATACCACAGAAGACAATACATTTATAACAACGCTTAAAATACCTCAAACAAATGATAAGAACCATACTAATTGATGATGAATCACTAGCCAGGGATATTGTTAAACACTATTTGAGCAGTTTTCCTGATATAGAAATTGTGGCAGAATGCAGCGATGGGTTTGAGGGGTTGAAAGCCATTACGCAACATCAGCCTGATTTTATTTTTCTGGATATACAAATGCCAAAGATTAACGGTTTTGAAATGTTGGAATTGGTTGAAAACCCACCTGCCGTTATTTTTACTACAGCTTTTGATGAGTATGCAATTAAAGCTTTTGAGGTGAATGCAGTGGATTACTTATTGAAGCCGATTGAGAAGGTTCGGTTTGACTTGGCGATGCAGAAACTGCCACTAAGGCTAAATGCTGCGGATAGTAATGAAACCCAAGAACTGCTTGACTCTGCGGCAATGAGCCCTGCGCAGCACAATAGAGTGGTTGTTAAAAAGAATGGAGTAATAAAGATTATTGCTGTTTCAGATATTCACTACCTTGAAGCTGATGATGATTATGTGAAGCTAAGTACAACGGAGGGGATATTCCATAAGAATAAAACCATGAGTTTCTTTGAAAAGACGCTGGACAGTGAGCAATTTATAAGGATTCACCGGTCATACATCATAAACTTGGCGCAGGTTACGAAAATCGAACTTAAGGAAAAGGATAGTTACATTGTGCTTTTAAAATCAGATATATGGTTGCCTGTTAGCAAAACCGGATATATCAAACTTAAAGCGGCATTGGGTCTATAGAAAATTCTAATTCTATTTGCAAATAGAAAAAAATCACACTATATTTGCACCTCTTAATTAAAAAAATAGTCTAAGATATAATACAGTTATGAAAAGAACATTCCAACCTTCGCAAAGAAAGAGAAGAAATAAACATGGCTTCCGCGAAAGAATGGCTACAGCAAACGGTAGAAGAGTATTAGCTTCACGTCGTGCAAAAGGAAGAAAAAGATTAACGGTTTCAAGCGAAGGCCGTCACAAAGCATAATTTTTGATTGCAGCACTTTAGGTGTTAGCAGATCAGACATCTGCAAGGTTGCTATCAAAATATGAACACATTTACGAAAGAAGAACGGTTATGCAGCAAAAAGTTATTAGACTTGCTGTTTAAAAACGGTTCTTCTTTTTTGTTGTACCCTTTTAGGGTTTCCTACCTTCTAATAGATTCCTCACATCCATTTCCTGCTCAAGTTGTTATTAACGTATCCAAGAAGCGTTACAGGAACGCTGTAGACCGCAATTTAATTAAACGCCGAACGAGGGAGGCTTATCGTTTGCAGAAGCAAGCTCAATTATATACTCAGCTGTCCCTATCTACAGATCACCTCTTACTGCTATCTCTCCAGTTTGTAGGCAAGCAGATTTATGAATATTCTTTTTTTGAAAGGAAACTATCAGCCACGTTGAAAAAACTAACAGCTAATTTAGACACAAATGAAGGTAATTAAGCTTCTTTTGAGCTGGTTGTTTTTAGGCCTGATTAAACTCTATCAATGGCTTTTGTCGCCAGTGTTGGGTGCAAGTTGCAGGTATACACCAACTTGTTCCCAATATGGACTAGAAGCGATTAGAAAGCACGGACCTTTTAAGGGTGGGTGGCTTACCATAAAGCGTATTGGCAGATGTCACCCGTGGGCCGGGCATGGTCATGATCCTGTACCATAATTTTAAAACTCTTATTTTTGCCATATGGCCCTTATACTTCAATTAGAAACCGCTACCCAAGTTTGTTCTGTTGCCCTGGCAAGGGATGGTAATACTATTGGACTCAAAGAACTGCAATCACCAAATATTCATGCGAGTAACCTGACTTTGTTCATAAAAGATGTAATGAAAGAATGCCTGGTAACTTTTGCGGATATTGATGCTGTTGCGGTAAGTAAAGGTCCAGGTTCTTATACTGGCTTAAGGATAGGGGTATCAACTGCAAAAGGCTTATGTTATGCCCTTGATATACCTTTAATTGGAATTGATACTTTAGAAATGATGGCCTCAGGTTTTATTGGTGCGCATGGTGAATATAGGGGATTAATCTGTCCGATGATTGACGCGAGGAGGATGGAAGTTTTTACTGCTATTTACGACATGCAATTGAAACAGATTGAACCTGTGGCTGCCCAAATAATTGATGATGAAAGTTATAATTCTTATCTGGTTAAAGGACCGCTAACTTTTTTTGGAGATGGCGCTGATAAGTGTAGAGAAGCCATTAAGGATTTAAACGCAATATTTGACGCAAAGAATTATAATTCTGCTGCTAATATGAGCTTGTTGGCCTACCATGCCTATAGCGTAGGAAAGTTTGAAGATGTTGCTTATTTTGAGCCCTTTTATCTCAAAGATTTTGTGTTTACAACACCTAAAAAAAGATAAGAGATCAGGCCCTCTATTTTATTTTTTTTTAGAGAATATACCAAAAAGCCGCTTGAAGAAACTGCTTTCATTGTCATTCAGACCAGGCATTGTACTGCTATTTTGAGGATGTTCAACTGTGTTGCCAAACTTGAATGCAATACCCATATATGCTGAAATGCTGTTATAACCCTTTCCTATGGTCGCATCTTCATTTTTGATTCCCTTGTATTGAGAGGTAGTCTTGAAAACATTGTCCGACCCAAGAAAAACTTCAAAATTCGGAGTCTTGTACATTCCCTGAAGTCCAAATAATACTAATCCATCGATGTTATATACAGGTACCGCACTTACTGAGAAATCATTGTGGCTAAACCTATTTACAAATGCAACATCGCCACCCTTATAAAAAAGATTTTTGGATACTATAAGGCTGGGCGTGTAAGCACCATAAGTTCTCGAAATCAGAAAGTCAAATTTAGCATTGGTAAGTGCATGAAAACTTTGCCTTTGCGTGTTAAGGACTACAACATCAGTAATTTTATTTTCGATCTGTTTAGATTTCAATGTATCAGGACTGCCTATTGTTATGCTTTTGTTGAAATTAGCTACCGCTGATGTTTTTCCCCATCTCATTAGCCCCAGATCTTTCACGTTTGCCATAATTACAGTGCCATTTTTAGCTGTATATGTGGTTCCAAGTGTTATAGATGCACCTGGATTTTTAAACAATGGTACAAGATCTTTCTTTTTTAACTCATCACCTTTTAAGAAGCTAGCCTTGTAATATCCGTTAAGTGAAACCATGATATCGGCGCCTTCATTTTGCTGTGTAAAATTCGATTCCCTGATGTTAAGCCGATTATAGCTGATCCCGCTTAATAAACTTAATTTCACTCCAAATGCCAGTTGCTTATTGTAGTTTTCACGGTAGCTTAAACTGAACTGGTGATAGCTTTGCACCAAACCTTTATTGTTAAACGCCCCGTCAAATTTAGTAATGCCACTGTCTTCTAACCTTCTGTATGTGTCAAGTATCGCTAAAGTTTCATTTGTATAATCAACCCTGCCATCTGTACGGATTTGCCATGACAAGCCAATTTCTTTTTGGTATTTGTAAGAATGAAATATTTTTAAGGTAGCAACATAAAAATTGGTATTTTCAGCAATAGTGTTGATCTGACCATTTCCTAAAGGGACATTTGTTGCGTTGTATTTACTTTCATTAACCAGTGTACGCATGAAATCGTTATTTCCTTTGCTAGTTGCCGTTATGCCAAAGTTAGGCAGGAAGAAATTTGAACTAAACTTGCGGGAGTAGTCCAGGCGAAATGTTTTTTGTGCCGGGTTCTCGAGCCCGTCAAACAAAGTGTTGGTGTTGTATAACCCGTATTGCTGTGCATCCAAGCGAACAAAGGATATGAGTAACAAAACCAGTATGGTGAGTCTTTTCAAAATATTCTAATTGACCCCCTAAAGTTAATATATAAATGCCTGTTAAGGAAGAATTGTTAAAGAATGATGATTGGAGTCAACCAGTTTTTTAGTTACAAGAAAATTTGTGAGAAATTTTCCGTTATCACTACTAAGTTGGTAAGATATTGAACCATAACTCTTCAGGCCTTTATTAGAATAAAGATGACGGAAAAACGGTAGATAGATGTTTTTATGAGCTATATCTTCTGAATTTGCAAGATTTACATATACGTCTACATTTGCAGCAGCAGGCAATTGATTTTGTGTATTAGTAAAGTTCTTAGTGTTTATTAACAGTCTTCCCGCACGGTAATTTTCTAAGTACGCCTGCAAACCATTGGCGCTGTTTGAAACCATAAGGTAGTTGTCTACAATAGTGAAGTAAGGTTTTTTAAATTTTCTAAACGGCTCTCCAAAAAAACTATAAAGTGCGTCATTAACAAGGAAGACCTTTATATCGTCACTATATGTTGAACTGATGTCTAAAAGTAATTGCTCAAGTTTATCACCATTACTTAAATTGATAGCACCAAATTTGTCCCCATTGCTCAACTGAAATGTAATTAACTGATCTTTGAAGTATTTTGGGAATAGTTGTTCTAAATCAATCCTAAAGTTATTGTTTGTATTTTTAATGAGCGCATCGGTAATGTAATCTTCCTTCAAAGATTTTTGCCAAACTTTTAATTTAATCCTGTAATCGCTGTATTTATCTATAGTGTAGGCAATATAGTTAGCCGTGTTTTCCGGTAGAACATTGGTAATTGTTATTTTTTGCGACCGCGTCCCTGTAAATAGTTTATAATAGCTATTTGCTTTATTAATCTGGGTAACACCCGTTAGTAGTACTTTGTCTTTACTGTAATTATAGACAAGCGCTGCATACGCATTTTCATTATTGAGGGCTGAAAGCTCTCCTGTTAGTTTGCCGGGCATTGTATGTTTCAGCAGTTTAGGCAAGTCTTGAAAATTCAGGTAAAGCCCTGCAAGACTGTTTTTTGTAATGCGGCTGTTAGCCTTGATAAACGAGGCAAAACTGTTCTCCTTGTTTATTTTGACCTTTACAGCATTATTAACAAGCTTTTGAGAAGTAGAAAATACTACCAAATTTTCGGTAGTATTGAAATAAAAGACTGTACTGTCACTTAATTGTATAGTCTGTTTTCGCTGGTCTATCTGGATTTTATTAGCCTTTAAGGATTGAACAAGCTGGGCTGCAGTTGTTGTTGGATTAATTTGAGTGCTATACAGAAAGTCAAAGCCTTTATCTGCAGCTGGAACAATACTTATGTAAACGGTCTGTTTTGCAAAGTAACTTCCCAAATCAACAGTATTGAGCAAATGGTCTTTTAATGATTTTATTTGCTTAAAATGCTTTTCTCCAATTATTTCTTCAAGAAGATCTTGTCCCTGCAATATGTCAATAATGCTTTGGTCATTTTCAAAAGATAATATTAATGGTGACAATGAGGCAGCCACATATAAGCTGTGTTCATTGCTTTTTTGCTCAAAATTAAGACCGGAGAAATAGAGGTATGCCATGGTAACGATGGCAATAAACAATACGGCTACTAAGACGATGATCTTTTTCATGTGTGCATAACAAACTTAACAATTTTATATAAGTTTGCTTTCTAAAATGCATCCTGTAATGAGTAAAAAGATATTATTAACCGCCTCTTTAAGTGGTGCACTAGCTGTTATAATAGGAGCGTTTGGTGCCCATGGTTTAAAAAATCTTGTTGATGCATACTCACTTTCAATATGGGCAAAAGGGGTAGAGTATCAGTTTTACCATACTTTTGCACTGTTATTTCTATCGCAGTTAAAGCCCGCTAAATATGTTAACCTTGCCTACTGGTTTTTCACATTTGGTATGCTTTTGTTTTCGGGTTCATTGTATGTGTTGGCCACCAGAACTTTGTCTGGCTTATCGATTGCTAATTTCGCCGGTCCGGTTACTCCCATAGGCGGACTGTTGTTGATTCTGGGTTGGTTAATGTTGTTTTTATCTACTTTAAATAATAAGAATGCTTGATCTGCACGATCCGGATTTTATAGAGCGGGAAACCCTTTTCATTGAGGTAATCCTGCCATTATCATTAGCTAAAAACTACATCTACAGGGTTCCTTACGATCTGAACGATTTGGTTGCTGTTGGCAAGAGGGTGGTGGTACAGTTTGGGAAAAGTAAGATCTACACTGCACTGATTAAAAGCATAAGCGATCATGCACCTGAGGTATATGAAGCAAAGTATATCATAGATGTGATTGATACACATCCTATTATTACAGAACAGCAACTCCAGCTATGGGATTGGATGACCAATTATTATCTATGTAATGAAGGTGATGTAATGTCGGCCGCCTTACCTACGGGTCTGAAATTAGCCAGTGAAACTATTATAGTTTTGAAAGAAGACGCCATTCTTGATCAGGCTGATTTTAGTGAGAAGGAACAATCGATATTGAATGCTTTTAGAAGTCGCCCGAGGTTAACCATTGATGATGTATCCGCCCTTTTGGGACAGAAAACTGTATACCCCATCATTAATTCTTTGCTTGGCAAAGGCATGATTTATATTGCTGAAGAGGTTATAGAAAAATACAAACCTCTTTTAAAGAGCTTTGTGATTCTAAATAGTTTTTATAACGAAGAAGCTCATTTAAAGGAGCTTTTTGCTGTGCTGGAGCGCGCGCCAAAACAGCTTGATGCATTTTTAGCGTATTTAAAGCTGAGCAAACAGACCACACCAGTGTCTAAACAAATAATTCTGGAAGAAAGTGGTTGCGGACCGGCTGCCTTTAAATCATTAGTTGATAAGGAAATCTTTGTGGTGACCAAGCGGCCTGTAAGTCGGCTTCAGGATAACTCGGATGATTTTATCCTAAACTTTGAATTAAGTGATGCTCAGAATAAAGCCTTAACAGAAATTAACGAGCAATTCTTGACCAAAGAAGTTGTACTTCTACATGGGGTTACCGCCTCTGGTAAAACTCAGGTTTACATCAAGCTTATTGAGAAGGCCATCGAAAAAGGGGGCCAGGTGTTGTTTCTATTGCCGGAAATCGCGTTAACTACACAAATTGTAGAACGCATACAACGTTATTTTGGAGACGCCATAGGGGTTTATCACTCTAAATTTAATAATAACGAGCGGGTAGAGATTTGGAACAAGGTACTGAACGGACAGTATCGTGTAGTATTGGGAGCAAGATCTGCTGTATTTTTGCCGTTTAAAGAATTGAAATTGATTGTGGTTGATGAAGAGCATGAATCTTCTTATAAGCAACATGATCCTTCGCCGAGGTATCAGGCACGTGACGCTGCAGTTTACATGGGGCACATGTATGGGGCTAAAACTGTTCTTGGCTCAGCCACACCTGCAATTGAGAGTTATTATAATGCAACTACTGGTAAGTATGGACTAGTAACCCTGAACCAACGTTATGGCGGAGTAGAGTTGCCTGTACAGGAAGTGATCAGTATTGCTGAAGAAACCAAGCGTAAGAAAATGGTGTCTTATTTCTCAAGTAGGCTTATTGAAGAAATTGAATTAACACTGGAAAATAAGGAGCAAGTAATTCTATTCCAGAATAGGCGGGGCTATGCTACTATTTTGATTTGTGCTACCTGCGGATATGCACCAAAGTGTGTGAATTGTGATGTGAGTTTAACTTACCATAAGACCAGTGGAAAACTGCACTGCCACTATTGTGGTTATCACCAGAGTAGCATCAATATTTGTCCGGCCTGCGGTTCTGTTCATATTGAACAAAAAGGCTTTGGTACAGAGCGTGTGGAGGAGGAGTTGGCACTTATCTTTCCTGAAGCTAAAATTGCCAGACTGGATGTAGACAGTACAAGGACTAAAAATGGTTTACAGCAAATTATCACCGATTTCCAGGAAAAGAAAACCAATATTTTAATTGGTACACAAATGGTAGCTAAAGGCCTCGATTTTGAGAATGTAACGTTAATCGGCGTTATTAATGCAGATACATTGTTGAACTATCCTGACTTCAGGGCGTTTGAAAGAAGTTATCAGTTATTGGCTCAGGTAGCCGGCAGGGCAGGGAGAAGAGACAAACAAGGGAAAGTTATTATTCAGGCTTACGATGACAATCATAGGATCATTAAACAGGTAATAGATAATAAATATCTTGAGATGTACGAAGAGGAACTTGCGGAACGTAAACGGTTCAACTATCCCCCATTTACTAAGCTAATTTTTATTAATGTGCGGCACAAAGATGCCGATTTGCTGAACATTGTGTCGCAGGCCTTTGCTAATGCTTTAAGAGTGCAATTGGGGCACAGAATACTTGGGCCTGAGCAGCCCATGGTATCTCGCATAAGAAACTACTATATCAAACAGATCATTATTAAGAGCGATAAAGGCACCTCGATGGTTAAGGTGAAGTCGCTTTTAAAGGAAGTTGTGCTTCAGTTTCAAGCAGAAAAGGATTATAGAGGTGCGAACTTCCAGGTAGACGTTGATCCTTATTAAAATATTGGGATTGATTCTGTGAGGATTAGAACTAATTTGCTTTAACGGCTCTTTTTTGATGGGTATAAAAGATTTCAAAAAGCTATTTTTGACGTGCGATGGCATATAAATTTATTGACAATTACAGAGAACAAGGAGCAAGGAAGAAGCTGGTAGCCCACCTTGCATCCAGAGGTATTGAGGATAAAAATGTGTTAAAAGCAATTGGCAAAGTACCCCGTCATTTCTTTTTTGATGAAACCTTTTGGAATCAGGCCTACAAGGACATTGCTTTCCCGATAGGCGATGGACAAACCATTTCTCAACCGTATACGGTGGCCTATCAAAGTGAGTTACTTCATATTAAAAAGGGTCATAAAGTGTTAGAAATTGGTACGGGCTCTGGTTATCAAACTTGTATTTTGATGGAATTGGGTGCTAATGTTTATACTATTGAACGCCAGGAAAGTATTTACAGGCATACCATTAGAGTGCTGCCAGGGATGGGCTACAATGCGCATTTCTTTTTTGGCGACGGTTCAAAAGGAATAGCAGAGCATGCGCCTTATGATAAAATCATTGTGACCGCCGGTGCGCCTTTCGTACCTGAAATATTATTAAAACAATTGAAAATTGGCGGTATTTTGGTAATTCCGGTAGGTGATGAAAAATCGCAAAAGATGGTGACTGTGATAAGGGCCAGCGAATCTGATTTTGAAAGGATTGAGTTGGATACCTTCAGATTTGTACCATTAGTGGGCGACCAGGCCTGGTAGTTTTAAACCTTCATGGCTCTGTCCATTTCTCTTTGCGACTCCCGGTCTTTAATACTGTCTCTTTTATCGAATTCCTTTTTACCTTGAGCCAGTGCAATCTCAATCTTCGCAAAGCCGCGTTCGTTGGTGTAGATTCTTAGTGGGACTATAGTATAACCCTTTTCTTCTCCCTTAACTTTTAGTTTTCTTAATTCCTTCTTTTGCAAAAGAAGCACCCGATCTCTTTTTATGTCATGATGGTGAAAGGAGCTGTGGCTGTATTCCGAGATATGCAGATTTCTCACATATAGTGTATTACCGATGAACATACAAAATGCATCAGACATATTCGCCTTACCTTGCCTGATTGCTTTAATTTCCGTACCCAGCAAGGCCAGCCCCGCATTATATTTTTCAATAATATGGTAATCGAAAAAAGCCCTCTTATTTTTAATTTGTATATCGTTTTTCATAGCTGCTGCGCAAATATCGCATTTTATCTTACAATTAATACCGGAATTGATACCCTGTGCCTTACTGAGTTTACAGTGGTTCCCAATATTAAATCTTTAAGTCCTTTATGTCCGTGAGCACCCATTACCAACAATTCAAGATGGTTTTTGTTGCTTATATCTACAATGGCTTTAACGGTTCCGCCATATCCGATGTGCGCAGTAGCAGTATATCCTAGATCAGCAAGGTTGGCTTTGTATTTTTCAAGGTTTTCCTCGTCACTCTGTGTCTCGTAGTCCATTGCAGAGTTGCCATGATACCTTGCTGCTGCAGTTTCTACTACGTGAATGAGGTAATAGTTAGCTTCTTTTCCGCCTTGTATAAGCGCATGCCTAATGGTAGTTCGGTCGTTTTTAGAGAAATCTACAGTTATGCCGATGCGTTTATAGTGTATTTTTTCAACCTCGTCAATATTTAGGGCATTGCCATGAGGCGCAATATTTTGACCTGATTTAGCTTGTTTTATTAAAGGGTAGACGAAAATATAGAGCAACAACAAACCGATTAACACAGCAAGCGGTACAATTAAGTAATATACGTACCAACCACCTTCTGCTCCCCAAGTTGTGATTTCTTCTATAACAAGCTTTACATTTAAGGATACAATTACTATCGAGCTTGCCCATGCCAGAACTTTTACCCAAGGTTTAATGGCAAAGTTCTTCATTGTTTTCTTATCTGACGTGAAATGGATAAGCGGGATAACAGCGAAGCCCAGTTGCAAACTTAAAACTACCTGACTAAGAATAAGCAAACCACCCAACGCGTTATCTCCGAACCACAGTATGGTGAAAAAAGCGGGAATGATGGCTAAAAGTCGTGTAATCATCCGTCGAAGCCATGGTTGAATTCTCAGCTTTAAATGGCCTTCCATTACAATTTGTCCGGCAAGCGTCCCCGTCACTGTAGAACTTTGTCCCGCTGCTATAAGCGCAATAGCAAATAATGTTGGTGCTGTTTTACCAAATATGTTTTCCAGTAATTTATATGCATCCTGAATTTCTGCCACCTCATGCAGGCCATTGGTATAAAATGCTGCCGCGGCTAGAATGAGGATGGCTGCATTAACAAAAAAAGCTAAATTTAGTGCTACTGCCGTATCTATGAAATTAAACTTTATAGCCTCTTTTATTCCTGCATCATCCCTTTTAAATTTTCTTGTTTGCACGAGTGATGAGTGTAAATAAAGATTATGCGGCATCACGGTAGCGCCAATAATCCCGATCGCGATGTAAAGCGCCTGGCCAGAAAGCATACTTGGCTGGAAGCCCTTTGCAATGTCTATAAATGAAGGCTCTACAATGAACATCTCCACTAAGAACGAAAGCCCTACTATGAATACCATAGAAACAATGAATGCTTCCATTTTACGCATACCTTTATTTAGCAGAAAGAGGAGCAAAACCGTATCAAAAATGGTAACACTTATGCCCCAAATGAGTGGTAAACCGAAGAGAAGGTTTAAACCGATGGCCATACCAATAATTTCGGCCAAATCACAAGCTACAATTGCTGTTTGAGCTAGTCCGAAGAGCGGAATATTTACCCATTTTGGGTAGGCGTTCCTTGAAGCCTGTGCCAAATCGAGCCCTCGTACAATTCCCAATCTCGCACTTAGTGATTGCAATAAAAGTGCAATAAGGTTTGACATTAGAAGTATCCAAATTAGCTGATACCCAAATTTAGATCCCCCGGCAATATCCGTAGCCCAGTTGCCCGGATCCATATAGCCAACGCTAACCAGATAAGCAGGACCCAGGAACGAAAGTATTCTTTTCCAACCTGTGCGCTTACTGGTATCTACACTGTTGTGTACTTCGCTTAGTGAATCTGAATGTTTATGCTCGGATGGATGATTCATTATAGTTTTATTAAGAGATGTTTTGCGACGTCGCGACTAACGTTTATTTTTTTGTTTGCAAGTTGGAGTTCAATTGAGCCATCAAAATCCACAATGTCATTAACCAATAGTTTTTTGCCAAGTGTTAGTTCTAGTTTCTCCAGATGCTGAAGAAAGGTTGAAGAATGTTCGCTCACACCCATAAGTATACCTTTCTGTCCTTTATTAAGTTTATTCAGTTTCGTAAAGCTGCTGCCATGAAATTTACCATGCTTATCTGGAATTGGGTCGCCGTGAGGATCGTTAGTTGGAAAGTTTAAAAACTCATTGAGGCGCTCTACCAGTTCTGATGAGCTAATGTGTTCCAGCTCTTCAGCAATGTCATGCACCTCGTCCCATTTAAAACTTAGTTTTTCTACAAGGAAAACTTCCCAAAGCCTATGCTTTCTTACAATATCTATTGCCACTGTCTTGCCTCTTTCCGTCAGATTCACACCTTGGTATTTTGTATAGTTGACCAATTCCTTTTCTGAAAGTTTTCGCATCATGTCAGTTACGGAAGCCGCCTTAGTTTGAATTCTTTCTGCAATTGAATTGGTTTGAACCATGCCCTCGTGCTCAAAAGACAAATGATAAATAATTTTTAGATAGTTCTCTTCTGTATGTGATTGCATTGCCTAAAAATATGTTTAGACAAATCTAAAATAATTAATGACAAATAAAAGATATTATTATCTGATTGCGGTAAAATAAAATTTGGCGAAATATGCTTTGTTGTTATATCTTTGGTTTCGATATAAATGATATGGCAGCAGAATTAGATAAAACAGACTTTAAGATTTTAAAGTTATTGCAAGAAAATGGTCGTATAACCAATTTGCTTTTATCACAAGAGATAGGACTATCTCCGGCACCAACATTGGAGCGAGTACGTAAACTGGAAATGTCAGGTTACATTAAAAGCTATCATGCTCTAGTTGATGAAGAGAAATTGGGTTTAGGTATCAAGACCTTTATCCAGGTTCAACTTGATTTTCATAAGAACAATACGATTCAAATATTCCTCGATGAGGTTAACCAAATTAAGGAAATCACAGAATGTCATCATGTTACTGGTCAAGCCGATTTTCTCCTAAAGGTATATGTGAATGATATTAAAGCATACGAAAGGTTAATTATGGACAAGATTAGCAAAATCTCTGTTGTGAAGACTTTCCAAACTATGATGATCATGTCTACTACCAAAAAGGAACCAATTGTTCCATTGGAATACTAGATGATCTGCCAGTCTACCGGAAGTTTACCATCCTGCGTTAGTATTGCATTGGCTTTTGAGAAGTGTTTGCAGCCAAAAAATCCTTGATAAGCCGAAAATGGTGAAGGGTGCGCAGCTTTTAAAATAGTGTGTTTATTAGCATCAATGAGTTGAGACTTATTTTGTGCGTATTTTCCCCAAAGCATAAAGACAATTCCTTCGCGTTTGTTAGACAATTCAGTAATTATTCTGTCGGTAAATATTTCCCAACCTTTTCCCTGATGCGAGCCTGCTTCGTGAGCCCTTACTGTAAGGGTAGCATTTAGTAATAAAACGCCTTCATCTGCCCACTTGGTTAGGTTTCCATGTTGTGGAGTTTGGAAACCTTCAATATCTTCTTCCAGTTCTTTATAAATGTGTTTTAATGATGGGGGCACAGTCATTCCCTTTTGTACAGAAAATGAAAGGCCATGCGCCTGACCAGTTCCATGATAAGGGTCTTGACCCAATATAACAACTTTAACCTTATCGAATGGTGTATGGTTAAGTGCGTTGAAAATATCTGCACCTTTAGGGTATACCGTTTGTCCATTTTGCTTTTCCTCTAAAAGGAAGGCTTTTAGTTTAAGCATATAGTCCTTCTCAAATTCTCCATCGAGAACCTCAAGCCAACTTTTCTCCAGTGCTACAGACATTACTTTTTTGATAAAATGTGATGGGTATCTTTCTCTAGCGTTTGTATTGGGCTTTCTGTAATTCTACCTAGTTCTTTTCCTTTCTCGTAAAAAATCATTGTTGGAACATTTGTTATTTTAAGATCATTTAGCAGCCCATCTTCGGCTTTCTTTGTACCATCAACACAAATAATGGTCAAGTCTTTTTCGCTATAACCTAATTTGTCCAGCACTTTTAAGAAGTGCGGAACCTGCAGTTTACTATCCCCACACCAGGTACCAAGTACTAATGTGATTTTTTTATCTCCAATTAGTGGTTTGATAGAATCAATAGTTAAAGAGTCAGGCTGATAATTTGGGTATTCTTCATCATACCGCTCTTTAAATTCAGGGAAGCTGATGAGCCCTTCACGAGTAACTTTATTAATAAGAACAGTTTTGTTCCTTCCTTTATCTTCAATTTTTTTGTTGATTTTTTGAGCAGATGCAGTCATTGCAGTTAAGATTAGCAAAACGGAGAATAGTACTTTCATCATGATGTTGTTTTTTGCTGAAATTATAATTTTAAATCTATTATTTAGTATTTAAACACCATATTTGCAAAAAAAATACAATAGGATATGCCAAACATAGTTCGTCTGATTTTAGGTTTCGTGTTGCTGGGAGCGTCTATTGCCCTGATGGTCTTCAGTTTCTGGGGATGGGGCATTTTGGGTGTCTTTATAAGTATCTTAGTATTTGTTACTTTCTTCTTTAATGAGAACATGCTATTGGCCCAATGGTTTTTAAGAAAAGACAATATGGTTAAAGCAGAAGCTTTCCTTAAAAGGATTACTGATTATGAAAAACAATTGATTAGGGTGCAGCATGGTTATTATAACCTTCTTGTTGGTTTAATTGAATCAAGAAAAGCACCAATGCAATCTGAGAAATATTTTAAGAAAGCGGTTTCACTAGGACTGCATATGGACCACAACATTGCACTTGCCAAATTGAGTTTAGCAGGTATTGCAATGGGTAAAAGGAATAAAAGGGAAGCTCAAATGTACCTTACAGAAGCTAAGAAGGCTGACAAGAATAAGTTGCTGGCTGATCAGATCAAACAAATGAAAGATCAAATGGTATTGATGGACAGACAACAGATCAGATACAGATAGAAAAGAAATTAAAGCCACATGATATGTGGCTTTTTTATTTTTCGCTTAATCTGTCGAAGTTTTCGTCCAGTTCATAGTCTGAACTTCTGCTGATCAAATCTTCTTCCATATGTTGATCTTTCTTGCTGAAGAACAGTTGTTCAGACTGAATTCTTTTTATAAGCTGACGAATTAAAGTAAGGTCGAAAGAATCCCTATTCAATTTAATGCAATATTCATTTTCTGTAATTTCGAGACTTGACGTATTCATAATCTATGATATTTAGTACGCCCTAAAATTAAGAAAGCCCTGGTACATTTGATGTGCCAGGGCTTTAAGCTTTTGTTATGAGTATGTTAAGAGAACCAGGCGGTTACCTCTTCTTTTGATGGCATTGCCAAATCCAGTTTTAGCTTTTTTCTCATTCCGCCAAGGTCATTAAAGACCTTATTAGGATTTGCCGCTTTAAGTTCTTCTATGGTGTTGATGCCCATTTTCCTGATTACCTGTACCCATTCTGCTGTTACGCCTGCATTAACGAAATCTTCGTCTGTGGTGATTTTAGCTTTCTTTTCCGGGCGCATTTGAGGAAAGAACAATACTTCCTGGATGGTAGATTGATTTGTCATTAACATCACCAAACGGTCAATACCTATGCCTAAGCCAGAAGTTGGTGGCATACCGTATTCAAGCGCACGTACAAAGTCGTCATCCATTGCCATTGCTTCGTCGTCTCCTCTGGCCGCAAGTGTCAGCTGGTCCTCGAAACGCTCCCTTTGATCGATGGGGTCATTAAGCTCAGAATAAGCGTTGCCAATTTCCTTGCCCATCACAAACAATTCAAATCTTTCAACAAGGCCTTCTTTACTGCGGTGTTTCTTTGCCAACGGCGTCATCTCTAATGGATAGTCGGTAATATAAGTTGGTTGTATCAGATTGGCTTCTACTCTTTCGCTGAATAGTTCGTCAACAAGTTTTCCGCGACCCATACTGGCATCTGTTTCAATATTCAGACTTTTGCAGGTTTCCTGAAGTTGTTCTTCAGTCATCTCAGAAACGTCTATGCCTGTGTATTTCTCGATGGACTCATACATCGTCAACTTTTCATACGGACCTTCAAAGTTTATCTGATGATCCCCCACGGTTACAATTGAAGAACCATGTATGGCAACGGCTATTTTTTCAAGACATTCTTCTACCATGCCCATCATCCAGATATAGTCTTTATAGGCTACATAGATTTCCATTGAAGTGAATTCGGGATTATGTGTTCTGTCCATACCTTCATTACGGAACATTTTACCAAATTCATACACACCATCAAAACCTGCTACTATAAGTCTTTTTAGATAAAGCTCATTAGCAATTCTTAAATAAAGAGGCATGTCCAAAGTGTTGTGATGCGTAGCAAACGGCCTTGCTGCAGCGCCACCATGTATAGGCTGCAGGATGGGAGTTTCAACTTCCATCCATCCCTGGTCATCAAAATAGCTCCTCATGGTGTTAATCACCTTGGAACGGTTAATAAATATTTGTTTGAAGCCAGGATTAACAGTTAAATCAACATAGCGTTGTCTGTAGCGCAATTCTGGATCGGTGAAGCCGTCGTAAATATTACCATCATCATCCCGTTTTACCACAGGCAGAGGCTTCAATGATTTGGAAAGTAGCGTTAATTCTGTAACATGTATAGAAATCTCACCGGTTTGAGTGGTAAATACATACCCCTTAACTCCAATGAAATCACCTAGATCCATTAGTTTTTTGAATACTGTATTGTATAATGTTTTGTCTTCCTCCGGACAAAGGTCATCCCGTTTCAAATAAACTTGGATTCTACCGGTTGAGTCTTGCAGTTCAACGAACGAGGCACTTCCCATAATACGACGAGACATGATTCTGCCTGCTATGCTGATGTTCTTATATGCCGTTTTATCTCTTTCGTAATTGGCTAATATATCTGCGGCATTTGCATTGATTTCAAATGCTTCAGCCGGGTAGGGGTTTATGCCGAGCTCACGCAGCTGACTAAGCGAGCTGCGCCGTAATACTTCTTGTTCTGATAATCCTGTAATCATATTTATGCTATGCGGCTATTGCAGCCGTATAATTATTTTTAATGTTTGATTTTGCAAAAATAGGGAATTGAACTGTGTTAATCGTAATTTTCTGTAGCGCAGTTTAATCGGCCTCAACAGTTTCCGTATACAATTGTTCAATTGAGTCTGCGTATTTCTTTTCAATAACCTTTCGCTTTGCTTTCATGGTAGGGGTAATTTCTCCCTCATCCATACTGAAAGGATTGCGTTTAACTTTGAAGTTCTTTATTCGCTCAAACTTTGCAAGTTCATTAGACAGTTTTTTAATGTCTTTTCCTATCCAATCGATAATCTCTCTATTTTCTATGAATAGGTCTGGCTCCTGGAAAAAGGAAGCTGGTAGATCAAAGGCTTCCTGCAGGTTCTCTTGGTTAGGAATAATTATCGCAGTTAAATATTCTCTTTTGTCTCCAATTAAGAACAGCTGGTCAATTTTAGTGCTTTTCAAATAGATGTTTTCAACAGGAGTTGGATATACGTTTTTGCCATAAGCGTTAACAATCATGTTTTTTAGCCTGTCAGTGATCTGTAGGTTTCCCTTGTAAAAACGGCCAATATCCCCCGTGTGGAACCAATGATCTTTATCTACTGCCTCAGCAGTTTCAGCAGGTTTGTTGAAGTAGCCCTGCATAACACAATGTCCTCTAACTATTATTTCACCTTCTTCACAAGTAAAATCTTCTTTGAAAGTATCGTGTGTTTGAATATTAATAATCTTTTTTGTTTCAATGTCTTGGATTCCAATTTCAATTCCTGGAATCACGCGGCCTACTGTCCCATATACCTGGCGATGATATTCTGTTACCGCCATAACCGGAGATGTTTCTGTGAGGCCGAATCCTTCTAAGATCTTTATTCCAAGGTTCCCAAAAAACTCTCCTACGTTTTTGGGCAATGCTGCTCCACCTGAAATCATGAATTTTAATCTGCCGCCAGTTTTTTCTTTGATCTTGCTAAATACCAGTTTTTCTGCAATCGCCTTTTGGGCAGAAAGTATTAAACCGGGATTTTTTCCAGCCTCCTTTTTCTGACGATATTTCTGCCCGGTTTCCAGCGCCCACAGAAATATCTTTGCCTTCATACCACCTGCAGAAGTACCGCTTTTGATGGCTTTATCATGAATTTTCTCAAGCAACCTTGGTACACAGTTCATCACCGTAGGTTTTACTTCGCCCATATTTTTCGCAAGTAATTCCAGGCTTTGGGCAAAGGCTATTTTACAACCCTGTGCGCAGCAAACATGATAGGTAGCCGTCCTTTCAAAAACATGCGAAAGAGGTAGGAAGGATAAAAAAGTCTCAGTTTCATCAATTACTGGAATTTGCTGTAAACATACTTCTACATTCTTAACAAAGTTGTTGTGAGAAAGCATTACCCCTTTTGGAGTGCCAGTAGTGCCCGATGTATATATTAATGCAGACGTATCGGTAGGTCTTAAAGATTCCCTAATTCCCTTAATTTCACTTATTTGTTCTTTCGAGATGGTAGCCTTTTGATCAAGTATATCTTGAAAGTAAAGGACTTCAGCTTTTAAGGTTTCAGAAAGGGCGAGCTTTTTATATTCGGGAAATGTCGGAATGATGTAGAGGAGTTCTTTACAGCTGTCTGCAATCTTTAATACTTTTTTTAGTAGAAATGTATTTCCAATTAGAATTGCTTTAATCCCAGAGTCATTGATAATGTATTGAACCTCATGCTCTGATAACGTAGGATAAATTGAGACGTTAATTGCACCAATTTGCTGTATACCTTGATCATAATAAACGTACTCCGGGGAATTCTCAATCATTAATCCCATTCTGTCGCCTTTAACAATCCCCTTATTTAGAAAAAAGGTTGCAATAGCATCCGCATTGTCGAGCGTTTCTTTGTAAGATATTTCCTCCCATTCCTGTCCCTTTTTATGAATAAGAAAAGTTTCGTCAGGTTTATGAATGTTTTCAACTACGTTTCTAAGCAGGCTGGGAACCGTCGAGAATTCATTAAATGATACCATTTTTAATTTGATTAGCTCGTTATGAAATATTGCGGGTTATCTATATAACAAAAAAAGGGCGCCTAAGCGCCCTTTCAAATATAGTAATAGAATATTAAACAGAGAAACTTTCACCGCAACCACAAGAGCGGCTCGCATTCGGGTTATTAAAGTTAAAACCTTTCCCGTTTAATCCATCTGAAAAATCAAGTTCTGTACCTGCCAGATACAAGAAAGATTTCATGTCCAAAGCAATCTTTATTCCTCTGTCTTCAAAAAACTGATCGCCTTTTTGCTCTTCGTTATCAAAGTCCAGGTTATAAGAAAGGCCTGAGCAACCGCCACCTTTAACCGAAACGCGCAAGAAATAGTTTTCATCCATATTTGCATCTTGCATCAGGTGATCTATTTTGCTTTTTGCTTTATCCGTTATTGTGATCATAATAATAAATCTTAATTAGTGATGAGATTTAGCTAGCTCAAAAGGCGCCATGCCATTCTTAACACGGTAGTCATTAATTGCTGATTTGATTGCATCTTCAGCTAATACGGAACAGTGAATCTTTACTGGAGGCAAAGCCAACTCCTCAACAATATCCATATTGTCGATTTCCAATGCCTCATCAACTGTCTTACCTTTCAACCATTCTGTAGCTAAAGAAGAAGAAGCAATTGCCGAACCACAGCCAAATGTTTTAAATTTGGCGTCAGTGATTACATTGTTCTCATTTACTTCAATCTGCAAACGCATTACGTCGCCGCACTCAGGTGCACCAACTAAACCAGTTCCAACAGACTTGCTATCTTTATTTAAAGTACCAACGTTTCTTGGGTTGGTATAATGTTCCATTACTTTTTCTGAATATGCCATGTTATTTTTTTATTAGTGTTCTGCCCACTCAATTTTACTTAAATCTATACCATCTTTAAACATCTCCCAAAGTGGAGACAGGTCTCTCAAATGATTAACTGCCTTCTTGGTGTTTTCAATTGCATATTCCACTTCTTCTTCAGTTGTGAAGCGACCTAATCCGAAACGTATCGAAGAGTGTGCCAAATCATCAGACAAGCCCAAGCTTTTTAAAACGTAAGATGGTTCTAAAGATGCTGAGGTACAAGCAGAACCAGAAGAAACTGCAAGATCTTTCATCGCCATCATTAAACCTTCTCCTTCAACATATTTGAACGAGATGTTTGCAACATGCGGTAAACGGTGATTAACATTGCCATTTACATAGCTTTCTTCAAGAACAGTTAATGCACTTTCCAGTTTATCTCTCAATCCAGATAAGCGTTTAGCTTCACTATCCATTTCCAAACGACAAAGTTCACATGCTTTACCTAGGCCTACAATACCAGGTACATTTAAAGTTCCTGAACGCATTCCACGCTCATGGCCGCCACCATCCATTTGTGCTGTTACTTTAACCCTTGGGTTTTTACGACGAACATACAATACACCAACGCCTTTTGGTCCGTACATTTTATGTGCTGAAAACGCCAAAAGGTCAATTCCATCTGCATTCACATCAACAGGTATTTTACCTACAGCTTGTGTAGCATCTGTCATAAACAAAGCACCATACTTATGGGCTATTGCTGATATTTCTTTTATCGGCTGAATAACACCAATTTCATTATTACCATACATAATGGTAACTAAAATGGTTTGCTCAGTCATTGCTGCTTCCAGTTCCTGAAGATCAACTAAACCATCTTCTTTAACTTTCAAATAAGTAACCCTGGCGCCTAATTTCTCTAAGTGCTTGCAAGTATCTAAAACTGCTTTGTGTTCAGTTGTAGCAGTGATAATGTGGTTACCTTTGTCCTGGTACATTTCAAAAACACCTTTTATACCAAGGTTGTCAGCCTCAGTTGCACCAGAGGTAAATATGATTTCTTTTTCAGTACATCCAATCAATTTGGCTGCTTGTTCACGCGCATAATCAACTGCTTCTTCAGCCACCCAACCAAATGCATGGTTACGGCTTGCCGCATTACCGAATTTATTTGTGAAATATGGTAACATTGCTTCCAGGACTCTGGGATCCAGAGGAGTAGTCGCATTGTTATCTAAGTAAATAGGAAGTTCCATTATTTGTTAATATCTTAATACTGAACAAAGATACTAAAAAAGAATCCCATTAAATATAATTAATACCTATGAGTGTATAGGTAAAACCCGCATTTTTACATTCCCTTAACGGTTTAACAAGTTATGAACAAAATAGAGCATATTGGTATAGCAGTTAATAACATGGAGGCAGCATGCGATCTTTATGAGCGACTACTTGGAGTATCATGCTATAAAATGGAAGCAGTAAAATCTGAGGGTGTAAATACCGCTTTTTTCCAGGTGGGAGATGATAAGATAGAATTGCTATCAGCCATAGATGGAGTAGGAACAATTGCTAAATTTTTAGAACGAAAAGGGGAGGGGATACACCACATTGCTTTCAATGTAGAGGACATTGCTGCCGAGATGCTCCGTCTTAAAGATGAAGGTTTTTTATTGTTGAATGAAATCCCAAAAAGGGGAGCGGATAACAAATTGGTGTGCTTTGTGCACCCTAAAGAGACTCATGGAGTATTAATCGAGCTTTGTCAGGAAATCAAATAAATAATAGGCAAATGCTTATTCAATAACAGTTTTACATTTTTTTAATTGATTTTTGGTATTGAATAATATAATTGCGATATTTGCATCCTTTAAAATAAGCGACAATTAAGTATACAACAATATGAAAAAAGATCTGCATCCATCAAACTATAGATTTGTAGTGTTTAAAGATATGTCAAACGAGTACTCTTTTTTAACCAAATCTTGTGTAGATACTAAAGAGACTGTTCAGTGGGAAGATGGTAACGAATATCCTCTTTACAAATTAGAGATTTCTCATACATCACATCCTTTTTATACCGGTAAAATGAAATTGGTTGATACAGCTGGTCGTATCGATAAATTTAAAACTCGTTACGCTAAGAAGTAATTCTACCATTTTACGAAATTATTTTAAAGTCCCTTTGCTGATGCATCGGGACTTTTTCTATTTTTGTTGCTTATGACAATCAATTTATTTGATGACAGTGCATGGCATGCGTTGCGACCACTCACTTTTACCAGACCTGTTGCTGATCTTCGTGTAGGTATTTTGACAATAGCTGAAAAGTGGGCAAAGCACTTAAATGCGGGGGCAGGTTATGTTACAGCACCGTATCTTCAAGCGAAATATCCGGCCGCCCCTAATGCTGAACTTTTCATAAATGGTGCTATTTGCCCCGATAGTGAACTTATTGATTCTATTTCAGGGTTGAAAGAAGGCGAGTCCCTAATAAGCGGTGAATTGCTAATTGCATACAAAATTAATACTTCTGCTGCAAGCAACGTCGATCCGTGGAAGCTTAAACCAATAACTTATCTTTCACACTTTAACAGAATCTTTTATCCTGAAGATATCTTTAAACAAAATGACACACAGTTACGAATAGACTTTCAAGTATTAACTTCGGGCAAAACCTCTGCACAATTGAGTACAACCAATACTTTATTAGGATCTGATATCTTTGTAGAAGAAGGCGCCTCAGCAGAATGTTCTACATTTAACAGCCTTTCCGGTCCAATTTATTTAGGTAAAAATTCTCAAGTATGGGAAGGTAGTCACATTCGTGGTTCTTTTGGTCTGTGTAACGATTCGCAGGTTAAAATGGGAAGTAAAATTTATGGGCAAACCACAATTGGACCTTTTAGCCGTGTAGGGGGAGAAATAAACAACGCGGTGATATGGGGCTACTCTTCTAAAGGACATGAGGGTTATCTCGGGAATTCCGTAATGGGGCAATGGTGTAATATTGGGGCAGACAGTAACAACTCAAATCTTAAAAATAACTATGCTGAGGTAAGGTTGTGGGATTACAAAACTGAGAGTTTTCGAAAAACCGGTCTGCAGTTTTGTGGCCTTATCATGGCCGACCATTCTAAATGTGGGATAAATACGATGTTCAATACAGGTACCGTGGCAGGTGTGAGCGCAAATATTTTTGGTGCAGGTTTTCCAAGAAATTTTATCCCTGATTTTTCCTGGGGTGGAGCACAGGGTTTCCAAGTTTACAACCTTGATAAAATGTTTGATACAGCAGAAAAAGTTTTTGAGCGCAGAGGTATTGAATTTGACCAAACCGAGAAAGACATCATTACTAAGGTATTCGAAGATACCAGGTCATACAGACATTTTTAGATCATTTGATTAATATAAACACCTAAAAAAAATTATGAGAAAGAAAATAGTAGCAGGGAACTGGAAAATGAATTTAGAATATGCTGAGGGCGTATCGTTGTTTTCAGAAATTGTAAACATGGTTAAGGATGAAAAAAAGGGCGATCAAATTGCTATCATCTGCGCACCATTTATCCACCTTAATAGCCTTGCGAAACTTGGCGGATCAGTTGTTTCGGTGGGAGCTCAAAACTGTCACAACAAAGAAAGTGGTGCATATACAGGTGAAACTTCCGCTAAGATGGTTAAGTCTGTAGGTTGTGAATATGTGATTATCGGCCATTCTGAAAGACGTCAGTATTTTGCTGAATCTGATGAATTATTGGCCGAGAAAACAGTTATCGCCCTGCAAAATGGGCTAACTCCAATCTATTGTATTGGTGAGACCTTAGACGAGAGAAATAACGGTAGTTATTTTGATGTATTGAAGTCGCAATTGGTAAACGGTGTATTCACGCTTTCAGCTGAAGAGTTTTCTAAGACTGTTCTTGCTTATGAGCCGGTTTGGGCGATTGGAACAGGTTTAACTGCTACGTCAGATCAAGCTCAAGAAGTTCATGCATTTATCCGTAACGAAATTGCTGAGCAGTACAATCAAACCGTTGCTGATGACACTACTATTCTTTATGGCGGAAGTTGTAATCCGAAAAATGCGGCTGAACTATTCGCACAAGGTGATATAGATGGTGGCTTAATCGGTGGTGCTTCACTGAAATCAAGAGATTTTGTAGACATTATAAAAACATTTAACTCTTAATGGAGTACATCCAGGTAACATTTCTTTTTGACAACATCGAAGCGTATCAGCAGGACTTGCTGATTGATGAATTGGCAAGTATAGGATACAATACTTTTGAAGATGTCGAATCCGGCTTCGCGGCATTCATAGATTTTGATTCTTATAGTGCCGTAGAACTGGCAACCGTCGCCTCACAATTAGATGCAAGCGTTCAGTATAGTTATAAGATCAACGAAATTGCTGCAGAAAATTGGAATGAAGAATGGGAAAAGAATTTTGAGCCGCTGATTATTGATGATCAGTGCTATGTACGTGCAACTTTCCATCAATCAAGGCCAGAATACAAACACGAGATTGTAATTGATCCCAAAATGGCATTCGGCACTGGTCACCACCAGACTACTACCATGATGATGGAATATCTTTTAAGCGCCAAGGTAGAAGATAGATCTATTTTAGATATGGGCTGTGGGACGGGTATTCTGGCAATTTTAGCGTCCAAATTGGGAGCAAAGTCTTTAGTCGCAATCGACAATGATGACGTATGTTATCAAAGCACAATTGAAAACTCCGCGTTAAACCATATTGAAAACCTAGTTCCATTATGTGGAAGTAAGGAGCAAATACCTAATGAGCAATTTGATATTATTCTGGCAAATATTAACCGAAATATCCTTTTGGATCAGATTCCTTCCTATGGCGATCGTTTGAAATCGGGTGGAGACATCTACTTCAGCGGATTCTACGAGGTACCAGATCTTGAGATGATACAGAAGGCTTGTAATGCTATAGGTATTCAGTATAAAGACCATAAAAAAAATGGCGACTGGGTAGCCGCTCATTTTACAAAAGAATAGTTATGCGTATACATTTTATCGCAATTGGTGGCAGTGCAATGCATAACCTGGCCATTGCTCTTAAAAAAAAGGGATATCAGGTTACTGGTTCAGATGATGCTATTTTTGAGCCATCAAGTAGTAGGTTGGAAAGGTATGGTTTGCTGCCAGAGCAGATGGGTTGGGATCAGAATCGTATCAATTCTAGCTTAGATGCCGTAATCCTTGGAATGCATGCTTTAGTTGATAACCCTGAATTGTTAAAAGCACAGGAACTGGGTTTGAGAATCTACTCGTATCCTGAATATATTTATGAGCAAACTAAAGATAAACTGAGGGTAGTTATCGGCGGTAGTCATGGGAAAACAACAATCACTTCAATGATTCTTCATGTGCTCAATTTTTATCGTAAGGATTTTGATTATCTGGTTGGGGCCCAACTGGCGGGATTCGATACCATGGTTAAAATAACGGACTCAGCTCCAGTTATGATAATTGAAGGCGATGAGTACCTTTCATCACCTATTGATAGAAGGCCTAAGTTCCATCTTTATCAAGCCAACATCGCCGTAATAAGCGGTATTGCATGGGACCATATCAATGTTTTTCCTACATATGAGGAATATGTCAGACAGTTCAAAATTTTTATTGAAACCATAACAGCTGACGGTACACTCATCTATTGCACTGAGGATACAGATCTGGCTGAAATTGCAGATGCTGCTACATCCATGGTTGAAAAAATTGGATATGCAGCTCATCCTCACGAAATTCGGGATGGCATTACCTATTTACTACCAGACCATACACCACTGGAAGTATTCGGTGAGCACAACCTGATGAACCTTAATGCGGCCAAAAATGTATGCAGAAAACTGGATATTTCCTCTGGCCAATTTGATGAGGCTATATCTTCATTCACAGGTGCTGCACGCAGGCTGGAGGTTGTGTATTCAAAAGATGAAACGATAGTATATAAAGATTTCGCCCATTCACCATCAAAGTTGAAAGCTACTATTAGTGCTGTGAAAATTCAATATCCTTTAAGAAAATTAATTGCGTGTATAGAGCTCCATACGTTTAGCAGTTTGAACAAGAATTTTCTTAGCCAGTATAAAGACACTATGTCACAAGCTGATTACGCAACAGTTTTTATTGATAAGAAAACATTTGAACATAAGAAAATGCCCCCTTTTTCTGAATCAGATGTTCAAACAGCCTTCAATGATGAAAAAATTAAGTTTTTTAATGATATTGCTTTATTAGAAACGTACTTAAGACAATTTAATTACAGGTCTTCAAATCTTCTAATGATGACTTCTGGTAATTTCAGTGGCTTAGACCTTATTAATTTGGCACGTGAGTTGAATACTTCTAAATAGTAAAAACTATAAAAGTATCACCTTAAACTTAATTTATGAATACTATAGGTAAAAACATTAGGCAAATGCGTCAAAAAAATGGCTGGAGTCAGGGTGAGGTTGCGAAGCGTCTAAATATTTCTATACCTGCATTTTCTAAGATCGAAACAGGCATCACAGACATAAATATATCCAGATTGGCACAGATTGCAAACCTTTTTGAGGTTTCTACAATGGATATCATTTCTAAAGAAGGTGAAAACCCTCAATCGCTTAATTTTGAAGAAATTAATAAGCTAAAGGAAAGATTATCGCAGCGCGAAGAAGAGATTATTAAACTACAGAAAAAGGTAATAGATCTTTATGAAGAGATCAGGGAGAAGTAAATTGCTTTCTCATTGTTAAATGCCTCTTGCCAAAAGTAGCGCCTGTTGCCTCATGAATAGCAAGCATTTTATCGTTAAAGTCGCCTACCCAGGAAAGCTCCAGTTCATCATATTGGTTTAACGGCAGTACATATTCTTTTAACTTTATAAATAATGCGGATTCTAACCCATGTTTTTGATACGCTTGTTTGGTTCCCATAACTATAGCTCGCATTCTGTTAACACCTTTCCATCTCCAGTAAACAAATTTGAGTTTCTCAAATGGGCCAAGTTTCCCGTTAAAATCTTTAATCATTTGGTTCGCATCTGGAATTATTACCACAAATGAAGCTGGCTCACCGTTTAAATAAGCAAACCAGATTAGTTTTTCATCCATAATAGTTTGCATTTTTTTAAAGCTCTCCTGCAGCGTTTCTATTTTAATGGGCACAAAGTTTTCAAAATTTTTCCAGGCATCATTGTAAATTTCCATTAAGTCGTTAACATACTTATCTGCATTACCTTTGGAAAAATGTTCAAATGTATAGCCTGGCTTCTTTGATACCCACGTAGCTATTTTTGTAAATCTTTCCGGAAAGGGTTTTCTTACTGCCAGGTGATTAGTAATTTGTTCGTATACCTTTTCAAAACCATAATTTGTAAAAAGGGAATGGTAATACGGAAAATTATAATTCATACCATAGGAGGGTGTAGTAAAACCTTCTACCAGCAATCCCCAAAAGGAATCATTCTCTCCAAAGTTGATTGGGCCATCCATAGCTTTAATCCCTTGTTCCTCAAGCCAGCTTTTAGCGCTATTAAACAAAAGATTGGCCGCTAGCTGATCATCTATGCATTCAAATAATCCAACTCCTCCTGTGGGCACATCATATTGGTAAGCTTTCTTCTCATTTATAAATGCAGCAATTCTGCCAAGCAGTTCCCCAGATTCACTTCTCAGAACCCATCGGGTACATTTTCCATGCTTAAAAAACGGGTTTTTGTTGGGGTCAAAAATATCTTCGATGTCTTTGTCTAATGGACAAATCCAGTTTTTATCCTGTTTATAAAGTACTCTCGGAACGTCTAGAAAGTCTTTTCTAAGTTTTTTTGTATTAACGGGTTCTAAAGTCATGCTGTACAGCGGGGTATCAAAATTAAAAAGCATCCCTAAGGGATGCTTTAATGACAGTATTTTATGAAATTAATAGTCGTCGTCGTCATCATCTGCACCATAGGTGTCAAATGTATCAAGATCGTCTAGAGGAAGGTCAAAATCATCGTCTTCATCCTCAAACGCACTATTGCTCGTTTCTTCGTTTGAATCTTCCATTTCTTCTTCTGGATCCACTTCCGGACTTTTCTTAATTGGCTTCTTTGGCGTTTTCATCTTAAAAAAATATTTGTTACCTGGGTTTCTCTTATCATCTAAAATTACGAAAAAGGATCCATATCATAAGGCCATGGCTAACGATTTTCGTTACTTCAAAAATAAAACAAAATTCAATTTTAAGGAATATTTTCTTGATAAATATATCTGGCTGTCATAAAGTATTTGGCGCTTTAAATATTCTAGGCGCAAATTAAGTTGATTTACCCACAGCAAAAACATAAAAATTACAGCGCAAAAAAAATGGTAAAGCTTTAAACTTTACCATTTTTTAACACACAAATGAAACCTGAATTGAGATATAGTTTTAGGTTAGGTAAAATATCTTTGATCAATTCTATAAGAACGCTTTTACAAACACTTGGTTTGTTTTAATATCTATAACAAGATTAAGGCATTTCTTAAAATGATTTATTAATACTTAGTAAGTGGTATAGAAAATTGAGTAAACGGTATTTTTTACTGCAAAGGGATTGTAATCGATACATATGTGCCCGAATTTCCGCCCTGTTTCACATTGATTTGTATGGGATTTGCTTCAACCTGATTAAGTAAATTGATTCTTTCGTTTGTAAGGCTCATTCCTTTACTAATATGCTGTCCTTTTTTTTCTTTTAATGAATTTTCTATTCCGATGCCATCATCTTTAATTTGGATGAGCAACTTATTCCCTTCCAAAAGGTCAAGGCTAATCTCAATATTGCCGCCATCATCTTTCGGCATTATTCCGTGCCATATTGCGTTTTCTATATAAGGCTGAAGAATCATGGATGGAAGTAATGTTTCCTCCCTGTCAATATTGGAAGATATTCTGATATTATAGTTTAGCTTTCCCCCAAATCTTTTCTTCTCGAGACTTAAATAGAGTTCCAGATATTCAATTTCTTCATCAACTGAGATGTAACTTTTAGTACAAATTTCTAAATTCTTTCTTATTAACCGGGCGAAACCAGTTAGTATTTTGTTAGCTGATCCTGTATCTTTCGTATTTATGTAATGCTGGATGGAATTCATCACATTGAATACAAAATGCGGATTCATCATTGCCTGAAGTGCACGCTGTTCAAGCATTAAAATTTTATTCTTAAGCAGCAGTTGTTCTTTTTCTTTATTTTTCTGACGCCTGGTTACCCCAATAGCTATCTTATAAAATAATAGCAGACCAATAATAAACAGGCTAACAATAAACCATATGGATTGCCAAAAATGTTTTTCCAGTTCAAAATTAACTATTGCCGGGCGACTCCAATTTCCGTCGTTGCTTTTCGCACTTAACTGAAACGTATACTTTCCAGGTTCTAGTGAGCTGAATTCAAGTCTCCGGGTTTTTGTCTCTGTCCAATTCGCGTCCGTTTTTAGCCGGTATCGGTACGTGATGTCTTTATTTTGAAATTCGATAGCACTGTAGTAAAAAGTAATGTTGTTGTCAGATGGATCTAAAATATAGTCAGGTCTGCTTAAGTTCAGTTTTGTATCATTATTGACTATAGATGAGATGAAAATCTTCGGCGACTCATTAAAAGGTTTAACCAGGTTTATTGGGAAATATACTAACCCCTGGTTTGTTCCAAAAAACGCAAAGGAATCATCAACGTAGAGTCCACTCACATCGTCTTTAAGTAACGGATTTGTGTATTCATATGTTTCAATCGCAGTTTTGTTATGTTCCAGAGAAATTCTGTTGATACCCCTGTTCGTTATCACCCAGATTTTTCCTCCTTTTATAAATAATTTTTTACAAATGTTATCTGAAAGGCCGTCTCTTTGACTTATAAGTCTAACAATTTTTTTATCCCTGATAAGGATAATGCCATATCCGTCTGTTGCCAGCACAATTGTACCATCAGGAAGTTGTTGAATATCATTGATACGCTTCGTTAAGAGGCTATTTTTGTCATAATAATTATATGTTTTGTCATCAGCGAGTTCAGAAAGACCATTTATACTTGAAAACCACAATTTCTGTTTTTGATCAAAAAATACGCAGTAGGCCCTGCCCGGGAAAAAGTCAGAATTAATTTTAAACTTGAAGGAATTGAAGGCAAATTTTTTATAGCGGTTTGGCAGTATGACCACACCAGATGAAAGTGCTAAAGAGAGGCTATCCCTGTTAGAAATACTAAAGCTCTTGATAACGAACATCGAATTATTCGATTCTTTTAAGTAATCAATTCTGGAATTAATATCGTTTGCATTCGTAATCCTTCCCAATCCGTATTCACTGGCGAAGTATATAGCGTTTTTAATACTGTCATAAGACAATTGCTTTATGATACTGTATTTTTCTGTATTTGGCAGAAACAGTTTAGTAATTTTATTGTCCTGGAGGTTAACGATATTTATGGTCGCTTCATCCATTCCAAGCCATAATCTATTTTTTTTATCCCTCGTTATGCTCTTCACACCGCCATTACTCAATCCATGCGATTCATCAATAATATATAGGCGCTCGTCCTTTCTTGGCAACATATAGATTCCATTGGTTGTTGTAAACCACATGTTGTTTTTATCATCCTTAATAATCTGGCTGGCTGATATATTGCTAATATAATTTTTGCTTGCTCCGTCTTTGTCTATGTAATGAATACCAGAGTTGTTACTCAACCAAATGCTACCCACATCATCTGCAAAGAAGTAGCCGGGTCCATTATTCAGCAAATCAGGGTTAATAGGTTTTACAAAGGATTCCTGATAGCCTTCTCTAATATTTAATCCATTTTTATTTACAAAGGCAAGGGTTTTATTTGGTAGGTTTTGTGTTGTCTTGTAAGAAATTGGTAAAGATCGATGCTTAACAACCTCAAATGTATTTTTAACCATCACTCTTACACTTCTGTTGCTATAAGCCCATATACGGCCTTGTTTATCTTCATGCATAAAAGTGTTGATAAACTGTCGATCATTATTCCCGGAGATAAATTTGGTAATTGACCTTCCAGATAGCATAACAAGTAAATTTCTGTTTGTTCCAAACCAGATTCTACCTTTACTATCCTGGAAAAAAGAGACAATTATGGCATTAAACTTTAATAATTTAAGCAGGCTATCATTTGTTTCATTAAAAATTTTTCCGTTGAAGAAATAGCTGAGTTGTCCATTCAAAGACAGGAACCAGATTTTTCCGCTCTGATCTTCTTTAACCTGAAGGATTTGATTATCGGGTAAACCATCATCAATAGAAAAGTTTTCAAACACTTTACCATCAAACCTGCTTACCCCCGCATCTGTCGAAATCCAAATATATCCTTTAGAATCCTGAAGCGTAAAATAACAGTTGTTGCTTGGCAGGCCTTCTTTTGTGGTATAATGATTTAAAAATATGGTTTGTCCTTTGGCAGGTGATGTCAACAACCCTAATACCAGAACAATGTGCAATGCTGCAATTAACCCTGCTATATTACTTTTCACTTTCAAAGCTAGTGTAAGATTTTACTTTGTCCAGGAAATCGCTGGCGCGACGTCTTGATACAGCAATTCTGTCTCCGTTACGCAATATCACCTCCAGGCCATTCTTGGAATTGTATTCTCTAAGATAATCCAGATTTACAATGCTCGATTTATGAATTCTTATGAACTGATTTTCAGGAAGTATTTCTTCGTACTCTTTTAGCACTTTAGAAACTGTGATCTTATCACCATTTGCCAGATAAAATATAGAATAATTGCTATCTGCCTCAATATGTATAATGTCGCTTATACTTACCAGGCTGTATCCTTGTCCATTAGGTAGGCTTATCTTTCTAATTTCTGTTCTGTCAGAAAGTTGCTGGGCTAAATTTTGCAGATTTTCATTGCGCACAGACTGATTTTTATTTAACGCAATGTAATCCGATGCTTTCTGTACGGCATCCTTAAGTTCATCTATGTCTATTGGCTTCAGTAAATAATCAAGCGCGTTAGCCTTTATTGCTTTTAAAGCGTATTGATCATATGCGGTGGTAAAAATAACATGTGATTTGCTATCTCGGGCATCCTTAATAAGCTCAAAACCGTTCTCCCCTGGCATTGCGATATCCAAAAAAATTAGGTCAACATTATGGCTAACTAACATCGTCCTTGCTTCTGCTACAGACTTAGCTATTCCAGAAATTTGAATGTTCTCACAGTTTTCCTGCAACAAGAAATAAAGAGATGACCTCGCAAATTCTTCATCATCAACAATTATCGCAGTATGTGTCATGGTCAATACTTTAACTGGTGAATTTATTAAAAATAAGGCTTACAGATAAAATTTCTTTGAAATTAAAAAACCGATGCATTTTTTCTATCGTATGTGACATTATAAAGACAAAATATTTAACCTTAAGACTTGTGTAAGCAAGTTGAATTTATATTAAAATCAAAAACTAAATCACTATGAAAAACTTACAACAATTAGATGAGCAAGAAGAGAGGGGCGTACTTTCTGCTCCATTGCAACGTCGCTCTTTTCTGCAGTATGCAGGAGCAGGTATGGCAGGTGTAGCATTAGTTGCCGCAGGGTGTTCTAAAGACCGCGGAATTGTTGCTCCAGCATCCGCAGGTGTTACGCTTGACTTTAAAGATGATTTCGGCGTTTTAAATTATGCCTATGCATTAGAACAACTGGAAGCAGCATTTTACATTCAGGTAGCATCAAATCCACCTAGCACGTTTACAACTGCTGAAAGGACTTATTTTAATGATATTCAGTATCATGAAATTGCACACAGAGAGTTTTTCAAAAAAGCTTTGGGTGCAGCTGCAATTGGAAGTTTAGAAGTAAATTTTAGTACTATTAACTTCACAGATCGTACAAGTGTACTTGCAACTGCAAAAGCGTTTGAAGATTTGGGTGTTGCCGCATATAACGGTGCTGGTGTTCGCATTAAATCTAACGATTATCTATTGCTTGCTGGTAAAATTGTTTCTGTTGAAGCCCGCCACGCAGCTTATATCAGAGATTTAATCAACAATGGTGATTTTGCAACTTCTCCTCAGGTTGATAGTTCAACCGGTCTTGATATGGCAATGACTCCTGATAAAGTATTGGCAATAGCTGGTGCGTATATCAAAACGAAAGTAAACGTTATCAACCTATAATCTTAAAACTGAGAAAACATGAATATCTTAAATATATTAGACGAAATTGAAAAAGTTGACGGAGAGATCTATGAAAGATTGAATCCAAGAAGAGCCGCGATGAAAGGCTTTGTCAACATGGGTAAAAAGATTTCTTTAGCAGCTATGCCGCTTGCTTTAGGATCTGTATTCACTAAAGCTTATGGCCAGTCAACTCCTACTCAGGTTAATGAAGTTTTAAACTTTGCTTTAGCATTGGAGTATTTGGAGTATCATTTTTATAACCATGCATTGGTTGCAGCTCCAACATTGACTATCCCTGCAGGTGCTCCAAGAAATGCAATAACCTTGATCCGTGATCACGAAAATGCACACGTGAACTTGTTGAAGGGCGCTTTAGGAACTGCGGCACGTACGCCAATTACCTATGATATGACTGACTTTACAGCCGGAGGTACTTTCCCAACTGTCTATTCAGATTACGTTACCTTCTTAAAGGTTGCTTTAGGCTTTGAAGATACTGGTGTAAGAGCATATAAAGGTCAGGCTGGTGTTTTAAATCAAAACACTGTATTAACCACTGCTTTACAAATTCACTCAGTTGAAGCCCGTCACGCAGCACACATTCGTACAATGCTTGCAGCTAATGGAGCAACAGGTTTGAAACCATGGGTTAGCTTAGGTGCTGGTGGCATTTCTAACGATACTGGAGTTTCTGCAGTTGATCCGGTATATGCTGGTGAAAACAATACTACACAGGCAGGAATTAACATTGCTGGTATTGCTACAGGCGTTACTGCAGCTGCCGCGGCTGAGTCATTTGATGAGCCATTAACAAAAGCGGAAGTTGTTGTAATTGCAAATCTGTTCTTGAAACCAGGCTTTAAATTATCTTAGTAAATTTTTGATTTGGAAGAGGGAGGGGACTTAGGTTTTCTCCCTTTTTTGTTTGAAAACATTAAGAAACAAAAAATTACTTTAATAGGTAATTACCTGTTCTTCTAATTGCTCCGGCATATCACGGTAGTTGTATTGCTGTCCTCTAAGCTGAGGTTCAAATCCTGCCTCCCGTATTGCATCCTGTATTCCTTTAGCGGTAAAACGATGTGGTGCACCCGCTGCAGAAACTACATTTTCTTCAATCATAATTGATCCGAAATCATTAGCCCCAGCGTGCAGGCAAAGTTCTGCAACACTTTTTCCAACCGTTAACCAGGAAGCCTGGATGTTTTTAACATTTGGCAACATAATTCTGCTCAATGCAAGCATTCTAATGTACTCGTCACCGGAAACATTATTGCTAATCCCCCTTAATCGTTTCAATAAAGTCCCGTCATCTTGAAAAGGCCATGGTATAAATGCAAGAAAGCCTTTGGCATGCTCAGGTTTTTCACTCTGAACTTCACGTATCCACACCAAATGTTCAAAACGTTCATCAATGGTTTCTACATGGCCAAACATCATCGTAGCAGATGTGGTAATATCCAGTTGGTGTGCGGCGCGCATTACATCCAGCCATTCCTGTCCACCACATTTTCCTTTAGAAATCAGTCGCCTAACCCTATCATTCAGTATCTCTGCTCCAGCGCCTGGTAGGGAATCCATCCCTGCAGCTTTTAGCGCACTTAATACTTCAGTATGAGTTATTCCTTCAAGCTTGGCAACATGGGCTATTTCAGGTGGACCTAACGCATGTAATTTCAGCTCAGGATATAGTTCTTTTAATTTTCTAAAGAGGTCTGAGTAAAATGCCAGACCAAGATCCGGGTGATGTCCTCCTTGTAATAGTAGCTGGTCACCACCAAGTTTAAATGTCTCCTCAATCTTTACCTTGTAGGTCTCAATGTCGGTAATGTAGCTCTCATCATGGCCAGGTCGCCTAAAAAAATTGCAAAACTTGCAATTGGCGATACAAACATTTGTTGTGTTTACATTCCTGTCAATTTGCCAGGTAACTTTCCCACTGGGAACCTGCTTCTTACGTAGTTCATTAGCTACGAATGCAAGTTCGGCTGTTGAAGCATTATGATATAAAAAAACACCTTCTTCTTTTGTTAAAAAATCAAAGTGTAAAGCCCTCTCCAATAAGGTACTGGTTTCCATGTTGCAAACTTAGATAAATTTGCTGCGGTGCACAAATTTATCCATCTCTGCTCTGTCATAAAAAATGAGGAAACATTAACCTTAGCCCTTACCATAATTCCTATATTTGGCGCAATTATTTTAAAATATGGTAGATTTTAATCGCTTTACGCTAGCCAATGGACTGCGCGTTCTTGTACATGAGGATGATACAACGCCAATGGCTGTTCTAAATATATTATACGATGTAGGTGCAAGGGATGAAGAGGCCGGCAAAACGGGTTTTGCGCATCTCTTCGAACACCTTATGTTTGGTGGTTCTGTGAATATTCCCAGTTACGATGAACCGCTGCAAAGGGTAGGGGGTGAAAACAACGCATTTACAAGTAACGACATCACCAACTATTATATCACACTCCCGGCAGATAATATAGAGACAGCTTTTTGGTTGGAGAGTGACCGTATGCTTAGTCTGGCTTTTTCAGAAAAAAGTTTGGAAACTCAACGGAACGTAGTGTGCGAAGAATTTAAGCAAAGGTATTTAAATCAGCCATATGGCGATGTCTGGTTGAAGCTGCGCCCTTTGGCATACACAGAGCACCCTTACCAGTGGGCCACAATCGGTCAAGACCTCAAACAGATCGAAGAATCAAAGATGGAAGATGTTAAGGCATTTTTCCATAAACATTATAATCCACAAAATGCGATCATGGTTGTTGGAGGAAATGTAAAAACATCGGATGTTAAATTACTGGCAGAAAAATGGTTTGAACCTATCCCTTCAGGTGAAAGATATGTTCGGAACCTTCCGGAAGAACCAACACAGATCCAGGCCAGAACTGAGACTGTAGTTGCCGAAGTACCATTAAATGCCATATATATCGCATTTAAAATGCCCGACAGGTTAAATGCAGACTACCAATGTTATGATTTGATGGCCGATATTCTTTCACAGGGACAATCTTCAAGACTATATAACTCACTTCTCAAGGAAAAGCAATTATTTAGTGATGTACATGCTTACATTACAAGTAGCATTGACAAAGGGCTGTTTATTATTGAAGGTAAGTTGGTTGAGAATATTAGCATTGAAGAGGCAGAAGCTGCGATTTGGGAAGAACTTTATAAGTTAACCCAGGATGAAGTCACGGAAGAAGAGCTAACAAAAGTGAAAAATAAATCAGAGTCAATCGTAGTCTTCGCAGAGATGAGTTTACTGGATAAGGCGATGAATTTAGCTTACTATGAGCTACTGGGTGATGCGGCTAACTTAAATACCGAAATCGACAAATATTTAGCTGTTACTTCTCAGGGTATTATGAATGCCGCCAAAACTACTTTCCAAAAGCAACAATCCTCCACATTGTATTATTTAACCCAGCAAGATGCTTAATCGTACCCTCGCTCCGGAATCAAAACAGGTTCAGGAAATCAATTTCATAAAACCGCTGAAACAGCAATTAGATAATGGGATTCCCGTTTTTACCATCAACGCGGGCCAGCAAGAATTGGTGCGCATTGAGTTTATCTTTCAGAATGTAAACTGGAATACAAACAAGCCACTTCAAGCACTGGCAGTTAGCCACCTTATCAACAATGGAACTCCTGATTTGTCTGCAAGAGAAATAGCAGACAAGGTTGACTACTATGGCGCTTTCCTTCAAACAGAATATGGTGCTGATCAATGTGGTGTCAAACTTTATACCCTAAATAAACACCTGGCAACTGTATTGCCAATTCTGTACGCCATTTTAAACGAAAGCTCATTTCCAGAACAAGAATTAGCCATCTTTGTACAAAATCAAAAGCAATCTCTTTCTGTAAGTCTAAAAAAGAATGATTTCCTAGCAAGGAAGCAATTCGCTTACGCACTATTTGGCGATACTACATACGGCTCAAATATTGGAGCTGAAGAATATGACGGAATAGAAAGAGACGATCTTATAGCGTATTTTAAATCAGCTTACAAACCTGAAAACTGTACCATCTTCGCAGCGGGTAAATTTGAAGAAAAAGAATATGCCATTTTAAATGCGATCATTGGAAAGGGCTGGGCCAATAGCGATGCTTCAGTTGTAAATAAATTCCAGTTCTCTGCAAACCCTGGTACAGAAATTTTAATAGAGAAAGCTGATGCATTACAGTCTGCAATCAGGATGGGCGCAATTACAATAAATAGAACTCACAATGACTTTGCAGGATTACAGGTCTTAAATTGCGTTCTTGGAGGATATTTCGGTTCCAGGCTAATGTCAAATATAAGGGAGAATAAAGGTTATACTTATGGTATCGGGTCTGGTGTTGTGTCGCTGCAGGACACCGGGTATTTTTTCATAGCCACCGAAGTAGGGGCAGATGTTTGCAGCAGTGCCTTGGATGAAATCGATAAAGAAATCGACCTGTTAAAAACAGACATTATCCCGGATGAAGAGCTTAACCTTGTCCGCAATTATATGCTTGGCGCCCTGCTCGGAAGTCTTGAGAATGCATTTTCTCATGCAGATAAGTTTAAAAATCTCTATTATTCGGGATTAGGCTACGATTATTATGAGCGTTACATAAACACTGTAAAAACCATCTCTGCAGACCAATTGAGAATGCTTGCTCACCAATATTTGGACACAAAGGACTTTATTAAAGTAATAGCCGGGAAAAAATAATTTCCGGCTAATTAGCTTTGGTGAGGATGCCTTTCAGCTTATCTGCCTGAAATACTTTTTTAGAAAACGCTACATAATCGGCATATTTTTCTGCCGGATACTTCCTGTTTGTCATTGTCTTGGTGCGGCGGTAAATTAATGTATTGTCTTTTACTGCTACCTTAGCTGTATACTTACCGAACTCAGATTCAATCAGCACATCCTTCGGCAAAAACTCTACCTTATAACCTTTTGGAATGGTGTAAATGATGTCATCTTCATCAGTATAACTGTAATCAACAGCAAAGCCTGTTTTCCTATCTTCAACAATACCAGCTGTTCCATCCTGACGGTTCAAAAGATTTAGCGTGAGAAATAATTTGTCACCACCCTTTGTTAACAGCTGTGAAGATTTGAGTAACAGCTTTTCCTCAAGCACAGCATTTTCTTTGTCAGGCTGTGTATAACTGAGCTTTTCTATTTGCATATTAGGGATACTCAGCCTGTTCATCAAACGCTTCCGTTGATCGGATGGCTCAACGAGCAACATACCCAGGTTTTCTTCAAATTGCGCATAGCCAAATTTTGTATCAATGCTGATTGTTGCCTGGCCATCTTCATCTAAATCTACTTTAGTCAGGCGCTTTTGATAGTTTTTTTCAGGCGTATAGGAAGGTGTTTGAGCTAGTTTGCCTCCTTTCTCAGTCACCATCAATATTGTCTTATCAGAATTTCCATTACCTATATATCCCATCGGAACGAATTGACTTGTGCACTCCAACCAGGTTGTATCTTTTTCTAATGGTACACATAGAATCATATGGTTTGCTTGGTTGAGACTGGCATACCGTGGGTTCAAAGAGGGCATATCGTTCCCAATAACCACAAGGTTTGATGATATTCCGGCTTCTTGCAGCAGCGCTTTCATGTAGTTAGACAGGCCCTTACAATCACTATAGTTAGTTGCCGAAACTTTTTCAGCTGCAATAGGCTTGTAGCCACCAATTCCTAATTGTACACCTACATATCTCGTGTTGGATTGCAGGTACTGATAAAGGATTTTCATCTTTTCCCTGTCCGTCTTTATGTCTTTCACCAGCTCCTGTACTTTTGCCTTTGCAGCTGGAGGTAATACCTGTAAACCGGCACTTAAACCATACAGCCAGGATCCCAGATTGGTCCAGTTCTCTATATTGGCCTTAGAGTTGTCGTACTCGAACTGGTTGGGTGCAATATTTATCCAGGGAGTTACATTTTCTAAACCTGTACTCAAGGGTTCATATTCAATCGCAGCTACATTTTCACAATTCCATTTATACTGTATTTTATCTTTAATTTTTGTTGAATCTGTTTTCATCCCCTTGCTTTTCAAATATTTGAAAGTCATCGTTTCGGGAATTTTGAATATGTAAGCAGATTTTTCGACAGCTGTTCCCCAATTATTTATTGGAGACCATGCCGGATAAAATTTTATCCCGCTGTAATCCATACTATAGCTATACTCGATTGTATAAGGGAAACTCGTATGCATAATGTTCAAAAACTTAACCCTGTTGTCTTCATAAATGGATCCATTTGAAATAGCACTTTGATCCTTAAAATCAGAAGACTTAAATTCTTTTAGTTTTATACCATGGGCGTCAAACAGCGCTGCCTTCATATTATAAACATTAGAGAATTTGTCGTAGTACTCCTGCATGTGACTTGCATGCTCTCCATTTTTATTAAGTATAGTAACAGCTGTTTTATATTCGTAGTGTGCGTTTCCGGGGTTTTTGACCTCATACATCTGCTCTTCATTACGTACAACTATCGATGCATTTTTAGTAAGCGGGGATGGTATCTTTTCAACATCATAAATCCCCTGTGCATCAGCTGCAAGTCCAGTGTTAATGAATAAAATAATAAAAATTAGTTTTCTCATGTTAAATTTTTTTAACTACAATCTGCTCTGCCTGTTTTCTCACTATATTTTTAAATAATTCTTTCAATTCAAAGTACTCGTCGGGCGTAAAAAGTGATTTTTTAACTGAAATCCGACTAATCAGCCCAATTTGATTTTCACCATGTGAAAAAATAAATGAAAAGGAAGCAGTCTGGTTTGGCAGTACCAGCTTTTCATTTTTTGGAAATTTACTTACATCAACAACATACCCCTTTGGTAACTCGATTGTAATGCGGTAAGTTTCTTCCATAGGAAATCCAAAATCGACCGGGAAATTACGTTCTTCTAATTTAAATGGATTTTCTTTGGTCCGCTCGTAAAGCAAAGGTGTAAAGTAAAACATATCACCTCCCTCTTCTATCTGATCCTCAATCAGCACGTCCATAGATTCAGTAAGGGATGCATCTGGGCTATTTAAGTTTAGTATTTCGTAATTTTTTAGCGCCAAACCTGGTTTATCTCCTTTAAAAAGTTTAAGGAATTCTTTTTCATCGGTTGCAGCAGAATAATCTTTTCTCCGCCTTAGCGCTTCATAGTCAGTAGATGTGATATATAGTTTTCCTGTAAGTTTGTTATCATCTCCTAACGTTAAAATGTAGTTGTAGGATATGCCACTCGCTTTGCTGTTTTCTAATGAGATCCACTTTGCATTTTCTGAGTCCATATTTAGCACCAGACCTTCATGGTTCAGATTATTGTATCCAATTAAATTTGGTGCATGATGTTTGTCTGTGGCGTCAAGCAGTATGTGCTTTTCACCAATCTTAGCATCAACAATCACATTATTGAATGCTGTTATCATCGGCCTCCCTGGATGGGTGCCGTTATCTCTTGTGCTTAACAGTACAGGATTTGCCTCAATGTTAGCAGCGGAAAGCAAAACTAGCAGGCTAAGATTTATGTCGGCAGAATTTCCCAGTTTTTTCTCAAATACACTCTTTGCGTTTGTTTCATTTGCAAACAAATCATAGTCCCTATTCCATTTTATATTTTGTTTTACAAAATTTAGGATGCGGCAAACAATGGAATCCTTATTGGTTTCTTCTTTAATTATTTCTGCCAGAATTGATTTAACTCCAGCTGTTTTTTTAATGAACTGGCCAAAATCTTCCCTTTCTTTTATGGTATGAATAATTTTAGGCCAGGTGCTGGTAAAGTCACGATATTCCTGTCCTGGAAAACTCATTGATGCCAGTTCAAAAGTTACCCGACTTATATAATCATTCATGTCAGCTACATAACTCTCTTCTTTTAAACCTGGTACATTGTTTACTGCATAACTATAAACAGTGCCACCATTTACTTGTTCACTTTTCGAAGTCAGGTGGATGAGGCCGTATTGGTTAATTTTATAATTGTAATACTCAGGTATACTCACTACATAGGCTGAATGTAGCGTCGGAATCGATCGCTGAAAATACCATGGCCTTAGGTTGAAAACGAAGTCAGTACTCATCGTATACTTAAATTCTATTATTGAGCCTTCCTTCACGTTTGGCAGTACAAACTTTTTTACAGAATAATTTTTGTCCTGCTTTTCAGTAAATTTCGCATCCTTTCCAATTTTGCTGGCAATTACTTTCCCGTTTTCGATGTTATAAGTACATGCTTCAACGTTCGTTAAATTTGAACCACCATTACTGCTTTTATAGAGCTGAATTTCTAAGTTGGCATAATCGTAGCCATTTTTGTTGATAATTTTGTATCGGGTATGTCGCTGTATGTTGTACTTCATGCCACTAGGCCCTAAGTCAAAAAAACCGATACCTATATCAAAAATTGCTACGGCAGCTGCAGCAGAATCTACGCCAGACGGTTTTATTTTAAACTCTTCAGGATCAATTTTCCCAAAATTAAATTCCTTGGGTCTATATATTGTTTCCTGAGCAATAGCTGAATGGCACATCATTACTGAAATAGCAGCAAGAATGAGCTTTTTAAATTTTTGAGGCATTATATTTAGAGTTTTTTTATCACAATCTGTTCAGCATGCTTACTCACTATCTTGGTATATAGCGTTTTGAGCAATCTATATTCTGCCGGAGAATATACGGCCTTGTTGAAGGCTACTTTGCTTGTGAGCACAAACTTATTCCCGTCCTGCTTAGTTGTAAACGTGAAAGATGCACCATCATCAAGTAACGATATTTTCTCATCAGATGGTAGTTTCTCAAGCTTGTATTCTGCCGGAACTTCTATTATGAATTTGTAGGTATCTTCTCTGGGATGGCCGAAATCGACAGGGAACTGACGGTTTTCCAATTTGAATGGATTGTCTTTAATTCTGTCAAAAAGTAATGGTGTAAAGTATAGCAAATTTCCTCCTTCTTCAATCGCATCATCTATCTGTATATCCATCGATTCCGAAAGCGGCTCCGCAGGGTTATTCATGTTTTCCGCTTTGTAATCTTTGATCCCTAGACCGGGCTTATCAACCTTGTATTTTTTAAGGAATTCAGACTCACTGTTAGCGGAAATGTATTGATTCCGCCGGTCTAATGCATTGTAATCAGTGCTTAAGAGGAATAGCTTTCCCTGTAAATGATTTTCTTTATCTAAGGTTAATATATAGCTTACATTTCTCTTGCTAATCCTACCTTCTTCAGTGTTAACCCACTCTCCGGATTTCTTATCAAAGTCAACCTTAAACCCAACATGGTTCAAGTCATCAAATGCAATTAAATCTGCCGTGTGGTTTTTACTGGTGGCGTCAAAAAAGATATGCCGCTCTCCTAATTTTACATCAATAACCAGATTATTGAATTTGTTAGTAGATGGCGTACCCGGATGCTTACCATTGCTCCGGGTGCTTATTAGTATTGGCCAGGCTTCCAACTTTGCTTCCTTGAACATGGCCAGCATCGCCAGATTGATGTCTGCGGAATTGCCAAGCTTCTTTTCAAATATTTTTTTAGGATCTGGGTCAGATGTGAGGTAGCTATTATATTCGCTCCATTTTATATTGTTTTTAACATACTCAAATATCAAATGAGGAAGGGTGTCTTTCGGTACCCCATCTTTAATTATTTGTTTTAGCAGCGTTTTAATGTAATCTCTCTTATTTACATAGCCTCCGAAATACGGGTTCTTTTCCAGGGAAGTTACCACTTTTGGCCACGATCTGGTATTATCCAGAAACGAAGATCCGGCAAGATCAATAGTATTCAAATCGAATTCTATTTTGCTGATATAATCATCCATGGAAGTAATATAACTCTCGGTTTTGAGTGCCGGTATATTCTCGGCTGTATATAGACTCCTAACTACCGTAGCATCTATAATATTGGCATAGAAGGAAATGAAGTTCCTTTTGATATACTCTTTTTTCGGTGCCGGTTTAATATCTCCGTTTTGTGTAACACGGTACTTGAAAAATGGCGGAAGTCTTACATCATATTCAGAATAAAGGGTAGGGATGTTGTTCTGAAAATGCCATGGCATTAATGAACCGAAAAAATCCGACTTAACAGTATACTTGAACTCAATGATTGATCCCTCTTTCACATTTGGTAATGCAAACTTTTTGATGGTAAAATTATTGTCTTGCTTATCAGTAAATTTCGATTCCTTACCAATCTTTGTCATGACCATTTTGCCACCCTCCATGTTGTAAGTGGCGCCTTCCATCTTATCCAGGTAGGTTTCAGCATCGTCTGCCCTAAAAAATGCAAGTTCTAAGTTGCCGAATTCCAGCGCAGTTTTACTGAAAATCTTGACACGGAAGTGCCTTTCGAAAACAAATTCCCAGCCTTTTGGTCCGAGATCAATTTCCCCTTTGCCTACGTTGAACAATATCACAGCGGCGGCCGCAGAATCCGTGCCTTTTACTTTGGTTTCAAATTCTGCAGGTTCAACCTTGCCAAATTTAAACGTACGTTGCGCAACATTTTTTGGTTGTTGAGCACGAACGGTTAGGCCCATAAAACAAATGGCGCCAATTAGCAGTGATTTGAGGTAGATCATAAGAGCTTGTTTGGTTATAGCAATAATAACATATATCCAGATAAGAAAGAAATAATTTGCCAGTTTAATAGAATTGTAATCTTTTAAACCTCAGGCAGAATCTTCAGAACATTATTGCGTAGTCCTGATAAGAATCGTATCTTTGCCCGGCAAATAGTAACTCCTAAATTATTTGCTATGCAACTCGATCCCAATAAATTTATTGCCGAAGGACTAACTTACGATGACGTATTATTAGTGCCCGCCTACTCCGAAGTTCTTCCGCGCGATGTAGATACCGGAACTTACATCACCAAAAAAATCAGACTTAATGTACCTATAGTTTCAGCGGCTATGGATACTGTTACAGAAGCTAAACTGGCAATCGCCATTGCACAGGCAGGTGGCATCGGAATGTTGCACAAAAACATGAGTATCGAGCGCCAGGCTGATGAGGTTAGAAAAGTAAAACGTTCTGAGAGCGGAATGATCCAGGATCCGGTAACACTTAGTGCTTCTGCAAAGGTTGCTGACGCATTTCAGATCATGAAGGAGTTTAAAATAGGTGGTATTCCTGTTATTGATGCAGAGCGAAAATTGGTCGGTATAATTACCAACAGAGATCTTCGTTTCCAAAAAGATATGCAACGCCCTGTATCTGAGGTAATGACCAAAGAAAACTTAATTACTGCTGCCGAAGGCACTACTTTACTTCAAGCAGAGGAGATACTTCAAGACTATAAAATTGAGAAGCTTCCTGTAGTAGATAAAGACGGTCACCTTGCCGGGTTAATTACATTTAAAGACATTCAAAAATATAAAAATTACCCTAAGGCTTGTAAAGATGACAGGGGTCGCCTAAGGGTTGGTGCTGCTGTGGGTGTTGCTGCAGATAACATAGATCGTGTTGCTGCCCTTGTTCAGGCTGGAGTTGATGTGGTTACAGTCGACACTGCTCACGGACATTCTAAAGGTGTGATCGATATGGTAAAGGCAATCAAAGCCAAATTTCCGGATCTTCAGGTAATTGCAGGAAACATTGCCACAGCTGATGCGGCAAGAGCATTAGCAGCTGCAGGTGCTGATGCTGTAAAAGTAGGTATTGGTCCGGGTTCTATATGTACTACACGTATTATTGCAGGCGTTGGAGTTCCACAATTATATGCCGTATTCGAATGCGCCCAGGCGCTTATCGGCACAGGTATTCCTGTTATCGCGGATGGGGGCATTAAGCAAACAGGTGATATTGTTAAAGCAATTGCAGCCGGTGCAAGTTGTATTATGGCGGGCTCATTATTTGCAGGGGTTGAAGAATCACCGGGTGAAACCATCATTTATGAAGGGCGTAAATTTAAGTCATATCGCGGTATGGGTTCTGTCGAAGCCATGCAGCAAGGCTCTAAAGACCGCTATTTTCAGGATGAAGAAGATGTAGTGACCAAATTAGTACCAGAAGGCATTGTTGGCAGGGTTCCGTACAAGGGTACTTTAGCAGAAGTAATCTATCAGTATGTTGGCGGCTTAAGAGCAGGTATGCATTACTGTGGTGCTGCAACAATCGATGACCTGCAGAAAGCTAAATTTGTGCGCATTACCGCTGCTGGAATGAGAGAAAGTCACCCTCATGATATATCCATTACTAAAGAAGCACCAAACTATTCAAGATAAAATGAAGTCAATCTGCGTCTATTGCGGCTCCAACTTTAATGGCGATATTACTTTACGAAACGCCATTGAAAGCCTTGCCCAAGTATTTATTGATCAAAATATTACCCTGGTGTATGGAGGCGGTAGTGTGGGAGTGATGGGCGTTATTGCTGATGAAATCTTGTTAAAGGGTGGCAAGGTCACCGGTGTAATCCCACAATTCCTTATGGATAAGGAAGTTGGCCATAGAGGCATCACTCAAATGATTATTACTGAGAATATGCATGAGCGTAAGAAAACCATGGCAGATCTCAGCGATGGGTTCATTATACTTCCCGGAGGGTTTGGTACGCTGGAGGAATTTTTTGAAGTGCTAACGTGGCTTCAGCTGGGCCTGCATAATAAACCAATCGGCGTGCTTAATGTAGGCGGCTTCTATGATCCGCTTTTTGCACAAATGGAAGTTATGGTTGCACATCGTTTCTTAAAACCGGCAAATAAAGACCTCGTTTTCAATGAGTCAGATCCGGTTATTCTGATTGAAAAGATGAAGAAGTTTGACGCCATACCAGATGAGGTTTGGTTTAAAGACAGAAACCTAACTTAATTTATAAAAACTCTCCGGGATCAATTTCCCAGGTCCAGGGTTTTTTAAAAGTTGCAAAGGTCTTCAGCCTGGCCAATTTTATTGGTTTGGCCACAGCCGTATTTGCCTTCTTTTTGTTACTGATAGTCCCGGCTTCAGTAGTCTTCGTTTTACTTAGAAAGTCGTATTTTCTATCATTCATTTCACCGGAAGCATCATGGAAAGTATAGTTGCGTGCGGTCGCCAATTGCCATTCGTTGTTGTTGAACCTGAAGCCATAACTCAATTGCCATTTCCAGTTACTCCCACCTTTAAAATTAATATTTAGGTTTTGCTCATGAATGTTAAGCGGTAATAGCGGGTCGCCCGTGCCACCTCCTTCTTCAGAGCGTAAAATGAAATTATTATTCTGCAAAGCAAGCTTGAACTTCTTTCCTGATTTGAAATATACCGCCAAAATCCTCGGTCTTTGAACCTCGGTTATTAATTCTGTGTCGTTATCTCCATAGGCTCTATGTTCCGGAATCGCGGCATAAAATTCTAAAACCAAAGCAAGGTCCGCAGTGTGGTCCCCATTTAAATCGCCGCTAACAGAATCAATCAATTTCCATTGTGGGGGCACTAGTGCTTTTACACTCTTTGTTTCAGAAGACAATAGGGGATATTTTAGGGCCTGCGTATAGCCTGTATTGAATAAAAAGGTAAGTAAAATTATAAGCAAAATTTTCATAGCTGCCTTTAAAACGTGGGAATCAGGATAAAATTTTAGCTGCGGATGTTTTTATTTACTTAACAATAGATGAGAGAATCTGAATTCGATAAGGCAATATAAAGGCATGATACGTAACAAGAACATAATAAGAAATTAACTAGGAAGTAAATCGGATTAAAAAGGGATTTTGTCCCTGTTACCTCCCTGTTAGGTCCCTGTTACATCCCTGCTACCTCCCTGTTAAAAATCAGTTCTTAAAGGTCTTCTCTGGATCTTAATTGCACTAAAATTAATTATAGATTAAATTTTAATTAACGCTTTTTAAATTAATGATTTTATGCTAGAATTACGTTATAAATAGAAAAAGCCGGATCGCTCCGGCTTTTAGGCACTGTATTGTTCAATTGGGATTATTGAATGATTTTACCGTCTTTGTCAATTTTTAAAGCACCTACCTCTTGTTCTTTTTTAACATTGACCAGGTAGTACGAAGTTTTGTCCGGATTTGTAATTAGAAAGGCTCCTGTAGGTGTCCAGGCTTTCACCGGCTCTGATGCCAATGTAGCTTTTACCGAATCTGGCAGGTCTTTTAATTCAACCGGTGTTTTTGTAGTACTATCTTGATTTACAGCAACTGTGTAATATGAAGTTTTGATTTCATTCGCTTTTACTGTAGTTAATCCTGCTAATGCTAAAAATGCTGCTGATAAAATGATCTTTTTCATAATTCTTATTTTAGTTGTTATTAATTGATACTCATTGTTTATACTGATTAGACTATAGTACATAATGATGCCACTGAATCACGGATTTGGCACGCAACTGATTCTTAATTAGTTAAGCATTTACACTTGAAATAAAAGTGTGGAATTGTGCAACAGTTTGTTGCGTTAATAATCAATTTTTATGGCGTGATAATTGCAAATATCCCCCTGTAATATCGTTTCCAGTAGGATCAATCGATTTTATAGACTTAAGTTTTACCCTAATCAATAAAAATTATGATAAGTTTCAGAATTTTGACATTAGCGGCTCTCTCTCTAATTCTTGCTTCATGCGGGAGTTCTAAAAAACTTGCAGAAGCAGGCAACCGATACAACAAGCTGGATAGCACCTACCGTTTGCTGCAATCTGACTTGGCCAGCAGTAAAGATTCTACTGCTAAGTATAAATCATATAGTAAACAACTGGAAGATCAACTGAAACAGCAGCGTACTTCGAACGACCAGATGGTCAATCAACTCAAAGACTTGTCTGTAATTTCAGGTTCGCAGGCTGAAAGCATCAAAAAGTCTCTTGAGAACATTGGTTCAAAAGATGCCTATATTCAGAATTTACAATCCGCAATTTCAAGGAAGGATTCACTAACGATGAACCTGGTAATGAATTTGAAAGGAGCAATTGGCAACCTAAATGATAAGGACATCAACATCAAAGTGGATAAAGGTGTTGTTTATATCGACATTTCAGACAAGCTGCTATTTACCACGGGCAAATATGAAGTAACCAATGAGGCGAAGGCCGTACTTGGTAAGGTTGCCCAGGTATTACTCAAACAACCTGACATAGAATTCATGGTTGAAGGCCATACAGACAATGTTCCCTATAAACAGGGTGTGCTGTTGGACAATTGGGATTTGAGTGTGAAGCGAGCCACAGCTGTTGTGAGAATTTTGCAGAATGAATACAACATTCCTCCTGTTAAGATGACTGCAGCTGGCCGAGGTGAATATGTTCCAGTTGCTGGGAATGATTCTGAGGCCGGAAAATCATCTAACCGCAGAACACGAATTGTAATCCTACCACAACTTGATCAATTTTTTAAATTGCTGGAAAATCCTAAAAAATAGTGAATTGATAAAGTAACACTAAGAAAGCGCCGCATATAATTGTGGCGCTTTCTTTTTTTATATCGGTATATTTGCAACCTTTAGATTTCAAGATTTAAGCGTAAAAATGAAAATCGGAATGATAGGTTTGGGAGATATGGGATGCTTATATGCCATATCTTTCGCTAAGGCGGGCTACCAGGTGTTTGGATGTGATTTGCCTCAGCAGTTGGATGCCTTACGAGAAAAACTTGCACCTTTTGGTATTGAGTTGATGGAAGATGGCAAGGAAGTATCGCGGCAATGTGATGTGATCTTTTATTCTGTAGAGGCAGAGAAGATTGCGGACGTGGTTAGGCAATATGGTTCCTCTACCAAGTATGGTGCTATTGTAGCCGGGCAAACTTCGGTTAAACATCCTGAAATTGAGGCCATGGAAAAGTATTTGCCTAAGGATGTGCACATCATCCCATGTCATTCTTTACACGGACCAGTAATAGATACGAAAGGCCAGAAGCTCATTGTTATACCCCACCGTACTACAGATGAGGCCTATCAGCGTATGATCGGAGTGCTCTCTGCACTAAATTCTGATCTGGTTGAGATAGCTGACTACCACTACCATGATAAAATTGTGGCTGACACACAGGCGGTAACCCATTTTGGTTTTGAAAGTATGGGGACTGCATGGAAAGAAGCAGGCTTTTTTCCATGGGAAAATGATTCTTATAATGGGGGTATAGATAATATCAAGATTTTAACTACACTTAGAATTTTTAGTAGTAAGGCGCACATTTATGGCGGACTGGCTATTTTAAATCCTTATGCTTCTGCGCAGGTTAAGCAATACGCACAATCTGAATCAGAGTTGTTTAAGCTAATGATCAAGGAAGAAGCAGCAGAGTTCCGAAATCGATTATATAAAGCGCGTGATTTTGTGTTTGATAAGCAAAACAAGCAGATTATGTTGAGCAACGACATCATTCAGGAGTTTTCTTTAGCAGCAGATGGGGGCTTGCGTAAGCCAAATTCGCACCTAAGTCTGCTAAGCATGGTTGATGCCTGGTGTAAGCTTGGTATTAATCCTTACCACAATTTAATTTGCGAAACGCCACCATTTAAGTTGAGGTTGGGCATTGCTGAACTGCTGTTCCAAAATGAAGATTTGCTGGAAGAATCAATTGAGACTGCGTTGTTTGACAAGAGTATCAGGGCAGATGATTTGGAGTTTCACTCCGCAGTGCGCGAGTGGTCATCATTAATTGGCTACGGCGATATGAATGGTTATAAGCAGCACTTTGATGCTACTAAGGAGTTTTTTAAGGACAAGCTTAGCCACGGTAAGTTACAAAGTACAGAATTGATAAGAAGGTTAGATTTAGCATAAGTTATATGTCTATTACATCACAAGAGGAATTATTGGGAATGCAGGAAATCAGCAGGATTGTTGCTGAAACGTTAAGGCAAATGCGTGAGCATGCCGCTATAGGAATGAGTTCTAAAGAGCTGGACGATTTTGGTGGTACGCTGCTTAATAATGCCGGAGCTAAGTCGGCACCGAAACTTACTTATGGTTTCCCGGGCTGGACTTGCATTAGTGTAAACAATGAAGTGGCTCATGGAATTCCTTCTGCAGACCGAATTTTTAAGGAGGGCGACCTGATCAATATTGACGTCTCTGCTGAACTGAACGGTTTTTGGGCAGACAATGGTGGTTCATTCATTATCGGTAAAGACGTGAATGAGATGCAGCCGCTTGTGGACGCTTCTAAAGAGATTTTAAAAAAGGCCATCGCGCAGATTAAAGGTGGGGTGAAGATTAACGAGATAGGCAGGCTTATAGAAACTGAAGCCAGAAAAAGAGGTTATAAAGTAATTAAGAATTTAGCTGGGCATGGTGTGGGCAGAAGCTTGCATGAAGAGCCACATGATATTCTGAATTGCTACGATAAATATAACAATGGCAGATTTAAAAAGAATAGTGTAGTTGCGGTGGAAACGTTTATTACAACACATTCTACTTATGCCGAACAACAGGAAGATGGCTGGACTCTATTAGGAAACAAAGGCGGATATGCCGTACAGCATGAGCATACCATTGTTGTAACAGATGGGGAGCCGGTTATATTGACCACAGCTAACGAGATTTGGAAATAATAAAGGGCCGTTTAAGGCCCTTTATTATTTTATCGTTTTGTGAGATATTTTATGTTACCCGCTCAGCTATTTTATCTTACTCGCCGATACACCTTCAAAGGTGATTTTTACCGGCTTTATATGACCATTTTCATCAAACTCCAACTTCTCAATGCAAGTTGCCCTGTGGTTTCCATGAGTTTCAGTTAATGGTCTGCGGTGGTAGATGATAAAATATTCTTTAGTTTTAGGATTTTGAACTACAGAATGGTGACCTGCGCCTGTAGCCACAGCCGGATCTTGTTTCAAGATTTTGTCTATTCGTGTAAACGGCCCCATTGGAGAATCGGCAATGGCGTAGGCTACAGAATAATTTGGGCCTGTCCAGCCACCTTCAGACCACATAAAGTAATATTTTCCGTCTTTAATAAACATAAAAGGTCCTTCAACGTAGCCTTTAGGAGTAATTTCTTTGTAGGTTGTGCCGTCAGGAAAAGGAACTACGCTCTTAAAATCGTCACTCAGTTTTACTACGTTGCAATGAGACCAACCACCATAATATAGGTAGTATTGTCCATCTTTATCCTTAAATACGTATTGATCAATTGGTTGCGCGCCGTTATAAAACTTATCAATTAAAGGTTTGCCAATATGGTCTACGAAAGGCCCTTCAGGTTTGTCAGATACTGCAACCCCGATACCACCAAGTTCATTGTTATTTTGGATGTCATTAGCGCCGAAGAACAGGTAATACTTATTGCCCTTCTTAGTAATAGATGGCGCCCACATGGCTTTATTCGCCCATTTAATATTTTCTTTAACGAGTATGTTTGGATGCTTAGTCCAGGTTACCAAATCTTTGGAGCTAAAAGCATCCATGAATATTTGCTCCTCGTACTTTGCTGAAAAGGTAGGATAGATCCAATATTCTTTACCAAAAATAGCACCTTCAGGGTCTGCGTACCATCCCGGGAATAATGGATTTCCGGATGTTTTCTTCTTCGTTGTTTTTTGCGCAGATAGGGTGGAGGCAAGGGCAAGAAGGCAAAGTAGTAATGTGATTTTCTTCATTTTAGTAGCTCAATTGTGTGTTTAATCCAGTATTCTCAAATCCGAAGGTATCATTTTATTTACGCATTTCTATGAAGTAAGGTTCAAAAAATCACGATCTTGGTTGCCAGTATGGTCAAGTTTTCCTTTCTTCTGCCGCTTGTATTTCTTTTCCCTTTTATTGCCGGTGAGAGTGAATCTCATGTTGCCATATCAAATAGCACTGAGTTGGCTGAAGCCCCTTCAGGAAAGCATATCGAGTGGGACAAAGCTACGCTAACGAAGGTTTCGCCTGCGAATAGTGAAGCAAGGTACTGCGGCTACCCGCGCATGGTTCAACTACAGGATAAATCATTATTCTGTGTTTATGAGTCGGGTGGGAGTACCGTGTTTGTAACCAGTGCGGATGCTGGTGTCACCTGGACAAACCCGGTTACCATTGCAGCAAGGGCCGATGGAATTAACATGGCGGTGCCTGACCTTATACGTTTGAGGAACAACGATTTGATCGTATTTTACAATCCACGGCCTACCGATAAATCTCCAGAAAAAAAATTCGGAATACGCTGTAAGTTAAGCAACGATAATGGCAAAAGCTGGTCTGAAGAACAGTCGTTGTACGAAGCGGATGCTAAGTTTGAAAATGGGTGTTGGGAGCCATCGGCTTTGCAACTGCCAAACGGAGAAATTCAATTGTTCTTTGCCAATGAGTCGGATTACAGAACTAGTAATGAGCAGAACATCTCCATGCTGCGGTCTGGGGACAATGGAAAGACGTGGACAAAGAAAGCAACAATAGTTAGTTTTAGAAAAGGCACTAGAGATGGGATGCCGGTGCCATTGTTGTTAAACAGTAGCAAGGAAATCGCATTTGCGATTGAAGACAATGGTTACAGCAACTTTAAGCCATACATAATTAGGAACACCTTAAAAGAAAATTGGGCGCAGCCAGTGTATGCGGACAGTAAAAACCGCAGTTATGCATTGACTGAGAAAATTGCTGATGAAATTTATGCCGGAGCACCTTATTTGAGACAACTGAAAAGTGGAGAAACAATTTTATCCTACCAGGGAACAGAGGGGCGCAGTAATAATATGCGTAATGCAGATATGAAGGTTGTTGTGGGCGATAGCGAAGCGAGAAATTTCGGTGCGAAATCTGTACCATTTGTTATTCCCCCCGGAAAATCTGCCTTGTGGAGTAGCTTAGCCGTATTAGATGACGATACGATAGTTGCGTTAACAAGCACGAATGGTTATGGACCACGTAGTGAAATTTGGATGATCAAAGGTCGCCTGGTTTCGGATGATGTGCAGTCCGAAAAGCCCATGCTGGTTGCCGATCCAACAATATTTGCCGATAATGGTAAATACTATCTTTATGGTACGACGAGCAACAGGGGGTTTCAAGTGTATGTTTCAGACGATTTGAAAGTGTGGAAAGGCCCAGCAGGCAAAAACAATGGATTTGCTTTGAATAAAGGAGAATCATTTGGGTCTGGGGGTTTCTGGGCACCCCAGGTATTTAAACGTGGGCCGGGAAATTACTATATGGCTTATACTGCGGATGAACAACTGGCTATTGCGACAAGTGACAGTCCGCTTGGTCCGTTTAAACAAAATAAGCTTCAATCTTTGTCAGGTTCAGGAAAACAAATAGATCCTTTTTTGTTCTTTGATGCTAACGGAAAGGTGTATTTATACCATGTAAAGCTACAGCAGGGCAACCGCATTTTTGTAGTTGAAATGAAGCCGGATTTATCAGACGTGATTAAGGGTACAGAAAAGGAATGCATTAGCGGCACACAGTTTTGGGAAAATACGCAAAAGACCGAATGGGCAGTAACAGAAGGGCCAACTGTAGTTAAACATAAAAACCTTTATTACTTGATTTACTCTGCCAATGACTTTAGAAATATCGATTACGCGGTAGGATATGCGACTTCAAATTCTCCGTTGGGCCCCTGGAAAAAGTATGATGGCAATCCAATCATTGACAGAAAGACAAATGGATACAATGGCACAGGTCATGGCGATTTATATGAAGACCAGGTGGGTAACTTACAGTATGTCATGCATATTCATAATTCAAATACCAAGGTTTCACCAAGGGCGACCGGGAATGTCGGTTTGAAGTTTATAGCAGGTAAGGATGGTGTTGATCAACTCGTGGCGGATCCAAAGAGTTTTAAACTGCTGAGTGTGAACTGATATCCTGGGTTTTAATAAGCCCGTCAATTGTTAATTGTATGTTACGGTTAAAAAGACTTAATTTTATAAAATATTTGGAAAGCCCTTGCTAAGGATTAATCAATAAATAGTAAATATGAAAAGAGTAGTAGTAACAGGTTTAGGTGCCGTAACCCCTTTGGGTAACACAGTAAATGAATTCTGGGAAAATATAGTTGCCGGAAAAAGTGGCGTATCAGCGATTACTAAGTTTGATACATCAAAGTTTAAAACCAATTTTGCTGCTGAAGTTAAAGATTTTGACGCCACCCTTTATGTGGACAAAAAGGAATTGAAAAAATACGACTTGTATACGCAATATGCTATTGCTGCAAGCGACCAGGCTATTAAGGATTCAGGTCTGGATTTTGAATCTATGCCAGAGGTGGAGCGCTATGAAGTTGGTGTGATCTGGGCATCAGGAAACGGTGGTATCAGTACTTTCGAGCAGCAACTTAAGGAGTACCATTTGGGCGACGGAACACCAAGGTTCAGTCCGTATTTTATACCTAAGATGATTGTTGATATCGCTGCGGGTGTAATATCTATTCGTCATAAATTGCATGGACCAAATTATGCAACTGTTTCGGCCTGTGCATCTTCAAATACTGCTATTATTAGTGCTTTTGACACCATACGATTAGGAAAGGCAACCATTATGGTAGCCGGAGGTTCGGAAGCGGCAATCACTGAGTCTTCAGTAGGTGGATTTAATTCTGCGCATGCATTATCAAAAAGAAATGATGATCCTCAAACTGCTTCCCGTCCTTTTGATGTAGACAGAGATGGATTTGTGATTGGTGAAGGTGCCGGCGCTTTAATTTTAGAAGATTTAGACCATGCGATTGCCCGCGGTGCACATATATATGCTGAAATTGTTGGTGGTGGTATGGCAGCAGATGCGTATCACTTAACTGGTACTCCTCCGGACGGATTAGGTGCGTCACTAGGTATATCTAAAGCTTTGGCTGATGCAGGTATCGGTGCTGATAAGATTGATTACATAAATGCACATGCAACATCTACTGGTCTGGGAGATGTAGGTGAGTTGAACGGTATAAAAAAGATTTTTGGCGATTTGCCTGTTGCGATTAGTGCAACTAAATCTATGACAGGCCATTTATTGGGTGGTGCAGGCGCTATTGAGAGTGTAATTAGTGTGTTATCTATCGTAAATGGCATTATTCCCGGAACGATCAATACGCAAACACTTGATCCTGAGATTCCCAAGGGGCTTAATATTATATTAGGTAAGTCGGTTAAACAACCTGTTAACTATGTATTGAATAATACGTTTGGTTTTGGCGGACATACAGCGACATCTATTTTTAAGAAGTATACTGATTAGATTTATTAGCAGGTTTGCACGTCATTGCAGATTGCGCGTTATTGAGGCTTGAACGTCATTGCAGCTTCGCATGCTTACCGCTTGTCTGTCATTGAGGTTTAGCGTGCTTGCCGCTTGCCTGTCATTGCCGCTTGCGCGTCATTGCGAGGTACGAAGCAATCTATCATAAAGATTGCTTCGTACCTCGCAATGACATTTTTTTCGCAATGACATTTTATTTGCAATGACATGTTATTTGCAATGACATGTTATTTGCAATGACATTTTTATTAGCAATGACATTTTATTTGCGATGACTTTCTTGTTCGCAAATGACTTTTTCGTTTCCTAAAGAGTCTTTTTTATTTTATTAATCGTTAAATTTTAGCTTGATACGTGGTTTTGAACCAAAGCCCGATTTGGACTTTTGCCAACACAGAAAATAGGTTTAACTTGCCAGCGATGGATATAGAGTTCAACAAAAATGAAGACGTTAACAAGCAGTCTGTCTACGAATTAAAGACTAAGCTAAAAAAAGTTTACGAAGGCGGAGGGCCAAAAAGCGCAGCCAAACAGAAGGAAAAGGGCAAGCTTTTAGCAAGAGAGCGAATAACTTATCTTATAGATAAAGATTCAAAGTTTTTAGAATTGGGCGCACTTGCGGCTGATGGCATGTATGCTGAACAGGGCGGTTGTCCATCTGCAGGTGTGGTCTGTGGAATAGGTTATGTCTCAGGCAGGCAATGTATGATTGTTGCCAACGACGCCACAGTGAAAGCCGGTGCCTGGTTTCCTATGACGGCCAAGAAGAGTTTAAGGGCTCAGGAAATTGCGATGGAAAATCGACTTCCTGTCATTTATTTGGTAGATAGCGCTGGTGTTTTCCTTCCAATGCAGGACGAAATATTTCCTGATAAGGAACATTTTGGAAGAATGTTCAGAAACAATGCCATCATGTCTTCAGAAGGAATAGTACAAATTTCTGCTATCATGGGTTCTTGTGTTGCCGGGGGAGCTTATTTGCCAATTATGAGCGATGAGGCGATGATTGTCGAAGGCACTGGATCAGTGTTTTTAGCAGGTTCTTATTTGGTCAAATCCGCTATTGGTGAAGACATAGATAACGAGACCTTAGGAGGGGCAACTACCCATTGTGAGATATCAGGTGTAACTGACTATAAACATCCAAATGATCAGGCATGCCTGGACAGCATACGCAATATTATGAGCATGCTGGGCAAGCCTGAAAATGCAGGTTTTGACAGGATAAAACCTGTGGTACCTAAATTGAATGAAGAGGATATCTATGGATTAATTCCTGACAGTCGGGAAAAGCCTTATGATATGCTGGATGTGATCCACCGTTTGGTGGATAATTCTGAGTTTGAAGAGTATAAAAAGTTATATGGCCAAAGCATTATCTGCGGACTGGGCCGTATTGATGGCTGGGCTGTCGGTATAGTTGCCAATCAGCGTAAAGTGGTGAAATCTAAAAAAGGGGAAATGCAGTTTGGTGGCGTTATCTACTCTGATAGCGCCGATAAAGCTTCGCGCTTTATCATGAATTGCAACCAGAAGAAAATTCCTCTGGTCTTTTTACAGGACGTAACCGGTTTTATGGTAGGTAGTCGATCAGAACAGGGCGGTATAATAAAAGACGGCGCAAAAATGGTTAATGCTGTTGCTAACTCAGTGGTGCCTAAATTTACGATTGTAATCGGCAACTCATATGGCGCAGGCAATTATGCCATGTGTGGTAAAGCCTATGACCCACGATTGATCTACGCCTGGCCAAGTGCCAAAATAGCAGTAATGGGTGGTTCACAGGCGGCGACAGTGATGGTGCAAATTGAGCAGGCGTCATTAAAGGCTAAGGGGGAAATCATTACGCCTGAAAAGGAAGCTGAAATGCTGAAGGAAGTTACCGAAAGATACAACCGGCAAACTACGCCGTATTACGCGGCATCAAAGCTATGGGTGGATGGGATTATCGATCCGCTTGAAACCAGGAATGTAATTTCTATGGGTATAGAAGCTGCAAATCAATCACCGATAAAAAAGCGATTTAATGTAGGGGTTATTCAAACCTAAAACTATTTATAATTCTGGTATCACATTGTGGCATCAGGTTAATTTGGGACTTGATTGAGAACCGGATAAACCTTAATTTTGTATCGTTTATAAGAAATATATGTCACAAGAAACAGAGCACGTTCAGTGTTTAATCATAGGTTCAGGTCCTGCCGGCTACACTGCCGCAATTTATGCTGCGAGAGCAGATCTTAAACCAGTTATGTACACAGGGATGGAGCCAGGCGGACAGCTTACACAGACTACTGATGTAGATAATTTTCCCGGTTATCCAAACGGGATTATGGGCCCTGAAATGATGGAGGATTTCCGTAAGCAGGCAGAACGGTTTGGAACTGATATCCGTTTTGGATACGTGAGCTCCGTTGATTTTTCTTCCTTGCCGCATAAAGTTGTGGTGGACGAATTGAAAACTATAACTGCTGATACTGTAATTATTTCTACGGGTGCTACTGCCAAATGGCTTGGGTTACCTAGTGAGCAACAATATAACGGTTTTGGTGTTTCTGCATGCGCGGTTTGTGACGGCTTCTTTTTTAAAGGGCAAGATGTTGCGATTGTAGGTGCAGGTGATACTGCCGCGGAAGAAGCTACTTATTTAGCTAAGCTTTGTAAGAAAGTTTATATGCTGGTAAGGCGTGATGAATTCAGGGCTTCTAAGGCCATGGTGCACCGTGTATTGAACACCCCAAACATTGAAGTGGTTTATCATACAGAAACAAAAGAAATTCTTGGTAACGGTAAAAATGTAACTGCTATCAGGGTTTTAAACAACCAAACTGGCGCGGAATCTGACATCCCGGTAGAAGGTTTCTTTGTGGCCATTGGTCATAAGCCCAATACAGATATTTTTAAAGGCTGGCTGGATATGGATGAAACCGGCTATTTAAAAACAGTTCCAGGCACTACTAAAACTAATGTTGAAGGCGTATTTGCCAGCGGCGACGTACAGGATCACTATTACAGACAGGCCATTACCGCTGCGGGATCCGGATGTATGGCTGCCTTGGATGCTGAGCGTTACCTTGCTGCAAAGGAAGACCAGGTTATTTCAATGCAATAGTATTTTTTCGTGCTTTTCTTTATATTGGGCTTGAAATCATTTAAGCTTTAACCAATACTATGAGAAAACTACTCTTTTCTTTTGCTGCACTGGCCGTATGTTCACTATCTGCCATTGGTCAGACTGACATAAATCTGGGTATCATACCCGCTCCGGTATCAGTAGTTATAAAATCGGGTGTTTTTACATTAGATAAAACTGTTGTACTGGTATCTGACGCAGCGAGCAGCCGAATGGCTGATCTGCTAAACGGTTTTATTGTAAGCAAGGCTGGTTTTGCATTAAGGGAGGTGAAAGGATCAGCTGCAACAGGCAAAACTATTGTACTTACTTCTTCAGGCGCTGAAAAGCTTGCACCTGAAGGCTATTCCATATCAGTTACTTCAGGCAAAATAACTATCACGGGCAAAGATGCTGGCTTGTTTTACGGTGTACAATCTGCCATGCAAATGATGCCTGAAAAATCAGGAGGCAGCGTTTCTATTGCCGCCGCTGAGATTAATGATTATCCGAGATTCAAATACAGAGGGCTGCACCTGGACGTAGGCAGGCATATTTTTCCTGTTGCCTTTATAAAAAAGTACATTGATCTCTTGTCTCAATATAAACTCAATACCTTCCACTGGCACTTGACAGAAGATCAGGGCTGGAGGATAGAGATTAAAAAATACCCCAAGCTAACTACCGTTGGCTCAAGCAGGAACGGAACCATTATAGGTAACCATCCGGGTGTTGGAAATGATAATATTGTGTACAAGGGTTTCTATACACAAGATGAAGTAAGGGAAGTGGTGGCTTACGCTGCCGCAAGGTTTGTTACCGTAATTCCGGAAATAGAATTACCTGGGCATAGTTCTGCAGCTATTGCAGCTTATCCTGAATTGAGCTGCTTTCCTGAACGTGATACTTTTGTTAGCGATAGAACGCCATGGGCCGGCTCTCGTAAAGGAAAGCAGGTTCAGCAGCAATGGGGTGTTTTTCAAGATGTTTTTGTGCCATCAGAAAATACTTTTAAATTTTTAGAAGGAGTGCTGGATGAGGTTATTGCGCTGTTCCCTTCGAAATACATCCATATTGGTGGAGATGAAAGTCCGAAAGAGTTCTGGAAAGAAAGTGAATTTTGTCAGAAATTGATAAAGCAATTGAACTTAAAGGATGAGCATGAACTACAAAGCTACTTTATACAGCGCATAGAAAAATATATCAATTCAAAAGGCAGGTCTATAATTGGATGGGATGAGATCTTAGAAGGTGGATTAGCACCCAATGCTACAGTGATGTCTTGGAGGGGAACTGAAGGTGGCATCGCGGCAGCTAAACAAAACCACGATGTAGTGATGACGCCAGGCGGTCCGATTGGGTTGTACATAGACCATAAGCAATCAAATTCTCCTGATGAGCCCACCAATATCGGCGGACTTGCACCTTATTCTTTAGCTTATGCTTACGATCCTGTTCCGGCAGATCTCACTCCAGAACAACAAGCACATATTATTGGCGTGCAGGCTAACTTGTGGACAGAATACATCAGAACTCCTGAAAAAGTAGAGTACATGTTGCTGCCAAGAATGTTCTCTTTGTCGGAAATAGCATGGAGCCCTGTCTCGAGGAAAGATTTTAAGAACTTTTCTGAAGAACGTTTGCCGATACATTTGGCTAAACTGGATAAAACCGGTACAAATTACTGGGTGCCAACCCCATTTGGTCAGACTGATAAAATGATGAAAGGTGAGAACTTCACTTTTGAACTTAAAGCGCCAATACCTGGTGCTAAAATTTATTATACACTTGATCAGTCACGGCCATCGGTTAACGCGACATTATATACGTCTCCATTAAAAATTAGTGTGCCTGCAGGACAAAAAAGAGTACTGAAAACAATTGTAATCACACCTGGTAACAGGGCAAGCGTAGTAACAGAAACTGTTCTTAATAATAGCGCTGCCGACGTTAAAGCCATATAAATTAAATTTAAAATCAATGAAATACGTGAATAAAGCTTTTTTACTTGGGTTGATAGGAATAGTTGCTGCTTCATGTGCAGATAGCGAAAAGGAGCATTTGGATGCGGCTAAGTTAGTGGCGCCTGTAAAGAAAGATCAGTTTCCCTTTTACAAAAATATTGAAATACGACCAGGTTTAAATTTCGAAATTGTGAGCTGGGGCAAAGGCGTGGATAGCGTTGGAGGATACTTAGTGTTGCTCTCAGATTCTCTCAAAAATAACTATAAGTCACTATCTAATGAACGCGAGGGCCTTATTACAGATGCCTGGAATATGGATTTGGATAATGACGGAAACCCGGAGATTTACATTGAGTTGTTAACTAAGAAAAATCTTTCAGATTTGACTGTTTACGAGTATGCCGGTGGGAGTTTCAATAAGATTACTTTTCCGGGCCTTAGTAGTAGTTTAAAAAAGGCTTATGGAGGAAACGATAAGTATATGATTAAAGAGGGAGATCTTTACCGAACATTTCCGGTAGTCAATCCACGAGATACGACTGAGAAAGCAGGAGATTTAAAAAGGGTTAAATACAGACTGTCAGGAAACAGCTTTTCAACTTCGGAAGTTAAAGAGGAATAGTAATTTATTTACTGAAGCTAGTGCGTTTCTTTAAACTGATCGCTTATTCTTTCAAATTTTTCGATAAGCAAATCAATTCTTTCCTTTTCGCGCTTTAAATAAGCTTTGCGAAATACAGTGGCACAAAAGACCATCCAGAATATACTGAAAATGCTTATTCCTAATTGGGTTAGTAGCGTTACGTTCGCCAGCATTTCATAAAAGTATAGGATAAACCCTACAGAGATCGCAATGATGTAGAACCAATACAGTTGATTGTAAATAACAAATTTGTTGAGCTGATAAGCTTTCAGGTTGTTAAGAAAGATATTCGGATGTTCGGTGAAATCATTTCTGGCTATCAGTTTATAGTCCTTAAATAAAATAAAGGTTGAAACCCCCACTGCCAGTACAATAATACCTAAACCGGCAGGTGTAGTCCACGATTCAAACTCAGCGAATAGTAACAATGCGGCGATGGCGGCAAAAGAGAGGATCATTCCAAGAATATTGAGACGCGATTTCGCCCTGATGCTTGACACCTCCTTTTTGGCCTGCACTAACATTTCATCAGCTGAGATTTTTACCTCAACTGAATGCGATTGCCAAAGCGATTGTATGTGATCAAATTCTTGCATTCTGATTGTATAATTCGGTAAGTTTTGATTTAATACGATGAATTCTTACTCTTAGATTTCCTTCACTAATTCCAGAAATCTCTGCAATTTCATTATAGGGCAATTCATCAAGCACCATGGTAATGATCAGACGATCATTCTCCTCCAGTTTTGCGATAGATTTATATAGTAATGCCACCTGTTCGTTTTTTTCAGAAAACTCTTCCGGGCGGTTTTCAATGATATTATCAGTGAGCTCATCTTTAGCTTGCCTTTTTTCAGACCTGAGATAAGTTAGGCAAGTGTTTACCGCGATTCTATAAATCCAGGTAGAAATGAGTGATTTGTTTCTAAACTTGTCGAGGTTTTGCCATACTTTTAGAAAAGTTTCCTGCAGAAGGTCATTTGCAGAATCCTCATCACCGGTATAGCCATAACACAAGTGGTAAATCTTTTTAGAATTGGTATCAAAAATTTCTTTAAAAAGCTTTTCCTTATTTTCCACTTAGTTTGCGCTGGTCTTTGTTAGAAGCCTTTTTTAGTAGTTTGTTACGGCCAAGGTGCGAATTTAATTGGTTTATCAACAAACTTTATAGAATAATTTAATTATTGTAGTTTTACAGGCAAGTTGGATACATAAATTGAGATAAATGTCGAAAAATAACCGGTTAACGTTCTTTATCTTCCTTGCCCTAGTACTAGGGGTTGCTTTAGGATACTATTTAAATATCCGCACATTTACCACTTACAATGAAAACATTGCCACTGCCGATTTTACCTCAAAATCAATTGACGCCCAGTTATTAAAAATTACCGACACGACAGATGTGAGGTATGCTATTTTAAAAGCAGATAAAAAAACTGCCGATAAGCTTAGAAAAGATAATGAAACGCTTCGGGAAAAGAAATTAGAGCCATTAACTTTGCTCAGCGATATCTTTTTAAGACTTATCAAAATGATTGTGGCTCCGCTGGTGTTTACAACCCTGGTAGTTGGTGTTGCAAAAGTTGGCGACATTAAAGCTGTAGGTAGGATAGGAGGGAAAACCATGCTTTGGTTTTTGAGTGCTTCATTGCTCTCGCTAGTATTGGGGATGATTATGGTTAACATTTTTAAACCCGGAGAAGCCATGCAGTTGCCCTTGCCTCCGAATAATGTTGATACAGGAATTCATAAGGTAGCACTATCCTTAAAAGATTTTATTTCTCATATTTTTCCGAAAAGTATGGCAGAGGCCATGGCTACGAATGAGATCCTGCAAATTGTGGTTTTCTCTTTATTTTTTGGTGTAGCCACCGCAGCTATTGGCGAAAAAGGGCAAATTATTATTACGTTTTTCGATAGTGTTGCTCATGTCATCTTAAAAGTTACCGGCTATGTGATGAACTTTGCACCCTTTGCTGTATTTGGAGCAATGGCCGCAATTGTTGCCAAGCAGGGTTTAAGCGTGCTGTCTACGTATGCCTTATTTATAGGTGAGTTTTATTCTACGATGCTGCTGCTTTGGATATTGCTGATCATAGTTGGCTTCGCCGTTCTAAAAAGACGCGTATTTACGTTGATAAACAGAATGAAACAGCCTGTTATGCTTGCGTTTAGCACCGCGAGCAGTGAAGCAGCTTATCCTAAAACAATGCTTCAGCTTGAGCGGTTCGGATGTAAAGATAAAATTGTAAGTTTTGTACTCCCGCTGGGGTATTCATTTAACCTCGATGGTTCTATGCTTTACATGACTTTCGCATCATTATTTATTGCACAGAGTTATGGAATCAACCTGTCATTTGAGCAGCAGATTACCATGCTCCTGATCCTGATGCTAACAAGTAAAGGAATTGCAGGAGTGCCCAGGGCATCGCTTGTAGTTATTGCCGGGACTATTGCGACCTTTAACATTCCGGAAGCGGGCTTGGCATTGCTGATTGGAATTGATCCTTTGCTGGATATGGGCAGGTCTGCTACAAATGTGATTGGAAACAGTTTGGCAACGGCGGTTGTGAGCAAGTGGGAAGGTGAGTTGAGTGATTCAGTAGATTAAAAAAAAATACAAAAATTAAAAATGACTTTTAAGGCTAAAAAAATCTTCCTTGTACTAACTATAGTTGTTCCTTTTGTTATTTACTGCGTGATTTATTACACGCCGATGCTGCGAAATGCGAAATACAGGTCTAAAGAATTTGTTTCTATGCAATTCAAATGGGGGGTGGGTAAAGAACTTCAAAATACTTATGATTCATCAACCGGTGCCTATCAATATGTTGACAATAGAGATTCATTGATTAAAACGAACGTTAAACTTCGGCATAACGATATTATTTATCTGCACAATAAGGCAAATGAGCTGGGCTTATGGAACTTTCCGGAAGTTATTGCGAATGATGGCGAAAATTTGAAGTCTGATAAGGTTTTACGTTATGAGATGCAATTCAATTACAAAAGGAAATCAAAAAAGGTGGTTTTTATGACCGACTATAACGAAACGCCTAAATTGAGAGATGTTGCAGGACAGATGCAGAAGCTGATCAGCCAGAGCATCAATGACGCGGAAGAACGTTATGGCAAATAATCAGATTTGCCTTGTGTATTTAGAAAAATAAATTCTATATTTGCACCTCGTTAAAAATAAACAATTTAAAATAAATAACTATTTAACAATGTACGCAATAGTAAATATAGCAGGACAGCAATTCAAAGTTGCA
>JAZKHD010000008.1:0-70714 GCA_040385565.1 Bacteroidota bacterium | reverse complement strand
TTTACAAGGAGATGAAGGCGCTAGTATTGAATTTGACAATGTATTGTTGGTTGAAGATGGTGGTGTGATTTCTGTAGGAGCTCCTGCATTAACCGGCGCAATTGTTTCAGCTACCATCGTGTCTCATTTAAAAGGTGACAAAGTAATCGTTTTCAAAAAGAAACGTAGAAAAGGTTACAAAAAGAAAAACGGACACCGTCAGTATTTCACTAAAATCCAGATCTCTGGTATCAGTTTATAATTAGTTGTTAAACACAAATTATCCATTACAGGTAATTTATAAATATAAAACAAGATGGCACATAAAAAAGGAGCCGGTAGTTCGAGAAACGGACGCGAGTCGCATAGCAAACGTTTAGGTATCAAAATATTTGGTGGCCAAGAAGCTATCGCTGGAAACATTTTAGTTCGTCAGCGCGGTACAAAACATCATCCTGATAAAGGAGTAGGTATTGGTAAAGACCATACTTTATTTGCTTTGGTTGATGGTACTGTAATCTTCAAAAAGAAACAAGATAACAAATCATACGTTTCTATTTTGCCTGCTACTGTAGCTAAAGAAGTTGCTGCCGAGAAACCGGTTGCTGTAAAAGCTGCGTCAGCTGAAGCACCAGTTGCTGAGCCGGTTGTTGCTGAAGAAGCACCAGCTAAAAAAGCTCCGGCTAAGAAAGCTGTTAAAGCTGAAACTGGGGCGACTGAAACTGAAGCTGCACCAGCAGAATAAGTAAAAGATAAAATAGAAAAGCCCTTAGCATTTTATGTTAAGGGCTTTTTTATGCGTAATGATTTTGTTAGTACTCCCGGTTCATCAGCTGGTTTGCAATAACAGTTAGCTCATGTTTTCTTTCTTGAGAAACATTGATTTTGTCCAGTGCTTCAAAAGCGGTATCAAGATATTTTTTCATCATCTCAATAGCAAATTCCCTAACATTGTATTCGTTGTACAGGGAGGTTATGGCTGCTATTTTCATAATGGTATTCCGGTTGTTATGCTCCTCAGTGATATCAATCAAATGAGCGGGAGAGGCTAGTTCCTGTAGTTTTAGCCTAAGAAAGGTTTTCTTATCTGATATGATGTCGCCACCAATCTGCTTTCCAAACTTTTCCGGATCTCCGTAAACATCCAGTATATCATCCTGAAGCTGAAAAGCTATTCCTAAGTTTTCTCCAAATTGATAGATCAGGTCCGCATCTTCCATACTTGCTTTGGCCACAATGGCGCCCAATTTCATGGCACCGCCCAGTAATACAGCGGTTTTCAACCGGATCATGTCAATATATTCTTCAATGCTTACATCATCGCGGCTTTCGAACTCCATATCAAGCTGCTGACCTTCACATACGCCTTGGGCTGTTGCGTTAAAAGTATCAAGTGCCGGTTTTAATACACCTACATTAACATTAGTCAAGTGCTTGTTTGATTCTACCATCATTACATCACCACTTAAAATGGCAGTGTTGGCACCCCACTTTTCATGAACAGTTTGTTTGCCTCTTCTTAGTGGGGCATTGTCCATAATGTCGTCATGCAGCAGGGTGAAATTATGAAAGGTCTCTATCGCCAATGCGGCACTCATGGCTTCTGCTATGTCGCCACTAAAAAGATCAACACTCATTAAAAGCATTGTTGGACGGATGCGCTTGCCACCCAAACTCATGATGTAGCTTATAGGTTCATATAAAGAAACAGGGTATGTTGGGTATTGGATTTCTGTGATTGATTGTTCTATTCGAGCTAAAAGTTCTGAAGGAGAATGCATTGTTTACTGTTACTAATCTGCTATTAAGGTAAAATCAATTTGGCGCTTGGCTAGATCTACTTTTTTTACTTTTACTTTGACCTCATCACCAAGCTGGTATTTTTTCTTTTTACGTTGCCCTACTATACAGTAGTTTTTTTCATCAAGAACGTAAAAATCGTCCGCAATATCGCGTAAACGAATCATTCCCTCACATTTATTTTCGATGATCTCCACATACATACCCCATTCAGTAACGCCGGAAATAATGCCCATAAAAATATTACCTACGTTTTCTTCCAGGTATTCTGCTTGTTTGTACTTGATTGATGCACGTTCTGCGTCGGCAGCCCGCTTTTCCATAGAAGAAGAATGTGAGGCCGCGTTCTCGTACTCATCCTCATCTGCAGATTTTTCGTCATTAAGGTATGCAGCAAGTAGCCTGTGAACCATTACATCAGGGTATCGACGTATTGGCGAGGTGAAATGGGTGTAGTAATCGAATGCCAAACCATAATGACTTGTTTTCTTAGTCGTGTATATGGCTTTTGCCATTGAGCGTATAGCAAGTTGGGTTAAAACATTTTGCTCCTTTTTTCCTTCCACATCTTCCATTAGGTAGTTTAGCGATTTCGCTATTTCTTTATCTGTCTTCATGTTGATCTTGTAACCGAAGCGCGCTGCGAAAAGTGCAAAATTGCCAAGGTTTTCAAGGTTGGGTGAATCGTGGGAACGGTAAATGAACGTTAGTTTCTTCTTGCCTTTATTCTTTTTAGCAATAAACTCTGCCACGCGCCTATTGGCCAGCAACATATAGTCTTCAATGAGCTTATGCGCGTCTTTTCTCTCTTTGACGAAAACACCAAGCGGCTTTCCTGTTTCGTCGAGCTTAAATTTAACTTCAGTGCTTTCAAAACTTATAGCACCGTTTTTAAATTTACGGTCCCTTAAAATATAGGCCAGTTCATTTAGCTTTAGAATTTCATCAGCAAAATCACCTGCTTTGTTTTCGATGACTTCCTGCGCCTCCTCATAGCTAAACCTCCTGTCTGAATGAATAGCCGTACGGCCAAACCACTCTGTTACGATATTGGCTTCTTCATCAAGTTCAAACACTGCTGCAAAACACAACTTATCTTCTTTCGGGCGTAAAGAACAAACCCCGTTACTGAGTCGCTCGGGCAGCATTGGTATCACACGGTCAACCAGATAAACTGAAGTCGCCCTGGAGTAAGCTTCTTTATCCAGGTTACTGCCACGTTTCACATAGTGAGAAACGTCTGCAATGTGGACACCTACTTCATAGTTTCCGTTTGGAAGCTTTTTAAAAGAGATGGCATCGTCAAAATCTTTCGCATCTGCGGGATCTATCGTGAAGGTAATCGTATCTCTGAAGTCTTTTCTCCCTTCCATATCCTTTTCAGAAATGGTTTCAGGTATTGCGTCTGCTTCCTGCTCTACATCCTTAGGAAATTCAAGCGGAAATCCATACTGAGCCAGGATGGCGTTCATTTCAGTATTGTTCTCGCCCTGCTCACCAAGAATTGTTGAAATCTTACCTATTGGATTCTTTGCGCCCTCCGGCCAGTCAGTAATGCTTACCTGAACCTTTTGTCCATTCTTTGCCCCATTTAAGTCGCTCAGTGGAACGAAGATGTCATGGAGCATCTTACGGTCGTCTATGTTTACGAAAGCAAACCTGTCAGATATTTTAATTACGCCTATAAAGTCGGTTTTAGCCCGCTGGATGATTTCAATAACTTCACCTTCGTTTTTCCTTCCACTTTTTTTAGCGAAAATGTACACTTTAACCTTATCACCATTCAGTGCGTTGTGCAGTTTTCTGGCGCTTACAAATATGTCTTTTTCGAATTCATCGTCGGGTATCACAAATGCGGAACCATCTGCAGTCATGTCTACCTTGCCGGTTATAAAGGTTTTCAAATCTTTAAATTTGAATTTTCCTTTTTCAGGCTCAAGGAACACACCTTTCTTGGCCTGTTCTTTTAATACTTCTAATATTGTTTCGCGGGATGCGGGTTCGGTAATGTTTAGTTTTGCTGAAACCTGTTTGTAATTTAAGGCCTCATTATTGCTTTTCTCGAGAACATCGCTAATTAATTGTGTCAATACGAGTTCCAAATGAGAAGATTTCTTTTTTGCCATAGTTAAAATATGAATCAATCGAAGGTAACAAATTGAGTTGATAGATTGTTGTAATTTGTACCTTAGCCATTATAACGCCAAAGTTAAATAATAACAGAATTTATAAATTAAATGATAGAAGACAGAGAAAGGAAAACTGGAAAGGAGCTGCTCATCATCCTGATAAAAGGAATGATCCTCGCGCTGCTTATTTTCTTTTATATTAAAGAGCCTGAGCTATATAAACTTAATCCATGGGTTGGGGTAGTTGGTAAAGCACTGCTTACGTTTCTTGGTCCGAGTTTGATAATCTCAACGTTGCGACTTGTTGTAATCTATTGGTATATCAGGAAACACAATTTTAAGAACAACATCAAAGACAATTTTATTCTTGGTATAAACCGTATCGTTTCCATTCTTAATACGCTATTTATTTTCATTGCATGTATTACCTTATTTAAGGTTGATCCCAAGGACTTTATCTTCAGTGTATCCATTGTAGCTGCGGCAATTGCGGTGACTTTCAAAGAATATATCAATAATATGATCAACGGACTGATCATTATGTTCTCCGACAGGCTTTCACTGGGTGATCATATTAAACTAGGGAACAACGAAGGTAAAATTCTTGATATCACGCTCATTAACATGATACTTCAAAATGAAGACAGTGATATGGTGATTGTGCCTAACTCTATAGCATTCAGTTCCGTTATCATCAACCAATCTAAGCAGAATACCAAGAAATTGTCTGTCGAATTTGATATGGCAATAGAAAATGGCTACACACCAGAGTATCTCGAGAACTACCTAAATAAGGTAATTGACAGTTATTCTGCCAATATAGTGCCTGGCGGTTTAACGGTGAAAACATTGGAGATCAATAAGGACGTCGTAATTTTTAAAGCAATGGTTTTGCTGAAGCATTACGATAAGATAAAGGAGCGCGAAATCAGGAGGTCTATCAACACAGCACTGATTCGGTTATCGGCAACATTGAAAAAGGACAGTAACAAAGAAACGCCTGAAGCTAACCGGGCAGAAATGTCAGGATAATTGTTAGTGCCTGGGCAAATTTCACCCTCCTGGTATAGCGGCAATTAACTTCTTAGTATAGGCAGCCTGCGGATTGTTATAGATGTCTTCCGGGTAACCTAGTTCCTCTATTTTTCCCTGGTTCATAACAATCATCCTATCTGAAATGTGTTTCACAACGGCAAGGTCATGCGATATAAAAATATATGTAAGCCCCAGCTCCAACTGCAATTCCCTTAAAAGATTGAGTACTTGTGCCTGAACAGAAACATCTAAAGCCGAAACAGATTCATCACAGATGATAAATTTTGGTTGTAAAGCCAGCGCCCTTGCAATTACGATGCGTTGGCGCTGCCCGCCGGAAAACTCATGAGGATACCTGTTAAAATGTTCAGCCTTAAGGCCCACACGCTTAAGCAAATTGAGTATTATCGTTTTTCTCTTGTCATCATTTTCAAAGAGTCCATGAACCTGTAAAGGTTCCATAAGCGCATTGCCTACGGTTAGCCTGGGGTTTAAAGAAGAATAAGGATCCTGAAAAATTATCTGGACATCCCTTCTCATCTCCTTTAATTGTTTTTTGCCGAGTCCCCTGATGTCTTTATTTTCAAATGTTAATGTCCCCGATGTCGGTTCTGCCAGGCGGATTATGCTCCTTCCCAATGTAGTTTTACCGCAACCTGATTCTCCGACCAAGCCTAGAGTTTCTCCGGGATAAACTTTGAATGAAACATCATCGACAGCTTTAACATGGCCTGTAATTTTACCAAACAATCCATTTTTTACAGGATACCAGGTACACAAATGATCAACTTCAAGAATCGGGGCGCTTTGATAAAGTAGTTGTCTGCGCGCGTCAATCTCTACTTGTGAATAGGTATTTTCAGCAAGCAGGTGGGCCACAGTATCCATGTTATCATTATCAATAAAATCTGCCACCACAGGAAGCTTTTTCAATAACCTTTCGGGCGACGGCCTGCAGGCGAGCAAGCCTTTTGTGTAGGGATGTTGAGGGTTTGAAAAAATATTATCGGCAGTCCCATATTCAACAATAGCACCTTTATACATTACAGCTACTTCATCAGCAATTTCATTGATCACCCCAAGGTCGTGAGATATAAAGATCATGCCCATTTCACGTTCCTTTTTCAGACGTAGCAAAAGTTCTAGAATCGTTTTTTGCACGGTAACATCCAGGGCTGTAGTTGGCTCATCGGCAATCAGTAAATCCGGATTACAACTTAAGGCCATTGCAATCATTACCCGTTGTTTTTGTCCGCCTGATATTTGGTGCGGATAGCTTTTAAAAATCTGCTCAGGTCTTGGTAACTGTACTTCATTAAAGAGCGCAATCGTTTTTTCAGTTGCCGTTTTTTTATCAACTTTTTGGTGCAGTGTAATGGCCTCTCTAACCTGTTCACCACATGTAAAAACCGGGTTTAAGGAAGTCATGGGTTCTTGAAAAATCATTGCAATCCGGTTGCCCCGGTAACGCCTGATCTCATCCGCAGAAATACTGAGCAAATCTACATCTTCGAATACCACCTTGCCGCTGATAGCAGTTGAAGACGGATCGTGGAGCCTCATAATAGAAAAAGAAGTAACTGATTTGCCTGATCCTGATTCGCCTACAATGCCTAGTACTTTTCCTTTGCCAACGTTGAAGCTGATGTCGCCCACCGCTGTTAGCCAGGATTGGTCTTCTTTGTTAAGGAATTCTATTTTAAGATTCTTGACGTTTAACATCCGGAGACTAAGATACGATCCAGAACCATTATATCCGCTGTTTTTGCTATTTTTGCAGGATGGAAAGAGAAATCCTTGATACCAAGCGCAAAGCACTCAAAATCAATCTAAATCCAAAGATCTACGGCACTTTTGCCGAGATTGGAGCAGGGCAGGAGGTAGCACGTAATTTCTTTACAGCCGGGGCGGCTTCGGGTACGGTAGCTAAAACCATGTCTGCATACGACATGACTTTTAGTGATGCCATATATGGCGTTGAAGAATCAGGCCGCTATGTTAGCCAGTCGAGGTTATTAAAAATGCTGCACCATGAATTTGGCCTGCTTAATGAACGTTTAAGTGGCGCAAAATACGACGACCGGACATTCTTCGCTTTTGCTGATACTGTTACCACACTCAACTATAATAAAACCAACGACCCTCACGGCTGGATTGGTCTGCGTTTCCAGGTTGAACCGGAAGGTGAGGCAAATGAGATTTTTTTCCATGTCAGGTTATTGGATACCGACGCGACGTTGCAGCAGAACATACTTGGGATTATTGGAGTAAACCTTGTTTATGCCGCTTTTTACTACCATAATGATCCTAAAACAATGATTGAATCCCTGGCTGATAACCTAACGATCGGCTCAGTTGAAATTGATTTGATCTCTGTAAATGGCCCTGCATTCAAAAACATCAATAACATACTTTTGAACCTTTATTTAATTGTAAAGGATTTTTCTGATGCTGCAATATTTGACGCCAGCTGTAAACCGCGCCTCCCTAAAGACCTTCTGTACAAGAAGGATATCATGATTCTCCGTACCAAGTATCTTCAAAAATCCAACCCTAATTTTAGCATGCTAAATAAGGCTGTCGACCAGTTTATCCGGACTGAAAATGTTAAGGAAGATAACCTGAGTGTGTTGATTGAAGTACTGATGTCAAACGTGCTATCAAATGAAGATGAGATTCCTGATGAAATCGATTTAGAGGCAGTAGCGAAAAGAGCAGAGGAAATGTGTAATACAGGGAACAAGGTAATTGTATCGAACTTTGCCAGGCACAATAAGCTGGCGAAATATCTTGATCGCTGCAGGCCAAAAAGTGTTGGCATTTCTACCAATATTAACAACTTGAAATTCGTATTTAACTCATCAAATTTCGGAGAGAATTATTCAAGTCAGCTGCTAAGTTATGTGAGTGATATGTTTAATAAGAACGTAAAGCTTTTTGCCTACCCATTTTTAGATAAGAAAACAAACGAGGTAATTACTACGGCCAATATGCCGGTAACACCTGATGCCAAGCCACTGTTTGAATTTTTAATTGTGAATGGATACATCACTGACATCAGGGATTATAGTGATGATGATGTAAAAACTGTATAGATCTACAAATCTTTATAGGCATCTTTTATAGCAATCCCCATCAGCCTGTCTGGGTGTTCGATAGCTTCAAAACCAAATTGTGCGTACAGTCCATGGGCATCCAGAGTTGCAAGCATATACCTTCTAAGACCTTGCAGGTCCGGATGAAAAAGCATCAGTGACATCAACTTTTTGGAGAGCCCCTGTTTGCGGTAAATTTCATCTACATATACATCAGCAAGCCAGGCGAAGGTTGCCTTGTCGGTAATCCAGCGTGCAAATCCTACCTGTTTTCCCTCTTTGTAAATACCGAAACATAAGGAATTTTCAATGGATTTTTTTACGGTTTCCATTGGAATATTTTGGGCCCAGTAAGACTGTGTACTTAAATAATGATGAACAGCAATAACATCTATTTTTTGCTTATCATCAGAAAACACAAAGCCATTGTCAACAATCTCCAGCATTAATTTCTCATGTTAATGTATTGCAACGGCTGTCCGAAATCTTCCTTTTTGCAAAGCGCGATAACTGACTGTAGATCGTCAATGTTTTTGCTTTGCACACGAACCTGATCATCCATAATTGAAGCCTGAACTTTCAAATTGCTGGCCTTTATTTTGGCTACTATTTTTTTAGCTGCTTCCTTATCCAGTCCTTCTTTTATAGAAATCTCTTTCCTGATCATATTTCCGGAGGCATACTGTTCTTTGCCAAAATCCAAACATTTGGCGTCCAGCCCCTGCTTAATCATTCTTGAAATGATGGCATCTTCAATGGCTTTCAAACGCATATCATCTTCGGTAACTATGGTAATTTGATTGGTTTTTTTATCGTGGTCAATAGTGCTTTTTGAAGTGTTGAAATCATACCTGTTAAGAATCTCTTTTTTGGCATTATTCATTGCATTATCAAAGGTTTGTGCATCAACTTTACTTACAATATCAAAAGTGGGCATGATTATAGCTTTATGGTAAAAAAATGGTAGATTTATTTATAGAATAACTCTTGCTTAAGCCTTCCAACTTAAAACATTTAAATATACAAATATGAAAACCAATAAACCCAAAGCGCAAAAAAAAGACGCAAAAAAGACGGCTAAGAAAGAGCTTGAAAAAAGCTTGACAGCAAAGATATTTGAAGTTGTTAAACACTTCGGACAGGATGCAGAGCGGGTGGCAAAAGATATTGAACTGGTTAGTAAATTTGTTGCAAAAAAGCTATCAAAAAAATTCAAAGAGGTTAAGGATGCGGTAGAAAACACAGTTGAGGATGCTGCTGCTAACCCAGAAGTAGAAAAGACTGTTGCAGCTGTTAAGAAGAGCGTAATCAAGGGATCAAAAAACGCGGAGAAAATTGTTAAGCAAGCAGTTAAAAAAGCCAAGCCAGTAGTGCAGAGCGTTAAAGTTGCGGCTATTGCGACAGAAGAGAAAGCGGCTGAGGTTCTTGCTAAATCTGTAAAAAAAGCGGTTGAAAAAGTTGAGGAGGTAGCTGAACCTGCAGTTTCTGCATTAAAAAAGACAACTGCTGCTGCAGTAAAAAAACCAGTTGTGAAAGCAGCTTCCAAAGCTGCTTCGCCTAAAGCGCCCGCGGTTAAAAAGCCGGCGGCAAAGACCAGAACTACCAACAAATAAAAGCATTAAATATTCCGAATTGTTAAGTGATAATTAACAATTACTTAACAATAGAATTCGCAGTTTTGGATATCCCTGTCTAACGGGGATTTCTGCTATTATAAAACAACATAACAATTTCTTTGCATCGGCTGCAGGAAGAAAGATTTAATGAAAAAAAAGGTACCTTTTTTAAACAGAGAAATAAGCTGGTTGTACTTCAATGACCGGGTGTTACAGGAAGCCGCAGATGAAACTGTTCCTCTTATAGAACGGATTAAATTTTTGTCTATTTTTTCTTCCAATCTGGAAGAGTTTTACAGGGTTAGGGTTGCAACAATGAGCAGACTAGCTAACCTGAATGATAAAGCTAAGGAGCTGCTGGGTTTCAATCCAAAAAAAGTTCTTAATGAGATCAAGAATATTGTTGTAAAGCAAGAGCGCAAATTTGAACAATTGTTCCAGGCTACGCTAATTAATGAGCTGGCCCAAAACAGGATTTTTATTTTGAATGAGACGCAGCTCAACGTATCGAGAGGAGAGTTTGTTAGAAATCATTTTAGAGACAGGATTCTGTCCAATTTGGTACCAATAATGCTTGATCTTGATAAGCCTTTCCCAGAGCTGAAAGACAGGTACTTATATTTTTTCGTAAGGTTATCTAAAGCCAATTCTAAAAAAACCGAGCGATACGCCCTTATTGAGTTACCTCCAGACCTCCCCAGGTTCCTTGTACTGCCGGAAACCAATGGCTTAAAGTTTATTATCCTCGCAGAAGACATCATTAAATACTGTCTTGACGATATCTTTTATGTATTCAATTACGGCGTGATAGATGCTTTTTCCATTCAGCTAACCCGCGATGCAGAGCTTGATATCGATAAGAATGTTAGCGATAAGTTTGTTGACGAGCTGAAGGCTAGTTTAGATAAACGTAAAAAGGGTAAGCCGATGCGTTTATTGTATGATACAGAAATGCCTTTTGATATGCTTACCGTATTGGTTTCAAAACTAAAAATAGAAGCCGAAAGCCTAATCCCCGGTAACAGGTATCATAAGTTTGGAGATTTCATTGCTTTTCCGAATGTGGGTGGTAAAGATTTGGAATATGCACCAACCGTGCCGCTTAAAGTTGCAGGTCTGCACCGTACAGAAAGTATTTTCAATAAACTTCAGGAGCGTGACTACCTCATTAACCTTCCTTATCAATCCTATGATTATATCATCCTCTTTTTAAGAGAAGCTGCTATTGATCCAAAGGTTACAGAAATCCACATCACCTTGTACCGCCTTGCAGAAAACTCGAGGGTAATTAACGCATTGATCAACGCCGCTAAAAATGGTAAAAAAGTGCATTGTTTAGTCGAGTTAAAAGCCCGTTTTGATGAGCAGGCAAATATTTTCTGGACCAGCAGGTTGCAGGAAGAGGGGGTACACGTAAATTACGGTTTGACTGACTATAAAGTCCACTCAAAAATCTGCCTGGTTAAACGCATGGAAAAAGGCAGGCCAAAGTACTATGCAAATCTCGCCACTGGGAATTTTAACGAGAAAACAGCCAAGCTATATTGCGATCATAGCATATTTACTGCTAAAAAGGAGATTACTACAGATTTACTTAAGTTATTTGGCGCACTAAATAAAAAGACCGTAACCAAAGGTTTCAAACACCTTATCGTTTCGCCATTGGATTCCAGAAACAAGATCTACCATTACATAGACCGTGAAATTAAGCTGGCAAAACAGGGTAAGCCCAGCTATATGATCTTGAAGGTGAACAGTCTTGCAGATGAGGGTGTAGTAGAAAAGCTGTACGAGGCTAATAATGCAGGCGTAAAAATCAGGCTTATTGTCCGTGGCATTTGCACACTTGTTCCCGGAATAACCGGATTTAGCGAGCACATCACAGTGATCAGTATTATCGATAAGTTTCTGGAGCATGCCCGGGTTTTCATCTTTGGAAATGGAGGCAAAGAAGAGATGTTCTTGTCGTCAGCTGATTTGATGAGCCGTAATTTTGAACACAGGGTGGAAGTAGGTTTTCCGGTATTGGATGCCGAGGTTCAGCAAGAGATAAGGGATATTATTGAGTTCCAGTTGCAAGACAATGTGAAGGCGAGGGATGTCGTGAAAACAAATAGCAATAAATACCACAAGAACAGACTGAGTACAAAAGTAAGGGCGCAACTGCAAACTTATAATTACTTAAAAAATAAACACCAATAACGCTAATGCTAAGATATGCCGCTATAGATATAGGGTCAAATGCCGTGAGGCTCCTGATTGCCGATATCTCAAAAGATGACGAAGGATTTAAGTTCAAGAAAAACACACTGATCCGCGTTCCCTTACGACTCGGTGATGATGCTTTCCTCGACCATCACATCTCTGAAAGGAAAGTGAATGATCTTAGTAAAACGATGCTCGCATTTAGAAATCTAATGGATGTTTACGGGGTTTCCAAATACCTTGCCTGCGCCACTTCTGCAATGAGAGAGGCCGGTAATGGTGCGCAGATTATCACACAGGTAAAAGAACAGGCAAACATTGATATTGAAATAATTGAAGGCCAGCGTGAAGCCAACATTATTTATTCCAACCACATAGAAGAGAACCTGGATAACAAAAAAAGCTATCTCTACATTGATGTTGGCGGTGGCAGCACAGAACTTTCTGTTTTCGTAAATAAAATCCCGGTTGCCTCAAAATCGTTTGATATCGGAACCATCAGAATTCTGGACAATCAGGATAAGGAAGAAACCTGGGAAGACATGAAGTTATGGGTAAAAACACATACAAAGGATTTGAAGAATGTAGCTGGAATAGGGACAGGTGGTAACATCAATAAGCTGTTTCGCATGTCGGAAGAAAAGGATGGTCTGCCTTTACCATACCTAAAATTGAAAGGCCTTTATAACACCCTAAATAACCACTCCCTTAAGGAAAGAATTAGTGTTTTCGGACTAAATCCAGACAGGGCCGACGTGATTATCCCGGCTTGTGAAATTTTCATTACGCTGATGAAATGGACGGGAATCAAACAAATCTATGTACCTAAAGTAGGTATGGTAGATGGTATCATTAATTTATTGATTGAAGAAAACTTAACCAGCGCTACTTACGCGTAAGCAAGGGCAAGGAACCTGCCATGGTGACTAACAGATGTAGGATTTCCTGGTCTGTTACCATTGCTGTTTGGTAAAATCTCGATATGCACGGTCTCAAGTTCTTGTTTAGTTTGAGCAGATATGGAGTGAATATAGTCGCCAGCGATAATGCTTTTTGTAAAATACAATTGATCATTGTAGCTAACATTTCCGGTGGCAGTGTCATCGTAAATGATAAGGTTGCTGCATACCAATTTTACAGGGGCAAACTCCCTCAGTTTATTGTGGTTTGAATGGATCTTGTACGCAGCTTCTTTCATTGTCCACAATAACCACACAAGAATATCCGGCTGTATGTCTGACGAGATCATGAATTGCTCTTCGGTGGTAAACAACTTATTCAAATATCCGGACCTTTTCCAATTGCTGTCCTTTTCTGCCTGTGCCAGATCTACAATGTCAATTCCAATCATTTAGCTTTTAGTTTCTGTTCAATTATAGCCATTGCTGCGCCAACAGTAAGCATTTTTTCCATGGATTCATTGTCTATAACAATGTCAAACGCCTCCTCAACGTCCAAAACTACATCAACCAGGTTAGCAGAATTGATTTTGAGGTCTTTAATAAAATCAGTCCCTTCACTAATGTTTTCTAATGCAGATTGTTCCTGGGCATAATTAGCAACAATTGGTTTTAACCTTTCTATCAATTCTTCCTTATTCATATTTTTTAAAAATTACGCAGGCATTTACATCTCCAAATCCAAAATTAGCTTTGGCAACAATGTTTATGTTTTTTTTCAGTAGTACCTGGGGAACACATGCTGAATCAATTAGTTTGGCAATATCAGGGTTTAAATCCTCGGAGTTCACATTCGGGAAAATAAAACCATTATAAATTTGTAAAACACTGGCAACACATTCAATACTGCCGGCAGCACTAAGGCAATGACCGGTTGTGGATTTTAACGAATTAATATACGGAAATTCCCGGACTTTTCTTTTGATGGCGATCGTCCAGTTTTCAATTTCCAGGGCATCTTTGGATGTTGCGGTCAGATGGCCGTTTATGGCATCAATATCATCGGATGTTATCCCGGCATCGGCTACTGCATGCTGTATACATCGTTGTACCGCCAAACTATTTGGGGCAGTCATACTCCCTGCACCCAATTGTCCGCCTGAATTTACGTCGCCACCAAGTACTTCAGCATAGATTTTTGCATTTCGTGCTATAGCGCTATCCAAAGATTCTAATACAAGCGCTCCGGCGCCGCTGCCCGGTACAAAGCCACTAGCACTGGCACTCATAGGTCTTGATCCTTTCGTCGGATTGTCGTTATGTTTGTAAGTGCAAACTTTCATTGCATCAAAGCCACCCCAAATAAATGGACCTGAGTCGCTTGTGCTGCCGGCGAGCATTCTTGTCGCTTTACCATTTTTTATCCGCTCAAAACACATTAAAATGCTTTCTGTGCCCGTTGCACAAGCCGATGAATTGGTGCTAACCTGATTACCTAGTCCGAGTTTACCACCCAGATACGCACTTACGCCACTGCCCATGGTTTGCGCAACAGCAGTACTGCCAAGTTTTCTAACTTCCTTATTGTCAATTTTATAGATCGATTCCCTGAATTTGTCGATACCCGATGTGCCTGTTCCAAAAATAGTTCCGCTTTCGTAATCAGGTTCTTCGCCACTAGCGAGCGACAAACCCGCATCGCGCCATGCCTCCATTCCAGCAATTACACCATACAAGATGCCTGTACTGTTAAAGTTTCGAAGTTCGAGGTCTAAAAAGCATGCTTTGATTTGTTGTTCAGTTAGCTGCGGTTTGCCTGCAATCTGGCAGGAGAAATCAAGCGTTGCCAATTGCTCATCAAACCTGATACCGGATATACCATTTTGAATTGCAGACGTAAAATCTGCTAGGCCTACACCATTTGGGGCTACAACCCCCATGCCTGTTATTACAACCCTTCTAGCCATTCATTTTATCTGTTACCATACCTGCAATTGTACCCTTGCAAACCGTATCGCCATTTTCATTTAACATTTTTACCGCACAGTTTAGCTTTTTAAAACGAAAATAAATTTTTTCAGCGTAAACCGTAACCTGCTCACCAGGGTAAACAGGTTTCATAAAATCAATGGCAGATGAGGTAAGCATAATGTGTTTTGGTAATGCATTCTGAGGGTCGTTAGAAAGGTAAATTCCCAAGCATACAAGCCCTATCTGTGCCATTGTCTCAGTCAAAATTACTCCGGGTGTTACAGGATTGTCTTTAAAGTGACCTTTGTAAAAATCCAATTCCCGATCAAATGTGAAAGTGCCCGATACCTTGTTTTCGTCAATATGCAGCAGCTCGTCGACAAATAAAAAAGGTTTGCTATAGGGTAGAAGGGCTAAAATCGCTGCGGTAGTCATTTTAAATACGCTTTATAGAGCTGTTCAATTAATTTGTTCACCACCATCTACCGGGATAACCGCGCCATTAATCCATGCTGCCTCATCCTTGCACAAAAGGTACACTACATTGGCAACATCTTGCGGGGTAGTTAGCCTCTTAAAGGGGTTTCTCCTTAAGTTGGCCGATATCAATTCTTCATGGCCAGGTATCAATTTTAGTGACCTTGTTTCTGTTATTCCTGGCTGAATGCAGTTGGCTCTAATTCCGTAAGGCGCCATCTCCAGCGCAATACTTCTGGTAATGGCTTCCAGTGCAGCCTTCGCTGCAGACACCCCGGCATAGTTCTTCCATGATTTTTTACTTCCCTCACTTGTAAATGAAAGCACCCTGGCATCTTCCGCAAAAAGCTGTTTTCCAAAGAGTTCCTTTGTCCATTGGTAAAGGCTAATTGCCATGTTATTTATGGTGAAAGCAAAATCCTCCGTGGTCAAAGCAGGTGTCTGTTCACTTTGCACAGGTTTTAAGTTACCTCTGGCTACGCTGTGCAACAAGCACCTTATGCTACCGTCGTGGCCTAATTGAGCTGCTAATTCATTTATAGCTGCAGTGCTTTTTTCAATATTTAACAGGTCAATATTGAAGCTAATCAGCTTAACGCCCAGTTGTTTTATCTCGCTGAAAGACGCTTCTATTTCTGCAAGCTCTGTCCGGGTATTTTTATGGATAATACAAATGTGCATTCCATGTGCAGCCAGCTTAATTGCCGACGCCAATCCCAGGCCGCTGCTGCCTCCTAAAATTACAGCCCAGTATTCTTTATTCTCAAACTCCTTTACCATTTTAGTAAAACCCGCTGTGCTGAAAAACCCGGACCGAAACTCAGCATTAATCCATAGGCTCCTTTGTTAGGATTGCCATTCATAATCCGCTCCAAAACGTATAGCACAGTGGCGCTAGACATGTTTCCGAATAGGTCAAGAACGGCTTTAGTGTCGTCAATGTTCTTACCCAGCGAGCCAAATAGAGCTTCAACAACCTGAACTATTTTTTTACCACCGGGATGAAAGATTAAATGGTCAATATTTTCAATGGTTAAATTGCTTTTAGCGAGAAAGGGGTGAATGATCGCTGGAAAATGGTCTTCTATGGTATCCGGTACAGCTACGTCCAAAACCATCTGCAGACCTCTGTTTGTTAGTTTAAAACCCATCATTTCTTCTGCATTGTAGAAGTGATACATTTCTGCAGATAAAATCTCTGGTCCCTCGTCTTCAGCTGCGGAAGACAGCAATACGCAAGCAACACCGTCGCCAAAAATGGCGGCACTCACAATGTTGGCCATTGAATAATCGTCGAGCTGAAACGTAGCTGTCGGAGATTCATATGCTATTACGGCTGCGCGTTTGCCCGGGTTGGCTTTTAGAAAGTTTTTAGCATACAAAATGCCCGAAACACCTGCAGCACAGCCCATTTCTGTAACCGGCAGTCTAACAATGTCTTGCTTCAAACCTAACTTGTTAATTAAGTAGGCATCCAGAGAAGGGATCATAATACCGGTACAGCTTACAGTTATGATAAAGTCGAGTGCTGCTGGTTGCCATTCCGCTTTTACAAGTGCTTCCTCCAGGCACTTCTCAGCTAGTTTCAAACCCTCTCTTATATAGATATCGTTGCGTTCTTCAAAAGAAATGTTACTGAATACTTCCTCGGGCGACATGATGGAATAACGTCTGCTTACACCCGCATTTTCAAATATTTTTTTTACTTTTCTTACAAAGCGATCGTCCTGGTTAGCAAGCCAAACATCTAAAAAGGGAAGTATTTCTGCAGTTTTCCTGGAAAAATCGGGGAGTACCTTTGAAACAGCTTTTATTTTTACGGGTACTGCTTCGTTCATAGAGATGGGATTATCCATTGATAGCGAAAGGCCCATCGCCACCTAAGGATATGTTTGTCAATGTCAAGTTTGTCGGCATAATGCATAATGTCGTTCATTTTAAAACCCCTTAAAATAGAAACCAGTCCGTCAGATCTGGACATGCTGTTGAGCCTAAACACACCACATACCATCACAAACAAATAATAGGCAAGTCTGCTCCTGTGTAAGTCGTTAATAACTACACCTGTAATAGCTTGTTTCCTAAACCCTGTTACCAATTCTAAGATCTCATCATCCTTAAAATGATGAAGCGTCAATGTACATAGAATAACATCGTAATGCCTTTCTTGTTTAAGCTCTTCAAAAATATCGGCGCAGATGTAAGTAATATTTGAATAATCAGCCGATAAACTCTTAGCATGATCTATAGTGTATTGGTTGGCATCAAGACCGATGAGCTTAAATCTCAAACCGTTTTCCTTTCCGTACCTGGCAAGGGCCCTAAGCATGTCGCCATTGCCACAACCTACATCAAGAATACTGATGTCCGATTTTTTATTTTTATTCCTGATCAGCCATTCCACTCCCTCAATGGTAATTTTGTTTCCGCCCAAAAAGCGGTTTATGCCTGCAATCTTGTCCAACGCATCTTTTAACACTTCTCCTTCCATAGAGAAATCGTCCATCAATTCGTCAGCATTGCTCCTATACTTTGTACTTACAGGCATTATATATTTGGTTTACCGTGAGTTAGTTTGATAATGAATGACAACAGGGGCGGAAATTTAGCCATTACATCTAACAAAAAATTAAATAGCCTCTCTTTTTTTAGGATTGTTGATAAAATCCTTCCTGTTGAAATCCTCGTCTTAAAGTTCGCACGCCATGCATTGCCATATTGTTGTTCAAGCAACAGCCTTGTTTTGATATTCCCCGCTAAATACTGTTTACATAGGTCAGCACAAATTTTAGCACTGTGAATGGCCATTGCCATTCCATTTCCGCATAGCGGGTGTATCAAGCCTGCAGTATCTCCAATCATCAGAATGTGGTCATATACAGGCTCTTTTGCAGCAAAAGAAATCTGGCTGATGGTCAGAGGTTTTTCAAAAACCGGTTTGCATGTATCAAATATTTCTTTTAATTGAGGGTTTACGCTAAGCACCTTTTCCTGGAACTCTTCCAGGTTTTTGTAGCGTTTAAATTGCGCGTAATCTGTAAGATAACAGATGTTAATTACACCGTTTTCTACGCGCGAAACCCCACAGTATCCGCCCTTAAAATTATGAAGAAATACGGTGTCAGATTGAATGCTTCCTGTGTAGTGGCCTTTTACCGCCAGCCAGGGCGACTTCCGTTTAATAAATGACCGGCCAAGTTTTTGATCAAGTGCTGCACGTTTACCAAAAGCACCGATTACCAGTTCAGCTGTTAAGGTTTCATTATTCTGCGTGTGTATCGTAAATGAATTGTTAAGGAATTCAATTCGGTCTGCTGTATCCGCAATGAACGCACAGCCAATAGATTTTGCTTTCTTATACAAATAATTATCCAACGCATATCTGCTGATGCCGAAGCCACCAAGTGGAAGTTTACTGGTCAGAAGCGTACCTGAACTGGTCGACATACTAAATTTTGTGATGGGAACTGGTTTGATTTCTTTCAGGTCAATCTTAAGTGCTTTTAAGTAAGTACGGACTTCATTAGAGATAAATTCACCGCAAACTTTATGGTGTGGATATTCCGCTTTTTCGATCAGCGTCACGGTCCGACCGCTTAACCTCAGGTCAATTGCACAAATAAGGCCCGCAAGCCCGGCGCCAACAATTATAACCTCCTTTTTGGTATCCATCAATTGGACAATTTCGCATAATGTCTGAAGTCTGACAAATTTTTTATAGTTTTCTTAACCGCATCTTTAACTTTGCAAAATGATTATCAGTATTTTCAATAAAAGAGCAGTCTTATTTTTGTTCTTTCTTGCCATCAGGTTAACCGCCTCTTTTGCACAAACTGCAGACAAAAGCAACCCATCACCGTTAAAGTTCCCAACTCCGAAAGGGGTCGCCAACCAACTTTTTTATTTGCAGCGTGATCCGAATGTCAATACCCTAATATATGCTTTGAACATTGATAAGGATGGCGATGTTGACCAAAAGGAACCGGTTCTGGCCTATTGGATCAGATACACAGAAGGTGGCGATAAAAAAGATTTATCCTATGTGCAACGCAAATTCGCTTATGGGGTAGAGTCGAAGATAATTGGTAAAGATCAATTTGAATTACGGTTTGTTTCCCACAAAAAGCTTCCACTATACCTCCTGAAATCTGCTGAGGATAAAAAATACCATGTTTATGTAACCATCAATAAGAAAAAGTTATTGCTTGATCGTGTTTTCGTGCGCATTGAGGGAGGCTCATTTTGGATACCAAATGTTAGGTATGTGGAGTTGAGGGGCATTAATCAGGAAAATAATGTCCTGGTAACAGAAAGGATTGTTGTCTGATTATTATATCTTTATGTTCTTAACCAGACATAACTAGTATGAATTACGCTTTCCTCAAAAGAACAATTGTTCTCCAAACAATTGTATTTCTTGCACTATTGACTCAGAGCTGCGGTAAAACTGATGAAGAGTTAAATGCAGAAAAAGTAAAGAAACCCTCAGAAATTGAAACCCTTACACTTACTTTCAACAACCCTCTTCAGGCCACTTTAACTGCAAAAATTGTAAAAGGCGATTATCCAATAACAAAATATGGATTTGTTTATGGCTTGAAACCTGATGTAAGCGACATTACCGGCACAGTCTTATCAACAGCTAAGGATTTCGCAGGGGGTGAGTTCAGTTCAGAAATAAGCTTTAATGCCGGAAATATAATTGCTGATGGTACAACTCTGTACGTGAAAGCATTTTATACCGACAAGACCGGAACAACATACGGTAAGGAAATTTCTTCAGTATCCCAGTCATTTCAAGCCGGTGTGGTGAGCCCGATGTTCGGTAAAACAGGCGATATCATTAAAATTACCGGAAAGTTTTACACCCCAAAACCGGGTGATATTTTAGTCACTATGGGCAACATTGAGGCGAAGATCATTTCCCTTTCAGATACCCAGATTGAAGTAGAGCTGCCTACAGGTATAGCGGCGTATCATGGCGACAAAATTCCGGTGTCCGTTTCAAACAGGGGCAAGCGTGTTACTGCTACTGCCGACTTCATTATAAAAGCCAATGTAAAAGATTTTACACCCAAGACCGGGCCGCTCACTACAGAAATAACTTTTATTGGTGATAACATTAATGAAAATTCTTTTATAGCCCAATATGGAGTAAGGATAGGTGATCAGAATGCGATGTCCTTTGGAAAAAATCCCTTCCGTTGGATGGTTCCTATGGATGTAAGTACGGCTGTTGCTCCTGTTTGGATAGGTTTCTCTGATATGTCAGTCCAGAAAGTTGGCGATTTTGTTATAACGCCCCCTGTAATCACTGAAATACAAACTCAATTGATTGGTGGTAGAAACTGGAGTGTACTTATCGGTAAAGACATTCCAATAATCAGTTCAAGAGACTACAAGTTTCCATACGCAAAATTAGGGGATACAGAAATACCACTGTCTGTTGGCTGGGAGGTTACAAAGTTTCTGGTTCCGATAGATATGGAACCGGGCGAATGGGATTTTACACTATATGCCGGCCCATTCAGTATTAAAGCGCCTAAAAAAGTAGTTGTTCTTCCGCATAAAATCACAAGTATCAGTCCATCTACAATTCATGAATATGAAGGGGTCAACTTATATGGAACTTTTGTGTCGTACACATCCTACATCATTTGTTTAGATGGCGTTCAAGCGGGAAGTACTGATCCCAGCAGTAAGGACGGAGTAGTATTTTTTAGGCCATCAAGTTCCATACCGCCCGGAGTTTACACCTTATCTTTCAAAGCCGGTGACAAGCAATATTATTCTCCAACCAAACTGACTATTGCGAAGTAGTCCTTACTACTTATCCGCTTACAATCCGGTATTCATTGGGTGTGCTGCCAACGCGCTTTTTAAACAGCCTTATAAAATGCTGCGGATATCTAAAACCTAAGTCGTAAGCTATTTCGCTAACAGTTTTATCACTCTCGAAGATCTTATCTTTAGCAACATCGATAATTTTTTCCTGAATATAGTCTTGTGCAGTTTTCCCGGTTTCTTTCTTAATTAGATCTCCAAAGTAATTTGCGGAAAAATGAAGTTCTTCAGCACAGTAGGCTACCGAGGGCAAACCGATTGTATAAGGTTTCTCTGATTTAAAGTAGGAATTCAGCATTTCTTCAAAGTTTTCTAAAACTCCTTTATTAACAGTATCTCTTGTTATAAACTGCCGGTCGTAAAAGCGGTCGCAGTAGTTTAACAACAGTTCAATGTTTGAGGCAATAAGCTTCTTACTGTGTTTATCGATAGCTTGTTGAAGTTCATTTAAAATTTTAGCAAATAAATCTAAAATCAGTTGGCGCTCTTTTGACGACAAGTGTAGCGCTTCACTGCTATGATAACTGAAAAAACTATAGTCAGTCATGACTTTGCCGAGCGATGTTCCGCGGACCAGATCAGGATGAAATACAAGGGCGTGACCCTTTGGCTGATAAATAGCTACCTTATCTTCTACATCCACGGTTTGTCCGGGCGATATGAAAACTAAAGTACCTTCCTGATAATCATAGTTGTGTCGTCCGTATTTCAAATCACCACATTTAACATCTTTTAAAAAGATGCAATACAATTCGAATTTCATCTTAGAACCACTTCGTTCGTCTGCCTGCGCAAAATCAATTACACTAACCAGCGGATGCATCGTTTCATGATTATTAAATGCATTGTATTCGCTGATTGTCTTGAAGTTATATTCCTTTTCCATAGTTCGCTATCATTCGCTAAACAAACATAATGAATATAGTGGGGTTATAAATATACCGTTGGTGCCATCAGTAATATTGGTAATAAAAGCAGTAATCTATCTACCTCTAACGCTGATGTTGAGCGGATATTTGTAATTGTCTAATGAAAAATAAATTAAGGAATATGGAATCGGTTAAATTAAACAACGGAGTGGAAATGCCACTATTAGGTTTTGGAGTTTTCCAGGTCACTGATCTTGATGAGTGTGAACGCAGTGTACTGGACGCGATTGAAACAGGATATCGTTTAATTGATACGGCAGCTTCTTATATGAATGAGGAAGCAGTTGGTAACGCAATTATAAAATCTGGCGTAAACAGAGAGGAACTTTTTATTACAACCAAGCTCTGGATCCAGTCCGACGGCTATTCAGCTACTAAAAAGGCTTTTGAAAGCTCATTAAAAAAACTACAGCTGGATTATTTAGACCTATACCTTATTCATCAGCCATTTGGAGATGTATACGGAGAGTGGAGGGCGATGGAAGAGTTATATAAAGAAGGAAAGGTGAAGGCAATAGGTGTGAGCAATTTTCAGCCTGACAGATTAATAGACTTAATTATTCACAATGATGTTGTGCCTGCGGTCAATCAGATTGAAACCCATCCTTTCCATCAACAGATAGAATCGCATAGCTTTTTAAAAGACAACAATGTCCAAATAGAATCTTGGGGACCCTTTGCTGAAGGGAAGAATAACATTTTCTCCAACGAACTGCTGTCGTCAATTGCAAGCAGTCATAATAAAACTAGCGCCCAGGTGGTGTTGCGCTGGCTTACTCAGCGAGGAGTAGTGGCTATTCCCAAATCGGTACGCAAGGAGCGTATGATTGAGAACTTTAACATTTTCGATTTTCAGCTTACGGAGCAAGAAATGGAAACCATCAAAACGCTAGACACCAAAGCAAGTAGCTTTTTTGATCACCGTGACCCCGCTATGGTGAAGTGGTTGGGTGAAAGAAAACTAAATCAATAATCTTAAAAAGATCAGGAATGGAAAAGAGAATATTAGGTAAAAGCGGATTAGAAGTTTCTGCATTAGGGCTGGGCTGTATGGGATTGAGTTTTGGCTATGGTCCTGCTACCGATAAAAGTAAAGCGATAGAATTAATTAGGGTGGCATTTCAGCATGGAGTTACATTTTTCGACACAGCGGAGGTTTATGGTCCGTACACAAATGAGGAGCTGCTGGGCGAGGCACTTGCGCCTTTCCGTGATGAGGTTGTAATTGCTACAAAGTTTGGTTTCAAAAATGCGCAGACGAGCGAGGGATTAGATAGCAGGCCGGATACCATTCGGGCAGTTGCAGAAGCATCGCTAAAAAGATTGCGAACTGATAGGATAGACTTATTTTACCAGCACCGTGTTGATCCAAATGTACCGATTGAAGATGTGGCCGGGACAGTGAAAGACCTGATTGCCGAAGGGAAAGTAAAGCACTTTGGCCTTTCAGAAGCGGGAGCATTATCTATCAGGAAAGCCCATGCGGTACAACCAATCACGGCGTTGCAAAGCGAATATTCATTTTGGTGGCGTGAACCGGAAAAGGAAATCTTACCATTACTGGAAGAATTGGAAATAGGGTTTGTCCCGTTCAGTCCGCTTGGCAAGGGTTTTTTAACAGGTAAGATTGATGAAACCACCAGCTTTGATAAGTCCGACTTCCGCAACACTGTGCCACGGTTTTCGGAAGACAACAGGAGGGCGAATCAGGTTCTGGTCGACTTACTTGCCAGCATAGCGCAAAAGCAAAATGCAACAAATGCACAAATTGCCCTCGCTTGGTTATTAGCTCAGAAACCCTGGATTGCCCCGATTCCCGGTACAACGAAACTGAACCGGTTGGAAGAGAACATCGCTGCGGCCAACGTTCATTTATCGGTAGCAGAATTGGCTGAAATAGAAGCTGCAGTATCTAAGATCGAAATTCAGGGCCACAGGTATACAGAACAGAGTCAGAAAATGGTGGGCAAGTAATAGCCTCATTTCAAATTTAACAAACATACACATGAAAAATTTATTGATAACAGTTTGCCTGTTAGGCGCTTTAGCAGGTTGCAAACCTAATTCAGCAGATCAACCAATTTTCCCTAAAGGAGAAAAATCACCCAATGTACATCACATTGGAAACGTTTGGCTCTCAGAGCTCAATCCGGCCGACAGCACCTTTAATTACGGCACTTCAGTAGCAATATTTGATGCCGATGCCCGGCTAAACTGGCATGCCCATCCAGGCGGGCAAATACTAATTATCACAGAGGGCGAAGGATTTTATCAGGAGAGAGGCCAACCGAAGAAGACGGTAAAAAAAGGAGAGGTGATTAAATGTTTGCCCGGAACAGAACACTGGCATGGTGCCACACCGGAACATGGGGTAACTTATATTGCTACCTCTCCCGCAGAAAAAGGTAAAACAGTTTGGTTAGAAAAGGTTACTGATGAGGAGTATTATGACAAGAAGTAATATCACATTGGCATGTATAGCGTTTTTGCTGGTTACCGGGCCTTTTGTGAAAATAAATGCTCAACAAGAAAGCAAGGTTGGCGCGCTAACAGATAAACAAAAGAGCCTTATTGCCATTTCTGCTCTAACTGCCGAAGGAGATTTAACCGCTTTGAAAACCAGTTTGAACAGTGGATTGGATGCCGGGTTGACAATTAACGAGGTAAAGGAAGCTATATTACATTGTTACGCCTATGCTGGTTTCCCACGCAGCATACGCGGAATGCAAACCTTTATTGATGTTGTAGATCAACGTAAGGGTAAAGGGATAAAGGACATAACTGGAAGAGAGGCATCGCCAATTAAAAGTAAGGAAAGTAAATACGATCGCGGAAAGCAGATATTAGAGAAACTAACCGGGGTTAAAGAGAACGGACCCAAAAAAGGGTATGCCGCTTTTGCGCCTTCAATGGAAGTGTTTTTAAAAGAGCACTTGTTTGCCGACATTTTTGAGCGCGATGTTTTAAGCTACGCCGACAGGGAATTAGTAACCGTATCTGTAATTAGCGCCATCGGAAAGGCAGAGCCAATGTTGAAATCGCATTTAACTATTTGTCGCAATATCGGACTAACTGAAAATCAGTTACAAGAGTTTGTTGGTGTGATTAACTCAACATTGGGAGGCGCAGAAGCAAGGGCATTACAAATGGTCTTGAATGATGTTTTGAAGACCAATTCTAAAGCATCTATGGACAAACAAAAGAGCAACCCGTATACACTTGTTTATCAAGGGGCCATTACTCAAAACGAAAAAGGTAAAGTGAATATTCGTCCCGTAAGCTATAAATTGAATGGGATCGACATTGCTGCCAATGTCTACACGCCGCCTAATTATGATTCTGCTAAGCAATATCCTGCGGTTGTGGTAGCACACCCCAATGGAGGGATAAAGGAGCAAACTGCCGGATTATATGCACAAAAGCTTGCAGAAGCTGGATACATAACTATCGCAGCCGATGCCGCCTACCAGGGTGGTAGTGGAGGAGAGCCTCGACATACCGATAAACCTGCAAATAGAATTGAGGATATTCATGGAATGGCTGATTATATCACACAATTTCCAGGAGTCAATACCAATAGCTTAGCTGTGTTAGGTATTTGTGGCGGTGGTGGCTATACAATTAAGGCAGCTCAAAGCGACAAACGTTTTAAAGCGGTGGCTACCTTAAGTATGTTTAATTCAGGACAAGTAAGGCGTAATGGCTTTCAAAACTCGCAATTGGCAACTATCCAGGACCGATTGCAAAACGCTACTGAAGCCCGTGCAATAGAAGCAAAAGGTGGTAAAATCACTTATGCAGGTGTGGCCAGTATTACAGATGATGAAATCGCAAAAACTACTACTGATCTCTATCGTGAAGGATATGAGTACTATTACAGAACGCATGCACATCCCAATTCTACATTTTTATATACAATGAGTAGCATGCTTGACTTAATGACTTGGGACGCGTCAACCAATATGGAGCTTATTAATCAGCCCTTACTCATGATTGCTGGAAGTAAAGCCGATACGAAGTACATGTCGGATGAAGCATTTGCCAAAGCGACCAACGCAAAAAGCAAGGAGCTTTATGTAATTGATGGCGCCACTCATATACAGAGCTATTACAAGCCTGAATATGTTCAAAAGGCAGTAACTAAATTAATCGAATTTTACAAGACGAACCTTTAAACTATTCCGATGAAGTATCCCATTACCTATTTAGTGCTAGTTGTATGCTTTTTTACAATGGCTTGTAGCAGTGATCAAAAGAAAACTAATAATGACGCAGTTGTTTTTCCTACAGGTGAAAAGAATACTACAAAGAATTTCACCGGTGTTGTGTGGGTGAAATCTCTGATTGATGCAGATAGTCTTAATCAGACCGCAGTTGGCAATGTCACATTTGCTGCGGGCGCTCGTAGTAATTGGCATTCTCATCCGGCCGGACAAATTCTTTTGGTTACCGAAGGGGTAGGTTATTATCAGGAAAAAGGTCAGAATAGATTGATCCTTCATAAAGGAGATGTAATTAAATGTCCCCCAAACATTATCCATTGGCATGGCGCTAGTGTTGATACAGCTTTTATTCAGCTCGCTATAACAGGCCGACAATATGGCCCAGCGGTTTGGATGGAGGCAGTGACAGATAGCGTATATAACGCCAAATAGTAAGGGCAGTGCGATAAGCATAGCTACTATCTCTAATACCAGCGCCTTCCCTACGGGACAATATTAGAGTTTAATTAATATATTAGCACATGCGAAAAGTTCTACTGGATGAAAAACTCATATTGGCTAAAGTTGCCAATGGGGACCAGCATGCTTTCGCTACTTTATTCAATCACTATAAGGCAAAGGTGTATGGTTACGCTATATCACTTTTGCATAACGAAGAGGCTGCTGAGGAGATTGTACAAGACATTTTTATAAAGCTTTGGTTAAAAAGAGACGTTGTTACAAATTTGGACAGTTTCGAGGGGTTCCTAATTCGTATGGTTAGAAACGATACGCTGAACGCCTTAAAGAAAATTGCTATTGAGTTTCGCGTCAGTCAACAATCTACTCGAAATTATTCTGAGAATGACTTTTCGACAGAAAACAGCATCTACTACAGAGAAACAAATCGGATATTGGATGAAGCAATTGAAAAACTGCCGCCTCAGCAAAAAATAATATTTAGGTTATGCACTATTGAAGGTCACAAACAGAGGGATGTTGCATTAAAACTTAATATTTCGCCGTTAACAGTAAAATCTCATCTTCAGCAAGCTGTAAAAACTGTTAGAAATTATGTACAAGCTCAAAACGGATCATTTATGTTGATCTATTTAGTGCTATTTGTAAAATAATTCCATTTCAGACTAATACCTTTTTTGTTCCCGATTGTCTTCAATATAAAAGGATCAAGGTTTCCTTTTTAACATAGTTTAAACCAGAAGAAATGGAACAGGATAGGTTAATGTATCTATTTGATCAATACTCAAATAATTCTTGTAACGATCAGGAATTAAATGAGTTTATGGAAATGGTTAACAGTCCTGAAAATATCGAGCAACTGTCCCTAATCATGGATAAGCATTGGGGCAAAATCAAAGAACGAGAAATTGGGCAAGAAAAATCTGAACGTATCCTTAAAAAAGTATTCGAAAAAGGCAATTTGCGTACGCTTCCAAAGTCCAAAAGCATCAAATGGATAGGTTGGGCGGCTACTTTCTTTCTAATCAGTACCGCTGGTGTAGTATTTTATTATAGTAATAATAAGCCTAGCGCTTCAATGGCCAATAACATTGAAGCGAATGTTGCATTATCGGCACAAAGCAAATTTATTACACTAGCTACAGTATCAGAGCATCAACGGGTGATGCTGCCTGACGGTAGTGTGGTAATACTAAACCACCACAGCTCCATTACTTATCCCAGAGTGTTTTCAAGCAAGCGGGAGGTGAAGTTGATTGGAGAAGGATATTTTGATATAAAGCATGACCTTAACAAAACATTTGTTGTATTAGCAAACAAAATTAAAACCACAGTATTAGGCACTGCCTTCAATATTAAAGCATACGAGGCAGATCAGGAAATCGAAGTTACGGTGACCAGGGGCAAGGTTGGAGTGGAAGATGAAAATAAGACATTGGCAATTTTAAAACCGAACCAGCAAATTGTTTTCAATAAAACAGCAAATAAATCTGCACTCAAAAGCGTTGTTAGTCGCAAGGTAGTGCTTTGGCAAGAAGGAGACTTATTCTTTGATGATGTGTCGATGGAAGAGGCAATGGTAATGCTTTCTAAAAAGTTTAATACGCCAATTATTTTTAGTGATGAGCGGGCAAAAAGATGCAGATTTTCTGCTACTTTTTTAAAGGGTGAGTCCCTTGAAGAAATCTTGAAAATAGTTTGTAATTATAATAATGCACAATACCAAGTCGTGGCCGATAATGTAATTATAAAAGGCCAGGGCTGTGAATAATAAATTGAATACTGAACTGAACCTAATCAACTGAACCAGACAAAATGAAAAAAAACTACTACCTAAGGATTTGATAGAAAGAAAAAACTCCTTGTCGAAACAAGGAGTCTGTGCGAATGTGGCGACAACCACAATCAGCAGGTTTAAACAATTCTCCACGACTCATTTAAAACATTTAAAACTATGTATTTTTCTGCAGAAACAGCAGAGGCAGGGAAGAATTATGTTTTCTTCTATGCATCACCGCAAACACGATACCTAATTCGTCAGCTTATGCGTATCAGCCTATTCATCGCTATCGTATTTTTTACTTTTATTAATTGCTTACTAGCGATCGATACTCGTGCTCAGAACACGCAGCATGTGAAGATTTCTATTGGCTTACAGGAAGAACCAATACTCGACGCAATTAAAAAAATAGAACAGAACAGTCAGTTTCGCTTTTTGTACAGAAAAAATGAACTAAAGAGCCTTAAGATGGTGACTTTACCGTTTGGCCAACGTACTGTTAAGGAGACTCTTGAGGCTATATTGTCGGGTTCAGGATTAATATTTACTGAAGTTGACAATAAAATATTTATATCAAAAAAGTTAGTCACAACAACTCCCATACAACAAGATGTAAGAATTACCGGGATGATTACTGATGAAGCAGGCAATCCACTACCAGGTGTGAGTGTACGATTAAAAGGTAATAATCGCTTAAGTACCGCAACTGATGAAAATGGTCATTTTGGCCTGTCAATTCCTAGTGCTACAGATGCAGTTTTGATTTTTAGCTATATCGGCTACATTACTAAAGAACAAATTATTGGAAATGAGACATCAATAAAGCTTAGTCTCGCACCACAATCCGGGAGCCTTAATGAAGTTCAGGTTATAGGCTATGGAACTACGACTAGGAAATTAAACACGGGTGCAGTTGTATCCATTACGGCCAAAGATATTGAAAACCAGCCTGTCGGAAATCCTCTTGCTGCATTGTCTGGAAGGATGTCTGGAGTGCTAATAGCGCAGAATAATGGTGTGCCTGGAGGTGCTATTCAAGTACAGATTCGTGGTCAGAATTCTTTAAGTTCTGGAGGTATTCCTTTGTATGTGATTGACGGTGTACCTTTTACAAATTTTAATGGTCAACAGCCTGCAACTGATAACCTAAATGCCAGTGGCGTGAGCGGAGCAAGTGGTGGAATCAGCCCCTTTGGAATGATTAATCCTTCTGACATTGAGCGGATCGACATTTTGAAAGATGCTGATGCTACTGCAATTTATGGATCTAGGGGTGCAAATGGAGTGGTTCTTATAACCACTAAAAAAGGTAAGCCAGGAAAAGTAAGGGTAAGCGCTAATTTAAGTACAGGATTTACTGAAGTAGGCAGATTCATTCCAATGCTAGATCTCTCACAATACCTTGCGTTGAGAAGGGAAGGGTTTCAAAATGATGCAATTACTCCAACTGCCGCCAATGCGCCAGATCTGGTAACATGGGATCAGAATGCCTCCACAGATTGGCAAGAATACTTATTAGGTAACCGTGGGCATGTGAGCAACTTGCAAGCCTCTATGACAGGAGGCAATGATCAGACAAGATTCTTTTTTAATTCAGCTTATCGTAGAGAGAGTACAGTTTTTATTGGTGATAACGCAGGAAAGCGGTTTTCATCCAGACTTAATCTTGATCACAATTCTCTCAATAAAAAGTTCTTAGCATCTTTTTCTGTGAGTTATGCTAACGATAATACAAATATTCCGGTTTCTGATTTGACATCTTCATATAACCTTCCACCAAACTATCCTTTGTATGACGCCAATGGCCAGTTATATTGGACAACCCAATTTACCAACCCTTTAGCTACTTTATTAAGGAGGTATACCGGCGTAACTAACAATTTAATTGCGAATTCTAATTTGAGATATGAAATAGTAAAAGGATTGAACGCTAAAGTAAATTTTGGTTATACGAATACGAGGATGGATCAAGCAACGACTAATCCTGCATCTTCTAACAATCCGGTTAATAATCCAACGAGTCAAGCTAATTTCACTGATTTAAATGCTCAAAATTGGATTATTGAGCCTACCCTTGACTATACCAGGAATCTAGGCTCAGGAAGGTTTACTGCTCTGATCGGTACCAGTTTTCAACAAAACACTTCAGACGGCCTGAATATTTCTGGAACCAATTATAGTAATGAGGCATTATTGGGTACGCTTTCCGCAGCCGGAACAACAACAGTTACTTACAATAATGTGGTAAAGTATAAGTACAATGCGGTCTTTGCCAAGTTGAATTATGACTGGAAGGAGAAATATCTTTTAAATGCTACTTTCAGAAGAGATGGTTCATCCAGGTTTGGTCCTCAAAATCGCTTTGGTAACTTCGGAGCTGTTGGTGCTGCTTGGGTATTTTCTAATGAAACTTTTATTAAGAACAATCTATCTTTTCTTAGCTTCGGTAAGTTAAGAGGCAGTTTTGGAACTACAGGTAATGACCAGATTTCCAATTATCTTTATTTGCCGTTATACTCTACTACAACTGCTTACCTTGGAAATTCAGCAATGCAGGTTATTACGCTTCCAAATGAATCTATAAAATGGGAGACAACTAAAAAGCTTGAGTTTGCAATGGATTTAGGGTTTCTAAATGACCGTATATCATTTAGTGCAGGTTATTATCGAAACAGATCTTCCGACCAAATCACTCAGGCAGCCACCGGAAGCCAGAATGGTTATGGCTCGTATACCGCTAATTTGCCCGCACTTGTTCAAAATACTGGTGTAGAACTGGAATTAAACACTACTAACCTTACAGGAAAAGAGTTCGGGTGGAAAACTTCCGCTAATTTGACTTTTACCGATAATAAACTGGCCGAGTTCCCGAACTTATCATCATCTTTTTATGCGTCGCAGTACGTCGTTGGTGAAGCCATCAACCTTATACGGCTTTATCACTATCTTGGTGTGAACCCCGCAAATGGAACGGCGACTTTTGAAGACCGTGACGGAAATGGCAGTATTACTACTAATGACCGCTATGTTGCTGATTTGGGTACCCCTTTCTTTGGAGGAATTAATAATACGTTCACGTACAAAGGGCTTGAATTGGGAGTGTTCTTTCAGTTTAATCACCGTTTTGGAGTAACGGAAATTTTAAATAATAGGCCTGGTGCGCTTATTAACCAAAACCAATACTGGCTGGAAAGATGGAGTCCTGAGAATACTTCCTCAGTAACTCCGGCAGCGACAGCTGGTGCCGGATTGATTAGCACGTCATACAACAATTTCGCTAATTCTGATGCAGTATATGGAGATGCATCATATGTTAAGTTACGGTCGGTGAACCTTTCGTATACCATTCCGCAAAAGTTTTTGAGACACGCAAAAATTTCCAACGCAAGCATATATGTTCAGGGCCAGAATTTATATACATGGGCTAAAAATAAGTACACTCTGGATACAGAAACAACGATTCAGGGTGGGCCATCTGGGCTGGGTACGGGTACTCTGGGGCAAGTGTTGCCACCACTTAGAACTATTGTATTTGGCATTAACTGTTCATTCTAATAGAAACAACATCATGACAAGAATATTAAAAAACTTAAACTATAAAATATTGGGCGTGGCTTTAGTGCTGAATTTTTCTTCATGCGAAAAATTTGTAGATCTGGGCGCGCCGCCAACACAAATAAGTTTTGATGACGCATTTAAAACCGATGCGGCTGCACAGAGCACTGTGCTGGGAATTTATTCGGTAGCGTCTGCTGCCGCGAATGGATTTTTAACAGTAAATAACTTTTACCCGGAAATTTCTGGAGGTGACGTTCAGTACAACGGCGCTGATGCAGTTATCCAAGAATTTGCGGCTAATGCGCTAACAAATAATAATCTTACAGTAAATTCTACATGGGGAATGACTTATTCTTTGTTGAAGAATGCAAACAATGCCATAAATGGGCTTAATTCTTCATCAACGTTATCGCCTGCTATGAAGGCGCAACTTCTTGGTGAAGCAAAATTTTTTAGAGCTTTTTGCTTTTTTCAACTTGTTAACCTATATGGGGATGTTCCGCTTCCCCTAAAAGATGCGCTTTCAGCTATAGAAAATTCTATGTTGCCCCGGTCGACCACCACGCAAGTTTATGCACAAATTATTAGTGACCTAACAGATGCTCAAACTTCACTTCCTCTAACTTACGTTGGTACTTTTCGTGGAAGGATCAACAAGTTAGCTGCAACTTCACTTTTGGCCCGTGTGTACCTTTACCTTAAGGATTATACAAATGCTGAACTACAAGCTACGCAAGTAATTACTTCTGGTACATATTCTTTACCATCACCTGCTACAAGCTTTATAAATACCAGTAACGAAATTATCTGGCAGATAGCGAATTTAAACGGGTTTTCTGTATTTGGGACAGCATATGTTACGGCTCCAACAGTAGTACCAGCATATTCATTATCAGAGGCTACTTATCAGCAATTTGAAGGCACGAATGATTTGAGGCGTAGCAACTGGGTAGCTTTGAAAACATTAAATGCGAGAACATATTATGCAATAACGAAGTACAAACTGACGTCTGGTGCAGCTGGGAACGAATACAATGTAGTATTGCGTTTTGCAGAGCTTTATTTAATAAGGGCAGAAGCAAGAGCCCAATTGAATAATTTATCAGGTGCAAAGACGGATGTTGATGCCATTAGAAGCCGGGCTGGTTTAACTGGAGTATCGGCAACATTGTCTCAACCGCAAATGCTTACGGCTATCGAAAAGGAGCGTCGTTTAGAATTTTTCGGCGAGTGGGGCCACCGTTGGTTTGATTTGAAGCGTACAAACAGAGCTGATGTGGTTCTTCGAGCCCTTAGACCAACAACCTGGAAGTCTACATCAGTACTTTACCCTATCCCTCAGCCACAAATATTGCTTAATCCAACACTAACACAGAATGAAGGATATATCAATTAAAAATTGACTTTACTCCAGTAATCTAAATGAAAAAAATAGCAATAGTTATTGTCTTATTAATCCAATTAAGCTTATCGGTAAAAAGCCAGTTTGCAAATGCATTTCAGCTTGAAACGCAACTTAAAAAGGCTATCAAAATTGCCTATGCATCAAGCGTGAGGATCTGGGGCTTCGACACAGTACGCAGAGTACAGAATAGCGCACAATTCAGCGGGGTAGTAGTGGATAAGACGGGGACAATTTTGTCGGTTTCGCACGCTGTTCAACCTAATAAGACTTATAAGGTTCGATTTCCAGATGGGCGCGAGGCTATTGCTTTGTCATTGGGGCGCATCGGTCTTCAGGAACAGGACGCCCGTCCAGATTTAGCAATGTTGAAAATAGTTGGCGATGAAGTATGGCCGTCCGCAGAAATGGGATGGTCATCAAGTCTTAAAATTGATGAGCCCTGTATCGGCATATCATATCCCGAAACATTAAATCAATTGCTACCAACGGTAAGGTTTGGAATAATAAGAAATCCAATAAATGAAGCAGGCTTTGTCCACTCAACTTGTAAGATGGAGCCGGGGGACTCAGGTGGTCCATTATTTGATTATATGGGTCGGGTTATTGGTATTCACAGCCGATGCCTTCCTGAGGAAGATGGTAATTTTGAGGTTCCGATCGATGCGTATAGAAAATACTGGACTGCACTTAGCATCGCGAAGGATTATAAGATCTTGCCTACTGACCATGATGAGATAACTACAGACCCTATAGATGGTCGTATCTCAACTGTACCTTTTGCTAAGCATTTGGAGAAAAGTTTTTCTAGCCTCAATCGGTATCAAAAATCCATAGTAAAGATCTTTAGCAAAACTGGATCAATAGAACAAGTTGTTGAGGGAACCGCTTTCGAGATCAATAGAATGAGTTATTTAGTGAGTAAGAGCTCGTTAGTTACTGATACTGCATGGATAGAGCAAAATAACCGCAAGCTGAATGTTCGTGTTCTGAAAAGAGATAATGACAATGATTTAGTGCTAATTTCTTTACCAATTAAGCTATCTGGCGCACTTGCAGCTAATATGCTTGAACCTCTGTCTGATTTTGGAGCTGAAAATCTTGGGAGTTTCTTAATATCGCCACTCCCGGGGGGGCTTCGTGTCAGCATGCTGAGTAGTATGGCGATAGATATGCCTAAGAAATTTAGTGCCGGTTTTTTCGGCGCCGGCTCTGTATTTCGAAACGGGAAAGTGACAGTTACCAGAATTATAAAAGGATCACCCGCCGAAATCATTGGCGTAAATATTGGGGACCAGATTGATTCCATCAACAAAATACCTATGACAAGTGCCGATAAGTACAATTCAGAAATGAATAAGTACATGCCCGGAGAAATGCTTACTCTAACAATGGTCCGAGATGGCAAGCAGCTCAATTCCAGAGTTACACTTGGAATATCGCCCTTAGCCCACCACGCCGCTAATAAATTTAAAGGTGGAAAGAGTGTCAGACTTGATGGCTTCAGACAAGTATTCTCTCATGATGCAGTAATTCAGCCACAAGAATGCGGTGGGCCGGTCTTCGATAGTATGGGTAGGTTTTCAGGAATTAATATTGCAAGGTTCAGTAGAACGAGTGTTATTGCTGTACCAACCAAAACAGTGGCTGAATTTATTAATAGAACATTGAATATTGAACCAGCAAAATAAATACAATTATGTTAGAACGAAATATTTTATCTGGAATAGTCCTGATCGTCGCATTACAACTTGTCTCTTTAACCGCTTTTTCACAGAATAAGCTGGCTGGAACATTTGTACTGACTGGTGACCTAAGTAAATACCGAATATCAGCCGACAAGGTTGAAGTTACACTGCGCAAACCCGCGGGAGGATTTGTATTCGACAGTGTCAAAGTGATAAACAATAAATTCGAATATCGCCTTGAACTCAAAGAGCCAACTATGGTTCTTCTAACTGTTCATTCTCCTAAACCGGGAGGAGGTCCTGGTGGCGGCCAGCCTGGGGCGGGGCCACAAGATTATATGTCTATATATGCTTACCCTTCAGTAAATCAATTAAAAATAACTGATGGAACACTTTCAACGGCAATTGTTGAAGGAGAGGGAGCGGCGGTTTTTCGTGAATACAAAAAGCTTTATAATGATTTCTCATCTGTTAGCATGAGGGCGGGATCAGTGATATCGCAACGTGGCGTGACTGACAGGGCGATGATGACGGTCATCCGTGACTCATTAATGGCAGTTGCAGATGAGACAGTACTGAAACCATTTATAACGGCTAATCCACGCTCGATAGTCTCCATTTGGGCGATCCTGGAATATTCTTCAAGACCATTATGGTCACCCAGAAAAAATCTTGAGCCGGAAATGATCAGTAGCCTTTTTTCACCAATGCCAACTAATTTCAAGAATTTACCAGCAATGGTTATGTTAGGCCAAAGTCTGCAAACTGCAATAAAAACTAAACCAGGCAAATTGGCAATGGACTTTACACTTCTCGATACAAACGGTAAGGCAGTAAAATTAAGTGATTTTAGAGGGAAAACAGTTTTTATAGATTTTTGGGCTAGCTGGTGTCTTCCGTGTAGGAAAGAAAATCCAAATGTGTTAAAACTTTACAATCAATACAAAAGCCAAGGACTTGTAGTTCTAAGCATTTCATTGGATAATCCCGATAAACGGGCTGCTTGGTTAAAGGCAATAGCTGATGATGCAATTGGCGACTTTATCCATGTTTCTGATCTTAAAGGCTTTGCTTCCCAACCTGCATTGCTTTACGACGTAAAGGCCATTCCTACAAATTTCATAATTGATGCCCAAGGCAAATTTATCGCGCGGAATGTTTACCGTGAAGAACTTGGGTTGTTATTCTCTAAATTATTTAAACAAACAGGCAGATAGCCAATTGACTTATCACACATGGGTAAACATATTATCACGATAGCACTGCTATTGGTTTCACTTGCTTCAATAGCACAGCAGCGGAGAAGTCCGCACTTGGATTCATTAAGGAATGAAAAGGATTCGACTGCATTGCAGACTCGCATTCAAAAGTTGGCGATTGGAAACGAAAGTGAGATGAATGTTCTGGTTCAGTATTACAGTGCGAACAGAACAAAAGCGGATTCTCTTTACCAAAAGATACTGCTGCGATTTCCGAAAGGAAATACGGCTGCACTTGCTGCTCAAACCAAGATTTTTAATGAGCCCGCTGAAAAGCAGGAAGTAATGTTTTCACAATTTAAGAAGGATTTTCCCGAAGCTGATGATGATCAAATCATATATTCTATTGCCTATGCCTATGCTTCGGTTAAAAATATGCCAAAAGCCGCATTTTGGACACAGCAAATTAAAAGGCCTGAATTCAAGTATAGCGTAATAGAAACAATCATTACCAAGGATTTGAATACCGCAGAATTAATGGTAAAAAAGGATTTGGAAAAATATGGCAAGGGTGAAAAAAATGCTAACTATTTTATGGTGATAAGTACATATAGCAACATTTTGACAAAGCTCGGAAAGAATGATACTGCACTACTATATGCTAAAGAGGCTTTTAAAAATGACGGAAGGAAAAGTGACTTACTAACGAGGAACTATGCTTATTTATCAAGTTTGAATGGCGACAATAATATAGCGCTGCCTTTGATGGCAAAACTTACTGTAGATGGTAAAGCAGATAAGCAATTAAAAGATCAGTTACTGGTAGCTTATTTGAAGCTAAATCCTAAAAAAAATGCTGTTTTATATCTCGATTCCCTACAACATGATTTAAGGTCAAAAATGCAGGAGCAGGTTGCCAAATTAATGGTATCAGAACAGTCCCCCGCCTTTGTTCTAAAAGATGCAGATGGGAAAACAGTTTCTCTTTCAGATTTCAAGGGAAAAACTATCGTACTGGACTTTTGGGCAACGTGGTGTGGTCCTTGTAAAAGGTCTTTTCCTGCAATGCAGATGGCGGTAAATAAGTATAAGAATGATCCAAGTGTAAAATTTCTATTTATCCATACGTGGGAGCGTGTAGCAGATCCGCTAACTGACGCCAAACAATATTTAGCAGACAATAATTATGCATTTGATTTATTTATGGACACTAAGGATGTTTCAACAAAAATGAATCCTGCTGTAGCTAAGTTTGGTGTTAAAGGCATTCCTGCCAAGTTTGTAATCGATGGCGAAGGAAGAATCCGATACAAGCTAACTGGCTTTAGCGGTGGGGATGATGCTGCGGTAGAGGAACTTTCTATCATGATCGAGACATGTAAGAAAGCTCAATCTTAATCATATTACAGTTTTGTCAATATCCCAATCTTTTTCAACCATTCTAATACCACTATTTCAGCCTGCTTTTTCTTTTCCCCTTCCATAACAAATAAAACTTCGTCCCGTTCTATGCCCCCTTTAAGAGATATACCTTCCAAAACCTTGCTTTTTGAAGCAAGGTCTTTTACGGTTTGAAAGGAGCTGCCAATACCGTAGCCAGCATTTGTATTAAATGGGATTATTGTTTTTCCTTCAAGGTTATTCTGTTTCAGAAAACTTTTCACAGGAGGGGGCAATTGCATTCCCCAGGTTGGAAAGCCAATAAAAATAGTATCATATCTAGCAATGCTGTCTATTTTTGTTTTCAAAGGAGGCAGAAAGCCTGATTGGTTTTCTTTTACTACCTGGGCAACTACGGTTGGGTAGTGTGCAGGATAGGGTGTTTCCAGTTCCAGCGCAACCAGCGTTCCACCGGCTATTTTTTGTATTAATTCCGCTACTGCTTTAGTATTTCCTGTTCGAGATAAATACACTATTAAGGGACGTTTTTGTACGCTGGTTGCTATCTTTTGAGCCAAGGGCGTTTGACCCTTCGAGCAAGCAGATAAGACATTAAATAGCGCCAGGAGCAAAATTATTTTAACATTTTTCATAGATTTTTGATTATTGGAGATAAATAATTTAAGTCTCGTCTGTTCTAATAGTCAAATGGTCGATTTAAATAAGAGCCTCGTCTATAATTAATTTACGGCCTTTTTTATTGTCTTACATTCGTGTTCATAAAAATGGGAACCCTAATTACGAGGGTAATTAGGTTATTTTGGTTTAATATGCCCGGTCTGGATGGTCCGGGCATATTTGTTTACTAAAGCACCCATTTACTTAAAAACTCATTAAATGGTTCTTTGAACTGTTCACTAACCGGAATTGTTGTTTCACCTATTTGCACAGATGTTTTTGTAGCAGAGGTGATGGCAGATGTAGAGACGATAAAAGACCTATGCAATCTTAAAAACAGGTTTCCCGGCAACTTTTCCTGCAGCTTCTTTAAACTAGTAAGTGTAAGCAACGGCTTATCGCTTTGCTTCATGTAAATCTTTACATAGTCTTTTAAGCTTTCAATATAGCGTATGCTTTCTATGTCAACCTTAACCAACTGATGCTCCACCTTGACATATACATATGGTTTGGCATCTTCCATTTGGATCATTTTTGAACCGGTGGGCTGCGTGCTACTGCCCAGCAGCATGAAATAATCAAATGCTTTAGATGCTGCTTTTGAAAAATCTACAAAACTAAACGGCTTTACCATGTAATCCAATGCGTCTACCTTGAAACCCTCAACAGCATACTGATCATATGCAGTGGTGAAAATTACTTTTAAATTCTTTTTTCGATCAGATTGCTCAATTATACGGGCCAGTTCAACCCCATTCAAATCAGACATCCGGATGTCCAAAAATACAAGTTGAATAGCCGGATTACTGTGGATTTCTCTTAGCGCATCCAGGGCATTGTTAAATTTCCCAACAAGCTGTAAAAACGGTGTTTGCTCGATGTAAGAAGTCACCAAATTTAGTGCTGCGGGTTCGTCATCAACTGCTATACAATTTACCGTCATTTCTGTATGGTTAAAACAATGCTGTACTCCTTTTCTGTCAAATCACTATCGATGTTTAGTGTATATTTTCCGGGATATAACAAGTCTAATCGCCTCCTGGTGTTAGTTAGCCCTATTCCCTTGTCGTCATCCAATTGCTTTCCCAGATCTTCAAAAAGCGAGTTGCGCACCTCAAATTTGAGTTCGTCGTCAGACATAGAAATGCCTATGTAAACATAGCTTGGATTTACTGCGCTAATACCGTGCTTGAACGCATTTTCAATAAAGGGTAAAAACAGCATTGGAACTATTTCCAGCTCAGGCATGTTTTGCTGTTTATCAAAAATGACTTGTACTTTATCTGAGATGCGCACCTTCATCAGGGCAATATAATCTTCAATAAAACTGATCTCTTTTTTTAAGGAAGTCTTGTCGCTTTTAGTATCGTACAGCACATACCGCATCATGTGAGAAAGGTTATATATGGAACTCTTTGCAGCTGGCTGATCGGTGTCCATCAAAGCATATATAGTATGTAAAGTATTAAAAAAGAAATGCGGGTTAATCTGGGCTTTTAAAAAGGATAATTCTGCAACTACACGTTCCCGTTCCGAATCTTCAAATGCAAGCTGGTTCTTCTGCATCTTTTTAGCCACCGCAGATATATAACTCAATGTGAGCACGACTAATGAGATAGCTATAACGATTGTGGTATCCCAATGATCGCTCGGTCGGTAGGGGTGCCCTGCAGTAGAGTACACTTTAACCAAAGCTTCATTAAGCTCAAGAATATTTCTTACAAATCTTAGTACAACCGGAATCAGGTATACTGTACCACACACAATTAAGAAATATAAAAAGCCAAACTTCTTATTTGCTAGCTTAGGGTAAAGGAAGTAGACGTTCCCAAAATAAAAAGTAAAATACAAGAAATATTCAAAGGTCTGTTTTACCCAAAATATGCCAGGCATATCTACCGGCCACGTTAACGGGAAGAAACAGGAGGCAAGCATAGCCACTACCGCAACAAAGTCAATGGTGAAAACTGAACGAATAGCCTGTTGATAGAACTTCATAGTTTTTAGTAGTATGCAAATAAAGCGATTTTACTGATACCCGTTAATAATAATAGATGGTTTGCTGATAACAATAGATAGACTTTATAAACTCATCGATGAAAATATGCGAACCGTCTAGAAAATCTTCCGAGCGGTCTATTAGGCAAACTTATGGTAAAAAAATTGTGTTGCTTTAAATGACGAATTAAGCAAAAAGTCAATATTATGACCTCTTATCTCAAAAACGAAACGCTTAAAATATTCCTGATAATAAGCTGTGTCTTGCTACTGGCATCTTGCTCTAAGAAAAAAAGTCCTATTGCTGAACCACCGGCTACACCTGATCCTGTTGTGCCAACAGTACCAACTACTCCAACGCCTGTTACGCAGCCGGTGGAAAGAAATCCCCCTAATGCAAATTATAGCCCGGCTTTTGTCGGTCAGACAAGAATTGCAGGGCTACCAGTTACAACAGGTATTCGTATAACTATTCTAACAACTTCGCTAATAGCGCCATGGGGTATAGCGGCTCTACCGGGTGGTCGGTTTTTAATTACTGAAAAGGCTGGACGTATGCGCATCGTTTCTAGCATTGGTGGCGTTAGTGAAGCCATCACCTCGGGACTGCCCGCAGTAAACTCAGGTGGACAGGGTGGATTGCTAGGATTATGCCTTGATCCTGCTTTTGCCACAAATCGCATAGTCTATTGGTCGTTCTCTGAGCCAAGTTCGTCAGGTAACCGTTCTGCCATAGCAAAAGGAAGATTGGCGAACGACGAAAGGAGTATAGAGGGCACAGTAGTGATATTCCGTGCAACCCCTGGTTATGCTGGGGTAAATCACTACGGTGGGAGAGTTGTGTTTGATCCAGCCGGCAACTTATTTGCCAGTATAGGCGAACGTGCTGATAATGTTACCCGTGCACAGGCGCAATTAACTAGTGCATCAATTGGCAAGGTTATAAGAATTAATACAGACGGCCAGGCAGTTAGCGGCAATCCTTTTACCGGACAAGCCGGAGCACTTCCTGAGCTTTACTCTATTGGTCACAGAAATCCGCAGGGTTTGGCAGTGCATCCCGTGACCGGAGAGGTATGGCAAAGTGAACATGGTCCGCGCGGAGGCGATGAATTAAACCGTATTCAGGCAGGTGCAAACTACGGATGGCCAACAATTACGTACGGACTGGAATATAGCGGTCAACCTGTTCTAACAGGTATTCAGCAAAGAGATGGAATGACCCAGCCAGTTTACTACTGGGATCCGGTGGTATCGCCTAGCGGCATGACTTTTTACAGCAGCGATAGAATTGCTGCATGGCGCAACAACTTATTCATAGGCGCATTGAGTGGTATGCATATTGTTCGCCTAGTGATAGAAAACAACCGGGTTACCGGCGAAGAGCGCCTCTTGGCAAGTGAAAGTCAAAGGTTCCGTGACATCACCCAGGGTTTCGATGGTGCGCTTTACGCCATCACTGATCAGGGTCGATTGTATAAAATAGACAGAGAATAACTTATCTAACAAATCATTAGTATCATTTTAAAACTATATCCCATGAAAAAACCAATTTTCACCCTATTAATTACCGTAGCCGGGCTATCATATGCCAGTGCCCAAACGCCTGCGGCGACGACTTCAACACCAACAAAAGCTGAACAGGAAGTTCTTGACCTTTCCAGGAAAAAGTGGCTTTGGATGGCAGATAAAAATGTCGATTCCCTAGCTGTTTTGTTTGATCCTAAAGCGATGTTCGTACACATGGGTGGTAGCTGGGGCACAACGCAAGAACTTAACATTATTAAGTCTGGCGGCATCCATTACAAAAAAGCTGAGGTCTATTCTGCATCAGTGAAAATGATCGGCAATACCGCAATTCTATTGAACGATATTGATCTGGTAGCAGCATTAGGCAGCAATGAAGTTATTAATCCGTTTATGGTTACCGAAGTATACGTTAAACAAAATGGTAAGTGGGTAATGGGATCATTAACATTTTCAAAACTTTCAAGAGCAGTAAAGCTAGCTGCCAAACCGTAATAAAATCTACCTATGAAAAATTCAAGTTTAAACAATGAGGTTAGTCGCCGAAGTTTACTAAAAGGCGGACTGGCGTTAGCAGGCGCCTCATTACTACCTTCAATGACTAGCGCCAATGCGTTACAAAATGCGGAAGCTGTTGCCTTAGCTAAGACCGGGCGCAGAATGCTCGGAAAATTGGAGGTGTCAAGCATTGGTATTGGCGTGCAAAATATGCATCGTACCTACCAAACTACGGTTCCCAACAGAGCTGAAATGATTAACATCCTCAGGAAAGCTTACGATCGCGGAGTCACCTTGTTTGATACCGCAGAAGCTTACGGACCATTTGAATGTGAGCGGATTCTTGGCGAAGCCACCAGCTCTTTCCGTAACAAGATCGTAATTGAAACCAAGTATGGTTGGAACATTGATCAAAAGACCGGAAAGCGACTACCGGGGTTGAACAGTAAACCAGAACATATTAAAGAAGTGGTTGAGGGCATGCTTAAGCGACTTCGTACTGATCGCATTGACTTGCTGTATCAACACCGTGTAGATCCAACCGTTCCTATTGAAGATGTGGTTGGCGCAATCAAAAATTTGATGGCACAGGGTAAAGTGTTGCACTACGGATTATCTGAGCCAGGCCCTAAAACGGTTAGGCGCGCCCATGCAATTCATCCAGTTACAGCCATCCAAAATGAGTATTCACTCTTATGGCGCGGACCGGAAGAAACTATACTGCCACTTTGCGAGGAATTAGGAATAGGCTTTGTGTGCTGGAGTCCACTTGGTGTGGGATTTCTTACAGGTGCGGTTGATGAAGCTACCCGCTTTGCGCCGGGAGATATCCGTGGGATTGAATCAAGATTTTCACCTGAAAATTTACCAAATAACCTGGCGCTTGTAAAATTATTGCAGGCATGGGGCTTGCGTAAGCAAGCTACACCCGGTCAGATAGCTTTGACATGGCTACTTGCCCAAAAACCATGGATTGTACCAATTCCCGGTACTACGCAAATGGCACATATGCTGGAAAATACCCGTGCTCAAGAGGTAAAACTAAGTGCTGAAGAATGGAAGCAGTTTAATCAGGAATTGTCTACGATAACCATTAAAGGAATGCGACTGCCAGAGGCTGTACAAGTCTTTTCAAACGTTGAAGCCCCGATAAAATAAAACCTAACTTAACAATATGAAAAAGATAATCTTATCTGCTGCAATGGTATTGGTCTACTGCTCATCATTTGCGCAGCACAGCCTTGAAAAAATATGGGAGTCAGACTCTGTGACCATAAAATCTCCAGAATCTGTATTGTTCGATGCCGGTTCAAATTCTCTCTACGTATCCAGCATGGGTTCGGGTACAGTTGTTCAGCTAGATCTGGATGGTAAAGTAGTCAAGGCAGTTTGGGCCACGGGCCTTAAAGGTAACATGGGTTCAGCGCTATATAAAAACGTGTTCTATACCTCAGAAGGTTCTGGTGTAGCTGTTGTTGATGCAAAAGGCGCAGTCCTAAAGCGCATTCCGGTGGAAGGTGCAGGTAGTCTGAACGATCTGGCGATAGATGCCAAAGGGATCATCTACGTGAGCGATACAAGGAACGGTAAAGTTTACCGGATTGAGGGCGATAAATCCAGTCTTTACTTAGAGAATATGCCAGGTGCAAATGGGCTGTTGCCTATCGGGGATGATTTGTATGTCGTTACTTCATCAGCCATTCATAAAGTGAATGCCAAAAAGGAAATTACAAAGATTGCCGATGGCTTTGAAAACGGCCTGGACGGAATTGTAATGGTTGGGAAAGACGAGTTCATTATTAGCAATTACAGAGGCTTATTGTATTATTTAAACGCTGATGGCACCAAACAACTATTGCTGGATTCACGCCCAAATAGAATCATGGCAAATGACATTAGCTACAACCCTAAAACAAAAACATTATTTGTTCCATCATACGGAACCAACAGAATTATTGCATACAAAGTAAAATAGAAAAGATGAACATAATATCATTTACTCCAATTGCTGCCGCATTCATGGCACTGATGTCGCTAGGCGATGGCTCAACCCCTGCAATTACAAAAGCAAGTGCAGATTTGCCGTTAGACAAAATTAAAATGCCTGCTGGTTTTTCTATTAGCGTTTACGCAGAAGTTCAGGGTGCAAGGTCAATGGTGATGTCTCCCAACGGGACTTTGTTTGTTGGCACTCAACGAGCCGGGTTTGTTTATGCAGTAAAAGATACTGACGGTGATCAAAAGGCAGACAAGAAATGGGTGATTGCATCTGGCATGAACAATCCAAATGGTGTGGCCATTAAAAACGGCAGTTTGTATGTTGCTGAAATCAGCAAGGTTACGAAGTTTGAGGACATCGAAAACAAACTCTCTGATCCAGGAAAGGGCGCCGTGATTTTTGATAAGTTTCCGACAGAATGGCCACATGGCTGGAAGTACATTGCTTTCGGTCCGGATGGGAAATTATATGTTCCAGTGGGTGCTCCATTTAATATTGGCATGCCTGATGATAAACATGCTGCAATTTTCAGAATTAACGATGACGGTACGGGCTATGAGACATTCGCAAGCGGCGTTCGTAACACCGTAGGTTTCACATGGCACCCAACTACGAAAGAACTTTGGTTTACCGACAATGGCAGAGACCAAATGGGAGATGATGTTCCTTTTTGTGAATTAAATACTGCGCCTAAAGCGGGAATGCATTTCGGTTACCCATACTTTCACAGCGGAACTATAAAAGACCCTAAGTTTGGCGAAAATCATCAAGCGTCAGAATTTACTGCTCCTGCACAAAATCTTGGTGCACATGTAGCGCCACTCGGTCTCAAATTCTACACTGGAAAGATGTTTCCGTCAACATACAAAGACCAGATCTTTATTGCAGAGCATGGCTCATGGAACCGCAGTAAGAAAAGTGGATACAGATTGAGTTTAGTGAATACTGTTAAAGGGAAAGCAACGGGATATCAGCCCTTTGCAACCGGCTGGCTTGATGAGGCTACCCAGGAAATGTGGGGCAGACCAGTTGATGTGCTCGTTCTCGCCGACGGCTCAATGTTAGTGTCAGATGATTTTGCAGGGGTTATTTATAGGATCTCTTACAAGAAATAGCGAATATGAAAATTACAGATATTAGAGGTAAAAGCGCAGGGCTATTTTTTGCCTTTATGTTATTTATGGCTTTCGCAGGGGAAGCCACTGCACAAATTAACACTAATACAACTGATACTACGAGGGGGGCGCCTCGTCAAAGAGGTGGTTTTTTTATTGGTGGAACTCCAACAATCAAAGGTATTTCATCGGGTCCTGAAATCAACTGTGGAGTTACAAATGTAACGTTCCCTGCAGGTGTCCATACGATTTGGCATTCACATGCCGGTGGACAAATCATCTTCGTAGTTTCTGGCACAGCATGGTATCAGGAAAAGGGTAAGTCGAAACAGGTTCTTAGACCGGGTGAAACTGTAGTATGCCTTCCCGGGATAATGCATTGGCATGGTGCCTCACCAGATGGCCCAATGTCTCATACGGTGGCAACCCCAAATATGGACAAGGGTGGAGCAACATCGGGCCCCTTAGTTACAGATCAGGAATACAGGTCATCTAAATGACCTTAACTCCCAATTGGCAATTGCTTTGGATTACTATTTTATTTGTTGCCATTATGGCTTCTTGCCAAAAGACAACAAAGCAGCGGAAACCTAGTCTTCAAGTCAAAAAATTTATAGATTCCAATAATCTTAAATTATTATTTGGCAAACCAACTCATATAGGGAAACCTCAAAAACAATAATTATTTGTATATTTCGTAACCGCTTACTTTATAACACTATACATGGAGATTGAGCAATTTCAGGACAACAAATTCGGAGGGAAAGTAAGATTCATACTGATAATGGGAACCCTTTCCTTATTGATAGGTATTATGGCCTTCGGATCAGATCTTGCCAGAGTTGAAAAGGCTGCATCGACATCAAATCCTGCGTTATTAAAAGACAGCGTTAAATCAGTACAGGCATTTAAGCAAGTTTATGCGGTGTTAATGAGTCCGAGATGTATGAATTGCCATCCGGCAGGAGATGTACCATTGCAGGGTGATGACAGCCACCTTCATACTATGCTGCCAAAGCGTGGTAAAGAAGGTAAGGGGATTTTTGCCATGAAATGCGCCAACTGTCACCAGCCTACCAGTACACCGGGCCTGCATACACCTCCCGGTAATCCAAATTGGCATTTACCTCCTGCTGATATGAAAATGGTGTTTGAAGGTAGATCGCCGTATGAACTGGCTAAACAGCTAGTTAATCCGAAACAAAATGGAAATAAAGATATCAAGAAACTGATTGAGCATGCCGACGATGGATTGGTTTTAGCCGGTTGGAATATGGGTGAAGGCCGCACGATTCCACCATTAAGCCATGCGGAATTTAAAAAGGCCTGGATCACCTGGCTAACTACCGGGGCCTATGCACCTCAGGAGAAATAAGTAATTCAAAAAGCATTCAACATGGAAAAGACCATTACAGACAATAGCAGGCGTACCTTTTTAAAGGCCTCAATTTTAGCAGGTGGGGGATTAATGATCCATTTTAGCGGCCTTGCTAAATTTGCGCTTCCTGCCAGCAGTACGGAAGCATCTTTGGTTCAATGGACTGAGATTAATGGATATGTTAAAATCAGTTCCGATAATGTAGTTACGCTCATTTGCCCCAATCCTGAGTTTGGCCAAAACGTAATGACTTCACTGCCAATGATGGTTGCTGAGGAGCTGGACATAGACTGGAAGAAAGTAGTAGTGGAGATGGGACCGCATGACAGTGTTAAACTCGGCTCCCAATTCACCGGAGGCAGCAATTCGGTTAGGTCTTATTGGCGGCCATTAAGAATGGCTGGTGCAACTGCCAGAAATATGCTGATGCAAGCTGCGGCACAACAATGGGCTGTACCAATAAGCGAGATCACATCCAAAGCCGGGATGTTATACCATGAAAAAAGCGGAAGGAAAGGTACATATGGTGAATTTGCATCGAAGGCTTCAGGGATCCCTGTTCCTAAAGATGTAAAGGTTAAGGATGTTAAAGATTTCAAAGTAGTTAGAACCTCTCAAAAAAATGTTGAGGGCACTAAGATCATTAGCGGAAAGCCATTGTTCGGCCTGGATTATAAACATGAGGGAATGCTCATCGCTATGATTCACCATCCACCTGCTTTTGGTATGAAACTTAAATCTTTTGATGGGTCGGCCGCCTTGAAGATGCCGGGCATTAAAAACGTTTTTAGCTTAAAATTATACGAAGAGGGGTTCGAGCAGGCAGGATTTGATGTGCGGACATTCAATGATTTACTAGTGGTGGTGGGTAAGACTACCTGGGAGGTAATGAACGCCCGTAAAAAGCTGGTTGTAGAATGGACGCCTGCGGGAGATGTAAAAGATACCATGGCAGGACGGGGTGGTAAACGCGAAGTTATCGTTCCAGGCGAACTGGAGAATACTGCTGCCCAACTGCAAAAGATGCGAGAATTTGCGAAGAAGCCGGCACAGCAACTGAGAAAGGATGGCGATCCGGAGGCTGCTTTTAAGAATGCCGCACAAATTATTGAGCGTACTTATGATGCACCTTTTCTGGCACACAACTGCATGGAGCCTATGAATTTCTTTGCCCATGTTACGGACGAAAAAGCATTGCTGGTTGGACCATTGCAGGCACCGGGAGCAGCTGAACCTACACTTTGTAAAGTGTTGAACCTTCCGGCAGATAAAGTAGAGATACAGATGACCCGGATGGGCGGAGGCTTTGGCAGACGTGCATACAGTCATTATTTAGTTGAAGCAGCCCTCATATCAAAAAAAGCTAAAGCACCGATAAAGCTTATTTATAGTCGTGAAGATGATTCGACGTACGGCATCTATCGGCCGATGTACACGGCAACCTATAGGGCAGCCCTTGATGCGGATAAAAACCTGATTGCTTTTCATGTTAAAGGCGGAGGAATTCCGGAACATGCCATTCATGCAAACAGGTTTCCGGCAGGGGCGGTAGACAACTATCTGGCCGAAGGTTGGGCAATCCCATCTAACATTACCATTGGTGCTTTCAGGGCACCCCGGTCTAATTTTAATGCTGCTGCCGAGCAGTCCTTTCTGGATGAACTCGCAGAAGCAATGGGTAAAGACCCGATTGAATTTAGGTTGGAACTATTAAAAAGGGCAAAAGAAAAGCCAGTTGGGAAAAATAACGAATATGATGCTGATCGCTATGCCCAGGTATTAAAGCTGGTGAAAGAGAAGTCCGGCTGGGCCGGTGCTGACGATAAGAAATTTAGCAGAGGTGTAGCGGCCTATTTTTGCCACAATTCATACGCCGCACATGTGGTTGATATGGTTATCAGGGATGGTCAGCCATATGTAGAACGTGTTTTTAGTGCCATTGATTGTGGTATCGTTATCAACCCTGATGCAGCGGCAAATATGGTACAAGGTGCTGTAGTTGATGGTATTGGAAACAGTCTATATGGCGGACTAACACACAGAGACGGTGTGGTTGAAGAAAATAACTTCCACAAATACAGGATTATCCGTATGAATGAAGCGCCAAAGAAGATCGACGTTTCATTTGTGCAAAACGATATCGATCCAACCGGGTTGGGAGAACCGCCATTTCCACCAGTATTTGGAGCAGTAGCCAACGCACTTTACAAAGCCTATGGCAAACGATACTATCAGCAGCCTTTCCTTTTACAAAAATCAGAAGTCACAAGTGTCCAATTATAACAGTTAAGAAATTCATATGATCACGCTAAATATCAATAAGAAGACATATAAAGTAGATGCAGATCCAAATACACCTTTGCTTTGGTTTCTTCGCGATAGTATAGGTCTTGTTGGTACAAAATACGGTTGTGGGGTTGCTCAATGTGGCGCCTGTGTTGTGCACCTTGATGGCGAAGCAGTTCGGTCCTGCGTCACTAAAATAAGCCGGGCACAAGGCAAAAAAGTAGTAACCATAGAGGGGTTGTCAGATACCAATACCCATCCATTACAAAAAGCCTGGCTTGATTTGGATGTGTCTCAATGCGGATACTGCCAGGCCGGGCAGATCATGTCGGCCGCAGTGTTGTTGAAGGAAAATAAAAATCCTTCATCACAGGATATTGATGATGCTATGGCCGGTAACATTTGCCGTTGCGGTACCTATCTACGTATAAAAGAAGCGATACAATTGGCAGCTAAGAATACTAAATAAGTAGTCCAATATCCAGTTTGTTTCTAAATCGTAACCCTTCCCCCTGTAACCGGTAATGTTGCGCCAGCAATGTAACTCGCATCGTCAGAGGCCAGAAATACGAAGGCAACCGCAACCTCAATCGGCTGTCCGGGCCTTCCCATTGGAGTATCTTTTCCGAAGGTTTCAGGCTCCGGCATGGTCGACGGGATGAGCGGCGTCCAAATCGGCCCGGGTGCTACCGCATTTACGCGAATGCCCGTTCCGGCTTCAAGCAGCATCTGCGCCAGGTTAGCAGTAAAGTTTTGAATTGCGCTTTTAGTCGCGGCATAGGGTAATAGATGGGCACTGGGTGAGTACGACTGAACAGAAGTAGTATTGATGATACTGCTTCCGGGTTTCATGTGCGACTGCGCCGCTTTAGACAAATAGAACATCGGGTGAATATTGGTATCGAATGTACGCTGCCATTCCTCCGAAGTAATCTCGTCCATGCTTTCGCGGGCCATTTGAAAAGCCGCATTGTTTACCAAAATATCTATAGCGCCAAATTCTGCAACCGCAGTTTCGATAATTTCCTTGCAATGTGCGTCAGACCTAATGTCGCCTTTAACCAAAACAGCTTTCCTGCCAGATTTTTCTACCCAGTCGGCCGTATCCTGCGCATCTTTATCTTCTGAGTCAGCGAGGTAGGAGATCAGCACGTCGGCACCTTCTCTGGCAAATGCAATGGCAACGGCCTTTCCAATCCCGGAGTCTCCACCGGTGATGACCGCCTTTTTACCTTCCAGCTTACCTGAACCCTGATAACTTTCTTCACCATGGTCGGCCTTAGGTTTCAATTGATTTTCTGTGCCTGGTGCCTCTTGTTCCTGTTTTGGGAAGGGTGGTACCGGATATTTCGTATGTGGGTTGTTGTTTTTCATGACTTCTGATTCGATGCTTAAATAACTAAATTCCTGAATGAAGGTTTAAAAAAATACAGATTTTATTGGGGCGTATTCACAACAACATTCCAAGTATAAATACCCAACTTCAGTTCTATCTACCTGAATAAGCCCATATAGTCATCGTTAGAAAACAAGTGTTCCTTTTAGCGTGTTGCTCCCGCACCAACCCTGAAATGGCCCAAGTAACGAGCCTTGATGGAATAAGACAAACGCTATGGAACAAGAGAGACAATACGATTACCTGATTGTAGGCAGTGGCCTTTTTGGATCTGTATTCGCCTGTGAGGCAACTAAACGAGGAAAAACATGTCTTGTTATCGATAAAAGAATTCATGAAGGAGGAAACATCCACTGCGAACAAATGGAAGGCATCAATGTGCACATGTACGGCGCCCACATCTTCCACACCAATGATAAAAAGATATGGGACTATGTGAATTCCTTTGTTGAGTTTAACCGCTATACCAACAGCCCTGTGGCCAATTATAAAGGTGAGCTATTTAACTTACCCTTTAACATGAACACTTTCTATCAGCTGTGGAAAGTGAAAACACCTGCAGAAGCGCAGGCGAAAATCCAGTCGCAGATTGATCAAACTAAAATCACGGCACCGGCGAATTTAGAAGAACAGGCATTGTCGCTGGTAGGTAAAGACATTTATGAAAAGCTAATTAAGGGCTATACGGAGAAGCAATGGGGCCGTCCGGCTAACGAGCTTCCTGCATTCATCATCAAACGGTTACCGGTGCGCTTTACGTACGACAACAATTACTTCAATGATAAATACCAGGGCATACCCATTGGAGGATACAATAAGCTAATTGAGGGCTTATTGAAGGGAGTGGAAGTAAAACTGGAATCCGATTACTTTCAAGACCGTGAATACTGGAATGCAAAGGCAGATCAAATCGTATTCACAGGAAATCTGGATCAGTTTTATAATTATCAGTTCGGCAGATTGGAGTACAGAAGTCTCCGGTTTGAACATGAAGTGTTTGATGAAGAGAACCATCAGGGAAATGCAGTGATCAATTACACCGAGAGAGAAATACCCTATACCAGAACACTCGAACACAAGCATTTTGAATTTGGCAAACAACCGAAGACGGTCGTAACAAAAGAATATCCGGAAGAATGGAGCCCGGAAAAGGAGGCGTATTACCCTATCAATGATGAACGGAATACAGCGATATTTAATAAATATCAGACCCTGGCACATCAGGAAACAAATGTCATTTTCGGGGGGCGTTTGGCCACCTATCAATATTACGACATGCACCAGGTGATTGGCTCGGCATTGCAGACTGTAAAAAGGCACTTCGATCAACCCGTTATGCTAACAGGAGCACCCAACTAAGTCTGTGAATATGGAAACAAGCCAATCAGCACCTTCACCCTTTCAGTCGTTTTGGATGGCCGGTTTTGAATGTTCAGACCAGCTAAACCATTTTGGCAACCGTGTTGATTTGTTGAACACTACCGGCCACATTGAACATGTTATACTGGATTATACCTTACTCAATGGAATAGGGTTGACCACAGTTAGGGAGGGGATTCGCTGGAGCCATATTGAAAAACAGCCCTATGTGTACGACTTTTCCTCAGTAACCAAAATGATTGATGCAGGCATTAGTGAGGGAATCCAGCAGATCTGGGACATCTGTCATTTCGGCTATCCCGATGACCTAAGTCCGCTGCACCCGCATTTCTGTGACCGGTTTGTGAAGGTTTGTACTGCGTTTGCGGAATTTTTTAAAGCATATTGTCCGGGCAGACAATTGATCGTCACCCCGGTTAACGAAGTGGGATTTATTTCCTGGCTTGGTGGCGACCATGCCAGCACCACACCATATGCAAGGGGCATGGGTTGGGATGTGAAGTATGCTTTAGTGAAGGCCTACATTCAGGCAATAAAAGAAATGAAGAAGATCGACCCAAAGCTCTTAATTCTAACCACCGAACCTATTGTAAACATTGTTCCTCCTTTAGGCGCTAATCCGGATGCTGTGCAAAAGGCTGCTGAAGATCACCTGCTGCAGTTTCAGGTAACAGATATGCTGACAGGAATGATGTGTCCGGAACTTGGAGGCAGCCCTGACCTAATCGACTATATGGGCTTCAATTTTTACTACAACAACCAATGGGTTTCAGTGGAGTACACTTTCTTACCATGGGCCAATCTAGATCCCGATCCAAGATGGCGTGGGCTTTCGTCCTTATTACTGGAAGCCTATGAGCGCTACCAAAAACCAATGGTGCTGGCAGAAACAAGCCACTCGGGAGAACACCGGCCCAACTGGATCGAATTCATCACGAAAGAATGTATAAAAGCCATTGATTTTGGCGTGCCGCTGATGGGCGTATGTTTGTATCCGATCATAGACCGGCCCGACTGGGACCACCTCCACTATTGGCACCATTCAGGACTATGGGATGCGGATCAGGACAATCCACATGGACGGATACTCAACGAACCCTATGCCCGGGCGCTACGCAACGCGCAAATGGCACTAAATAATCAACCAGCCTATTCATAAAAACCAATACCATTAATGGAAAAAGCGACAGATCACCTCAATTATAGCCTGACCAAAAGCCGTGAAGATGGCTATTACAATGAAGAATACATCAACCCCCTTCCACGAGCGGTTATTCGTCCGAATGCATTTATCTTACTTGATGGGGAGTGGAAGTTTGCACTCGATGCTGACGATAAAGGCCTGGTGGAAAACTGGTATGTGGGGCACAACTACGATAATACCGCCAATTGGCCTGGAACTGTAGAAAGTGAAATGGCCAAACAACAGCCACAGCAGGCATCCTGGCAAGATAAGATCGTAGTCTGGTATGAGCGGGAATTTCCACTTCCCATATTTGCCGATGAGGAAAGCGAAAGCCATTCACTGCTTCAGCTTACCTTTGGGGCGTGTGGTTACGAAACCCGGGTTTGGCTAAATGGCCTTCCTTTAAAAACCATTGAAGGAGAAGAATTGCATACGGGAGAGTATACCTCATTTTCGTATGAGCTGGACCGCGCAAAGTTGAAAGAAACGAACCGCATCACGGTAAGGGTAGCCAATTCAATGGATGCCGATACCACCCGGGGCAAACAAGAATCGGCAGTTTACAAACGAGGAGGAATTTGGTACCAAACCAATAGCGGCGCTGTTCGGAGCGTATGGCTGGAATCAGTAGAACGGAACCGCCTGCGCTCCCGGTTAGGTGTAGTAAGCATTGTTGAGGATGAACTGGTGCGCTTCACACTCACAACCAGGATCCATGATCCCGGACAGTACACCATTAAATTGAAGGTGTTCAAAAAGGAGCAAAACCATAAGGTAGAAGCGCCGATTGCCAGCGATGAATATGCGCTGGTATTAGCCGCCGGACAGAAACAGCAAAGACTTGTAATTGAAGTACCGGGTGCGCAGCTTTGGTCGCCCGAAACGCCCCATTTGTACCGCCTCGTTGCAGAGATTGTAGATGCAAATGGGCGCAGTTCAGGTATAGAATCGCATTTCGGCTTAAGGAAAGTAGAAGCCAGGGGATGCTGTATCTACTTGAACAATAAGTCTACCTACCTCGATGGTATTTTATACCAGCCGGGGATAGCAAGCTATGAACAGATCCAACTGCACATGCATGCCATGAAGGCCCTGGGCTGCAATCTGGTTCGTATCCATATTGCCGGGGTTGACCCAAGGATCTATAATCTTGCCGATAAAATGGGTATGCTGCTTTGGGTTGAAGTGCCTAGTCCGCACCGTTCTACACCGCAAAGCAAGGCTAACCACAAAGCTGAACTGCTAAGGATGCTTGCGTTAATTGCCACCCATCCCTCGGTAATCATTTGGAGTCTTTATAATGAAGACTGGGGTGCACAGGATATTGCTACCAATGAAGAAACCAGGCGTTACATTATAGATACCTACCATTACATGCAGATCGCCTACCCTCAGTTTTTAGTAGTAGATAACGATGGCTGGCAGCACATCTCGTATGAAGGGAGATTGAAGAGCGACCTGCTTACCGTTCACTTATATACCCCCGAGCTACATGAGTGGAAGAGACAACTGGACGATCTTGTAGCCGGTAAGCAACACGGCGTAGCAGCCTTTCCATTAACTGTGGGAGATGCATTTTTTTACCGCAAGCAGGTGCCATTGCTGGTAAGTGAGTGGGGCGGGTTTGGCTTCGCGAACTATGGCGGGCCACGGGGTGATGAAGAACGAACTGTTCAGATCAAACAATATAAGGAAGAACTGAGAAAGCGGCCTATTGCGGGCGATGTGTATACGCAGGCCACTAACATTGAGGATGAGGTAAATGGTATAATTGATTTTACCAGTGGTGAACTAGCAGTGGCGCCCGGACTGTTAAATTCCAGAAACGAATAGCCTGGAACGCTAAATAACGGGAACAGATTTTTTTATGATTTGTTATAAAAGAACATGAAATTATCGATTAAGGCTGAAAAGCTATCCAGGCAATTTAAAAAGCACCACATTAAAGGCTTGCCATTTGATGCCTCATTCAATGAATTTAGCGCTCCGGATGGCGGCGACCCGCACGACCACCCCTTTGATTTTGTGACGCATATTTTAAGTGGTGGATACATTGAACGCACTTATATTATAAATGAGGGCGGTGATTTCAGTATGATTGATATCGAAAGAAGGCCAGGCACATCGCATTACGTCAAAGCGACAGACATTCATCAAATCATTGAACTGCTAGAGGGTCATTGCGTTACCCTGATGCTGCCGCAATCCGGTCATATAAGGGCTACTTGTTTTTATCGGTTTATTGAAGGAAAATCCTATAAAAGGTTATGGAACAAACGGAAATTTATTCCGGTATTGGAGATTGATAAGAAGGACTGATTTTACGCACACACCAGGTCGTCATGCTTCTTAGGTTTTGAACATTGGTTGTTTTGATTGGTTCATGAAGTTCCCCGCCCAGCTTTTTCGTTAACCTAAGTAACATTTCTTGATTCACCAGAAAGCGCTCTGATCCATCTGGAAGGATGTACCTTCCATTTCCAATGAACCTTACTAAGGATTCAATACCAATTTCTGAAGCGAGGCGACAAAAGAAATATCCGCCGGGCTTAAGTACATCCCACATAGAACTCAGCATGGCTTCAAAATGACTAAGGTTCTCCGCAAAGTGCAGCACAGCGCTGCTAATGACTAAATCAAAGGTTTCGCCTTTAAAAGGAAGTTGTTCCACAGATGCTACCTTGAAATTTTCTTCCGGAATGACTTGAGGAAATGCTCTTGCAACGTTTCTCAAATGTGCGATTGCTTCCGCATTCTGATCTACCCCATAAACCTTAGCACCACTTTTTAAAGCGTAAATCAGGTTTCTTCCGGTTCCGCATCCGGCATCTAAAATCAGGTCACAATTATCATAGGTGCCTTTAAGTATCTGGTCAAATAAATAAATGTCAATGTTTCCGAATGTATTCTGTAAATCCTGTTTCCTCATCTGCTGATAAAGATAGTTACATAATAATTTAAAAAAATTCGCTCGTCTATTCCAATATGGGATATTGGGTATTTTTATCCGTAGCATGAGTAATTTCCGCAATCAAATTAAGCAAAGATAGGCGAGTGACACCCGAGGTAACAACACTTCACTACTGATCGGAAATTTCTGATTTAGTTTTATATTTGGACACCAAACAAACTATCGCTTTTATGACAAATTTTTTCAGGACTCCTCTGTATTTCTTTTTGTGCTTTTTTTTATTTGCTTCGTGTTCCAAAAGTAAGGAGGAGGGAATCCCGGAGAATACCTGTGACTACGTTAAATCATGGGCTGTTTTAGATTATGCAGGAAAGCCGGTAAACTTAACTTATTTTACATACGACAAAAATGGGAAAGTGACCAGCATTAAAAGTGATGGCCAAAATAAAACAACATTTTCTTATAGTAAAAATTCAATCACGGTAGATGCAGTTGAATTTGACGGCAGGCAGAGTAAGGCTATTTATAACCTGGACGGTAATGGCCACGTTATTTCTTCATCAATTTACAATTTCAACTGTAAATATGACGCCGAAGGTTTTTTAATTTCCTTCGACAGACCTGGAACTGACCCAAATGGTGGGGTAACTTATGTCAATATGAGGTTAAGCTACAAAGATGGGAACCTTGTTAAAATCACTGCTCCGGAACCTTACTATTCCGGACAAGTTTCGGATATCACTTATGATAATAAACCTGCACAATCGTGTTCCGGACTTAATACGCCGCTTAAGCTAACCGGCTTATTAGGACGTGATGAGGCAGTGCTTGTTCATGCTGGTTTTTTTGGAAAAGCTTCTAAAAATTTAGTTAAACAGATTACATTTACTACTTATGGTTATCCTACTGAGATGATAAGCAGTTTCGATGCTAAGGGCCGTGTTACTTCAATGAATGGCGTAGTTTATACTTACCAATGTGATTAACACCATCATTTAATCTATATAGCTGTAGAACCGGTTGGCTCATTAATTTTTTCTGTAGCCAGACACTCCGCTCGGCGGATATTGATAAAGATGAAGAGAATAGCAATGTTCAATGATGCTACTTACTTTCTGTCAAGAAAACTTTCAATCATAGGAATAACGAATTTTGCCAGATTTGAATGTTGGCCAAGCGTTGTTAATTCTTCAATATATTCTCCATGTGTGCCGGGAATAATTGCTAGTTGAGAACCAGCAAGCAAGCGGTGCATCTCCAGCGCATGTTCAGGCAGAATTACATCTTTATCACCAATAATAATAAATGCTTTTGCGGTAATTTCCTGGATTTGAGCATCTGGAATGTCTTTAAAATTTTGCATTCTTTTAGCATCCTTATCATGCATATTTTGAAGCCCATCAGGAGCAACTTTTACGTAAGCGTCTTTGAGTAACTGAGGCATATTGTCCAATGAGGCTTGTTTCATAAAGTCCCAAAATTGGTTAGGTACTCCATTTCGCTTACTCAAAGGAGACCCCAGAACGATTTTGTCTACAATTTTTGGATGTCGGATTGCAATCTGCAAGGTTGTTGTTCCGCCATTACTAAAACCAAAGAAATCTGCTTTATCTATTTTTAGATAACTTAATAAACTTGCCACATCATCCGCGTCTTGCTCGAAACTTAAAGCCATGTCCCTATCATTTGTCCTTCCGTGTGCCTGAAGCTCAACAGCAATAACCTTGCGGTGTTTTGCCAGCATCGGTAGTACTCTTCCAAATGTGATGTCAAAATTAGAGCCCCCGCCATGGATTAATACCAGTGGGTCACCTTCTCCGTAAACTTGATAGTACATTTTGATTCCGTTAACGGGAGCATAGCCGCTTTTCTGTGGCGATTGGGCGCGCAAGGATAAGTTTGATGCGATAAAGATGGTTAAAATTATAAGCCTTTTCATGTTAATGTTCTTTTACAGTTTAGGATTAATCCTTGCGACAATTTGCCTAATACATTTGCATAGGCTTTGGTTATACAACCAAATGGTTGTCAAATATAACACTAGTATTTGGTTGTCCAAATATTTTCCACTAGACCTTCAATTTACTAGAAGCTATTTCATATCGCTGGTACTTAAGCGACACCAAAAGGTAATCTATCATCAGCTAATTCAAGGCACAGAATTAGGGTAATCTTCGAAAAATATGGGGCAGAATTAGGGTAAATTTTTGATAAACCTGGCACAAAATTAGGGTAAAGCTAATGTCGCCCATTAACCTGTTGGCTCATTAATCTTTTCTTCTGCTAGTTCGATATCAGAATCCTCTGCAACTGGCTCTTTGTTCAATGGCTTTAAACTGGGATTATATTGAAAGTTGATGCACATTGGAAAATGGTCAGAACCGCAACTATCCATACGTTTGATCCCTGATAGCGTGAAATCTGCAGAGCAGAAGATGTGATCGAGGGGAAAGCGCAGAAAAAAATACTTCGCATTAAAGCTATTGAAAAATCCCCGGCCCCTTCTTGGATCCAGTAAGCCCGAAACCTTTCCGAAGAGTTCGGTGGTGTAACTCCAGGCCACATCATTCAGGTCACCCATTACAATCACAGGAAGTTTACATTCCTTAGCTAATTTAGCTACCAGCAGGATTTCTTTGTCCCTCTCAGTAGACCTTGGGTTTTCCTGCGGAACCGGTGGTTCCGGATGGAGGCAGTATAATGTTACCCACTGACCGGACTTCAGTTTAGCCTCCACTTGTATGGAAGGAATATCATCTTCCACAAGGAAATTGATGCTGCCATTTCGAAGTTCTAGCCTGGAATAAAAGATCATCCCATAAGTATTTTCCAGGGGCATTTTTAGCTGATGGGGATAACGTTCGCCAATTTCATCCATCTGCTGTTGCCACCAAAGGTTGGTTTCTACCATCAGAACTACATCAGGATCACATTGGTTAATTAGGTCGATGTACTTTTTGCTTTCTCTGTTATCCTGGTAAACATTGGCAACAAGCAAGGAGATGTTGTTATCGCCGTCTGGCTTTGTCGAAGAGACGATTTGCCGGCGCCCCAATATCGTAAACGGTAATACAAGATATAATAGATAAATCAGATTGATTATTAGCAGCCCGAAGACTATCTTTTGATGAGTTTCAATAGGTAAGAACCAAATATTTAAAGCTACCAGCACAACATTTAGTACTAGTTTTTGTAGCCTGGGATACTCGAATACCCTGAATATCCAATAGTCATGCCGTATAAACGGTATAACCGTAGCAATCACAACGAAAGCCGAAGCATAAAAGAGTACCTGTTGCATGTTTTGAATGGTCAATGCTGCTAAAGGTAGCACTCTTTGTTACTAATGGTCTTTCTAATGAAAATTCGTTATAGAGAATTTGTACGATCAGCTACAATCCATAGCTACTTAGCTCTTTTTCTTCGGCTTTGGTGCTGGTAATTCAATGAGTGAAATTCTAACTAGCTCACTCAACCAATCACTGTCTTCAATTTTTTCTTCTATAAGGAAGCTCGGTTTTGCTCCTTCGTAAGGTGCTGCTTCAATAACATTGCCTATAAACTCTCTTCCGGAATTGGTTGGTTTGATGAACAATTTGTTGTCGCATATCAATCCGAATAATTTTCCGTCAGCATAAATACCATATTCGCCAAACATCTTTTTAGCGGTCACTTCTCCGGCGTTTCTTATTTGACCAATAACGAAGTCGACAAAATTCTGTTCAGAAGCCATTATTCAGTTTTAAGTTGAAAGTAAGGATTGTAGATTAATCCAATAACATTTCCAAATGGGTCTTTGACAGTAGCCGTCATTAATTCTCCACCAACATTATATGGCTTTTCATTTTCGGTCGCTCCTAATTCAATAAGCCGGTCGTAAGTTTCTTGAATGTGTGCTACACCCCAATAGGAAACTACGCTTTCCGTTTTATCTAAAGTCGGATTTTCTTCAGGTTGAAGACCCAATTCATATCCTTGGATGTTGAAGCCGACATAGTAAGGTTCGTTGTAATAAGGTTCTGTTTCAAATGCTTTTGAGTACCATTCTGTTGCCTTTTGAATGTCGCCAACTTTATAAATTGTTGTTCTGAGTCCTAACATATGTTCGCTTGTTTTTCCTGTCGGCTTATTTTGCGTAAAGGTTTTAAATTGGGGTCAGTAGGGCTGATAAGCTGGCCTTTCCAATAAATCAAATCTAAAATAATAACGTAAAATTGAATAGAAAACTTTTCAACAGGAGAATCTGGGGATAGTAAGCAAACACCGAATACCACAAGTTTAAATCTGAACTTCTTTATCTACATTCGTTTTAACAAGATATGAACTCCAGACAGCTAATTGCTTTTTATTGCCTAATAGGATTGGCCCTATGCTCATGTAAAAGTGAAGATCGCCCTTTAACCCCCATTGTGCGAAAGATTAAGTTCGATCCAGGGAAAACTAAACCAATGGATCTGAGCCAAATTTCGGATTCGATATCGTTTAAAATCTTAGTTGATGATAAAGGATACGAGATAGGGGATTACGAAGAGGTTTTCCTGGTCGATAGCCTGATTATTATTCCTCAAAAGGCAAAGGGGAAGATCTTGATGTTTGATTTAGATGGCAATCCTAAGCGCAAATTGGAGCTGCTAACGCCAGGACCGGGACAGATTTTAAATATGTCTGATGTTTACCTGAACAGAGATAAAAGAGTTCTTGAGGTGTTAGATAAGCAGATCACCAAAATATTTGCCTATGATTTGACGGGCAAGTTTATTGAAGAAGTTCCTATTAAAGATTTCAAAAAGACAGGATTTCAGTTTGCATCGGCTAGTGATCTCTACGTTTTTGAGCGCATTAGTACCAAACGGACAAACGATAGATTAGGAATTTTCGATAGCCATTTAAAACATATTCAATCCTCCCTAAAAATTCCTGATCCAATATTAAAGATGAATTATGTTAGGCAACATGCCTTAGAAGTCTACCGGGATTCTGTATTCTACCTGCCGCTTTTGGAAAACAAGATTTACCATGTCGATGAAACCGGTGCTCATGTTGCGTATGAGTTTGACCTTCCTGATGCGTATAAAATCTCCGACGATTTCCTGAAAAACGAAAAATTCGATGCGCTCGGAATATTTCTCGAAGAGATGCAACGCAGTAAACTGATCGTGAATACCGATCACTTATACCTCACCGATGACTTGATATATTTTTATTATAAAACTGAAAAAGAATGGAAAAACCTGCTGTATTCAAAACGTTCGCAAAAGGTTATTGGTTATACGCATCTCAAGGTAGATGCGCCTAGTGAGCTGACTTTAACTGCCGCTGTTGTAGGCACCGATGGCACGCACTTCGCTTATTTGGTACATCCTTCTAACAATGCTAAGTTGCCGGAAAACATTAAAAGGAAACTCGGGCCTAATGGCAATCCCGTGCTGCTATATTTCAAGTTTAAAAAGTTTTAAGGTCAATATATGAGAAACAAACTCACGATAAATAAAATATTAAAAGTCATATTCTTAGTTGTGTGCAGCGCATTGCCTTTCTTATCCTGTAAAGCGCCTGCGCCACCGTATAAGGGTCTGGGTAAGCCGATGATAGTTGCAGGAACTGCTAAGCTAACCGGTACTATAAAAGCTCCTAATGCGATCGTAAAGGACGGTGCAATTGTAACGGTTGCGGTATCACATCAGATTTCCGGAGAGTTTGTTAAATATAAAGCGGTTGTTGATCAATCTGGAAATTTCTCTCTCAATGCCGATGTGGAAGCAAACCTATCTTTCGGGAACTTTTCTACAAGTTTAAATCCGGGTAGGTACATTCTTCTAAAATTGAATAGTGAGGAGGCTACACACATTGATATTACTTACAATTCTAGTGCTGAAATAGAAAGTATTACCGGCATACCAGGCATGAGTCAACATGATATTCTGCGCGCCACTGATTTAATTGGCAGGATGATCGAATTTCCGCAGGTTAAGGAAGAACCTTTATATAACAGTAAACCGGAAGATTTTTTAAACAGTGCTAAAGCTAATTTGATAGAAAGATTGGCAGTTGTGGAAAGTGATTCGCTCCTATCAGACGAATTGAAAGGGGTATTGACTGATGATTTCAGACTATTATTCTATAATGGGGCATTATTTGATTACGATAAGGCAATGCATGCCAATTATTCGATAACCAATGGTGATAAAAACAAGAAGCCTGTGATCCAAAAAGTTGACAGGTCTTATTACCGTTTTTTGAAAGACCTTAAGCTCAACGACCCAAAATACCTATATGCTTACGGATCATTCTGGGAGTTCCAAAGAAGGCTCCTGCAAAACGAAGTTTTAGCAATCCCGCCGATTGCCGAAGTTGACATTCCAACCTGGCTGGCAGGCACGAAAGAAATTTTAGCAGACCTGCTGGGCTTCAACGATGGCTTATATTATGATATCCTGGCTGCCAGTGCGTATGGCCGACAACTAACTGAAGAGCTCCGGCCGTTCAGCGAAAAGCAGAAAGGGAACATCACCAGTTACTGGGGGAATGGAGCAATCGCGAAAATACTTTTTCGAAAAAACGAACAGGTGGCAAAACTCGATAAACTCAAATCCCCGGTCGTAATCAATGATGTTGCTTCAATTGCGGTAGATAAAATCATCGAAACCATACTAAGCAAGCATAAAGGCAAGGTAGTGCTGGTAGACTTTTGGGCAACATGGTGTGGCCCTTGCCTGGATGCCATGCAACGCTTCAGGAATACAAAAGCGGAATATTATGGTAAAGATGTTGTATTTGTATATTTAACGAACAGGTCATCGCCACGCAAACTCTGGGAAGAAAAAGTTAAAGGGATTGGTAACGAACATTACTACCTGGATGACAACCAGTGGACATACCTAATGAAACAGTTCGGTTTTGAATACATCCCGTCGTACTTATTATACAATAAGAATGGAGTGCTGAATAATAAATTCACCGCTTTCCCGGAAAATGAAGCAGTTAAAAAGATGATCGACGGGTTGTTGTAAACAGAAAGCTAATAAATGGTGATATTTTGCTTACAATCCCCGGTTGTTGGTCAGGTATTCTTCAACCTTTTCACGGTCATTTCCTACCTGTTCGATGGCTTCACGGATCGCATTGCGGTCTACATTTATCTTACGCTCTAAATATTCAAATTCGTATTCGTCGTTCAATTGAACCTTTCCAGGGTCAGTGTTTTCTTGGGTGTGCTCGTTATTGGTCATGTTGTTAGGTTTATTGTACAGCCAATAACACTGTTTGTTTTAAGTTGTTCTTATGGACACAAAATAAAGTTGGCTAGCTTCATGTCGAACCTTTTAATTTTCAAGGCGTTCTGCGTTAAATACGGTTCGTTTTTAGGTATTATATAAGAAACAAGTCCTGCCGGGGATTGTTAACCTTCAAACAAAAATCTATAGTTATGAAATCAAAAATCATCCTTTTCGCATTAGCCTGTACTATGTTTGCTGCTTGCGGATCTTCAGAACAACGCGGGGCAGAGCCAGCTGATACAGTCGGCCAAAACCCTAAAAGCGATAGCACAGGTGCTACCTCGGGAAGTAATGGTACAGGCACCGATACAACCGATATGGCCAGACAAAGGGCAACACGGGAAGCGGGTAACCACTAAATAGATGCTGTCTACGCCTGATTTGGAGCTATTTACGTGCGGAATACTTATTTAATGTGGTATATACGGAATATTGCTTTTGGCACAAATTGTTGGATCCTCTGGTATATAGTTTGTGTTGGTTTTGTCGAACCTATATCTCCAAAACTATGAACAACGCCACACTTGATTCGCAAATTTGCTCTGAGCGACCAAAGCTTCTAACATTGGCCAAGAAATTCTTATCTGATGATGAAGACATCAACGATCTTGTACAAGACACCCTGATTAAGGCAGTACGGTATTCGCACCTCTACAAAGAGGGAACAAACATGTCTGGCTGGCTGTTCACCATCATGCGTAATACTTTTATTAATAGCTACAGGCGCATGACCAGGAAAAACAGCATCATTGATACTTCAGAAGAATTGTCATCAGCGCAGTTGTTAAACAGTTCATCAAAAAACCGTAGTGAAAACAAATTTCTTATGGAAGATGTGAACCAGGCGATGAAACGTGTAGACCCGGCATATTCTGCTCCCTTTTTACGCTACTTTGAGGGTTATAAATACCATGAGATTGCAGCAGAACTTAACATTCCAATTGGAACTGTTAAAACACGTATACATTTAGCACGTAAGGAATTGAAATCGCAACTATCCATGTATGCTGATCAATTCAGGAAATCGTCACAAGCTGTTGCCTAATACACAAAGTAGACCAACAAGCTTAGCCGCCCTCCAGGGGTGGCTTTTTTTTGCAATTAGGTTTCCCGGCTGCGACTGCGGTAATCGCTGGGACTATAGCCGGTCTTTTCTCTAAAAATCCTGGAGAAATAAAAGCTCGTATCAAAATTAAGTTCGACAGAGATTTCTTTGATTCGCATGTTGCTGCCGGTTAGTAATTCTTTGGCCCTTTCAATTTTCAGCTGAAGGTAGTATTGTCCGGGAGACAAACCCGCGTAACTTTTAAAGCGCTTTCGAAACCAGGAATACCCCACATTAAGGTCGATGGCAGCCTGTTCAGCAGAATAGAGTTGGTTAATGTTTGCCCTAAACAGCAGTCTTGCCTTATTGGTAATTGTTTCTTCTTCGCTATCTAGAATGTCACTTTGTTTGATCAGTGAATGACAGTTGCCAAGTAAATGAAGAAGAATTCCAGAAATGAGCGGCTGGTATCCTGACTTTTCAAGCTTTGTTTTGTCGATAATCAAATTGAACAGGCCAATTATCCCATCATTAAAACCAATGTAATGACAAGGCTTATCTAACGATAAATAACCGGCACTTAACAGGTTATCAATAATAGCGCCCTTTGCACCCACCCAATATTCGTCCCAGCCGGTACTGCTGTCGGGCTTATACCGGTGCTTTTCGTTGGGGAACAGGAATATCAGGGTGCCGGCTTTTACGTTTACCTGCGGACAATGCTCTGATTCAAATATTCCCTGGCCACTTGATATATAAATAACTTGGTACTCTTCCAGCCTGCGCCAGCTTTTCCAATTGAAATTGTGATGGGTAGGGTGCCCCTTATATGGATACTCCCAGGAAGCCTCAATACGTGTACAACCCACGTTCAGCACCATCAGGCCCCAATTTTCGTCTTCTTTACTATATGGCAGGTATTTATAAAAGTTAATCATGACCGACACAATCGTAAGCTAAGCTATACATTCCAGTCCTGATTTTAAGCCTCCGGAATCAAAAACTACATTTAATTTGCCAAATCCTATAAGTTTATAAAAAAACATTTAGTTTAGTTTTGTTACAATAGCCATTTTAAATAAACCATGTCTGAAGAAAAAACCTATTGGCTTTGGGACCTGCTGGGTCATCTGCATCCTCTAGTGGTGCATTTTCCAATTAGTGTGATCATTATCGCAGCCATTCTGGAATTGTTTACATTAAAAAATTATGATTCTAAGCTGCGGCCGGGAATTAAGGTTTTGGTTGTAATTGGTGCGGTTTCTGCGGCTGTTTCTGTAGTATTTGGTTGGATCCTGTCCTCAGGCGGAGACTACCAGGGAAGCAGAGTGGACCTGCATAAATGGACTGGTATTGCTACAGCAATACTTGCGCTTTTCACTTCTATACTGGTATATGTAATCACTAAGAAAAAAACAAAACTTGCAGTTTGGTCTTACCGGTTTATATTATTTCTCACCGCTATTGGTGTTACGGTTGCCGGCCATCTTGGTGCAGAACTGACCCATGGTGATGATTTTATTTCGGCGACCCTGCCATGGACCAAGCAACAGGTAAAACCTTCGTCGAAATTTGATCTGGAGGCTTTAAAAAAGGATTCACTGCCATTAACAAAACAAAATGAGGTTGCCCTGGTTGCGGAAGTTCAAGGCATCTTTTCTAATAACTGTTATAAATGCCATGGCCCTGATAAACGAAAGGGCGGACTAAGGCTGGATAGTAAGGCGCTGGCTTTTAAAGGTGGTGAAGACGGACCGGTGATTATTCCAGGCAAGCCTGATAAAAGTGAATTGTTCAGGCGTATTACACTACCTGCAAATCATAAAAAGGCCATGCCTACTGAAGGTAAAAGGTTAAAAGCTAGCGATATTGAAGTGATCAGGTTCTGGATAAGCGAAGGTGCCCCCTGGCCTGAAGACGGAGAGACTGCGGCTCCAAATGAGGCTACGGCAGTTAAACCGGATCCCATTGCCATACTGCCTGTCACCAAGTCTGAAAACTTAAGTCCGGAGGATTTTGAACTCAATACAGAGGTGAGGGCTATTCTTGCGCACAATTGCTACAGCTGTCACGGTGTCAAGAAAATGAAGGGCGGACTTAGGCTGGACAGCAAAATGATGGCACTCAAGGGTGGAGAAGAGGGTCCGGTTATTGTGCCCGGCAAACCAGAGCAGAGCGAGCTGTACAGACGCATCAACCTTCCTGTAGATCATAAAGATTTTATGCCTTCTGATGCCAAAAAACTGAGCCAGAGAGATATTGGGATCGTTAAGCTTTGGATTGCTAAAGGGGCTCCATGGCAAGATGGTGGTGCTAAAGGCACTAAAACCCCTGAGTTTAGGGTTGCCGAATTGGCCCCTCGTAATCCAAAAATGCCTGCTGCAACCGGTTCTAAAAAGTTAAGCAATCCGGTAGACATCTGGGTAAATGACTATTTCAAAAAGAGGAAGATTGCCTGGCCGGCGAAAGTAGATGACCGGGTTTACCTCCGCAGGATATATTTGGACATCATCGGCCTTTTGCCAACACCTGAAGAATTTGAAAGTTTTGCCAGCGACAACAGGCAAAATAAAAGAGCACTTTGGGTAAGGGATTTGCTGAACAGGCAGGATGATTATGCATTGCATTGGCTGACATTTTGGAATGATGCCTTGAGAAATGACTACACCGGTACTGGATATATTACTGGCGGAAGATCTAATATCAACGATTGGCTATATCAGGCATTAAGAACCAATAAGCCTTATGATCAGTTTGTACGCGAGCTGCTTAACCCTACTAACGATTCAAAAGGTTTTATCCAGGGAATTGAATGGCGGGGGGTAGTGAACTCCAGTCAGACCACAGAAATGCAGGCTGCCCAAAATGTTTCACAGGTGTTTTTAGGCTTAAACCTCAAATGTGCCTCTTGTCACAATAGTTTTATTAGCGATTGGAAGCTGGAAGATGCTTATGCTTTTGCAAATGTGTTTTCGAAAACCAGCCTGGAAATCAACCGTTGCGACATCCCTACAGGCCGTTTTGTAGATCCAAGAATGCTCTGGAAAGAATTAGGAAACATTAGCAGTAAGGCTACAGTTGAAGAGAAGCGTAAACAATTGGCCCAAAACATGACGAAGCCTGTGAATGGCAGGTTATACCGGACAATTGTAAACCGCGTTTGGGCGCAAATGATGGGACGCGGACTAGTGGAGCCGGTAGATGTGATGGACAACGAGCCCTGGGACCAAAACCTGTTAGACTGGATGGCCTATAATTTCACGGGTAAACAGTTTGACATGAAAGAACTGATTTACATGATAGCGACATCTGAAACCTACCAATTGCGTTCTGTAGGTTTTAAAGATGCAGCATTGATAGGAAGTCCGAAATACAAGTTTACCGGAATGCTGCGCAAGCGTATGACTGCTGAGCAATTTACTGACGCGATAAGCAATGTAATATTTCCTGTGTTTAGAGACAATGAACTGAAATACAATCCGTTTAAACAGTTTACTTATAACAATTCAGGAAAGAATACAGCTTTTGTGCGGTCGTCGTTGGTTGCCAATAACGGCTACCTGACGTCCCTGGGCAGGCCGAATCGTGAAACGGTAGCGACAAGCAGGGATTCGCAGGCCAACTTACTGCAGGCACTGGAGTTTACTAATGGTAATACGTTTAATGAAGCGATAAAACAGGGTGCCATCCGCTGGCAACCAAAATTTAAAAACAAGAAACAGGGCATCACAGAGTTCTATCAAAAAGCGTTAGGCAGAATGCCAACGGATAAAGAGGTTGTTTTGGCTGGAAGGGCTTTAGGTGATTCTCCGGATGCGGAAGCGATACAGGATCTGTTTTGGTCTATCGTGCTGTTACCTGAGTTTCAAATAATTTATTAAAATCGACGATATGAATTGGAATAGAAGAGATTTTCTGAAGAACACAAGTACCGCTGCAATTGCCGCTATGGCTGCAGGGATGCCTATTACCAAGCTTTTCGGTGCAAGTAATTACAGAAATGCAAAGTCGACAGCAGATTCAGTGATCCTTTTATGGATGGCTGGGGGTATGCCGCATACAGACACCTTCGACCCTAAAAAATATACCGCATTTTCTAAAGGAATGCAGTCTAACAGTGTGTTGAGCACCTTTAAATCTATGCCTACTGCCCTTGATGGGATAAATTTTTCCGAAGGACTGGAATCAATCGGGTCGGTTCTTGATAAGGGGACTTTGATCCGGTCATACGTAGCCGGAGATATGGGGCATATTTTGCATTCCAGACACCAATACCATTGGCATACTTGCTACAAGCCACCTCAATCGGTATCTGTTCCACACATAGGCTCCTGGATAGCTAAAGAACTGGGCCCATTGAACCCGGTAATACCTTCGTTTATCAATATCGGTCAGCGTTTTAACCTGGGCGAAGGGGAGGAATTAAAGGCTTATCATACGGCGGGCTTTCTGGGTAATGAATTTGGTCCTTTTTTGTTGCCTGATCCAACTTCAGGCTTAAAGTCTGTACAGCCACCTGTGGGAATGTCGGCCAGCCGTTTCGAAAAAAGAAATCAATTGTACAATCAGCTGATTGGAAACAGTCCGATGGGTACTTATGGAAGCGATTACCAAAAGGAGTCATTGCGCCGGTCTATGGAGCAGGCCTACATGTTGTTGAAATCTCCGGAAGCTGCAGCCTTTGATCTATCGAAAGAGAAAAAAGAGGTATACGACGTTTACAACACCGGCAAATTTGGTTTGGGATGTTTGATGGCAAAAAGGCTTGTTGAGCAAGGAGCAAGGTTTGTAAGTGTGACCACAGAGTATGAACCGTTTAAAGGTTGGGATACCCACGACAATGGCAACTCACGTGGGGTGGGTATGAAGAAGATGATTGACGGGCCTATTGCGCAGCTTATTAAAGACCTGGAGCAAAGTGGCCGTCTAGACCGCACCTTAGTGATTCTGGCAAGTGAGTTCAGCCGTGACATGATGGTAGAAGGGCGCCCGGACGCAAAAGTGCAGGAGCAGGTTGACCAGCCGGACGTGATTCAGGACATCAAAAACTATGGAATGCACCGTCACTTTACTGATGGAGGATCTATGTTAATGTTCGGTGGCGGCATAAAAAAAGGCTTCGTATATGGGAAAACTGCCGATGAAAGACCTTGCAAAACCATTGAGAATCCTATTGTAATTGATCAGGTTCATCAAACCATTTATCACGCATTGGGTATCTCACCGGATACGAACTACCTGGTAGAAAAAAGGCCGTTTTACACTACCCCCGATGGACTTGGCAAACCTGTTTTAAAGCTGTTCTCTTAATATTTCGTCATCCTACTCGCACTGTCATTGCGAGGTACCCCGTCATTACGAAAACCCTGTCATTGCGAGGAACGAAGCAATCCGCCGTGTCATTACGCACACCCTGTCATTGCGAGGCACCCCGTCATTGCGAGGTACGCTGTTATTGCGCCGCACCCTGTCATTGCGAGGCACGAAGCAATCCTCCAACACCCCTAACTCAAAGTGTCATTGACAATACGGGAAAAGGTTTTCCGGCAGCATCGATTTCAGATCTCCCTATAACCTCAAATCCTAAATTTTCATAGAATCCTTTGGCAGCTATATTCTGCTCATTAACATCAACAGTGGTAACGTTATGCATAAGTACCGCAAAGTCGACAAGGTGCTTGCCTAGGCCCTGACCTATAAATGCCGGTGATAAAAACAACATTTGAATGTTGCCATCAGCTATGCCAATAAAACCCAGCATACCCTGCTCATCGCGAACAAAATACAGGTTTAGATTATCAAAATAATAGTTTACAATTAACGCTTTATAATGCGCTATGTCCGTCCCATCTAAAAAATGGTGCGTTGCGGTAACTGAAGCTTCCCAGAGCTCAATTAAATCTGGATAATCGTCATGGTTAGCTTTGAATATTGATTTGCGCACTAAAGTTAATCCGCGCTGTCATCATTGCCTGAAGCATTACCTGCAAGATCACCGGCTAAATCATCTGTGTGCTCATCAGTTGCTGTCTCCTCAATGTCTGTGTCTTTTTCTTCAGGGTGTTCTGTAGCTGTCGAAGCGGCCTGCTCAGTATAATTAGATTTTTTATTTTCCTGCTCACCATGTGGCTCAGCTGCTTCAATGTTCGGGTTCGTAGTTTCCATAGGTTGTGATTTTATAGAGTAACCTCCAAAAGAAGATTTAGTTTTGGAATTAACATTAATTCAATTGCCCCGTCATTGCCTTCCGGCCGTCGTCGCAAGACGCTGTCATTGCGAGGTACGAAGCAATCCTTCTAGTCATCGTCCTAATAGGGAAGATTGCTCATATCTTTGTATTATTAACTATATCAGTGAAAGGGAGGCATCTTG